>NZ_JACHMS010000001.1:0-1213333 GCF_014205055.1 Streptomyces luteogriseus
CCGGGCACCGTCGTGCACCAGGGCGAAGACCTCGGACGGTGGGTGCGGGGGGTCCGGCTCGGCTGGGACAAGCTCACCACCGTGCAGCAGTGGATGTGCGAGCACATCCTCGGCATCGAGGCCGCCCCTGACGACGAGAAGCCGAAGTCGCGCACCTCGCAGGCCGACAAGTGGGCCCTCAACTACGCCGCCGCCAAGCAGTACTACGAACGCGAAGGGCACCTGCGCGTACCCCCGCAAACACATCGAACAGATCGTCATCCCACGGCGACAGGAACAACGGCAACGACGAGGACCAGGAGCAGCGCCAGCTCCGACTCGGCGCATGGGTCGGGAATCAGAGATCCAGAGCCGCGACGCTGTCGCCGGACCGGATCGAACAGCTGTCCGCCATCGGCATGCGCTGGACATGATTCTGTCCCTTTGCTGGCGATGCCATGTTCGCTCACCGAAAGTTTTTCGGCACGGATCATCCTGCGGAGGATGGTGCGGGCGGCGGTCAGGTCGTCTTCGAGGGCGGTGATGCGAGATCTACAGGTCGAACTCGAGGTGCTCGATGTCGGTGAACCGGACCTCCTCCAGCTGTCCGGCGCGGCGGCCGTTGTCCTGGAAGTACACCTCCTTGAGCGCTTCGGCGGCGATCTGCTGAAGCTGCTGGTCGCTGGCGCCGGCTTCCTGGGCGTCGAAGAGGCGGGCGGCGTACTGCGGCGGCAGCGCCACGGTCAGATGCCGGAGGCGGTCCTGGTCCGTCGAGCCGATGGGCGCGGTGTAGCCGAGGCGGGCGCGGGTGTCGATGACGATGCCGCCGGTCGTCGCCGCCCGCTGCTTGGCCTTGGCGCGGATTTGCGGCTGCCAGCGGGCCTTCACCTCGCGCTCCAGGCGGGCGGCGAGGTCGGGGCGAGGCTTTTTGATCTGGTCCTTCACGTACCGCTCGACGGTGCGCTGGGAGATGCGCAGCATCTGGGCGACCGCTTGGTGCTCTTGAGCTGCTTGACCAGGTACCGCATCTGCGCGGGTGCGCTCTTGGGCGCTGGGCGGGTGAACGCCTTGTGCACCGCGGCTTCCAGGCCGTCCGAACAGGCTCATCGTCGCCCTCTCCTATTCTCCGTTGTCGACGTCGGTGACGGTGCCGTCCTTGATGTACCGGGCGAGGTTGAGTTCGGGGGCGTTGAACCGCTCGCGGACCTCCTCGCCCCACAGGACGCTCTGAGTGCCCTCCCACTTGACCAGCCCGGGTTGATGCCGAGCTTGAACCCGCCTGGCAGCGGCTTGCCCTCCCGGTAGGGCAGGAAGTCCAGCGGCGACGGCCCGTTGGCCGCGTAGACGACGCAGTCGGACAGGATCGCGACCGGGTACTGCCCGGTGGACGCCGCGTGCTTGACGATCTTGCGGTGCAGGTTGATCCGGGTGCGGGAGATGACCGCCGCGCGGATGTCCGGCCGCCATGTCGGACGGGACAGCGCCCGCCACGGCTGCCCGGGCTTCCAGCCCTCACCGCGCGGGCGCTCGCGCAGCTTGCCCAGGCCGCCCTTCACCGTCGCCTTGACCGCCGAGACGACGATCGCCAGCTCCGGGGCACGCTCCTTGTAGCCGTCCATCGCCGCCAGGAAGTCGGCCGGCTCCATGTCGGCGTGCACACCGAGGTCGGCCATCGTGGCGAGATAGGCGTCGCGCAGCCGGTTGTACCAGCCGTCCAGGTAGCGGCCGTTGTCGTACCGGACGTACGCCTCGATCGGGCGCACCTCGTAGCCGAGCTCCACCGCGTACGCGACGGTGGGCGTGGCGTACCAGGCCGGGCCCTCGGGTCGCTCGCCCTTCGGCGTGAACGGGCTGGGTAGCAGACTGGCGTCCAGGTCCGCCCATTTGTCCTTGCCGACCTTCACCCGGGACAGGTCGACGTGGGACAGGTCGACCAGCCACGAGCCGGGCAGCTTCGGGTCGAACACCGGCGCCTTGACGTGCGTCGGCGCACCGAGGCCGACGATCAGGCCGTTGGCGCCCGCCGCGAAGGCCACGTTCACGTCGATGCCGACCAGGTGCAGGAGGGTGCACTCAGCATCCGTCATCGGCCGCGCCCAGTCGTACGCCTCCTCGAACAGCTTCTCCGCAGGTCCCCGCACGTGGAACCGCGGCAGATCTTTGAGCAGCGGGTGCCCGTCGGGGGCCTCGCACGGCGCGCAGTCCACCGGGTCCTTGCCCAGCGAGCCGGGGTTGTGCTCGGAGTGCCGCTTACCCGTCGCGTCGGGCTCGGAGGCGCGGGTCGGCGGGTGCAGCGCCGTCATCAGCTCCAGGCCGGTCACGGCCGTTGAGCCGCGCGGCGTCATCACCCTCGATGCGTACATGCCCAGGACGCGGGCGAGTTCGGCTGGCGGGAGCTGTGCGGCGTGGCCCCAGTGCCGGGTGTCCAGCGCGTTCCACGACGGGATGCACAACTGCACACAGGCCCGCTCCGAACCGTGGGCCGGGCGGTAGATCCTCGCCCACGGCCCGAACCCGCGCTTCGTGAGCCTCCAGTCGGCGCGGGTCAGTTGCTTGATGACCTTGTGGGCCTCGGGAATCCGCCCGGCATGCCGCTCCTCTTCGGTGAGGGCGACGGGGAGGCCGTAGCGCTCGAGGGCGGCCTCGGTGAGCACGAGCAGCGGGTCGGCGTCCTTGCCCGGCCCGGACAACTTCGGCGCCCCGAGCCTGGCTTCCTTGAGCGTCCACTCCACCAGGGAGGGGATGCCCTTGGCGGGCACGTCCAAGACCAGGCCGCCGACGCAGTACGCGTATGCCTGGCCGTCGGCGTCGACGTCGACGACCGCCAGCGGCCCGTTCTCAAACCGCGAGTCGCTCTCTCTCGCCGGGGTCGCGGCCGGGGCCGCCTTCCTCGCGGCCGGGCGTCGCGACGCGGACGACGTCGTCCTGGTGGTGCGCGCCGGACGCGATGTCGCAGCCGGAGGCACGGCGTTGTCGGCGGAGCGGGTCCGGGTCGTCTGCCCGGTCGTCATGGCCGCAGCCTCGGGCGCCGCGTCTGTGGGCACAGGCTGCGCCTGCGGAGCCGGGGCGGGCGCGCTCACAAACGTCTCGGGAACGGCCGTGTCCTTCGCGGGCGCCGCAGGGTTGGGGTCAGCGGGGTAGAGCTCCGCGAGCTTGCCGAGCAGTCGCGCGTACGCCTCGCGTTCCGGCGGGCGGGGCTCGGTCTTACCGGCCTCCCAGCCACTGACGGTTGCCCGTCGAACGTCCAGGGCTGAGGCCACTTCGTCCAGCGTCAGACCGTGTGCCTGGCGCAGCCGCTTACGTTCCGCCGGCGGCGGCAGCACAGACCGGGACGCAACCAGCGCATCGACCGCGTCGAACAACTCGGACATGGAACACCTCCGAGCAACACCCTAGCCCATGACCGTACAGATACCGTACGTTTGGCGTGCGAAGCACGTACCCATCGCGTACGAAGTGCGTTTGAGGTAGACGCCGATGCTGGAGTCCTGCCCTGCGCCCCCCGTCCTCGCGCGGCGGGGTCCGTGCGCCGCAGCCGATGGGGGGACTAGCAGAGACAGCTCCGTGCGAAAGCGCCCGCCGAGACGGCGAACACGAGACCGTGGTGGAGTGACCCCTCACTCCCGCCGCCTACTGCGGCCCGCTCCCCTACGGGGGAGAGACGACCTCGTCGCTGATCTGCCGCATCGCGAGCCGCTACGGGATGGAAGCGAAGGTGCTGCGGGCATGCTGGAAGTGGCGCAACTACCCGCCTGGGCACGAGGGCGGAGGCGCACGGGCCGACGCCGAGGTGCTGCTGAACGCAGCCGGACGCCAGCTCCTGGCAGGCATATGCGGCGTCGAGGAAGACGTGCTGGCACGGGCGTTGCCGTCCTGGGAAGAAGGGGACACCAAGCTGCGCGCCGAGGATGGCGATCCGGTGGGGCTGTGGCGGATCGGTGGCGCGGTGGCCGGGCCGGTGGCGTTTGGCTGCCGGCTGTGTACGGCCCGGCGTACGGGGACGGCTCTGCGGGCGGTGCGGTACGCGCCGCGGTGGGAGCGGGCGTGTGTTCGGCATGGGCGGTGGCAGCTGGACGCGGACGCCAACCAGCCTCTTGAGCACCTCGATCTGCGTGGTCTGCCGGAGGTTGTGGCGGCGCAGCGGCGGTGGGCCGGTGTGGCGCGGCGGGCGGTGCGGGCCGGTGCGGAGTCGGAGCGGGTGTTCTCGCTGGCGCAGGCGGTGGTGGCCCGGTGGTGGGAGCAGGCCCTGCAGTGGGAGCGGGAGACGATCTGGCCGCGGCGCCTGCACCAGGTCGCGGGCGGGGATGCAGGCGGTGCTCTGGAGCGGTGGCGGATCGTGGGGCGGGACGCGGTCGTCTTCCCGGAGGTGGTGGCGGTGGCCGACGCTTTGCTGGACCCGGCCATGGCCGAGCTGGTGTGGGCTGACAGCGGTGCCGGGCGGCCGCGGGCGCTGCCCGCCGAGGGGATGTTCTGCCGCAGGCTCGGTGAGCGGCTGGGGCGGGGGTGGCTGGGGCCGCTGGCCGCGACGGACCACGGCGGGCCGCTCATCGCGTGGATGGGCAGCGTGATCCGCCTTCGCCGCGGCGCCGGCGGGCCGCCCGGGTACGACAACGACCCGTGGTGGCTGCGGCAGGAACACCAGAGCGCGACCATGGCCGGGCAGCTGCGGGTGCTGGGCAAGGAGAAGAAGGCGCCCGGTTCGGGGACGATGTGGCGGGCTGCGGTGCCCGCCGAGCAGCGCAGGCTGATCACCAGCGCTATCGACAGCGCCGAGGAGCAGCTGCTGCAGCTGCGCGGGGTACAGACCGGTCCGACCGCCGAGGTCGCCCGGCGGCTGCTGCGCGGGCTCGGTCACAGTGCCGGCCTGATCGAGAACGCCTGGAAACGGACCGCCCTGGCGGCGGTGAACGGCGGGGTGCCGCTTGAGGAGGTGGCCCGGTGGGTTGACGTGCCCGTTGAGGTGCTCAGGCAGATGCTGACGGCGGGCAGGCAGGAGACCGGCGGCTGAGAGCGATGCGTCGACGGGCAGGTCGGCTGTTAGCTGATACGGCACTCGTTCGTGGCAGAAATACTGAAAACGGGAGCCTGTGCCGGCGGGAGCGGCTTGGCTGGCGCGGGTGACCAGCACAGGAGCGGCCCGGCCCCGGAGCCGGGCAGGGCGGGCAGACGTGGACCAGGGCAGCGGGTTCGAGGCGGTGTTCCTTGACCCAGTGGGGCAGGCGGTCCAGCAGCGGTGGGCGGATGCCGCCATGACCGTGGCGTTCGAGGAACTGCCGCCGGTATCGGCGTTCCCGGTGGTCCCGGGACGCCGCTGGGGGCCGGGACTTTGGTGGTCGGCGACCACCGGGCGGCACGTAGCCGCCGGGTCCAACGCGATGCGCGCCCAGCTGATGGTCCTGGACCGCGACCCGGACGTGACCGGCCTGGCGGGGCGGCCGGTGCGGCTGCTGTGGCGTAATCCCCGCGGGCAGGTGCGCTCCTGGGTGCCGCAGCTCTTCGCCCGTCGTACCGACGGCACCGCGCTGCTCGCCGACTGTCCCAGCCACGCGGGCGCCGACGGCGAACGCGCCCGGGGCGCCGCCAAGGCCGTCGCGGAAGCGTGCGCGCACATCGGCTGGAGCTACCGGCGCCTGACACCGCTCGACGACGTACTGGCCGCCAACCTGAAATGGCTGGCCGGCTACCGCCATCCCCGCAACGCCGGCCAGCCCGGCCTGATGCCCGCTGTCTTGGAGGCGTTCACGCGGCCGCGGCCGCTGATCGAAGGCGCCAGCGCGGCCGGCGACCCCATCAAGGTCCTGCCCGCCGTCTTTCACGCCCTGTGGCACGGACAGCTGACGGCCGGCCTGGACACGCCGCTGCACGAACGCGTCCCCGTCGGCCCGCGGGACTGGAGCGGCCCCCAGACCGGAGATGCCGGGTGAGCGCGCGGCGCCATGCCCGGCCGGCCGTGAAGGTCGGTGCTCACATCCGCTTCCGTGGCACGAAGTGGCAAGTGGTCGCCCTGTCGGGACAGGACATCCACCTCGTCGGCCCGGACGGCGGCGGCCAGGCCGTGCTCGCCGGGCACCTGTTCGCCGACCCCGGCTTCACCGTCGTCGGGGCCGATGCGCCTCAGGCGGCACCGCAGTGGGGGCTGTTCGAGACCGCCCCCTGCCGCGGCGCGTGAGAAGGCGCTGGCCTGGCAACGACACGTCAGGAAAGTCGAATGCGGCCTGCCTGGCGGGCCCGGCAGCGAAGGAGCAGTGCGCGAGCAGTACGACCCCGAGCGGTACACGCTGGCCGAACGGGAGCAGGCCAAGGCCCAGGAGCTGACCGCGCTCGGATTCGGCCGGGTCTCGCGCACCACGGTGCAGCGCATGCGGCTCGCCTACCGCAAGCAAGGCCTGTGGGGGCTGCTCGACCACCGCACCACCCGCGCCTCCAGCCCCACCGGCCGGGCCGACGAGCGGGTCGTCGCCGCCGTCCGCGAAGCGCTGCGCCGCCGCCGCGGCCGCTCCAAGGGCACCATCAACGGCCTGTTCCCGCTGATCAACCAGATCCTCGAGGACCGGCACGGCCCCGGCACGGTGCCCGCGCCGTCCCAGGCCAAGCTGTACCGGCTCGTCACCAATCTCGCCCGGCCCGGCGAACTGCCCTCCGGACCCGTCCGGCACGTACCGGCGAGCGTCGACGGGCGGGCGTTCACCCCGGCTACGGCACTGCGGCCCGGCGAGCAGGTCCAGGTCGACACCACCCGCCTGGACGTCCTGGCCCTCTTCGACGACGGGCATCTGGCCCGGCCCGAACTGACCATTGCCGTCGACGTCGCCACCCGTGCCATCCTCGCCGCCGTGCTGTGCCCGAGTGCGACCAAGGCCGTGGACGCCGCCCTGCTGCTGGCGGAGATGGCCGTCCCGCACCCCGCCCGCCCCACTTGGCCGGACATCCTGCGCATGGACCACGCCCCCGCACTCCCCCACCAGCGGCTGGCCGCGCTGGATGCGCGACTGGCCGCCGCGGCGGCCCGGCCCTTCGTCCTGCCCGAGACGATCGTCGTCGACCGCGGCGAAGTTTTCGTCTCCGCCGCGTTCACCGCCGCCTGCGAACACCTCGGCATCAGCGTCCAGCCCGCCCCGCCGCGCGCTCCCACCGCCAAAGGCATCGTCGAGCGGACGTTCGGCACCATCAACGCCCTGTTCTGCCAGCACCTGCCCGGCTACACCGGATCCGACGTCACCCGCCGCGGCCCCGACACCGAGAAAGACACCTGCTACAGCGTCCCCCAGCTCCAGGACCTGCTCGACGAATGGCTGGTGCACTACCACCACCGGCCCCACGAAGGCCTGCGCCAACCGATGATGCCGAAAAAGGCCCTCACCCCCAACCAGATGTGGGCCGCGCTGGTCGCCGTCGCCGGGTACGTGCCCGTCCCGCTCACCGGCAGCGACTACCTCGAGCTGCTGCCCGTGCGCTGGCAGGCCATCACCCCCGCCGGCATCACCATCCACCACCGCACCTACGACCACGATCTCCTCGCCCCCTACCGCGGCCAGGCCTCCCCCGTTGCCGGCCGGGGCAGGAAATGGGAAATCCACTACAACCCCCACGACGTCCGCCAGATCTGGATCCGCCTGCCCGACGGCGAGCTCACCGAAATCCCCTGGATCCACCGCGACCACGTCCACCAGCCGTTCAACGACCACACCTGGCAGCACATCCGCACCCACGCCCACCACAACAACCACGACGACAGCCAGCAGCATGAAGCCGGCCTCGCCGACGCCCTCGACCAGCTCATGCGCCGCGTCCACAGCGGCCACGCCACCACCACCGAACAAGCCCTCCTCGCCCGCGCCACCACACTGCCCATTGCCGCCGCACGGCACCCGCAATACGCCACCGGCCCCATAACCGGCGAGCCGGCGCAGCACGGAGAGTCGGCGCAGCACGGCGAGGACGACAGCACCGACGACCTCGACGACCTCCCCGAGGACGACACCCGCCCCGCCGCGGCCGAAGGATTCGGGCTCTACGACGCACACGAGGAAGCCGACAAGTGGTGAACACCCGCCCCCACCCCGCAGCGCAGTACCCGAGCAGCGCACCCGCCGACGCGGGCAGCGAGGGTACGGCCGAGCCGTCCTGGCCCCTGACCACCTGGCGGGGCTGGCACCGCTTCGCCACCACCAACCCGCCCGCCCCGCCCCAGCCCGACGACCCGCCCCGCAGCCTTGAGGAACGCCTCGCCTACCACTCCGCGTTCGTCACCATCCGCACCCCGCCATCAGCCAGCTCGCCACCCAGGTCCGCACCCTGATGATCCTCGGCCGCCACCAGCAGACCACCGCACGGCCCTCCCTCATCGTCACCGGACCCGCCGCAGCCGGGAAAACCACCGCCCTGCTCAACGTCGGCCGCGCCTGCCACCTCGCCCACACCCGCAAAAACCCCGCACCGCCCGGATCAGCCCACGCCGCGGCCCCCGTGGCGTACGTCCTGGTCCCTCCCGGCGCCACCGCGAAAACCCTCATCACCGAATTCGCCCGCTACCTCGGCATCCCCGTCACCACCCGCATGACCCAGACCCAGATCACCGACGCCGTCAGCCACACCTACACCACCGCGGGCGTCCAACTCGTCCTCATCGACGAAATCCACCGCCTCAACCCCCGCACCACCACCGGCGCCCAAACCGCCGACCTGATCAAAGACCTCACCGAACGCCTCCCCGCCACCTTCGTCTACGCCGGCATCAACGTCACCGACACCCCCCTGTTCAGCGGGACGCGCGGCGCTCAGCTCGCCGGACGGGCCACGCTCATCACCTGCGGCCCCCTCCCCGCCCGCCACGGCACCCGCCAACCCTTCCGCGACGTCATCACCGACATCGAAAACGCCCTCGACCTCCACCACCACAAACCCGGCACCCTCCTCCGGCACGCCCCCTACCTCCACCAGCGCACCGCCGGCCGCATCGGATCCCTCACCCGCCTCATCCGCCAAGCAGCCATCACCGCCATCTGCGACGGCACCGAACGCATCACCAAAACCACCCTCGACGCGCTACAACTCGACCACCTCGCCGAACAACACAACCGCCCCACCCGCAACCGCTAACCCCGACCCACCAACCAGGCAAAACAGCGCTGACCAGCACAAACACCAACCGAGTCTTTACACGCTAGAACTACCTACAAACCAACCGAGCCACCCCCCACACACACAACACATAAGCCCAGCTCACACACCCCGCCCACCCCGCCCCAACCACCCACCCCGCCTCTCAACAAACCCACAACACCCCAGGCCAACAAACACCCGACCCACCAACAAACCCCCCTCCGAGCGTTAGCGGAGAAGCTGCCCGAGACGGCAGCCGAGCTGTACATGAACGACGCCTCCGACGACGACCTGGCCGCCGCCGACAAGCTGCCTAAGTCCTCGATCGACGCGAAGTTCTACGAACTCGAGGCCAGCCGCCACGTACCCCCGGACCGGGTGTGGTCGGCATGGCTGTGCGGCGACCACCTCGTGGCCGAGCGGCGCGAGGTCCTGCGCCAGTTCGCCAACGGCATCGACACGGCCGGCCGCCGAGTCCACCGCGCCTTCCTCGCCAGCGTTCGCGTCCTCGGGGAAGGGGTCGACATCACCGGCGAGCGGGGTGTGGAGGCCGTCTGCTTCGCGGACACCCGCGGCTCGCAGGTGGAGATCGTGCAGAACATCGGCCGCGCGCTCCGGCTCAACAAGGACGGGTCCACGAAGGTGGCCAGGATCATCGTGCCGGTGTTCCTGGAGCCCGGCGAGGACCCGGCGGACATGGTCGCCAGCGTCTCGTTCCGCCCCCTTGTCGCCGTCCTTCAGGGCCTGCGTTCGCATGGCGAACGTCTGGTCGAGCAGCTCGCCTCCAGGGCGCTCACGAGCGGCAAGCGCAAGGTCCACGTCCGTCGAGACGAGGACGGGCAGATCGTCGGGGTTGGCGGCCAGGACGACGGCGAGGACCAGGAGGACGACACGCAGGCCGCCGCCGAAGCGGCCCTGCTGCACTTCTCCAGCCCGCGCGACGCGGCGACCATCGCGGCGTTCCTGCGCACACGGGTCTACCGGCCGGAGTCGCTGGTGTGGCTGGAGGGCTACCAGGCCCTGCTCCGCTGGCGGAAGGAGAACGAGATCACCGGCCTCTACGCCGTTCCCTACGACGTCGAGGTCGAAGTAGGGGTCACGAAGGATTTCCCACTCGGGCGCTGGGTCCACCAGCAGAGGAAGGCGCTGCGGGCCGGAGAGCTGGAGGAGCGGCGCAAGACCCTGCTGGACTTGCCGGAAGCCGGGATGGTGTGGGAGCCGGGCGAGGAGGCATGGGAGAACAAGCTCGCCGCGCTCCGGTCCTACCGGCGGGCCATGGGGCACCTCGCTCCGCGTCAGGACGCGGTGTGGGGCGAGGGCGAGGCGATGGTGCCGGTTGGCCAGCACATGGCCAACCTGCGCCGGAAGGGTGGCCTGGGCAAGGACCCGGAGCGGGCGGCACAGCGCGCGAAGCAGCTGGCCGCGATCGACCCGGACTGGAACTGCCCCTGGCCACTGGACTGGCAACGCCACTACCGCCACCTCGCCGACCTCGCCGAGGACGAGCCGGGTGGGGTGCTGCCCGACATCCAGCCCGGCGTGCTCATGGACGGCGACGACATCGGACGGTGGCTGGAGCGGCAACGCGAGGCCAGCACCTGGAAGCTGCTGTCCAACGAGCAGCAGGAACGGCTGTCCCAGCTGGGCTTGAAGCCCGTCCAGCCGCCGTCTCCAGCCCCGTCTGTCACCCGCACGACGAAGCCGGGCAAGGCGCAGCAGGCCTTCCAGCTCGGACTTGCCGCCCTCGCGCAATGGGTTGAACGGGAAGGCGCCCACCGGCCCGTGCCGAGGGGCCACAGTGAACAGATCGCGGTCGGCGGCGAGGCCGAGCCGGTGGTCATCAAGTTGGGCGTATGGGTATCGAACACCCGCGCAAGGCGGGACAAGCTCACCGCGGAGCAGCGCGCCGCACTGCGGAAGCTGGGCATGCAGTGGGCGTAACGGTGCCGACGGTGGGGCAGGACCGGAGGTGGGCGTGCTGTTGGCCCAGGAGGCAATGGGGTTGTGTGCTGGATCCGTTCCGCCGGCAACTTTTGGCGGGGGATACGCCGTGTGCCCGGCTGGTTACCGTTCGGCTTGCAGCCCCGGGAACAGGGTGCGAGTGCGGTGGAGGTCGGGAGCAATGAAGACCCCGTCGGCCGTGACGAGGTTCGCGTCAGGGTCTGTCTGGGTGGTGATCGACCCGCTCACGAAGATCTTGCGGCCGTCCGTGCCGGTGACGCGGGCGAGGATCCGCAGAGGTGTCTCCAGTGGGACCGGGCGGTGGTAGCGCATCTGGAGGGAGACGGTCAGGCCGGGCGTTCCCGCTGCTGCGCAGACACGGCCCATGAGTTCGTCCAGGAGCATGGCGCTCATGCCGCCGTGGCCGTAGCCGGGCGGCCCTTCGTGGGCGATGCCGAGCGTGCAGTGACCCACCAGGCCGTCGGCGGTGGGCTTCACCTGTACGGGCGGGGCCAGCGGGCTCCCGGCCCCGGTCACAGGGCTGTAGATACGTGTCCCTGTGGGGAACTCGTCCACCTCGGGGATCTCCGCCCGCGACCGCCGTCGGCCCGTCAGCTGGCTGGTGACGGCACGGACGCCGTCCGCCACACGGTGGAGGGTGTCCGGGGAGGCGGCGGTGCGGACGGTGGCTTCCACCAGGGCGCGCAGTTCGTGGCCGAGGTGGGTGATCGCCGCCTTCTGGTCTTCCAGTTCCTCTTCCTCGGCTGTCGCTCGCGTGGGGTCGGTGGCAGTGCCAGTGGGCGGCGGGTCGGTGAGGGAAGTGTGCATCGGTTTTCTCGGTGGGGTGGGCTGGTGGGGTACGGGCCGGGTGGGGTCAGTCATCGGTCCGGACGAAGACCGGCTTCAGGTGCTTCTCCGGCAGCGCGGTCGGCAGGTCCTCCCAGTCGATGACGTGGGAGACGACCTTCTCGGGGGCGACCTTGCCGGAGGCGGCGAGTTCGAGGGCGTCGGGGATGTGGGCGCGTACGTTGTCGCGGGCGATGCGCAGGGTGACGCCGGTGAGGTACATGTCGAGCAGGGGCAGTTCACCGGGAAGGAAATGGTTGCCCGCCGACTCGCAGATCCCCTCCGGAGCCAGGGATTTGACGGCGAGGGCGAGCTGGTCGACGCGGCCGGTGGCCTCGACGGCGATGTCGTAGCCCTGGGAAATCGGATCCAGGGTCTCGGCGGTGGCGGCCCCGAACGCGCGGGCCAGGGCGCGGTGTTCGGGGTCGGGGTCGACGTAGAGCACGTCGGAGGCGCCGAGGGCGCGGGCGATGTCGCACACGTACAGGCCGATGCTGCCGCGGGCGACGACCAGGACGCGTGCTCCGGGGCGGGCCTTGAGGTGCGGGGCGACCAGGCGCCAGGCCAGGGACCAGTTGTCGCTGGCGGAGGCCATGGCGACCGGGTCGAGGCCGGCCGGTAGCGGGACGAGCATGGCGTCGGCGTAGGGCACGCGGACCAGGTCGGAGAAGAGCCCGCCCCAAGTGCCGCCGATCGGTGCGCCGTACATCGCCATGTAGGGGACGGCGGTGCAGTGCGCGGTCAGTCCGGCCCGGCATCGCTCGCAGGTGCCGCAGTTGATGGACCAGGGGACGACGACCAGGTCGCCGGCTGCGACGGTGGTGACGGCGTCGCCGGTCTCGACGACCCGGGCGACGCATTCGTGGCCGAGGGCGAACGGTGGGTCGATGAAGCCGTGACCGGCCAGGATGGAGGAGTCGACGTCGCAGGAGGTGGCGGCCACCGGGGCGACGATCGCCTGTCCATCGGACTGGAGTCGAGGGTCGGGTGCCTCGCGCCACTCGACGGTGCGCCTGGCGATGTAGGTCAGTTCACGCATCGGTGCTCTGTCCCTTCGCCAGTGCCACCAGGTCGGCGTAGCGGATGACGGAGCCGCCCGCACCCCAGGTGCCGTCGGGCTGCTCGTGCACAAGCACCCACACCCGCGGGGCGTCGTCCCGGCCGAGGCCGGCTGCGGCCAGGACGGTCTTCGTCGCCTCCTCGACCAGGCCCGCCTTGCGGCGCTCGGACAGGGCTCCTTGTGGGACGGTGACCTCCACCAAAAAGCGCGGCGCGTCGTCCTCGGCGGTGGTCTGGGCGCCTTCCTGCAGTTCGGTGAGGTAGCTCCACGCCTGGGCGCGGAAGAACGCCGTGTCGGGTGCGCCCTCCCAGCGCAGCAGCACCGCCGCGAGGTCATGCTGGATGCTCTGGCGGCCTTGTGCGGTCAGGGCGGCGGCCGGGGCGGTGAGCCGGATCATCGGCATGGCATACCTCGCTTTGTTTCGTTCGTCTTCTTGTCGTTCGACACAGGTCTATGACGGTCGTTATAAGTGTCGGTCACGCTAGACTATGACGGCTGTTATATCCAGTGGGGTCAGAAGGGATCATGTACGTGACCAAGCCCAGCCCGGCGGCGCGCGAGCGGATCGTGGCCGGCGCGGCCGACATGATCAGCCGGCGCGGTCTGAACGCGACGAGCATCCGCGAGATGGCCAAGCACGCCAGGGCGCCGCTCGGCTCGACGTACCACTACTTCCCCGAAGGCAAACAGCAGTTGGCCACCGAGGCCGTCCGCTACACGGGCGAGTGGGTCGCGCGCCGTCTGCGCAAGGAGCTGGAGGCGGGGCCGGTCGCCGGGTTGCGGGCGTTCCTCGGCCTGTGGCGCAAGATCGTCGTCGACAGTGACTTCCGGGCGGGCTGCCCGGTTCTCGCCGTCTCCATCGAGGAGCCGCCCACGGACGAGACGCCGGCCGCCCTGGTAGCCGCAGCCGACGTCTTCGACGCCTGGGAGAGCCTGCTGGCCGACTCGCTGCGCGAGCACGGCGCCGAGCGTGAGCAGGCGGCCCAGCTCGCCACCCTCGTCGTCGCGGCCGTCGAGGGGACCGTGGCCATGTGCCGCGCCAAGCGCAGCACTCAGCCCCTGGACCGCACCGCGGAGCAGTTGCAGGCCCTCGTCCTCGCCGCGATCAAGGGCTGACCGGGCAGGGGCAGGGCTCCGTGCACGCCTGGAACCGCCGCTGTCGACTTCAGGTGCCCAGCGCGGCACGGACGGCTTTGGCCCTCTCCTCCGTGAACACACCGCTCTCAAGGAGCGGGAGGACGGACAGCACGCCCCCGGACGAGCCCCAGCTGCCCTCGTCGATCACGCGGAAGTTGACCCACCACGTCGGTGACGGCTTCTCCAGTCCGCAGGACTCCGCCAGCGCGGCCAGGACGCGCTCGATGACCTGGCCTCGTACGTCCGGCTGCCAGGCGGCGTCCATGACCGCGATGTCGATCACCATCACGTCGAGTTCCTGGCCGGCGTCCGAAAGCAGCCGTCCGCCGATGGCCATCATGTCCAGCTCGCGCTCGCCGAAGTGCACCTGGAACCCGACGCGGGCGGCCGGAGCAGGCTGTCCCACCTCGGGCACCAGCACCGCGTCCGTCAGCGTCTCGGCCAGCTCACGGCGCTGCTCAAGGCCGAGGCGTCCCCTGGGGGCGTTCACGGTAATGATCGTCACGACATCCTCCTATGACAGGCGTTATAGAGTCCGAGGCTACACCCGTCTATAACGACTGTCATACTCGGAGTGCGGACACTCAGTCCGAGATCACGGCGGCGCGGTTGATCCACTCGCTGCCGTGTGCTGCCTGGTGCATGAAGGCGGCGACGTCCGCGCGGCTGATCGTCGGGTTGCCCTTCATCGGCAGCCGGCCGTCCGCCCTGTAGGTGCCCATGGCGGGGCCGTGGGTCAGCCTGGTGGGGTAGACCACGGTCCAGTCCAGCCCGCTGGAGCGGATGCTCTCGTCCGCGATCTCCTTGTCGGCGTAGATCGACCGCAGCAGCGTGCTGTAGATCAGCTTCTGTGTGGTGCTCGACCAGTGGAAGGTGTCGCCGACACCGAACGACGACAGCCACACCAGGCGGGAGACACCCACTTCCCCGGCTGCGCCGATCACGGCCGCCGAGGCGCGCGTGAAGAGGCCGTCGGCGCGCACCGAATTTCCCCTGGCGAGCGCGGAGACGAGCGCGTCGTGCCCGGCCGCGGCGGCGGCGAGGTCGCGGTGTGAGGTGGCGTCGCCGGTGACCGGCGTGACCCGCTCGGCCAGATCACCCAGGGCCGCCTGGTTGCGGACGAAGGCCGTGACCGAGTCACCGGATCGCACCGCCAGGTCGATGACATGACGACCGGTGGGACCGGTCGCGCCGAGGATCAGCAGCTTCATGGCAGGGGCTTCTTTCGTGTGCGATGTCAGGACAGGTCGGCGAGGTCGTCGTCGGTGAGGGTGATCACGGCGGCGGCCATGTTGTCCTCCAGGTGCGGGAGGGATCCCGTGCCCGGGATGGCCAGGGCCACCGGGGAGGAGGCCAGCAGCCGGGCGAGGCCGATCTGGGGGACGGTGGCGCGGTGCCGGGCCGCCACCTTCGCGAGACGCTCGTCGTCGAGTTCCCGACCGCCGCCGACAGGGAAGAAGGGCACGAAAGCGATGCCGGACTCCTGGCAGGCGGCCATGACGTCCGCGTCGTCAGACTGGGCGGCGTGGTTCTGTACGGCGGCGACAGGTGCGATGGCGCGGGCCTCCGCGAGATGGCCGGTGTCGACGTTGCTGAGGCCGAGGTGCCGGATCAGGCCCTCCTCGCGCAGCGCGGCGAGCGCCTCGAAGCGTTCGGCGAGCGACTCGCCGTGCGGGGGTGTCATCGCCCCGATGCGCAGATAGACGAGATCGAGCCGGTCCACGCCCAGGCCGGTGAGGTTGGCTTCGACAAGGCCGCGCATGTCGGCCGGGGTGCCCTGGTGGAGGCCGTCGGGACGGATGATCGGGCCCACCTTGGTCGCGATGACCAGGTTGGACGGGTAGGGGTACAGCGCCTCGCGAATCAGGCTGTTCGCACGCACCGCACCGTCGTGGCTGACGTAGAAGTCGGCGGTGTCGATGTGGTCGACCCCGAGTTCGACGGCACGCCGCAGCACGGCACGGCCGGCCTCGGGGTCGCGGGCGGGGCCGCCCATACCGTCCTTGGACGGCAGGCGCATGGCGCCGAATCCGAGCCGGTTGACGTCCAGGTCGCCGCCGAGGCGGAATCTGTTGCTCATGGGCTTGAGCCTGTACGGCCCGGCACCAGCCGACGAGAGCGTGGCATGTTGCTGCCACCCGCACAATGAACGCATGCCACAGGTCATGATGCTTCGCGGTGATGTTGAGCTCTGGACGCGGCTCAAGCCCTTGACGGAGTCCGACGACACGGAATGGGTCAACGTCGCCCGCGACCTCGACACCTGGCCCGGCGCGCGCGAGGCGGCGGCCGCCAACCCCATCACGATCCGTGGATAGTCCCCGCACCCACGGCGGCGAATCAGGCGCGGCCGCCCCAGTGAACAGCCGGGAACATGGTCACCATCACTGAGACCCTGCTGGACGACCTCGAGTTCGTCTGGGAGCCGCGCATCCGCCTCAACCGGTGAGCAGCCGGGGCGGCGACGGGGACGAACGTCGCGACCGGGATCGTGGCGGTGAGGTCGACAGGGGTGACGACGGTGGTGGTCCGGCAGCGCGCGGGACCGGGTCGGGCGCCCGGTCAGTCGAACAGCACGTCCAGGTTCCTCGTTAGAGCCTGGAGCTCGCCCCGCCGGTCATCCTGGGTCGCGGAGCCGACCGGGGCGTGGAGCACGTACCGCGACGGCGTCAGGTCGTACCCGTGGTGCCGTACGGCCTCCAGGCCGACGGAGGCACAGAAGCCGGGCTCGTCGCGGTACGCGGCCCGCTTTCCCCCTGCCGACAGTGTGCCCCGCCAGGCGTGGTAGGTCCCGGCGATCCTCGCGAGATCGGCCTCGGTGAGGACGCGTTCCGTCCGGCCGTGGAGCGTGCCCGCCTCGCGAGCGTCGACGAACAGGATCTGGCCTCGCCGGTCCACCGACCCCCGCGTGCCCTGCGGGCCCTTGTCCTTGGTCAGGATCCAGAGGCAGGCCGGGATCTGGGTTGTATGGAAGAGGCGAGGTGGAAGCGCGACCACACAGGCCACGACGTCGTCCTCCACCATCGCCCGGCGGATCCCGCACCCGCTCTTCGCGTACAGGGAGCCGTTGGCTAGGACGACGCTCGCAGTCCCATACGGTCCCAGCTTGGCCAGGGCGTGTTGCAGCCAGGCGTAGTTGGCGCCGTCACGCGGCGGGACGCCGTATCGCCATCTCGGGTCGGTTTCGTTGAGTGCCCGGTGCGACATGTTGAAGGGCGGGACGCTCAGCACGAAGTCGGCTTCCAGGCCGGGGTGCCGGTCGTCGGCGAGGGTGTCGCCCCAGCGGGCGCCCAGGTCTCCCTCGACTCCGTGTACGACGAGGTTCATCCTGGCGAGTCGCCAAGCCTGCTCGTTGATCTCCTGGCCGTAGACCACGAGGTCATCCAGGTGCGCTGTTCCCCGTCGGGTCTCGACGAACCGGGCCGCCTCCACGAGCATGCCTGCCGAGCCGCACGCCGGGTCGTACAGCCGACCCTCGTATGGCTCCAGGAGCTCCACGGCCAGCCGGGCCACCGACCGCGGCGTGAGGGACTCGCCGCCGCGTCGGCCCTCAGCGCGCGCGAAGCTGACAAGAAAGTACTCGTACACGTCGGCGAGTACGTCCCCCGTCGGCCGTCCCTGGGTCTCGGTGAAACGCGTCTCGTCCACCACTTGGACGAGTCCCGCCAGGCTCTTCGTGTCGACACCGTCGTGGAAGTTCCGAGGCAGGGCCCCCGCCAGGGACGTGTGCTCCCGCATGATCGCGGCCATCGCCCCGTCGAGAACCGCGACGAGGTGTCGGCTTTTGACGTGAGAGGTGATCCACGTCCAGCGGGCCGTCTCCGGAACCCACAGGACCCGGGCGCTCGCGTACGCGTCGGGGTCATCCAGGAACGCGTCGAAACGGTCCTCCGAGACCCCGTCCGCCTCAAGTTCGCGGGCCAGCTCCGCACGGCGCCGGTCGAATGCATCGGAGACGTACCGCAGGAAGAAGACCCCGAGGACGAGCTCCCGGTAGTCGGCGGCGTCGACGGAGCCCCGCAGCTTGTCGACTGCCTTCCAGAGCGCTTCCTGAAGCGTGCCAGCGCGGTCCGGGGTGTCGATCGGCTCCGCCTCTTTGTCAGGCGTCGAGTCTCGCGTTTCCACAGGAGTTGCCCCTCCCTCCGACCGTCGTAGCCCCGGTGGCCGCGGTCCCCCGCCGGTACGGCGGCCCGCCCGCCCGATTCTCCACGATCCGGCTTGGAGGTGCCCTGGGGTCGCTGTAACGTGGCCCGACAACAGGGTGCGGGACCCGGGGGCGGGGGAGACGAGATGCTGGCGATCAGTCTGGCCGAGGCCATCGACGACTTGCGGCAGGAGCTGTACGTGGCGCAGGACCTCGGGAAGGACCAGCAGTTCGCCTTCACCGTCGAGGAAGCGGAACTAGAGCTCCTGCTCGAACTGCGCGACAGCGGCAAAGCCGACGGCCGGCTGACCTTCGGCGTGGCCGTCGTCGGCGCGGGCGGCGAGCACGCGACCGTCCGGACCCACCGGCTGAAGCTCAAGCTGGCGATCCGGGACCGCGCCGCCGGAGGTACCAACCCCCAGATCAGCGACGACGAATCCGGGTCCTGGGACGATTGACGTGGATGAGCGCAGGCTGGCGCTGATCCACGGCGGCACCCTTGGCGCGCGCTACAGCGTCGGCACCGGCTACCTGATCGCTCCACGGCTCGTGCTCACCGCGCGCCACGTCCTCGTGAACTGGGCCACCGAAGAGCCCTGGCCCGAGATCCGCGTCCGTGTGGGACACCCCTGCTACGGCGAAGCACCCAGTGTCAAGGCAGAGCTGCTGTGGCACCACCCGCAAGGGCTGGACGTCGCGCTCCTGCGCGTCGAGGAGGCGGCGGACATCGAGGGCTCGGTCCGCTGGGGCCGGCCCGTGGGCAGAGCGCCACTGCGCTACGAAGGGCTGGGCTTCCCCCGGGCCACCGCGGGCAGCACCCGCGACCCCGAGCACCTGCGCGGCGTCCTTGCACCCCTTTCCGGCTCCGGGGAGTACTACGTCCTCGACCAGGGACCCGCTCCGGCCGTCGGGACCGACGGCGAGAAGGCCTGGGGAGGAGCTTCGGGAGCAGCCGTCTTCTGCGACGACCACCTCGTCGGAGTCGTCGTCCACGACGACCGGTTCTTCGCCAACCGGCGCCTGCGCGCGGTCCCCGCCCGCGCCTTCGTCGAGGACAGCGGCTTCGCGGCTCACCTCGCCGGACACCCCGAAAGCCCGCCCCGCCTGATCGACATCGGCGCGGCCCCGCCGAAGGCCGGCCCCGCCGGCGCGTGCTCGGCCACCGAACGCGAACTGGTCACCCTGCTCAGGCCCTTGCTCGCCGACCCGGGCACCCGCAGGGCCTACGCACGAGAACTCGCGCGTGAACTCGGCTACGAGGCCGCCCTGTACGAGCCCACCGTCCCGGACCTCGCCGCCCTCCTCGCGACGCACCCTCGTGCATTAGCCACGCTCGGCAGCAGCCTCGCCGCCTCCTGCACAGACGAACGGGCTCGTGCCAACCTCACCGACCTTCTCATGCGGGCGCGCGTCCTCGACGGAGTGTCCCTGCTGTCCCCGCACGAGTACGACGGATTGCTCGACCTGCTGCGTAGCGTCTGCAAGGAACACCCAACACTGTTGCCCCGAGCCGCCCGCGAGGCCCTGCGCTACACCGTCCTGCCCGAGAGCCTCACCCGCCCCACCGTCTCGGAGCAGGACCTCGGCGGCCTGGTCGAGGAGCTGGAGGTGCTCTCCGACAGCGAAAGAGTCCCGGAGGGCACCCCATCGGTACCCGCGCTCCTTCGCCTCGTCGAGTACGTGGCGGCCGCCTCCGCCCACGAGGTCGCGGCCAGGCTCCGCTCCTGGTCCGAGGAGACGGCCCGGCGGCTCGGCATCCACTCGGTCGCTCTGCGCGAGAGGCGCGTGGACGCCTCCGCCTGGGCACACCGGCCGACATCGCCGGTGTCGCGGGTGGTGATGGAGCTGAAGAGGGACGACTCCACGAGCGAGGAACTGTACCGCTGCCGGATCCTGCTGGCCGGCGACGACGGCTCGCAGACCGTGCTCCACGACGCCAGGACGGTACCGAAGACCCCCGAGGAAGCCGCCCGCCGGCTGAGGGACGCGGTCGCCGCCACCGCCACGGAACCTGGGCAGGGGGACCACGTGCCGTGGGTGACCGTCGTCGTCGACCGCACGGAGCTCCACCTCGCGGTCGACGAATGGCAGCCGGATGCGGCCGACGACATCATGCCCGGGCAACCCCTCGGAGCGGAGTACCGCGTCACCCTGAGCTGCCCCGACATGTCCGACTACCGGCCCCAGCGGGCCCAGGACCAGCGACGCCGCTGGCAGAGCGGCCCCGCGCAGACCCTCGTCACCGACCCGGCCTGCCGCAACGGCAACCAGCTGAGGCACCTCCTGCAGGGCGAGCACCGTGACGCCGCCCAGGTGGTCCTCAACGGCCCCGCCGAGGAACGGGCGACCTGGCTGCAGATCTGCCTCGCCATGGGAGTCCCCGTCGTTCTCTGGGACCGCGCCGCCGCCTCGTACGAAGACAGCGAACGGCTCCACGAACTCCGCCCCACCGGCCGGCCCGACGATCTCCCCGAGCGCGTGCGGGCCTTCAGGAGCAGCTCCTTCGCCTACCCGGGCGAACGGGCGGCCCGCCCCTCCCTTGTCTGGGAACAGGACGGCCGGTACCCCGCGCCCGAGCCGCTGCACTTCAGCGACCCACGGAAAGGAACCCACGCGCCATGACGACCCCGGAGCCCGCGGCCGCCCCAGACCCCCGGACCCGGCCCGAGGACGCCGACTGGCGCCTCTTCAGCGGTGACGGCACACCGCGGCGGACGCCTTTCCCCCCAGCGCCGCCGTGGCGGCGGTTCGACCCGGAGGACGCGGCCGAGGAACACGCCACCGCATCGTCCCGGCCCTACCTCATCGGTCCCGAGGAAGCAGATGTCGTGAACGCCGCGCTTCACCTGCGCCGACCACTCCTGGTCACAGGACACCCCGGCACCGGCAAATCCTCCCTGGCCCACGCCGTCGCCCACGAACTAACCCTCGGCCGCGTCCTGCAGTGGCCCGTCAACAGCCGCTCCACCCTGCGGGACGCGCTGTACGAGTACGACGCCGTCGGCCGGCTCCGTGAAGCCAGCCTGCGCCGCAACGCCGACGGCGAGGAACCCGACATCGGCCACTACGTCCGGCTCGGCCCCCTGGGCAACGCCCTCGTCCCCCGGGAACGCCCCCGGGTGCTGCTCGTCGACGAACTGGACAAGGGGGACATCGACCTCCCCAACGACCTCCTCACGGTCTTCGAGGAGGGATGGTTCGTGATCCCGGAACTCGCACGCCTCCCGGAGGACCACGCGCCGGTGCACGTCCAGACCGACGACCCCGACCATCCCGCCGCAGTTACGCGCGGCCGGATCCGGTGCCAGGAGTTCCCCGTCGTGATCATCACCAACAACGGCGAACGCGAGTTCCCTGCCGCCTTCCTCCGGCGCTGCGTCCGCCTCGAACTCCCCGAACCCGACGAGAAGCGCCTCCGGGACATCGTCTCCGCCCACTTCGGCGCGGACGCCCTCGACGGCGTCGACGACCTGCTGCAGGAGTTCTTGGACCGCCGCGCCTCCGGCGAACTCGCCACCGACCAGCTCCTCAACGCCGTGTTCCTCCGCAAGGGCGGCATCGGCCTCGACGCCAGCTCCCTCTTCGAAGCCGTCCTGCACCGGCTCGGCGGAGCCGTGTGACGCCGTGATCACGCGCGTGACGCAGGTCCTCGCCGAGAGCGGCATCGAGCTCTCCCAGGAGGAACTCCTCGACGCCCTCTGGCTGGCCGGGAGACTGCCCCCGGGCTCCGGTCCGCTGGCCCGGCTCGCCGCACAGCAGGCCCCGCGCGGGCCAGCCAAAGCCCTGGAGGACACCGCCCCGCCGCCAGCCGCGCCTGGCCCCGAAGGTGCCGAGGAGCCCCACGAGCCGGAGACGGCCGAACAGCCCGACCCAGGTCCCATGCGCCCGGTCCTGTCGACGGCCGAGCCAAAGGAGGACACCGACACGCCACAGGTCACGGCGCTCCCCGTCCGCGCTCCCGACGGCCGCGTCTTTGGAGCCGGCGAACTTCGGCTCGGGAAGTCCCTGCGCCCGCTGCGGCAGCGGTTCCCCGACCATCGGCGCCACGAACTCGACATCGCGCGCACAGTAACGGTGCTAGCCGACACCGGCATACCCGAGACCGTCACCCGCCCGGTCAGGAGCCGTTGGCTCTCCCTCGCTCTCGTCGTCGACGACGGTGTCTCCATGATCATCTGGCAGCGCCTCGCCGCCGAGCTCCGGGCGCTGATGGAGCGCGCCGGCGCCTTCCGCGACGTGCGCGTCCACGGACTCGACACCCGAGGCAGCACACCGCGCCTCCGCTCCAGCCCGTACACCGACAGCGGGCACCTCCGGGCGCCCGAGACCGTGAGCGATCCGACAGGGAACACCCTCGTGCTCGTCGTCAGCGACGGCGTGGGCAAGGCGTGGCGCGACGACCGCATGCGGCGGGTCATGGAGCTCTGGGCGCGGTGCGGCCCCACCGCCATCGTCCAGGCACTGCCCGTACGGCTATGGGACGGTTCCGGCATCGCCGCGCGGCCCTGGCAAGTCACCACCCGGCGCCGCGGCGGGCCCACCCGTGCCTGGCACGTCACGGACCCGGTACTCCCGCCAGACCTCGTCCGCTTCGACTCCGTACCCATCCCGGTCCTCGAACCGACCCCCTCGGCCATCGGCGACTGGGCGCGGCTCATCGCCTCCCCCGGGGACACCGCCGTCCTGCCTCTGTGGAGCCCCGGCCGGGGCCAACAGGGCCGGCCCTCCGCCGGTGCCTCTCCGGGCCACGACGCCGACGCCGTCCTGCGGTTCAGGAACGCCGCCTCGCCCGAGGCCTACCGGCTCGCGGCCCACCTCGCCGCCGTCTCACCGGTCACCCCGCCCGTCATGCGCTTGGTGCAGACCGCGCTCGGGCCTCCCATCGACCCCGGCCACATCACGGAGGTGTTCCTGGGCGGCCTGATGCACCAGCTCACAACCGACGCCCCGGACCGCCTGCCCCACCACCGACGGTACGACTTCTCCAGCGACGCCCGCCGCCGCCTCCTTACAGCCGTCTCGCCGAAGGAACTGCTCCGCACCACCCAGGCGGTCACCTCGCACATCGAAGCCGCCGTCGGCCGCTCGCCGGTCTTCCCGGCCTGGGTCGGCCACCCTGACGGCTCCGCCGTGATCGGGGACGCCGGACGCTCCTTCGGCTGGCTGAAGGAGGAGCTGCTGCGTCGGCTGGGGATCGCGCCGGGGAGAGGCAGCGACACGGGGGCCGGCCCCGGGCCGCGCACGGCAGCGGGCGGACCGGGCCCCGCCACACCTCCCGGTGCGGAGTCCGACGGCTACGGCACCGCGACCGAGCCACTCCTTCCCGGACCTGACGAGCTGCCGCCGGGCTGGGAGCCGCTCCTCACAGACGACCCGGTCCGGTTC
Source organism: Streptomyces luteogriseus (assembly GCF_014205055.1). Classification (NCBI taxonomy): domain Bacteria; kingdom Bacillati; phylum Actinomycetota; class Actinomycetes; order Kitasatosporales; family Streptomycetaceae; genus Streptomyces; species Streptomyces luteogriseus. Next base: position 23,595 of record NZ_JACHMS010000001.1, read on the forward strand.
GGCCGGTTCCGGCCGTACGCCCGCAGCGCCCGTGGCTGGTTCCACGTGGTGATGTACCTGGCTCTGGACGAGGACGGCACCGCCGTCACGGTCCGCGCGCCCGCGCCGGAGTATGACCGGGGCCCGGAGGCGGCCGGGGAACTCGTACGGACGGAGTCCGAGTGCCTGCTCCGCATGGACGGCACGTACGCGCCCGACCTGCTCGACGTACGGACGTCCCCCGCCAACACGCGGCCGTGGATCGCGGCGGCCTTGGTGCACCGGCGCGCAGACGATCCGTCGTCCGGTCCGGCGCCGAACCTGCGCGCGTTCCTCGAGGAGCACGGGGGTTCGGTCCCGCAAGCGGTCTTCCTGAGGATCGGCCAGGACCTGGCCCGCGCGGTCGATCGCGCCCATGGTCTTGGACTCGTCCACGGAGGGATCGCGCCGAGGGCCGTCCTGGTGACCGACCGCGATGTCCGGCTGGTCGGCTGGATGGCGGCGAGCGTCGACGGTGCCGACAACGATCACCGTGTCGGCTTCCCCCGCAGCGACGCGTATCTCGGGCCGGACGACGACAGCTCCTCGCTTACCCCAGAGAGCGATCTGGCCGCCACCGGTGCCCTGCTCCTGTCCGTCCTCACGGGAAGGTGGTCCGACTCCAGGACCCCCGAAGGACGACGCGCTGTGGCGGCGTCGGGGATCGCCCCGGAGCTCGCCGACGCCCTCTGGAGATGCCTGGACAAGGACCCGACCCGCAGACCCACCGCCGCGACGCTCGCAGCAGCCTTCGCCCGGGCGTCCGCTCGACAAGCCGTCACCGGGGCGGGCGAAGGCGCAGTACGGACGGGGGCGGAAGATACGGAACCGATGGGAGCTACGCGGAAAGAGGCAGAGCCAAAAGGTGGGGGTTCCTCCGTCGCCGCCGACAACGTCCGGCACTACCGCACGCTCGCGCGGCAAAACCCGGACGCGTACGCCCTGCCCCTCGCCCGCAGTCTTCGGATCCTGTCGAACCGGCTGGCCGACGACGGACGCCTCGATGAGGCGCTCGTGACCGTCGACGAAGCGGTGGAACTCTTGCGGCAGCATTTCGCGCGCAGCCCCGAGGCCGCCGCCCGCGAACTCGCTGAGACGCTCGGCAACCACTCCGTGCGGCTGGCCGAGACCGGCCGGGCCACGGAAGCCCTCGCAGCCAGCTACGAGGCGGTGTCGCTGTACCGGCCGCTGGCGCAGCGGGAACCGGAGACGTACGGTCCCGGCCTCGCCGCCCTCATGAGCAACCTGTCCAACCGCCTGGCCGACATGGACCGCCGGGAAGAGGCCCTCGACATGATCGAGGAAGCCGTCCGAATCAACCGCGAGCTGGCCAACCGGGGCGCCGGGGCCCGCGACGCGGCCCTGGCGAGGAATCTGACCAACCTGGGCAACCGGCTGGGCGGTCTCGGCCGGCGGGAGGAGGGACTGCAGGCGGCCAGGGAAGCCGTGCTGCTCTACCGCGAGCTGGCCGCGCACCGGTTCGTCGATGTCGGTGCGGACCTCGCCACAAGCCTGAACAACCTCGCCGCCCGGTTGGCCGACGTGGGGCTGCGCCAAGAGGCCTTCGACGCCCTCGAGGAGGCCGCGGAGGTTGGACGGAGGTTCGCCGAAGTGAGGTCGGACGCCTCCCGCGAGACCGACCGGCAGGGGGACAGGATCAGGTCCTGGATCCTTGAGACACCGGATCGGAGGCAGCGGTGATCCGATCCGGTACTGCGTCCTGAACGGATCCCTCAACGGCGGCAAAGGCAGCAACAGCAGAGGGGCCGACCTGCTTCCAGGTCGGCCCCTCTGCTTTGTGGCGCCCCCTATCAGGCCCACGGCTATCCCGGTGGTCCCCGCCGAGAAACACTGGGCAAAGCGGGCGAGATATCCAGTACATGCCGCACGCTGGGGCGATCGAGGGCATGCCCCGCCGCTACGCCGACTACCTCGCCGCCGACGGTTTCACCGCCCTCAACACCCTCTCCTCAATCGGTGCCTTCCTGCTCGGCCTGTCGACCCTGCCCTTCCTCTACAACGTGTGGCGGACCGCCCAGAAGGGCGAGAAGGTCGAGGTCGACGACCCCTGGGGATACGGGCGTTCCCTGGAGTGGGCGACCTCGTGTCCGCCCCCGCGGCACAACTTCGTCACGCTGCCGCGCATCCGCTCCGAATCCCCGGCCTTCGACCTGCACCACCCCGATGTGGCCCAACTGGACGAAGCCGAGAACACCGGACGACGCGATGCCGTGGACGCTGAAGGGCACAAGGGCGAACGGCAGTGATCCGCGACCGACGCCCGGCACCGGCCAGCGAACGGGACAGCGGGCTGGCCGACGAGGCCGAGGGCTTCCTCCTCGCCTACGCGCATCACGACCAGGCGCAGCGTGAGGCGGAGGAGCTCTGCGCGCGGATGCCGTGGCTGACCACCGCCCAGGCAGAGGAACTCACCGGCCACTACGTCCGCCGACGCCTCGACGTCACCCGCGACCTGCTGCTCACCACGGCCTTGCGGGCCGGGCAACTGCGGCGGGAGTACGAAGCCCGCTACGCCAGCCTCCGCCGAGCCCTGCTCAAACGCCACGCGGCCGGCGTCTGCGCCGTCCTGGTCTGCGTCGGCGGAGCAAGCGGATTGGCCCGCCCTTTCACGCGCTGAACGGCCGCAGCGCGCTGACGGCTCTGCACATGTCCGGTGACGTGTCGACTGAGCGCCCGACCGGCCTTTCATCTGTACATCGGCTGGAGCGCTCCGGCGTGCCTGCCCGAAGGCCGCAGCGCCAGAGGCTTCAGCGCAGCCGCCGCGCGCTGCACCCCGTCTTCCAGGCCTGGCCGTCGAGCACCCCCAGGGCGACGAGTGCTTTGCCGCGCTCGTCCTGGACGGCCCCGAAGCGCCGGCTGCGGCTCTGGTGTGGTCCGAGCGGCACGGCTGGCGCACCTCGACCTCCCGCCGCCACCCGCTCGGCCGGGGCGCAGCATGGCCCCCACCGGGCCCGGGCGTGCGCCACCTCACCACCGGCATCACCCCCGACCCTGCCGACCTCGTGAAGGCCCTCGACCGCCCAGCTGACTAGGAGACGCTCTGTTATGAAGAGGCCAACCCAGCTTCCTGACTGTCGCTTCACCCCTGACGGCCCGCCCGACGTCTACGCGTCGTCGATCACCGCGGCCGACGTCGCGGCGATGGAGGCCTTCCTGGCGGCCCGGCTCGACGAGGTGAGCATCCGCTACCGGCCGACCGCTCCGGAGACGCGCATTGCTCAGAGCCTCTACGAGGCCGTCGGATATCAGCTCGATCTACTGAAGGACACCCTTGCCGTCTCCAAGCCGGAGACGCTGAAGGAGCGGCTGGACCTCTGGAACGGCCTGATGCAGGCCCTGGAGCCGTGGCGGGGCACCCCCGGCCATGACGATGAACGCTGGCGTCTGATCAGTTGGACCGACGAAGCAGCTCCGGCTCGTGCCCGGCGCCGCGCCGCCCAGCGCCAGAGGCAACGGTGAGCATCCGCTGTCAGAGGCGGGTCAGACGTCGGCCGTGTGTCGGGCTGCGGTGCGGCGGTATTCGGCGTTGATGCGCTGGGCTTCTTCGAGCTGGTCTTCGAGGATGATGATGCGGCAGGCGGCCTCGATGGGGGTGCCCTGGTCGACGAGTTCGCGGGCGCGAGCGGCGATGCGCAGCTGGTAGCGGGAGTAGCGGCGGTGTCCGCCCGCGGAGCGCAGCGGCGTGATGAGGCGGGCGTCGCCGATGGCACGGAGGAAACCCTGCGTGGTGCCGAGCAGTTCGGCGGCCCGTCCCATGGTGTAGGCGGGGTAGTTGTCGTCGTCGAGACGGCCATACGAATCGTCTGCTGTCATTGCACCTCTCTGCGGAGCGCGTGGAGGGCCCTGGCGCCGTACGGCGCCAGGGCCCGAAGGAACTGCTACACCATCTGCCGGCCCTACTACTGCGCCGGCCTTCTGTCACCGCACACCCGGCCGGAATGCCGCCGGGGATGCTGGGATCGCGGTTGCTTGACCGGAGACCACCTCACTATCGATGTCCTGCGGTACCCGGGACTCGAAACGCCGCCCGGGCGATCCTGATGGCGTCCACTTCCTCCGTTCATTCCCTCGCTGCTGGTACTGCTCTATCGCGTACTGCTGGTGATGCGAACTGCTGGTGGCCTGTTACAGCGCCACTCTTCGGCAGCCAGCCCCGTCGCCCGTCCTGCGTCTGCTCCGGCTTGGAACCCCACTGCCGAACCTCCCGGTGCGCGCGCCCGCAGCCGACGCCTTCACCGAGATACTGCTCACTGATTCCACTGCGGATACAGCGGGTACTGCTCGCGGCGGCCCCTGACCACTGCGGGCCACCCGGTCCGGTCGTCAGTCCCGTCGCCGTCCTGCAACAACCCTGGCTTCGGAACTCCACCACCGCACCGTCCTGCGCACTGCAACTGCGGTACTGCTGCCCGGCAGTTCGTGTCTGCCGTGCCCTTCTGTCTGGCTGGCTACGAGAGAAACCATAACCACACCACCGACCAATGTCTACTCCAGCAAAGATAGATTTTCGTGTGTGAGTGGTGAGATGTGGTCTCGAGCGGCGACGGAGGAGCCGCGTGAGCGCAGCATCAACTCCGCCTCGGGCACGGACGAGCGCGGCATGGGCCAGCACGTCCGCTTCGAGCTGCGCGGCGGAAAGGCGCGGACGGGCAGACACCCGACGACCGGGAGGCGGACGTCGGTGACGAAACTGAGCCCAGTTCCCGCAAGAAGGGTGAAGAAACCAGGAAGATCGGCTGCGTGTTCTTCGAATCGCCGGGCACAAGGAGCAGCGGAGGTTGATAACTATGGTTCCCCTGCTTCTCGTCCTGCTTCTGGCCCTGATCCTCTTCGGTGCGGGCTTCGCACTGAAGGCACTGTGGTGGATCGCCGTCATCGTGCTGGTCGTCTGGCTGCTGGGCTTCGTGCTGCGCAGCGCGGACACAGGCGGGCGCAAGGGCCGCTGGTATCGCTGGTAACCGCCATATAGCAGCCGGCCTGTGGGCCCCGGGAACACCCGGGGCCCACAGGCATGTCCGGCCTCAGGACATCTCCCCGGGCAAACGGTGTAACCACCACCTTCCCGGGCACAAGGCCCCATAGCTGGGGCCCGGTGAAGCAGCGGAACCTGCACCTCCAACCACCGGACCCCAGCCACACCCCGACACCCCGCACGGCCGGCTTCGCGCCTCACAGCAGGAGCGGCCAGCCAACAGGGTCCCCGCCCTGATTCCTCAGACGGGCTTCTCCAGGCCAGAACCCCGAAGGCTCGGCAACCGGCCTGCTGTTACTCACTTTCGGGTGACGGCCCGATCCAGTGCGGGGTGGCGCACCGTGGCGGACAGACGCCACGCCCCAACCCCCGCAAGGCCCCACCGACCTGTCAGCGCGTCAACACCACCCACGGAGAGGGCTGATCGCCCCGCTGCCTCCCCCTCCCCTCGTGGACGACGGGGCCTTCCCCATTCCCACCCACGCAGCTGGCGCTCGCCGATACGATCCGGCCTTCACGACCAGCGCCACCGGGGTACACCATGCCCCGCACCGCCATCACCATCACGGCCGCCCTGCTGCTTGCCCTTACCGCCTGCGGATCGGGCGACGACACCGCGTCGGCCTCCAAGCCGAGCGCCAGCCCGAGCGTGGACGCGCTGGCCAGTTCATCACCGCGTCACAGGACCTGGAGTTCGTGACAATGCGCCCTTCGAACGACGAGCTGCTGACGTTCCCCCCCCCCCACACACACACACACGGTGGTGCAAGGAGCTGGAGGCGGGGCACAGCGTGGAGTGGATGTTCGACATGTTCGGGGACGGCGGTGACCTATACCCGCTGGGTGACGGATGGGGGATGCTCCTCACCGACGCTAACGAGTTGCTCGTCGCCGGCGTCAGGGCGTATTGCCCTAAGAATCTGGACACAGTGACGGAGGAACTGCGGGCGTCCGGCGAGTACTGAGCTGAGGTATGCAGCGCAAGCGCGTCACCAGCAGCCCTATCGCCCGTTGGAGAGGCGTGGACATACGACTTGGGGTCGAGGGCAGCCCGGCCGACGGCGGCGAAGTGACGGTCAGCCTGGCGAGCACGGCCGATCGCCCAGCCAGATGGACATCAGCGGCGACAGGTACGTGCGGATGTTCGGCGCGGACCCGGACGCGGACTGGCACTACTGCTGGCTGCACCCGTAACCACTTCAGAGGTATCCGCGCTGCCGTTCCCCGCCGTTTCTGACAACTTGCCCTACGCTCCCCGCCGTGGACGTCTTCACAGCTGTGCTGCCTGCGGCCACGCCGAGCGTCTTCCAGGGGCCGAACCGTTCGGGCAGGTCACGCCACTGAGCGCCGGTCCGCACTCGGTGCAGAATCCCGTCGATCACCTGCCGGTGATCCCGCCACCTGCCACAGCGCCCGCGCTGACTGGTAGGAACGGATGCAACACCCGACAGGACCCGGAAGGCCGGAGCCAATCCGTCGCCCTCCGCTTCCGGCCGGGACGACCACGACACTGGCGGCGACCGGGCCGAGGTCGGCTGCTGGCGTTTTCGATGACGCTGCGGGCCGCTTGCACGTAAGGACACGCCTGCCGTGCTGTTGATCACCGCACTCTGGCTGATATGTCATATTGTCTGGCCAATCCTCCTCTCCGTTCACAGGAATATCGAGGTCTGGCCGCTATGCCCGATGGACAGCTCAACAGGGCGTATGAGGAGCCCAGAAGACCCCGTCGCGTCGCCCTCCGCCCGCACGCCGTCGCGGCCTGCGCCACCGCCTCGGTCATGGCGTCGCTCACCGCATGTTCTTCCACCGGCACGCTCGACGAGGTGCAGACGTCCCTCACGCGCAGTAGCGCGCCGGCCGCCGCAGTGGCGGGGCCACCGTCAGCCAGCCTTGGCGCGGCTCTAGCGCGGTCGCTCGAGCCGGTACTGATGGACGCTGACACCCGGTTGGCGGTGGCCGTGTTCGACCTGAACAGCGTTAACCGGAAGATCGCCTCTTACCAGGGCGACGCATTGTTCACCACGGCGAGCATCAGCAAGGTGGACACTCTCGCGGCGTTGCTGCTCCAAGCGCAGGATGAGGGCCGCGAACTGACGACCAAGGAGCGCCAGGCCGCCGAGGCAATGATCACGACGAGCGACAACGACGCGGCGGACCTCCTGTGGCGGGCGATCGGCAAGGGAGAGGGCCTCGACGCGGCGAACGAACGGCTGGGGCTTTCCTCGACACATGGCGGCCCCGGCGTCCACTGGGGCCTTACCCAGACGACGGCTAAGGACCAGATCCGGTTGTTGCAGTCGGTTTTCCCCCATGGGCTGGCGGGCTCCGCCCGCGCGCGCGACGGGCTGAACCCGGAATCGAAGGCTTACATCCGGGAGTTGATGGGTGACATCGTGGAAGGTCAGGACTGGGGAGTGTCGGCCGCATCCTCCCGCTGGTCACTCAAGAACGGCTGGCTGCAGCGCACTGCAACCGGGCTGTGGGTCATCAACAGCATCGGACAGGTCAGGCTGCCGGGGCACCGGTACCTGGTCTCGGTTCTCAGCAGCGGCAACACGTCGAAGCAAGGCGGCATCTCGCTGATCGAACGGGCGGTGAAAGCGGCGATCGACGCAACCAGCGCCCATGCCCGTCACAAGCCGACTGGCGCAGGCCCCACGAGGCCAGTGGGGCTCCGTTAGGTTCAGTCTTGATCCCGCGCCGTGTGGGTCCTCGTGGCCGGAGTGGCTTCGTTCACTTCCAGCAGCAGCATTGATCTGTGAAATTGGAAGGCATAGGAAGGCTGGCGCGCGTCGGCCCGCCCGGGACGACGACATCGGGCCCGAACTGGTCGCGGAGCGCGGCCGACGACGGGCCGGCGACAGGCCGTCTCGCCTCGTGTGCGGCTTCCATGCACCGCTCGGCGACATCGACGGCACCGGTGAGATCCCCCCCTCGTTGAGCGGAGGGCATGACTGGCCCGGTGCGCGCAGCTTGCTGCGCAGGGCCAGTCACCCATGCCGGTGAACGCGCCGAAGGCGCCCGCCAGACCATCCCGGAGGGCCGCCAGGCCCTCCGGGGCCTCCCCGCCCGACCTGTGCCCCCCTGCCGCCACCCCCACCGGGCCGAGAGCACTGACCCCTGCAAACCACGGGTCGATGCGGCCGGACAGGTGGCAGTCGATGGTGGCGGTGGCGGTGAGGCCCCCGTTGTTATCTAGGGGGTGGAGCCTCTTCGCCCAGGTCGCAGCGCTGATCGGTAGTTCAGGCATGTAAGGCATGACCCCGCGCGGAGCAGCATCAAGGCGGTCCTCAGGATCCCTCGTCCGCCTTCTGCCCAGTCCGGCTAGCCAGGCGGAACAGGACCCGGGCGTACACGAGGGTCGCCGCCGTGATGATCGTCGGGATGACCGCGAGCGCGAGTATGCCCACCAGCGCGCGGCCGCCTTCGGCGGGCGCGAAGCGTCCCCGGTCGTCGTCCAGCAGGAACCGGTAGCCGAACCACGCCCACAGGGCCAGGGACAGCAGCATCCACCCGACCGCCCACTTCTCGATCGGGTGCCCGTCCTGGCGGAGCTGCTCTGCTTCTGCCGTCATCTTTCCCCCTGCTTCACTGGTGATCAGTGGCCAGTTCATCACAGCGCGCAAGTGCCGAACGGACGCCGATCCTGTTAGGCGTTTCAATCGAAACACAGGGGTTGAGGAACAGCGGAGCGAAAATCGGCGCTTGCGCACTCTGCGCCGGGGTGACCTTGACGGAAATCGCTCCTTGACGAACCGGAACTTGCTGCGTTCCGGCCGGACGACGACGGCCGCGTTGCGAGGGGTGCGCACCTACGCACCGGTATTCCAGCTGGGCATTGGGTGCCCAGTTAGCTGCGGAAATAGGCGAATGGCAGATGCATCCGCGATGCCTCGATGCGCCTTCGGCCTGACGCGGACAGACCTAACCCTGCCTCACGGACTGCGATTTATACGATTATCAGTCTGGTTTTGTGGCCCCGTTTCGGGCAGTCGACCTTGTGGTCTCCTGGATCTCACTGCGGCACGACCGCCGTCGGCGGTACCCCATCTCGAGTACCCGGGTCCTGAGATGAGGGACGAGGCCCTGGCCTTCTACCAGGAACGTGGAGAGGAGAAGCCGCAAATGCGTGAGAAGAAGGGGTGGCGCAAGCTCCGAGCGGGTTGCGTCACCGTGGCGGGTGTCATGGCGGCCATCTACTGGACGTTGCGGACCGTGCAGGCCGGAATCGACTTGTACGGGCCACTGGCCACTGGGCGTGACGGCCCAGGAAGCCGACGGTTAGCGGAAGCGGCGGGCCCGGAGGTGGCGGGGAAAGGTGGGGTGAGGAACATCGTCTGCAGATCGGGCGGGGCGCGTCACTGTTACCGGCACAACTGTGGCGCTGCGGAGCCTACAGGCGGACCGCGATGGACTCTGACGGCTCGTCCGGTCCGATGAGGCCAGCGGGCTCGCGCTGCGTCGTCCGCCTACGCAGTTTGGAACGCGTACACCACGCCTCTCCGGAGACGTACTCGCGGAACCCGGCCGCGCTCGACCGGTTCTGGCCTGGGCCTTCGCAGGCCAGGTATCCAACTCGCTAGCTCCCAGGTGACTCCCTCCCGGTCAGAGCCGGGGGTCTTGGTCGTGCCCGGGTCCCGGGCTTTCCGGCAGTCCCGTTACAGACAGGGAGTGGAGGGTGTTGCGGGGCTAACCCCCGTTCCCCGCAGCGTTCCTCCGCCGCTGTCTGCCCAGGGACAGCGGACCGAACCTCCGGGAGGAACCGTGAGTACCGACCAGCGTGACCAGCAGCAGCCGCAGGCGCCGGCATCCCAGACAACGCCGCAGAATCCGCGGCAGGAATTCGCGAAGAAGGGCGCCTTGGCGGCCATCAGCGGTGCGTGCTCTGGGGCCGTCCGTGCCGTACTGGCTCCTCTTCTGGGAGGCGACTCCTGAGGCGGTCTGACGCCTCACGTGTCACGCCAGAAGACGCGCCGCGTACGAGGTCGTCGCCGTGGTGCTTCCAACTGCGCCCCTCCCGCAGCGTACGGACGGTGCTACCGCTTGGTGCTCGGCTCGGGTCCGTCGTTCATCTGCAGCTCGGTGGCCTGCCATCCGCCCCACTGCTGCCAGCGCAGGTCCACGGTCGCGGTGTACCAGGTGGTGGATGGCGGGATCTCCTCGACGGTCTCGCCGGTCAGTCCGAAAGCTGACGAGGCCCAGACGCTGACCTTGGCCTCGTCGCCCGTGTAGCGCTCCACGGTGGTCTTGACGGGGCCGGCACCGGAGGTCAGCGGGGTCACTTCTCCACGATGGTGATGTCCTCGATCGGCCTGGTCATCCTGATGGTGTTGTCGGTGATCTCGAGGACGTGCTGCAGTCCGTGGAGGGACTTCTCTTGCCCTGAGAGGCGGAACTCTTCGTACTCGCCGGCCAGATAGGCGGGGAAGCAGCTCAGGGATGGGCCGAAGAGGCGGATGTAGTCCGCGAGGCGGCGGAACAGCTTCGGGAGGATCACCTGGTGCTCCGTGATGGAATTGAGCTTCTCGATTTTGGCCCCGCCCTCGAAGGTTACGTCCTTGGCCCAAACACTGTTGGGGGCCTTGGCTGCGCGGGCCTGCCGGGTGGTTTCGGCCATGTCGTCGCGCAGCTCTTCGGGGAGTTTGCTGTAGAAGGTCGGGTAGACCAGGCCGAGCTCAAGCAGTCGGTGGTTGGCAGTCTGGTGCAGGTGGTCGGTGGTCACGATGGTGCGCTTGCCGTTCTTGAGATCTGGCGGCAAGTCGCCCCGGCCGACCAGGGCGATGCAGCGGCCGAAGATGTCGGCACCGCTCGCGAGGATGAAGCCGGGCACGGTTTCCGGGGTCGAGGCGGTGACCTTCTCCTTCTCGTCCAGGAGGACGGCGCCGAAGCCCAGCCAGGACAGCAACTCGTCGCGGGCGGCACGAGCTCCCAGGTCGAGTGGCTGGTGAACCTCGTCGGGGCCGACCCCCTTGTAGTGGGTCTCCAGTGCGCCGATGGCGTCCATCCGGACCGTACCGCCGCCACGGCTATTGCGCTCGACCCGGTTCCTGCCGGGCACGTCGCACCAAAAGCCCGGGTCCTGGGGCAGGAAGGAGACGGTGTCGCCGTCGGGTCGGGTGTTGATGATCCGGTACGTCCCCTTGATTACCAGCATAGGCATGGGTGTGGGCATGGAGGTCTCCAGTGGCGTGAAGGGAGTGCGTGGGGGGCATTGTCATTTCGCAGGACGTGGAAATGCGGGAACGACCAGGGGACGCGCGAACAGCAGGGTGGCGCCGCGTGCGAACGGGTGAACGTGCCTTGTTTGCAGGTCGGCTTGCGGGCCGATCACGCCGGTGATCAGCCAGGCGAACTGGTTCAGCTATCGGGTGGATCAGTTGGCATCGCAGCCGATGCCGTCTCCGTCCCGGTCAAGGCGGTGCGGGTCATCGGGGCCGACCCAGACGGGGCCTGACAGGTCCGAGCAGTCCACGTCGGGGACACCAGCGGGAGGCCCGTCCGGGAGGTCTGGACGTGCCGGGGTATCCGGGGCAGGCGAGTCAGGCGGGTCCGGGGGGCGATGGAGGTCTCCGGCTGCTCGGGGCAGGCGGCCCACAGGCCGGATCCTGCCTGCTGGGCGGCGTCCTCGGCGTCAGAGATTCTGGGCCAGTACTTGTCGTTGGGCGGGTAGAGGACGGCCTTGACGTGACCGCTGCGGACGAGGGATTCGTTGACGAAGGTGCCCTGCTCGTTCCACACGTACAGCAGGTACCGGTCATAGCGGTCGGTGAGCGCCGCCGCCGTCATTGAGACCCGGGAGACACGGAAGGGGGGCCGGACCATGTGCGGTGCTGGCGCAGGCCGTCGAGCTTCCCGCGCCCGGGCCCAGGGATCGAAAGACAGTCCGATCTCCCCCCATTGGCCGTTCCCGGCAGATCAGACGGGCAGTTACGGTCCAACCATGGACGAGCTGACCAAGATCTTCCATCGGGCCGCCGAGCACGCCACCGCCTACCGCCGCTCGCTGCCCGAGCGGCCGGTGGCGCGGCCCGTCGACCACGCGGCACTGCGCGCGGCGTTCTCCCGCCCTTTGAACCGCTCGCCCGCCGACCCGCTCACGGTGGTCGACGAGTTGGTGGTCGCCGCCGAGCCCGGACTCGTCGCAACTGCGGGGCCGCGGTTCTTCGGGTTCGTCGTCGGCGCGGCGCTGCCCGCGGCCACCGCAGCGGAGATCCTCGCCGCCGGATGGGACCAGAACGCCTTCAACGCGGCTCTCTCGCCCGCCGCGCTCGCCGCGGAGGAGGCGGCGGGCGGCTGGCTGAAGGACCTGCTCGGCATTCCCGCCACGGCGTCCACCGGGTTCGTCACCGGCGGACAGGCGGCCAACACCGCGGGGCTCGCGGCAGCCCGACAGCATCTGCTCACCGAGGCCGGCTGGGACGTCGGACACAAGGGGCTGGGTGGCGCCCCGCGTCTGCGGGTGGTCGCGGGCGAGGAGCGCCACGCCACCGTCGACCGCTCGCTGCGGCTGCTCGGCCTGGGCACCGACTGCCTGGAGACGGTCCGCACCGATGGACGCGGCGCCCTGGATACCGACGACCTGCGCCGCACGCTGGCGTCCGACCGGGGCACGCCGGCGATCGTGTGCACCCAGGTCGGCAACGTGAACACCGGCGCCTGCGACGACCTCCGTACCGCCTGCGATCTCACCCACGCCCACGGCGGCTGGGTGCACGTCGACGGCGCCTTCGGCCTCTGGGCGGCCGCGAGCCCGGCGAACCGTCACCTCGTCGACGGCGTCGAGCTGGCCAACTCCTGGGCCTGCGACGGCCACAAGTGGCTGAACGTGCCCTACGACTGCGGCTACGCCTTCTGCTCCCGCCCCGCCGTCCATGCCGATGCTCTGTCGTACACCGCCTCCTACCTCACCCGGGCCGACGGCACTCCGGCCGGCGGCGCCGACTTCACCACCGAGTCCTCCCGCCACGCCCGCGGCTTCGCCACCTGGGCGGCGCTGCGTGAACTCGGCCGCGACGGCGTCGCCGCGCTCGTGGACCGCTGCTGCCTGCTCGCCCGCCGCTTCGCCGACGGCCTGTCCACGGCGGGCTTCGAGGTGGTCAACGACGTGGTACTCAACCAAGTCCTCGTCAGCTTCGGCGACGACGCCCGCACTGACCACGTCGTGCAGGCGGTCCAGAACGACGGCACCTGCTGGATGGGCGCAACCACCTGGCGCGGCCGACGGCTGATGCGCATCTCGGTGTCCGGCCACAGTACGACGGAGGCCGACGTCGACCGGTCGATCGCGGCGATCGTGCGGCTGGCGCGGGCGTCCTAACCCTGGCGGCACTCACCCCGTCACTCCCTCGATCCCTAGTCGCTGGCCGAAATCCCGACCTGCCTCTATGCCTTCACCCGCCCGAGTGGCGGGCCGTCAGGGGCTGTCGCCGGTCCACTCCCAGCGGTCCGGGTCATCGAGTCGCGGATCGACGAATACGAGCGGCCGAACTGAGCTCGCGGGAGCAGCCGCGAACAGCCCAGAGGACCTCGAGGCCGCAACTTGTCGGCGCGCACTTCACCTCCGGCAGCCGCGCGGCCGCCAGCAAGTAGCAACCCCGCCACCAGTCGGCAGGTCGCGGTGACACGGCGTCATGCTGTAGGTGCCCAGTCGCTGGTCCTGGAGGTCGACCGCGCCCAGCCACTCATCGGGGTTCAGCCCCAGCAGGGTGACGGAGGCAGATGTGTCCGGCACTCGTGGCGCCACCTGACTGCCATAGATGTGCGGGTGGGCGTCGGGCATCCATCGGCGCGGGGCTGGCCGCCGGTCGGCGCGGAACAGCGGCCCGCTGACGCGGTATCACCAAGACTCCGGCGCCCTCTGGGCCTGCCGTCAACGAAGTTGTCGCCAGGTGCATCCTGGTAGACTTCCCGGCCTCGATCCGCAGCTGTGGCACTGCGGCTGTGGGGCACGGCAGAGGCCGTCCGGTGCCCCGGGCCGGGCCCAGCGCAAGATCTCCGCTCACGCGTTGAAAGGTCTTGCCGTGGACAGGTTCGAGCAGAATGAGAAGACGCCGGTAACCGAAGGTGTCTGCCTGCTGACCGTCGTCAGCCCGCGCAGAGATGAAGGCAACAGCCCGACCGGGATCGTCGGCCGGTGGCTGGCTCGACAACTGCTCGCCATGGGTTGCCATGTGCGGGTGATGGCCGAGCCGGACCAGTGCGGTGGCTGGCCTGACGCGGTGCACGTCGTGGAAGGGTCCATCACCCGGCCGCTGGAGTGTGCCCGAGCCTTCGACGGTGTCGAGGCGGTTTTCCTCGCCGGTGCTCATCCGTCGACGGTCCAGGACGCCCTCACTCTGGCGCGAAACGCCTCCGCCCGTAAAGTCGTTCTGTTGTCGTCTCACGGGCCGGAGTACGAAGAGGCGAATCCGCCGGAGACCTGGTTCTGGCTGGCGATCGAGAAGGCGGTGGAGCACTCGGGCATCGCCTGGACGCACATCCGGCCGTCGGCTGTGATGGGTGCCGTCATCGAGGGCACCTACCCGGCGACAGGTTCGGACTGGCCTGACACCGCCCGCGCCGACGGGGTGGTCCGGGAGGCTTTCCTCAACCAGGGCCACTACCCCTTCATCCACGAGCAGGACCTCGCCGCCGTCGTGGCCGAGGCACTGATCAGCGACGATTACACCGGGACGGTCGTCGAGGCTGTGGGCCCGCCGCTGAGCACGCGTTCACGGATACAGAGCATCGCCACCGCTCTCGGCCGCGACATCGACACGGTCGATCTGGCAGCGGACGACAGTCGGGCGATCTGGCGACGTCGTGGCTGGCCGGACGGTGCGATCGACGTGACGCTGTACGCGCTTGAAGAGTACGGCGCCCGCTTCGCCGAACTCGTTCAGTGGACACTCGACCAGCGGCCGTCCGTGCAGGACATCATCGGCCGCCCACTGCGCACCTATGACGACTGGGTGAGCGAGAACATCGACTCATTTCGCTGACCTAGGCGTGCTGAGCACATTTTCCCGCCGGGGGCCTCCACTGTTCAAGGACGTTGACACATGACGTCACCCCAAACCGAAAAGCTCAGTAGCTGGTTAACCAGCTGCCCGTCGGGCGCTGTCACGTTGGTTGGCCGGGTGGGATGATCTTCTGGTTGATCGTGCTGGAGGGGGCTGCCGGTGGGGACCGTGTCGCCGTCGTACAAGGGGCACCGGTACCCGGTCGAGGTCATCTCCCACTGTGTGTGGCTGTACTTCCGCTTCCCGCTGTCGTTCCGCGAGGTCGAGGAGCTGATGCTCGAGCGCGGAGTGACCGTCTCTTATGAGACGGTGCGGCGGTGGTGTGGCAAGTTCGGTCAGCAGTACGCAGGCGCGCTGCGCCGCCGACAGCCTCGACCTGGAGACAAGTGGCACCTGGACGAAGTCTTCATCAAGATCAACGGTGAGCAGCGGTACCTGTGGCGGGCCGTCGACCAGGACGGCAACGTGTTGGACATCCTGGTGCAGAACTGCCGGGACAAGGCCGCGGCCAGGCGTTTCTTGCGCAGGCTGATGCAGAAGACCGGTGCGGTGCCGCGGGTGATCGTCACCGACAAGCTCCGCTCCTACAGCGCGGCCCACCGCGAGGTCATGCCCTCCATCGAGCACCGCCAGTCGAAGTACCTGAACAACCGGGCCGAGAACAGCCACCAGCCAACGAGACAGCGCGAACGGGCGATGAAAGGCTTCCGTTCCGTGGGCGGAGCACAGCGGTTTCTATCCGCGTTCAGCGGCATCACACCCCACTTCCGACCCCGCCGCCATCTGATCCCCGCACACGACTACCGAGCCGAAATGACCGTCAGCTTCGCAATCTGGGAGCAGATCACCGGAGTCGCCGGCCTGCCCACCGCGCCGTGAGCACAGCCGGAACCCGCCTCCACCACGCCCCGGCACACCGTCAGACACCCCCACACCCAACAACGTGACAACGCCCGCCTGGGCTCTCCGTTGCGTGAATTTCACTTCCTGCCACCGGGCACGCCAGGCGTCTGCCAGGTCGGGGCGACAACGCGGTGCCGGGGCGTCGGCGGGTGGAGGCAGCGGGTTGCTCACCACGCTGACGAACTCCAGCAGTGAGTCGATGGAGGGCAGCCGTTTCCCGGACAGCGCCTCGTTGATACCGGCCTTGGTTAATCTGGGCCGCACCGACGCCTTGGTGATCACCTCGTACGAAGGCGCGCCGAAGGCGATGTGCAGCCGGTTCAACTCCATGGCGAAGTCGCGCAGCGCCGCGTCAGACGCCGCAATCGCCTCGGCATCCTCCGTGTCGACCTCAGACTGGTTTCACCCACCGCCAGCGCCGCCACGGCGTCGCCCCGGTTCGGTGACGGCACGCGCACCACTACGGCTCTCCGTTCACCTTCCGGCACGAAGGGGCGGCATGGATGACGTGGCGCACGGTGCACAGGTAGAGCGGGCGACCGGCCGGGACTCGGGTGTCGGGCGGGATGGTGAACGGACGGCGGTTGTCGATGTTGTCCTGGACCTCGATGCCGGAGAGCAGCTGCTGCAGGACGTTGGAGGCGCGCGGCGGGTTCTCCGGATTCCAGACCCGGCCGATCGCGGCCGCGGCCGCACGGAACGCGTCTCGCCCCGAGTCTCTGTCGCTGTGCCGGTCGGTGGAGAACGCCACATACGTCAGGTCGACCGCTGTGAACGTCTCCAGGCTGGCGGACTTGCGCAGCTCCGGGTACTCGATCAGGACGTTGGCGTCAGCGGTGAGGAACGGGAACTCCCGCACCTCGCCGGCACCGCACCGGCCCTGTACGGCGTTGAGGACCCGGGGCAGCGCGTTGCCGCGGGCCGCGTACAGCGTGATCCCGTCGGTCCTGCCCAGTGTGCAGATCCTGGCGGCGAGCTCGTCCAGCCGGTCCTGGACACCGAACTGTTCCCGGGGTGAGTCGCGGATGATGGCGGGAGGCTGAAGGGTGACGTGCCGCGTGCGCAACTCCTCGTCCAAGTCCTTCTTCAGGTTGGTGCTGTAGCGGTCGCGGTCGTCGTAGATGACGAGAGCCTTCACCCGCCGCAGTTCGACGACGCGCCGCGCCAGGGCCCGCGCCATGTGGCGGCTGGTCGGCTGTGTCTGGAAGTAGTGCGGCGCCTCGGTGGTCATGAAGTCGCCGGTGACCGAGGCCCCAATGACGGGCAGGTCTGCCGACAGCTGGTTGATCGCCTTGACGGACTCGTCCCGGCTCTGAGCGATGCCGATCACCGCGGTGATGGTCGGGTCGTCGGCCGCCAGCTCGTTCACCCGCTTCACGACGGTGGGGGCCTGCCGATAGGCGTAGCCCACGTTGGCGACCAGCATCCGCAGGCCGGGCTTGGTCGAGTCGAACTCGAGTGCCTGCTCGTTGTAGCGCTCCATGGCCTGCACGGCACCGCGCAGTTGCAGCACTCCCGGCGGAGTGAGCTGTCCGCTCCCCCCTTTCGGGTCGGCGGTCAGCGGAGCGAGGAAGACGACGGTGGCGTACGGGCTGCCGTGGCGTTCCACGGCAGCGTTCTGACGCCGGACGCGGTCCTGAAGATCACGCAGGAGCTTCTGGTCGGCCGAGCGTGTGAAGTAACAGGCGTCCTGTGCACGCGGCTTCTCGGTGTCGACTCCGACGCGCACGCCTGCTGCCGTCCAGGAGTCCCGGCACGGAGGGTCCGGATCCGGTTTCAGAACGAAGCCCAGGGAAATCAACGCGCCCAGCAGCACCATGGTCGTCAGCCAGCCCGCGTAGGCGGACCAGCCGCTCACCCGGCGCACCGGCACGGCCATGTAGCGCTCCAGCCAGTCACGGACGGCCGCCCTTGCCGGTCCCCCCAGGGCGACCGTCAGCTGCCCGTCCCGCTCGGTTCCGGGCGGCAGGGCTTTGCCCGCCAGCAGCTCCTGCAGTGCGTTGGCGCCCTGCTGGGCCGACCGGGCACTTCCCTCGGAGTCGCCGTCGGCGGCGTCCTGCGAGTCCGCGACGCCGTCCGGAGCCGGTACCGGACTGGCCGCGATGAACAGCATCGGCACCGCGCGACGCCGCAGCCGCCGCGGCCAGGTGTCACGCTCTCTCGTCCGCAGTGCAAGGAAGGCGTCAAGCAGACGCTGGGCGGGCGCGCCCTCGGTGTCGCCGGTGTGCGGCAGCAGCACGGTGAAGGGCCAGATCCGGCGACGTCGGCGCGGGTTGAACAGCCCCCGTCCGGTCGCCCGGGTCAGATCCATGGCGAGCGCTTCGAGCAGCAGGCTCTGTCGCAGCGCCGCGTTGTGCCGCAGGGCCCCTTGAACCCCTAGGTGCACGGCCGCATCAAAAAACCCAAGGGCGGGGACGTTGGCACGGCCCACCTGCTGGGCGAACCACCGAAACCGCTTCGTCCGGTTCAGCCACCAGCCGTAGAACCACTGTGTGGGCAGGGCGACGAGGAGAATGAAGAAGATCCCCAGCTTCTGCATCACGCCGTCCGCGTTCACGAGCTCGCGCAACTGGGGCAACCCCGGCGTGCGTTCCTGCCACTCCTCGTACAGCGCCCTGACTAGGATCTTGCGCTGCTGATGGGGCAGCCCCACGCCGACGTCGGTGTCCAGCACCGTGCGGCAGACCCAGTAGGTGGGCAGAGGGAGCCCGGCGTCACCCCGGGTGAGCGGAGGCATCGTGCTGTCGAACTGCTCTGCGATCTTGTCCATCAGCACGACGTCGGGCTCGGGTTCAGGGTCGTCAACCGCGTGATCGAGGATGTCCCGGCCCACGACTGCGTGCGGGACGATGCCCTTTCCGTCCTGGCCCCTGAGCCGCTTTCGATACGCGTTGACGTACCTTGTTCCCAGCCCGGAGCCGTCCTCGAACACGACCACCGGCGGTTTACGCCTGTCCACCGGGGACGACGCCAGCGCGTCCAGCGCGCCCGTCAACCGGTGCACACCGTCCAGTGGCGGAAGGTCAACGCCCAACTCTTCACCTCACGTTCGACTGAGACCAACGCCCATGAGACTGGCAAGGATTGCGACTCGTTTCCTGAGATGACCGTTAAATCGCAAACATAGATATATTCGCTCCGTGTGCGGACCGAGAGCGACAGCACAAAAACCGAGCGCGACAGCAAAACAGGGGTTCTGCCGACCGACGCCTACCGGGCCGAACATAATGGGCCAACAGGTGGCATCTCCGCTGAAACGAACAGCAATTCGAAGGGTTCCGTGCATGGGGTTACCTCTGGGGGGCGGCGGATCCGCTCGACGGCCGGGGCACGGTCACTGGCCGGCGGCGAGTCTTCTAGGCGGACTGTCCGTGGAGGCCCGCGAGCAGATAGTCCGGCTGGGACGGCCGGTGCGCTTCGAACGGGGCGAGCGGCTGCTGCGGGAGGGCGAGTACGGCTCACACGTGTTCCTCCTGCTGAGTGGCTGGTACAAGGTGCTGGCCAGGACCAAGGACGACCGGGAGGCGCTCCTTGCGGTCCGGGCCGGCGGTGACCTCGTCGGCGAGCTGGCCTGTTTCGACGCGCAGCCCCGGGTGGCCACTGTCGTAGCCGCCGTTACCGGCAGCGCCAAGCTGATAGGACGCCAGCAGTTCCTGGACTTCCTCGCGTCATACGAGGAGTCGGCGCGGGCCGTCATGTGTGCGGTGGCCGGGAAGCTGCGCTGGGCCACCCGGCGGCGCCAGGATTTCGGCAGCTGCCCGGTGGAGACACGAGTGGCCCGTGTCCTGCAGGAACTGGCGCGGGCGTACGGGCAGCCCTGCGCCACCGGGGTCTCGATCGGGGTGTCGCTGACCCAGCCGGAGCTGGCGGAGCTGGTCGGCGCCTCAGAACCGAGCGTGCACCGGGTACTGCGCTCCCTTCGTCAGCAGGGCATCATCGAGACCGGCTACCGCCGTGTCCTGGTCAGGGATGTGCCCGAACTCTCCCGGATCGCCGCGACCGACGCGGACACCGCTCACCGGGTGGTCCCCGCGGACACCAACCACAGGATCGCCGCGAGGACCATCGCACCCACCCAGCCGACAGCACGGGTCGTGTAGTCGTTCTTCAGGGCGACGATCCTCGCGATGGCGTGGGCCGTCGCCCATGCCTGAGCCGTCAGCCGCCCGTTGTCGGCCCCCGCGTGGTCCGCCGCGTCCAGGGAATACCTGTTCGGCTCCGAATGTCGCCCCTTACGCGGCCGGATCACCTGCACCAGCAGGTAGCCGGACACGGTGAAGGTGAGGACGTAGGCGAGGAACGCCAGCCAGAACAGTGCGGCCGGCAGGTCGGTCGGCGCCGGAGCACCGACCGACCCGACCTGCGCGGACACCACGGCCGCGAGCCCCACGTGCACCGGGACCAGGGCCCCCGCCTTGGCATCCGCCTGCTGTGTGACCTGCTGGAACGACGCCATCGCGGCAACCGCCGCCGCCAGTTCCCGGGCAGCCGCGTCATGTTCGGCCATCACTCAGTGTCCGTCGTGGTGGAAGGGGTGGTTGTCGTGGAAGTGGTGCCCGGGGTCGTGGTGGACCGGATCATCGTGATGGGGGTCCGGATGGTAGGGGTCCGGGTGGTACGGGTCGGCGTGGTACACGTCGGCGTCATGGCCGTCCTGGTCATGCGGCGCGGCGTAGTGCGCGTCCTGGGCATGCGAGTCGGCGTGATACGCGTCGTAATGGTGCGGGTCGACGCCGTGAGGGCCGGGGTGGGGCGGGCCCCCATGATGCGGGGTGGTGGGATGAGGACCGGGGAGCCTGACGTCCGCGTGGTAACCGCTCCCGTGATGCCCGCTCCCAGGATGGGCACCTGGCGGGTGCCGCCCCGGGTGGTGGGCGTCGACGCGGTGGCCGTCGCGCGGTTCGGTCTCGTCCGGGCCGTCGAAGTCGCCGTCCCCACCCTCGTACGACCCGCCCGTGGCGCAGCCCGGGAGCACCCACTCCCGCAGCGTCTGGCTGTGCGAGACCGCCGCGGCCGCCAGATGGGCGGCCCCGAGCGCCGGCACGACGAACTCGCGCATCGCCGTACGCGTCGGTGAATGCCCCCAGATCACCGGCTCCGCCCGGCGGTCCGGGACCGGAGCCGAGGGCGGCACGTGCAGCCAGGCGCCGCACGCGAAGTCCTTCTTCACGACGGCCACGTCGATCCGGCGGAACTCGGTGGCCAGACCGAGCCCGTCGGGCAGGATGACGTCCCGGTACATCTCGTCCGGCACGGCCAGCGCCAGGTCGCTGCCCGCCTCCTCCTCAAGGACGTCGCGCAGCCCGTCGGAGTCAACCAGCCGGTTGACCAGCACCACGGAGTCGCCCAGATACCCCCGGTCGGCCCGCGAGACCGACCCCAGCGCGAGAGCCGCCCGCATCCGCATCCGGCCGAACGAACCGGGCGTGCGATTCGCCTGGTAGAGGCCGTCCCGCAGGCCGAGGACCAGTGCCGGGACCACGCGCACCGCATCGATCCTGGCCGGGAAGACGACCATCTGGCCGTCCCCCTGCACCTGCTGCTGGGCACGGACACGCAGCACCCGGGCCCGGCGCAGCGCGTGTTCGACCACGAGCCGGAGCCGGTACTGCGCGTCCTCCTGGGCACGGTAGCCACCACGGCTGTAGTGACGCAGGTCGACGGCCAGACACAGCCGCCTGCGGTAACGGGCCATCACATCCTCGTCAATTCGGCGACCAGGTCACCGATCTCGTCACCGGCGCGGTTCAGCAGTTCGTCCAGCCGGGTCAGTTCGCCACGGCGCCGTTCGACCGCCTCCTCGCCCTGGTCCAAGGCCTCCCGGGCGGAGTCCACACTGCGGGTGAGCTCCTCGATGCGGGAGGCCATGCCCTGGGTGATCTCCTTCCGGATGGGCTCCACGCTCTCCGCGGCGAAGGCGCGGGCGGCCTTCTGGGCCTCCTTGGGGGCCGCCAGCCGCAGCTCGCTGGCCATCGCGCGGCCGATCTCCTCCCGCATCTTCTTCTCCACCCGGTCACCGGCGCTGCCGCCCTGGAAAATGCCCTGTGCGATCCAGGCGGCGAGGAGCGTCGGCAATCCGAACGGGGTGGCCATCCAGGCCAACAGGATGCCGAGAGCCGGCAGGACGGTGCGCAACGCCTCCTTCGGCCCGAACCGCACTCCGACCAGGGCACCCGCCGGCCCGCTGAACCAGAGTCCGACCGCACCCGTCAGGAACCGGATCAGTGGCTCGCTCTCCCGCCCTTCGGCCGGGACCAGCGTCCCGCTGTTCCCGTGCAGGTCGACTCGCAGTTTCTCCAGGGCCGCTTCGAAGGAGGTCAGTTCGGCGTTCATCCGCTCGGCAAGCTGCTCCAGGTCCAGCTCGATCACGGGCGCCAGCGACTCGGTCACCCAGAGGGCGACCTTCTCCTCCAAGGCCTTCACCGTACCGGCGGCGATCTCCTCCGCCACCTGCTTCGCGCGCTCCTTGGCCTTCAGGGGGTTCAGGCCGAGCTTGGTGGTGATCTCGACATCCTGCGCGATCACGGGCGCCTCGTCGGCCGCGGCTGCGAGGAAGCCCCCGAGCAGGGTCTGAACCCGGTCCTGCAGCACCCGGGTCTGATTGCGGATCTCCAGGGTGATCTGCTGCGCCTGCGCCTGCAGGTCCCTGAGCGGCTGCTGGGCGGCGGCCCAGCGTCGTTCCAGATCATCGCTCTCCGCCTCGAGCATGCTCAGCTCGGAGGGGATGTTGCGGCGCAGTTCCTGTGCGATGCCGTCCAGGGAGCGGGCCGGGGTCAGCAGCTTGACCTTGTGCCGCTCGGTGGAGAGGTACCGTTCCAGTTCCCACTCCACCGCGTCCACTCCGGAGCGTCGGAACGCCTCATCGTCCTCGGCCGTCCGGGCCCGCAGCGCCGACTTGGCGTCGACGAAGAAGAACCGGTTCCGGTCGCGGTCCTCTCCGCGCAGATCGGTGATGCGTCGCCGGGCGGCGGCAACGACGTCGTCACGCTCGTGGTCGTCGATGGCGTCGAAGTAGGTGAACACGAAGAACGGGTCGTGCGCGCTCAGGCTCGTCTTCAGGAAATCGGACTCACTGATGCTCATCGGGGCGATCGCGTGCTGCAGGAAGATCACCGCGTCCGCCTTGCCGAGATGCGTGACCGTGATCTCGTTGTGGCTCTGGTAGGCGTTCAGACCGGGCGAGTCGATCAGTACGACGTTGTGGCGGCACAGTTCCAGCGGCCAGACCAGCTCGGCCTTGACATACGGGCTGCGCTCGCCGCCCGCTGTGTTGTTCACCGTGATGAGTTCGACGAGCCGGCCCGGGTCCACGGCCTCCGGTTCGACCGCGTCCTCGGTCCACAGCAGCGCGGCCGGCGACTCGCCGAACCTGACCTCGGTGATGACGGCGGTCGCGGCGATCGCCTTGACCGGCAGCACACGGTCTCCCAGCAGGGCATTGAGGAAAGTGGACTTCCCGCGGTTGAAGTCGCCGACCACCATCACGTGGAAGGCCTCGTTCTCGATCCGTTCGAGCAGTGCCGTCACCGCCTTGACGGCGCCGTTGTTGCCGATCTGCTCGGCGGCCTTCTCCATCCGGCGGCACATCTCGGCCAGCCTCAGCCGCTGTTCGTCGGCGGCCGCGTACCCGCTCTCTTCGCTGGTCATGGTTAGGCCGTCCTCTTCCTTGTTCATCGCTCTTCCTCCTCGTCCCTGCACGCCGAGGCGAGTACGGACCGGATGTGGGTGGCCAGCTCCGCCGCGTCGCTCGCCAGGCGGGCCCAGTCCGTGCCGGACGCCGATGCCGACTCAACCGCCGCCCGCCGGGCATCCGCCCAGGCCCGGTGGGACTCGCGGAGCCGGGCGAACACATCCGCGTAGACATCACCGAGCGCATCGACGGCCCGGCGCTGGAAGACCCCCGCGCTCTCGTCGACCGCCCGCACCAGGACGGCGTCGACCTCGCGGCGCTGTTCCTCGGCGGCGTTCCTGACGTAGGCCTCGGCCAGCAGCCCGCCGACCAGGCTGAGGACACTGCCGTAGAGCATCGGCGGCGGGCCGGACGGACCCGAGTCCGCACGGCCGCTCTGGCTCTGGCGGGCCGTGGCGATCAGCAGTCCGAGGATCGAACCGCCCTGGGCGCCCAGCCGAGTGATCAGGCGGGTCCTGGACAGGCTCGAGACCTCACCGGCAATCTCCGGCTCGGTGGTCAGCTCCAGTGTCCCGGGCAGCGGGCTGCGCGCCGCACCCGGCAGCCTGCGCGCCACTTCCCCGTCCAGCCAGTCGGTGTCCGCCGCCATGCCCGGCAGCAGGACCGTGCGTTCGCAGCTCCTGGCCAGCAGCGACAGTTCCTGCCCCAGCCGGACGGGAAGGTCGCGCCCCCACCAGGTGCCCGGGTCGGAGGCGCGCTCCAGGTCCCAACGCAGCCGCTCGATGATGCCGTCGCGCCCCTTCTGGACGTGCTCACGCAGCCGGGTGCACAGATGAAGCTGCCGGCTCGTCAGATCCACCCGGAGCTGCTCCCACTGCCGGCCCTCGCTCTCCTGCAGCGCCCGCTCCGTCCTGGCCCGCTCCGCGGCCTCCTCCTCCGGGAGCCGGCCGACCGCCTCGGCCTCGGTGGCGATCCGGGCCATCGCCTCGCAGTGGTCCGCCACCTGCGCCGCGATGCCCCGGTCACGCCACAAGGCCCGTTCGCTGTCCCGCGCGTATCCCTCCACCAGACCACGCAGGGCGGCCAGTTCGGGCTCTCCGCCGCCGGGCACCGGGGCGGTGAGCACGGGCAGCCCGCCCAGGTCCGCGACCCGCTTGCCGAGGTCCCGTACGGACTCCTCGCGGTCGTCGCCGTCCACCAGGTCCAGCATGGTTACGACGACGGCCACGAAGGGAACGTGCCGGCACAGCACCTCCTCCTCCAGGAGGCGCCGCTCCGTGATGCTCATCGGCGAGAGGGCGGAGACCACGAACAGCACGGCGTCGCTGCCGGCCGCGGTCCGGCGCACCTGCTCGAACTGTTCCTCGGTACCGGAGTTGACCCCCGGCGTGTCCACGAGCTCGGCGTCCAGACCGGCAAGCCAGTCGTCGGCCACCGCCAGAGTCACCTCGGGCTCCGGGGCCCCGGCGAGAGCACCCGGTTCCGGTTCCGCCGGGGTGCCGGTCAGCCCGTCCCAGATGCCGTCGTCGTCGAGCTTGCGCAGTTCGCGGCGGCCGTCCGGCCGGCCGAGTATCAGTCCCTCCTCGTCACAGGCCCGGATCACCACCGGTGCCCGTGTGACCGGGAGCGGACCGGTCGGCAGCAGATCCCGGCCCAGGAGCCGGTTGATCAGGGTGGACTTGCCGCGGTTGAACTCGCCCACCACGGCGATCCGGAACGCGGGCCGACCACGCCCGGCGGCCAGCAGGTCAAGCGCCTCGCGGATGTGCTCCTGACCGTGGTCCTCGGCGAGCCGGCGCGCCTCCCGCAGCCAGTCGGGCGTGACGGTGGCGATTTGGGGGGTGGGGACGACGGACGCGCCCTTGGGCGGTGCGCCCGCCGAGGGCGGGGATGTGCTGCTCACGTGTCATGACTCCTCTGGCTCGGGGACGGTCCGGCCCGTCGCCCGGCGCAGGGCGGCGACCTCGTCGCGACGTCGCCGGGCGGCGGCCGCGGTCTTCTCGACGCGGGCGATGCCGACGGCCAGTTCGGCGCGCCGCCGGTCGTGGGCCTCGGTGAGGCGGGTGATCTCGTCACGCCACTCGTCGTCGTACCGTCGGCGAAGCGCGGCGACGCTCTCGGCGAGCTCTTCCTGGACGCGCGGCAGGCAGGCGGCGGCGAGGGCAGCGATCTCCTCGTGCGCGGCGGTGATGACCGGGCGGGCCTGCCGCAGGAACTGCTCCCGGGTCGCGTCGGCGCCGCGTCGCCCGATGAGCGCGCCGAGCGCGCCGCCGATGACGGTGCCGATGACGGGGGCGACCAGACTGCCGGCCAGGGCACCGGCCATCGCCCCACCGCCGGTGCGCCAGTTGTCGCCGGAGGTCAGCCGGGCGCCGATCGCGGTGAGTGCCTGGTCGATGCCGGACATGTCTGGGGCGGGGAGTTCCGGCCACGCCACCGAGGGCACGGGGGGAGCGGTCCGGGACTCGCCGGCCAGTCCGGCTAGGGCGCTGTATTGGGCCGTGAAGTCCCGGGCGAGTTCGTCGGCGGCGGTGGTCAGCAGTTCACCGGCTCGGCGCGCGGCCTTCTGGACGACGCGCTCGGCGTGCCGCCGCAGGTGGCGCCGGACCAGGCGGGACACCTCCTGAGCGGCGGCGGCCAGGTCGTTGATCTTCTCGCCCGCCACGGCGTCGCCGACTTTACTGTCGAGCTTGGTACGGGACGTGCCGGACATCCCGATCGTGGCGGCGTTCATCTCGGCCCGGGTGCGGTCCAGCGTGCGCGCGGACCAGGAGTCGAGAACAGCGGTGAGGTCCGGCAGCGTCAGGGCCGCCAGTTCGCGCTCGCCACGAGCGAGCGCGGTGCGTCGGGCCTCGGCGGTCTCCTCCACCGCCGACAGCAGCTCCGAGAGCAGCCCGAGCACCGTGGCGGCGATGGCGGACTGACGGCTGTCGGCGGCCAGCCGCGCGATCCGCGCCTCCACCCGCTCGAACACCGCGAGATGACCGGCCCCGTCCCGCTCGCGGCCGCCGCCGGTGACCTCGCCAAGTGCCTTTCCCGGGGCGCAGGGCAGCAGCAGCGGATCGGCGCATCCCAGATCCCGCAGCCGGCGCTCGGCCACCTCGACAGCTTCGGCGCGTTCCTCCTCGTCCAGTAAGTCGATCTTGGTGAGCACGAACGCGCACCGGTCATGATGGTCCCGCAGCGGCCCGGTCAGGAAGTCCGCCAAAGTCAGCGACATCGCCGCGACGGTGGGCACCACCACCAGCGCCAGGTCCGCCTGCCGCGCCGCCGCCTCGGCCAGCTCCCGGTGTCCCCGCTCGGTGACGCTGAACCCAGGGGTATCGATCACCGTGAGGCCGCCGCCGAGCAGCCGGGCCGGCGAGTGCACCCACAGCCCGCTGACGTCCTCGGCGAGTTCCGTGGTCAGCACCCGCTCCAACGCGCGCTCCATGGTGCCCGGCCCGGACTTCAGCCCCGCCCACCGGGCGAACGGCGCGGACGGCCACTCAAGGACGGTGTCGTCAATTGTCCTCACCGTCAGGCCCTCGGCGCCCCCGAGGCACTCCAGCGACGTGGTCGTACGCGTCGTCACCAGGGCGGAGGAGGGCAGCAGCCGGCGTCGCAGGAAGGCATTGAGCAGCGTGCTCTTGCCAGAGGATGCCTCGCCGAACACCGCCACCCGCAACTGCGGGTCGGCCGCGCGGGCCCGAACCGCTGTGAGGCGGGCGCGCAGCTCGTCGGAGCGCTCGGCCGGGAGGCCGAGACTGTCGAGCAGTTCCTCAATCCACCGCAGATTCCCGGCGACCACAGAGGTCCAGCCCGCCCCGGTTCCGTTCACCACCAGCTGTTCGGTCACGGCGGCAGCCTAAGAACGACTAGATGGTCAGATCCTCGTCACATGATGGGATCGGCAAAAGCCGCCGCAGCGGCACGCGCCGAAACCCTGCGGCGGACCCACCCTCCCGCCGCGTAGAGCAGACGAGGACAGACGTCTGCAAGGAGGGGACCGGAAAGTGGGAGGGCACCGAGTCAGAGCCGTCAAGGACACGGCGGCCGCGGTGGCGGCGATGGTCGCGCTGACCGGGTCAGAGGCGCCGGGGGCGGTCCCTGCCCGTGGCCTCGGCGTCGGCACCGAAAGTCCCTGGGGGCGCAGATGCGCTACCTGGTCCGGCAGCACCCGGCGCGTGGCCGAGCTGCTCGGCATCAGCTAGCGCACCGTCGAACGCTATGTGAAGACCAGATCAAAAGCCCCGGCCCGAGCTCGCTTACCGTCTCGACACGCCCAGAACGCTTGTCTCGAGGGGTTTCCAGTGCACTGGGCCGGTTTCTGAGCGAGTAGCGCCACCAAGCGCGGGAGCACCACCGCAGTACAAGCGGGACATGGATCACAAGAATTCGGCCGGAGCCCTCAATGGAGCACGCGCTGAGCAGAGCCGCTCTGGCCGACCGGTGTCTCGAGTGCGAGTGTGCGCGCCACTCTGCCTACCAGCTGATCAGCATCACGCCGCCGCTGGCGCCGCTGGCCATGCCGAACAGGACCACCTGTGTGCCCGGGCGGAGCCGGCCTTGGTCGGCGGCGTGGGCGAGTTGGAGGGGGAGGGTGGCTGCGCCCATGTTGCCGGTGCGGTGGAAGGTGGGCACGACCGTGTCGGGCTGGATGCTGAGGCGTTCGCAGAAGGTACGGACGAAGGGGACGGACGGCTGGTGGAGACAGATCAGGCCGAGTTCGTTCGGGTCGGTGTGCTGTTCCTTCAGCCACTGTGCGGCGCGGGTGTCGATACCGAGGAAGGAGGCGAGGAGCTTTTCGGAGTCGATGTGCAGTCCCGACGGGCCGCTGGGGGCGTGGTGGGGGTTGAAGAGGGTGGCGGCCGGCCAACCCGCGGAGTTCGCCATGAACGTCTGGGCGATGATGCCCGGCCGGGGGGAGGCTTCGACGAGCAGGGCGGCGCCCATGTCCCCGCCGGTCAGGGACGCTAGCCCGGTCCGCAGGGTGGTGGGAGTCAGGCTCCATCGGCTGAGGCGGCTGAGGGTTTCCCCGCACGCGATCAGGATCCGACGGTAACGGCCGGCGCGGATGAAAGCGTCCGCGACCTCCAGGGCGTTCAGGACGCTGTTGCAGGCGTTGGAGACGTCGAAGACCGGACAGGACAGCCCCGTCCGGGCGGCGACGATGTGGGCGTTGGCGGGTTCCTGGACATCGGCGCTGACAGCGGCGAACATCAGCAGGTCGACTTCACCAGGTTCGAGGCATGCCTGGGCCAGGACACGGCTGACGGCATGGCAGGCGAGGCCGGAGGGCACGTCGCCGTCCGCGGCGACGACGCGTTCTTCCAGCCCGTAGAGCCTGGACAGCAAGCCGACCGGAACCCGTACACCAGGGCTGTGTTCGCGCAGCCGGTCCTCGATGGCTCGCGCGCTCTGGCGGCCGTCAGGCAGGTGGACCGCGACCTGGGTGATACGGCTGTAAGCACTCCTGCGATCCGAAACCATCACGCGCCCTTTCCTCACGACAGAGGCGCACGCCGCCCCCTCCGGGACCAACGATGAAGCCCGCGCGCGGGTGCGGGACCTGAGGGCGGCAGCCACCCGGCTGGATGCGACGCCGATGCCGGTCGCCCTGGCCTGGTTGCTGCGGCGGTCCCCGAGCATCCTGATTCCCGGCACCTCGCCGGTGGAGCACCTGCGCGAGAATGGCGCCGGCGCGGGCTCCCGCTCTCCGACGAGGAGCTCACCGAGTTGGACAAGATCGGCCGGTGACAGCAGGACGCGGCCCAGCCCCCCAGCAAGACCAAGCGGTGGCCGGTCCGGAGTGTGGTGTCAGCCAAGCCAGACGATGTCGATGACGTACAGGCGGCCCGCCGGGCGGTTGATCCAGGACACGGCGGTGATCTGTCCGACCGAGGCGGAGCGGACGTCCTCGCCCTCTGGGTCCCGTGCGTCGAAGGGCGGGAAGGACCACGGATCGCGGCCGGCAATGTCCAGCACGTCGCGGACCATCTCCCGGGCGTGCCCGGGCAGCTCCTCTACAACGGCCAGGGCTTTCGGTGACAGACGTGCGAGCCAGGGCGTACCGCTCACGGGCGGGTGCCGGGGACGTCGGCCAGGTCGACGCCGTCGGAGTCGTCGCAGCCGCCGACGAGGAAGGCCTCCAGGGCCGGGGCGGCGGCGAGGCGGGCCTGCCAGGTGCGCACGACGTGATGGAGCGGGCTGAGGCTGTAGCTGTGCCGGGAGTCCTCCAGCGCCCGTGCCCAGTCATGCTCGAAGGCGGGCACCCACGTGCTGGCGCGGCTGCTCTCGCGGAGCTGGGCGAGCAGCTGCGCGGCCGCGGCCGGAGCGGGCGGGGTCGGCGGGACGGGCGCGTGGTCAGGCTGGGCGCTCATGGCTCCTCCAGGCGGGGGTCTCCTCGCCACGGTACGCGGGACACGCGGCGGTGGGGGCGAGCATGCGCTGATCCGCTTTCGGTTCGTCGGGTCAGTCGGCGACCTCGCCGAGGCTCCCGGCGAGGTCGCGCAGTTGCTGCTCGCTGGCGCCTGTCTCCTGTGCGCCGAACGGGCGGTCCGTACTCATGGGCAGGGTGTGACGGTCCTCGTCCTCGGCCTTCTCATGGACGGCTTCCCGGCGCCCCGCACGCAGCCGCAAATGCATCCAGGCCTCCACCCCCGCCTCCTGGCACACACCGCCGCACTGCAGATCCCGCTCGGCAACCGGCACACCACGCGCGGCATACAGCCGGTCCGTGCGGTAGACGGTCACCCACAGATCCGGCAACTCCGGATGCCCCAGATCGTCTCGGGCCAGGTCCAGATAGATCCGCAACTTCGTGTGCCAGACAATATTGACCACCTACAACCGCCCTTCTGCCGTGAAAATCCCAGCAAAGGGACAGTAGGACGCGCCACTGACAACCGGCAGGCCGCACGCACGCGGCAAGAGCGAGAAGCGGTCACGCTCGACGCAGGCTGTCGGGCCTCATCTTCGCCAACAACTCCATCCGCCTGAGAGCCACTGGCCAAGGACCTCTACCAGACCACCGCGCATCTCGGCGTTCGTGGGGATATCGTTCCGCGGCGTCGGGCCCGCAGGTGTACCGGCGACTGAGCCTGATAGGTGTCCTCTTCCCGGGAGGAGGCCTGTGGCGCGCGTGAAGGTGCTGAGCTGCTGTACCTGCAGGCCATCGCTGCCGAAGCCCTTCCCGGGCGCCGCTCCGGCCTGGACCGCAACAACATCGTCGCCGTACACACTGGTGAGTGCTAGGACTCGGGCAAGCGGGTCCCCGCTCTAACAGCGCAGCTCGAGCGGCGCGGTCGGCGGGACCGTGCCCAGCATGAACCATGACTGACGCAGCCGGGTCGCCCAATGAACGCCAGCAGAACGACAACAGGTCGCGACGGCGCTTGATGCGGGGCTCTCGTGCCGATTGGCTGTCCGTGTTCGTCGCCATCCTTGCATTGGTCGTCTCACTCCTGAGCTACCAGCAATCTCGGAAGGCACAGAGCGCTGCCCAGGAGTCCGAGCGGCAGGGAGGCGCGAAAAGAGTCGGTTTCTGGCAACAGAATTACACGAACCCGCAGGTCCTCAACGTCTTCAACCGGAACTCTTTCGACATCGACGAAGCGACAATCACGTTCAGCGACGGGTATTACATCAAGGTCGGCCTCGTGCCCGCCTGTCACGGCTGGACGTTGGCCGGCTTCAGCACGGCACAGAAAGGCGGCGGCACGTACACACTGCCCTTCCCCGCACGGTTGGACTTCCGCGACCAGGACTCACCTCCCGGCAAGTGGACCATCGACGAGAAGCCGCCGCATCGGCAGGAGACTCCCCCAGCGCTGCCCACTCATATGGATGCGACCGAGGCCTACCGGACGAATGTCCGTGGCCCGTACTACGTGGGCTGCGCTACCTAGATGGCGCCCTGGCCGCCGAGGCCTGCGACCAGGGCGCAGGCGTGCGCAAAGGCCGTTGGCCTCGGCTCGGTATCGGGGTGAATCAGCAGATCGAGTCCCTCGTAGGAGTGTTTCCCCCTCGGCCGTGAACCCCGGGCCAGGCGGAGCCGTCGGTAGGGGCATGTAGATCGGCGAACAGCGCATCGCAGAACCCGGTCTCGAGGTCATGGACACCACCGCCCCACCCAAGGCCGCTAACCACCCATCCAGCATGCAGAACCCATAACCCCAGCTCACACATCCCGGCCTCCCCATTCGAACCACGCACCCCGCTTCTCAAAGACCAGCAACACACCAGGTCAGCCAGCGCCCGGTACACCAGCCACCGCCCCCTCCAGCGTCAGCGTGTGATCAGTGCAGGCGCATGGCATCGCGCAGGGTGGTGAAGAGGTCTGTCTGGTCGGTGACGCCGAGGACCCGGTAGGCCTGCGGTCCCTGGGCGGCGATGCGGACCTGAGTACCCGTGTGCTCCTGGGTCTGGCTGGGGGTGTTGGTCGAGTAGTTGACCTTCATCTGCCGGTCCTCGCCGGTGATCAGGGTTGCGGAGAGGCCGGGCGGGGTGGCCTCCAGCGGGACGATCTGGCTGGTGTGGCCGTGGTCGGCGGTGGTCACCACCAGGGTGTCGGGGTGCTTGGCCGCATAGTCGCGGGCCACCTTGACCGCGCGGTCGAAGGCCACCGTCTCGCCGATCTGCCCGCACGGGTCGGCGGCATGATCGCGTTTGTCGATGGAAGCGCCCTCCACCTGCAGGAAGAAGCTCTGCCCGCTGCCCCGCCGCTGTTGCCTGGCCTCGAGGAGTTCGATGGCCTTTGCCGTCGAGTCCGCCAGGCTCGGTGTGCCCGGCGGGCGGTTCGGGTTGGAGGTGACACACCGCTGCCACTCGCTGCCGTCGCGCGTTGCCGGCTTGCCTGTCCACTCCGTCGGCAGGTCGTCCCCGGCGAACAGGCCGAGCACCGGCCTGGCGGGGGTGACGGCTTTCATCGAGGCGCTGCTGGTGACCACCTGGTAGCCGAGCATGCGCGCCTGCTCGGTCACGGTCATGCCCTTGTACCTGCCGACGGTGACCTCCTGGTCGAAGCGCTGCTGCCCGCCGCCGAAGAGGACGTCCACCTTGTGGTTGACCAACTGCTCGGCGATCGAGCCCGGCCCTTTCTCACCAAGGGTGTCGGTGGGGCACTTGGCCATGTCGGCCGGGCCCTTGCAGGAACGGTCGGTGACATGCGAGGCCATCACCGCCGGGGTGGCATCGGTCAGATCGGCGGTGGTGACATTGCCGGTCGCGTAGTCGTTGTCCTGCGCCAGCTCCAGGATCGTCGGAATGGCCTGGTCGGTGTTCGGCGTCTTGGAGATCCGGCCGTTGATCGTCTTGCGGCCGGTCGCGAATGCGGTGCCGCTGGCGGCGGAGTCGGCCACATAGTCCGGGGTGCCGTCCTCGTGCACGGCGTACGTGGTGTAGGCGCCGGTGAGCGGAAACTTGTCCATGTTCAGGCGGCCGCCCGCCCCGACCGTGTAGTTGCGGGCGAGTGTGATCTCCGCGTCGCCCATGCCGTCGCCGATCAGAAGGATGACATTCCTGGCCTTGCCGTGCTCGATGGCCCGCACGGCCCGCTCCCACGGCTCCACGGAATCCCCGCCGGAGGTAACGCCCGCGATCACCGCCGACGCAGCTAGAGCGGCGCCGGCCACCGCGGCGACCACTGCCTGCCGACGAGACGGACTGCGCATGAACGGGACTCCTCAACGCACCCGCAGGACAGATGCCAGCCGGGCTTCAGACCATCATCCATGGGCCAGTCGACGCTGTTCTCCCTGGCACGCGGGCAGCTACGCCGAACGGCGCCGGGAAGGGTAAAACTGCGGCCGACATCGAGGCCAGCAGTCGTGTCCCCGAATGTCGAGTTGAAATGGCTCGGCGAGTACCTGCTCGCGACCTGCTCAGGTGGCCGCGTCGAGCGTCTCGGCCGGCACCGCGCCTTCGACGCCACCGGGCGTCCAACAGACCGGGCGCTCTTCGCCGTGATCCGAAAACAGCCCAGATAGAGGCCACGACCTCACCGGCTACGGCGCTGCGCGCTCCCAGGCGATCACAGACGAGACGCGGCCAGTACGAACCCCTACCGGTCCGGCAGGCGCCGTCTACGCCGTGGTGTCTGGCGTCCACACGAGCAAGGAATTGCGACCCTTGGAGTTGCGCACGACCTGTATGCCCGCCTGGGTGAGCGCCTGGCGGTATCGCCGCAACTCTCGCTGCACCACCGTCCCGTGTCCGATCGTGCACACCACGCGGAGCTGTTCCTCGTCTGGGCCGTGATCGACGACGAAGCCGTCTTCGGTGTCGCTGAACTCCGTACATCCGGCCCGCCGCAGAATCTGGCGGATCGTTTCGGCGTTCCGGCCCCACCCGTCCGGTGACGGACGCGGCCTGAGCCTGTGCCGGGCCGGCGGGCGGCCTTGGGTGTGCTGTGACCCTCTCACCCCCGGCAGCACTGCTGGAGGCGCAGCCAGGGAACTGGCTGCCGGCTCCGCACACTCCACGACGGCTCTGATCACCGAAAGCGGCACGACCCCTTCCCACCCCAGCACACGCATCCCAGCGGCGCCTTCCGCACGGACCTGCAGCCCAGCGATGGAGGTCTCCAACCACTCATGGCCTTCGTCGCACGCCATACCTCATCATCCGGGCAGATCCGCGCGCCCTGGCCCTGGACACTCCAAGGTGTGAAGTAATGATCGCGTCATGAATAGAGGAGGCCTCGCAGGTCCTTCGAGGTCATCGGCTGGCATCCCACCGCCGAGCAGGCCCTGACCGCCTGACCAGCGCCGTGCCGGACCACGGCGCGGTGAGGTGCCGCTGTCGAGTCTGGTGTGAATCGGCTGGCGCCGGCTGCACGCAAACTCCCATGAGGACCGCCCGAGGAACTGGCATCGGCGATCAACGTAGGTGTCCTCGACCACGATGGTGCCGACCCGTACCGGGGTCGGCTGAGCTGTCGCCGACGGGTGAACGCGCCGCGAGCGCTTGCGTCATGACGGCGGCCACGACTGCGGCCTCTGTACAGGGCGGCTCGCAATGGGTACAGGCCGGGCCGCTCACCTTCGCCCAAGATCTCACCAAGACCGCGGATCGCATTACCGGGGTGGCGGAGCTCGCGATCCCCCTTCTAGCAGATGAAGCTCCGTATCGGGCTGGGCGGTTGTGTGTTTAGGCTGAGGGTGAGTGCTTAGGCCACAGGCACACCGCGGGACACGTCGCGAGCAAGCGTGCGCTCCTGCGGTCCTGTCCTGTCCCTATGCCCTCAGGAGGTGCCGTTGTGAGCGACGGAAGCCAAGGGATGCCCGGCCCCTTGCCGAACGGTCCCCACACGGACGGGCCCTGCGAGGGCGTACCCGCCACTTCGGTGGATGCACTTGAGGTGCGCAATCGGCAGCTCGCGCGGGCCGCGGTCGAACCGGCGCAGCGGATCCTGGTGCACCGCTACCGTCTGGCCGTTCTCGCCGAAGGGTTCGAACTGCTGAAGCAGACGTCTCAGCGCTTCAACATCAAGCTGCACACGCTCGCTGGTGCCGTGGTGCGTGTCGCCGGCCCGGACGCCGGTGCCGAGCAGTGGTTTCCACGCCGGGCCCGCTTCGTCGCCCCCGCGCTGCCGGATCTGGCGCTG
Organism: Streptomyces luteogriseus; assembly: GCF_014205055.1. Taxonomy (NCBI): domain Bacteria; kingdom Bacillati; phylum Actinomycetota; class Actinomycetes; order Kitasatosporales; family Streptomycetaceae; genus Streptomyces; species Streptomyces luteogriseus. The sequence goes on from NZ_JACHMS010000001.1 coordinate 58,730, forward strand.
CGCGGGGCGAGGGCCGAAAGTCAGGCAGTGGTTCTCCGGGCGGCGCTGCGGCGGGTCCTGCACGTCACCGAAACCGATATGGGCAACGTCCAGCTCGCCGAACACGGGATGCTGCGCCTGGAGAAGCACACCGGCCTGAACCGGTATTTCACCGACTTCTTCGCTTTCGTCCAGGATTCGACCACCTCGTGCGCGCAGGCCGCCCAGGAGCGTCAGCAGATCACCGTGAAAGACGTCGAATCAGCCGACATCTTCGATGACGATTCCCGCCACGCCATCCTCCAGGCCGGCAGCCGCGCCGCCCACAGCCTCCCCCTGACCAGCCGTGGCCACGTGCTCGGCATGATCTCCTCCCACCACGAACACCCCTGGCAGGCCTCAGCCAGACACAGCTCACCGCCTTGGAGAAGACCGGCACCACCGTGGGCCGATGGCTGCACTGGCACCGCCAAACCGTCGTCCTCGACGCCCTGGAACACCTCCACTCCACCGCACGCAATCACCGCTGACCGTTTCGTGCCGAGCCACGCCCGAGGCGCTGGCCAAAACGCCGCTTGTGATGACAGTCTGGGCAAGCGGGAGCAGGCTCTGGTCGAAACAGAGACGGCCCCTCGCAAACGGGGCTCGCTTAGGAAAACAGGCGGGAGCCGTCAACTCTTTTCGGGGTGGACGGCTGTGTGTCCGCTCGACCGTGCCCAGTGCCTGGCCCCGCAGATGCATCCCCACCCACCGCGGCACCGAGGTCCTCGCCCGCCTGCGACCCACGCCGGTCCCGGCCACAGTGCGGTCGTCAACCGGTCTGTGCCTCGTTGCTTTGTGCGCTCCTCGAGGATCTGGGGCGGGGTACTCCTCGTTCCCGTCGCATCTAGGGACGTCCAGCTTGCGGAGCTGCGTGCTTCCGTCGTCATCGCTGCGCGCCTCAAGCTTCCGGCTTCATGCTGCCGCTGGGTAGCCGCCGCCCGACCTCACCGGGCCCGATGGCCGGCGGCATCCCCGCCGGTGTCGTCGGCGAGGACGACGGACGCGGTGATCCGTTTGCCCACCGGTTCCCGGTGAACGCAGAAGGTCTGGGACACCGCCATGACGATTTCCAGACCGTGTTGGCCGAGCCGGTCCGGGTTCGTTGCCTGAACCGACGGCAGGGTGGTACTGCTGTCCCACACGCTGATCTGGACGGCACCTTCGTTGATCTCCAAGTCCAGCAGGCACGGTCCGGGCGCGTATTTGCGGGCGTTGGTCACCAGTTCGCTCACGACCAGCTGCACCATGCCCATCGCCCGCGCCGACACCGGCAGCCCATGCTCAGCCTGCACAGACGTGAGGAAGTCGCGGGCCATGTCACGGGCCTCGGCGATCTCCTCGCTGCCCTCGAACGCGGCAAAGGCCGCGATCGGACGGTCGACGACCGGCTCCTGGCCCTCGTTTTGGGCAGCAGCATCCATGGACCCGCCTCACTTCCGAAGCGCCGTGCACTGCCCACGCGCTTACCCCCGAAACCTCTCAGCATCCTCACACTGGGCACGACCTCTGACAGCGGATGCCCACCGTTGCCTCTGGCGCTGGGCGGCACGGCGCCGGGCACGAGCCGGAGCTCCTCCCGCCAGTGGGCCAGGCTGTGGCGAGTGGCGAGGGCTTCGCGCCGACGGCGGTCGCGCTCGCGCACCTCCACCACTGTCACCCCGGTGCTGCCCCGCGACAGCACACTGCGCGGGCGTCGCGCGCGAACGGTGCCTCCAGAATCCGGGGGCGATCGGCGGCGTGGCCGGGTCTGCTGCTCAGGTACGAGAGCAGTTCCAGGCTCTTGCTGATGCGCAGGCGGGCCTCGACGCCGTCGACGATCAGGGCGTGGCGACCGAACTCCGAGACCGTCACTGCCGGCAGGCGCTCCGCGACCTGGATCTTCGCTCCTTGGGCGGCGAGCGCCCGCCGACTGCGTGCCACGGGGTGTCGCCTCGGCCTCGGCGTCGTTACGGCGCGACGCACGGCGGGGAACTTGGTGAGGATCTTGAGCAGTACGTGGTGGGAGCCCTGGGGGCCGATGTCTCCAGGGCCAGGTCGGCGGCCCGGTCGGCCGCGACCTCGTGGCCGGCGCGCCATTCCGCCTCCGCCAGCAGCACCCCGACGATGGGCAGTTCCAGGAAGAGGCCGCCGGCCTTCAGCAGCGACGCGGCCTCGCGCAAGCAGTCGAGCGCGTCGGCGTCGGCACCGCCGCGCAGCAGAAACCAACCCCGCCAGGCCCGCGCTTTTGCCCTGAGCTGTAGCGCATGCTCGATGAGCGGGTCGTTCTCCAGCTCGTCGAGGAGGCCCATGGACGCCGCGGCGTCGCGGCGGTCGACGATTCTGAGCTTGACCAGCCCTTCCGTGAATCCGATGGCGGCCGCGGCTTGCCGGGCGAAAGCGGCGACGTCCTCAGCGGCCCGCGGGCTGCCGAGGTCGGGTGCACCATGTAGAAAGGCCACAGGCATGTCCGGCCTTATGACATCTCCCCGGGCAAACGGTGTAATCAACACCTTCCCGGGCACAAGGTCCCATGGCTGGGGCCCGGTGAAGCAGCGAAACCTGCACCTCCAACCACCGGACCCCAGCCACACCTCGCCCCCCCGCACGGCCGGCTTCACCCCTCACAGCCGGAGCCCGGGCAGTCGCCCAGGGCCCGCCCTAGTTACTCAGACGGGCTCTCCAGGCCAAACCCCCCGGAGACTCGGCAACCAGCCTGCTGCTACTTGGACGTGCTCCGCTGTGATTCGTCCGCCGCCCGGCTCACCGGCTGCCGCTACCTCCGGAGCGACCAGCAACACGTCGCCTCCTCGGCCGTGACGGTGTTCACCGACACCAGCGAACACCGCCTGCCACCTCGCCCACACCCGCAAAAACCCCGCATCGCCCGGATTAGCCCCGTCGCGGCGCCCCTGGCGTGCCTCTTGGTCCCGCCCGGCGCCACCGCGAAAACCCTCATCACCGAATTCGCCCGCTACCGCTGTCGTCCGTGTCGCGCGGCCAGATGGCGATGGCTATCAGCACGGCCGCCCACACCCCCAGCGGCGTGACCGGCCAGTAGTAGGTCAGCTCACTCTTCTGCACACAGCCTGCGCCCCAGATCCCGGACATGATCACCGCCCCACCGAGCCAGTAGCGCCATTCGGCCAGCCACTCCCTGAGGTCTTTGCGGTCCTGCTCCGAGCGGGTCGGCGCCGGTACGGGTAAGTCGGCCGTCAGCGCCGCGAGTTCATCGGTCGTCCGCGCCCGCAGGGCGCGCTTGGATCGGATCTCGTGCTCGTGCGGATCGAGTCGCCCCTCGGCCAGCGCTGCCGCCAGCACACCGAGCGCCTCGTCGCGGTCGAGGTCCGAGACCCGCACAGCGGGTACGGAGGGCTCACGTCGGTCATCCACCCCTGTCTCCTTTCAGCTCCGTGCAGCACGTCACCTGACGGAAGATTAGAATACGACTGTATCTCAAAGATGGGAGTGCGACCGATGCCCAAAACCGTCGACAGGGAGGAACAGCGCCGGCAGATCGGTGCGGCCCTGCTCCAGCTGGTCGCCGAACGCGGCCTCGACGAGGTCAGCGTGCGCACGGTGGCCGCCGCAACGGCCCGTTCCCCCGGCGCTGTTCAGAAGTACTTCCGCACCAAGGACGAGATGCTCACGTTCGCCGCCGAGCTGGCCGGTGAGCGCATCGAGCGCCGGATGGCCGAGGTGAACACCGCATTGCCGCTGCGCCAGGCGCTGCGTGACCTGATCCTGACCACGCTCCCCATGGACGCCGAGCGGCGCGCCGAGGCCACCGCGCAACTAGCCTTCGCCGTCCACGCGGCACACCACCCCCGCCTTGCCGCGATCCGGCGACAGGTCGACCAGGACATCCGTCAGGCACTGGCCACCTGGCTGGAGTCAGCCGGGCACGAAACCCACGCGGCGGCCGTCGCTGACGCAGTCATCGCACTGTCCGACGGCCTGGCACTGCGCATGCTGTACACCCCGCAGGAGCGGGAGCACCTGCTCACAGTCCTGGACCAGGCGCTGGACACCCTGATCCCGGGCCATGAGACAACCCAGCATCTCCGCGAGTAGGCCGGGGAGACTCCCGCACCAGCAGCGGGACCCACCCTCCGGGCCCACGGGCCCCGCTGGTTCAACCGATGCCGGGCGTGCCTCCTCAGCACCCCGCCGACGCTGCGCGTGCCGCCGGCCGGCGGTGATAAGGACGTCCGGGCGCTGGCCACGCAGCGCCTAGATCTCGATGCCGAGCGCCGTGTCCGGCCTGCACTTCGTGCACGCCGACGCCTGCTGGCGCAGTGCCGCGATGGCCTGCGCTCTGGTCGCAGGTTTCGTCCGTTTGCCCGGGTCCCAGCACTCACCCGTGTGCAGGGCGCCGTCGGACTGCACGCTGAGGGCCTCGACGCGGATGCCGCGCTCGGAGACGGGTTCGCTGCCGGGCCACAGGCCGGCGTAGGCGGCCTCGTCGCGGACGACGGCGAGCACGGCCTGCCCCAGACCCGCGGCGTCGAGCACGCCGTCGAAGCCGGCCACTTCGGGGGGGCTGGCCGCGGTCCAGGAGGTGGTCGGCGCCGCGGGCTCGGACGAACTTCTCGTCAGCGGCGGAGCCGAGGCCGGTGACCTTCAGCCCCTGCCGGTGGGCCAGTTCCACGGCGTGCGCCCCGACTCCACCGCCCGCGCCAGTGACCAGCAGACTCTGCCCCGGGGCCAGGTCGAGCAGGCGCAGCACTTGAGAGGCGGTCGTCGTGTTCAGTGGCAGGGCCGCAGCTGAGTGTCGTCGGCCTGTCGGCCGACGCGAAAGCGTTGCTCGAGTAACGCAGACGGTCCGTGGACGACACGGTGGATGAGGATGACCGCCGAGATGCCTGTCCGGGCGCCGTAACGCGATCGCCCAGTACCGGGCCCTGACTCAGCTGCGTGTCGGTTCGGCCGAGGAGTACCGGGCCATCGGACGCTCCTGCGTGGACAACGACGCCTGGCGCACCGCCTACGAGGCGATCGCCCCGGGGCTAGCCGCATTTCAGCGCGAGCCATCGAGGCCTACTCCATCACCAGGCTGGACTGAGACACAGCGCAACCGCCATCACGGGACGGGCTCGCGATGGCGGTTGTGCGTGTCACGGCAGGCCGCGATATTCGATCCCGAGGACCAGTGATAACGACACAGCACGGGGCGCTGTGAGTGAAATGGTCATACCGGGCCTTGGTGCAGTCCCGCCCGGGACAAACTGCTCTACCCGCGGTCCAGGCGGCTGCTCTCTGCCCCCTGGCCTTGACCAAGGCGAGAGAGCATTCAATGGCGGAGGCCGTGACGAGGGCGGCTGCGGTACGCAGTGATGCTCTTCATGCTCGCGCCGACGTACGCCCTAAGCGCTGCCGCGGCAGTCTCAGGTCGCGAGCTCCATCATGTCGCTCTCGCTCCGCCCCCCCCAGAAGGACGCCGGAACTGCCCTCCCTCGATACGGACCTCATGCGTACACGTGCCGCGGCGGCATGTGGCTGTTGACGACTATTTCGTCCGCAACATGAGGGCGTGTCGAGTGTTGTCCCCGTAGACGCCGGTCTCGTCTCCATGGATGCCGTACGCGTTCTGGAATCGGCCCACTGCCTGCCGGACCTCCGTGTCGAAACGGCCGTTGAGGGCGCCGCCGTCATAGATGTGAGGGATCTGGAGCAGACGCACCTGCAACTCGTAAACACCGTGGCCGGTGTCGCCTTGGCGCAGTAGCCCGGTGCCCGGGATCTCGGGAAGCGAGGCGTTGCCGGGAGTGGGCCGGTTCGGTTGCCCGGTCGGTGGGGACGGTACTGCAGGTGCCGGATTCTCAGGCAATGGCCGGGCCGGTTGCTCCAAGGACGCAGGCGGCGCCGGTGCGGAGTCGCCTGTGCTGAGCAGCCAAGAGGCAAGGACCAAGCCACTCACGGCGCCCAGGCCGAAGACTCCGGCGAGCCGGCTGTGTCGCCGGTCGGTGAAGCGTCGATGTCCTTGGCTTGCCCTCGGCTCAGGCGGGCGGACCGGTTCTGGCCGCAGTGGCGTGTGGGAGGGAGGGGCGACGAAGCAGCTCGGCTGCGCGGCCTGCGATTGGTAGGGGGAGTCCTCCGTTGAGTCGGTCCTTCGGCGCGCACATTCCTGCAGAGCGCCTGGGGGCGGCGGGAAAGCTGCTGGCGGTTCGGCCTGCGCTGGACCCCCGCCGCTCGCAGTGGGTGGCTGGCCCGTCTCCGGTGGTGCGACCGCGTCGGGGGGCGTGACCGCCTCCTGCCGCACACCGCGTGACCACAGCGGCTCGACCACGGCGTTCTCGGCGGCTGGCCGGTCCCGAGCGGGTTGAGGCGGGTCGGCAGACGGTAGGAGGCCTTCCGGACTGACCGGAACCAGTTCGGGCCGGGACCCCAGGCCCTGCGTCCGTGGCTGCGGTGGCGACAGGGACGGGTCGGGATGAGTGGAGCTACCGTATCCGGCTGTTGCGCTGGGGTGGTCCAAGGACGGTAGCGGGCTTCCGGGCGGGCCGTGCTCCTCCACCGCGTAAAGATCAGCGCGAGCGGCATCCAGGGCGTTCAGAACTGCCTGAAACGAATCCTGGATTTCTTGCGCGGGCTCGCGCCCCCAGTGGAGGGCCGGGATCGGTTCGGCCTCGTCGCATCCCATCGGTAGTCCTCCTCGACCAACCAGGTCCGGAGCGGGGCGCCACCACGGCCCGCATAGTGCTGCGTGGAATCCGTGCCGGCAGACCAGTGATCTGCTGAACTGGCCGGTCAACGCGGGAGATCGGGTCGATATCGTCTGTTGGTGAGCTGGGCCGCAGAGGTGTGCCTACGGTCTTCTTGTCAACCGATACGCACTCGGCGTGGCCTCGTCTCAATCCTTTGGCAAGCGAAAGCCGCATTTTTGGGCTCCGAGGCGTCCGAGCCGCCAGGAGGAACTTCCGCTGCGGTTCGACTTGTCTGAGGACGCCGTCCTCGGCACCGCGCGCACTCTCATCCCGACTCTCGTCGCCGCGCCGGGTCGTGTGCGTGGCTGGTATGCGTCAGGTCGCGATTCCGACGACCTGCTCGACGGTCTCCGGCTCGTTCACCATGGCGAGCATGTGGTGGGCGACGTCGGCGCGTGGCACGGAGAATCCGCCCCGGATGTTGCGGTTCCACGCGGTCCGGTACGTGCCGGTCAGGGGCTTGTCGGTGAGTTTGGGCGGGCGCGACACCGTCCAGTCCAGTCCGCTGTCGCGCAGGGTCTGCTCGGTGACGGCGAGGTCGGCGTAGTGCCGGCCGAACATCGCATGGGTCAACCGGACTCCCAGGTGGCGCATGAGGAAGCCGTCGCCGGGATCGTGCCTGGGTGGCGTCGGCCGGCCAGGCACCGGCACCGGTCCGACGGGTGCGGCGCTGACGATGATGATCCGCCGGACGCGCTCGGCCTGCATCGCCGCGACGATCGCGCGGGTGCCGTGCGAGGTGATGCCCGCGTCCGCGCGCGGGTTTCGCGGGCCGAGCGCGGACAGTACGGCGTCGGCGCCGCGTACCGCCGCGGTGAGCGTCGGCATGTCGGGTCGGGTGAGGTCGACGGCGACCGTCCTGACGCCGTCCGGCAGGTCACTTGGGCGGCGGGCCACGGCGGTGACGTCATGCCCGCCGGCTACCGCCTGCTCGACCAGGTGCCGTCCGATACCGCCGGTGGCGGCGACGATCGTGAGTCTCATCGGGGTCCTCCCGCGGTGAAGGCGGCGCGGTGGTCCTGCGCCCAGGTGGCGAACGTGCGGGCCGGGCGGGCCAGCAGCCGCCGCACGGTGTCGGTGGTGGGCCCGGCTTCGCGGGCGTAGTCGGCCAGCGAGCCGAGCAGCCGGTCGGGTACCTCGTCGGGCAGGCCGGCGGCGAGCATGCCGCGGCGGATCTCGTCCGGTGCGGCCTCGACGAACGACAGTGTCCGGTCGAGGGCCGCGCCGAGCGCGGCGACCTTCTCCGGCTGGCTCAGCGACTGTTCTCCGGTGAGCAGGTACGTCTGACCGCGGTGCTGCGGGTGGGTCAGGGCGAGGGCGGCCACCGCGGCGATGTCACGCTCGTCGACGGTCGAGGTCCTCGCATGCGGGTACGCCCCCCGTACGATCCCGGTGGCCTGGATCTGCCCGGCCCAGGCCAGGGTGTTCGCGGCGAAATCGGCGCAGCGCAGGATCGTCCAGTCCAGGCCGCTCCCCCTGGCGATTTCCTCGACCGCGTGGAACTGCTGCCGGAAGCGTGCGTGCCCGGCCGGGTACCGCACGGTCACGGAGGACAGTACGACCACTCTTGCCGCGCCCGTTTCGCAGGCGTGGGCCAGCAGGTCGACAGCGGTGGAGCCGGCGGCACGTGGGCTGAGCATGATGGCCTCCACGCCGTCGAGGGCGGGCACCTTCGCGGGGTGGACGAGTTGTGTGCCCGCGGGGAATTCGGCGTGCGGGTCGCGGGTGACAGCGGCGACTTTTGTTCCCCCCTCGACCAGGAGGCGGATGGTTTCTCGGCCGACGACGCCGGTGGCCCCGGTAATCAGGATCATGATTGAACCCCTCGTGGGTGTGTCGATAGTCGATCTTGCGCGGTGGATGATCACGGTTCGTATCGCGGTTCAAATCGTGGGAGAACGTCAGGACGAGCCGTGCGCCAGGACATCGGCATGCGGCACTGAAACCTCCGGTCCTGCCCTGTCAGGCTGGTCGGGAGATCACTGGGTTTTACGGGTCTGCTTCACTTCCTGGTCGACGGCCCAGGCGTCGGCGACCGGGCCGAGGTGGCTGAGCTTGTCGGGGTTGATGACCGCGCGGATCGTCTGGATCTGCCCGTCGAGTGTGTCGAGGGCGAGGATGTGGAGGATCTTGCCGTCGCGGTCGCGGAAGAGCGCGCCCGGCTGCCCGTTGACCTCGTGCGCTTCGAACGTGATGTCGATCCGGGCCATGAGCGGGTAGACGGTGGCGAGTAGCCTGGCCACGTCCTCGGCGCCGGCGACGGCCCTGGCCAGCTGCGGTGCCTTGCCACCGCCGTCCCCGATGAGCTGGACGTCGGCCGACAGCAGATTCTGCAGTCCGTCCACGTCTCCCTGCGTCAGTGCCTCGAAGAACCGCCTCGCCAGTTCCTGCCGATCCTGGCGGTCCGCTTCGAACCGGGGCCGCCCCTCGTGCATGTGGCGGCGTGCCCGTACGAGCAGCTGCCGGCACGCCGCCTCTGAGCGCCCCACCGCGTCGGCGATCTCGTCGAAGCCGAAGGCGAAGACGTCCCGCAGCACGAACACCGACCGCTCCAGCGGGCTGAGCCGCTCCAGGAGCAGCAGCGCCGCCATCGACACCGAGTCGGCCAGCTCGGCCGCGCGGGCCGGGTCCTGGTACGGATCGTCCAGCAGCGGCTCGGGCAACCACGGTCCGACGTACTTCTCCCGCCGTACCCGGGCGGAGCGAAGCACGTCGATCGCGATCCGGGTCACCGTGGCTGACAAGAACGCCTTGGCCGACACGGGCCGGGTTCTCGAGGCGTCGTAGCGGAGCCAGGTCTCCTGCACCGCGTCCTCCGCCTCGCCCACGCTGCCCAGGATCCGGTACGCGATCGAGAACAGCAGCGGCCGGAGCTCCTCGAACTCCTCGACCTTGCTCATGCAGTCTTCCCCCATTGCGGTCTGTGTGCCCGTCCGGACCCGCGCCGGTGAGGCACCTTCGAAGATCATCCGATGTGTGGGCGGAGCAGACAACGCTCGTACCGCGACCGCCCTGCCCGCCTTGACCACGGCGTCCTGGCCCCGGCGGGCCTGACCTGGGCCAGGATGCGGTGGCGGTTCAGTGGAACTGGCCGACCTGGTAGTCGCCGGCCGGCTGCTGGGTGATGATGTTCAGTCGGTTCACCGTGTTCATGAACGAGACCAGCAGCACGAGGGCCGTGAGCTGCTCCTCGTCGTAGTGCTGGGCGGCGCGCGCCCACACGTCGTCGCTGACCCCGGTGGCCGCGTCCGCGACCCGGGTTCCCTGCTCCGCCAGCTCCAGTGCGGCGCGCTCGGCCGCGGTGAAGACCGTTGCTTCCCGCCAGGCCGCGATCAGGTTCAGCCGCACCGGGCTCTCGCCGGCCGCGGCGGCTTCCTTGGTGTGCATGTCGATGCAGGCCGCGCAGCCGTTGATCTGGCTCACGCGCAGCGCCACCAGTTCCTGCGTCGTGGCCGGCAGCGGCGATTCCTTCAGCTCCCGGCCGACCGACATGAAGTACTTGAGCGCCTTGCCGGCGGTCGCGCTGGCGAAGTAGTTCAGTCGCGTGTCCATCGTGTGCTCCTCCACGTTCGTCGATGCCTTCATCCCCAAGACGAGACGGCCCTCACGTCTGTGACACGACGCGGTGTGAGCCACGTCTCTCCGCTGACCGGGCTCGGGATGTCACAGGCCAAGTCGCTGCCTCGTCTCGGGTGCGGAAGTCCTCGATCAGGGAGTTGATGATGAACGTCGCACTGTGGATCACTGCCGGAGTGCTCGCCGCTGTCTGCCTGGTGGGCAGCTCCAAGGTGTTCGTGCCGAGGGAGAAGCTGGCCGCGATGGGCTCCTCTGCGCAGTGGGTCCTGGAGTTCAGCCCCGGTGCCCTCAAGGCCATCGGTGCCGTCGAGTTGCTGGCTGCGGTCGGCCTGATCCTGCCCGCGGCGCTCGACGTCGCGCCGGCCCTGGTGCCGTTGGCCGCCACCGGACTCGTTCTGCTGTTCGCCTGCGCGGTCGCCATGCGTCTGCGCCGTGGCGAGAAGGCCACGATCGCAGGCGACCTGATCTACCTCGCCCTAGCCGCCTTCGTCGCGTGGGGCCGTTGGGGCCCCGAGTCCTTCACCGGCTGACCACCGGCGCAGAAAGCCGAGCGCCGAAGTGCCAGGCACATTCCAGGTCGTACCGATACACCTACCAGTCAACGGAGCTGGCTACGACGTCACTCGCTTCAGCAATGAACACCCCGCCCACTACAACAGCTTCGTCGCTATTGAACCTGGGCCGCGTCGCGCAGGGAGCACAGCCGGGTCCCTGGATGCTCCGCGGCGTCCGGCGCCTGGCCCAGGGTCAGCTTCGGCGCCCCGGCGGGTGCTTCGCAGTCGACGGCGTGGAAGACGCCCCGGCCGGGACCGCGGCCGCCGTCCAGCTTCTGCAGGACCCAGCCCGACGGCCGGCGCTCACCGAGGATCTGCTGCTCCGTCGGCGGCGGCCTGCTCGTGGGGACGTCGTCGTACGAGACGCCGGGCACCGGCTTCCACATGGTCGGGGGCTTGCACCCACACCCCGTACCAGGCGGGCTCCACATGCCCGGAAGGCGTGTCCTGCCAGGCCGGGACGGCCACCTTGTACAGCCAGGCGCCCGGAACCTGCTGGCGCTCCTGGAGGCGGGCCGGTGACCTCTTGGCCGTCGGGCAGGACCACGATGATGGGCGGCGGCTCCGGCTCGGGTGGCGTGTCCGCCACGGCTACGCCGCCTCCTGGCCCTCGCCGTCCTCACGTGCGAGGGCGTGCTTGAGCTGTGAGCGGGCATCGAGCCGTTCGGGCCCGGCGACGTCGTTCCAGAAGGCCGTGCGTGACGATCGCGGCGGTGAGGTCGCGTTCACGCTCGCGCAGCGCGGCGACTCGCCGCTGCTGGACGCCAGGCCGGGCCCCGGTGATGGAGTGGCGTCCGCGCAACGTCAGCGCCTACCTGACGGTGTTCACCCGAGGCACCCCCGGGCCGCGCAACGGGAGCGTCCGACTGAGGACGAGGTTGGTGGTCGTGCTCCCGAACTCGGCCAGCTCGTCGACGATCTCCTCCAAGTGGGCCATCGACGTTGCCGCCACCTTCATGACGTAGCAGTCGTCTCCGGTGGTGCGCAGGCACTCCAGGATCTCCGGGCGCTCGTCCAGCAGCCGGCGCAGCGGCTGGTGCCGGGTTCCCGGCCCCGGGTACTTGAGCCGGACCACCGCCATCACCGGGTAACCGGTCCGCTCCGGGTTCACCTCCGCACGGTACCCCGTGATCACCTCGGCCTCCTCGAGCCGGCGCACCCGCTCCTTGGTCGCCGACGCGCTCAGGTTCACCCGCCGCGCCAGCTCGGTGAACGGGATCCGGCCGTCCCGTTGGACTTCTGCCAGGATCGCCCAGTCCGTCACGTCGAGACTCTCGGTCATACGCCCATTCTACCGGCGGATCCACGGCTGAACTGCCTCTGAACAGGCGGGAATCCCTTCTGGCGACCCATACGCCCTGCCTAGGGTTGGGCCCTATGAAGATCGGAGTGAACGTCCCCAATTTCGGCCCGGGCACCGACCCCGGAGTGTTGCGAAGCTGGGCCCAGACCGTGGAAGGCCTGGGCTTCGACCTACTGATGATCTCGGACCACATCGCCATTACGCCGGATGTTGCCGAGCGCTATCCGGCACCCTTCTACGAGCCGTTCACCACCTTGTCCTGGCTGGCCGGCATCACCACCCGTATCCAGCTCGGCACGACGGTCCTCATCGCTCCCTACCGGCACCCTCTGCTCACCGCCCGAATGGCGGCCAATCTGAATGAGCTGAGCGGCGGCCGGCTGGTCCTCGGCGTGGGAGTGGGCTGGGCGCGGCAGGAGTTCACCGCCCTCGGCATCCCGTTCTCACAGCGCGGACAGCTGACCGACGGCCACCTGCGGGACATCCGGGCCGCCTGGAAGGACACCGCCTCATACGGAGACCGCCGGATCCCGGTGTGGGTCGGCGGCAACAGCGACGCGGGACTGCGCCGGGCCGTACGAGTCGGAGACGCATGGCATCCGCTGCGCCCCACCGTGCCGTGGCTGCGCAAAGCCGCAGGCAGGCTGCAGACGTACGCGGACGAGCAACACTTGCCCGTGCCCGCCCTGGCTCCCCGCATCGCCCTGCGACTCACCAAGGAACCGGTCGACGGAGCGGGACGGCTCGCCGGAGAGGGCACCATCGATCAGATCATGGACGACCTCGACCAACTGCGGCTGCTGGGCGCCAAGTCCGTCGTCCTCGACACCTACCCGGGCGACCCCCACACGACATGTCACCCGCAGGCGGCCTGGCAGGCCCTCGCCACCGTGGCCGCGCACCTTCTCCCACCCAGCACCCCACCCCGCACCACGATGGAGCAGTCATGACCACACTCGACGACCACCCCCTCCTCCGGCAGGCCATCTCTCTCGCGGCCAAGGCACGCGCGAGCGGCAACCCGCCCTTTGGATCTCTGTTGGCAGGACCGGACGGGACAATCCTGGCCGAGGAGCACAACACCACCCTCACCGACAATGACGTCACAGCACACCCGGAACTCAAATTGGCGAGGTGGGCCGCAAGAGAACTCGACGCGCAGACCGCGGCAGGCACCACCATGTACACCAGCTGCCAGCCGTGCGGGATGTGCGAGGCAGTCATCCAATGGGCGGGGCTGCGGCGAGTGGTGTTCGCCCTGTCCAACGAACAGCTCCTGGACATCAGGCCGGGCAGCAGCCGACGGCCCGTGCCGCAGGATGGCCCCGCGCTGCTCGACGAGGTACGGGCTGCGGTCGAGCCCTACTATCGCTGACCGCCGGGCCCAGGGCGGAGCCCGCCACCACGGAACGCACCCGGGTACGCTCGTCCCTCCAATGGAGCCACACGGAGACGCGCCGGGCCGGGGAGTCTTGGCGCGCCGCACCTGGTAGAACACTGACCCGTGGGTGTCCAGGAGCGCGAACGCAAGATGTACCGGCCGCTGTGGCGGGCCGGCCTGGAAGTGATCCCGGACGCCGTGCCGGACGGAACGATGCCGTTCGTCTCCGGATATGGTCCCGAGGACATCGTCGGCGGCTTCTCCCACCGGTACGAAACCCCACGGCTCGTCGAGCGTCTCAACGAGGACTGGCATGCCCTGGCGGTCTCCTCGGGCCTTTTCGACCACCGGCGCGAGTTCCTCGTCCTGCTTCCTCACGGCACCTACACGCACCAGGCCGTCCTGCCCAAGGAGAACCTGCACTATGGCCGCCGTGCCCCATCGCCGGTCTGGACCCGGGTCCGGCTCCTTGACCGCTGGGACATCATGGGTCGGGGTGCGGCATCGGCGTTCCTCGGCATACGTGCGGGCCACCCGGGTTTCGGCATGATGGCGCTCGACAGCAGCGTGTACATCGGCTGCTCGACGGGCGAGATCGGGGTCGACGTGAGTGCGGTGGCCCACCCGGCCCGCTCTGAGAACATCCTGCAGGACCTGGAATGGTACGCACATTGGGACTATCCCCGCGCCGACAAGGAGTTGCAGAAGCGGATCGCTGCCTGGCTCGCGGGCCGCGCATTGGGGACCGCCAGCCGTTCCGACCGATGACCACGCGGCCCTCGGCAGCGATTGGAGAGGCGTGCCGAGTGACACGAGGTCGTCCCCGCGCACGCGGGGGTAGCTTTTGGACGAAGTTGCCGTCAGCCGCACCAAGCTGGTCGTCCCAGCCCCCGCGGGGGATCTTCTTCGCCGGCGATACAGCGGTCGTCGGTGGCCGGTAATCCCCGCGCCCGCTGAGCACACTGCATGCACGAGGCGCGGGACCATCGCCTCAGCCGGCATGGGTCCGTGCCGGAGGCTCCGGGCGCTCATGTACGTGAGGTCAATGAGTACCGACGTCAGTGCTGTCGCCCTGTTCGGGGCGATCTTCTTGGTGACCGGTGCCGGCTTTGGTGGGCCAGCGCGGGAGACATCCGACGCGTGCGGGACTGGCGCACCATCACGGGACAGTCCGCCTCGGTCACCATTGTGGGTCCGGTGTTCCTGCGCTGCGGGCTGTTTCTCCTGGTCCTCGGAGCTGCCGCTGCCGGACTCTGCCAACTCGTGGACGCCGCGCCCTACGACAGCTGGTGGTACAGCTAGAACTTGCCCTCAACCGGCAATCGATCATCGGCGGCGGTGCCTCGGAGGGCCGGTTACAGCGGGAGTTGTATGCCGAGTTCCTGCATGGCGGCGGAGGGTGGGCCGCCTTCGGAGCGTTCGGTCTTGTAGCCCTTGACCCGCGGTTCGAGGGTGCGGGGGTCGACGGCTTCGGCGGGGGCGCTCTTGGCGTACAGGCCGTCAGGCTCGCTGTCGCGGTCGTGGGGCAGCAGCCAGAAGACGCGGCGGCGGAAAGTGCCAGACGCGCGGGAGGCCTTGGCCTCGGGGCCGAGGATGGCGTAACCGACCATGCGGCCGTCGCGGTGGTAGGGGGTTTGCCCTTGCGGGTGGGCAGCCGGTCCAGGCTCTGGCGCACGTAGTCGAGGTCGTTGATGTCCTCCAGCCACACGAGTTCGGCTTCGTGGCTGATCTCGTCCGCGCTGATCAGGGAACTCATGCGCTGGTGTCCCTTTCCTCGTCGGTGAGCAGGCCGATGCCCGGGGAGTACTTGCGCTGGTTGGACGATCGGCGAGAGCTGGAGAGCAGGTCCGTTGTCACAGCCTCCGGTCCACTGGCCAATAACACTGTGAAAGGGCAGGGATGTTGCACCTGGTGTACGAGGACCCTCGTGGTTGGCGTTGGCTGCGGCACTACATCAAGAAACGTCGGTCCCCGACCGGGCCATGAAGGGCACGGGTTTGGTTTATGTCCTGGCGATCACCGGCACCGTGTCGTACGTGAAGGGGGCTCCCCCGCAGGGCCACATGCCTGCTTCGAAGCCCTGCGCAGTGAGGCCCACCGTGTCGGCTCGACCGTGTCCCGGGCATGGCTCTCGCCGCGCCCCCGGCGCTGTGCTTGGCCGCGGTCGGCGCCGGCTCACCACTGGGTGATGAGCGGTGTGTCCGGTCCGTGCTGACGCCAGGCTTCGGTGAGACGGACGAGGCGGGCTGGGGCGGCGATGCCGCGCACGGTTGCGATCTTGCCGCCTGTGATGTCGAACGTCACGGCGCCGACAACCTTGCCGTCGGGCACGAAAAGGATGGCGGGGGCGCCGTTGACGAGCGCGTAGTGGACAGCAGAAATTCCGCCGGCAAGTCGCTGTTTTGCGGGTGTGGATGTGAAGCCGGCCCGTGCGATGGCGGCGATGCGCTGCGGAGTGTCGTACCGCAGCAGCTTCTCGGTCAGGCCGGCACCGTCGGAGATCGCGGTCGCGTCGTCGGTGAGCAGCGCCACCAGGCGTTCGGTGCGGCCCGAGGTCGCAGCTGCGAGGAATTCCTCGACGATCCTGCGGGCGGATGCCGGGTCGACTTCGCCGCCGCCGCGGCGCGCGGCGGTGATGCGGTGCCGGGCCCGGTGGAGGTGCTGCTGGCTTGCGGATTCGGTGATGTCGAGGATCTCGGCGATCTCGGCGTGGTTGTGGGAGAACGCTTCGCGCAGGACGTAGACGGCCCGCTCCAGCGGTGACAGACGCTCCACGAGGGTCAGCACGGCCAGGGAGACCGATTCACGCTGCTCGAATGTGTCGGCCGGGCCAAGCATCGGGTCGCCGTCGAGGAGCGGTTCGGGCAGCCAGGCACCGACGGTGCGTTCGCGGCGGGCCTGCGCCGAGCGGAGTCGATCGAGGCACAGGTTGGTGACGATCTTGGTCAGCCATGCTTCCGGCACCTTGATCCGCTGTCGGTCGGCAGCCTGCCAGTGCAAGAACGCATCCTGCACGGCGTCTTCCGCATCGGCGGCGGATCCCAGCAGCCGGTACGCCAGCGAGGCCAGCCGGTTCCGGCTGGCCTCGAACCGGCTGGTGTCGAAGCGATCATTGGCGGTTCTGTCCACGCGAAACACCCTAACTAGACGGCTGCGCTGCCGCGTTCTCGGCGGACCCGGCGGCCAGGCGGCGCTCGCGCCTGGGGCGACCGCCGGCCAGACAAAGCGCGACACCGAATCCGAGCCAGGTCATGAGCACGAGGACGGAGTGGGTGGAGCCGTGGCCGTCGAAGAAGGCTGTGGAGCGCAGCAACTGGCCGCCCGCCCCGGGCGGCAGCAACTGGCCGAGCGTGCCGGACCAGCCCGGCAGCATCTCGGGTGCGGTCGAGGTGCCTGACAGGGGGTTGCCGATGAGCATCATGGTGGCGGCACCGAGGCCGAAGCCGGCGTACCCGAGCTGTGACTCCAGCCCGATGATGGTCAGGGATGTGGCGGCGATGGCCAAAGCGATCGCGCCGGTGTTGACCAGGTAGGAATCGTCCAGTGAGCCGAGCCAGAACTGCAGGATCGCTGCCACGGCCAGGCCTCCGGTGATCGCGAAGGTGAGTGCCCCGGCGACCTGGCGGGCGATGCCGCGGACGAGCCTGGTCAGCAACAGCGCGGCGAGCAGGCCGCCCATGACCAGGGGCAGGGCTCCGGCGGCCAGGCCGGCGCCGCGGGGGTCGTCGGCCGGCAGGGCGACGATGTCGCGGACAGGGGACGTCTTGCTGAGGCCCTGCCCCTGACCGAGCCCCACCGCGACACCCTGCAGGGTCTGGGCGACCGCTGCGCCGGCGGCCGAGGCTGTGATGACCTGCGGAGCGCCGGAGCTGACGTCTACCGCCCCGTACACCTCCCGGTCGCGGATCAGCCGTTCGGCGGCTGTGGTGTCGGCGACCTCGGTGATCGCGAAGCCGCCTGGCAGACGTTGGTCGAGCGCGGCGCTGACCCGCTTGACCGCGGCGGGCGGTCCGGCGACGGCGATCGGCACGTCGTGCACATGCGACCGCACCGACGGCCAGGCGAAGGCGGTGAGCAGCACGCTGATGAGTGCTGTGAGCAGGACGACTGTCCTGGCCACCGTCGGCCAGGTCGACGGCAGCGTGTCGGCTACGCGTGGGGCCGGAGTATCCATGCGTCCTCCTCGGACAGAGAGATTTCCTTGCTTGGTGACGGGGACGGGCTGGTTGTGAACACCTCGGGTCGGCAGTGGCTCCGCCCGGATGCTGGTCCGGCCTCGCAGGTGGGCGGCCCATCTCTGGCCCAGTGCGGGGTGCTCAGGCGCGCACAGGAGGGGGCGGAGGCGATCCGCCCCTGGCCCTCGAAGCGACTGGTGTCGAAGCGCTGTGGCAGCGCTTGCCCACGGCGGCTACGCGACCGCCTTCTTTGCGGACACCTCCGGTACGGCGACCAGGTGGCGCTTGCGCTTGGGTAGGCCGAAAGTCGGGTGCGAGGTGGTCCACAGCGACATCCTCAGGATGCCCGCCTTGATCCGCGCGGCCTTCCTGCCGCCCACGTACTTCGGCTTCGCCTGTGCTTCGCCGTCGACCATCTGCAGGATCCCGTCCCGCCGCCCGAGGCTGATGTGGTTGCCGTGGTAGTCCAGCTTGGCGTTAGGGATTTTGTGCCCGGTCAAGCGTCCCACGATCGCGGCCGTGGCCTGCATGCCGGTGTAGCCGGCCGACGCGCAGGACATCGGCAGCGGCCGGCCGTTGTCGCCGATGGCGTAGGCGCTGTCGCCCACGGCGTAGACGTTCGGGTGCGAGACCGACCGCATGGTGCGATCGACGACGATCCGACCGTTGTCGGTGACCTCCAGCCCGCCTGCGGCGGCGATGGCGTCGACCGCGAACCCGGCCGTCCACACGGTCGCGTCGGATGCCAGGACGGTGCCGTCGGCGCACAGCACCCGCGCCGCTTCGACGGCCTCGACGCTGGTGTGCTCCAGGACGGTGATGCCCAGCCGGTCACAGGCCTGGCGCAGATGGCTGCGGGCTCCGGCGGAGAGCGGGGCACCCAGTTCGCCGCGAGCAACCAGCGACACCGACAGGCTGGGCCGGGATTCGGCGATCTCGGTGGCGGTCTCGATGCCGGTCAGCCCGTCGCCGACGACCAGCACCTTCCCGCCTTCGCCCCGCTTGCCCAGGCTGTCCAGGCGCTCGCGCAGACGCAGCGCCGCCGGACGACTGGTGACATGGGAGGCATGCTCGGCTACGCCGGGGACGCCGTGGTCGGCGACGCGGCTGCCGAGCGCGTAGAGGAGGGTGTCGTAGCCGAGCTCGCCGCCGCCGTCGGCGTCAGCCACGGAGACGACCTGTCGCTCGGGGTCGACGGCGGTGACACGGGCCAGGCGCAGCCGTATACCCGTGCCCGCGAAGACGTCGGCGAGCCGCGGAGCCTCGATCTCCTGGCCGACCGCGAGCTGGTGCAGCCGCAGCCGCTGGACAAAATCCGGCTCAGCGTTGACCACAGTGATCTCGGTGCCTGCCGGGGACAGCCGACGGGCCAGGGTGCCGGCCGCGTAGGCCCCGGCATAGCCGGCGCCGAGAACGACGATGCGGTGCTTCATGTGATGCTCCCGTCGGTTCGCTAGCTCCATGTCGGTGACTTGAGCGGGACAGCGCCCTGATTCCTGACAGGAGCTACATGTGACATGGATCACACAGAAGCAGGAGTGTCGCCCGCCGACGCGCGCACAGTCGAGGCGGCGCGGATGGGACTCCGCAGGCGCGTGATGGCCATGGGCCACCGAACCTGCGACGCGGCAACCGCTGCTCCGCATCTGATCCTTGCCAGGCCGGCTCAGGTGCCGGACACCCAGTCGATCAAGCCTGGAACTCCCGCATCGTGTCTCCGTTCCTGCTCGGTCGTACTACGCCAGCGACGGCCGCGCCGTGGAGACCGCCGACATCGTCGTCCCGGACGGCAGCTGGGAAGTGGCCTACGAGTTCGCCGTGGACCCACCTGAGCCCGCCTGATCATCATCACGGCAATGCCCAGGGGGGGTGCCTTGAGGAGCACCCACGGCCGCCAATACCGCTTCGTTCGAAGGCTGCTGGCCGAGCAGGGATTCGTCACCGTGTCGGCCACGGCGTCCAGTGCCTGGCGGCCGAGATCCTGCTCCGGCCCAGTGGTTCCTTCTGGAAACCATGGCCACGGATGCGACGGTACGACCTTGGTGAGCAGAGCCGCGAGTTCCCGATCCACGATCGGGACGAGTTCGGACCGGCGGCCACCGCAGTGCGGCCACGTTCCTGCGACCCGCAGGCAGTGGCAAGGTCGGCGGCCACGGGCCACTGCCTGGGACTTCACTCCCGGAGACCGGCTCTTGCAGGAGACCGAAGCAGGCCCGCACACGGGCCCGTTCGGAGCATGGGAGGGCGCGCCACATTTTCGCGCGGGGTGGAGCGCCGTAGCGTCCCCCGCATGACCGCAAGCACACCGCACCAGCCTGCTTCCCTCACCCGCCGCGCGGCCCTGACCGGGCTCGCCGCGGGGGCGGGCGCGCTCGCCGTCGGGAGCACCGCTCGTACCGCGGCCGCCGCGCCCACTGCGCCTTCGGCGGCGCCCGATCCGACGCCGGGAGCGATGCAGCTCTTCGCCGATCCCGGCTTCAACTTCGCCGGGTTGCTCGCGTTGGGAGCCGCAGGCATGCGCGCCTCCGAGGTCGGCGAGGTGCTGACCGCGGTCAATGCCATCAACGCGGCGGGGCTCTCCGAACAGACCTACACCGACACCTTCCGGTCCTGGGGCGACCAGCTCTCCGCTCCCCCGGCCGTGGGCCGGGACGGCCGCGGGACGCCGTCGCAGACCCGCCGTTTCCGCTCGCTGCGCGCGGCCCAGTACTACGCCCAGGCGCTGTTCTACGTCCTGGGCACCGACCAGCCCGGTGACGAGGAGGCGGTCTACGAGGCGGGACGCAGGGCCTGGGACACCTTCGCCCGGCTCGGCACGCCCGCCGCTGTCACAGCCCGGGTTCCGTGGGGCAGGACCCGGCTGCCGCTGTGGTTCTTCCGCCCGGACGGCCCCGCCGAGCGGCGCCCCACCGTCATCCTCACCAACGGCAGTGACGGGCAGAACGTGGACATGTGGACCTACGGCGTGTCCGCAGCCCTCGACCGCGGCTGGAACGCCCTCGTCTACGACGGCCCCGGACAGGGGCAGTTGCTGTTCGTCGAGGAGATCCCTTTCACCACCCGCTGGGAGACGGTGGTCGCCCCGATCGTCGACTGGCTGCTGCGGCGCGAGGACGTGGACGGCCGACGGATCGCCCTCACCGGCCTCAGCATGGGCGGCAACCTCGCCCCGCGCGCCGCCGCCTTCGAGCACCGGCTCGCCGCCTGTGTGGCGATGCCCGGATGCCTCAGCCCCTGGCTCGGATTCGACGAGGCACTGCGTGACATCGTCACACCCGACAAGGAGGAGACCAACCGGGTCTGGAACGAGGACGTCGTCCCGGAGCTGACCCCGCAGGAGGCCTTCACGGTCAAGAAGCGCTTCGAGATCTTCGATCGGAAGGCACTGCGCCAGGCGCGCCAGGGCAAGGTCCTCACCGACCTCTGGACACCGGCGCAGGTGGCCATGGGCCTCGACATCACCGGGATCGTCGGCAGGATCAAGGCCCCGACGCTCGTACTGGACTACGACTTCGAGCAGTTCTACCCGGGCCAGCCGCGGGAGATGTACGACCTGCTGCGCACGCGGCGCGACTACGTGAAACTGACGAAGGCCACCGGGGCACAGTTGCACTGCTCCCCGATGGCCCCTCAGCAGCACTGCGACGTCGTTTTCGACTGGCTCGCCGACGTGCTCCGGCGCTGAGTCTCGGGTGTGCGCCCCTTAGAAGGTGACGTTCCAGGAGCGGAGGGGTAACTGGCCAGTCGCCATACGGGCCCTAGCGCGTGTCTCCTTGATGGATTGGTGAGTTGATCGGATGTGTCTGTCCGATTAGTGATCACCGATGCGATGTGGGGCCGGATCGAGCCGTTGATGCTCCGTGGCCGTGCCCTCCGTTGGCTGATCCGGTCCGCGGGCGGCGGTGGGCCGACCACCGACGCACTCTTGAGGCCATCGCGTGGAAGTACCGCACCAACTCGCCCTGGCGGGACCTTCCCGACGAGCTCGGCTCGTTCCAGACCGCTCACAAGCGGCTGATCAGATGGGCCGTCGATGGCACCTGGGAGATGCTCCTCGCTGCCGTCCTATCGGCGGCGGACGCCGATGACGACATCGACTGGACGATGTCGGTGGACTCCACGGTCGTCCGGGCCCACCAGCACGCTGCCGGTGCACTCAAAAAGGGGCGGTGGAGTTCCGCGGGCAGGTCTGCGAAGGCTGAGGGCCCGATACGCTGGTAGTGGAGTCTTCTTCGTGAGGGTCTTTGGTTGGCCGGTGCCCTTGCCACCCGCACTGCGGATTGGGCACCGGCCGCTCCCATTGCGACCGTGGAGTTCGCCGAGCTCCGGCGAGCCGGCGGCTACCGGTGCCGGACCAGGGCGAGCCGGCAGGTTGCGCCGGCAGGCGCATCTGCCGCCGGGGTACGTCGGGCGCATGGGGCTCCGGTCCGCGTGCCGGCGGCTGAGGGTCTTCGGCGATCATGCGCTCATCTTCTGAATCAGCGGAGGAATTGCGGTCCGGCGCGTCGCCGTGGAGTGCGGGTCAGACACCGGCCGTGTGTCGGGCTGCGGCACGGCGGTATTCGGCGTTGAGGCGCCGGGCTTCCTCGAGCTGGTCTTCGAGAATGATGATGCGGCAGGCGGCCTCGATGGGGGTGCCCTGGTCGACGAGTTCGCGAGCGCGGGCGGCGATGCGCAGCTGGTAGCGGGAGTAGCGGCGATGTCCGCCCGCGGAGCGCAGCGGCGTGATGAGGCGGGCGTCGCCGATGGCGCGGAGAAAACCCTGCGTGGTGCCGAGCAGCTCCGCGGCCCGTCCCATGGTGTAGGCGGGGTAGTTGTCGTCTTCGAGACGTCCGAAGGAATCGTCTGCTGTCATCTGACCTCTCTGTGGAACGCGTGGAGGGCCCTGGCGCCGTACGGCGCCAGGGCCCGAAGGAACTGCTACACCATCTGCCGGCCCTACTGCTGCGCCGGCCTTCTGTCACCGCACACCCGGCCGGAATGCCGCCGGGGATGCTGGGATCGCGGTTGCTTGACCGGAGACCACCTCACTATCGATGTCCTGCGGTACCCGGGACTCGAAAAGCCGCCCGGGCGATCCTGATGGCGTCCACTTCCTCCGTTCATTCCCTCGCTGCTGGTACTGCTCCACTGTGTACTGCTGGTGGCCTGTTACAGCGCCACTCTTCGGCAGCCAGCCCCGTCGCCCGTCCTGCCACTGCTCTGGCTTGGAACCCCACTGCCGAACCTCCCGATGCGCGCGCCCGCAGCCGGCGCCTTCACCGAGATACTGCTCACTGATTCCACTGCGGATACAGCGGGTACTGCTCGCGGCGGCCCCTGACCACTGCGGGCCACCCGGTCCGGTCGTCAGTCCCGTCGCCGTCCTGCAACAACCCTGGCTTCGGAACTCCACCACCGCACCGTCCTGCGCACTGCAACTGCGGTACTGCTGCCCGGCAGTTCGTGTCTGCCGTGCCCTTCTGTCTGGCTGGCTACGAGAGAAACCATAACCACACCACCGACCAATGTCTACTCCAGCAAAGATAGATTTTCGTGTGTGAGTGGTGAGGTGTGGTCTCGAGCGGCGACAGGGGAGCCGCGTGAGCGCGGCATCAACTCCACCTCGGGCACGGACGAGCGCGGCATGGGCCAGCACGTTCGCTTCGAGCTGCGCGGCGGAAAGGCGCGGACGGGCAGACACCCGACGACCGGGAGGGCAGACATCGGTGAAGAAACTGAGCCCAGTTCCCGCAAGAAGCGTGAAGAAACCAGGCAGATCGGCTGCGTACTCTTCGAATCGCCGGACACAAGGAGCAACGGAGGTTGACACAGCCGGCCACGCCGGCATTTCCGAAAGCACCCGGCCGCGCTCTGCACGGCCGGGCCATGACCCGAGTGGGACTACTGCGGTAGTGAAGCCGCACCGGATACGGCGATACCTGCCTGGTGGAAGTCGTCCACGGCCGCGGCCGTCGTGTCCGGGGCGAATCCGATAGTCCACGCGTACCCGTGCGCGGAAGCCGGCCTTCACAGCGTCCAGCGCGGTGGCACGCACGCAGTGGTCCGTGGCGATGTCCATCACGTCGACTCCTCGATCCCGCGGCCGCGCAGCCAGTCCGCGAGAGGGGTCCCTGCTTCGTCGGCTCCTTCGAAGCCGGTCTTGGAGCGCCCCTTGCCCAACTCAGGAACGCCCGAAGAAGGGCCCGCAGGCGGAGATCACAGCTACCATGGCAGGCCCGGAAGATCCGCTCAACTTTGCTGATTTGCATGTGACTTGATGGAGCAGCAGAGAGGTCATCGCGTGTACCTGAGTGTCCCCTTCGAGGACGGTGAAGTCTTCGTCGTCGAATTGTCCGACGAGCAGGGTTCCGGGGTGATCCGGGCGAGTCGCGGCGACGAGCTCTTCGAGACGTCCGCCGACACATTCGAGTCGGGTATGGCCCGGGTGCAGCGAGTGGCCGCGACCATGCTTCAGCGGCTGGCGGATCTGCCACGCAGTCCTGATCACGTCCGCGCGGAGTTCGGACTACGGGTGACAGCTGAGGCGGGCCTGGTCGTGGCGAAGGGATCCGGGGACGCGCACATCAAACTGGAGCTGGAGTGGAGCCGCCCCGAGAGCGGCGCATGACGCCGGCAGGCGAGCCGTACTCCGCATGGGAGCGCGGGACCGCCCGGGTGGTGCACGACGGGCGTCCGGTCGGGGTGGCATTCCTGATCCCCGACCGGCTGCTGCTTACGTGCACCCACGTCGTCGCCTCCACCGCAGGCCTCCCGGACGACGAGCCGCTGCCGGACCTCCTTCCGGTCACCCTCGACTTCCCGCTGCTGCCTGGGCGTCCCGAGGCCACGGCCACCGTGCACTTCAGCGTGCCTGTGGCCGGTGACAGCAGCGGCGATGTCGCCGTCCTGCAGCTGCGCGGCGAGCCCCCTCCGGGTGCCGTGCCCCTGCGGATCGTGGAGGCGGAGGGCCTGGCCGGGCACCGCTGGCGGGCTTTCGGCTTCCCGAAGTTCCCGGGACGAGGCGGCAGCAAGGACGCCGGGATCTGGACGCGCGGCATCGTCGAGGGCCGCGAGGGTACCGGCTGGTGGCAGCTGACCTGCGACGAAGAGGCACCGTTCCCTCTGGCAGGCGGCTTCAGCGGGGCGCCGGTGTGGGACGAGGAATACGGTGGTGTCATCGGCATCGTCGTCGCCGTCGAGGGGGACCGGCGGCGCCGGACCGGCTACGCACTCACCGTGGAGTCGCTCACCCGGGAGTGGCCCGAGCTGCGCAGAAGGCTGCTGGCGGACAGCCCGTACCGCGAACTGCTGCCGTTCACCGAGCACGACCGCGCCATCTTTCACGGCCGTACGAACGAGACGCAGCAGCTGATCGACCTCCTCAAGCAGCAGGTCCCCGTCCTGCCTGTGCTCGGACCCTCCGGCGTCGGCAAGTCCTCGCTGGTCGGCGCCGGCCTGCTCGGGCACCTCGACAGCGACCGGTACGTGATCGCCCGCTTGCCCCACGGGCTGCGCCTCACCGCCGAGGAACTGCTGGCCTGGGCCCTGGCCTCGGCCGGAGACGCGGACACCATGCAGGCGGGCTGGCACGACCGCTGGGTGGCGCTGGCCCGGCAACTCACCGACGAGCAGGGCATCCGTACCGCCGTGGAACAGACACTGGCCCGCCACGGCGGACGGTCCCGGCTGGTGCTTGTGGCCGACCAGTTCGAAACGCTACTCGCGGACGCCCCCGACACCGCCGGCCGACTGGATGCCATGCTCGGGGTGATGACGGCTCGCCGCACGGACGGCAGCCGCCCCGCCCAGGCCGTGGTCGTTGCCCGGATCGACTTCCTCCGGCAGATCGAGCAGCTCCCTCACCTTCGTACGGCATGGGACGCCACCTCCATGGTGGTACAGCCGATGACGCGAACGCAGCTGCGAGAGGTGATCGCCTGTCCGCTGGAGGGGCATGCGGGGGTCCGGTTCGCCGACGGCTTGGTCGAGCAGCTGCTGCGGGACACCCGGCCCGGTCCGGCCGCGCTGCCGATGCTGGAATACGCCCTGAGTCGACTGTGGGAGCGACAGGAACGCGGGTGGCTGACCACCACCGCGTACCAGGAGCTTGGTGGCGTGGAGGGGGCCCTGGCGGGAGAAGCGGACCACAGTCTGTGGGACTGGGCGGACAAGGCCGAGCAGCAGGCGCTGGAGCGGATCTTCATCCAGCTTGTACGTCCCGGCGAGCAGCTGGACGCCGGGGAGCGGGGCCCGGACACCCGCCGGGTCGCCGCCCGCACCCAATTTTCCCCGGGAGACTGGGCGTTGATCCACCGGCTGGCCAGCACGCGGTTGGTCGTGGTGACGCGCCGCCCGACGGGGCGGGACACCGCTGAGCTCGCGCACCAGGCACTGGTTGAGAAGTGGCCGCGGCTGCAAGGCTGGGTCGAGGAGAACCGGGAGTTCCGCAGCTGGCAGGAGGGGCTGCGCCGTTCCCTGCGGGCCTGGCAGGAGCAGGGGCACCCGCGCAAACTGGCCCTCGGCCGGGAGCAGATCGCGGAGGCGCGGCGGTGGATTGGCACACGCGTCACCGAAGTACCCGCCGAGGAGGCCGAGTACGTCGAGGCCAGTACTCAGGTCCAACGTCGGCGCCGCCTGGTCATCGCGGGCTTCGCCGTGCTCACCGCACTCGTTCTCGTTGCAGCCGGTCTGGCCACCCTCAACGCCCGCAGCAGCAGCAGCGAGCAGCGGGCCCTGGCCGCCACTCGGAGCCTGACGGAGCAGAGTCGGCAACAGGCCAACGCCGACCCGGCCCTGGCGGCTCGCCTCGCCCTGGCCGCTCAGCGCATCTCCCCGACTCCAGGGACCCGCGCGCAGCTCCTGGCCACGGTGTCCTCACCCCTGCGGGCCATTCTCACTGGGCATACCAAAGGGGTGAGATCGGTCTCCTTCAGCCCCGACGGCAAGACTCTCGCGACCAGCGGAAACGACGGCACCGCACGACTGTGGGACGTGCTGAGGCGTCGGCAGGTGGCCTCACTCGACGACCACAGTAGCCAGGTGGACACCGCGGCGTTCAGCCCTGATGGCAGGGCCCTCATCACCAGTCATGGCGGCTCGAAGGCACGACTGTGGGACGTCCATACCCGAGAACAGACCGCTACCTTGACCGGCGTCGGAGCCCCGGCTGTCTTCAGCCCGGACGGAGCCACAATCGCCACAGGCAGTCAGCAGGGCAAGGTCCTGCTCTGGGACGCCCGTACTCATCAGAAGATCGACGAACTCCAGGTCCACCGCAGCAACGACGGCGCCTCGCCTCACGGCCTCGCCCTAAGCCCGGACGGCAAGACCCTCGCCGTAACCGTCTTCGGCTTCCGGGCCAGTAAAAGCGACCAGTCCGAGGTGCAGCTCTGGGACGTGGGGAAGGGCCGGCGCATCGCCACGCTGAAGGGCCACACAGGGCAGGTGACTTCGCTGGCGTTCAGCCCGGACGGCGCTACCCTGACCACGGGTGCGAGCGATGCCACGGTGCGCCTGTGGGACGTGCGCGGGCGCCGCCCGGTGGCCACACTCACCGGACACAGCGGCACCGTGTTCGCGTTGGCCTTCAGCCCGGACGGCCGGACCCTGGCGAGCGGAGGCCAGGACCGTACCGTACGGCTGTGGGACGTGCGGGAACGTACGGCCGTGACCGTGCTGAACGGCCACACGGGGTTTGTGGACGCACTCGCGTTCAGCCCGGACAGCGCGATGCTGGCCAGCGGGTCCCAGGACGCTGCGGTCCGACTGTGGGACATGCGGGCCGGGCGGCCGCGCGCCACGATCGTCCGACCGGCCGGTACGGAACCCCGAACCGTGGTGTCGGAACCCGAGGCCGTTTACAGCCCCGACGGGAAGGTGCTGGCGGTCGGTGACGACTACGGGGGCGTACGCCTGTACGACGTCCGCGCGCGACATATGCTGGGGCGACTGACCGGAGTCGACGGCTCGGTGAGCTCTGTTGGGTTCAGTCCCGACGGCAGGCTTATAGCCGCGAGCAGCTACGACAGCCCGACAGTCCTGCTGTGGGACGTACGGAGCCGCCGTCGCCTCGCCACCCTCGACGACCACAGCAGACCCGTGTATTCCGTCCTCTTCAGCCCCGACGGCCAGACCCTCGCCACCAGTAGTTTCATCGACGGTACAACCCGCCTGTGGAGCGTCCGCACCCATCGTCGGCTGGCGTCCATCCCGGGCGGGTCCGGCTGGACGACTTTCAGCCCGGACGGCGAAACCCTCGTCACCAGCGCCTTCCAGTCCTCGGCCGTGCATGTCTGGGATGCCCGGAGCCACCGTCGGCTCGGTACCCTGGACGCGGTTAGCAAAATGTTAGGCCCCGTTGCCTTCAGCCCGGACGGTAGCACCCTGGTTACGGCAGGCGGAGGCGGAGAACTGCGGTTGTGGGACGTGCGGGCCCGCCGCCTCATCGCGACACTCGAGGGTCACACCGACGTGGTGGAGTCGGTGGCCTTCACCCCAGATGGGAAGAGTCTGGCCAGCAGCGGTCGGGACGCCACAGCGAGACTGTGGAACGTCACCACCCACCGCCGCCTCACCACCCTCGCTGGCCACACCGGCATCGTCGGGTCGGTCGCAGTCAGCCCCGACGGCCAGACCCTGGCAACGACCGGTGACGACCGCACCGTACGTCTTTGGGACATCGAAACCCGCCAGCAGTTGGCCCTGTACACCGGCCACACCGGTGGCGTGCAGTCGGCCATCTTCGCCCCGGACGGGGACGCCCTCGCCACCACCAGCAGCGCCGACGGGACCGTACGGCTGTGGGACACCGACACCTTCAACGACCTCGCCACTCTCACCCACAAGGCCTGCACAATCGCGGGCCGGTCCCTGACCAAAGGCGAATGGCGCCGCTACGTCCCCAACGGAGTCGCGTACCACCGGATCTGCCCCTGAGCCGTGGCCGAAGCCATGACGAGGGTCCGCACGATGTCGCTGGCCAGAAGAGTCACTGAGCTCAGGGACAACTTCGCCGCCGCCCCTCCGGCGCATGACCTCCAGCGACGCGAGCCACGTACAACTGCAGAAGCAGGGTCGGCGGCCCCCTCCCACTGCACAGGTCGAGCAGAGCCGGCCCGCCGCTGGCTGAACGAGCGCCGCGTCGGGCCGCTTCCCCGTAGTGGTGGAGCGGCCCGGTGCGACCGAGGCGTGGAAGGCAGGGAACGGCACCCTGCTGACCGGCCATCGAAGACCGCTCGTGGCGAGCGCATCTTCAGTTGGCTTCGCTGGATGGTCATGGCCACTCCAGCCGCACCAACTTCCCCAACTGCCTGCATCGTGGCACGGTTTGATCCCAGAATTTCGGGGGCGGCTAGGGCCGCAAGGGGCGCATGCGACAACAGGACGACGGGGGACGCGCATGGGGAGTGACACGGCATGACCGGAATGAAGCTCTACTCACTCGAATCGAATGATCCGCGGCGGCTCGGCCCCTACCGGTTGCTGCGGCGGATCGCCACGGGCGGGATGGGCCGCATCTATCTCGCGCGGCAGGAGGCGGCCGCAGCGGACGCAGCCGGGCCTACCGGAACCGTGGTGGACCATCCTTTGGTCGCGGTCAAGACGCTCCTCGCTGAGGGCTTCGTCAGCAGGCCGGACCGGGACCGATTCGCCCGCGAGGTGGCGTTGGCTGGACGCGTCGAGAGCGCGTCCACGGCCAAGGTCCTGGCCTCCGACGCGACGGCGAAGCGCCCGTGGCTGGCCATCGAGTTCATTCCGGCGCCCAGTCTGGCCGAACTCGTCTGCGAGGCTGGGACGTTGCCTGCCGACGCCGTGCATTGGGTCGCGGCCGAGGCCGCGCGTGCGCTGGTCGAGCTGCACGGCGTAGGGGTCGTCCACCGGGACGTCAAACCCCAGAACATTCTGCTGACCCGGGGCGGGCCCCGCCTCATCGACTTCGGTATCTCGCACGCCCATGACCACACCAGCTCCGCAACGACGATCGGTACCTTCCCGTTCACGTCGCCGGAGCAGGCGTCCGGCAAGAAGTCCACCACCGCGTCTGACATGTATTCGCTGGGAGCGACACTCTTCTTCCTCGCGGTCGGCCGCCCCCCGTACGAGCAAACCGACCACTCCATCGGGCTCCTTGCTCTCGTTCAGCGCGCCGAGCTCGACACGGAGGGGCTTCCCCAGCAACTGGAGCGGTTGATCCTCCCGTTGCTGCGGGCCGAGCCTGGGGAGCGGCCCGCACCCGCCGATGTACTGCGGAACTGCCTGCGCGGCCTCGGCCCGCTGACGGTGACCGGGCAGGCCGCACGGTGGCTGCCGCCGGAGTGGACCGCGCTCATCGAGGAGTACGCGGAGCAGGGACGCCAGTTACAGAACGGGATAGTCGACTTCGATGCGGCCGACGCACGGACGCAGGTAGGGCCCGAGGCCGACCGCGACGGTTGGGAAGAGACCGTCAGCGCGATGCGCGAACAGCTGGAGGCGCTACGCAAGCAACGGGATGCCCTAGCACAGGAGCAGGCCGAGGAGCGGGCGGAGGCCGAGGAGCGGGAGCGGCGGCGCCTAGCGGAGGAGGAACGCGGCCGCTTGGAGCAGGCGCGCAAGGCTGCGGACCGCGCGGAGAAGGAACGCAAGGAGAACGAGCGCAAGGAGCGCGAACGCGTAGCGCGGGCGGGGACCCAGACCTCTACCCAGGGCTCAACCTCCACGCCCTCTACATCCTCGGCCTCGTCGAGACCGAAGACTCCGGCAAAGTCCGCCTCGAAAACATCGAACAACTCCGAAGGCTGGGTCGGCCTGCTCGTGGGCGCAGTCATCATCGGGCTCCTGATCTGGCAGCCCTGGGACAAGCAGAAGGACAACAGCCCGCAAAGCAGCCCCCAGCCGACATACAGCTCCGGCCTGGTCAGCGGTGGCAGCAGCGGCGACGCCTCGTCCGGCTCCGACGGCTTCTCCACCTCGTCGAGCGGCGGCTCGGACGACTACGATCCCGAACCCGAACCGGAGACCAGCTCGCCGGAGCCGGACCCCACCGAGGATGCCTTCAAGGCCGTCTCGGTCGGGGACTGCCTGGACGTCGTCGACACCGGGTACGGCGGCGAGGAAAAGTACGACTGGAGCAAAGAGGAGCCCAACACGGCTCCTTGCAGCACCGCGCGCGTGCGGGTCTACCGCACCACCGGCGACTGCGACAGCGCCCGGGACCAGGCGACCTGGTCGTACTACTCCAGCAGCAGCGGCGAGCGCACCGCGCTCTGCCTCGAAGGCCAGTACCGCAACGGCGACTGCCTGCTCGCCAACAACCGCGGCGACTCTGCCAGCATCGCGCTGCTGTCGTCCGTGAACTGCACCGACAGACAGGTCCCCAGCGCGTACCACGACATCTTCGTCATCACGGCCATCTACCGGGCAACGGCGAGCACCTCCACCGCGGACTGCCGTGCCGGGCAGTACGACACGAACACATACTGGTCCCAGAAGGTGGACGACGGCGCCACACTGCTGTGCCTTAAGGCATACGACTGAGCCCGCTCCGGAGCTAGACGAGTAGTTCCGACGTGGCTCAGTGGTCGTAGGCGATGAGGGACCTGGTGACGGGTGCGCCGGTGTTGCGGTTGTGCCAGATCGCGCAGGTCATTGCCAGGATCCGCTGGGCCCCCCGGACACCGACGCCCGCGATGGTGCGTCCACCGTGCTGCTCGAGGTCGAATTGGACTTAAGGGTGTCGTTGACCGACTCGATCAGCTGCCGCACCGTCTTGAGCAGGGCTTCTGCGGGCTGCGGGATGTCGCGGTTGCGGTAGGAGGGCCGCAGCAGACTGATGCCGCGGGCGGTGAGGAAGCGGTCGAGGTAGGCGGCGATGCAGCCCGTGTCGCCAGGATCGCCGACGCGGCGACTCCGCCGACCCGGACACCGCCTCCAAGGCACTGCCTGAGCAGTCCCTCTAGCAGCTGCAGCTGCTCGAGGGACTGCTCAGGACACGCAGGAGGAGTGCGCCACCTGCTGCGGCTGCTGTCGAACAGTCACAGGGCATCGGCGGTCGACAGCCTGGAGCACTCCGTCAGAGTGCAGCGGCGTATGGTGGAGATCACCAACACCGGCCGCCGCGCCGTGAACCCGGACGGCTGGACCCTGCGCGACGAGGACGGCCACAAGTTCACCTTCCACCACTACCGCCTGGACGGCCGCTCCACCGTCCGCGTCCACACTGGTGAAGGCCGCGACTCCCGCAGCGACCTGTTCCAGGACCGCCGCAACTACGTCTGGGACAACCGCTCCGACACCGCCACCCTCCGCAACGACCACGGACGCTTCATCCACGACGCCTCCTGGGGCCACCACCGCCGACCAACCGGCTGCACACGTGACCGGTGACCGGCCCACGCGTGACAGCTGAGGTGCACTGTCGTTGAGCAGCACAACTCCATATGCCGGGCCTCGGGGGCGACTTCTCCCCCGAGGCCCCCGGCATGGTGACACGGAGGCTCCGGTTGAGCGAGCCAACCTTTCTCGTCGCTGGGCCCGGCCAACTGCGATGTCACTCCCCCGAACAGGTGGCACCCACCCGGACAGGCCCGGGTAAGACATGGCGAGGACGAGATGCCCCGGGAGTTCGGCCTTCCCGCGATGGTGCCGACACCGGACGTCTGGCTCGGCGAGTACCTGCTGGAGAACTGCTCAGGTGGCCGCGTCGAGCATCTCGGCCGGCATCGCGCCTTCGACGCCACCGGGCGCCCGACAGACCGGGCGCTCTTCGCCGTGATCCGCGAACAGCCCTGATGCGGGCCTACCAGCCACGGACGCTGCGCACTCCCAGGCGATCACAGACACGACGCGACCAGTACGAACCCCTACCGGTCCGACAGGCGCCGCCAACACCGTGGTGTCCGGCATCGACACGAGCAAGGTGTTGCGGTCCTTTGAGTGCCGCCCAACCTGCATGCCCGCCTGGGTGAGCGCCTGGCGGTATCGCCGCAACTCCCGCTGCACCGCCGTCCCGTGCCCGATCGTGCACACCACGCGGAGCAGTTCCTCGTCTGGGCCGTGATCGACGACGAAGCCGTCGTCGGTATCGCTGAACTCCGCACACCCGGCCCGCCGCAGAACCTGGCGGATCATCTCAATGTCCCGGCCCCACGCGTCCGGTGACGGACGTGGCCTGAGCCTGTGCCGGGTCGGCAGGCGGCCTTGGGTGTGCTGTGTCCCTCTCACCCCCGGCAGCATCGCTGGAGGGGCAGCCAGGCAACTGGCTGCCGGCTCCGCACACTCCACGCGGTTCTGATCACCGAAAGCGGCACGCCCCCCTCCCACCCCAGCACACGCATCCCGGGCGGCGCCTTCCGCACGGACCTGCAGCCCGGCGATGGAGGCCTCCAACCACCATGGCCTTCGTCGCACGCCATACCTCATCATCCGGGCAGATCCGCGCGGTGACGCCCTGGACACTCCAGGGCGCGAGGTATTGATCGCGTCATGAGTAGAGGTGCCTGGTAGGTCCTTCGATGCCTCACCTCAAACGGGCGCACGGGGACGGATGAGAGGGGCTCGGGCCCCGTCGGTTTGCCGAACTGAGCATCACCGTCTGGGACACCTCGCCCCACACGCCGGTGATGAAAAAGAGACTCCCTCGGCATCGGAGGCCACGGAATGCGCGTGGTTCACATGGTCAGCCACACCGTCGACGTCACCCTGCGCACCAACGGCAAACACGTCACCGCCCACCTGCACCTCACCACCGATGGCCACAGCGACGCGCCAGAAGGGCCCGACCTCCCCACTCCCCCTCCGAACAATCCACAGCGCTCACCGAGGTCTGATCAGGCCTCGTCAGGAGGCGCGGACGACCGGCCGGTGAGCTCCTTCTCGACAACAGCCGTGTACTGGGGGCTCCATGGTGACGGCCGGCCGTCCGCCAGGTCGATTTTGATCACGACCCGATGCCCCTCCGCGTGCACCGTGTGGCCGTCCAGAGAGACGACGGCGAATCGGTACGTCGCACTGGTGTTGCCCAGTCGTTCGACCCAAATCCTGATCTCCACGGCGCCGGATTCCCGCACCGGGGACAGGTACGAAACGCTCATCTCGCGTACCGCGATTGCCCCGTCGGGATGGCTCGGGCGGCCGTCCCGCATGGTGACACCGTACCGAGACCAGAAATCGGAGATCGCGCGCTCGACCAGGACGGGGTAACGGGCGTTGTGCAGCATGCCCATGGCATCGAGGTCGTCGTAGTGCACGGACTGTCGGAGCGTGACCCCACGGTTCGCACACCTATCCATCGTCACGCCTCCATTTGGGCTAAGTCGGTGCCGCACCCATGACACCCGCTCACCTCCGGAGAGCATAGTGATCCCTCCCTGACGGACAACGCGGCGCTCACTCGAATGAGGGACTTTCGGCGTGGCGACGGCCGAGCTGCGCCAAAAGGTGAGGGAAGGATGTTCGGTGCGTTGGAGTGGACCGGATGTCTAGTGCCTATCTCGGGAGTTCTCTGATGACTAGTCGCGACGAAGTCTTCGATGTGCTTGTGCAGAATCTGATGCAGGTCAACCCGGCTTTGTCCCCCCAAGACATCAACGGGGAAAGGTCACTGGTGGCAGACCTGGGCCTGGATTCGTTCGCTCGGGTTGAGTTGCTGGTCCTGGCGGAGGAGACGCTTGGCCTTGCTCGCCACGTGGACCCGAGGAGTTTCATCGGCGCGCGCACTCTCGACGACCTCGTCGAACAGCTGATGGCGACCGAACTGCCCACGCCCGTGCAGCGCTGACCCAGGAGGGTCGACAGGGAACGGAGCGACATGATCACGCCGCCCAGCCCTTGCTCTGTGCGCGAGACCGATCCGCGGGCGGTCAAGCACTGGGCTCAAGGAGCGTCCGGCCTGTTCGCAGGTCCCACGCTGGGTCCCGTGGAGGCCGACCGGTGCTTTTACGTGCACGGGCCGGACTTCGCCCGTCGGTTCTTCCACGCCCACGATGGTGCGCTCAGTCACGCCGACGGATGGAACAGTGTCCTGGGAGCGGCCTTTGGACACGGGATGCTCAATCTCGACGGGCGTCTTCACGACACGTACCGGCGGGCCGTGATGCCGCTGCTGAAACGACGCGCCGTTGCCGCCTACGCCCCGCACATCACCTCCGCCTTTCGCAGGGTCACTACGGAGCTCGGCGGAAGCGTCGACGTGTTCCCTCTCGTCCGCAGACTCGTGTTTGAGATCTCCGCGGAGATTCTCGCGGGTATCGCACCGCGCGACACCGAGGAACTGTTGGAGGCGTACATCCATCTCCAGGCGCCTCGGCCCCTGGGCACCGCGGAGGGTATGCGCGCCGTACAGCGTGCCGTCAGGGCACGCCATGCACTGCGCGCCGGTCTCCTCGCCGCCGCCCGCCGGCCAGGCGGCAACCGCGACAACGCGGTGACCCGGCTCAGAGCGCTGGACGACCGGCCGTCGGACCTCCAGATCGCCGAGAACCTGTCCATTCTCCTTCTCGGCGGATACGAGACCACGGGCTACCTGCTGTCCCGGATGCTGTGGCTGGTGGCTCGCCACGCGGAACTACAGGAACAGCTCCGCCTGGGGTTCCAAAGGAAAGACCCTGTCGGGGGACGGTCGCTGTTCGACGCGGTGTTCGCCGAGACGGCCCGTCTGCACCCACCCCTCGCGCATCTCCCGCGGCGTTCGGGCGTCGACCTGAACTGGGCGGGACACCACATTCCCGCAGGCAGCCATGTGTTCTTCTCCGTTCTCACCGCCCACCACGACCCGGTCCTGTTCCCCGAGCCGGAGAAGTTCCGAATCGGCCGCTTCGGTGTCGGAAAGACGGAGGAGACCCCGCCCGGCTTCGCCCTGGTCCCCTTCGGCGCAGGCCCTCGTATCTGCCCCGGTGTCCATCTCGCCACACTCACCAGCAGACTCATCACCCAGCACTTCCTGGAGGCGTTCCGCATGAACGCCGATTCCGACAGGTACGTGGCGGACGTCACGCACAACGGGGCGAGCATCTCCCCGGCCGGACCGCTGACCATCACCTTTTCGCAGCACCGAGAACGGACCTCGCGATGAACGCACCAGCGGACCATCCACTGGACCAGGCGACGCTTCCCGCGGCCTTGTCAGCGTTGTCACGCCACTTTCCGGCCGCGACGGCCACGTTCCCCGGCATGAACGTGAGCCTGGACGCCGCCGGACTCGACCAGGCATCGGCCCGGTTCGCCCGCGGCCTGCTCCGCCACGGTGTACGCCCTGGAGCCGTGGTCGGTCTCGCCGTTCCGGCCTCGGCGGACTTCCTGGTGAGCCTCTTCGGCGTACTGCGGGCGGGTGCGGCGGTCTGTCCGTTGCCGGCACTGCAGGGGCTGTCCAGCAGCAGAACTCGTCTCGCCCACGCTGTGCATGCGGCAGGAATGCGTCACCTGATCACCGGCGCAGTAGATCCGACCGCCATCGGGTATCTGCGCGAATCCTGTCCCGGCCTGGCGCTCCTCGGAGCCGACATCGGCGCACCCGGCAGCGGCACCCTGCCCGAGGTAGCGCCCGACGATCTCGCGATCGTTCAATTCACTTCCGGCAGCACCGCCGAGCCCAAGGGCGTCATGCTCCCGCACAGGGCAGTGCTGGCCGGTCTGCGCGCCATTGCGCTGTCGAGTGGACTGACGCCTGACGACGTGCTCGTGCAGTGGGTGCCGCCCCATCACGACATGGGGCTCTTCGGAATGCTCACCGCGCTGCTCAACGGCGGCAGCGCGGTCCTCCTCAGCCCGATGTCCTTCATCCGAAGGCCGGCGGGCCTCTTGGCGGAAATGGCCCGAAGCCGCGGCACGCTCATGACCGGGCCGGACTTCTCCTATCGACGCCTGGCTTCGGCGGCGACCCCGGAGACCCTCGCCGGGCTGGATCTGCGCCGCTGGCGCATCGCCTTCAACGGTGCCGAACCGGTCCGCGCCGCCACACTCACGGCATTCGAGGAGCGCTTCGCCCCGGCCGGGGTCGCATCGTCGAGCATGTATCCCGTCTACGGGATGGCAGAGGCGACCTTGGCAATCACCTTTCCCGAACCGGGCAGCCGGCCCCGCGTGGTGCACGTGGACCGGGAAGTGCTCAGCAACGAAGGCGCTGTTCGCTTGCGCCCCCACGACCACCCCGGAGGCAAAGCGCTCGTGGCCGTCGGCAAGCCGGTCCACGGCATGCGTATGCGGCTGGTGGAGAAGTCCGGAGAGCTGTGCCGTCCCGGCCGGCTCGGCGAAGTCCAGATCAGCGGTCCAGCCGTGACCACCGGCTACTACCGAAATCCCGAGGCCAACAGGGAAGCCTTCGACGGCTGTTGGTTCCGCACCGGCGATCTCGGCTTCCAGCTCCAGGGGGATCTGTTCGTCGCGGGCCGCAACAAGGAAATGATCATCATTCGGGGTGTGAACGTCTTCCCGGAGGACATCGAGGCGGTCGCGAGCCAAGTCCAGGGCGTCCATCGCGGACACTGCGTCGCCTTCCCTGTGACGGACCACGACGGTGATGAGCGCATCGCTGTGGCGATCGAGGTAGCACGCACCGGAGCACCCGAATCCACCGCCAAGCGTGTACGGCGAGCGGTGTGTGAGGCGCTCGACATCAACGCAGTCGAGGTACACACCGTCGCCGCCAACTCCCTGCCCCGTACGACAAGCGGGAAGTGGCAGCGGGCCCTGACCCGGCAACGCATCTCTCGTTCGGCGTCGGCTGCTGGCGCTCACGAGATGGCGCGCTGAGGGCGTTCCACTGCCGGTGCCGAGTCATCACCCGGCACCGGCACATGGATCAGTAGGAGCCGAAAGCCATGTTCCCCGGAGCGGCAGGGTCGACGCTGGTGTAGAACTCCTCAATCGCCCGGATCAGTTCCTCCAGGCTGACGGAACCGTCACCGTCGCGGTCCAGCGCGGTGAACGCCAAGTCTGCGTCGGTGGTGTTCATGCGCAGGCTGCGCTGTACCCGGCGCAACTCCTCGCGGCCGATCAAACCATCGTCGTCGGTGTCGCACAGTTCGAGCGTCGCCTTCGCGAGGGGGCGCATGACACTTCCGTAGTCGATCGGACCGTCGACATGCAGCGATGCGACGTACTCCTCACGAGTGACCACGCCATCCCCATCCGCGTCCGCGTGCCGCAGCAACTGCTCCCAGAGCTGGGCGTATGCGTTGCTGAGTGCTTCATACTTCGGCGCCCCGGGCGATTCGCCGAACTCCTCGGCCAGACGGCGAAGAGACTCCTGGAAGTCTGCGGCCGTGACCGCGCCATCGCCGTCGACATCGAGAAGTTCGAAACGCTTCGCGATTTTGGACATCAACAGATCAGGTGACATGTGACTCCACGGTTGACTGGCGAGAATTCGCCACCAGTAGGTGAATCCCACATTACCGCGTATACATAACGGCCCGGCGGGCTTTTGGCGTCCTGACGTGTTTCTGCTGCGCGCAGCCGGTTACTGCTGGGCTTAAAATATGGAAATCGTTAGAGAGGAATGATGGTGCACGGCCTCGACCGTGCCCGCGGAGTGAGCGAGTCCAGGTCGTAGGCGCCGCGGGCGGTGACGACCCACGCCCCGCGCCATTCGTACTGCACCACCCCCGCCACCTCCGAGGCGCGTCCGGTGCGCTGTTGCGGCAACGGCTCCCCGCCCGTGTCGCTCACCAGCGTCGGCGTCACAGCCTCCTCCCGAGACACCTTCAGCCTCCTCCGGTAGCTCTCTCCCCCAACGGGATCACGTCATCGATTGCCGGAAAAGTGTGTCACGTATCCGAGTTCCGGCAACAGCTCAGAATGCCACAGTGGCCCTTGCGCCCAAGTCCCGCACCGTCCACGAGGACGCCGCAACCACGGGCTGGGCGTTTGGCCCGCACGCCACCGTCGCCCTCCACGGGTTTGCCCGCACCCTCGACCAGCCTCAGCGCGCCCTGGAGAACCGGCACGCCATCACTGAGGCCACGGGAAACTCGTGGAGCGCCGCCGCATGAGCGATGACGGGGCCCTCAACGTGGTGCACCCCGTCTCCGCAGCGCCACAACATCAAGCCCTGCGGCATCGCCCGACATGTGCGCGCCGCCCGGGGTGTCAGTCGGGCCGCTGTTCTGCGCCGGTGTTCTTCTCCCTTGTATCGGGCGGTTGTCGGGCTGGAAGGCGCCGGCGATCAGCAGCGGCAGGTCCAACCCCGTATGCGCCGTCCGCACCCGGGTAGACGCCAGCAGGTCAGCCACCGGACCGCAAGACGACTCGAAAGATCCCACATGGTCATCCCGCTTATGAAGCAGGCGGATGAACAGGGCGGGGACGAGCCCACCACGCTGCACTTCAGTGCGGCGTGGGCAGAGGGCACCGTCCCGCTAGCCGACGCGCGCCGTGCCGTGCGTGCCTTGCTCACCCACGCCCCGAACACCGGCCGCACACCCCCGCCCGCCCGCCTGACCCTGGACGCCGAACTCGTCGTCAGCGAACTGCTCACCAACGCCGTGAGACACGCCCCCGGACCCTGCGGGATCAACCTGCAGCTCTCCAGTACCGAACTGAGCATCACCGTGTGGGACACCTCGCCCCACCGGCCGGTGATGAAAAGGAGCGACCCCAGCGGCATCGGAGGCCACGGAATGCGCGTGGTTCACATGGTCAGCCACACCGTCGACGTCACTCTGCGCACCAACGGCAAACACATCACCGCCCACCTGCACCTCACCTCCGACGGCGACAGCGGCGCGACCGCAACGACCGTCATCCCCACACCCCGTCCGAGCAACCCACAGCACTTGCCCTGACCACCAAGAAACCTCCCCGCACTCACTCGGCACCCTCGGCCCGGTCGGATGCAAGCTGTCCGGGCCGACGAGGGTCGTCGCCCGGCAGGCCCCACATCGGCTGTTCTCACGGCCCGAGAGGCTGAGTTTCGACGGCCGAACTGCATCAAAACCGCACCAAGGGGACGAGAGGCGCCAAGGCCGCCACGACACCTCCTGACCGCGGTGCCACGGGGCGTGGCGTTAGCAGAAGGACCAGCTCCACCAGCCAGACGGACGAAGATCGCACAGCCAGCAGGGGATGACGTGTGGAGCGCTCGACGGGCCCGGGCCAGTGGCTAGCCTGGTACAGGTCTACCGGCAAGGGTGGTTTGGCGATTGCGGACGCGGTCGGCGGGCACGCCGACACAGACCGCCTGTGGCAGCGAACATTCCGCTCCCCCACGGCGCTGCCACAGCCGGCTGCTGATCGTCCTCGAAGACGCACACGCAGCGCAGCATATGCACCTTGATCATCTTGTGAGGACCAGGGTGTGGGCAGCATCGGCAGGGGCCCTGGCGGCCCCCTGGGAATCGGACACACGAGCCAAGGGTGGCGGCCACCCGCTTGGCCGGTCGTCGCCTCTTTCGCGCTGCCAGACTCCCAGGAGGGAACGCGCCGGTGGGGGCGTGGGTGAGGCACCTGGGCGGTGAGGCGGGGTGGGTGTGACCGAACGCGGTACGGCCGAGCGTGCGGTTCCGGATGGGACGGGGCCGGCCAGGAGGGACCACGGCGTCCCTCGCGCACGCGCGGCGACGGGGGACGGGCCGGGTGGGCGACAGTACGGTGGCGGCCCCGATGGGCAGCAGAAGAGCGACGGGGCGGCGCGTGCGGTGCCGCGGCACGTGGCCTGCGTGATGGACGGCAACGGCCGCTGGGCGCAGCGGCGTTCGCTTCCCCGCACGGCGGGGCACCGGGCCGCTGAGGCCACTGTCATCGACATCATCGAGGCGGCCCGGGCTTCCGGCGTGGAGTGGCTCAGCCTGTATGCCTTCTCCACCGAGAACTGGAACCGTCCTGGCACTGAGGTCGAATTCCTGATGCGTCTGGTTCGCCGGGTCGTGCGCAAGCACGCGCCATTGCTGCTGGCCCGGGGCATTCGCTGCCGTTTCCTCGGGGTCGCCGACCCTCGCATCCCGCGTGAGCTGGCCCGGGATTTCGAGGATCTGACGACGCTGACCGCAGACAACCGGGGGATGACACTGACCGTGGCCTTCGACCACGGCGGGCGCCGGGACATCGTGGAGGCCACCAGGTCGCTGATCCGCAGCAAGACACCCGCGGACGAGGTGACCGAGCGGCTCTTCGCGGACCACCTGCCGTTCCCCGACACCCCCGACGTCGACCTGGTCATCCGCACCTCTGGCGAGCAGCGCATCTCCAACTTCATGCTCTGGCAGGTCGCCTACGCCGAGTGGGTCTTCCCCGAGGTGCTCTGGCCGGACTTCCGGGCCCCCGACTTTCTCGCCTGCCTGCACACCTACCGGCGCCGCGACCGCCGTTTCGGCGGCGTGCCGCCCCGCACGAACGGAGACCCCTCATGACCACCACGGGAACGGCCGACGAGACGCCACTGTTCGGCCCGGAATCACGGTTCAGCGCCTTCTTTGACGACCCGCGCTGGGCGCTGGCGATGATCCGAGCCACCGTGCTGGAGGCCGCGCACCCGCAGATCGGCGCCGCCCTCGTCGACAACTCCACCTTCGTCGCCCACCCCTGGCGCCGGCTGCGCAATACCTTCCTGAGCATGCGGCGCATGTTCGGCGCTGACCCTGCGGTACGGGAACGGGAGGCCGCCCGGCTCAACCGGCTGCACGCCCGCATGAGCGGCTCCGATTCCCGCGGCCGTGCCTACGACGCGATGGACCGGGCGACCCGGGCCTGGGTGGTCGCCACCCTCTTCGAAAGCGCCGTCACCATGTGCCGGCTAAGCGGTCAACCGCTCGACCAGGGCACCATGGAGCGGATGTACGCCGAGTACCGCGCATTCCTCGCCGCCCTCGACGGCGACGCCGCAGAACTCCCCGAGGACATGAACGACTTCTGGCGATACTTCGACCGGGTCGTCGAGGACGAACTGGAGAACACCGAGGCGGCCCGCGTCATCCTCTACCGGCTCTTCGACCACCTGCCCGCCCCGGCGCTGCTCGAGGGGGCACCGACGCTGTGGGCAGCCGGCCGAGCCGTAGCCGGTCCGCTGCTGGGCGCGATCACCGTCGCCTCGCTCCCCGAGCCGTACCGGCGCCGGGCCGGTTTGCCGGAGATGCCCGGCGCCTCGACTCTCATGCAGGGCGCCTACTGCGCCGCCGGACTCGCCCGCTTCCTGCCCGAGGGCTGGATCAACGCCGAAAGCATCATCGAAGCCCTCTCCCTCTCGCCCGACAGCGACGACCCCCGGGGCCGGACCGTGACCGCCCTGGCCGCCCGCATGAAGCGGGCATCGGCTCTGCTCCGCCTCCTCACACCACTGAGCGGCGGCCCCGACCCGGACCCGGCACCCTCAACGGGCTTGGGAGAGAGCCGGCGTTCAGCGGAGGAGTTCTTCCGCAAGGTGCTGGACCAGACCGGCGACGGCCATCTCGACTGGCCCGACCTCGCCGCCATGGCCCGTGAACTCTCCACCCGCCTCGACCTGGACGAACCCGAGGAGACCCGGCTCTACAACGCCTTCGCCGCCTGGTGGCGCGAGCTGCAGAGCGCCCTCGACACGGACGGCGACGGCCGCGTCAGCGCCGAGGAGTACGCCGCCGCCGTCCCCTCCCTCGCCGGACCCGCACTCATCCGCGTCGCCGAGGTTCTCTTCGACGCCACCGACAAGGACGGCAGCGGAACCATCGACGCCGACGAGTACCGGACCCTTTTCCGCACCGCCTTCCACCGCGACCTCACCACCACTGACGGCACCTACAGCCAAAGCGCCTTCGTGGGCGACTTCCTCTCCTTCATGTCGGGCCGCCGCACAAACACCGCGTACGGCCCCCTCCTCGCCGACGCCTAGAGGAGGTCTCTCAAGAGGGCACCGTCAGGATGCGAGGATCCGGAGCCGTCGACAGCGAGGGCTGCCTTGTTTGGGACTGCTGGAGGGAAGAAGAGGTCCTCGAGCGC
The DNA here is from genome assembly GCF_014205055.1 of Streptomyces luteogriseus. NCBI lineage: Bacteria > Bacillati > Actinomycetota > Actinomycetes > Kitasatosporales > Streptomycetaceae > Streptomyces > Streptomyces luteogriseus. Next base: position 101,287 of record NZ_JACHMS010000001.1, read on the forward strand.
GTCCGCAGCGAAGAGAGAAGCCATCATCACAACCGGCAGAAGCAGGGCAAGCAGAATCACAGAACCTCCCGGCAGGCAGGTCGGTCTGTGGGCTTGGCAGCGGTCTGTCGGTGCCAGAAGTCTGCTGTGTCGCGCTCCCCGAGCGCCAGGTGGTGCAGGTAGAGGCAGTAGGCAGCTGCGGCTTGTCCGGCGCCGGCGGTGTACTGCCCACCAGATCTGCGCGCTGGCCGACTTGGGGATGGGCGGGTGAACGCCTGCTGCACGACCCGGTCAGGCCGTCTTCGACTCTTATGCAGGTCTTGCCGACGAGGTTCGACGAAGAAGACTGCGGACAACGCCTGAGGTCCGAGGCGGAACCCGCCGCGCAAGGTGCCCGCCTCATTGGTTCTCTACCGGAGTGACGGTTCTTTGTCGCTTGCCAGCCTTGCGTGGAGTTCGACGTCATAGCGCACGCCGTCGTATTCGAGTTTCTGCCGCTGAAGTCCCTCGGCCGCGAAGCCAGCGGCGGCAGCGACCCGGCACGACGCGGGGTTGTTGACCCGGTGGCCCAGCTCGAGGCGGAACAGCTCAGCGTCATCGAACGCCCACCGTGCCAGAGCCCTGCATGCCTGCGAGGCAACCCCCCGCCCGCGGGCCGTGGACGTCGTCCAGTACGACACCCAGCCGGTGGCATGACGCCGATCGACGGCACCAACGGCGACGTTTCCGAGTACGGCGCCTCCTTCATCAACCACGGCGAAGGCAAACGCCGACCCCGCGTCCCATCGCTCCATCCACCCCGAAATCCACCGTTCCGCAGCGTCCTGCGAGTCGATCGCCTCCTCAGACTGCCCACGCATCAAAGGGTCTGCAAACGCACTCATCACAGGGCGGGCATCCAGCCCGGCCCATCGACGCAGCAGCAGCCCGGATGGAGTCTCTACGTGATCACGCACGGCCGGAGTCTCGCCCATCACGGGGCCCCTGTCACTCCGGTTCTCGCAGAGCTCAGGTTCGAAAACACTCACTGCGGCGGTGCCTGGGATGCCGGCCCCTGGGGACTGTCGGACGTGAGAATCGCCCTGGTCCTCGGAGCGGACACACGACGCCGTGCTCAAGGTGTGGCAGGACGAACGCGACCGCCACGGCATCCGCCCTCGTCGGGCCCGCCAGGAGTCTCCGCCTGGAGAGCCGGACTCCGGCGCATCACTTGCTGCGGCGCTGCGCACCCTGTACCAGCGGGCAGCCTGTCCCTCCCCGTTCAGCCTCGCGGTCGCTACCGGGCAACTCGTCAGCCACACGGCATCCGCCGGATCCTTCACGGTGAGAGGCCCGGGACCTGGGAAGAAATCAGTGCTCTCATCCGCGCTCTGGACGGGGAACCGTCGTTCTTCCGCCCGCACTGGCACGAGGCACACGAGTCCTCCTCACCAGCGTTGTCCGACAATCGCGGAAACCCCAACCAACCGCCTCAACCGTCTACTGAGCACCTTCGGCGACAGCCTCCACGACACGCGCACTCTCGTACCCTCGCCCGGGCCACAGTCCGGCGGCGCGGACTGCGCCGTCGCATGGCAGCACAGAACACGCGGCCCGCCCTGTAGACGACGCTGACGCGACGCCCGGCACCGACGTCACCGTCAGCCCCGTCCCATGATTCGGCCGGCTGGAGTTCTCGTGCCGACGGATCGCGGGAACCCCAGCCCGTGCCAGAGCCGCCAGCGCCTCCTCGTGAGGTGCACCCCGCGGCTCAGCCGGCCGTCCCGGGCCCGGCGCCTCTCGTGACAGGGAGGCGAATGAGACAGCCACATCGTCGAAACGGCTGTCTGGTTCTCGTTCTTGCCACTCGTGCCAGCCACGAGGGGTTCACGCTCGCCCGTTTGAATCCAGCGGTGTGTTTCCGCACCGTTGCTTCGCGTGCGCGACATGTGGGTGACGCTGCGTCAGTGGGTCTGTGTAGTGCCGTCTATGTGTTCGAGACCCCCTGGACAGGCTCTGACCTAGCGAAACGACCGGTTCACCGTGCGTTGAAGCAACAGCCTGCTGGCTACCCTGAGTTTCAGGGGCGCCCTCTCCCATGAAGAACTCTCGAGGCTGAGGAGCACGGACGTGACCGACCTCGTACTGCTCGCGGGCGGCTCGGTGACCATGACTCACCACGTCACCGGCACCTACTTCATGTGCAACGACTGGCACGACGGTGTCGGCAACCACACCCAGACCTGGGCACAGGACCCGTTCGCCAAGGACAACAACTCCCACCGGTGGTTCCTGCGGCAGAACGCCGACGGCACCGTGCGCATCGAGTCCTACGCCAACCAGCGCTGCCTCACAGCAGGGGCCAACCCGCCCGACACCGTGACCCTCCGAGAACCCACCGACAGCCTCAACCAGCACTGGCGGCTGGTCTCCCACACCGAGCGAGGCAACGACTTCTACCTGGTCTCTGTCGTGCACCCCCGATACGCCCTGGCCATCGCCGACCATCTCCCGGGCAACGACCGGCTGGTGGGCCTGACCCGCATGTGGGGCGGACCGAACCTCTCCCAGCTCTGGCGGATCTACCCCTCCTCACAGGATCAGTGATGACTCCCGACCAGCACACCCTCCGCCACGTGCTCAAGATCCTGATGCGTACGGCGGCGATCGCCGCCCTGGCGCTCGCCCCGATGGCCGTTCCCTCCTCCGCTTCCAGCACCCCCAACGTGGTGCGAGCAGAGATCGACTGTCCGTCCGGCTACGTCCACGGTGCCACTGTTGCGCCCGGGGACGGCACAGCATCATGCGCGGTCCCGTGAGACCGCGCACAGACGTCAGGCGCGGGCGAGTTCGGCCGCACCGAAGGAGACGTCGAAGCGGTCACACCAAATGCTGACGCTGGTGTAGCGAGCAGGGTCGACGTCGTCGGGCAGGACGTAGTTCTGACTTCCCTTGTTGCCCTTGAGCTTGCCCAGGCTGACATACTTCCCGTCATCGAAGACGTGCCAGCCGGACTTCCCCTCCTTCACAGGTGCGTCGGTCAGCCACACGCGCAGGTCCGGCCCATTGCTGGTGTCGAGGTTCTCCATCCGAACGACGTGGGAGCCATCGGCCAGCTGTACGAGTTTCACCGTGCCCGATGTCGCGTGTTCGTGGCTGATCAGTTCACCACTCGCCAGCGTCAGCGGCCCGACCGGTGAGGAAGGCGTCTCGGCCACCGCCGTTGGTGGGGCGGATGTGGTCACTATCTCGGGCAGAGCCTCTTGGACGGTCTCGTCCTGCCACAGCTTCCACGGCTGGAACCAGTACAGCCCGAAACCTACCCCGGCAACCGCCACCACTAGCACCCCGATGACCAACGGCTTGGTCAGTGCCTTCCGCGCGCGCCTCATCCTTGCCTCGCCCCTCAAGAGTCCGCCTGTCGCTCCCCATTCAACGCGGCGAGCTGTCGTCCCGTAGCCCGCAGGAGATGACGGAACCCTTACGCTGCTGTCACGCCCATCGGGACGACCGACGGCCACAACGCCTAGCACGCGCTGGTCCTTCCCGAACACGCCGAACGACCCCGGCAGGCACTGCAAGAGGCTACGAGAACAATGAGCCCGATGATGAGCCACACGGGCTTTCCTCGTCGCGGCATCCAAGCTCAGGGTGGCGAAGGTGCGCCAGGGCCCGTCCGGGGCGGCGGCCCGCAGTTCGAACCGGCTGGGCCGCGGGCTAGCTCCTGCCACAGCGTCGGCCGCACGTCGTCCCGGCGTGAACCGGGGTCGTGCACCGGAAGGCCGCCAGCACACGCTCGCAATTGCCCACCCGGTACGACAGCAGGGTCGAGCACGGGCCACGTACCTCGCGACCAGGCCCGGAGAGCGATGACGCCGCCCGAGGGTTAGGTGCGGCACCCGTAACTGTCGCCGTCAGCGCATCGGGCCGCTCCCAGCCCGATGCGAGGTCCGGAACGCCGGAGGCATGAGTCCGAACCCCGTACCGGGCGCTTCTGGCGGGTGCTCAGGGGCGGGCGCCGGGCTTGTCGACGACGCCCCAGGCGTCGCGGGCGCTGACGACGAGCCCGTCGGCCTTGCTCGTCCCGAGGTAGGCATAGCTCTCGGGATCGAAGAAGATCTCCTGCTTGCCCTGCCAGCCCGACGGGATCTTCTCGGCGTAATGCACGCTCACGCTGATCGCCGCACGGCCGAGCGGGTCCTTCACACCGGTCGTCACCCGGGCGCCGGGGATCTTCGCGAGCGCCCGGAACAGGCCCGCCTGGACCTTCGGCGGGATCAGCACCGAGCGGTACAGCACGTTGATCTCCCGCCAGTCGCGCTGTGCGCGCGTCTCCCCCTTGATGTCACCGATGGCGTGCTCCTCGCGGATGCGCTTCATCATGCGGTCGGGGTCGCTCGGCAGGGTGTCGAGGAAGCGGTAGAACTGCCGCTGGGAGCGGTCATCGTAGCCCTCCTTCTTCCATTTCTCCTCCTGGTTGGGGCCGTACCAGACCTGGAGCTTGTCCGGGTCGAAGCCCGAGATGTCACCGGCCGGGGCAATGCCGGGCAGATTGGCGTGCCCGGTGCCGTCCCAGCGGGTCCACTCCTCATCGGTGCGCGGCTTGTCCTGGCCGAAGACGGTCTCCTTCTCGTACACCCACTGCTTCGGGCCGGGTTCGGTCCCGTCGTGCTTCTCGACGGTCGCGGCGGCCAGTTCGAGCGTGTCGGCGGAGGCGCCTGCCGACAGCACCTGAGGGCCCTTCGGCGCGGAGGCGCCGGAACTGTCTCCGGGCAGAGCCGAGATGATCCCGGCGGTCACTGCGAGGGCCCCTGCGGTGGCGGCGCCGACGAGGATCATCCGGCGCTGGGGAAGGGCGGCGCGCCCGCGGCGGGTGTCCTGGTGGATCGCCGCGGTGAGGCGGGCTCGCGGCGCGGCGAGCCGGTCGGCGTCGGGAAGGGGTGCGTCGGCGCGCAGGCCGCGGAGCACGGAGAGCTCGTTCATGCGGGGTCACCTTCGTGTATGCGAGCTTCGACGAGAGGGCCGCCTGCGCCGGCCGCGCGGCGCAGCTTGCGGCGGGCGCGGTTGAGGCGGGAGCGGACAGTTCCGACGGGAATGTCGAGGGCCTCCGCGATCTCCTGGTAGCTGAGGTCGGCCCAGGCGAACAGCAGCAGGACGTGCCGGTCGCCCGCGGACAGTCGAGCCAGCGTCTCGGCCAGGGGGCGGGCGGCGGCTTCGGCGGCAAGACGGTCGTCAGCGGAGTCGGTCCAGCTGTCGGCGATGGGGTCGTGGCCGGTGCGGGCGAGCAGTTTCAGCGCCTTCACCTCCTGTCGGCGGTGTCGGCCGATCTCCTTGGCGGCGATGCCGTACAACCAGGGCCGCACGCCGGCTCGGGCCGCATCGAACCGGGCCCGTATCCGGAAGGCCGTCAAGAACGTTTCCGCGGTGACGTCGTCGGCTGCGTCCCGGCCCAGCCGCCGGGTGACGTACTGGTGGATCGCCGGTGCGTGTCGGTCGAAGAGCGCTGCGAAACGCTCGGGGTCCTCCACAGAGGCCGCGATGAGCTCGGCGTCGCCGCCGGCCAGGTCGGTCATGGACAGTCCGTCCGTCGGTGGGGTCGGTGGGTGTCAGGATGGTGGGTGCTCACACCCAGTACTTGCCACATGGCGACGAACGGGTTCACGCCGCCGCCCCAAGGCGACGCACACCTACGCGGCCTCCCGCAGCGCTGCCAGCGCCCTTGCCCGCCCCGGGCCTTGCGCACGCCGCCCCGATGCTACGGGCCGGGTCATGCCGGGCCCCGGGGAGGCTTCCCCGGGGCCCGTGATGTTGTCCCGCCCGGGCCGTTCTTGCGCGTTCCCTGTTTGGCGGTGCCCATCTGCTCGGGGATCGTCTGCGGTCGCGGTGGCGGACAGCGGCGCTCACGGTCGACTCCTCTGACGTCCGGGGAGCTGTACGCGCCGGGGGCGTGACGGGCAGGCCGGCTGTCCCAGATCAGCAGGCTGCGGAGCGGCCAGCACATGCTCCAGCGTGGCCAGGTCGTACGTGATGGGGTCCAGCCTCATGCGCGTCAGCGATCAGCTGCACTGGACCGTGTCCCGCAGGCGCTGCGGGAGTTGATCACGGCATGAAGAAGTCGCCCTCACGCATCATCGCCATCACGGCACTCACCGCCGGCGCAGCACTTGCCTCCGTGGCCCCCGCGCAGGCCGGGGTCGTCGACGGCGCACTCGACAACGCCGCCGCCCTGGATTCCGTCAACGTCCTGGGATCGCTCGTCAACAGCACCCTCTCGGAAGCATCGAACAACAACGCGAACACGAAAGCAGCCGGCAAGGGGAACAACAGCACGCACCACTGAACTCCTCCAGCCTGGAAGCTTCGTCAACGCCCGGGCCGCACCCAGCAGTCACATGGCACCAGTTCCTTGGGGACGGCGACCAGCCGGGGGCCGCCGCGCAGCGACCTTGGGGCCCGCTGGCGGGCGCAGAGGCGGATACGGCCCGGTGGAACCAGGTGTTCGCGGTGCCTTCACGGCTCCCCGGGTTGCCCTCAGCTGGAGCAGACCCGGAAGCACGGTCGCTGGCCGGTCTACCAGTTGATCAGTATCACGCCGCCACTGGCACCGCTGGCCGTCCCACGCTCGTGCACAGCCTGGACATGGGCCGCGCGGAAGTCAGCAACCGGATCCTGTCGGCCCGGGCCCGGGTAGGCCTCGGCAGCGAGGGCGAGCTGCAGGGGGAGGGGGAGGGTGGCAGCGCCCACGTTGCCGGTGCGATGGAGAGCTCCGTTGCTCGCGTTCGCGGTGGCCACGCCGAAGGCGAACGCGGACTTGCCCATGGCTGGCCGGGCGGCGACCAGGATCATCTGCCCGGGCATCAGCTTCATGGGGCTGTCCAGTTCGGTGAATCCGGTGACGGCGGCCGCGGGAACGGACACGGCCAGGCTGTTCAGGTGCGCGTCCAGTCGGTCGCCGAACCGGCCGAACGTGTCATCGTCCTGGTCGGCGTCGGCGACGAGCGGTTCCAGCTCCGCCTGGTGGGCGGCGATCGTCTCCGACGCCGACAGCGGGTCTGCCAAGTGGGCGTCGGGGTCGGCATCTTCTCCCCCCGGTTCGGGGCGGGCAAAGGGTCCGCTCCGAAGGGGGCCAGTCACAGTCTCACCGCGCCGCGGTGCCCCGCGGCCGAAGGCCGCGAACCCGCCCTGGGCCTCCCGGTCCAGGGCGGGTTCCGCGTGGTCTTCAGGAGCATCGGACGGGCCACGGTGGTGGCGGCACCGGTGCCGGCCTACGCGCGGTGGAGTTTCCAGTCGCCGACGTTCTGGGCCCGGTTGTAGTAGGCGTTGGTGCACACGTCGTACTTGCCGCCGGAGGGTCCGCCTCCGTTCGTCTCCAGGAAGCCGCCGTTGTCGCCGTAGGTGTTCCACAGGTGGATCACGTCGCCGGGCCGGACGTTCTGGTCCCCGGGGCTGGACGCCTGGGCGAAAAGGCGCCAGCGGCCGGTACCGGGGGCGCGGTCCTGGTCCTTGGACGTTAAGACGTTGTACTTGCCGCCGCTGTTCTGCTGGTCGGCGGTCGCGTGCCCGTTGGTGTCGAGGTAGCCGCCGTCACCGCCGTAGAGGTTGCGCAGGTAGACCAGGTCCCCGCTGACCACGTTGGCGCCCACGGCCTTGCCCGCGGCGGAGAGGATCTGCCAGGTTCCGGTGCCCGCTCCCCGCGTGGGCGAGTCCGCCGTCGACACCGCGTACTTCGCCCCGCCGTCGCTGCTGTGGCCGTTGGTGTCCAGGTACCCGCCCGCCCAACTGCTGTAGCCGTTCTGCAGGTGGACCTGGTCGCCGTACTTCAGCTCGTTCGCCATGCTTGCTTCTCCCCTTGGTCGGCGGAAGGCATACGGACGGTTCCGGCCCGATGGCCAGGTCATCCCCCCGCAGCCATTCGAGTGTCACAGTCCTGCGGCAAGCCCTGACCTGCTCCGGATGCCAAACCGCCCGTGAGGGGGGCGCTGGAGGCGCGGCCGCGCTTCGAGACCACCAGGGGCGCACGGAGCCGCACCATCGTCTGTCCCGAGGCAATCAGGGCCGATCTCGCGGGAGCCGTCTGAAATTCGATAGCTTCTGAACCTGGGCACGCCCGCGCATCCGGCGCACCCGGTGACAGACCAGACTCGTGGAGCGTCCCCCGCCACACCGCCTGGCACCCTTCGCCGCCACGGGTGTCAGAGCGGCTGGGGACTGCTCAAGGCCTTGCCCTGTCGGCCTGTCCGGCCGACAGATTGGGTCTCTAAGAGGTCCTGACAGAAGCTGTTGGTCATGTGACGGTCGGCTTGGTTGCTCGTTGGTCTGGTCGTGGGAAAGAGGGAGTCGCGACCGTGGATCGTCTCGGACGAACTGTGGTTGCTGATTGAGCCGTTGCTGCCTGAGCCGGGTCCGAAGCTGGTCGAGGGCAGACTTCGGGTCCCGGACCTCCAGGCCTTGTGCGGATCCTGTTCGTACTGCACACCGGCATCCAGTGGGAGTACCTGCCGCAGGAGTTGGGCTTCGCCTCAGGGATGACATGCTGGCGGCGCCTGGCCGCCTGGAACGAGGCCGGCGTCTGGGACGAACTGCACTTGGTGCTGTTGGAGAAGCTGCGGGCAGCGAAGAAGCTCGACTGGTCGCGGCCGGTGATCGACTCCTCTCACGTCCGGGCGACCCGCAGAGGCCCAAAAAGCGGTCCCAGCCCGGTCGACCGCGCACGTCCGGGCAGCAAACATCACGTCCTCACCGACGGCCAGGGCATCCCGCTCGCGGTATCGCTGACCGGCGGCAACCGCAACGACGTCACCCAGCTGCTGCCCTTGCTCGACAAGGTCCCGGCAGTGTGTCGAAGGTGGCGAAGCGCCGGGCGAGTTTGCGCTGCAGGAACGGCGAGATGTCCATGCCCGACACCTTGCCTGCCAGAACAGCGCCTGAAACGCCACTGACGAGCGGTGATACCTGTACGAGGCGCCAGATCGGACACCGGGCTACGGCCAAGCACTCATCCGCCGGAAACGCACGCATATCGAATAGGGCCAGAAGTCCGACCACAAAGCTCGGCACGCAGTCGAGTGCGGCATCAATCGCCTCAAAAGGCACCGGGCCGTTGCCACGAGGTACGACTGGCTCGCGGTCCGCTACGAGGCGACCGTCCTCGCCGCGGCCATCAACGAGTGGCTATGACTGATCACGTCACGATGGCGCTGCGTAACAGCGGATGGCCACCGTCTGGTGCGGACTCCACTGCTGCTCGACTGTGGCCATCAGCTCCCAGCCCAGCCGCTCATACAGGGCTGCCGCCGCGGCATCGGATGCGACGACGTCGAGCACCGGATGCAGGCCACGACGCCGTGCTTCCTCCACTGCCTGGCCGATCAGCAGTGCACCGATCTGATGTCCCCTCGCCTGCGGGGCAACGAACAGCCTGCTGACCACGGCGGTCATACCCCGCGTCGCCCCGTTTCGCTCGCTCCACAACTTCGGGGCCAGATCGCCTTCGCCGCCTTGCGACAAACTGACATGCCCGATCAGGCGGCCTTCGAGTTCGGCAACCCAGGAGCCCAGCAGGGGACCGCGTGACAGCCACTCGCCGGGCAGATCCGGCCAGTTCACCGGATAGCCGTCGCGCGCATGGACCTCCGCGAGGACCCGCACGCACTCCTCGACATCGCCATCAGCCCTCTGCCGGACCCAGCGGCTCGGTCTCTCATCCGGCACCCCGAAGCTCTCGATGTTCACACCGGCATAGAAACACAGGCCACAGAGTCACAACCAGACACTTTCGATACAGGCCCTAGGCGGCGTCGTGGATGACGAGCTTGAACTCAGCGAGGGTCAACAGGCGCGGGTTGGCGTCGTTGTGCGTGACACGGAGCGCAACCGGGGTGCCCGGGACAACGAAGACGCCGTGGTTCTTGACGTAGTACTGGCCGCCGGGCGTCGGCGTGCGATGCTCGGTCGCCGTGGTGTCGTTGGGGTGGGGCGTCAGGCCCAGCGGGTCACGGACGTACTGGTCGCGCAGCTCGGTGTAGCCGGCCGTGCCGCTGGCGGACTCCCACTGGATCATCGCGTGCAGGTGTCCCCAGCCGGCTTTGGACGGCCAGATCAGGCCGCTACGGTCGTCTGTTGTCCAGTCACTCACCACGTAGCCGTCCGGCTGGACCGCCTGGTGCATCTCGAATCGGTCCGTCGATTCCGCCGCTCCGAAGGGGAACCGGACGATCGTGTACGTGGCGCCCGGCGAGATCAGCTGAGGTGTATCGACCTTGAGCGAGCAGACCTGCACTCCGGCCGCAACGCCACCATCCGTAGCCATAGTTCAGCATTGCCCGCGGCCGGCCGACGACATGCACGCGCCGATACAGCCCGATCCGCTCACACCGCGACGCAGGTGCATGAGGCAGAGGCAGGTGGTCGCGGTGGGCCTGGCCATCGTCGACTCAGTACTCATCTGCGATCTTGAGTGTGAGGAGGCGGCTCTCATCTGCTTCCTGCGGCACCGTGCACTGCAACCTCTGATGGATCGCTCGCACCGCGTTCGCGTACGCGTCGGCTCGATCCCCGTTGCTGATTGCTGCCCCATGCCCGGTGAGCTGCTCGAGCACCTCAGGCCGCGTGCCGTATTCATGGTCCGGGAAGAGCGGATCGAAGGATGAGAGGATCTCGCCGTCCTCAGCGTAGGAGATCCAGCAGGAGCCCGACTCCCTGTCCCGCAGCGAGAGAGCCACCGTCTCCCGGGACACCGACTTCACCATGTCGTCTGCCGCCAGATAGGAGCCCTCGGATTCGATCACGAGTGACCAGCCATCGTGTTCGCCGGCCCTAAGGACGGGGCCGTCACTGGCGAGGACTCCGCTGTCTTGCAGCTGATCCAACGTCACGTCGGGCACGTCGTCCTCGTCGATGTCCTCGCCGAGGGCCTCAGTGTGAGCGGTCTCGGTGCGGGGCAAAGCGACGAGGTGGAGGCCTTCGCCTCCTACACGGCCAAAAGTTCCGCGGGTGCGACGCCCTTTGCGAGGACGGCGCAATAACCGAGCTGGTAGAGCTGGCGGTTCGGGAAGATGTCACTGGTCACTGTGCTGCCCCGTCGGGTTCCTTGTCACGGCTTCAGCCGTCGCTGGCCGGCCCGCCTTGCCGGCTGCGGCCGCCCAGCAACGCGGGATACGGCAATTGCAGGTTGCATTCTGCGTCGACCCAGCATCCGTCATCACCAAGGAGTCGCTGAGCCTTGGTGAACCGCCCAGGTCGCCGCCGACTCCTTCGTTCTGGTTCTTGGGCATGCTGGCACAGGCGCACTTGCCGTTCGCCGGCGCATCTTGCCCTGCTTCAGGCCGGGCCAGGTGAGCGAGGTAGCTGGGCTTCGGCTCGCGACAGACCTGCTGGCGACGCTTGCGGACTGGAGACACCGCTCACCGTCGTCATCGACGGCGTAGACCTGCTCGTACTCCAAGACCTCCAGGCGGGCAGCGGTGACGTACTCGTACTCCAGGCAGACTGCGCTGACGCACACGCGCTCCAAGGCCTCCAGGCAGGCGGCGATCTGGTCGCCACGCCGGAAGGTCCAGCGGATCAGCCCGTGTGGCATCCCGGCGATCTCCATCACCGGCCGGCCTCCGGCAGTGACAGCGCGCGGCTCGGCCGCCGGCACCCACCAGCATCTCCCCCAGGCCGGCCTTCCCGTCGAGGCAGAAGCCCCGAAGAGACCGCCCCAGGCCTCGGGGGCGCCCTCCACAGCGTCACCGAGCACGGGCAACCGGTCCCGGTCCTCGTCGTAAAGGCAGCCCAGGACCCGGCGGGAGCACGTTCGGCCCGCCCGGCGACGCGGCGGCCGGGCCGGCCGGAAGGGACACAGAGGGAACGACGCAGCGCCCGGGCGGTCGACTCACCCGCCCCCTCGCCGCCGGAACCCCCTGCACCACCCTCCGGCCACGGGCCCCCGGCCCCCCACCAGCCCGCCCCACGTGGCGAGGGACACGTTCATGACGGGATTGCGCCCGGGACGGGCCAGGGAAGCCATAGGGACGTCCATGACTGCCGTGAAAGGGATGACCCGTGACGTCCGCTGCGCCTCCCCCCATACCCCGGGCTGCAGGATCGCTTCCGTTCATCGGCCACGCACTGAAAATGCGCGACAACCTCGGCTTCATCGACTCACTGCGCGACACACGAGAACCCCTCATCGAGATCGTGCTGCAACCCGGAACGCGCACCATCGTGGTCCAGGACCCGGCCCTGATCCACCAGATGCTCAAAGCCCTGGCACCCACCCTCGACAAAGGCCGGCTCTACGACAAACTGGGCCAACTGCTGGGCGACAGCGTCGTCACCGCCACCGGCCGCCCTCACGTACGCAAACGCCGCCAGCTGCAACCGGCCTTCGCCCACACCGAGATCAGCCGCTACGTCGACATCATGCGCACCCAGGTCACAGCCACAGTCGCCACCTGGAAACCCGGGCAATCCCTCGACGTACGCGAAGCGATGGTCGCACTCAGCCTCGACATGCTGGCCAAAACCGTGTTCGCCGGCAGCCTCGACGACGCCGTCTTCCGCCGACTGCGCAGCGATCTGTCGGTGGTGATGAACGGCGTCGGCATACGCCTGATGCTGCCCGACTGGGCCGAACGCCTGCCGTTGCCCTTCAACCGCCGCTTCGACCGGGCCCGCGCCGGCGTACGCGCCACCGTCAACACCGCCGTCGAAACACTGCAGGCCTCCGGACACGACACCGCAGACATGCTCTCCATGCTGCTGCGCGCCATCGACGAGGAAACCGGCAAACCGTTGACCGGAGATCAGATCTGCTCCGAGATCCTCACCCTGGCCGTGGCAGGCACCGAGACCACCGCATCCGTCCTGTCCTGGACGCTGTACGAACTCGCCCGCCACCCCGACATCGAAGCCCGGGTCCACAGCGAACTCGACGAAGTCCTCGGCAAACGGCCCGTCACCCTCGACGACATGACCCGGCTGCCCTACCTCAACCAGGTGATCACCGAAACCCTACGGCTGCACCACCCCGGCTGGCTGGTCACACGCCGCACCACGGAACACACCCGCCTCGGCCGGTGGACACTACCCCCCGGCACCGAACTCGCCTACTGCCAGCACGCCCTGCACCGCGACCCCCAACGCTTCCCCAACCCACTCACCTTCGACCCCGACCGATGGAACGACCCCGCACAACAACCCCCACCAGGCGCCTTCCTGCCCTTCGGAGACGGCAAACACAAATGCATGGGAGACCGCTTCGCCCGCACCGAAATGATCACCGCTATCGCAACAATACTCCGCTCAATACGACTCCAACTCCCCCACAACCACACCGTCCGCCAAATCGCCCGACTCACCATACGACCACACCCCCTCCGCATGACCGTCCTCCCCCACCACCAGCCACACTGACCCAAAACACAACCCACACAACCGATGAGAAGGTATGAGCCGCCGGCCTTGCTGATGTCCCGTGAGAGACACCAGCAAGGCATCGACCGCGAAGGGCGCCGCGCTCCCCCGCAATCTCTGAGGGTCAGGCGACGCGAATTCATGCGCTTTACCGGCCGGTCGGACAGGAGGATCAGCGGAGTCCGGCGAAGAGATCGTTCTCGGGTACGACCGCGCCGGTGGCGTCCTGGACCCGTACGAAGGTCTCCATGCCCATCAACTCGCCGAACCTCTCCTTGCCCATCTTGAGGAAGAAGATGTTCTCGCCCTGACTGGCGTGCGCGGCCAACGCGTCGAACTTCTGACCGCTGAACGCGGTGGTGTCCACCCACGTGGTGATCTCATCGTCGGGAAGGCCGATCTCGGCCATCGCGGCGGCTTCGGCAGGATCCGGCTCCGGCATGTCCGGATGAAACTCGCGCATGATCTCACCGAATCGCTGCATCATCGAGCGGGGCATCGTAGTCCAATACACCTTCGGTGACAGCGTGGTCATCTCCAGCGCCGCCATCGTGATGCGGTGGGCCTGAATGTGGTCGGGATGGCCGTAGAAGCCGTTCTCGTCGTAGGTGACGACCACATCAGGTCGGTAGTGCCGCATGAGTTCCGCGAGCCGGGCCGCGCCCTCCTGCACGGGGGTCTGCCAGAAGGAGCCGGGGGCGTCGTTGCTCGGCCAGCCCATCATTCCGGAGTCGGCATAGTCGAGCATCTCCAGATCGCCGATCTTCAGGACCTCACAGCTCGCCTCGAGTTCTTGACGGCGCATCAGGGCCACCGCCGCCGGATCGTGCGCGGGATCGCCCGGCTTGACACCCCCCGGTCCGTCACCGCAGCCGCCGTCGGTACACGTCACGAGAACGGTACGGATGCCCTCCGCCGCGTACCGCGCGAGGACACCCCCGGTTCCCGTGGCCTCGTCGTCAGGGTGCGCGTGTACGGCCATGAGCGTCAAAGGTCGGTCAGTCATGAAACAGTCCTCCTGCAGGAATACGTCTTGATCCCAGCGCGCGGTGGGCCTACCGCGAACCGGGGGCCCGGATGGCGGGACGGACGACCTGGTGGTCTCCGTGCTTCCCCGCCCGCCCGACGCCGGCCCCTCGGTCCATGCAACGGTGTCGGCCGGACCGGCTGTTCCCGGCGCGGCCGCTTGGTTTCCATGCGCCGGGGTTCAGCGCGGACGAGATGCAGGCGCGACTGCGATCACACCATCGCGGATCAGTCCGGTCCGGGCGACACCGACCCGCTGGCGACCCCGATCTCGGGCGCTGAGACCGCACGATCTTGTTGCGCAGGCCGGACAGCCGTGGACCCTGGCGCCGGCAGCCGTATCGTCGCAGAGGGCGCTGGTTCTCCCGTCGACACGGGCCGAGAGTGGACGCATGACGACAGCATTCATCACTGTGAGGGCACCATGAGAGGGGGCTCTCCGATGAGCGATGGCATGATCCCCAGCGGTTGGGACATCCTGGACGCCTCCCACGAAGCACTGCGCACGGCCGTCCGCGCCGTCCCCGCCGACGGCTGGCAGCTGCCGACGCCTTGCACCGGCTGGACCGTGGCCCAGGTCTTCCAGCACGCCGTCGGCGACCAGATCGGCTACGCCGCCGCACTGACCGGCGAACCCGGCCCCGACTTCGATCCGTTCGACCCGTCGGGCGAGATGGAGGGGGTGGACCCGGAGGCATTCCTCGGGGACGGCCTGGCACGCGCGGCGCATGCATGGGCGGGGGTCGACCGGGACGCCGCCGAGGTGCCCACGCCGGTGCCGCCGCACAAGATGTCCCCGTGGTCCGGCTCGGCGGCGTGCGGGCTGGACGCAGCGGTCCACGCCTGGGACATCGCCGTGGCGACGGGCCGGCCGTCGCCGCTCACGCCCGAGTTGGCCCGCCTCCTGCTCAGGATTGCCAGGGAGATCGTCGAGCCGCTGCGCCCGCGCGGCGCGTACGTCGCCGCCCTGGCCCCCGAGCAGGGTGACGACGACGTGGCGGTCCTCCTGCGTTACCTCGGTCGCGACCCCCGCTGGATCGCGCCTCAAGCCCCTCGCTCCCTACGCGGTGACTAGGCGACCACGGCGGCACGGCACTCGGGCCGACAGCGAGTGCAACCGCCGCGGGCACTCCGCCTCACCCGTTCGTAGCCGTACGGCCGGTCCGCGACGAGGTGGAGCAGGGGGACGCGACCTGACCGCCGCGTTCGGCCAACTCTGCTACCGGGTCGCACAGTTCGGCGGCGGGCAGGGGTGTGGCGCGGGCAGTCGGTCGCGGGTCCGTCTGCTCGTCATGTGGCCGCATGCGTCGGCCCGGCCGGTCCGCCACCGGCGTTGCAACCGTCTCGTACTGCAGAGGTCGCGCGGGTTGTGCGCGATGCCAGTGGCTATGGATTCGGTCGAGCTCGGCGAGCAGGCGGGCCCGGGCGGACTCGGCGAGCAACCGCATCGAACTCTGGAGGGCGGGGCAGACGACCGCGGTCGAGAAGCGGTCGTCCTAGGCGGTCCCCCCGGGAGGCGGCCCGAGCGGCAAGAGCCGCCGCGGCGTGCGGCTCACCCTGCCGGTGCGGTGATCTCCCGCTTGAGGATCTTGCCGCTCGGCCCCATCGGCAACGTGTCCGCGAGCCATACGAGCCGGGGGTACTTGTACGCCGCGACCCGGCCCTTGACGTGTTTGCGTAGTTCCTCCGGTGTGGCCTGCGCGCCCGGGCGCAGCACCACCGCGGCCGCGATCTCCTCGCCGAGCTTCTCGTGCGGAACGCCCACCACCGCGGCCAGGGCGACGGCAGGGTGCTCGTGCAGGACCTCCTCGATCTCGCGCGGATACACGTTGTAGCCGCCGCGGATGATCATGTCCTTCTTCCGGTCGACGATGTAGAAATAGCCGTCCTCGTCCTGCCGGGCCATGTCCCCGGTGCGCAGCCAGCCGTCCGGGACGGCGGCCGCCGTCTCCTCGGGGCGATTCCAGTAGCCCTTCATCACGTTGGGGCCGCGCACGACCAGCTCGCCGATCGCGCCGGAGCCCACGTCCTGGCCCTTCTCGTCCAGCAGGCGGACCTCCACGTCCTTGATGGGGGTACCGATGGAGCCCGCCTTGCGGGGCCGGTCGGGGTGGTTGAAGGTCACCACCGGGCTCGTCTCCGACATGCCGAAGCCTTCCAGTATCGCGCAGCCGAAGCGCTCCTCGAAGCCGTGCAGGACCTCCACCGGCAATGACGCTCCGCCGGAGATGCACATCCGCAGCGTCGACACGTCCGCCTCCGTCGGGTGTTGCAACAGGGCCGCGTACATGGTCGGAACACCCTCGAACACCGTGGCCCGGTCGCGGGCGACGGTGTCCAGCACCGCCTGCGGATCGAAGCGCGGGACGAGCGTGAGCGAGGCGCCGCTGCGGACGGCAACGCTCATCGTGCAGATCTGGCCGAAGATGTGGAACAGCGGCAGACACCCCACCACCACGTCGTCGGGCGTCATCCGCTGGACGTGGACGGCGTTGACCTCGGTGTTGTGGCGCAGCCCGCCGTGGGTGAGAGCGGCGCCCTTGGGCTTGCCGGTGGTGCCGGAGGTGTACAGCAGGACGGCCACGTCGTCGTCCGCGGTCCGCGCCACGTCGGTCAGTGGCTCGTGTCCCGCCAGCGACTCGGCGAAGGGCGAAGGATCCACCACCATGGTCCGTACTCCGGCGGCGGCCGCACCCTGGGCGCCCTCCCCCGGCGCCCGGTGCCATTCGAGGAGCAGCACAGCGCCGGAATCGGTGAGGTGGTAGGCGGTTTCCCGCTCCTTGAGCAGCGGGTTCATCGGCACCACGATCGCGCCTGCGCGAAGGGCACCGTAGTAGAGGACGACGAACTCGGGGACGTTGGGCAGCATCAGGGCGACGCGGTCGCCCTGATGTACGCCTGCGGCTCGCAGCAGTGCGGCGGCGCGGGCGCTGCGTTCGTCCAGCTCCGCGTAGGTGGTGGTGTCGGTCCCCAGCCGGAGTGCGGGGCGTTCCGGCTGCCGGGCCGCCGTCTCCACCAGGAACTGCGCCAGATTGGCCATCGCCGCCTCCACGAACTCACCGTTGTAATGCGTCGTTCACGTAGGCGACATCGTGCTTCGCTCCGCCACCACCTCCTATGGACGACGCCACACCGTCCCCTGTCCTCAACTGTTCCTGAGAACAAAACAGGGGCTCTAAGCTGCGGTAATGGACATCACAGACGTGGTCGCGGCGATCCACGGACGGCTTCCGGAGCTGGGTGAGCGCATCGCTGACCGCATCCGGTCGGACGTCCCCGCCTATGCGGACGAGTCACTCATCCCCTTCGACTCGCTGCGCCGGTCGTGCACCGCCAATGCGGACCTGGTCCTGCGGCACCTGCGCCGGGCCGGCGCGCCGGATGCCGGGCCCGCCAGGGAGACCGGCCGGATCCGCGCCGAGCAGGGCATGCCGCTGGCGGACATCCTGCACGCGTACCGGATCGGTTTCGAGTTCGTGTGGTCGGAGATCCTCAGCGAGGCGCGCAACCGCCCCGTGGTTCCCGACGCACAGCTGGTGGACCGCTCGGCGGAGATCTGGCAACTGTTCGGCCTTTACGCGGAGGCCGTGGCGGCCGCGCACCGGGAGACCACCGCCGAGCTGACCGTGCAGCGCGGAGCCCGCCGCTCGGCACTGGTCGAAGCGTTGTTCACCGGCGTGATCGCCGACCGCACCACGCTGTGGGAGGCAGCCCGTGAACTGGGTCTGCCGGAGCGCGGGCCGTATGCCGTCGTCGCGGCGGAGACCGACTCCCCCGGCGAGGAACCCCTCGCGGGTGTGGAGGCCTCGCTGCGCCAGTCGCTCCTGCCATCCGCCTGGCGGCTGCTGCCGGACCAGCAGGTCGGGCTCATCGCCCTCCCCACACCGGAGGCGGAGGCCGCCGGCCTGCGCATCCTGCGTCGCGCCGGCGCGCGCGTGGGGGTCAGCCCCTGCTTCGCCTCGCTACGTGACACACCGCAGGCCCTGCGCTTCGCCCGCCTCGCACTGGCAGGCTTGCCCGGGGATGCGCCGGGCCTGGCCCGCTTCGACGACAATCCCCTGGCCATGCTCGTCGCGGCGGCCCCCACGGAGGCCGCTCACCTGATGACCGTCGTCCTGAGACCCGTGCTCGACCTCCCGGGCCTGGAACGCACACGTCTGCTGGAGACCCTGGAGAACTGGTTCGCCGCCGGCGGCTCCGCGACGACCGCTGCGCAGAGCCTCTACGTCCACCCCAACACCGTGCGCTACCGGTTGCGCCGTGTCGAGGAGCTGACGGGCCGTTCGCTCTCAGACCCGCATACGGTGGCGGACCTCGGCGCCGCGCTGCTGGCCACTCGCAGCCCTGCGGCGACCCGCGCTGTGGACGCCGACCGGGCGACTTCGTGAACATCACCCGGTGGCGACGCAGCGGATGGCACCCAGAGAGCCGTCCGGCGGTGCGAGGGGCGCCGTGGGCAAAGCCACCGGGGTTCGACAGGACGATGGCGGCGCCGATGCCGAGTCCGAGCATCGGGAGGAGGGTGGCCAGCATCAACCGGCCGCCGAGCGACACAAGGCCTTCGGGGTCCCCGATGGCGTACCGGGACGGGCCTTGGGAGGTGCAGGTGGTCTTGTAGTCGCCTATCGGCCAGTGGGTCGACGACAGCAAGACGGGCAGCTGGAACCTCGTCAAGACCAGCGACGGGTTCTACAGGCTGCAGTCACTCAAGAACACGAGCCTGTATCTGACCGGTGCGACGGCCGGTGGGCAGCCGACAGATCACAGGACTGGGAGCTCGTCCGATAAGGAGAGACCTTCGGGCACTCGTAGGATGCCTGGATGCGCAAGCAGACAGGGACGAGCCGCCGCACGTGGGTCGGTGTGTGGATGGTGTTATGCGCGGTGGGTGTCGCCGCGACCGCCGGTCTGAATGCCGCCTCGGCACCGGACCCGCACCCCGAGGAACCCGTCAGCGCCGAGTGCGCCGAGTACATCGCCGACGTCGAGACGCAGTTGGCCAAGGCCAGGCGAGAAGGCACGGACGACGGCGTGCTGGCCTTCTCACGAAGCAGGGCCGGCGCGGAAGACTGCAGCGATGAGCTCCTCGAGCACTTCGGTGCCGATCGGTGAGCCGCGCCGTCGCGGACATCACCCGGCTCTCCTCATCAAGCACCGCAGCCTGAACCCGCACGTCCGCTACAGCTTCACCGCCACGGCCACCGGCGCCTCGCGCCCGCTGAGCGAGCGGTCGCGCTCCAGCTGGACGAGGATGCCCTGGCGGCCTGCTCGATCTTCGCGCAGTACGCTGCACGGGCTTCCTCGTCGATCTGCTGCTCGTTCTCGGCGCGCACCCCGGTCCGGCCGTCGAGGCCCTCGCGCAGGATATCGGCGTGCCCCGCATGCCGGATGGACTCGCCGAGTACGTGGACCATGACGGCGAACAGGTTCGTGTTGAAGTGAGGCTCCGGCCACCACGGCACGTGGCCGGGGGCGTCGAGGGGAAGCTCGTCGATCGTCGCGTCCGAGTGTTCCCACGTGCGCCGGTAGAACCCGATGATCTGATCACGGGTCTCGTCCTCGGTCGCCCACTGATCGCTGCCGTCGGAGTCCTGCCACCGGGACAGCGATTCCGGGGAAGGCCGGTCGAAGACCTCGCCGAAGTACCTGGCCTCGACGGTGGCCACGTGTTTGACCAGGCCGAGGAGGTTGGTTCCGGTCGCCGTCAAAGGCCTGCGGGCGTCGTACTCGGACAATCCGTCGAGTTTCCAGAGCAGCGCCTCGCGGTCCCGCCGCAGTCTGCGGTGCAGGTTGTCCTTCGCGAATTCGTCGATCATGCGGCATGAACCTTCCATGAGCTGTTCGTGGTCTCAAGATCCCGCTGGAGTACTGCCCGCGTGCTGTTCGGTGCCCTTCTCCGATCCCGTCGGGTGGTGCCGGACGGGGGCCGGGGAGGGGGGCGGGTGCCAGGTGCGAATCCAGCCGGCGGTGAGCACCGCCGCACCGCCTGCCAGGGCGATCGCACCGCCTGTTCCGATGCCTGCGGCCACCGAGCCGAAGCAGGCCGGCCCGACGCCCTGCAGCGTCATGCTGCCAGAGCCGAGCAGACCGAAGGCGTGGCCCTGGCCATCCTGCGGCAGTGCGTCAAGGAACGGCCGTTGCAGGCCGAGACCGTAGGCCGATCCGAAGCCGCTGATCAGCAGCAGACAGGACGAGACGCCCACTCCGGGCTCGGCGGCGAAGCCGACCAGCGGAAGTCCCGTCAGCCCCATCAACGGGACCACCAGTCGCTCACGGGTGGGTGGTCGTAGCAGTCGCCCCACCAGCAGGTCACCGACCAGCATGCCGACGGGCAGACAGCCCATCAGCACCGCGTACCAGCCGGGCGCGAAGCGGTGTCCTCCCGCGTAGGCGACGATCAGGCCTTCCGCGCCCGTTACGAATGCGGGCGGCAGCCACTGGGCCAGCATCAGTCGTCGTACCGTGCGTCCGCTGAGCAGCAGGCCGGCACCGTGCAGGCTTGCCCCGGCCGCCCCGCCACCGCCCCGGGCGCCGCCGGGTGTGCCGCCGAACTCTCCCCGTTCCAGCCGGGGTAGCCGGATGCGGACGGCGAGCGCGCAGCCGAGGTAGAGGGCAGCGCTTACCGCGAGCGCCCGGTGCGGACCGAGTACCGCGACGACCGCGCCCCCCAGCGCCAAGCCGAACAATTGCGCACCAGAGGAGGCGATGTTGTTCAGTGAACGGCCCAGTACATAGGCGTCGCCCTTGAGCCACTGCGCGACCAGCCGACTCGACGCGCCGCCGAACACCGGTGTGGCGAGGGCGACCAGCGCCATGACACCGAGGCTCGCCGCGATCGGCATCGGCAGCAGGGCGAGCAGCAGGGCGGCGGCGCACTCCAAGGCGTAGCCGCCGGCGATGAGCGCGCGGGGCGGCAGTCGGTCGGCCAGTGAGCCCAGCAGCAGCGAGCCGAACAGCTGCGGGAGAAAGCCGATACCGAAGGCCAGTGCGCTCAACAGCGCGGAGCCGGTGGCCGCGAAGACCAGCACCGAGAACGTGGTGATCCGCAGGGAGCCCGCAGTGATCGCGACGGCGCGGGTCGAGAAGAGCAGCCGGAATCGCGGCTCGGCCAGCACCTCCCGGTAGGTGGCACGGTGGTGGCCCTGCGCGGGTTCGGCGGTTGGGGTCATGACGCGCAGCCTCGCGGTGGGCCCACGCCACTCACCAATGATTCGTCGCTGGACGAATCGGAACAGACGTCCGGCGGTAGCATCGCGGGGTGCTCCGCTTCGAAGTCTCCGTCGAGGACCTGCTGCGCAGCCGCTTCGCACTGTCGCCCGCGATGGACCTCTGCCTGCTGCTGCGCTCGCTCGCCGGCCAGAACCGGCCGCTGCCGCGCGCCTGGGCCGCCCGGCTCCTGCCGACCTTTGAACGGCTTCGCCGCGAGACCGAGCTGGACGCCGCGCTCGCCCTGCACACCCCGCAGTCCGGACCGAACTTCGTCGCCCCGCCTCCGCGCGGCCTCAACCAGACCTGGGCAGAGGACCTGGCCACGATCCGGGCCACACCGCTGGAAGCGGCCCGCCACGAATTCACCACCACCGCCACCGGCCCGTCCGCCCATGATCCCCGCGTACGCGCGGTGCTGGACTCCACGGACGCCGTCACCAGGATCGCCGAGGCGATGGACCAGGCGTGGCACGAGCTGCTCGCCGCGGACTGGCCGCAACTGCGCGCGATCTGTGAGCGCGATGTCGTGCACCGGGTGGGTCTGATCGGGGAACACGGATGGGCCATGACCATCGAGAGCCTGCACCCGAGCATCGCGTGGCGCGCCGGCGGAATCGAGATCGGCTTCTTCCCTCCGGTCGGAAACGTCCGCCTCGCCGGCGACGGACTCCTGCTGATCCCTTCGGTCTTCGTCGGCAATATCGCCGCCCACCTGGAGGACCCCTGGCCCAGGACCTTGGTCTACCCCGCCCGCGGCACCGCCGCCCTGTGGGGCGAACAGGCGACCGTCCCCCGACCGGACGCGCTGAGCGCTCTGGTCGGCCGGGCCCGAGCCCGGCTGCTGTTGACGCTGGACGCCCCGGCCAGTACCAGCCACCTCGCCCGAAGCCTCGCCATGACACCCGGAGCGGTGGGAGACCACCTCGCCATCCTGCGAGGCGCGGGGCTGCTCGTCCGCGCCCGGTCCGGACGGTCGGTGCTGTACCGGCGCACCCCGCTCGGCGAGGCGCTGGTCGCCGCTTCGGGCTGAGGGCTCAGATCAGCCCTCCTTCTCGAGGCACCGCCGGCAGATGATGGTGCAACCGAGGGCGAGGCCCTAAGTGGAGACGTGTGTATGCGACATCTCCGACGTCGGCGTGTCCCAGCCCACCGTCTCCCCCCACCTGAAGAAGCTCAAGGAGGCCGGGCTGCTCACCTCCGAGCGACGCGGCACCTGGGTCTACTACCGGTCGAGCCGTCCGTGCCGGCGGCGATGGGCAAGCTGCTGGCCCTCCCGACCGCTGCCTGATACGGCCGACGCGCAGCCGTTCCCGGTACCGGCTGGGGCTCGTGGCAGCTGCGGCGCGGAGAACGGAGTGCCACCGCCACCCGGCGCCACCAGTTCGGTGTTGATGCCGGGCGGCGGTTCGGCGGGGTCTGCGGTGGCGGACTCGTAGTACCGCCCCTGCTCTTGGCCGAGCGGATCCTTGCCGCCACCTTCCGCGTCGTGAGGGGCACAGCACGGACAGCGGCTCCGCACTGACGGCAGATACCCGGCCGCGTTCGTCTCCCGCCTTGTGACAGTCCGGGCAGTGCGTCAGCCTTCCCGCGAAGCTGCCGTCAGCTGCTGATCGGCGGTGAACTTCCTTCGCCAGGCGAGTGCGACGTAGACCAGGCCGATCAGCACCGGCACTTCGATGAGAGGGCCGACGACGCCGGACAGGGCCTGGCCGGAGGTGACGCCGAAGGTGGCGATGGCGACCGCGATCGCCAGCTCGAAGTTGTTGCCGGCCGCGGTGAACGCCAGGGTCGCGGTGCGGTCGTAGGCGAGGCCCAGGCTCTTGCCGAGGAGGAAGGTGCCGAAGAACATGACCGCGAAGTAGACCAGCAGCGGCAGCGCGATCCGGGCGACGTCCAGCGGCTGGGAGGTGATGGTCCTGCCCTGCAGGGCGAAGAGGATGACGATCGTGAACAGCAGCCCGTACAGCGCCCACGGGCCGATCTTCGGCAGGAACTTCGTCTCGAAGTCGGCACGACCCAGCTTCCGCTCGCCGATGCGGCGAGTGAGGAAGCCGGCCAGCAGCGGGATACCGAGGAAGAGGACGACATTCAGCGCGATGTGCCAGACGGACACGTCAAGGCCCTGACCGTCGCCGAGGTCCATCCAGCGGGGCAGCAGGTCGAGGTAGAACCAGCCCAGCAGCCCGAACGCGAGTACCTGGAAAACCGAGTTCAGCGCGACCAGGACGGCCGCGGCCTCGCGGTCGCCGCAGGCGAGGTCGTTCCAGATGATGACCATGGCGATACACCGGGCCAGGCCCACGATGATCAGGCCGGTGCGGTACTCGGGCAGGTCCGGCAGGAAGATCCACGCCAGGGCGAACATCACCGCCGGTCCCACGATCCAGTTGATGACCAGCGAGGAGGCCATCAGCTTCTTGTCGCCGGTCACGCGGTCGAGCCGGTCGTAGCGGACCTTGGCGAGGACCGGGTACATCATGACCAGCAGGCCGAGCGCGATCGGCAGCGAGACTCCGCCGATCTCGATCTTCGCGAGCGCGTCGTTCATGCCCGGGATGATCCTGCCCAGACCCAGGCCGACGGCCATGGCGAGCAGGATCCACACCGCGAGGTAGCGGTCGAGGGTGGAGAGCTTCTTGACGATCGAGTCGTCCCCGTCCGGGCCGGCGCTCCGGGGGCGGGCGGTGGTGGGCTCGGTGGAGGTCACGGACAGGCCCTCTTGTTCTCGGCGGCGGTGCGGGCCAAGGCGGCGAGTTCGGCGAACTGCTCGGACAGGCCGGCCAGGACCTCGGGCTTGAGCTTGTAGTAGGTGAAGCGGCCGCACGGCTCGGTGTCCACGATCCCGGCCTCGCGCAGCACCTTCATGTGGTTGGACAGGTTGGTCTGCTTGGCTCCGGTCTCCTCCACCAGGTGCGTCGTGCAGAGCGTCTCGCGCGCCAGCAGGGTCACGATCCTCAGGCGGAGCGGATCGCCCAGCACCCGGATCACATCAGCGTCGACTGAAGTCAGCATGCGCTGATACTGTCACATCATTGCTCGCTGATACCAGCGGGGGCTGAAGCCATTGGCGGCCGGGTCCGCCACGAGACCGGAGAGAACGATCACCATGGCCGACAAGCCGTCCGTCCTGTTCGTCTGCGTCCACAACGCAGGCCGCTCCCAGATGGCCGCCGCGTGGCTGGCCCACCTGGCCGGAGACCGCGTCGAGGTCCGCTCCGCCGGCTCCGACCCGGGCGACCAGGTCAACCCGGCCGCCGTCCAGGCCATGGCCGAGGTCGGCATCGACATCTCCGCCGAGGCGCCGAAGATCCTCACCATCGACGCGGTCCGCGAGTCGGACGTCTGCGTCACCATGGGCTGCGGCGACACCTGCCCCGTCTTCCCCGGCAAGCGCTACCTCGACTGGAAGCTCGACGACCCGGCCGGCCAGGGCGTCGAAGCCGTCCGCCCGATCCGCGACGAGATCAAAAGCCTCGTCGAGGGCCTGATCGCCGAGATCGCCCCGACGAACCCGGAGGCGACGGCGTGAGCGAGATCCGCGACGTCGTCATCATCGGCTCCGGCCCCGCCGGAGACACCGCCGCCCGCTCCACCGCCCGCGGCCGGCTCGGACCCCCGCCGTTCGGCGGCGGCATCTTCGCGGCGGATCGCTGACCGCCACGACCGGCTGCCGGACGAAGCGCTCGGAGCGACACCAACGCCGCGCACAGCGGCAGCGGTTGACCGACCCCCGCCGGATGCCTCCAGGAGTGCGGAGCGGATGATGCGCACGACTGGACGCGGGCGTCAACCGGCCTGCTCGGCGATGGCGAGCAGGCCGAGCGCGTTGCGGATGCCCTCTTCGAGGAGTTCGCCGGCGAGCCGCTTGTCCGCCAGGGCGCGGGCGAGCTGCAGGGTTCCGACCATCATGGCGTAGACGCTGAGGGTCTTCGTGCGCACCGAGCGCGGGTCGGCGGGAGCGAGACGCTCGCTGATGCCGTCGACGACAGCCAGCACGCCGTCGGTGTACGCCTGCCTGGTCGCGTCCGGGCAGCGGCCGATCTCGTCGAGGAGCGCGGCGGAAGGGCAGCCGTCGTCGGGGCTGTCGCGGTGCTGGGGCGACAGATACCAGCGCACGATCTGCTCGACTCCGGCGATGCCGGGTGCCGCCTGCTGGACGAGGTTCGCGTACTGGGCGCGCAACTGCTCGGCGACAGCTGTGGCGACGAGGTCGTCCTTGGACTCGAAGTGGGCGTAGAAGGCGCCGTTGGTGAGCCCGGCGTCCGCCATGAGGGTCGAGATGCCCGAGCCGTCGATGCCGTCCCGCTTGAACCGGCGACCGGCGGTTTCGATGATCCGCTGCCTCGTCATCTGCTTGTGTTCTTTGCTGTACCGCACCACGCCGCACTCCTTCGTGCGCCGGAAAGGTCACTCGCCCCTCCGCCGACCTCCGCCATCGTATGATATTGCGAACGTACTCCAATGGTGGGTCGACGACACCCACTCGAGCTCGATGCCCGCGGGGCGATTCCGAGCGGGTGGGCCTGACCCCCGTACGGCGGTGGTGAACGGAAAACCCGATCACGTCATCCTGATGACGACCTTGCCGGCCTTGACCCTTCCTTGCTCGGCGTAATCCAGGGCTTCCCGGGTCGCCTCGAACGGGAAGACGCGGTCGATGACGGGACGCACGACGCCCGCGTCGACGAGCGTGGCGAGCTCGCGCAGTTGGTTCCCGTCGGCCTTCATGAAGAGGAACGAGTACTCCACGTTCCGTCGTCGGGCGCGCCGTCGGGTTCGGAAACTCAACGCGCCGATCACCAGGCGGACGACCGGATTCGCACCCACTTCCCTGGCGAACGCGGCGTCCGGAGGGCCGGCGACGCTGATGACCTTGCCACCGGGCTTGAGTACGCGCAGGGACTTCTCGAGCGTCTGGCCGCCGAGCGAGTCCAGGACCACGTCATAGTCGTGCAGCACCGTCTCGAACGCCTGCTTCTTGTAGTCGATGACGACGTCCGCGCCCAGGCTCTTCACCAGCTCGACGTTGGCTGTGCTGGTGGTCGTGGCCACGCTCGCGCCCAGGTGCTTCGCGAGCTGGATGGCGATGGTGCCCAGGCCGCCGGAGCCGGCGTGGACGAGGACCTTCTGGCCCGGCCGGACACGCGCCCGCTCGACCAGTACCTGCCACGACGTCAGGGCGACCAGCGGAAGGGACGCGGCCTGCTCCATCGTCAGCGTGGACGGTTTGAGCGCCACGTCGTCCTGGTGCACCGCGATGAACTCGGCGAACGTGCCGATACGGTCCTTGTCGGGGCGCGCGTAGACCTCGTCGCCCACGGAGAACCGCTGCACGGCGTCGCCCACCTGGACCACCACCCCGGCCATGTCGTGGCCCAGGACGAACGGCACCTTGTACGGCAGGATCGCCTTGAACTCCCCGTCCCTGATCCGGTAGTCGAGGGGGTTGACGCCTGCCGCGTGGACCCGGACCAGGACGTCGTCCGCGCCCACCTCGGGGTCCGGCACCTCACCGGCCCTCAGGCCGTCCTTGGTGCCGTAGCGCTCGACAGTGAAGGCCCTCATGGCCGTCTCCCTTTCCTGCCCGCCCCCGAAGGACGAGACCACCGTTCATTGATTTCGTACACATCGAGGGACGGCCGCACGTCGCCGGGTGTGCGGCCGGGGCCGGGTGCTGCCCGGTCATGCGCCGACCGCGGCACGCGCTTCCTGCCGGTCGAGGAACTCGTTGGCCGTGGTCACGAATTGATCGTGGTACTGGAAGATGCCGCCGTGGCCGGCGTCGGGGTAGATCACCAGCTCGGCGTTCGGCAGTCGCCGGGCCAGGTCGGCCGAGTTCTTCGAGGGCACCATCCTGTCGCTCTCGCCGTTGGCGACGAGTACGGGGTGGTGGATGAGGGAGACATCGTGGGGCTGTTCCAGGCCCCAGCGGTGGATGGCCTTGAGCTGGTTGTTGTAGGCGATGAGGGAGATCGCCCTGTCCCGGTCGGCGGTGCGTTCCTTCAGGCGGGCCAGGAACTCCTTGCCGGCGCGGCGCCCGTCCGCGGTACGGGTGAAGAAGAGGAACTGCTTGGGGTCCTGGAGCGTGAAGACGGCTCGGACGGTGTCGAGGTGGGCCAGCGCCGTCACGTTCTTGATGCCCTCACCACCGGCGGGACCGGTGCCCGTGAGAATGAGCTTGCGGACGAGACGCGGATCGGTCTGTGCGATCACCTGGGCGATCATGCCGCCCATCGAGAAGCCGTGAAGGTCGACCTGTTCGAGGCCGAGGGCCCGGATGAAGGTGACGGCGTCCCTCGCCATCTCCTGGATGGTCCGCGGCGTGGAACCGGTGGAGGCGCCGACACCTCTGTTGTCGAACGTGATGACCCGGCGGTGGGCGGCGATGCCGTCGACGACCCGGGGGTCCCAGTTGTCGAGTACCGCGGAGAGGTGGTTGAGGAAGATCACCGGGGTGCCGGTGCGGGGGCCGAGGTCGCGGTAGGCGAAGGTCACTCCACCTGCGGTGATGGTGCGCGTCGGTGCGTCCTTGTACGGCGTCACCGCGTCGTTCCGTGCTTCCTGCATGTCGGCCATGGCCGTCTCCTTCTCTGGGCTGGATCTCTGGGGGCACGCCGCGAGATCGAGCCCCTCGGCGCTGCACGCCGATGATTGAAGTATGACCATAATTCTATGCGGGGTGCAAGCGCGAACAGGAACGGAAGCGGCGGAGGTCGCGGTGCCCACGTCGGAGCTGGAAAGTCGTTCTGCACGGCCAGGACCAAGGGCTGCATCGCCAGGCCCACAACGGCGCCCAGCAGGAACACGCAGGCACAGACCACGACGAGTGAGGTCTCGATGTCCACGGTGGACATCAGCAACGACGGAGCCCGACGAAGGCCGCGCCGAGGATCGGGTAGGCCTTGTACCGGCCGGTCCTGCTCATCAGCTGCCCGGAAGGGAAGGCGGTGGCCATGAGGCCCACGACCATGGGAACGAGCAGCAGCCCGGACTCGGTGGCGCTGACGCCGTAGACCATCCGCAGGTGCGTCGGCGGGTAGCCGGCGAACGCGAACATGCCGATGCCGATGACGAGGAGGCCGACCAGCGTGGTGATGGTGAAGATCCGGCTGCGGAACAACCGGAGCGGGATGATCGGCTCCGCGGCGCGGCTCTGGCAGAGGAAGAAGAGCGCCCAGGTGAGGAGGCCGGCGGCGGCCATGCCGGGGATGACCGGGCCCGACCAGGCGTAGTCGGTGCCGCCTCATTCGGCCACCAGCACGGTGCAGGTCACCGCGGCCGCCATCAGGGCGAAGCCGAGGTGGTCGAAGGCGACCGCGGCGGCCCTGCGAGGACGGCACAGCGCGAGGCACTGACCGCTGGAGCCAGGGCACCGACCGGCAGATTGACCCAGAACGCCCAGCGCCACCCGATGCCGTCGGTGAACCAGGCCCCGAGCAGTGGTCCGGCCACGGAGGAGAGGCCGAAGACAGCGCGGATCGGGGCCATGTATGTCGCGCGCTGCCGAGCCGGCACGAGGCCGGCGGTGATCGCCTGAGAGGTGATCATCAGGCCACCACCGCCCAGCCCCTCCACCAGGCCGATGATCAGCGTGGTCATGTGCTGCGCCACGCCGGCGATGACGGGTCCGGCGAGGAAGACGGAGATGCCGGAGGCGACGGCGACTCTGCGTGGCCGGTGCCCGACGGCACCTCACCGCTGTCCGGAGGAGCACCCGGGCCCACCGGAAACGCCAGGAACCCGTGGACGGGAAACCGTGGTACCAAGACGCCAACCACGGGGCGCCTTTGGTACCGCGGTACCAGCCGACGGCGTCGGACGCCTTCCGCTACTCGCCCCCGAAGGACCGGCGGCGGAAGCTCGTCCGCACCGATACCGATCTGGGGATCTTCCAGCTGGGCATCCTGGCGGACAGGAGCCGCGGGCCCGTCCGGCGGTTGTCCGGCTCAGCCGTTCAGGATGCCGCCGACCTCGGTGACAGGGACTGTGTCCGCGGCCCGCGGCACCGTCACGCGGACCGGCTCGCCGATGTCCGACAGAACCATGGTCACCGTCGACCGCATACCGGACATGTTCACGCTCAAGCGGGTCTGCACCAGCCGTCCCCGGCCGTCGACCCACGCGTCGGCGAAGACCGGGAGGTCGCTGCCCAGGGTGTCGCGAGCCTGGTTCATCTTCGTGCGCACATCCGAGGCCATGCGCAGCGTGACGGTCCGGTGGTCGAGGATGCCGCGGTAGCGCACGGCGCGCACCCCCTGGATGTTCTCCTCGCCCTCCCGGGAGATCTTGCGCATCGCGGCGATTTGCTGCAACACGTGCTCGGGGTCGTTGAGAGGGGCCCGCAGCAGGTAGTGGGCCTCCGCTCTGTCCCGGGGCATGGCCCCCCACGCATCCTCGTCGATTCCCTGGGCGCCGCTGATGTAGATCTTGCCGTCGGCGAAGACCTGGTCGCTGTGGTCGATGGCACCGCCGGGGAGGTCGACCGCCAAGTGACCCTTGTCCGCGGCGAAGTCGAAGCCGCCGGTGACGGTGAGGCCGTACACCTGACCCTCACCCTCCAGTTCGACCTTCTGGCGAAGCCCGGCGCTGTCCTCGCGGAGAGCCGCTACGGCCGCTCGCACGGCGGAGCGGGAGTCGGAGGACGATTCAGACTGTGACGTGGCCGCGGGCTTGTCACGGTTTCCGGGGTCGGCCGTGGAGCAACCGGCGCACAGCAGCGCAGCGGCAGCGGCGAGGACGAGAGGACGGTGCATGGGGTTCTCCGAGGTTCCAGGGCGAGCGCTCGGCCACTGCGGCACCGCCTCGCCCCGAGATCTTACGGAGTAGCGCACAGCAGTACGAATCACAACCGGCCGCCGGACGCCCGGTCCATGCGGAGGCGCGCTCGCGCTCCAGGAACCGCGGCTGCGGTGTCAGTCTGCTGACGTATCCTTCCCGGCACCGCACACCGACTCCGAGGATCAAGAGAATTGACCGGCCTGCCCGCTTTCCCCTTGCCCTTTCAGACGTCCCGTTCCATATCGTTCGCGCCGCCCCGAACGCTGCGGGAACTCCAGATGATGCAGTGCAGCGCACACATCCGGGCCAAGCCGGGGTGGGTCGACAAGATGAACGACCCCGACATCGTCGCCAGGTGGACGCGAGAGGCGGTCGGCCAGGACCTGACCGAAGCGCAAGTCCGTTACGTGCTGGCCGAACTCGCGTACTACGCCGCGCTGCGGGACGCGCGGACCGGCGCCGAGGTGTCGGCCGTCGACGGGGTGTGGCAGTCGGACACCCTGGTCGACGACGAGCTCAGATCCCGACTGTCCGAGGCGGTTCAGGTTCTGGAACAGGTCCCCGAGGCGGAACAGGACTGGCATCCCGGATCAGACCGCCAGGTGCTGGACCTGGTTCATCCCTCACTGTTCTGTCTGGTGAGAGGAGTGAGTGAGGCGCCCGAGCGAGCTTGGCAGAACCCGACGGACCGGTACTCGAAGTACGAATTCTCGGAGAGGTTCCAATGGCTGCCCACGGACGTCGACGTCAGTGACGACGGCGAGGTCGCCTTCCGCTCGTACGTCAACAACGTCCACCCCGAAACTCATCGCGAACTGGCCTCCGTCCTGCCGGACTTGTTCGCGCGTATGCGCCCGCTGCTGGAGAACGTACTCACCGATCTGCGTTGTCCGCGGCCCCTGCGGATCGAGGCCGATCCCTTCGGGTGGTACGACTCGGAGCCGGAGTATCCGAACACATCGTCCTACGGCGACGACAGGGCCGCCCACGCAGAGGCCCTCCGTGCCTGGGAAGCCGCCCACGACGACTGGTGGGAGAACCGCCGTCCGACCATTCCGGACGCCCCGGCCTTCACCATGCCCGAGTTGCCCGATGAATCCGCCCGAGTCGATCTGCGCGGGCGGCGCCTCCAGGTCATCGTCAAGCTCGCCACCCTTCACCTCACGCCCGACAAGCCCGAGTACTCCGGTGGTACCTGGCATGTCGAGGGCATGCTGAACGAGCGGATCGTCTCCACCGGCATCTACTACTGGGACAGCGAGAACATCACCGAAAGCCGGCTGAGTTTCCGAGCCGCACTCGACGACCCGCACTACGAACAGAACGACGACAACGGTCTCCGTGATGTCTACGGCCTGGAGGACGAAGACGCACTGAACCAGATACTGGGATCGGCATCGACCCCGGCGGGCCGCTGTCTGGCCTTCCCGAACATCCTGCAGCATCGCGTCGACCCATTCCGACTCGTCGACCCCACCCGCCCCGGCCACCGCAAAATTCTCGTGTTCTTCCTGGTCGACCCGTCGGAAAGCGTCGTCTCGACATCCGATGTGCCACCGCAACAGCCATGGTCCGGCACCTCGACCATGACGCTTGAGCAGGCCAAGGGCTACCGCGAACAGCTCATGGAGGAACGGAAGTTCTTCGTCGACGAGCACAACGAGCAGCTCTACGAACGAGAGTTCTCCCTCTGCGAGCACTGAGGCCGGCGTGGGGGTCATCGCCGTGGGGCCACGCGTGGCGGACGGAACCGACGTGCTGCCGGTGCTGCGACACTGCCACGCCGTCTCGCCCCCTCGGAGGTCGAACGGGGCCGGAGGACGGACTCGGGCGAGCCCGGGGCGTAGGCTGCGCCGAACGGGCGACTTAGGCATATTTTCCCCGATCTTGCTCCACCTATGAGCAGGGGGAACGCCGAATCAGCTCGACCAGCAGGAGAGCGCGCCCATGACCGGGACAGCCGACCCTCAGCGGGACTCGTCGCAGGACATGCCCGACTGCGCAGCCGAGCCGGTCGCCGGCATTCTGGCCGAGTTCGTGGACAAGCGCATGGGGCAGCGGATCGCCCAGGGGCAGGACCCGGTGCTGCGCCCGGTCTTCGTCAAGTACCACGGCACCGCTCGCGGGGTGCTCACGGTCGCCCCTGACCTGCCGCCGGAGCTGTGCATCGGATTCCTCGGGGCCGCACAGGACCAGCCGGGTGGTCTGACCGCCTGGGTACGGTTCTCCACCGACACCCTGCCGGACCGCCCGGACTTCCGTCGGACCCTCGGTATGGGCATCAAGCTGTTCGGCGTTCCCGGCCCGAAGCTGCTGGAGGACGAGGACCGGGCGGAGACCCAGGATCTCGTGTTCCAGAACCACGACGTCTTCTTCGTCGACACCGCCCGCGACATGTGCGAGTTCCAGCAGGACCCGATCGCGTACCAGAACGCCCACCCGGTGACCCGCGGCATTCTGCAAGCCATGCGCAAGCCCGAGGAGAGCGCGCTGACAGCCCGGTACTGGGGCGTGCTGCCGTACGCCTTCGGGCCCGACCGCCATGTGAAGTACGTGCTCGTGCCGGTCTCCTGCCCGCCCGGGGATACGCGGGCGGCGCCCCCGGACGAGGACCCCTCGTTCTTCCGGGGAGACCTGCGGCACCGGCTGGCCGCGGGTGAGGCGGCCTTCGACCTGATGGTGCAGTTCCGCACGGACCCCGAGCGGATGCCCCTCGACCGTGCCACCGTGCGCTGGGAGGAGTCGCTGAGCCCCCCGGTGCGGGTCGCGAGACTGACCCTGCATCAGCAGGACGTCCGGGCGCGCGGCCAGGACGCCTACGGCGAGAACCTGGCCTACAACCCCTGGCACTGTTTGGCCGAGCACCGACCTGTCGGCAGCATCGCCGAGGCCCGCAAGGTCGTGTACAGGGCATCGGCCGTACGGCGCCGCGACGCGAACGGCGTTCCGGTGGCGGAACCCGGCCCTGCGCGGCCGCCGTCCGGCGAACCCCACGGGCGTGACACCCGGATCGTGCGGGCCGCGATCCATCCCGCCATCGGTGTGGCGCGGGTCGGTGACAGCGTGGACGAGTTCTTCCTCGCCCCGGAGGTGGACGATCCTCCCCCACTGCCCGCCGGGTCGTACAAGGACGCGACCGGCGCCCTGAAGCGGCAGGCGGCGCGCTTCCGCGTGTACGGCTACAACGCCGCCGGGGAGCCGGTCGCCGAGCTGACCGCGGACAACGCGGACATCCGGTGGACCGTGCACGTGGCCAACAAGAAGGCCGCCTGGTACCAGTTCCAGCTGGCGCTGGACATCCCCGAAGCGGCTGCCGCGCCCGACAGCACTCCCCGTAACGCCAAGGTGCCCGCCGGGGAGCGTGGCCGTCTGGTCATCGATCCGGGTCCGCGCTCGATCCGCGGCCGGGACCGCGCGGGCCGGCCCGAGTACCGGTTCGACACGGGCTGTTTCCTCGGGAAGCCCGTTCCTCTGGGTGAGGTGCGCACGGACGACGCCGGACGGCTGGTGTTCCTCGGCGGGCACGGTGTCTCGGCCTCGGTGGACCACGCACAGGCCACGCACTTCGCCAACAACGACGGCTGGCACGACGACGTCTGCGACGGCCCGGTGACCGCGCGCGTGCGCGTCGACGGCCGCTCCGTTCCGGTCGAACCGGCCTGGGTCGTGGTGGCGCCGCCCAACTTCGCGCCGGAGCTGAAGTCCGTGCGCACCATGTACGACCTGATGCGGGACGTATTCGTCTCCTCCGGAGCTCTGCCGCCCCCGGAGAACGTCTCGTTCACCCGTGACGTCCTGCCGATCCTGCGGCGCTTGTGCGATCTCCAGTGGGTCAACCGCGGTATCGCCGCCCTGTTCGGGCACGGCGGCCGGGAACACTTCCTGGCGCCGGAGCGGCTCGCCCGGCTGGCCGAGGCCGGGCCGCGCAACGCGGAGCTGCGCCAGCAGATCTGGGCCACGATGCGGGACCTCGACCGTGACGGGCTCTCGCCCGTGCCGTGGCCACCGCTCTACGGCGACTCGATGAGCGTGCGGCCCGTCTCCGCGCGGCAGCATCTGACCCTGACGTCGGTGCAGTACCGGTCCCTGGCCCGATGGGCGGCAGGAGACTTCGACGCCGACTACGACCCTTCGGCGGTGCCGCCCGCCGGCCTCGACGAGGTGCCGCCGGCGGACCGGCCGGGCATGCTCGACCGCGCGGCCCTGTCGTTCTGTCTGGCCGACGCGTTCCACCCGGGGTGCGAGATGTCCTGGCCGATGCGCCACAGCACCCTGTACTCGGCCCCCTTCCGGGTGCGGCACCGCGATCCCGGCACCCCCGAAACCGACTACGGCCAAGTGCTGACCCCGCAGACCGCCCTCGGCGTCGACGGCCCGCTGTACGCGCAGGGCCCGGGCCACCTGACGCGGTGGATGGCGGTGCCCTGGCAGACCGACACCGCCCGCTGCCGCTCCGGCTACTACCTCGGGTACGGGCCGCGCTACGACCCCTACCTGCCCACCTTCTGGCCCGCGCGCGTGCCCAACCACGTCCTGACGGAGCAGGACTACGAGACGGCGGTCGACCCCGGCAGCCCCGCCGAGGAGCGCCGGGCCGCCTTCGAGCGCCGGGCCGTGTGGGACAGGTGGCTGCCCTCGGACCGTATCCAGCAGATGAACGCCATGGTCAAGGACTTCGGCAAGCTGGGCCTCGTGGAACGGCGCACCGGGGCCTCCGACGACCCCGAGCTGCCCGCGACGATGTTCGTCGAATCCGCGGTGGGCTTCCGTCCCGAGGAGCCTCCGCCCGCGCTGCGGAACCTGCGGTGCCTGCACGTGCCGGAGGCTGCGGACCCGGCCCTGAACGGCAGCGCCCTGGCCGCGGCCCTCGCGCGGACGGACGTGCCTCACGAGCAGGTGATGGCGGGCTACTTCGAGAAGGTCGCGCGCTTCCCGGACGAACGGTGACCTACGAGGTGATCGTGGCCGGAGGCGGCCCGGCAGGCGCCGTAGCGGCCCTGGTACTGGCGCGGGCCGGCCGGCGGGTCCTGCTCGTCGACAAGAACGCAGGCGGCTGCGGGCCCGCCCCCTTCCGGATCGGGGAGACCCTGCCGCCCGCGGCCAGGCCGCTGCTGCACGATCTGGGCCTGTGGCCCGAATTCGTCGCGGCCCCTCATCTGAGGTGCGTGGGCACCTACGCCTCCTGGGGATCGGAGGCGCTCCACGGCCGCAGCCACCTCCACGACCCGCAGGGACACGGCTGGCACCTCGACCGCACCCGGTTCGACGCGTTGCTGCGCAGGGCCGCCGAAGCGGCAGGTGCCGAGGTGCGCCGGGCCGAAGCCGTACCGCATTCCACGCACGCGGGCGACCGGCGCGTACTGATCCGCGCGGACGGCCGGCGCGGAGAGGAGCGCTGCGACTGGCTCGTGGACGCCACCGGCCGCCGCGCCGTGATCGGCCGCCGGCAGGGCCGGCGCCACAGACAGGACCGGCTCGTCGCCGTGTACGCCCTGTTCACACGTCGGCTCCCCGGTCATCGCACCGAGGACACCGAGCTCCGTACGCTCGTCGAGGCGGTCCCCCGAGGCTGGTGGTACTCGGCCAGGGTTCCGGCCGGACGAGTGGTCGCGCACCTCACGGACAGCGACCTGACCGACTCCGCACTGCGCACCGCCGAGGGATTCCTCGACGCGATCGGGAACACCCGCCACGTCCGCACCCGCCTCGCCGGCTACGACCCCGCCGACGCCCCGGCGCCACGCTGGACCTCGGCGCACGGGCTGCGCCTGTGCCCGGCGGCGGGCCCCGGATGGATCGCCGCCGGAGACGCCGCCCTCGCCTTCGACCCGCTCTCCTCCCAGGGCATTCTCAACGCCCTCCACACCGGAGCCCGCGCCGGCCTGACCGTCGACCGGTGCCTGTCCGGCCGGCAGGCCGCCCTCGCGGACTACTCCCTGTTCCTGGAGCGGATCACGGGCGCCTACGAGCGGCATCACGCCGAGACCTACGGCCAGGAACGGCGTTGGCCGGCCCATACGTTCTGGGAACGCCGGCAGCACGCGCAGTGACGCGGTGCGCCACACGACTCGAGGGGAACAGGAGGCCGGTTCTGCGATCAGCCGGACGGGATCGCCGCCTCGGCCGCTGCCTTGATCCGGGCACCGAAGGCGAGTGCGTCCCTGCGGGCAGCGGTGAGCGCCAGGCCGAACAGCAGCTTGCCGAGCCCATGGCCTTCCAAGACGTTGTGGAGACGGACCCGCGTCCTGCCGCCGGCCAGCGGTTCCAGGTTACGGAAGACCGCTCCCACGGCGTTCGGGGCCTCGCCCGCGCGGTCGTGAAGGCCGTCAGTGCGTCCTGCTGCAACGGCATCGAGACCCTACGGGAGCGCCGGGCATCCCGCGAGGCGACAAGCAGGCCGTTCGGTGCGAACCACGTGGGCGGGTCACGCCGACCGCGTCGTGCCGTCGCCGGGGAGAGGAACGTGCGCCGCGCGGTGATCTCGGACGAGTTCTCCTTGCTGTTCGTTCCCGGTGGGGGCTGTGGACGGGCTGCTGCCCGCCCGTCGTGGTGCAGCAGCCCGGGCCGCCGGTGCGGACGGCTCGTTGCCGACTCAGGCGGTCGTGATGAACCGCTCCCACGCGCGGTGCTTGGACATCAGCTCCTGCAACTGCTCCAGCACGGAGGTGCCGTTCTGTCCGACCACGACGCCCGGCGCGTCGACAGGGATCCCGACCGATCCCAGCGCCGCGTCGCCGCCCGCCCAGGCACCGATCGACTTGCCGTGGCGGAACGCCTCCGTCAGCAGGAGGCTCACCCTCGGATCGACCGTCCCGGGCGCACCGGCGGGCCGTGCCTTGGCGTCGCGGGAACCATAGGCGTCGCCGCCGGCGGCGGGTGCCCCGGCCACCAGCAGTGCGTCGAACTCGATGGACCGGGCGGTCACGAACGTCCGCTGGACGGTGACCGCGTCGTCGCCGTCGCCGAGTTTGCCGCCCGTGGGGGCGATGACCAGCGGCACCATGCCCGCACCGAGCACTGCCTCGCGCACCGCGCGCACGCCGTCCAGGTCTCCGTCCGGACCGGTGACGATGCCGACGAGGCGGCCGTCGGTGGGCCAGGACCCCCCGACCTGTGACAGCGCCGGGCTCGGTGCGACCTCGGCGAGCGGCACGGTCGGGTCGGGTGCCGGCAGCCCAAGGCCCTCGGCGACGCGCGCGCACAGCTCGGCGTCGATGTTGGCCAGCACCTGCAGGGCCCGCTCCTTGATGGCCTGTTCGTAGCACTTGCCGAGCTCGAAGGTGTAGGCGGCGATGATGTGTTCCCGCTCCACCGCGCTCATGCTCAGCCAGAACCGGCGCGGCTGGCTGAAATGGTCGGAGAACGACTCGGGAGCCTCACGGACCTTCGTCGCCTCCGGCACCCGAACCGGCGTCTCGATGTACGCCCCGGTGTCCGCCCCGGCCAGGAACGGGCAGCCGCCGTCGAGGGAGTTGGGCCGGTACGGTGCGACGCCCCGGTGTACGGCGTCCTGGTGGAAGCCGTCCCGCAGCATGTCGTTGACCGGCGAGTGCGGCCGGTTGATGGGGATCTGCGAGAAGTTCGGGCCGGCCAGCCGGGTGATCTGGGTGTCCAGGTAGGAGAACAGCCGTCCTGCCAGCAGCGGGTCGTCGGTGATGTCGATGCCGGGCACGAGGTGACCGACGTGGAAGGCCACCTGCTCGGTCTCGGCGAAGTAGTTCGACGGGTTGCGGTTGAGCGTCAGCAGCCCGATCGGCTGGACGGGGGCGAGTTCCTCCGGGACGAGGTTGGTCGCGTCGAGCAGGTCGATGCCCTCGAAGGTCTGCTCGGGGGTGTCGGGGAAGGTCTGGATGCCCAGCTCCCACTCCGGGTAGGCGCCCGCTTCGATGGCGTCGGCGAGGTCGCGGCGGTGGAAGTCCGGGTCGACGCCTCCCGCGATCTGCGCCTCCTCCCACACCAGGGAGTGCACACCGAGCTTCGGCTTCCAGTGGAACTTCACCAGCGTGGTGGAGCCGTCGGCGGCCACCAGGCGGAAGGTGTGGACGCCGAAGCCCTCCATCATCCGGTACGAGCGCGGGATGCCCCGGTCGGACATGTTCCACAAGGTGTGGTGGGCGGCCTCGGTGTGCAGTGTGACGAAGTCCCAGAAGGTGTCGTGGGCGCTCTGGGCCTGCGGGATCTCCCGGTCCGGGTGCGGCTTGCCGGCGTGGATGATGTCCGGGAACTTGATGGCGTCCTGGATGAAGAAGACCGGCATGTTGTTGCCGACCAGGTCGAAGACGCCCTCTTCGGTGTAGAACTTGGTCGCGAACCCGCGGGTGTCCCGCACCGTGTCGGAGGAACCCCGGGAGCCCAGCACCGTGGAGAAGCGCACGAACACCGGGGTCTCCGCGCCGGCCGCCAGGAACGCCGCCTTCGACACGGCGGCCGCGGTGCCGTAGCTCTTGAAGACGCCGTGCGCCGCCGCGCCGCGGGCGTGCACGACCCGCTCCGGGATGCGCTCGTGGTCGAAGTGCATGACCTTCTCGCGCAGGTGGTGGTCCTGCAGCAGCACCGGTCCGCGCGGGCCGGCCTTGAGCGAGTGGTCGGTGTCGTACAGCCGGGTGCCCTGCGCATCGGTGAGACAGGCGCCCGACGGAGCCATGCGAGCCTGCGCCGCGCCGGTCGCCTGACCCGTGGGTGACATGGTGTCCGGGCCGCTCTGGTCGGGCTTCGGCGGCAGAGGCTCGCGCGATTCCGTCGGCTCCGCGACCCCAGGGGATTCCGGAGCCGGCTTGCCCGGAACACCCTCCTCCGGTCCCGCGCCGGCGCCCTGGACGGCTTCGGTGACCTTGTCCGCCGCCCGCTTGAGGGGATTGGGGTGGCTCATCGCTATCGTTCCTCCGCGTGTGACCGGTCATGGCCGACGCGGCCATGTGCCATGGGGGTGCCGTGAGATGCGGCGCCGGGTACCCGGCTGTTCCGTACTAATCACCGGTCGGGCTTGTAGGGCACGGTTACCGCCACCGTTCCACGGGGCCTCACCCTTCGCACGCGGCGCATGCCAGGGGGGTGAGGGCAGCGTGCGGGCGCCTGTGCCGGAGGTTGCCGTAGAGGACGAGCCGGGTCGGGAAGGCTCCGGCGAGCGCGGTCATGAGGTCCAGGTGATGTCGGCGATACGACGCGGCAGTTGGGCCCCGTGACCGACAAGCTGTCCGGTACCCGCGCCCTGCTTCTCGACGCCATGTCAATTGTCCGGTCGTGAACGGACGCGGCATCCTGCCCCCATGCCCCTGAAGACGATCCCTCCGCTCCCCCGCCGTACCCTGTTGCGCGCGCTGGGCGCCGGCGCGGTGCTCGGCGGACTCGTTGGGTGTGGTGTCCCGGCCGCGTATGTACGGCCCGGCGACCGCGCCGCCGCCGATCTGTCCTCCGCCGAGCAGCGGCTGAACTGGGCGAACTGGCCGCTGTACATCGACACCGATGACGAGCACCCCTCACGGCGGCCCACCCTGGAGGCGTTCGAGAAGCGCACGGGGATCTCGGTCGAGTACGTCGAGGAGATCAACGACAACGACGAGTTCTTCGGCAAGATCAGCCCGGCGTTGATGAACCGTCAGTCCACGGGCCGCGATCTGATCGTCGTCAGCGACTGGATGAGCGCGCGGTTCGTGCGGCTCGGCTGGGTACAGGAGATGGACCGGGCCCGGCAGCCGAACGTGACCCGGTACCTCGACCCGCAGTTACGGTCGCCCTCGTTCGATCCCGGCCGCAAGTGCACCGTGCCGTGGCAGTCCGGCATCACCGGAATCGCGTACAACCGGCGCAGGACCGGCCGGGAGATACGGCAGGTCTCGGATCTGTGGGCGAGCGACCTGAAGGGCAGGGTCACACTGCTGTCCGGTCTGGACGAGGCGTTCGCACTGCTGATGCAGGGCAACGGCGTCGACATCACCCGGTGGACGGCCGACGACTTCCACACCGTCTGTGACCAGGTGGAGAAGCAGGTGAAGGGGGGACAGATCCGGCGCTTCACCGGCAATGACTACATCAAGGACCTGTCCAGCGGTGACGTCCTGGCCTGTCAGGCGTACTCGGGAGATGTGATCCAGCTCCAGGCGGACGACCCGGACATCGAGTTCGTCGTCCCCGAGGAAGGCGCCGAGCTGTGGGCCGAGTCGCTGATGATTCCCGATCTCGCCCGCCACAAGGCGAATGCGGAGCGGCTCATCGACTACTACTACGATCCCGAGGTCGCCGCCGAGCTGGCCGCCTGGGTCAACTACGTCTGCCCGGTCCCGGCTGCCCGGGACGTCCTGGCCTCCGCCAGGGACGAGGAGAGCGCCGCCCTCGCCGAGAACCCGTTGATCTTCCCTGACGGGGAGATGCGCGGCCGGCTCGCCATCGCACGGGACATCGACTCGGACGAGCGGGTGGAGTTCGGCAGGCGGTGGAATCAGATCGCGGGGTTGTGAGGGCGACGGCGACGGGCCGGGAGAGGTTGTGGTGGTCGCCGGACCCGGACGGGGGTCCGTCAGTGGCGGGGCGGCGGTACCGGGTCCCGGTAGCCGCGGCGGCGGGCCGCGCCGGGACGGCAGCGCAGCAGGCGCGCCAGGATCAGCCGTCCGCCGCGGAGGGCACCGTGCCGGTGGAGTGCCCGTACGGCGTATGTGGAGCAGCTCGGGCTGTACGGGCAGCACGGCGGCCGGGTCGGGCTGACCGCGACGCGGTAGTGCCGCACGGACCGGTACATCGCGGCGGCCACTCGGCCGCGCGGTGGGGGCGCGGCCGGGTCCGCGCCGTGACCGGTGGTGAGCGAGGGGCGCAGCAGTGTGAGCCAGAGGGTCGCTGCCTGTGACCACACGCCGCCGCAGCAGCACGGGTGCGCCAGCGTGTCGAGCGTGGCCGCGCAGCAGCCTTCGTCCGACTCGCCGTCCTCGTTCTTCCTCCGGCCGTGCTTGTCCCTCCGCGCCACTGCCCACCCCGCTTCTTCGCACCAAGCAACGAGGAACGATCATACGAAGCCGCGAGGACGCGACGCGCGGGCCCTTCCGTGTGCGGCCACGTACTCCTCGACGCCCGGCGCGGACGGCGTGTCCTGCACGTTCACCGCGGCCCCCGCGGCCACGGCGTCCGGCCGGCGCGGTACGGCCATGACACCTTCGAGCAGCGGCTCTCAGCCGATGTCGAAGGCATTCGGCAGTCCGAGGAGGTAGCGGGTGCGGTCGTGGCGTCTGAGGGGCTCCAGTTCGGGGGCTCTGTACAGGGGGGTCACGGCGCAGCGTCGTGCGGTGGATCCGGATCGGTCCAGCAGG
This sequence comes from Streptomyces luteogriseus, assembly GCF_014205055.1. NCBI lineage: Bacteria > Bacillati > Actinomycetota > Actinomycetes > Kitasatosporales > Streptomycetaceae > Streptomyces > Streptomyces luteogriseus. Next base: position 142,950 of record NZ_JACHMS010000001.1, read on the forward strand.
GCGTTGACGGCCTGCCGGGCCGAGGAGTTGGCGCCCTCCATGGTGGCGAGGTCGATGGGCACGGCCACGTAGTCGCCGGCCAGGAAGAGGTTGGGGATCTTCGTGGCCGAGCGCGGGCGGTGGTGGAAGGTGCCCACCGGGTGAATGAGCAGTTGTTCGTCGTTGACGGGATGCGGCGTGCCAAGGCCGTCGACGGCGGGGTCGAGAAACCACGAGTGCAGCACGGAGTCCTTCAGAACCGTGCGGCCGCTGTCGTTGAGCGATGCCTTCAGCTGTGCCCACACTTCGCGTGCGACTTCGGTACGGGTGCATTGCTTGGCCGTCTTGCCGTACAGGATGCCCGGGCGATCCCACTCGGAGACGTCCACGGACAGGCAGTCCACGACCGTGCCGTCGCCGTAGTCGGCCGGAAAGTCGCGGCCGGGCCAGTGCTGGGCCTGGGCGATCGCTGTGAGTGACCACGGGGAGTCGATGAGGTCGAGGTGGCCGTGCAGGATCGGCGTGCGTTCGGTCAGGTAGAACTGAATGCCCGTCATCCAGTCCGTCTCCAGCCGGTCGCACTCGGCCAGCTGGGGGTCGGCTGCGCGGACGGCGGAGTTCCATGTGCGGCGGGCGTGCTCGACGGGCATCGCGGAGATGTAGTGGTCGGCGGTGACGGTCCGGCGCGCGCCTGAGGGGTCCTCCACGACGGCTCCGGCGATGGCACCCGCGCCCAGAGTCAGGTCCCGTACGGTCCAGCCGACGCGGAACTCGACCCCGAGTGACTTCAGGTAGGTCACCCAGGGGTCGATCCATGCCTCGTTGGTGGGCGCGTTGAGGATCCGGTCCAGTGGTCCGTCCGCGCCCCGCCCGAGGAGGTTGAAGGCGAAGGCCTCCAGCAGGGTGCCGACCGTGCGGGTGCTGGCCTCCTCCGCTTTGGTGGCGACGATGTTGCGGGTGATGCCGACGGCGAGGACCCGCTGGTAGTCGTAGGACATCCGTCCGGCCCGCACGAAGTCCCACCAGGGTGTCCGCTCCCATACGGTGTCGCGGCGCTGGTCGCAGCTGGTGAGGAAGACCAGGATGCGGTTGGCGAAGTAGAGGGCCTCGTGGAGGGGGAGGTGGAAGGCCGTGTCCAGAACCGCGGTGAAGGCGCGACGGATCTCGTCGGGGGTGAGTTCGGCCGGGGGGTTGTCGGGCCAGGGCAGCGGGATCCGGATGTCCTCGCGGCCACCCGACCTGGCGAACAGCATCTCCTTCGGGGCGACGAGGTTGTCGTGTACGCCGCCCGGGTTGCCGGGGAACGGGATGCGCCGCATCGTGTCGGGCAGGTTGTGGTAGATGCCGGGGATGAAGCGGAAGCCGTGCTCACCCGGCAGGGGGCGTCGGCCGCCTGTGCCGCTGTCCGGTACGTCCATGCTGCGGGCCTTGCCGCCCAGTGCCTTGCGTTCGTAGACCGTGACCCGGAAGCCGCGCTCGGCCAGCTCATGGGCGGCCGTGAGCCCGGCGACTCCGCCACCCAGGACCGCCACGGTCTGTGATGTGGAGCCGTTCTCGGCCGAAGCCCGTTCCGGGATTCCGAGGACTGCTCCGCCGCCGGCGACAGCGGCAGTGCCCAGGAACCCTCTGCGCGTGGTGCCACTCATCGCCATCCCTTACCGTCGGTAACATCGGCCGCACGAGGATATGGGCGAGGCAACGATCCCGGAAGGCTGCCGGCGTAACTTGGCTTGATCGCACGGCACTTGGCGAGTCACGGCGCATCCCTGCCCTTCGGGGCGGCCGTGCTTGGCCGTCGGGTGGCCGGCAGACCGGCGCCGTTCCGCTTTCCGCCCGGCACCGGCATGACCACCACCAGCAGCAGCACCACCAGCACCAGCACCAGCAGGTTCCTGCGACGCGGCGTGCCGGTGTTCCTCACGAGGGCCCCGAGAGTCTCCGGCCGGCGCGTGGACTGCTGCGTCCGGCCCTACGGCCCACGCCACTCGTTCAGCGCCGACGATGCGCCGTTCGGCCCGAAGCACGCGAGACTCGGACACACCGGGGTGAATCGAAGTGCACGATCTGGGAACCGGAACAGAAGCCCTGACGCACGAGGGGAGGCCGGGTGCCCGGTCGCCCTGCTCTCTCACCGAGGAGAGACCACGATGGCGCACGAGGACGACGCCCAGCAGGCCGTGCCGAACACGCCGGGGGCCCTCGGCGACGGCGTCACGCGCCGCCGTCCACTGCGGGAGCGGCATGTCGAGGAGACGGTCGAGGTCGCGGTGCCGGTTCGGACGGCGTACAACCAGTGGACGCAGTTCAAGACCTTCCCGCGCTTCTCTGCCGTGGTGCGCGGCGTCGAACAGATCAGGCCCACCGTGACGGCCTGGACCATCGGCTACGGACCCCTGCGTCACCGTTTCGCGGTCGAGATCGTGGAGCAGGACCCCGACGCCTACCTGGCCTGGCGCGCTCTGGCGCAGAACCCCTCCCATCAGGGCGAGGTCGAGTTCAGGCCGACGGAGTCCGGCGGCACCGCGATCACTGTCCGGATGCTCCTGGAACCGCAGGGAGCCGCGAGGATCCTCACCCGCTCGTCCAGGGCCGCCCGGCTGACCGCCCGCCTGGTGCGCGGCGAACTCGTGAACTTCAAGGAGTTCATCGAAGGGCTCGGGCGGGAGGGCGGGGCCTGGCGCGGCATCATCCGCAACGGTCGCGTGCAGCACGATCACCCGGAACCGCCCAGGAGCCGCGTGGCCCAGTGGCCTGTCGGCTGACCGGCGCGCCGTTCACGGCAAGAGAAAGGCGAACCGATGCAGAACCCGCCCGGCGAGGAGCCGGAGACCACCCTCTCCGTGACGCCGCCGAAGAAGTGGGCGGCCGGAGTCCCCGCGGTCGTGCACGCGCTGGAGTACTCCCTGGAGCAGACCTCCCCGCGCAGGACCGGGGTGGACCTGCTGACCATGAACCAGGTGGGCGGGATCGACTGCCCCGGCTGCGCGTGGGCGGACCCGGCCCCCGGCCGGCGCCATCGCAACGAGTACTGCGAGAACGGCGCCAAGCACATCAACGACGAGGCCACCACGCGCCGGATCACCGCCGACTTCTTCCAAGAGCACAGCGTCCGTGACCTCGCCGCCCGCTCCGACAGGTGGCTCAACCAGCAGGGCCGGCTCACCGAGCCGATGATCAAGCGGCCCGGCTCCGAGCACTACGAGCCCATCGGCTGGAACGACGCCCTGGGCGTCCTCGCGCGGGAACTGAAGACGCTGGACTCCCCCGACGAGGCCGTCTTCTACACCTCGGGCCGTGCCGGCAACGAAGCCGCCTTCGTCCTGCAGCTCTTCGCACGGGCCTTCGGCACCAACAATCTGCCCGACTGCAGCAATATGTGCCACGAGTCCAGCGGCTTCGCCCTGAGCGAGACCCTGGGCACCGGCAAGGGCACCGTCACCCTCGACGACCTCCACCACGCCGACCTGATCTTCCTGGTGGGGCAGAATCCGGGCAGCAACCACCCTCGCCAGCTCTCCGCCCTGGAGGAGGCCAAGCGCAACGGCGGACGGATCGTGGCGGTCAACCCGCTGCCGGAGGCCGGGCTGCGGCGCTTCAAGAACCCGCAGAAGCCGAGCGGGATCGTCGGGCGCGGCACCCAGATCGCCGACCGCTTCCTGCACATCAAGCCCGGCGGTGATCTCGCCCTGTTCCAGGCCCTCAACCGTCTGCTGCTGGAGGCCGAGGACGTCCGGCCCGGCACCGTCCTGGACCATGACTTCATCAACGCCCACACCTCCGGCTTCGAGGAGTTCGCCGAGCACGCCCGCACCGTCGACTGGGACGACGTGCGCGCCGCGACCGGACTGACCCGCCAGGAGATCGAGAAGGTCCGCGACGAGGTACTGAAGAGCGAACGTGTCATCGTCTGCTGGGCGATGGGCATCACCCAGCACAAGCACGGCGTGCCCACCGTCCGGGAGATCGTCAACTTCCTGATGCTGCGCGGCAATCTGGGGCGAGCCGGCACCGGCGCCTGTCCGGTGCGCGGCCACAGCAACGTCCAGGGCGACCGCACCATGGGCATCTGGGAGCAGATGCCGGACACCTTCCTCGACGCCCTGCAGAAAGAGTTCGGCTTCGACCCGCCGCGCCCGCACGGTCTGGACTCGGTGGACTCGATCAAGGCGATGCGGGAGGGCCGCGTCAAGGTCTTCCTCGCCCTGGCCGGCAACTTCGTCCGGGCCGCTCCCGACAGCGAGGTCACCGAGAAGGCGATGCGCTCGTGCAGGCTGACCGCCCACATCTCCACCAAGCTCAACCGCTCGCACACCGTCTGCGGCGACACCGCGCTGATCCTGCCGACCCTGGGACGCACCGAGCGTGACGTGCAGGCCGGTGGCGAGCAGTTCGTCACCGTCGAGAACTCCATGAGCGAGGTGCACACCTCCCAGGGCCGCCTGGAGCCGGCCTCCACGCTGCTGCTCAGCGAAGTCGCCATCCTGTGCCGGCTCGCCCGCCACACCCTGGACGGCAAGACGGACATCCCCTGGGACGAGTTCGAGGGTGACTACGACACCATCCGCGACCGCATCTCCCGCATCGTGCCGGGCTTCCACGACTTCAACGCACGGGTCACCCGCCCCGGTGGCTTCCAACTGCCCAACCCGGTCAACGAGGGCGTCTTCAACACCAAGGTCGGCAAGGCCCTGTTCACCTGCAACGAGCGCGTGGTCCCCCGGGCACCCGAGGGTCACCTGCTCCTGCAGACGCTGCGCTCGCACGACCAGTGGAACACCGTTCCCTACAGCGACAACGACCGCTACCGGGGCATCCACGGCAGCCGGCACGTCGTGCTCGTCAATCCGGCCGACCTGACCGAGCTCGGCCTCGCCCAGGGCGATCACGTCGACCTGGTGAGCGTCTGGGCGGACGGCACCGAGCGCCGGGCCGAGAACTTCCAGGTCGTGCCCTATCCGGCCGCCAAGGGCTCGGCCGCCGCCTACTACCCCGAGACGAACGTCCTGGTACCGCTGGACAGCGTCGCCGACATCAGCAACCAGCCCACGTCGAAGGGCATCATCATCCGCCTCGAACCCACCCCCGCCCGGACACGTCCCACACCCGCCTGACCTACGGCACGATCCCGACCGGGCCCGCGACGGCAACGGCTGCGACGGGATCCGCCCAGTGTTCCTGTCCCACCTCAAGGGCCCGGCCCCGGGGACGGATGCGACACGCCCTGGGCAGCCCCGACGCATCGGCCGTCGGAGCACGAGGCCACACAGGCGCAACAGCCGGCGCAGGCGTGAACCGGCCGCGATCCGCCCGTCCTTGGGTGCGAAGGAGCATGCGGCATCCCGACCCCACTCGCTGACGGAGACGGGTGGGCACGCTCGTACTGGTCGTGCCAAGCGACGATCGTGAAGAGCAGCGCAACGGCTGCCAGGAGCAGTTGGGCCGCACCTGCGAGCGGATGCGCCGAGCACAGGAAGATCACGGCTACCACGAGGATGGTTCTCCGGCGATCGCGTGACACGCGTACTCCGCTCGAAGCGCATGGACACACGCTCGTACGTGACACCGTGCACTGCAGATTCATCGGGCCGAGACCGCGTCGTTGCCGAACTGAGCATCCGCCAGGGCCTCTTCGACTCGAATTGCAAGGTGAAGGGCATGCCCGCGCCGACGGCCGGATCTCGTCACTATGACGGCATTCGGCCAACACTCCACCCCCTTTCCGTCTTCCGGACAACCGCGCAACCGTCCCGGTCCTCTCACAGCGCGGGCGGAACACAACGCCTCTCACATGACGGCCCCGGCCCGGACCTCGTGGACGTACCGTGCCGCCTGCTTCCTTCTCACAGCACCGGAGGACGAGGGAACCATGACCAGAAGACGCACTGCTCGGCTACGGCGTACGCTGCTCGCCGGCACCACGGCCATCGCCGTGACGGCCGTCACGGCCGGCATCGTGGCCGCAGCTCAGGAGCCTGCGAAGGCCGCAAAGGGTCCCGAGCTGAGCCTCGTCGCGGCGACCACTTCGGTGACGCTCACCTCCTGGAAGGAGGATCCGGGTGTGTACTTGGACCTCGGCACCTACCTCGTCGCCGAGAAAGCGCCCCTCGAGCTGAAGGTGACCCGGAAGTCCTACAAGGACCCGGTGACTGTCACCCAGACCGTGTACGAAGGCGGCAAGGCCAAGGCGAAGAAGCTGCCCAAGGGCACCGTGAAGGACTTCTCCGGGCTGCCCGGCTTCGCAGAGATCACCCTGACAGACAAGGCCGGCAAGAAGGTCCTCACCCGCAGCGAGAGCTTCTGCCCGAACAACGCCAGCGGCCGAGTGCGACCCGACGCGCCCTCCACCTCCAAGTATCCGGAGAGCTGTCCCACCAACCCCTTCACCCTCGGCTCCGTGTGGGGCGTCGAGAAGGGCTGGGCGTCCAACACCTACGCGGGCTCCTACGGCGAGCCGGTCCAGCTGCCGGCCGGTACGTACACGGCCAAGGTCGGTGTCACCAAGAAGTACCGCGACCTGTTCGGCATCACCGGCAAAACGGCCACGGTCAAGGTGACCGTGGTGGAACGAAGCGAGGAGGACGAGGAGAGCTCCACCGGGGCGGCGCCCCGCTCCGCCAAGTCCGGAGAGCACGCCGGGCACGGTGCCGGTCACCAGGCGCCGACCGCGCACGCCGGTCACGGGCCGGGGCATGCCCCGAGTCCCGCCGAGGCCGCCGCGCCGGTGACGAGCGGTGCGGGTCCCTCGTACAACGTCGGCCACGGTCCGCTGAAGGCCGCGCCGCCGGCCCTGCCGTGGGCGCTGAAGAAGAAGCAGATGTCCGCACAGTCTCCGCAGGCCGGGGACATCGGCGGCCAGACCGACGGTTCGCGTCAGGCGCCCGCTCTCAAGCCGCTGTCGAAGCGGCCCGCCGGCAAGCCCTCCGTCCCGGACGTCCCCAAGCCGGACCTGCGCTCGCTGCCGGCCTACGGCATCACGATCAGCGACGGCGACGAGGACGTCCCGGGCAAGGACTACCTGGCGTTCAGCGCCAACGTCTGGAACGCCGGCCCGGCGCAGCTCGTGGTGGACGGGTTCCGCAAGCCCGGCAAGGCCAAGATGGACGCCTTCCAGTACTTCTACGACGCCAAGGGCAAGCAGGTCGGCTACACCCCCACCGGCACCATGGAGTGGGACCCGCGCCCGGGGCATGTGCACTGGCACTTCACCGACTTCGCCAGCTACCGGCTGCTGAAGGCCGACAAGAAGGAGGCAGTGCGCAGCGGCAAGGAAGCGTTCTGCCTGGCCAACACCGACGCGATCGACTACACGGTGAAGAACGCCAACTGGCACCCGTACAACACGGACCTGGCCACCGCCTGCGGCGAGGAGAACTCGATCTCCGTCCGCGAGGTGCTGGACGTCGGATCCGGTGACACGTACACCCAGGACCTGCCGGGCCAGTCGTTCGACATCACCGGTGTGCCCAACGGCACCTACTACATCCAGGTGCTGGCCAACCCCGAGAAGCGGCTGAAGGAAACCAACCTCGGCAACAACAGCGCCCTGCGGAAGATCGTGCTCGGCGGCGAGCCGGGCAAGCGGACGGTCACCGTGCCGGCGCACGACCTGGTGAACGCCAACTGACCCTGCCGCGCGGCTGAGAGGGCGTCCCCGCCCGAGAGCAGGGCGGGGACGCGACGTGTTCCGCGGCAACCCGACTACACCGAGCGGCTCACCATCCTCCGCCCTGAGGCAAGGTACTGACGATGGCACACACGACACGGCTCACCCGCTTCGCACTGTCCGGCGTCGTCGTCGCGGGCGGACTTCTGACGGGCTGCGCGTCGGACGACAGGTCCCTGACGTATCAGACCGACTACAGCGATCACCGGCCCCTGCGGGTCGTCGGCTTCCCCTCCGCCGGAAGTCTCGAGACGGTGCAGAAGGCCGTGTGGCGGCTCGCCGACGGTGACACCGACGGGCTGGCGGCGCTCGCCGTCGACGACACGCAGGCCGATGTCACGGCCCGCAACTGGGTCAAGGCTTTCGGCGCCGCCGCCAAGGAGAACGTGACTGCCGACTTCTACGACGAGGGTTCCGTCCGTCAGGTCGTGGTCCTGTACTTCGCCGGGAGCGGTCAGATCAAGGACATCGAGGCCCGCATCGGCGAGGACGGCTCCTGGGGGCTCACCCTCGCCGAACCCGACCCGTCCGAGGCGGCGGCCGAACCCACCTGGGTCCCGCCGAAGCCCGGCGGCTCCGGTTCCCGCACCTCCGGCGCCCCGTCCGGAAGCTGACGGGCCACCTGCCCCCGCCCTTCGAGGACCGCACTCCGGCCAAGCAGGGTGCGGTCCTCCGCAACTCACGGACCGCCACGGACTCCTGGCGCGTTCTCAGCGCACCTGGGACGTGTACGGGCCGACCGCAGGTGCTCGTGGAGGGCCGCGAAGGCGGTGAACGTGAGAGGGAGGGTCACTGCCGCGGCGACCAGGAGGCCGACGAGGACGGGTGCGAGGATGCCGGCGTAGTACGCGGCGAAGAAGTTGCCCGTTGCGTGTTCGAGAAGGGCTCGAACCACGGGGCGCAGCGGCAGACAGAGCTCCGTCGCCAGCCGTACCGTCCCGGCGGTGAGCGCGGCCAGCGGCAGCGCGAGGGCGAGGAGGCGGGCGAATCCCGAGCCCGTCCAGGTCAGTGACCACGAGCGGCGCAGGGCCGCGCGCGGTCCGAGTCCGGCCGCTGCCGCCGCGGGGGCCAGGGAGAGGGCCAGGCGCAGCAGCACGGCGATCGACACGGCAGCCGCAGGAGAAGCCTCGACGAGTGCGTGGGGCCACGATCCGCGGTCCAAGGGCTCGGGGGTGTCGAGCTGGTAGCCGGTGAGGCGGTCCGCCACGACCGTGGCGAGCACCGGCAGGGGCCATACGATCAGGCCGCGCAGCGCGTACACGGCGAGCACCCGTCGGAGTCGCACGGCATCCGCGACGTGTGACTCGTCCCCCCGCGAGTGCCCGTGAGTTCCTGCTGCGACCGCCCGGGAGCACACGCTTTGCAGGGCCGCGCTGCCTGTGCCCAGCAGGAGCAGGAAGAGCGGGAGCGTGCCGAGGGCGACCAGCGCCAGGTCGGTGTGGTCGTGAAGGTAGGGGTCCTCGGCGTGGCGGTACCAGATGCGTTGGTTCCGCATGTGGGTGAAGACCGGCCAGGCGAGCGCGAACATCGTGGCCGTCATCAGCAGCGCGACCAGTCCGCACAGGCTGACGACGCGCGCTGTCGCACCCGCCACGGTGCCACGGTGTCGTCGCAGGACGGCGAAGGTGGTGGCGGCGACCCCGCGTTCGGGGCTCCCGCCCGTGGGTGGCACCGCGCGGTCGATCTGTGTGGGCATGGAGGGCGCGCCTTCTCTACGTCCGGTCCGTTCCGTCAGGGACGCGGGCCGGACCCGGCGTGGTTCTCCCGAGGCGTCACACTCCGAGCGGGTCGCAACGTCCCAAGGGGTCCAGGTGTGTCCGGCGGCGGACGTACCGCCCCGGCAGGCCCTCCCCCGTCACCCGGCAGGGCACGGCCCACCTCGTCGAGGTGGTTGGCGGGCCGTGTCCTGCCGAGTCTCGTCGAGCAGCCGTGCCTGCGCTCAGCCGCCGTTTTCGGCTCAGCCGCCGCTCTTGCGCCGGAACGACCGCTGGTTGGCGGCCGGACCGTGCGCGCCGCGGATCTTCGACGCGTGAGGGTTCGCGGCGAGGTCGGCGGCGTCCGCCTGCATACCGCGCTTGCGGGCCAGGGCCTCGCGGAACTTGCGCTTCAAATCGTATTGGCCGTCAGCGTCGGGCGTGAGGGCACGGCTCTCGGCGTCAGCCGGCTCCGAACCTTCTGGTGACGGAGACTCTTCGGCCATGGTGACCTCCTGGGCTCGGCGTTGGAGAGCACAGCTTGTCATGCCGAGCGCCGCGTGCGGCACCGCCGACCGGTATGGCCCCGTCGCTCCGGCTCACAGCCGGGGTTCAGCGGTACGCAGCCTCAGCCGCGGCGAACCGCCCCGAGCTGGGCCCGGTGCAGGCCGGGTGCGGTGAACCGCTGTGCCACCGAGCGCAGAACGCGATCCATCGCCTGGGCGGGTGGGGTGGCGGGGCGGGCTGTGGCACGGGCGAGGAGGATGCGGCGGGTGGGGGCCGGGACGTCGGACGCGAAGGGCAGGAGGCGTACGTCGCTGCGCCGGCTGGTGAGGGCCAGACGGGGGGCGAGGGCGATACCGAGACCAGCGGCGACCATGGCCTGCGCCTCCTGGTAGTCGTGCGAGGAGTAGGCGATCCGCGGCTCGAATCCCGCCTGGCGGCAGCTGCGACGAAGGACGTCGGCGACGGGGTGGTTGTCCGCGCGAATGATCCACTCCTGGTCGGCGAGGTCACCGAGTCGCACGGAGGGATGGGTGCGCAGGGGTGAGTCGGCGGGGACCACCAGCACCGTGGGGTCGTCCAGGAGGTGTGTGAGGGAGAGCGCCGGATCGTCGAGACGGTTCCACTCGTAGTCCCAGAGAAGCCCCTGCTCCACCTCCCCGGTGTGCAGCATCTCCCGGAGTTCCGCGAGGACCCCGGCACGCACCTCGATGCGGATGCCTGTGTGGCGGCGCCGGAAACGGGTGAGCGCGAGCGGCAGCAGGGACGCGCTCGCCGTGGGGAACGAACCCAGCCGCAACGTGCCCTGATCGAGGGCCGTGAAGGAATCCAGGTCGGCCTGCGCGGCCCGCAGTTCGCGACGGATCGCCTGTCCGCGTCCGGCCAGCGCGGCGCCCGCCGGGGTGGGACGGATACCGCGCGGCAGACGCTCGATCAGGGGCTGCCCGGCCTCCTGCTCCAGCAGCGACATCTGTTGTGAGGCGGCGGAGGTGGTCATGCCCAGCGCCTCGGCCGCGGCGGTGAGCGACCCGCGTTCGGTGGCCTCGGTGAGCAGCAGAAGACGGCGGACGTTCAGCATGCCTGTGACTTTAGCTGAGCTAAACCCTGGTGAAGCAAACTGCGATTGTTCCGAAGGCACGCCTCTGCGAAGGTCTCCGCAATCGCCGAGCGGTTCGCCGGGCGCATGCGACGGCAACCACCGCCTCGGCCCTCCCCTTCCCCTCGTTGATCAAGGAAGAGCTCAGACGTGCACACTCCCGCGACCCTGGTGCGTGGCGGCACCAGCAAGTGCTGGCTGTTCAACCAGGTCGACGTCCCCGCCGGCCGTGGCGAGCTGGAGAAACTGCTGGTCTCCGCGTACGGCGCCACCGATCCCGTGGAACTGGACGGCGTGGGCGGGGCGACCCCCACCACCTCGAAAGCGGCGGTTGTCAGCGCCTCCCCCGAACCCGGCGTGGACGTGGACTATCTCTTCGCCCAGGTAGGCATCGGCACGGGCTCGGTCGAGTGGACGAGCAACTGCGGCAACTGCGCCACGGGGGTCGCGCTGTACGCGGTCGCCAAGGGCATGGTGGCGATCACCGGTGACCGGACTCGTGTGGTGATGCGCAATTCCAACACCGGCGCGGTCCTCGAAGGGCTCGTGGACACCACCGGTGGCGTCGTGCACCACTTCGGCCGCCAGACCGTACCCGGCACCCGCGCCGGCGGGGTCGCCGTCGGCCTCACCTTCCGCGATCCGGCCGGCGGCACCACGGGTTTACTGCTCCCCACCGGGCAGGCCGCGCAGGATCTGCCGGTCGCTGCCGCCGAGCCGGTACGGGTGAGCATGGTGGACGCGGGAGCACCGGTCGTCCTCGTCGACGCCCTCGCCGCCGGACGCACCGGCGCCGAGGCACTGGAGCAGATGGGCGCGGACGTGCCCTGGTTGCGCACCGTGCGTCATGCCGCCGGACCTGTGATGGGGCTGCTCGAGCCGGGCGACGAACCGGGCGACGCGGTGCCCAAGGTGGGCCTGGTGGGCCCGCCGGTGCCGTACACCACCACCCTCGGGGAGCAGATCGCGGCCGATGACTACGACATCTCGGTGCGCATGCTCAGCATGAACGCCCCGCACCCCGCGATCGGTCTGACCTCCGCCGTCGCCGTCGCGGCGGCGGGACTCGTCGAGGGCTCCGTGGTCTGCCGGACCGCGGGCGGCCCGACCGAGGAATGGCTGCGTCTCGGCACCCCCGCCGGCATCGTCGCGGTCCGCTGCACGGACGTACGGGACGGCCTGCCGCGGCGGGTCACCGTGCAGCGCGCGGCACGGCTGCTCGCCGACGCCCGTATCTACGTCCCGGATTCAGGCCGCACGCAGGCTGCCTGAACCGGGACGGACATCACCTCGGTCGGCCGGTCCCCCAGCCGCCCGCACCGGGATACCCTCGCGCCCTCGAGGCGCGCCCCTCCCCCTCGCACCAAGGACAAAGATGTCTGCTGAAGTGATCTCCATAGGCGCGCTGCTGGTGATGTTCGTGGTCGGCACGGTGCTGCCGATCAACCTGGGCATCCTCGCGTTCGTCGCCACCTTCGCCATCGGCACCGCCTCGCTCGGCCTCACCGAGGACGAGATCTTCGAGGGGTTCCCCGCGAAGCTCTTCGTCACCATCGTCGGGGTCACCTACCTGTTCTCCGTCGCCCGCCGCAACGGCACCATCGACTGGCTCGTCGCGGCCGGGGTACGGCTGGTGCGCGGCAAGGTCGCGCTCATCCCCTGGGTGCTGTTCCTGGTGGCCGCCCTGCTGACGGCGTTCGGCACGTTCACTCCCGCCGCGGTCGCGATCCTCGCGCCGATCGGCATGAACTTCGCCTACCGCTACAAGCTCAACCCACTGGTCGTGGGCATGATGGTGATCAGCGGCGGGCACGCGGGCGCGTTCTCCCCGCTCGCCGTGTCCGGTGCTCTGGTGCTGGGCCTGGTCGACAAGACCGAACTGCAGGTCTCGGCGGTGACGCTGTTCAGCGCCAGCTTCCTGATCAACCTGGTGCTCTCGGCACTCACCTACGCGCTGCTCGCCAAGCGCCCCGCGCCGCTGGCCGAGGGGTCCGAGGAGGCGGCCGAGGACGAGGATCTCGCCGTGTCCGACGGGCCCGACTGGCGCCAGTGGCTCACCCTCGCCTGCCTGGTGGCGCTCGTGGTCGGCGCGCTCGGCTTCCATCTGGAGATCGGCTTCCTGGCTCTGGCGGCCGGTGCCCTGCTGGCGCTGGTGGACATGAGGCGCCAGGAGAAGGCCGTGGACGGCGTCAGCTGGTCCACCCTGTTGCTGGTCGCGGGCATGATGACCTACATCGCCATGCTGGAGAAGGCCGGCATCATCGAGAACATCTCCGAGCACGCGGCGGGGCTGGGCGCCCCGGTCGCCGTCGCCCTGCTGTTGTGCTTCACGGTGGCCCTCACCTCCGCCTTCGCCTCCTCCACCGCGATCCTCACCGCGATCATCCCCATCGCCGTACCGCTGCTGCTCTCCAGCCATCTGAGCGCCGCCGGACTGATCGCCGCGCTCGCCGTCTCCACGACGATCGTCGACACCTCGCCCTTCTCCACCAACGGCGCCCTCGTTCTCAGCAACGCCCGCGGCGTGGACCCCCGCCGCTTTTACCGCCAGGTCATCGGCTACACCGGCGGAATCGTCGCCCTCGGGCCCATCGTCGCCTGGGGCGCCCTGATCCTGCCCTGGTCGTAGCCGCACAGCGGCTGATTCTGGAGGCCGGGCCGGCGTCAGGCCGGGCGGATCACGCCCTTGATCGCTGACTGGCCGGCGAAGAACACCGACTCTTCCTGGATGCGCGCTCCTGGTCCCGGTGCGTGAATCATCGTGCCGTCGCCGCTGCAGATGCCGACGTGGCGGAGGTCGTCGTGGAAGAAGACCAGGTCTCCGACCTGGACGTCGGCGAGCGAGACCGGCATTCCCGCTCTCCACTGGGCCTCGGCGGTCCGGGGAAGCGTGACGCCCGCGGCCTTCCACGCGGCCTGCGTGAGACCGGGGGCGTCGTACGATCCCGGCCCGACCGCGCCCCATACGCAGGGCCGACCGATCTGCGCCCGGGCGAAGGCGATCACCCGCTCCGCCTGGGACCTGTGGCCGGCATCGGACGACAGCCAGGATCCACCGTAGGCGGCTGATGGGACGGTGGTGTACGCGGTTTCGCGTGCCGCGGAGACCACCGGTGACGCCGGGACGGGAGCCGCGGTCTGCGCGGCGGGGGCGAGCGTGGTGCCCCACTCGACGGGCAGCGCCTGAGCAGGGGCCGCCACGGCAGGGGCGGTGATGTCCGGCAGAGCGGCGCCATAAGCCGTGGTGGGGTCTGGACCGGTGGCCGACGCCGCAGCGAGCTGCGGGGCGGGAGCCGGGCCGGGGGCGGGGGCGGGCTCCGGTGCCGGGGCGGGTTCGTACAGCGGCCATGCCGCCATGTCGCCGCCCGGGGCCAGGTGCGCGTCGGCGCGCCAACGGTTCTCCCCCTGCCCGGAATCGCTCACCGCCGCCGGTGCGGTGGGCCGGCCGGCCAACTGCGGGAGGACGGCAGTCGTCGGTGTCCGAGCCGCTCCGCCGGTCAGCTCCCGCACCGCACGGGTGGGCGCCTCGGGCGCTTCGAGGGCGAGGGGCTCCGCGGGTCGTTCGGCGGGGCGCCCGGGGCCCGCCGCCCGGGGCGCGCGGTCGGGACGGGCCGGCAACCTCTTGTCCGGCAGCGACGCCGGCACCACCGGGCCCAGCTTGGCCCGGGCAGCGTCGAACCACTGCCGGGCAAGGGATCCGAACGCGGGTTCCGCGTCCTCCGGGGCACGGTCGCCGGGTGCCGTGCCCCGCTGGCGCGGGATCGCGGCGGCGCGGGTCGCGTTGAACCTGCCCGTGTCGCTCTCGGCCCTGTCGTAGAGGCGGTCGACATACCGACGGACCTCGTCAGGGCTCGGCGCCTCGCTCTCAGTCGCCAACGGGAGCACCAGCAGACCGTGAGAGCCGGGCCTCGGCAGTGAGGGCCTGCGGGGCAAGGGAGTCGGCCTTGTCCGCGAAGCCTGTCCTTCCGGGGCGCGAGGTTCGTTCCGACGCCATGGAGAGGGCGCTCCTTTCATCCGAGAGTGCGCGAGACCGCCCGTCAAACGGCGGAACTCGCGCAGACAGTGGCCAACTTAACGAACTTGTGTGTCTTCCGTGAAGATCGAAGCCGCAAATGCCCCGATATGCTTTTGTGACCTTGATCCCTCCCTTCACCGTCCGAACGCGCGCGGTCACCCGACACCCCGTTGTCGCGCCTTGGCGTCGCCGAACGCGCCGCCATCGAGGAGGGCCGTGACCGTCCTCGACGGCGGCATCCCGGTCGGCACCGGCTACCGCCTGCTGCCCGCCGGACGGCCCGGCCTCACTTCAGGTGTCGGTCCAAGAACCGGCACCCGTCCTCCAGTTCGAACCACGGGGTGCCGGTGTGCCCTCCCAGGTTGGCGTGCAGCGTCTTCTCCTTGCTGCCGAAGGCGTCGAACAGGTCCAAGGCCCGTCGGCGGGGGTTTCCTTCGTCGTCCCACTGCAGAAGAAGCAGCAGCGGGATGGTGACCTGGCGGGCCTCCTCCCGCTGGGCACGGGGCACGAAGCCGCCGGCGAAGAATCCAGCGGCCGCGACACGCGGCTCGACCACGGCCAGCCGGATACCGAGGGCGGTCCACCCTCCGGAGTACCCGACCGGGCCTGCGATCTCGGGCAGCTCAAGGAGGGCGTCCAAGGTCATCTGCCATTCCGGGACCGCCTTTTCGACCATCGGGCCGACGAGGGATTCGAAGATCTCGTCAACCGGCTCACCGGCCTGCAGCGCCCGCCGGAGGTCGGCACGGGCCCGCTCCTCGGCGGCGGACCTGGGGCGGTCACCGCATCCGGCCGCGTCGATGGTGGCCACCGCGTAGCCGCGCGCCGCGGTGTACCGGGCCCGGGCCACCAGCCGGGGATCGGCCTTGGGCAGCCCGTTGTTGTGGGCCATGAGGACCAGCGGGGCCGGTGCGATTCCGGACGTCCACAGGGTCCCGGGGATCTCACCGAGAGTGAATTCGCGCTGGAGGACGCCGTCGTCGAAACGCTGTTCGGAAGTGAATTGCACGGTCGTGCCTTTCGGGAGGGCTCAGAGCGGCGCTCCCGGACGATCTATCGCCCGACCGTGACCCCGAAGGAGAGCACCCATGTCGGCATTGCGTTCACAGGTACCACCTCCTCGTCCTCTCGCACGGTCTGCGGGAGATTAGCAACGGTCGCCGTCGTCGGGCAAAGGGTTTTCGCAGTGCTTCCGGGGCTGCGCGCCTCACCCCATAGTCGCACCGGGATGGTTCTTCACCTGAAAGAGCTAAGGATGCCGCAAAGATGGGAAGGGGATGAATACTCGGCCACCAGCCGGTGAGACATTCAGTATGACCGAACCCTTACCGGACAGTCCGGCCTCGGAGCTTGGCGTACCGCTGTCCACCTCGGTCGTCTTCACGGCCGACTTCACCTCGACCACCCAATGGGTCGCGGGCCGTTCGTGGGCTTATCCCGGAGGTGGACCGGTCAATCCGCGCGATGACAAGCTCGACTACTTGGTGCCCGACGGCGCATACAGCCGATCAGGCGTATTCCGCGCCAGGCGACGACCGGACGGCCGGTGGAACACCGGGTTGCTCACCACGGAGGGAAGCCAGGAGGGATTCACCGTCCGCGCCGGGGACGTACTGGAGGCCCGCGTACGGCTTCCGAAGGACGTCGGCGCCTGGCCGGCGATCTGGACCTGGCGGGACGGCGACCAGGAAATCGATGTCTTCGAGTACCACCCGGACAACCCGGACCTCCTCGAATTCACCAACCACGTGCGCCACACGAACCGTTACCACCATGCCGAGGCGGTTGAACCGGGCGCATGGGTGGACCTCCGCACCGTGTTCGGCTCCCGATCGGTGGACTGGTGGCTCAACGGCAGGCGGGTCTTCGCCGACGGACGAGGCGTGGGCCGCTCCTGGTACGCCTATCTCATCGTCAACCTCTCTGTATGCGCCGGGCGTTACCACCCGCCGCCCCAGCCGGAGACCACCGAGATGTCGTACGAGGTGAGCCACTTGGTCGTACGGCGGCCCGTCACAGCAAGCACACGCGTTGACATGACGACGGGCGCGTGCGAGGACAACCCGACCCCCGCTGCGAGCGATCACCAGCCGTAGGCCGCCGACACAGGACGATGTCACGCGGAATGTTTGTAGATGACGCCAAGACGGTGGTGCTCGCGAGGAGACATGTGGTCGTCTCGATCCGACGGGAAGAACACCGCACAGACGCCGGCAGGTCGGGTGAGGATGCTGGACTGCTGTCCGAACGTCAGGCGATCGTCGGCGTCGTGACCGCAACCCACTGCGTCAAGACCGGCGATCAGATCCGCACGGAGAACGGTGGATGAGCAGGACTCCGGTTCCGGCAGGAGCAGCGGCGGCAGCTTCGTCGTCGACCCCGGCCAGAGCCTGATGGAGATTTCGCTCACGAGGCGCTGAGCAGTGGCCAACTCCAGGCCGTCCCAGGCATAGGGGTAGCCGTCGATATCCGGCCCCCTCATCCGAATCGCCGGGTGCGGGCGCCCTGGTCCGAGGAGCGCCTCGGCCTCGGACAGCGGCATGCCGCAGTGCAGGGGACCGATCCGGCCGGTCCGAGCGAAGTCGACGAGCAGATCCATCAAGGTCACGACGATCACTGTGACATCTCCCGCACCGGCCCACACCTGGATGACCTCGCGGAGCACCAGCGGAGACCACGGGCTGGGTCTTTGACGACGTCGTGCACAGCGCCGGCCGCGGGACAGCCCGCGGACTCTGCGACGTCTCAGAACAACCGTGCCTGATAGCCATGTTGGACAGGGCGCGACGCGGGCGCGCCGGTGTTTGCCGGAGTCGGTTCGTCGCCGAAGAGGGGAGCCGTACCGCACTCGTCCAGTTCGGCGGGGATCCGTCCGTCCACCTCAGGGCGGGGCGGCGCGTCACGGTCGAAGTCGTCCGGGGTCATGCACACCCAGTCGCGGCCGCCTTGCTCGCTCACTCGCCCTCACCGCCTCTCCCCTGGCCCGCCCCATGAAGGCGTCCCCTGATCAAGTGTTGCCCACCCGTGATCAGTTCCATGACCGGCCCTCCCACTTCCCTCCCGATCGCCTCCGCCGGCGCTCCGAGGACCGGTTCGGCCGCGGGTGCGCCACGATGGAGGGGTGAGAACGCGACCAGTGCTGATCTTCGACGGGGACTGCGGCTTCTGCACCACGTCCGTGGGCGTCGCCCAGCGCCTGGTGCGGCCCCGGTGCGACGCCGTGGCATGGCAGCGCGCGGATCTCGCGTCGCTCGGCGTCACGGCGGAGCGGGCTCACCACGAGGTCCTGTGGGTGACGCCCACCGGGCGGGTGTACGGCGGTGCGCAGGCCGTGGCGAAGATCTTGCTGAGCGCGGGCGGCGTGTGGTCGGTCGTGGGAGCGGTGCTCAGCCTGCCGCCCCTTCGCTGGGCCGCCCGTGCCGTCTACCGTCTGGTGGCGGACAACCGCGGGCGCCTGCCCGGAGGGACGGCGGCGTGTGCGGTTCCCGGAGCGAAGCCGCACGGGACGTAGCCTGCGACGTCCTCGGCGACTTCCGCGCCGCGACCGGGCGGATACGCCCGTCACGCCGCCTGGGCATTGTCCCGTCGCAGTGCCGCGCGCAGCCAGTCGTCCGCTGAGCCGGGGGTCGGCTGCGGACTGCCGCCCGGCGGAGTCAGGACGATGGCGGTGAGTTCCCAGTAGCGGTTCAGGCGCGGATCGGCCGACAGGCGGACGGCGAGCAGGCGGCGGAAGGCGTGGGTGTCGCGGCTGCGGTAGGCGCTCGCGTATGCCGCGACGTAGGCGTCCAGGGCCTCGCCCGGATGCGGGTCGTGTGCCCTGCGCACATGTGGGGCCGCGAGTTCGAATGCCTCGACGAGGCCCTCGTACAGCAGGGCGGCGCCACCGGCGCCCGCTGTTCGGTGTACGTCCGGTTGGGGCTGCCGGCCTCCTGGGCAGGGAGCCGTCGTCATCGCGTGCAGCCGGGCGAAGGCAAGGGCCTGGTTCGGGTGCGGCTCGTCGGGCGGCTGGGGGACGGCCGCCTCCAGGAATGCCGCGATTGCCGGGCGCGGCATCCGTGGCGGCAGCCAGGTGCGCCAGAACCTGGCCAGTGGTGCGGTGCTCGGCGGGGTGTTCAGCGCGCCGATCAGCCGCAGCCGGTCGGCGCGCTGATCCGGCGGACAGTCCCGCACCAGTTGGAGTGCCGCTTCCCGCCAGCGCAGGGCCTTCAGTTCACTGCCGAGCTCACTCAGGCGGCTGTCGACGGCCTTCTCCAGTGCGCGGCCGGCTGTGTCCTCGTCCTCGAGGACGCGGCGGATCTCGGGCAGGGGCAGGTCGAGGGTGCGCAGGGAACGGATCAGCTGCAGTCGTTCCAGTGCCCGAGGGCCGTAGCGGCGGTGTCCGCCACTGCTGCGGGCGGCTTCGGGGAGCAGGCCTTGGTCGGAGTAGAAGCGGACGGTCTTCACGGTGGCACCGGCGCGCTCGGCGAGTTCCCCGATGCTCCACAGCGGTTCGTGCGACGTGGACAGTTGAACCTCCCTCAAGGGGAGTTCCTACGGTACCGGTGCGCGGGGCAAGGCAGGAGCCGTGCCCCGCGGACGAGGGCGTACGCGACCGGCGCGGCGCCATCCGACGAGTCCGGGGAGGGCATTGTGCAGGTGTTCATCATGGTGGCGGGAGCGTTCACAGGGGCCCATGTCTGGCAGGAGACGGCCGCGCGGCTGGTCGCGTCGGGCAGCGCGGTGCACGCGGTCCCACTGACGGGCATCGACCCGGCCCGGCCCGCCCCGCCGGCGCAGGTCGGGCTGGAGACGCACATCGAGGACGTGATCGCGGCGATCGACGCGGTGGACATGACGTCCGGGCCGGAGATCGTGCTCGTCGGTCACGACTACGGGATCCACCCGGTGCTCGGTGCCGCCGACCGCCGGGCGGAGCGCATCACACGGGTCGTGTACCTGGACTGCGGAATGCCGCAGAACGGTGTTCCGGCGCTGGCGGCCGTACCGGACCAGGCGTTGCGGGCGCAGCTGGCCGAACGGGCCGAGGCAGGTGAGCGCGAGGGCGTGCTGGCGCCACCGGCCCATGGCGAGTGGGCACGCTGGGGCAGTACCGCCGGTGTCGGCGAGGCGGCGCTGGAGCGGCTGACCGCCCTGGCGGCGCCACAGCCGCTGGGCACCCTGTTCCAGCCGCTGCGGCTGACCGGAGCGGTGGCCGCGGTTCCCGTCACCGGTGTGCTGTGCGCCCGGAACGGGGCGCGGATCGATCTGGTGCAGAGGCTCGTCGACTTCGGCGACCCCGCCCTGGCCGCCCTCACCGAACCTCAGGTCACCTTCTTCGAACTTGCCACCGGGCACTGGCCGATGCTGTCCTGTCCGGACGCCTTGGCGGACGTCCTGCTGGAGGCGGCGGCCGGTGAGGGGCATCGCCTGCGGCCGGCCGGCGACGATGCGCCGGCGCCTGCCCACCTGCGCCCGTTCCCGATGGACGTGCCCGAGCTGCCTCGCGACCGTCAGGGGCATGTCGATCTGTACGTCCCCGACGGCGAGGGCCCGCGACCGGCCGTGCTCGTCGTGCACGGCGGGCCGGTGCCCGCCGGAGCATGCCCGAGCCCGCGTGAGTGGCCGACTCTGGTGGGCTACGCCCGTCTGGCCGCCGCCGAGGGCATCGTCGGAGCGACAGTCGACCATCGTCTCCACGACATCGCGGACTACGACCGCGCCGCCGCGGACATCGCCGCCGCCGTGGAACTGGTGCGGGCCGACCCCCGGGTGGACGGCGACCGGATCGCCCTGTGGTTCTTCTCCGGCGGCGGGCTCCTCACCACGGACTGGCTGGCAAAGCCCCCCGCCTGGCTGCGCTGCCTGGCCGCCTCCTACCCCGTCCTGGCCCCCTTGCCCGCGTGGGGGATGTCCGGCAGCCGCTTCCACCCCGCCCGGGCGGTCGGTCAAGCGGGGTCCCTGCCCGTCGTCCTCCTCCGCGCCGGGCGAGAGGCGCCCGAGATCGCCGCGACGGTCGACGCGTTCGTGACCGCGGCCCAGGGCTGTGCAGCGCGACTCGAGCTGGTCGACGTCCCCAACGGCCACCATGGGTTCGAGACCATCGACCCGCCGGAGGAGACGCTGCCTGCCCTGCGCGAGGCGATGCGCTCGGTGGTCGCTCACCTGACCGGCTGACGCCCTGGCTGCGGTGTTCCCCCCGGAAGATGGTGGCGCCAACACCACCTCAGCCAGGGGGCGAACGCCATTCTGCCGCCGGAGAATGATCTGGATACTGATCGCCATGACCAAATCCATGGCGCTTCCGGTGGCTCCGTCGACGCAAAGAGAACATCAGGAGAAGACCAGGGGAAGTGACTTCTCCGAATTGTCCCGGCGTATAGCGGAGGCCGGACTTCTCCGGCGCCGCCCCTTCTACTACACCGTTCGTTTCGGGCTGGTCGCCCTCGCTCTCGGGGGGTGCGTCGCCGCCTTTCTCACACTGGGGGACAGCTGGGGCCAGCTGTTCGTCGCCGTGGCGCTGGCCGTGGTCTTCGGGCAGCTCGGACTGGCTGCCCATGACCTGGCCCACCAACAGGTCTTCTCCCGTCGACGGCCCAGCGAGGCAGGGGGGCTGCTGGTCGCCGACCTGTTGCTGGGCATGAGCTACGGGTGGTGGATGAACAAGCACACCCGGCATCACGCGAACCCCAATCACGAGGGCAAGGACCCGGACGTCTCACCGGACATTCTCGTCTGGTCGCGCCGGCAGGCACGCAAGGCCCGGGGGCTGCCGCGTTTCGTCGGAAAGCACCAGGCCGCGCTCTTCTTCCCGCTACTGACCCTGGAGGGTCTGAATCTCAGCTTCAGCAGCTTCCGTGCTCTGAAAAGCTCCTCGGTGAAAAGGCCCGCACTGGAGTGCACCCTGCTCGTGACGCACTTCGTGTTGTATTTCGGCGGCCTGTTCGCTGTCCTCTCCCCCGCCAAGGCGCTGCTTTTCCTGGCCGTCCATCAGGGCCTGTTCGGCATCTACCTCGGTTCGGTGTTCGCACCCAACCACAAGGGGATGCCGATGATCGAAGAGGGGACCCGGCTGGACTTTCTGCGCCGCCAGGTCCTCACTTCGCGCAATGTCCGGGGTGGCGCCCTGGTGGACGCCTTCATGGGCGGGCTGAACTACCAGATCGAGCACCACCTCTTCCCCAGCATGCCGACCCCCGCACTCGCCAGGGCGCAGGTCATCACCGAGCGGTACTGCGCGGAACTGGGCGTCCCGTACCACCGGACGGGGCTGATCGCCTCGCACCGGGAGGCGCTGCGCCACCTCAGGAGCGTCGGCGAGCCGCTGCGCGCCCCGGCAGAAGGCTGACCCGACCGGCTGGACCGGGAGGCTGGATTGCCGAGGGCGTCAGCGCAGCGGCTTGTCCAGGACCGCCTTGCGGTGGCTGAACGTCTCGATGGAGTAGCGACCGTGATAGTTGCCCATGCCGCTCTCCCCCACCCCGCCGAACGGCAGGTCGGAGACGGTGAGATGGGCGAGCGGGAGGCCGTGGCCCAGGCCGCCCGAGGAGGTCTCGGCGGCGAACCGGCGCCGCGTCCCGTCGGACTCGGTGAAGACGTACAGGGCGAGCGGCTTGTCCCGGTCGTTGATGAAGTCGATCGCCTCGTCGAGGCCGGGGACCGTCACGATCGGCAGGATGGGGCCGAAGATCTCCTCCCGCATGACGGGGGCGTCGGGGTCGACGTCGGCCAGGACGGTGGGCGCGAGGTACTTCGCCGTCCGGTCACTCGTGCCGCCCAGGACGGTGCGGCCGGAGTCGAGCAGCCCGGTGAGCCGGTCGAAGTGCCGTTCGTTGATGATCCGCCCGTACTCGCCGGAGGCGGCCGGGTCGCTGCCGTACAGCGCCTTCACGGCGTCCGCGAGCAGCGGTTCCAGCGCTGCCGAGGTCTCCGGGTCGGTCAGGACGTAGTCGGGGGCGACGCAGGTCTGTCCGGCGTTGAGGAACTTGCCGCGGGCCAGCCGCTCCGCTACGACGGTCAGGTCGGTGTCGCGGTCGACGAACGCCGGTGACTTTCCGCCGAGTTCGAGGGTGACCGGGGTGAGGTGCTCGGCGGCGGCGCGCAGCACGATACGGCCGACCGTGCCGTTGCCGGTGTAGAAGATGTGGTCGAACCGTTCCGCCAGGAGGGCCGTGGTCTCGGGAACGCCGCCCTCCACCACGGCGACCGCGTCGGTGTCGAGGTACGCGGGCAGCAGCCGGGCCATGGCGGCGGAGGTGGCCGGGGCCAGCTCACTCGGCTTTGCGACCACCGTGTTGCCCGCGGCCAGGGCGCCGACGACCGGGGCGAGCAGGAGCTGGGCCGGGTAGTTCCAGGGCGCGATGACGAGGACGACGCCGAGAGGGTCGTACTGCGTCCAAACCGTCACGTCCGCGCCGAGGTGGGCCGGGGTCGGGGCGGGCTCGGGACGCAGCCAGTCGGCGAGGTGATCGAGGGTGTGGTCGATCTCGCGGACGGTGAAGTCGATCTCGGTGCGGTAGGCCTCGGTGGCGCTCTTGCCGAGGTCGGCGTGGAGAGCGGCGGCCACGTCCGCGCCGTTCTCCGTGAGCATGTCGCGCAGTCGGCGCAGTTGGGCCGTTCGCCATTCGAGGGGCTTGGTACGGCCGCCGCGGAAGGTGGCGCGCAGACGGGCGACGACGTCGGCAGGCTGCTCATGGGCGGAGTGGTTCACGGGTTCCTCGCAGACTCGCAGTCGGATGTATATACCAACCTTCTGACCGCTCTTCCGCATTCCACCGCTTCCGAACCACATGCGTGCCGTGTGTCACAGCAGGCGCAGGCCCCGCCGGGGACACGCGCGCACAGCGTTCACGGCATGTCGCTGCCGCGGATACACGCCCCAACGGGCCTTGAGAGTGGGGTGAGGGTGGGATCGCCCTCTCAAGGCCCGTTCTTCCCCCGGCGCGGTAGGACGCCGAACAGCGGGGCGCCGGCCCGCGATGCGCGACGTGCGCCCCTGCCCGCGCCACGGCGTCCCGTCAGCCGGCGGCGAGGAGCTGCAGCGTGTCGATCACGCGGTTGGAGAAGCCCCACTCGTTGTCGTACCAGGCGACCACCTTCACGTGGCGGCCGTCGACGCGGGTGAGAGCGGCGTCGAAGACGGACGAGGCGGGGTTGCCCACGATGTCCGAGGAGACCAGCGGGTCGTCGGAGTATTCGAGGACGCCGGCGAGCGGCCCCTCGGCCGCGTCACGGTAGGCGGCGAGCACGTCGTCGCGGGTCACGTCGCGGGCGACCGTCGTGTTGAGTTCGACGATCGAGCCCACCGGCACCGGTACGCGGATCGAGTCGCCCGACAGCTTGCCGTCCAGGCCGGGCAGGACCAGGCCGATCGCCTTCGCGGCGCCGGTCGTGGTCGGCACGATGTTCACGCCGGCGGCCCGGGCGCGGCGGGCGTCGCGGTGCGGACCGTCCTGCAGGTTCTGCTCCTGCGTGTAGGCGTGCACGGTGGTCATGAATCCGTGCTCGATGCCGGCGAGGTCGTCGAGCACCTTCGCCAGCGGGGCGAGCGCGTTGGTGGTGCAGGAGGCGTTGGAGACGATCGTGTGCAGGTCCGGGTCGTAGGCGTCGGTGTTGACGCCGAAGGCGAGGGTGACGTCGGCGCCGTCCGACGGCGCGCTGACCAGCACCTTGCGCGCGCCCGCGTCGAGGTGGGCGCGGGCGGCCTTCGCCGAGGTGAAGCGGCCGGTGGCCTCCAGGACGATGTCGACGCCGAGTTCGGCCCAGGGCAGCTGCGCCGGTTCGCGCTCGGCCAGCACCTTGATCCGGCGGCCGTCGACGACGAGGGCATCCCCCTCGACGGTCACCGGACGCCCGAGGCGGCCCGCCGTCGAATCGTAGGCGAGCAGCCGGGCGAGCGTGGCGGGCTCGGTGAGGTCGTTGACGGCGACGATCTCGAGGGCGCTGTCGCGTTCCAGCAGGGCGCGCAACACGTTGCGCCCGATGCGGCCGAATCCGTTGATGGCGATGCGAGTCATGAGTGATGTCCCTTCCTTATCCCCACCAGGCTCGCCCGCCGCTCGGGCCGCCGACAGTGGCGCGATCGCCATGGTTCAAAAGGATCCCGCCATGGCAGGCGCTGCGACAGCCGCCATGGCTACTCGCCCCGGGTGAAGGTGCGCCGGTATTCGCTCGGTGTGGTGCCCAGGATGTGCTGGAAGTGCAGACGCAGGTTCGCGCCGGTACCGAGCCCGACGTCGGCGGCGATCTGTTCGACGCTGCGCTCGGAGCGTTCCAGCAGTTCACGGGCCCGGTCGATACGGGCGCGCATCACCCACTGCATCGGTGTGTAGCCGGTCTCCTCGACGAAACGTCGGGAGAACGTACGCGCCGAGACCCCTGCCTGCCGCGCCAGCAGGTCGAGGGAGAGTGGCTCTCCGAGCCTGCGCAGCGCCCACTCGCGGGTGGTCCCGAAACGCTCGCCGAGCGGCTCGGGCACACTGCGCGGCACGTACTGGGCCTGTCCGCCGCTGCGGTAGGGGGCCGCGACCAGACGGCGGGCCGCGTGGTTGGAGGCGGCCACTCCGAGGTCGCCGCGCAGGATGTGCAGGCAGAGGTCGATGCCGGAGGCGGCGCCGGCCGACGTGAGCATGCTGCCCTCGTCGACGAACAGGACGTTCTCGTCGACCTGGATCAGCGGATGTCTGGCCGCGAGGGCGCGCGTGTAGTGCCAGTGCGTCGTGGCGCGCCTGCCGTCGAGCAGGCCCGTAGCGGCGAGCGCGAAGGCGCCGGTGGAGATGGCGGCAAGCCGTGCGCCGCGCGCATGGGCGGCGATCAGCGCGTCGACGACGGGCCGCGGCGGGTCCTCGCGGTCCGGATGCCGGTAGCCCGGGACGAAGACGATGTCGGCCCACGCCAGCGCGTCCAGGCCATGGGCGACGTGGTACGCGAGTCCGTCGCCGCCGGTCACGAGGCCGGGCGTCGCCCCGCACACCCGCACCTCGTACGGCATGCTCGCGCGCGTCGTGAAGACCTGTGCGGGAATGCCGACGTCGAGCGGCTTCGCGCCCTCCAGCACAAGGACGGCGACGCGATGAAGACGGGAGGACTGCACGGAGAGAGGCTACGTGGGACAAGACGTCGACCGCCCTCTGCCCGGGCCCGGGGGGGGGCGACAGCAGCCGGGCGATCGTCCTGGGGGCCGCGCCGACCCTGCACGGACGGCACTGCGGACGGCCTGCAGTGTCTCGCCCCGGGCACCGGGTGCGGCAGGTGTAGCCGTCAGGGTGGGCTTGCGGGGCTCCCGGATGGGGCGGTCCCTCTCGGGACCGCCTCGGGGCCGCCTCGGGGCCGCCTCGGGGCCGCCTCGGGGCCGCAGAGAGTGGGGCGTCGTCGGCCACTCGGCGGCTTCCCCTGCGCGGGCCGTGAGGCCCGGCTCTGCGAAGAGGGAACCGGATGCTCACTTGCGTGCTGCGGCTGCGTCCCGACCCTCGTCGGGATCAGGATTGGCCGGAGTCCAGCTGGCAACCCGGGTCCCGGCAGGGTTGGGCAGCTAGCCCTGCCGGGTCCTCCGGGGGCCGGCTCCCGGAGGGCTCACACGTGGTGACCTGCCGCGACCGGACACGTAGGGGGAGGAACCCGGGCAGGCGCGAAAAGCGCGCCGGTCGGCGACGGGATGAGCGATCTACGGACTGCGGAAAGGGGCCCGGCATCAGCCGGACCCCTTCGTGCTCGCTGCGAGGACAGGGTGTGAACCAGCACTCACTGGATCATGAGCCCTCGCGAGCCACCGAAGCGCTCTACCCCGCACCAGTGGTGCCGCACGGCACCGTGGCTCTCGCGGGGCGGTACGGATACTCTTTCGTCAGCCTCGCACGATGTTCTCGGCCTGGGGGCCCTTCTGGCCCTGGGTCACGTCGAAGGTGACCGGTTCGCCCTCGACGAGCTCCCGGTAGCCGTTGCCGGTGATGTTGGAGTAGTGGGCGAAGACGTCCGGGCCGCCTCCGTCCTGGGCGATGAATCCGAAGCCCTTTTCGGCGTTGAACCACTTCACGGTGCCGCTGGCCATGCTGATCGTCCTTCACTATCGCCGAGAGGTCCCGGCTGGTCTGTGGGTGGGGCCGTCCGTCACAGGAAGGCACCCGCCGACCGTTCTACCCCCTCGGCCGCCGATTATCCGACCTCCGCCAGTCTCGGCACACCGAACGCTCACTCGATCAGGTTCCTTGCCCCCATCGACTACGAGGCTCTTTCAGGCCCTGCCCGGCATGGACCCTCGTCTGCCGGCACATCGGCGCCCCGTGGACCACGGACACGATCGCGGTGGCCTGCCGCCCGAGCGGCGGCCCGCGTTCGAGAGTGCCGAGGACCTGCCGGAGAAGCTGGGAGCGGACGGCACCACCATCACCGTCGGCGATCCCGACGCGAAGGTGAAGGTGCACCTCTACGAAGACCTGCGCTGCCCCGTATGCGGGCAGTTCGAGACCTCAGGCGGCGGTCCGCAGTTGCGCAAGGCGGTCATCGACCGGCACGCGACAGCGCAGTACACCCTGGCTTCCTTCCTCGACGACCGGGTCGGCGGCAGCGGATCCGAAAAGGCGGTCAATGCACTGCGCGCGGCGTTGAAGGAGGGCAAGTTCGTGGAGTACCACGAGGTGCTCTATCTCAACCAGCCCGAAGAGAGCGTCGACGGCTACACCGACGCCTACCTGCTGAAGCCGGCCGGCCAAGTGGAGAGCCTGCGCAGCACGGCGTTCGACGCGGCCGTCAAATCCATGAGGTACCGGGACTTCGTGGCCGCTTCGCAGAAGGCCTACGAGCGGGCCGGAGGGGCGGCGGAGCCCGAAGGGCCAGGCACACCCACCGCAGTGATCAACGACAAGCGGATCCCCCGCGGAAACCAACGGCATCCTTCAGGACGGGACCGTCTTCGCCCAACTCCTGCAACAGATCCACGCCAATCCGTGGCTGACACGCGGGGCGCTGCTCCTCTCCCTGTGGCTGCGTCAACACCTGCTTGAAACGCCCGACGGCGGGGCAAGCGGATGCTCTGGAACAGGGGAGGATGCCATGACCGTGACGGAGCAGCCCGTCGGGCCGGACGACAAGCGCACCGCGTGCTGCGCGCAGCACCACAGCCCGAGTGCGAGACCCGGTGCCGAGGCGCCCGAGACAGCGCGGGAACGGGTCAACCGGCGCTGGAACGAGATACTGCAGGAGACCCGGGTCACCCAGACCGGCGTGCAGATCCTCTTCGGCTTTCTGCTCAGCGTGGCCTTCACCCCCCTGTTCCGGGAGTTGGAGACGTTGGACCGCGCCATCTACGTCGCCACGGTGGTGCTCGGGGCAGCGGCCACCGGAGCGCTCATAGCCCCCGTCTCCATCCACCGGTTCCTGTCCGGTCAGCGCATGAAGGACGAGGTGGTGGAGACCGCCGGCCGCTTGATGATGTGCGGCATGGTCCTTCTCGCCCTGACCATCGGCTGCACGCTCCTGCTGATACTCCGTTTCGTCGTGCCCGGCGTTCTCGCCGAAGTGCTCGTCGGCGGGGTCATGCTGTGGTTCGGCCTCTGCTGGTACGCGCTGCCGCTGCATCTGCGACGTCGTGGGGACCGCCGCTCCCGCACCTCGGACGCGTAGGGGACGAACACGCCCAGGGCGGTGAGGAGTACTCGGCAGGACTGCGCTTCCGGTACCGGCGCGGATGGCCACAGGATCGGCAGCAGTTGGACTGCTCGACCGTCATCCGCCCGGGACCGCCCAAGGATTGGGTCGTCTTGAAGGCCTTGTCGGCCTACACCCCGTAGGACACCGGACGAACGAAGCGCTCCCGTCCCGCATCGTCGCGCACCGGCGTGCACCCGGCGGCCAGCAGTCGCTCGCCCAGTTTCGCGCGCCGGGTCACGTTGATCCGAAGTGCGCCCAGCAGGAACGCCGGGGTCAGGACGGCGAGCGGCAGGAGGACGGCGTACTTCCCGGTCACCACGGCCAGCAGCAGGAACAGCGCCGGTCCCGCCCACGCCATGGCCAGCAGCTGCCTGCGGTTGGCGGCGGCGCCGGCCGCGTCGTACCGGATGAGCGTGGTGATCAGGTCGACGTCCGCCTGCGCCTCGGGGACCGGTGTGAGCGAGCCCAGGTACATGCCCGGGACCGGGCGGCCGGGGCCGGGGTCGGGGAAGGCCGCACTGTTGGCCGCCGCGCGCTGTTGCGCCTGGGGGCTCGTGTCCCGGACGAGATGGATGTGCGCGATCTTTTGCTTGCCGACCAGGCGGACGTCGGCGTAGCGGAACCCGTAGCACTCCGCGATGTACGCGAGCGCGCCGAACGTCTGCCACTCGGCGAACGGGTGGACGAGCTCGATCACGTCCTGGGTCGTGATCTGCCGCATGAGAGCCGTGATGTGGCGGTCGGCGAGGCTCAAGGTCACTCCTGGCTGAAAAGTACTGCTGAATTTCCGGTTCCGCACACCAGACCGATCAAGCGTCCCGAGGGTTGCCCTCCTGACCCGAAGGAAACGTGCCCGCCATGTGGTGCTCGCCGGCACCGTGCGGTCCCCCTGGTGTCGTGATCGCTGCCGTCACGCAGTTCCAGCACGCGGACCCGGACGTCCTCGCCGCGACGATGGAAAATCCACCGGTAGGCGGTCGGTTCGGCCTCGAACTGGGCACAGGTCTCCGTCTCACCCGCGACGAGCCGGGCCACCCCGGTCAGGAACTCCTCGGGCGCACTGGTGATGTAGGACGCTGTGAGCTCGGCTTTCGCCTGATGATCCTCGAGGGTGCACTCGGCCCATCCATGTGCCCCCAGCGTCCAGGTGATGCGGATGCCGGATGTCATCGCAGTCCCCGGCCACGCCGCGATTCCGGCAGATCCTGCCGCCGACATGGTGCACGGCGTCTGCGTCGAAGCTGAACCGGTCACAGGACCTGATGCCTACGGCCGCGTCGTCCCGGCAGCGGACGGTCACGCCGGACTTGCCGTCGGGGTCGTCGTCCTGGAAGGTCATGGACCGAAGGCTAGGCCCGCACCACCTGCGCCGTCACACGGATTCGCTGCCGGTGGCGCCGGCGGCGGAGACAGGTCGGACAGTGGAAGAGGGAGACGCGTGGACCGGAGCGAGGACCAGATCCTGGTTGAAGAGCTTGCTGCGCTGGGTGCCGTGAGTGGGGGCAGTGGTCGCTTGACCGGTCTCGTGGCTCGGCTGTTGAGGAAGAACGCCCATGAGATCGAGCTTGTCATCCCCTTGCCGTTCGACGAAGCCGTGCAGCGCGTCATCACAGTCCTGGCCGGGGCAGGGCGGCCGGGGAGGGCCCTGCATGTCGATTCCGGAAGGGACCAGGAGATGATCCGGGTCGTGGCCGGTGGCGGTGTCGGCGGATTGAATCCCGTGGTGGTCACGGCGCTGGTGAGAAGGGGCACGGAGGCCGGCACAGAGGTCAAGCTCCGCGCTGCCGCCAAAGAAGGCCTGGTCAAACAACGCGCGGGCGAGAAGACGGCCGCCCGTCTTGCAGCACTGCTGAGTCACTAGAGCAGGAACGTTCCCCCGCCGTTGCCCCTTCTACGATCTGCTCGACGGGGCTCAAGTAGTCGGTCGGCGGAGCCTGTTCCGCAGGGAGACGAGTGCCTGGAAGGGGTGGACGCCGAAGAAGGCGGTCTTCATCAGGTGCATCAAGGTGTGGAGGTACTGCTCCGGAACCTGGTTCCCGCCCTCGTCCAGGCGTCTCCCCATCAGCTTGGTCAGGCCCGCCCACGACCAGAGGGCGGCGACGACATGGCCCGCTCGCGCGTGCATGACCGTGAGTGCGATCAGGATCCTGTCCTCCTGGCCGACCACGTCGCTCGGGGGCAGATGGGTCAGGACCCAGTTGTACCCGGCCTTGGTCCTGTCGGCTCGTGGTGCGTCCCGAACTCGTAGGCCCAGGACTCCGAGTGCTCTCTCCTCGCACCACGTGTCCTGCTGCTCGCGGTAGATGCCGACCGCCCGGACGCGGGCCTCGAGTGCCTCCAGTCGGCGGCGTCCACATCTCAGGGTCACGGCGAGGCGTTCCATGGCCTCGGCCTCCTTGTGCCTGTCACCCCGGGCCCGGGCCAGCTCGATCTCACGCTCGTGCACCTCGACGGCCTCCGGGATGCGCCCGGCCGTACGCAGTGCGATACCGAGGTTCTTCAGCACCGTGACCAACAGGCGTTCCTCGTCACGCTCCTCGTGGATCGCCGCTGCCTCCCGGTAGGCCGCGACGGCCTCCTCGTACCGGCCGAGCTGATCCAGCCTGTCGCCCAGGGCGTTCAGCGCCACGGACTCCAGCGCGCGGTCGCAGACCTTGTGGCAGACGGCCACGAGTCGCTGGTAGTTGTCCACCGCCTCCTCCGCGCTCATGTCGCTCACCGACCACAGGTGTTGCAGCGCGATGGCCTGGTGGTGCTCGTCGCCGCGCTCCTGGTACAGAGCCAGGGCACGGCGGAATGTCTCGACGGCTTCGGTGGACCGCTTCATCGCGAACAACGTGTCTCCGAGACGCATGAGTTGCAGGCCCTCGGCATGCCAGTCGCCCATCGCGCCGAAATGCCGGACGGATTCGGTGAGCACCCCGGTGGCTTCGTCGTACCGGTGTGTCTCGTGGAGCGTGTCGGCCAGGCCCATGAGCGCCTCGCCGATGCAGCCCTGGTCGCCGAGTTCCTGGCTGAGGACCAGGCTCTCGGTGTGGGCCTTCACGGCGTCCTCGTACCTCTCGGCGCGTTGCAGCGAGGCACCGAGGCTGGTCAACGCCACGGCCTGGCGCGTCCGGTCGCCGCGTGTCCGGCTGATGTCCAGGCTCTTCGAAGCGGCCTCCACCGCCTCCTCCACCCTGCCGCAGTCCGGGAGGATCTGGCTCAGGTGGTTCAGGGCGGTGGCCTCACAGCAAGGATGGCCGATCTCGCGGGCGCAGTCGACGGCGAGCCGGGTGACCGTCACGGCGTCGGCGGCGTAACTGCGCCGGCTGAGCAGGAACGGGCGCATCCTCTCCTGGAGGTCCAGTACCGCACGGGGATGTCCGGTAGCCGCGGCCCGGGCGATGAGTGCCATCAGGTTGGCCCGTTCCTCCTCCAGCCACCGCACCGCGTGTGCGCGGTCCCGGAAGTCGTCCGGCAGGGGTCCGTCGTCATAGGTGTGCAGGTGTGCGTTCGCCGCCTGTACGAGCTTTCGGCAGTGCTTCAGCAGGCGGCTGAAGGCGGCACTTCGCCACGTGGCGCTGTCGCCTTCGAGCAGCCTGGCCGCGTAGACGCGCAGGAGATCGTGCATGCGCCAGCGTTCCGAGCCCACCGGCTGCTCCGCCAGCAGTCCGGCCCGGGCAAGCGCGGCAAGGCCGTTGCGCGTCCGGGCCCGGGGCTGCCCCCAGAGTGCCGCCGCCGCGTCCGTGCTGGTGTTCGGACCGGGATTCAGCGCGAACTGCCGGAACAACTGGCGGTGATGCGGGAGCAGCCGCTGGTAGGAGAGGCGGAAGGCCGCCTGGACCGCTGTCGTGTGCCCGCCGTCTTCGTAGCTCAGCACGTCAAGGCGGGTGTGGGCGTCGGCGAGTTCGGCGACGAGGGCGGCGACGGCCCGGCCGGGGTCGGTGGTGAGCAGGGAAGCGGCGATCTGCAAGGCGAGCGGATGGTGTCCGCAGTGCCCGGCGAGTTCTGCGATCGCGTCGGCCTCCTGCAGCCGCGGATCGTCGGGGCGGGCATGCCTCAGCGTCTCGGCGACCAGATCCGCGGCGCCGCGTGGTGCCAGTTCGTCCAAGCCGAACAGCCGAGCCCGCAGAGAGGGGCCGGTGAGCAGGTGACGGGAGGTCACCAGCAGTCGGTGCTCGGAGCGGGCGGGCACCAGGCGTTCGATCTGGGCGGCGCTGGACGCGTCGTCGGCGATGAGCAGCACCGCCCTGCCCTCGTCGGCGAGCCGGTTGAGCGCGGCCTGGCAGAGGCCGGTCTGCTCGTCCGGTGTCATCGCGTCGTCCACACACAGGACCCGCGCCAGCGTGCCGACGGCCTCCTCCGCGCCGACCGGACCGGCCGGGTCGTGGCCCCGCAGGTGAAGGAAGACGGCACCGCCGGGGAACCACCCCCGTGCCACGGCCTGATGTGCGACGTGGAGTGCCAGGGCGGTCTTGCCGATGCCGGGCAGTCCGGACAGCACGGAGACGACGGTGGCGGCACGCGCACGGGAGGTGGGGGCGAGCAGCGCCAGTACGGCCTCGGCTTCCTTCTCGCGGCCTGCCAGGTGTGCCGGTTCCGCGGGGAGGCGCAGCATCGGCGCCGGGTCCGCGGGGCCCGCCGCGCAGACGGTGTTGCCGCTGCCGCTGACCTGGATCACATGGCCGTGCCCGGAAGCCGTGGCGGCCTGGGACCGCGCGGCCCTGCTCCTACCGATCCCCATGGTCGGGACCTGTCGTACCGTCGCTCCCGCCGACCTGGGTGATGCCTGCCCGGCCCGATGCCGTCGCGCGCTGTGTCAGCCTGTGGGGGCGCTCCTCGGGGTCGGCGCGTCGGGGGTCTCGGTGCCCTGCGACCTGCGTGATCCTGGCGGCATCCGACGCCGTCGCCTCCTGCTGCACCTGGGGTCCGGGCCGGGGCGGGCCTGGCGTGTCCGGAGCGCGGCCGTCCGGGGAGACGGTGGCGGGTTGTCCCCTCTCCGCCGCCCACCGGCCGGCCGCCGCTCCGACCAGCGCAGTCACCGTCGTCGCGAACGCCGTCGCCACCACCCACCGGTCTGCCTCCGCTCTGGGCAGGAAGCCCAAGGGTGCCGCCCGGACCGACCACAGACAGACCACGAACGAGGCCGCTCCCGCGAACACCGTGACGGCCCAACGCCTTGCGCGCTGCATGCGTCCCCCCTTGTCTCGACGCGTGATGTCAGAGGTACAGACGGAAACAGGTCGCCGGGAGCAGAACGTGAAAAGCAGGGACAGATGCCCGCTCTTCGGCTATCGCGTGCACCCCTTCGTCCTGCCATCAGTTGGCCGCCGAGCCCCTGGGCACAGGCATAGACCTTTTCATGATCACGGGCTAGGCTCTGCCGCGCGTATCCGAGAGCGCTCTCAAGCTCTGCTGTTCCACCCCCACCCTGCTGGAACAACGAAGGGGCATCCCTTGAGACGCACCACAACCCTGCGCACCGGACTGTCCGCACTGCTCCTGCTCGGCGCCTGGGCGACCGCTGGCGCCCTGCCCGCCTCCGCCGCCGACACTCCCGCGCGCTCCACCGAAGCTCCGGCCTCCTCGGCTCTCCTCTCCGCGATGCAGCGCGACTTGGGGCTGACCCGGGACGAGGCCGAAGCGCGTCTGGCCGCGGAGAAGACCGCGACGGCAGTCGAACGCAAGGCGCGCGATGCCGCAGGCTCGGCCTACGGCGGCTCCTGGTACGACGCCGGCAGTGGCAGACTCACCGTCGCGGTGGCCCGCGCCGCGCACGCCGACGCGGTACGAGCGACCGGCGCGTCCGTACAGCTCGTGCGGTACAGCGCGCGGCAGCTCGACTCGGCGAAGAAGAGCATCGACGCGCTGTCCGCGCCCGCCGGAGTCGGGAGCTGGCATGTGGATCCGAAGGCCAACAGGGTCGTCGTGGACGTCGTCTCCGCGCACCGGGACGACAACGATGTCCGGGCCTTCCTCACCCGGGCCCGCCGGGCCGGTCCCGTAACGGTGCGGCAGACTCCCGCCGCACCGCGCACCTTCGCCGCCGGCACCGTGGGCGGCGACCCGTACTACACCGGCAACGTCCGCTGCTCCATAGGCTTCTCCGTGCACGGGGGCTTCGTCACCGCCGGGCACTGCGGCTCACCGAGTGCGGCGGTGTACGGCTGGGACCGGTCGTACGTCGGCAACTTCCAGGGATCGTCGTTCCCCGGCAACGACTACGCCTGGGTCAACGTGGGCAGCGGCTGGTGGACCGTGCCGGTCGTGCTCGGCTGGGGAACCGTTTCCGACCAGCTCGTCCGCGGCTCCACCGAGGCGCCGGTGGGTGCCTCCGTCTGCCGTTCCGGTTCCACCACTCACTGGCACTGCGGCACCGTGCTGGCGAAGAACGAGACGGTGAACTACAGCCAGGGCGCCGTCCACCAGATGACGAAGACGAGCGTCTGCGCCGAGCCCGGTGACTCCGGCGGTTCCTTCATCAGCGGCGACCAGGCGCAGGGCGTCACCTCCGGCGGCTGGGGCAACTGTGGCAGCGGCGGGGAGACCTGGCACCAGCCGGTCAACGAGATCCTCAACCGGTACGGGCTGCGACTGCACACGGCCTGACCACTGCTCAGCATCCAGGGCGGGCGCCTTCCCCTCAACGGCCGAAGGCGCCCGCTTCCCGTCAGCGGCCGGGTTCGTAGGTGAGCTGCTCGACCTCTCTCGTCGTGAGGGCGGTTTCGACGGAGCGGACTCCGTCCAGGGCTGCGATCCTGTCGCTGAGGTAGGTGTACAGGTCGCCGGTGTTGGGATGGAGGGTGGCGGCGACGATGTCGGCCTGGCCGGTCACGGCCGCGGCGAAACGCACCTCGGGGTGCGTGGCGAGGGCGTGCCCGACGTCGGCGAGGGCAGCCGAGGCGACACTGAGCCAGAGTATGGGGACCACGTCGTGGCCCAGGCGCTCGTGGTCGAACCTCACGTCCAGGTAGAGGACTCCGGTGACCGGCCGCATCGGCGACCTCGTCCTGGACGGCCCGCCGGGCGTGTTCCTTGCTCGCCGCGACCAAAGGCCCGGCCGCGCCTGGGGACGGCTGCGGCGGGGCCTACATACAGGACCGGGCGAGGGCCCGGACGACCTCATCTGGGCCCGTCCGATGGACTCCTTCACATCCCGGACGGCGCCGAACGCGTCATTCCGTGGTGCAGTCGGACCATGGCTTCTCCGCCCGCGGACGACCAGGACTCCCCGACGCCGCCCCGGCGTGCACGCCCTTCCCGGCTGATCGACGTCGTCGTCGCCCTGCTGCTCCTGGCCGCGGACGCGGTCATCGTCGTCGTCGCCGCGTTGCTGCTCGTCGCGGTCGGCATGGGCACCGCTCCGTCCCCGCGCCACCCGCGCCCCGAGCACTCTCGGGACACCCCGGTCCTGGCGTGGTTCGTCATCTGGGGCGTTCCGGCCGTGGCGGCGGTCGGCGCCTTCGTGCATGCCCGCCTGAGGATGCCCGTGACAGCCGTCGTGCAGGGCCTGTTCACACTCGTCTGCGTGCTCCTGGCCATCGCCTGGACGCGCATGCTCATGTCGTGACGCGGGCACCGCAACCAAGATCGATTGTCAGTGGTGGGTGAGAAGATAGGAGCATCAAGTCGGAACAAGGGGGAGCTGCGATGTCCGGAACCCAGAATTACATCAATCACGTTGCTCTTGTGCTGGATGCGAGCTCGTCCATGTCACATCTGAGCGGGAAAGTCGTGGAGGTCGCCGACCAGCAGATCGCTTATCTTGCCCGGCGTTCAAGGGAGTTGGACCAGGAAACCCGTGTCACGGTGTACGTCTTCGCCGACAAGGTGGAGTGCGTCATCTACGACAAGGACGTGCTGCGTATGCCGTCACTGAAGCAGCTCTACCGGACCGGTGGAATGACGGCGCTTCTGGCAGCCGCGCTGAAGTCGCAGCGGGAGCTTGCCCAGACAGCCCAACTGTACGGCGACCACAGCTTCCTGACGTTCGTGCTCACCGACGGGCAGGAGAACGCGAGCCACCGCTGCCAGGACGCCCCCGCCAGGGATCCCCGCCAACTGGTGCAGGCCGTGGCCGAGATGATTCAGCGACAGCAGGACAACTGGACGCTGGCCGTCCTGGTGCCCGACCAGATGGGCAAGCGGGAGGCCATGCAGTGCGGCTTCCCCAAGGACAACATCGCCATATGGGATGCCACCAGCACGCAAGGACTGGAGGAGGCCGGACAGGTCATCCGGCAGGCCACCGAGAATTTCATGATGGGCCGCACCCAGGGCATCCGGGGATCGCGGGCGGTGTTCTCCACGGGGGCGGAAGCGGTCAACGAGGACACCATCAAGGCCGCAGGCCTCACCCCGGTCGATCCGTCGAAGTACCAGTTGATCCCCGTGGCCCGCGATGCGGGAATCAAGGAGTGGGTCGTCGAATGCGGGCACACCTATCGGACCGGTGGGGCGTTCTACGAGCTCAGCAAATCGGAGAAGGTTCAGGCGCAAAAGCAGATCGCGGTGCTGGAAAAGAAGACGGACCGCGTCTATACGGGACCCGAAGCCCGATCCCTGCTCGGTCTGCCTGACACGGAAGTCCGCGTCAAGCCGGACCACAACGACCACTTCACCATTTTCGTGCAGAGCACCAGCGTGAACCGGAAACTCGTACCGAACACGCGACTGCTGCTCATGCTCTGACCATTCATGACGCAGACGGGGCGCCGAAGGCCTCGCCGCCCCGTCGTCCCGTCGTCCCGTCGTCCCGTCGTCCCGTCACGAATCGGTTCCACGGAACCGCCGACGAGTCACATCCCCTACCGCACGACCGGCGAAAGGCCGAGTTCACGCTCGCCGAGCGGGATGAAGAAGCGCTCGACGTCGGCGTCGGTGACCTCGCCCAGGGTCCTCGGCGACCAGCGCGGCCTACGGTCCTTGTCGACGACCTGGGCGCGAATTCCCTCTACGAGGTCGGGTGTTCCCAGTGCGGCGCAGGACACGCGGTACTCCTGGTTCAGGACCAGTTCCAGTGTGCCGAGCTTCCGAGCGCGGCGCACAGAGGCGAGGGTGACCTTCAGGGCGGTGGGTGACTTGGCGAGGAGGGTCTCCGCGGCCTCCTTCGCGGCGGGGTCGTCGTGCGCGAGCAGCCGGCGCACGATCTCTTCGACGGTGTCGGCGGCACAGCATGCGTCGATCCAGTCGCGCCGGCCGGCCAGGACGCCGGCCGGAGGTGTCCGCACGTAGCCGGCCAGAGCCTCCCCTACGGGCAACTCGGCAAGGGCGTCGAGGAGATCCGGCAGTGAGGCCGTCGGCACGTAGTGGTCGGCGAGCCCGCACAGCAGCGCGTCGGCGGCGCCGACCTGAGCCCCCGTCAGGGCCAGGTGGGTGCCCAGCTCCCCCGGGGCCGCGGCGAGCAGGTGGGTGCCGCCCACGTCCGGCACGAAGCCGATACCGGTCTCCGGCATGGCGACCCGGGACCGCTCGGTGACGACACGGACGCTGCCGTGGGCCGAGACACCGACGCCGCCGCCCATCACGATGCCGTCCATCACGGCGACGTACGGCTTGGGACAGCGGGCGATGCGGGCGTTGAGGCGGTATTCGTCGCGCCAGAACGCGGCAGAGGCCATGCCGTCACCGTCCCGGGCGTCGTCGTGGATGGCGCGGATGTCACCACCGGCACACAGGCCCCGCTCCCCCGCGCCGGTGATGACGACGGTCTCCACGGCCGGGTCCCGCTCCCAGTCGTCCAGCGCCTCGTCGATGCGGCGGACCATGGTGTGGGTGAGCGCGTTGAGGGCCCGCGGCCGGTTGAGCGTGATGCGGGCGGCGCGCCCCTGGGTGTGGAAGAGGACGGGTTCGCGGTCTTCGGGTCGGCTCACCGGAGCTCCTCCCCCAGGCTCGGCAGTGGTTCACGGGTGGGGCGGAGGACCATGAGCGCGTCCTCCAAGGCCGCCGGCATGGCGAAGGGGAACCGGTCGAGCTCGAGACAGAGTGCGACGTCATCG
The DNA here is from genome assembly GCF_014205055.1 of Streptomyces luteogriseus. NCBI lineage: Bacteria > Bacillati > Actinomycetota > Actinomycetes > Kitasatosporales > Streptomycetaceae > Streptomyces > Streptomyces luteogriseus. The sequence continues at coordinate 181,501 of NZ_JACHMS010000001.1, forward strand.
GGGTGGGCTCCTCGACGTACCCCCTGCGTCAGCTCGGCGGCGGCACGTGACTCTCCCGCGCGGCGGAGGAACTCGGCCGCGTCCGTCCGGGACTCGGTGGTTCTCCGTGCGATGTACTCGGCGCACGCCAGATCCTCGTCGGCCCGCCCGCCCTCGCCCGTGACCACGAACGTGACACTGCCGTCCGCGCGTGCCCGCAGCAGCCGAGCCGTCGCCTCCGCCACCACGAAGCCGGCGCACAGCACGAGCGACGCCCCCTTGACCGCCAGGGCGCCGACCGTCCCTGCCGTGGTCTTCTGCACGACGGTCCGTCCGGTGAGGTCGAGCGACCGCAGCATGCCCGGCGAGTTGACCGTGTCGAAACCGGACGCGGGCGGACCGTCCTTGAGTGCCACCCAGTCAGGGTGGCGAGCCTTGAGGGCGAGGGCTTCGTCCAGCGACTCGGCGAGAACGATCTTTTCCGCGCCCTGGCCGAAGGCCCAGGCAGCCACCGTGAAAGCACGCATGACGTCGATCACGACCGCCACGGAAGGGGTCTCGGTCAGCTCGGTGATGCCGAGGAAGCGAGCGTCCATCCAGCCATGATCGCGCATGCGCCGGACGACGCACCCAGGCAGTGATGCGCATCACCTCGGCCGTCGTCGGTGGTCCTTTGCGTCATCGCCGGTGATCCTTCGTGGTGGGCCGGGCGCCGTTCGGCGGGCGGCGCGTGTGCGCTACATTTTGCCTCTCTTTGACCGCGATCACTCATGATCTCTACGCTTCGGAGTTGGCAATCCATGAGCGACATCGTCAACGGACTCGGGCGGGCCACTGCATACGGCGGTCTGGGCCTGGTTCTGTTGGTCCTCGGCATCGTCCTGGTCGATGTGCTGACGCCCGGAAAGCTCGGTCGGCAGATCTGGGAACAGCGCAATCGCAATGCCGCCACGGTCCTCAGCTCCGCGCTGCTCGGCATCGGCGGCATCGTGTTCACGTCCATATGGACGACGTACGAGGACTTCGGCAAGGGGCTGGTCTCGACAGCGGCGTTCGGGCTGCTGGGCCTGGTGATGATGGCGGTGGCGTTCCTGGTGGTGGACCTGGTCACGCCCGGGCGTCTGGGTGCGACGCTGGTCGAGGAGGAGCCTCATCCTGCGGTCTGGGTGACGGCCTCCTGCAACCTCGCGGTGTCCGCCATCATTTCGGCGTCCATCGCCTGACCGGCCGACAGGCCCTGCGCGCCCTTCCGGCCTCGGCGCTGTCGGCACCGTCGTAGAAGCAACTCTCGCCACCCAGTGAACGCACAGCCACCGTCCTTCCTCTTGCATGGCGGAGCCCCCCAACTGAGAGGAACGTGCTGTGCGTTCACGTAGACGTATGCGCTCGCGTCTGTACCCGGCCGGGTCGGTGGTCCTGGCCATGGCCGCCGCAGGATCGGTGCTGGCCGGGCCGGCCGGCTCCGCCTTCGCCGCCGAGGCCGGCGGGCGCGCGGATCTGCGGGCGGATGTCAACCGCGACGGACGGGTCGATGTCACCGGTGGCAGCGACAGCGACGGCGAGGACGGCTGGTCCGTCGAGCGCGGGGCCGTGTATCTGCCCAACCTCGATGACGACACCAAGCGGTGTCCGGCGGCCGGACCCGGTGGCGCACCGCTGTCCGACGCCAAGCTGGCCGCTTGCAACGACGGCTCGGACACGAAGGTCAACGGCACCGAGGACGCCGCCGATCTCGCCCGGATCCGTTCCGTTCCGCTGCCGGACCTCCCCGCGGACGCCACGGGCAGCCTGAAGATCGCCACGGGTGGCACGCACGCACACCTCTTCCTCAAGCGGGCCGGGAAGTGGATCCTCGTGACGCCCGCGACCAGGCTGACGGCCGCCGAGCTGCGCTCGGGTGCGGAGTTCGGCGTCGAGGCCACCGATGTCGTCCGCGACGCCGCGAAATGGGATGGTCGTGCTGTGGTCCGGCTGACGGTGACGGCCGGGCAGAAGTCCACCTCAGACGCGGTGACCCTGCGCGTGGCCCCGTTGCTGACTTAGCATCACCTTCAGAACACGCAGCAGGTGATGGTGTCCAAGGTCCAGGGTGAGGGCCCGGACAGCCGCCTTCAGCGGGAGTTCGTCACCGCCCTCGAGAAGGAGGTCAAGAAGGCCGGGATCACCACACCGCTGGTCACCTTCGAGAAGTATGCCGACCGCTGGGCCCAGGACTTCGTCGAGCCGGCCTACGTCAGCATGACCGGGGCGGGCGGTCAGCGGCACGTGATGCGCGTGATGCTGCGTTCCGCACAGCCCGACCGGGACGCGGGCCGGGAGCTGTTCGAGAGGGTGCGCGGCCGGGACGTAGGCGTCGTGCAGGTGACCGACCCGGCGGAGCCCGACGACTGGTCGCTCAACTCCATGGGAAACCTGGAGACCATCCCGCCCTACGCGCACGGCGGTCGTTCCTTCCCGGCCGGGCGGATCATCATGGGCGAGCGCAGGGACAGCGGGGCGCGTCCGTCGAAGGTGATGCGGACCCTGCTCACATCCCAGGGCTTGCAGGACCCGCTGCTGCTCGACACCTCCTGGCTGAGCGTGGGGCACGTCGACGAGTTCGTGCAGTTCCTGCCCGCCGACACCCCGCGCGGCTGGCGCATCGGGGTCGCCGACCCCCAGGCGGGGCTGCGGCTGCTGCGCGACACCAAGCGCGACGGCCACGGCTCCACGAAGATGTTCTCCGTCCCGGGCCGCAGTGACACTCCGGCGCCCAAGGAGACCATCGACAAGGCACTCGCCTCCCGCCACCTGGTGGCCGACAACGAGATGGCCGCCCGGCGTATCGCGGCCAACCTGGAGATCCTCAAGCGGGAGACCGGGATCACCGACGAGGAGGTCGTGCGGGTGCCGGCGCTGTACACCCGGGGCTCGGAGGCTCTGAGCGCCGAGGGGCAGGAGGTTCCCGTGCCCCGTCTGACGCGCATGGGCGCCGGCTCCGACCTCGTGAACGGCCTCGGGGACCACGGCCAGCAGAAGTGGCTCGCCGGGAAGCCCGCCCCGCGGGCGGCGGCCGCGGCGACGGTGACGACCGGCGCATACGTTCCCGGTGCGGTGAACGGCCTGCTCCTGGGGCGCGACCGCTACCTCGCGCCACGCCAGTGGGGGCCCGTCGTCAACGGCAAGGACATCTTCACGGAAGCCGTCACCGCCGTCTACCAGCGGGTCGGTCTGAAGGTGTCGTACATCGACGACTGGTACACGTACCACCTCGGTATGGGTGAAGTGCCTTGCGGCACCAACACCCTGCGCGACGCGACGGCCGCGTGGTGGCAACGCCCGGTGGCGAACCGCAACGAGTCGTAGACAGTCCTTCAGCCGACGGGAGAGGTTGCCGGCTGCGCGGGGGCGGGGGCCGTTGTACCGCTGGTCGGCGACGGGCTCCGCCCACCGGGCTCGTCCGACCCCGGCCGTCCACGCAGCCGCGCCCGGCTCACCGTCCGAACAGGCCTTGCACCCACTCGCCTCCTTGGCCGCCCGCGAGGGGGCGGGAAGGACTGACTCCTGGCTCGCCGACTGCCACCGGCTCCCCTGCCGCTACGAAGGATCAGCGCATCTCTTCCTCGTCTTCGGCCTGGTCCGAGCCTCCGACACTGCTGGTCCAGACCCGCAGGGGCGTGACCTCCGGCTCGCCGTCGGCCAGGAACGCCTCGACGACCGGAGCGAGGTCGTCGCAGGCCACGTAGGCGCTGGTGAACGGCAATGCGTCAGGAGGCACGGAGCCGGTCGAGCACCGCAGCTGTCCGGCCTGCTCGTCATGCCACACATAGAACGTCGCAGCGCCGCAAAAGCCCAGCTCGCGGATGCGTTTCCGGATGGCGGCAGCCGTCCTCTCGAAGGCGGCGACCACCGCGACGGTGGACAAGGACTTCCTGTCCTCGTCCGCCGCACCGAGCCACCAGGTGTTGGTCTCACATTCCACCCGCCGGTCTTCGGGCTCCAGCGTCAATGTCTCGTCCGCCACCTCGGCGATCCACGTCAACAGCACCAGAGCATCCTCTCCTACGAGGAAAGGCGATGCTCGAGGGGAACAAGCGGCTCGTCGGTCCGTACCATCTCTACACCGAGGCATCTTGCGGCACATGCGGCGTCCCACCGGGCCGCCGGGAACTGGCCCTCAAGACGGGTGTCACCCGCAGGACGCCTCCAACGCCGAGGAAAGGCAAGCACCATGCCCGAGACGACAACTCCCGCCACCGAACTGGCATCCCAGTACATCGCCCAGGTGACCGGCGACCTCGACGCCAACGTCAAGGAACAGGAACGTGTCAGTGCGGAGATCGCGTCGCTGCAGGAGCAGCTCGCCGCTCTGCAGCGCGACCACGGCGTGCTGGTGAGCATGCACCAGGCACTCGGCATCACCAACACTCCAGCCGAGTCCTCCTCCGAATCCGCGAACGCGGTGGTGCCCTCTCCGCGGCGGAAGAAGGACGGCGCCGCAGACGGCGGGAAGCAGAAGGCCCGCAAGGCCGCCACCGCCACGCCGACGAAGCGGACAGCCAGGAAGTCGGCGGCCAAGACGGCAAGCACCGCCAAGACGGCAAGCGCCGCCAAGTCGGCCGGCGCCACAAAGTCGGCAGGCAGCACCAAGTCAGCGGGCACGACCGAGACGACGGACGGCGTCGAGTCAGCAGGCACGACCAAGACGGCAGGCACCACCAAGGCAGCAGGCAGCCCCAAGACAGCAAGCAGCTCCAAGACGGCAGGCCGCTCCAAGTCCACAGAGCCCACCCTCGTCGAGCTCATCCGCCGTCACCTCGCCGCGCAGAAGGAGCCGCGCTCCGCCGCGGAGATCTCCACGGCGCTCGACCAGGCCCACCCCCACCGCGACATCGCCGCCAAGGTCGTGCGCGTCACGCTCGAGGGGCTCGTGGCCAAGAGTCAGGCCGAGCGCTCGAAGCAGGGCAGGTCCGTCTTCTACACCGCCCCTGCCACACAGTCGGCGGCCGCGCCGGAAGCCGCAGCACAGACCGAGGACTCCGACAGCTGACGACGCAGGGGCATGCCCGAACCCCCGCCGGCTACGGCGTGCCGGGAAGCCGGACCGTGACGACGAGACCGCCGGCGGGGCGGGCGACGAGGTCGAGGTCCCGTCATGGGCTCTGACGACGCTGTGCACGATGGCCAGGCCGAGCCCGACGCTGGTGTGCTCGTCGGTGCGTACGCGCTCCGTTCACCAAGGCGAGGAGCCCGACGCCGCGCTATCCCACGGCGAGGCAGGAGATGACCGACCTGCTTCGATCGCGGGCCGCGCCCGGCTGACGTGGGGTCCGTGATCGTATGGCTCAACGGCACCCATGGCGCAGGCAAGACGACGACCAGCACACTCGTGCAACAACTCATCTCGGATTCAAGGGTGTTCGACGCCGAAAAGGTCGGCGAGACTCTCATGGACAGCAAGCCGGGGCTGCCTTCGGCGAACAACTTCCAGTACTGGCCGCCCTGGCGGGCCACTCGTGGTCGAGACGGCCCGCCAGTCCTCGACCACACCGGCGGCACTCTGGTGGTGTCCATGACCGTCCTGGTCGAGCAGTTGGCGCGAGATCAGCGCGGGCCTCGCCGAACATGCCATCGAGGTACGGCACTTCGTCCTCCACGCCGACCAGGTCACCCTCCGGCGGCGCATCGAGGAGGACACCGTTCTCGGCCCCTCCTCGTTCCGTCTCCCATATCTCGAGCCCTACGCCGAAGCGGCCCACACAATCAGAAGTCGCGGCCGGGTCCGTCGGCCAGAGGGATGCGGGCGGTGATGCGTTTGCCCACCGTCGCCCGCTGCACCGCGAATTCCTCGGCAACGGCCTTCACGATCTCCAAACCGTGCTGCCCGATCCGGTTGGGGTCGGCGGCGCGGGCGGCAGGCATGGTGGGGTCGCTGTCCCACACCGTGACGTCCACGGCGCGGGCGGTGATCCGCAGTTCCAGCATGACGGGACCCGGAGCATATTTGCGGGTGTTGGTGACGAGCTCGCTGACCACCAGCGCGGTGAGGTCCTTGGCCCGGGCAGAGACGGACAGGTGTTGCTCTGCACTCGCCCGGTCGAGGAAGGCGGCGGCGTGACGGCGGGCGTCCGCGATACAGCTGTCGTCTTCGTCCAAGGCGTACCCGACGCGCATGAGATGCTCGTCCGGCGTGGTACAGCCGTCACCGTCGGCCTCAGGTTTCACTGGCCTCGCCCTCACTCCCCGTTCATGCGCGCCGGTACCCGTTTCGCTGCCCTGCATGCCCAAAGGGTGCTGTTCGGCACAGCCGCGCGGGTGCATCCGGCCGGTGCGGTGGGGCACAATCGACTGCGCACATTCCGACCGGGCAAGCCTAGGCACAATCGAGGAGACGGTGTCCCAGCTCGAGCAAGCGGACCGGCCGGGCCGGCTCCACGCCGAACACCACATCACCGGAGGCGTCCGTGTCGTGACGCTGCGGGGCGAGATCGACCACGACGTCCGGGACGTGCTCAGTGACGCCCTGCTGGTCGAGGACGGGGCGGCCCCGCCGCGGATCGTCGCGGATCTCAGCGGCGTGACGTTCATGGACTCCAGCGGCATCAACGTCTTCGTCGCCGCCCACCAGCAGGTGAGCCGGGCAGACGGCTGGGTACGCATCGCCGGAGCCCAGGAAAGCGTCCTGCGCGTTCTGCAACTGGTCGGCGTCGACACCCTCATCCCCTGCCACCCCACCACGGAACACGCCCTGACCACCTGAGGCGTGAGGCGTACGGTCGGCCGTACCTCCCGAGGCCCCTCGACCGGACCGGTCGCGACAGCGACCCGCTCCCGCATCTTCAGGTCCGGCCCGCGGCCGGCGACCGCACGGTTCAGAACCAGTGCAGGCAGTGCGGGGCGCGGTCGGTGCGGAAAAGGGTGTCGGCGAGGGTGGCCGCGTCCGGGCTGTGGGCCCGGACGTGTCCGGCGCGTACGAGCGTGCTCGGGGCGGTGCCGCCGAGGTAGACCGATCCCAGGTCGCTCACGTCCAGGGAAAGGTCCGGCTCCCGGTCCGTCGGGACGCAGTCGGCCTTGCCGTCCCGGACGGTCAGCAGATGGCGGCCTTGTTCTCCGAGGAAGGGGTCCTCGACGTCGAGGACGAGCTCGCCGTCCGCGAACCAGCCGCGTGCGGTCAGCGCACGCGGGACGTCCAGCAGCCGCACCCACAACCAGTCCATGTCGCCGCTCACCTTGCCGGCTCGGAAGTCCGCGAGCTGCCGGCGCAGCGGGTGCTGGGGCGGGACGTGCTTGAACACGACCTGGGTGACCAGGTCGTGGTCGAGCACGAACCGGGCCAGGGCCGTGAAGACGGCGTCGTCGGTGGCGATGATCTCGTCGACCGTCAAAGTGGTATCGGGCTCGCCCAGCGAGTAGCTGGCGTACCCGTCCGGGCGGCCGTCGGCGTCACGGTGGAGGGCGACGTAGCGCGGCGCCGGAGAGATCGGGGGCTGCCCCGCACGCAAGGCCCACCAGCGGTGCGGCCGGGACAGCGCGCCGGGCTGGGCGCGCCGGTAGCGGTCGTAGACCTCTTCCAGGATCTCGCCGCACCCGGCACTGCGCAGGACTTCGACCGAGCCGTCGTCCGCGCGGGTCGCCGCCGTGTCGGCCGCCCCGGGCGCACGGGGGACGGCGAGAGCAGCGCGGTGGCGCGGCACCGTCAGCTCCTGCGTGTAGGTCGCCGGTCCGTAGCCGAACCTGCCGTAGATCGTGGCCTCGGAGGCCAGCAGCACGGACAGGAACTCCCCATTGGCCCGTGATCCGGCGAGCTGATGCCGCATCATCGCGCTGAGCACGCCCCGGCGCCGGTGCGAGGGCACGACGCCTACGGCCGTCACCCCGGGGACCGGGACGATGGTTTCACCGGGCAGGGTGAGCTCGAAGGAATGCGCACCGGCGGTACCGACGGGCCGCCCGTCCGCCGTCAGGGCGAGCAGGCAGCGGTCCATTTCGAGCGCCGACCACCAGAGCCCGCCCCCCTCGGTCGGGGTTTCCGGGAAGCGTCCGAACGCGGCGTGGACGGTGTCGACGAAGACATCGCGATCCTCGTCGGTCGTGGGCCGTATCTCCATCGCTGCCGCTGCCTCCTCGGGCTACCGGCACCACGGATGGTGGTGCCGGTAGCACAGTGCAGCGTCGAACCCATGACGGAGGCAAGCGAATTACGGATCGGCCCACGGCCGGTCACGGCACAGCCCCGTCAGGACAGGATCTCGACGTACCCGTCGCTGCCGTGCACACGGATCCGCTGGCCGTCCCGGATCAGCCGGGTGGCCCGGTCGACGCCCACGACGGCCGGCAAGCCGTACTCGCGTGCGATCACCGCGCCATGGGTCATCAGGCCGCCCACCTCTGTCACCAGGCCAGCGATTCCGACGAAGAGGGGTGACCAACTGGGGTCCGTGAAGGCCGTGACCAGGATGTCGCCGGGCCCGAGATCGGCCTGCCTCATGTCGAGGACGACGCGGGCCCGACCCTCGACGGTCCCTCCGGACACCGGCAGACCGGCCAGGGCACCGTCCGGCACGTCGTCGCGTCGGTACGCCCCGTTGATGGTCTCGCCCTCCGATGTGAGCACCCGGGGCGGTGTGAGCGCGTGGTACGTCCGGAACTCTTCCTTGCGCTGCCGGACGAGCCGGTCGTCCACCCGGCGCGAGCGTACGGCGTCGTGGAGTTCCTGGAACGTGAGGTAGAAGACGTCCTCCTTCTCCGCAAGCACCTTGGCCTGCACGAGGCGTTCGGCCTCCTTCATGAGGGCCTGCTTGTAGACGAAGTAGCGGCTGATGATGTCGTACTTCGGGTACTCCCGGTATCCGATGAAAGTGCGGACCCGCTTGATCATCCCCTGGGTCTCATCGGCTTTGCTCTCCCCGCCGGGCAGCGCGCGCAGGCGGGTCAGCACGTCCTGTTCCTTCTTCCACGCCTCCTGCCGACCCTCTTCGAAACGCCGCTGGGCGGCGCCGGGTTCGAAGTTCCTGACGTTGTCGAGGATCGCCGGCACGAGTGTGCCGGGGGATTCGCGCCATCGGGGCCTGGTGATGTCGATCTCGCCGGCGCACCGCATGCCGTAGCGGTCGAGATATCCCTCGATGGCGTCGCGCGCCAGGGTCCCGCCCGCGTGTTTCGGCAGTTCGTCCAGGAAGCCGTCGTCATCGACGTTCTGCAGGAACGCCACCACCTGCGGATGGGGGCGGATCACGTCCGCGACGTCGAGCAGCGCCAGGCCCATCTCCGACGTGATGTTGCCGGGGGCGGACAGGGTGAGCGTGTCAGCCGCGTTCTTCTCCCCCAGCCACTCGTGCAGCTTGTCGTTGAGCCACCACGTGGCCTCCATCCCCGCCATGATCGCCTGGTGGCTGAGCGGATCGGTGAGGACGCGCTTGTGCTCCTCGAAGGCCTCCGGCAGGAAGTCGAACAGCGCTGGTCCGGCCTTCGTGGCGATGTCGCGCCGCAGTGCGTCGATGGACGCCCGGCTGCGCTCGATCAGCCCGTCGACGACGGCCGGATCGGTCTCGATCGGGGCGGATGCGCCGCCGGCTGGGGTCCTGCCGGCGGCCGGCGGCCTGCCGGGGTCCGGTTCCGGCAGCAGGGGGAGGAAGCCGTCGCGGTCGAGGACGGTCTCCAGCGCGTCCCTGGTCAGTGGATCGCCCCTGCCCATGAGGTCCAGGAGGCCGGTGCGTCCCTCGGGTGTGGAGAGGGCTCGCGTGGCGTCGACGAACAGCCTCCCCCCGGCCTCGGTCATCGGCGCCATGGCCGTCAGCTTCCACAGGGAGAGCCCGAGGGGCTTCATGGGGTCGGTCATCATCTGTTGATGGCCGACGGAGACGTAGACGCGATTTCCCTGCTCGGCAGTCTCGGGGATGGGGAACAGCGTCGTGATCGGCCGGCTCTGCACGATCTGGAAGTCATCGTCGACCAGGCACCATTCGATGTCCTGGGGGCGGCCGAAGTGTTCCTCGATCCGCCGCCCGAGATGGGCGAGCCGTACGGCCTGCGCGTCCGTCAGCGCCGGCTGCTCCTGCCGCTGCGGGTCGATCTCCACCTCCCGGGTACCGCCGGCCGCCAGGGCGTGGACGGCGCGCTGTTTGGCGGCGATCGTCCTCGCGACGACTTCGCCGTGGCGCACCTTGAAGACGTCGGGGTTCACCAGGCCGGAGACCAGGGCCTCTCCGAGACCGAAACCGGCGTCCACGGTGGCGACCTTCCGGTTGCCGGTGACGGGGTCGGCCGTGAAGAGAATGCCCGACGCATGCGGGAAGACCATCCGCTGCACGACCACGGCCATGGCGACCGTACGGTGGTCGATGCCGTTGCGCTGACGGTAGGTCACGGCGCGCTCGGTGAACTGCGAGGCCCAGCACCGGCTGACATGCCGGAGGATCTCCGTCGGCCCCACCACGTTCAGGTAGGTGTCCTGCTGGCCGGCGAAGGAGGCCGTCGGCAGGTCCTCCGCCGTCGCGCTGGACCGGACGGCGCAGGGAGTCTGCTCACCGAGCCGGGAGAGCGCGCGGGTGATCTCCGCCGCGAGATCGCCCGGGATGGCGATGTCTTCGATGGTCCGGCGAATCCGCGCGCTGAGTAGGCGGATCGCCTCCCGGTCGTCGGGGTTCAGGTGAGCCAGCCGATCCAGCAGATCCTCGACCGAGGGCGCTTGCGCCATGATCTGCCGGAAGGCGTGGGTCGTCACGCAGAAACCAGCCGGGACGCGGATGGCCTCGATCCGCGACAGCGCGCCCAGGTGCGCGCCCTTGCCACCGACGAGCGCGAGCTGCGTCTCGTCCACCTCGTGAAGATCCAGCACGTACTGCCCGGTCATCGCGACACCTCCGGATCCGTCGAACCGCTGGTCGAGCACGTCTCAATCTCCGACACACGCACCTCGTGTCCCCGTTTCCGCAGGTTGTGGCTTCGGCCGATGATTCTGCGCCGAGACCCGGGCCTTGCCGCAAGCCCCCCTGTGCGCTATAAGTTAGGAGAGGCAAGGAGAGGACTCCTTGCCTTTGTGTTTTCCGGAGTGCCGCGCCGCCCCGCTCGACCGGATCACCGGACCGGTCACCGGACCGGGCCGCGGGAGCCGAGTGGTTTCCGGCGGAGCGGCTGTTACGCTGCCAGTGACGTTGACCTTGTTTCGAGGAGTCACAGACGTGGTGGGTGAAGACGACATCTCGGGGTGAGACCCGGATCGACGGCCACCGGACGCGCTGAGGAAGCGCCGCCGAAGTGGCCGGTTCGTCGTACCTCCTTTCCCACGTCTGCCCAGGGCAGAGCTCTCTCTGTCCGTAGTACCCCGAGGTCATCTCCATGTCCGACGCCTCCGTCGTGTGCTCGAACCTGTCCTTCTCCTGGCCCGACGACACCCCGGTCTTCCGCGACCTGTCCTTCACCGTCACGACCGGCCATACGGGTCTGGTCGCCCCGAACGGTGCGGGCAAGAGCACGCTGCTCAAGTTGATCGCCGGTGAACTCCGGCCCCGCACCGGCTCGTTGTCGGTCGAGGGGACGCTGGGCTACCTCCCGCAGAGCCTCCCGTTGACCGGCGACCTGGTCGTGGCCGAGGTGCTCGGCGTCGACGCCGTGATCCGCGCCCTGGACGCCGTCGAGTCCGGGGACGTCAGCGAGGAGCACTTCACCACCATCGGCGACGACTGGGACATCGAGGAGCGCACGCGCGCCCAGCTCGACCGTCTCGGCCTGGCCGGCCTCGCCCTGGACCGCAGCCTGAGCACACTCAGCGGCGGCCAGGTCGTCCAGCTCGGTCTCGCGGCCCAGCTTCTCAAGCGTCCCGACGTCCTGCTCCTCGACGAGCCGACCAACAACCTCGACCTGGAGGCCCGGCACAGGCTCCATGACGTGCTGTCGGACTTCACCGGCTGTCTGCTGCTGGTCAGCCACGACCGCGCCCTGCTCGACCGCATGGAACGCATCGCCGAGGTCGGCAGCGACGACCTCCGCTTCCACGGCGGTGACTTCACCGCGTACGAGGAAGCCGTGCGCGCCGAGCAGGAGGTGGCCGAGAAGAACGTCCGCACCGCCGAGCAGGAGCTGAAGCGGGAGAAGCGTGAGATGCGGCAGGCCCGCGAACGGGCCGAGCGGCGCGCGAGCAACGCCGCCCGCAATCTCAAGAGCGCCGGCCTGCCCCGGATCTTCGCCGGCACCATGAAGCGCGGCGCGCAGGAATCCGCCGGCCGGTCCGGCCAGCTGCACTCGTCCCGGGTCAGCGAGGCCAAGTCCCGTCTGGACGAGGCCGGGCGCACGGTGCGCGAGGAGCAGCGGCTCGCCCTTGACCTGCCCGACACCCGGGTGCCCGCGGGCCGCAACCTCTTCCTCGGCGAGGCGATGCAGGTGCACCTCGGCGGTCGGCAGGTGTTCGCGGAGGGCGGCGTCGATCTCACCGTCCGGGGCCCGGAGCGCATCGCGCTGACGGGTCCGAACGGCGCCGGGAAGACCACCCTGATGCGCCTGATCACCGGTGAACTCGCCCCGCACAGCGGGGAGATCAGGCGCAACGACGGTCGTGTCGCCTACCTGTCACAGCGTCTGGATCTGCTGGACCTGGACCGCACCGTGGCGGAGAACTTCGCCGTGTTCGCCCCGGAGCGGGGCGAGGCCGAGCGGATGAACCTGCTGGCCCGCTTCCTCTTCCGGGGGGCCCGCGCACACCTGCCGGCCGGGGTGCTCTCCGGTGGCGAACGGCTGCGCGCCACCCTGGCCTGCGTCCTGTACGCCGAACCGGCTCCCCATCTGCTGCTGTTCGACGAGCCGACCAACAATCTCGACCTGGTCAGCGCCGCTCAGCTGGAGAGCGCGCTCAACTCCTACCAGGGCGCGTTCGTGGTGATCAGCCATGACGAGAGGTTCCTCGCCGAGATCGGGGTGAACCGCCGGCTGCGCCTGGCGGACGGCACGCTCACCGAGGCGGGAGTTCCCGAGGTGTGAGCCGTCGGCGTATGCAGTGGCCCGCGTCCGCGGCCGTGCGCCCGGCGGGCCGACCACCGATCACTTCCTGGACGGACACCTGTGCCCCAGCATGCCCTGCTCGCCCACGATCTCGTCCGCTCCCTGGGCGGCCGACGTGTCCTCGACGGCGTCTCCCTGACCGCCTCCCCCGGCCACCGGATCGGCCTCATCGGGGAGAACGGCGTCGGCAAGTCCACCCTGCTGCGGTTGCTCGCCGGCGCGGACGAGCCCGACGCGGGAAGCGTCTCCCGCCCCGCCGGCCTCGGCTTTCTCCACCAGGAGATGCCGTTCGAGGCCGACGCGACCATCGCCGCGGTGCTGGACGATGCGCTGCATGAGGCCCGTGAGGACCTCGCGGAGCTGGAACGGCTCAGCGAAGAGCTCGCCCGGGTCCCGGAGGACGACCCGGGTCATCAGGAACTTCTCGACGCCTACGGCAGGCGGTTGGAGCTGGCCCAGGACCGTGAGTCCTGGGACGCCGACCGCCGCGCCGCCCTGGTGCTGGACGGCCTGGGTCTCGGCGCGTTCGGGCATGACCGCACGCTCGGTTCGCTCTCGGGTGGGCAGCGGGGCCGGCTGGCCCTGGCCGCACTGCTGGTCCGTCGGCCCCCGGCACTGCTGCTGGACGAGCCGACCAACCATCTCGACGACAGCGCGGCCGCGTTCCTCGAGGAGCAACTCCGTGGCCTTTCCGGGGCCGTCGTCCTCGCCAGTCACGACCGTGCGTTCCTCGACGCCGTCTGCACCGACCTGGTCGACCTCGACCCGGCGGTGGACGGCCCGGTCCGCTACGGCGGCAACTACAGCGCCTACCTGGGTGAGAAGCGCGCCGAGCGGGAGCGCTGGGAGCGGCGGTACGCCGAGGAGGAACAGGAGTTGGCGGAGCTGCGGCACTCGGCGGGGGTGACCGCGCGCCGCGTCGCCCCGGACCGGGGTCCGCGCGACAACGAGAAGATGGGCTACGGGCACCGGGCGGGCCGGGTCCAGAGCCAGATCTCCCGCCGCGTGCGCAACGCGGCCCGTCGGCTGGAGGAACTGGAGCGCACCCGAGTCGCCGAGCCGCCCCGGCCGCTGCGCTTCGCGGCCGGGGAGCTCGCCGCGCGTGCGGAGGAGGGCGATCGCCCCTTGGTGTCCTTGCTTGATGTGAGGGTGGGCGGCCGGCTCGCCCTGGACGGCCTGGAGGTGGCGGCGGGCGACCGGCTGCTCGTCACGGGCGACAACGGGGCGGGCAAGTCCACGCTGCTCGCCGTGCTGGCCGGACGTCTTCCGGCCGAGGGCGAGGTGTACAGGCGGCCCGGGCTGACGGTGGGGCTGCTCGCTCAGGACACCGGGTTCGAGCGACTCGACCGCACGGTCCGGGACACCTACGAGCTGTCGGTGGGCCCGGAACGGGCCGAGAAGGTGCCGATCGGCTCGCTCGGCCTGATGCACGAGGCGGACCTGGCCAAGCCTGTCGGGCACCTGTCCGTTGGGCAGCGTCGGCGTCTGGCCCTGGCGGTGCTCGTGGCCCGCCCGCCGCACCTGCTGTTGCTCGACGAGCCCACCAACCACCTCTCCCCGCGGCTGTGCGATGAGCTGGAGGAGGCGTTGGGCACCGCGGGACCGGGCGCGATCGTGGTCGCCGGCCATGACCGCTGGCTGCGCCGACGGTGGCGGGGGCGCGAGCTGCGCCTGGAACCGGATCGCGGGCGGCGGGGAAGGTTCGGCGCCGAGCCGGAGTGACACGTGCGCTGCGCTCGTCGCTCAGCGGGGCGGTACGCACGCCCTCGCGGGCGGCGAACGGCAGACGGCAGACGGCAGACGGTGCCCGGCGTCCCGCAACCTGTGCGCGCCCCGGCGATCCGGACATGGTCCTACAGGCCAAGGTCCAGCGCGAGGCACGAGTAGTACTTCCACGAGCCCTCGGGGTCGTACGCGTTCTTTCCGCCGCCCGGCGTAGCCTTGGCCCCTTCGACCGTGTCCTCGATGCGGACGCGCTCGGGAAGCTTGCCGAACCGCGCGTGCCGTGCCGCTGCGGCGGTGTCCGTCGACAATTCCATGCCCATGACCGGTCTCCCTTTCGGAATCAGCTGTTGCCCTGGACGAGCATCAGCGTGTCCCTCCTTTCGTCACCTGTCAAGCCGGTGACGTCACTTCATGGGCACGTCAGACGGTGATCGTCTTGTATCTCGGTGTAGGACCCGAGGCCCACCGCGCCGTACTCCCGGCCGGTGCCACTGGCCTTGGACCCGCCGAACGGGCCGTCGAAAGCCACCGGGGCTCCGTTGACCGTGACGGTGCCGGTGCGGACGCGGCGGGCGACCGCCAGGGCGTGGGCTTCGTCGGCGGACCAGACACCACCGGAAAGGCCGTACTCGGAGTCGTTGGCGAGGCGGACGGCATCGTCCTCGTCGTCATAGGGGATGACCACCAGGACCGGGCCGAAGATCTCCTCCCGCGCGATGCGCATGGAGTTGCCGAGGGTCGGCGAAGACCGTGGGCGTGACGTGGTTGCCCTTCTCCAGGCCCTCGGGGATCTGCGGGCCGTCGGTGACCAGGCGGGCGCCCTCCTCGATGCCGAGCCGGATGCAGGTGCGCACCCGCTCCTGCTGGTCGGGGCCAATCATCGGACCGATGAAAGGTGTCGGGGTCGCTCGGATCGCCCACCTTCAGTGACTCGACCAGTTCCTTGAGCGCGGTCACGACCTCCTCGTACCGGCTGCGCGGGGCGAGGATGCGGGTCTGGGCGATACAGGACTCGCCGTTGTTGAGCAGGGAGCCGAACTTCAGGGCCGCGACCGCCTTCTCGATGTCGGCGTCCGGCAGGAGGAGGGCGGCGGACTTGCCGCCCAGCTCCAGACTGACGCGCTTGAGCTGCTCACCCGCGATCGAGGCGATACGGCGGCCGGCCCGCGTCGAACCGGTGAAGGCGATCTTGTCGACCTCCCGGTGGGACACCAGATACTCGCTGGTCTCCCGGTCCGCGGGCAGGATGCTGAGCACGCCGTCGGGCAGGCCCAATCGCTCCAGCAGCTCGGCGAGGAAACCCATGCTCAGCGAGTTCTCCGGGGACACCTTGAGCACCACGGAGTTGCCCGCGAGGAGAGCCGGGATGATCTTCGCGGTGGCCGAGGAGAACGGCGAGTTCCAGGGGATCACCGCGGCCACGACGCCGACCGCCTCACGGCGCACCACACTGCACACCGGGGACGCCGGATCGGAGGGCGCCAGGGTCTCCTCCCAGCCGAACTCCTCCGCCGACTTCAGACAGGCCTCGGCCTGCCGGGTCAGACCCGGCTGACCGGCCCGGGTGAACCATCCCGCCGAGCCGTTCTCCTGGGAGATCGCGGAAACGACACGTGGCCGGGGAGGGTGTCACCCTCCCCGGCCACGTCGGCGTTCAGGACTAGCCGCGCCTGGGCAACCGCCAGTTCGGGCGCGGGAAGTGGCAGGTGTAGCCCTCCGGGTAGCGCTGGAGGTAGTCCTGGTGCTCCGGCTCGGCGTCCCAGAACGGACCCGCCGGCACCACCTCGGTCACCACCGGCCCCGGCCACAGGCCTGACGCCTCGACGTCGGCGATGGTGTCCTGCGCGACGCGCCGCTGCTCGTCGTCGAGGTAGAAGATGGCGGAGCGGTAGCTCAGGCCGATGTCGTTGCCCTGCCGGTTGCTCGTGGTCGGGTCGTGAATCTGGAAGAAGTACTCCAGGATCGCGCGATAGTCGGTCGCGGCCGGATCGAACACGATCTCGATCGACTCCGCGTGCCGCCCGTGGTCACGGTAGGTGGGGTGGGGCTTGTCGTTGTCGCCGCTGTAGCCGACCCGGGTGCGGATCACGCCGGGGAGCGAACGGATCAGCTCCTGCATGCCCCAGAAGCACCCACCCGCCAGCAGCGCCCTCTCCTCGACATCACTCATGGCGCATCACCTTTCTTGCCCGTATCCGTCCCTGAGGGACCAGCCTCGCACATGCGCTCCCCTTACGCCGTCACCCTCTCGACAGGTGACTGATGCTCCATCGGCGGCTACCGGGAAAAGTACCGCTGATGTAGCGCTTAGTGCTTGTTTCGCAACACAGCTGAGGCACCAGGCGCCTCAGATTCCACAGGAGCTGGCTAGAATCGGTGGCGTGAGAGCTGACGCGGCACGCAATCTGGAAGCCGTCCTGACGACGGGGGCGCGCATGCTCGCCGCCGACCCCGGGGCGAGCATCGCGAACATCGCCACCGAGGCGGGCGTGGACCGGCGCACCGTCTACCGCCGCTTCGCCTCCCGCGAGGATCTCCTCGCGGCGATCTACGGCGCCCGCCTCGCGGCCATCGAGGACGCCATCGAGGACGCCCGGCTGCGCGAGGCCCCCGTCGCCGTCGCCCTGCACCGCTACGTCGAGAACATCATCGCCGTCAACCGCACCTGGCCCGTCGACCTCGCCCGCATGCTCACCGACGACGGCGTCCGCGCCCGCCGGGACGCCTCCGTGCGCGAGGTCGACGCCTTCCTCGAACGCGCCACGGACGAGGGGCTTCTGCGCTCCGACCTGCCTCAGGGTTGGGCGAGCGCGCTCCTGCCGCAGCTCATGCACCTCGCGTCCCGGCAGATGCCCGGGCTGAGCCCCGCGCAGGCGGCGGACGTCGTGGTCGACACACTGCTGCGAGGCCTCGGGACGCCCTGACGGGTTCCGGTGACACGCAGGCCGGATTGTGGCGGATGGCCGAGAATCCCAGGGTGATCACGGGCGAGGGAGAGGGCTGCCGGAACCGATACGCGCCAATGTCATCTTCCGGCGCCACGGAAGCGGTCGGCAGTAATTCCGCCGGCACGGTCGCCCCGGATGGCGCCGGCTGCCTGGGCGAATACCGGACCCGTCGCGCATCCACATTTTCAACACACCTCGATCACATCATGAACACTTCCAGCCGCATGGCGAGGAGCGTCCGCACCGCGGGGCAGACGCTCCGCCCGGCCCCTGCCTAGCCTCCCAGGCCATGCGATCACCCCTGATGAGACGTTTCGGCCTCGGCGCCGTCCTCGCCCTCGCCCTCGCCGTGTTCGGCCTGGCCCCCAGCGCGAGTGCGGTGGACCCGGCACCGGCGGAGCTGACCTTCGCCACCGAGAGCGCCACCACCACGCCCGGTGGCTCGGTCAAGCTGTCGATGACCATCAAGAACAACAACACCTACGACGTCTGGTTCGTGTACCAGACGATCGAGCCGACCTGGCTGACCACACAGCGCCCCGACCTGAAGTACAGCTTCTCCGGATGCAGCCTCTCCACCGTCAACGGTCCCACCCCCTGCTCCGGCACCGGCCCGGCCAACCTCGGCGGCAACTACGGCACCACCATCCCGCCCGGCCAGAGCCGCACCGTCACCCTGACGCTGGACATCGCCGCCGACTCCGGCTGCAACGGCAACATCGGCTTCTACTCCTACTTCTACGCCGAGTTCAGCGACTCCACGAACGTCAGCGGCGGCCCGGTCTACACCCCCGTGACCCGAGTGCTCTGCGCCTGACGCTCCGTCCGGAGCCGACGGCGGTGACCTGAAAACCTCCATGCCCGGGCCACCGCCCCGGTCTGGACCACTGGCACTCCGACCGGCGGGCCCCACGGGCCCGCCGGTGCGCTGCTCAGGCCCCGGACCAGCATGCCGGGCCCCCGCGCCCACCAGCGGCGACTTCGGGCGGCGACCGGGAACGGCTCATTTCGCTTTCGGAAGCACCCCGTTCGACACCTGCGCTTTTCCGTCATGTTCCGCAACATGACCGCAAAATCTCCACACAGACATCACTATGTGACGCGAACGGATGCGTGACGAACTGGCTTCTGAGGGGGACGCCGGCGGCACGCAAGGGGGTGCGTCCGCTCTGCGGAGCAGTACTCACCCCTGCCCGGGGAGGGGACCTCACCGCATGAAGCGGACCACACGCACCACCGTGCTCACGGTGGGCGCGCTCGTCGCCGCACTGGGCCTGCCGGCCGGCGCGGCGCACGCCGACACCACGCCCCGTATCGACCTGCGGGTGCTGGTGGTGAGCGACGGCGGCCCGTCGACCGAGGCGATAGCCGCCGAACTGGCCGCGGCCGGCACGCCGTACACCCGGATCGACCTCACGCAGTCCGGCCGGACCCTGATCGACGCCGGCTTCCTCGCGGACACCGTGGACGGCAGGCCGCGCGCCAGGTTCCAGGCCGTGGTGCTGCCCGATGACAACCCGTTCCCGGCCGGCTCGTCCGAGATGGCGGCCCTGGCGGCGTACGAGCAGAAGTACGACGTGCCGCAGGTCGACGCCTACACCTACGCGCGTCCCGAAGCCGGACTGCAGTACCCGGTCCACGGGGGCTACTCCGGCAGCATCGACGGCAAGCGGGCGGAGGTGACCGCCGCCGGCAAGTCGGGCCCGTTCGGCTATCTCGACGGGGCGGTGCCCTTCGAGGACAACGACCCGGCGATCGGCGAGAGTTACGCCTATCTGTCGAAGCCCGTCGCGGGGGCCGACTTCACGCCGTACGTCGAAGCGGCGATCCCCGGGCAGTCGGCCAAGGGCACGCTGGTGGGCGAGTACCGGCACGACGGGCGGCGCGAGCTGGTCGTCACCTTCGTCTACAACCGGTATCAGCAGCAGTTCCGGCTCCTGGCCCGCGGCATCGTGGAGTGGATGACCGGCGGTGTGCACCTGGGCGCCTCGCGGAACTACTTCGCGGTCCACGTCGACGACGTGTTCGCCGCGGACGACCGCTGGAACAGCCGGCTCAACTGCACGCCCGGCGACGTCGACTGCACGGACCCCACCGCGACGCCCGACCCGATCCGGATGACGCCCGCCGACGTCGATCACGCCGTCGACTGGCAGGACGACAAGAAGTTCACCCTCGACTTCGCCTACAACGGCGCCGGCAGCGCCGACCACCGGGAGGACAACAACGGCGCCGACCCGCTCGCCGACCGGCTGATCGCACGGCGGGGTGAGTTCCGGTGGATCAACCACACCTACTCGCACCCCTTCCTCGGCTGTGTGCAGGACACGACCGTGGTGCCCTGGAAGTGCGCGACCAACGCCGACGGCAGCACCCGGTGGGTGAGCCGCAACGACATCTCCGACGAGATCGCCACCAACCGGGTCTGGGGCGAGAGCGCCGGACTGCCGCTCGTGAACAGCGAGTTGGTCACCGGTGAGCACTCGGGCATGAAGGTGCTTCCGCAGCAGCCCCAGGACAACCCGAACCTGGCGCTCGCCCTCGGCGACAACCACATCACCTGGCTCGGCTCCGACAACTCCCGGGAGCCCGACCAGCGTCGGGTGGGTCCGTCCACGACCGTGCCCCGCTACCCGATGAACGTCTTCTACAACGCCGGCCGGGCAGCCGAGCAGGTCGACGAGTACAACTGGATCTACACCAGCCGCGCCCAGGGCGGCAGCGGCATCTGCGAGGACAACCCCGCCACCACCACATGTCTGCCGGCCCCCCTGGACACCGCGACCGGCTACGCCGGCCACATCGTGCCGCTGGAGACACAGATCGCCCTCGGCCACGTCCTGGCCAACGACCCCAAGCCGCACTTCATCCACCAGTCCAACCTGGCCGAGGACCGCATCGCCTACCCCGTGCTCGACGGCGTTCTTGACGGTTACAAGGCGCTGTTCTCCGAGGGCACCCCCGTGGTGAACCTGCGGATGCGTGACATCGGCGCCGAACTCGAGCGCCGGGCGGAGTGGCGTGCGGCACTCGGGGCCGGTCAGATCACCGCCTACCGCGTCGGCGGGACGGTGACCGTGGACGCCCCGGACGGACTGGCGGTCACCGCGACCCTGCCCACCGGCAGCACGCTGGCCGGTGCCGCGTTCGGCGAGGCCTACGCCGGCTCGGTGTCCGGCTGGACACCCTCCACGGGTGCCCCGCTCGTCCTCACCCTGCCGACGTCCGCCGCGGCACCGCCCGCCGACGCCGCCACCGAGAACGCCCCGGCCACCGAGCCCGCGCCGGACACCCGTGTCCCCGCGGGCGTCACAGACCCGGTGGGCCGTCCCACAGACGGCTGAACGGCGCATGCGCGCACGACCCGAAGGTCCTGGCCGCCCCACGGCCGCCGGGACCGTAACGAACGACCCCACACCTCGGCCGTGGAGCACATCGATGCCCGTTCCCCAGGGCGCGCGACGTACCGGAGCGACGCGCGTCACCCTGCTCACCGAAGGCACCTACCCGCACAGCCACGGAGGCGTCAGCGTCTGGTGCGATCAACTCGTCCAGGGCATGCCCGACCTGGCCTTCGACGTCATCGCCGTCACGGGCACCGGACGTGAGCCGGTCGTCTGGGACCTGCCCGCGCACGTCGCCGGCGTGCTGTCCGTCCCCATGTGGGGTGCCCCGCCCGAGGGCCGCCCGCCCCGGGGCCGGTCCCGCAACCAACTCGCCGCCGCCTACGAGCGGTTCCTGACCGCGCTGCTCGACCCGCGTGCCGAGGACGGTTTCGCGCCCGCCCTGTACACGCTGGCGCGGGCCGCGTCGGACGGGACGCTGAGCCCCTTTCTGCGCGCGGACCGGGCGATCGCGATCCTCACCGCGCTGTGGAACCGCCCCGGTCTCGCCGTGCGCGAGGCGGGGCCGACCCTGCACGACGCGCTCACCGCGACCGCCCTGCTGGAGCACGCCCTGCGTCCACTGGCCGCCCCGGCCCCCGAGAGCGGGGTCGCCCACGCGGTGAGCGGCGGCGTCGCCGTCCTGCCGGGCCTGGCCGCCCTCGAACAGCACGGCGTTCCCCTGCTGTTGACCGAGCACGGGGTCTATCTGCGCGAGCGCTACCTCGGCTACCGCACCGCGCCCTACCGCTGGCCGGTGAAGGCCGTGATCCTCGGGTTCTTCCGGCTGCTCGCGCAGGAGAGCTACCGCCGGGCCGCCCTGATCACACCGGGCAACCGCTACAACCGGCTGTGGGAGGAGGAAGGCGGCGCGAACCCGGAGTCGATCCGCACGGTCTACAACGGCGTGGACCCCGCCGCCTTCCCGGCGGCCGGGCCCGAACCGGACTCCCCCACCCTCAGCTGGGCCGGGCGCGTCGACCCCATCAAGGACCTGGAGACCCTCATCCGGGCCTTCGCGCTCGTCCGCGACCGGCTCCCGCACGCGCGGCTGCGGCTGTTCGGCGGCACGCCGCGGGGCGGAGAGGCCTACCGGGAGCGCTGCGAGGCCCTGGCCGCCGAGCTCGGGCACGCCGACGCCGTCACCTTCGAAGGGCGGGTGGACGACATCAAGGACGCCTACGCCGCCGGGAACGTCGTGATGCTCTCCAGCATCAGCGAGGGTTTCCCCTTCACCCTGATCGAGGCCATGTCCTGCGGGCGGGCCACCGTCTCCACGGACGTGGGCGGTGTCCGCGAGGCCGTCGGTGACACCGGGCTGGTGGTGCCTCCGCGCGATCCGTCGGCGATGGCCGCGGCGGCGCTGGAGCTGCTGGGGGATCCGGGGCGGCGCAGGGCGATGGGTGAGGCGGCCCGGTTGCGGGTCATCGAGCAGTTCACCCTGCGGCAGACCATTGACACGTTTCGGTCCGTCTATCTGGACCTGGCCCATCCGAAGCAGGAGTTGACGGCCACGCCGACGTTCGGGTTGTCCGCGCCGGTCGTCCACGGCACCGGAAGCCTCGCCCTGTGAGCGGGCCGATATCCCTCGAACCCGGGGGCGCGGAGCAGGACACGCTGGCCCTCCGGCTGGCCGGCACCCGTCCGCCGCGCCGCCGGCCGCGCTGGGCCCTGGACGACACCACGCTCGCCATCCGGCTGCCCCGGCAGGGCCCCGACGAGGAGGCGGTCAGTGAGCTCGCCGCCGAACTCGCCGACCGCATAGGCCCCGCCGTCCACCCCTACGAGGTGGCGGCGCTGCTGGAGGCGGAGGGACTGTCCGCTTCCCTGATCAACGAACGGTACGGCCACCCGAACCTGTTCTCCCTGGCCTCCGCCCTCTACGAGCGGGTGCCGCGCACCTTTCCCGAGCCCGCCCCGGCGGCCGACCCCTGGCATCCCGACACCCTGCGCTGCCTGCTGCGGGGCGTGCTGTTCGCCCTGCCCGGGCTCGCCTACCTGCTGACCGCTCCCCTGTGGGACGCCGGCGGGTACGCCCCCGCCCTCATCGTGGCCGGGCTCGTCTCCTGGGCGTGGGGGCAGGCGCTCGGCCATCGTGCGCACCTGCGGATGGCGACCGGACGCCGGGAGGCGGCCCGTACCCTCCTGGCCGGTGCCCCGGTGGGGGCGGTGGTGGCCACGTCGGTCGCCGCACTGCCCGCCGACGGCGGACCGGTGGCCCTGGTGGCGGCCGCACAGTCCGCGTACCTGGCGGCCGCCGGTGTCCTGCTGGTGCTGGGCCGGGAGCGGCTGCTGCTGGCGGCGCTCAGCCCGCTGCTCGCGGGTGCCGCCGTCCTGCCGTGGTGGGAGCCCGGTCCCACGCTCCGGGCCGGGCTGCCCCTGCTGGCGCTGCTCGCCACGCTCGCCGTCACCGGCTGGGTGCTGAGGGGCGCCCTCGCCGTCCCGGCCGTCACCGGCGCGACCCGGCCGCGGCTGTTGTGGTCGCTGCCGTACGGCCTGTTCGGGCTGGCCGCCGGGGTGCTGGTGCTGTTGGAGGGGCGGGAGGAGCCGTACGCGGTGATCGTGCTGACGCTGAGCATGGGACCGGCGGAATGGCTGCTGTACCGCTACCGGGGGCTGTCGGTCGCCGCGCTGCGGGCCACCGCCACACCGGCCGGGTTCCTGCTGCGCTCGGCCGGCATTCTCGGCCTCTGTCTGCTCGCCTACCTCGCGCCGCTGCTGCCCGCGGCCCTGCTCACCGGCGCCGACCCGGCCGCCCTGCTGCTGCTCGCCGCCGTGCTGTGGACCGCGCTGCTGCTCCAGGCGTTCGGGGCGGCCTGGTCGTCGGCCGGGATCTGCCTGGCGGCGGCCGGCGGTGCCGGAGCGGTCGTCCTGTTCCAGCTTCCACCGGGCGACGCCCTGGCCCTGCCACTCGCCTGCGGCGCGGCCGCCCTGTGTCTGTCGGTGTGCGCACTGTGGCTGCTCGGCCGGCCCGCCCCGCACGCCTGAGCCGCATGTCGCACTCCGCTCGCTTCCCACCCGACCGAAGGGACACCGCAGTTGACCTCCGCACCGCTCGCCGCCGTCACCGGAGCCGAGGGCTTCATCGGCTCGCACCTCACCGAGGCGCTGGTCGCCTCGGGCCACCGCGTCAGGGCCATGGCCCAGTACAACTCCTTCTCCTCCTACGGCTGGCTGGAGACCCTGCACCCCGACGTCCTGGACCAGGTGGAGATCGTTCTCGGCGACGTCCGTGACCCCGGCTCCGTCCGCGGCCTCCTCGAAGGCGCCGACACCGCCTATCACCTGGCCGCCCTGATCGCGATCCCGTACTCCTACCAGGCCCCGCACAGCTACGTGGACACCAACGTCACCGGCACCCTCAACGTGCTGGAGGCCGTGCGCGCCCTCGGCACGCCCCGGCTGGTGCACACCTCCACCAGCGAGACATACGGCACCGCCCAGACCGTGCCCATCACCGAGGACCACCCCATCAACACCCAGTCCCCGTACGCCGCTTCGAAGGCGGGCGGGGACCGGCTGGCCGACAGCTACCACGCCAGTTTCGACACGCCCGTGGTCACCCTGCGGCCCTTCAACACCTTCGGGCCGCGCCAGTCGATGCGCGCGGTCATCCCCACCGTCATCGGGCAGGTCGCGGCGGGAGAGCGCACCATCACCCTCGGCGACCTGCGTCCCACCCGGGACTTCACCTTCGTCAAGGACACCGCGCAGGCCTTCCTCGCCGTCGGCACCGCGCCCGCCGGGCAGGTCGTGGGCCGTACCTTCAACGCCGGGACCGGCGGGGAGATCTCGGTCGGCGACCTGGTCGCGCTGATCGGCAAGGTGATGGACACCGCGCTCGACGTCCGCGAGGACACCACCCGCATCCGTCCCGCCAACTCGGAGGTGATGCGGCTGGTCGCGGACGCGAGCCGGCTCACCGCCGCCACCGGCTGGCAGCCCGCGCACACCTTGGAGGTAGGCCTGGCGGCCACCGTGGACTTCTTCCGCGACCCGGCCAACCTCGCCCGCTACAAGACCGGCATCTACAACATCTGACACCGCCCAGCGGATCTCGTCCGTCTCGTCCGCGCACGTCCACGAAGCGTTCACGAAGGAGGAGCCCATGCACGCAGTGATCCTGGCGGGAGGCAAGGGCGTCCGGCTGCGGCCGTACACCACCGCGCTGCCCAAGCCGCTCGTGCCCATCGGTGACCAGCACGCCATCCTGGAGATCGTGCTGCGCCAGCTGTCCACGGCCGGTTTCACCAGCTGCACCATCGCCATCGGCCACCTCGGCGAGATCATCCGCGCCTACGTGGGCGACGGCTCCCAGTGGGGCCTGGCCGTCGACTACGCCACCGAGGAGAGCCCGCTGGGCACCATGGGCCCGCTGCTCAACCTGCGCGACCGCCTGCCCGAGACGTTCCTGGTGATGAACGGCGACGTCCTCACCGACCTCGACTACGCCGACGTCCTGCGCCGGCACCGCGCGTCCGGGGCCCCGCTGACCATCGCGACGTACGCCCGCAAGGTGCACATCGACTTCGGGGTGCTGACCACCCACTCCAGCAAGGTCGTCGCGTTCACCGAGAAGCCGAGCATGGACTACCGCGTCTCCATGGGCGTCTACGGCCTGTCCCGCACCACCCTCGACGGCTACACGCCCGGACTCCCGCTCGGTTTCGACGAGTTGGTGCTCGACCTGCTCAAGACCGACAACAAGCCGCACGCCTACGATTTCGACGGGTACTGGCTGGACATCGGCCGCCCGGACGACTACGACCGGGCCAACGCCGAGTTCACCACCCGCAAGTCGCTTCTGCTCAAGGGAGCCTGAGCACGTCATGCGCATTCTCGTCCTGGGCTCCACCGGCTATCTGGGCGCTCACGTCGCGGAGCGGCTGCGCGCTCTGCCGGGCGCGCAGGTCCTCGTCGGCGGCCGGTCGCCGGCCGCCGATGTCGACGCCGATCTCGCCCACGTCCGCCCGGAGCAACTGGCGAAGGCCTTCGCCTCCGCCGCGCCCGATACGGTCGTCAACTGCGCGGGCGCGACCGGCGGTGACGCCGTCACCCTCGCCGAGGTCAACGCCCGCGGTCCCGCGGTGCTGTGCGCCGCGCTGCGCGAGGCGGCCCCCGCGGCCCGTCTGGTGCACCTGGGCTCGGCCGCCGAGTACGGCCCGGGCACGCCGGACACCCCGGTGACGGAATCGGCGGCCACCCACCCGGTCGGCCCCTACGGTGCGACCAAGCTCGCGGGCACGGTCGCGGTGACCTCCTCCGGCCTGGACGCGGTGGTGCTGCGGGTGGGCAATCCGGTGGGGCCCGGAGCGCCGCCCACCGGGCTGCCCGGCCGGATCGCCGCGCTGCTGCGCGAGGCCGGCCGCGACCCGGAGGCGGTGCTGCGGCTCGGCGACCTGTCCGCCCACCGCGACTTCGTCGACGTACGCGACGTGGCGCGGGCGGTGGTCCTCGCGGCCACGGCTCCGGGCCCGCTGCCGCCCGTCCTCAACCTCGGCGGGGGCCGGGCCGTCCCGGTGCGCGACCTGGTGCGGAATCTGGCCGGCCTGGCCGGCTTCCGCGGCCGGATCGAGGAGGGCGCGGCGAGCCCGGCCGGTTCGGCCCGCTCCGCGCAGGTGTCGTGGCAGTGTTCGGACATCTCCGCCGCCGAGGAGGCCCTGGGCTGGCGTCCGGCGCACTCCCTGGACGACGCGTTGGCCGCCCTGTGGGAAGGCGGCCGCACACCGTGAGCCTGCTGATCCCGCTGTACGTCCATCCGGCCGAGGACCCGGGTGCCTGGCACCGGCTGATCACCTCGGCGACCCGCACCTACGGCGTCGTTCTCAACCCGGCGAGCGGTCCGGGCGAGGCCCCTGACCCGGCTTTCACCGCGGCGGCCGGTGCGCTGCGGGCCGCGGGGGCGCGCCTGCTGGGCTATGTCGACACCGACTACGGGGTGCGTGACCCCGCGGAGATCACCGAGGACGTGCGGCGCCACCGCGAGTGGTACGCGGCGGACGGCTGCTTCCTGGACCGGGTGACGGCGACGGCGGACGGGCTGCCGGCCTGCCGCCGGCTGGTGCGGGCGCTGCGCCGGCTGGGTGTGGGGACGGTCGTCCTCAACCCCGGCGTCCATCCGGCCCCGGGATACGCCCGCCTCGCCGACCTGACCGTCACCTTCGAGGGGCACTGGTCGACGTACGTCTCCGCCTTCAGCCGGCCGACGTGGACCGCGCGACACCCATCCGAGCGGCTGTGCCATCTCGTGTACGGCGTGCCCGAGGCACTCGTTCCGCTGGCCGTTCGCACGGCGCACGAGCGCGGAGCGGCGGTCTGCGGCCCGGTGACGGGTGAACCACCCAACCCGTGGGCTCAGTTGACGCCGGCCCTCACCGGGGCCGGGCGATGACCGTGCGGGTCCTTTCACGTGCGGCCCTGCTGACCGCGCTGACGGCCGCGGCGCTGACGGGCTGTTCCGGCAGCGCCGAGCCGCCCGCCGACGCGCAGGGTACGGCGTCGCCCTCGCGGGCCGTGTGGAAGCCCCGTCCGGGGCTCGCCTGGCAGTGGCAGCTCGACGGCAGGGTCGACGCGTCGGCCGACGTGCCGGTCTACGACATCGACGGCTTCGAGAACTCCGCCGCGGACGTGGCCCGGCTGCACCGCGCGGGGAGGAAGGTCATCTGTTACGTCAACGTGGGCGCGTGGGAGGACTTCCGGCCCGACCGGGACTCCTTCCCCCGTTCGGTTCTCGGCGAGCCCAACGGCTGGTCGGGCGAGCGGTGGCTGGACATCCGGCAGCTGTCCGTGTTGCGGCCGATCATGGAACGCCGCTTCGACATGTGCCGGGACAAGGGCTTCGACGCGGTGGAGCCCGATCTGGTGGAGGGCTACGGCAATGACACCGGCTTTCCGCTCACCGCACGCGACCAGCTCAGGTACAACCGGATGATCGCGGCCATCGCCCACGAGCGGGGGCTGTCGGTGGGGCTGAAGAACGACCTTCCCCAGATCCCCCAGCTCGTACGGCACTTCGACTTCGCGGTCAACGAGGAGTGCGCCCAGTACGACGAGTGCGGTGAGCTCTCCCCGTTCATCGCGGCGGGCAAAGCGGTGTTCCACGTGGAGTACAAGGAGCCGCGGAGCCGTTTCTGTGCCGAGTCCCGCCGGCTGAGGCTGTCGTCGATGCGCAAGGAGCCGGAACTCGGGGTGTGGCGGAGCCCTTGCTGACATGGCCGGTGCCTCCCGCTACCTGGTGGGCGTGGAGTCGGGCAGGGTGAGGGCCGAGTGGGCCGGTCGTCCGGCGGCGGGAATGGTGTCGAGAGTGCGCAGCATGTCGTTGCGCCGCTCCAGGGCCCGGGCGGTGGTGGGGAAGAGTGTGGCGCCACTCCGCCCGATCTGGTCCTGGTTCAGTGTCACGAACTGGCGGGTGCCGTGTTCGTACGCGGCGAAGCCGGCGGCGGCGTCCCGCTCGGCCAGGGAGGCGGCGAGCATGTAGGCACCGACGAGTGCGAGGCTGGAGCCCTGCCCGGTGAGGAACGAGGGGGCGTATGCGGCGTCGCCGACGAGGGCGACCCTGCCCCGGGACCAGCGGGGCATGCGGATCTGGCTGACCACGTCGGCGAACAGATCATCCGCCTCGCGCAGGGATGCGATCAGGCGCGGAACCTCCCATCCGGCGTCGGCGAAGACCGAGGCGAACAGGTCCCGTTGGGCCGCCGGGTTCAGAAGGGCGTCGGACGGCGGTTCCGGCCGGGCGAAGTTGAAGAAGGCGTGCACGGCGTCGCTGTCCCCCACGGCGTAGAGAGCCACGGCCCGGCCGGGGGTGTTCCACATCATGATCTCGTGGGAGAGACCGAGGGTGTTGGGCAGGGTGAACCCTGCGAAGCAGTACCCGAGGTAGCGGTGGAACCGCTTCTCAGGGCCGAAGAGGAACTCCCGGGTGCGCGAGTGCAGTCCGTCCGCGCCGAAGACCATGTCGAACGTACGCCTGTCGCCCCCGCGGAAGGTGACGTCGACCCCGTGGCCGGACTGGTCGAGGACGTCGATGGAGTCGTTGAACATGAACTCCACGTCGTCCCGGACCGCCGTGTACAGAGCGTCGGTCAGATCCCCGCGACGCACCTCGAGGTCCCGTCCGGCGACACCGCCGTCCATGGTGTGCGGGGCGATCGCGGCCACCGTGGCGCCGTCCCCGTCGAGGAAGGTGAACCGGCGCGTGTCGACGTGTGCGTCCTCCAGCCGAGGCAGGATCCCCATCCGCCGGACGACCTCCAGTGCGGTGCCGCGCACGTCGACGGGGTAGCCACCGCTGCGCACGGTGGCTGCCTTCTCCACCACGGTGACCGCGTATCCGTGGCGGTTCAGCCAGAACGCGAGGGCGGGACCCGCGATGCTCGCCCCCGATATCAAGACCTTGCGTGGTGCTCTGGTACCGCTGCTCGTCAACCGAGGGGTGGGGGTCACTTCTTGACTCCTTTGCGCATGGCGGGGACGAGGAGCATGGACAGTGCCGTGACGGCGCCTGCGATGACGAAGCCGGTGACGAAGGCCGATCCGGCCGGGTCGGCCGTCCCCGGGCGGGTCCCGGCGGTGAGGACGGCGCCGCTGACCTGGACGCCCGCGGCGAAGCCGATCACGCGTGTGACCAGGACCAGGCCGGTGGCGGTGCCGGTGTCGGTGTGATCGACGGAGGCGGCGGTCCTGACGACCATCGCCGTGATGCAGACCCCGCTGGCCAGAGCGACCAGCGCCTTGCCGACGACGAGGTGCCACACCTCGGTGTGCACGAACGCCATGACGAGCAGCGTGGCCGCCATGACACCGATTCCGGCGCCGACCACGGCAGTCGGGCCGAAACGCCGCGCTGCGAGGCCGCCGAGCGGCCCGCTGATCGCCCCGGCCACGGTGCCGGGCAACAGGTACCGCCCGATGTCGGTGGAGCCGGCCCCGAAGCCGTACCCGTCGCCGGACGCCGCGAACAGCTGCGGAACGAGATACATCGATACCGCGGTACCCATGCAGACGGCGAACGTGATGACGTAGGAGCTCCACATCCCGGGCTTCGCCAGCAGGTGCAGATCGACCATCGGAGAGGGTGACCGGCGCTCGACGGAGATCCATCCGGCGACGAGGACGGCCAGGAGCACGATCAGGGCGCCGATCGCGAGTGGCCGACTGCCGGCTTCGGGCGCCATCGCCAGCCCGGACATGAGCGTCAGCAGAATGCCGCTCAGGAGAGCAAGGCCGGGCCAGTCGATCTTGGCGTCCGAGCGGGCCGGCGGATCGTCCGGCATCACCCGGTGGACGAACAGGGTCGCCACGACGATCGCGAGCGTCGGTATCGCGAACATCCAGTGGCGGGAGAGCTGTTCCGCGATGGGCCCGGCCATCAGGGTGCCGAGCATCCCGCCGCCCACGAACAGGCCGCTGACCACTCCGATGGCCACCTGGGACTCGCCCGCGGGGAGGTGCTTGCGCACCAGGATGAACGACAGTGGCATCGCTCCCACCATCGCGCCCTCCAGTACCTGGCCGAGCAGCAGCACCGGCAGGTTCGGCGCCAGCGCGGAGATCAGACCACCGGCCGAGACCACCGCCATCAGCCGGAGCATGACCCGTTTGCCGCCGTGGCGGTCACCGAGGTTGCCCGCGACAGGAGTGACGAGCGCACCGGTGATGAGCATCGTGATGCTGAGTAATGCCCCGTGGGCAGGGCTTATCGATAACTCGCGTTGCAACAGCGGGAGTGTCGGTGTCACCACCGACTCCAGGGCCCCGCTGGCGGCCGCCAGCAGGCCGAGAGCCGCGACAGCAGCCTTTCCGGCACGGACCGGGGGAGCAAGGGTCGTGGTCATGACCGTCCTTTCCGTCGACCCCACAAAACTACACTACACGGTGCAGTAAAGTCGGGTTAGGATACGGCCATGCCGACCACGAAGACACTGCGCGAGGGGTCCACGCAGAAGCGGGCCGCCATCCTCACCGCGGCCCGGGAACTGTTCCTCTCCGACGGCTTCGACCGGACCAGCGTCGACGCGGTCGCCGCCCGGGCCGGGGTCTCCAAGCGCACGGTCTACGACTACTTCGGCGACAAGCAGACGCTCCTGCAAGCGGTCGTCGACGGCGTCGGCCAGTCACTGATCACCACGATCGGACGCATCCTCGACGACACCCTCACCGAGCCCACCGAAGCCATCGACCTCGAGGACGTCCTGGTCACGTTCTCGATGCGCATCGCGACCGACATGCTCGGCTCGGCGGAGTACGCGACGTTGCAGCGACTGGTCCGCACGCAGTTCGGCCAGTTGCCGAACGGGGGCGAGAACTCCATGGCCGACACCCCCGACGAGGCGCTCGCCGAGCGGTTCGCCGCCTTCGCCGCGGCCGGGCTGCTCGACGTCCCCGACGCCCGGCTCGCCGCCGACCAGTTCATCGCGCTGACCTTCGGCGTCGCGCTCAACCGGTTCGGTTCCGCCAATGCCGCGGAGGACACCCGCGTCCGGCCGCTCGTCGTCGAGGGAGTGCGGACCTTCCTGCGGGCGTACCGGGCCGAGTAGGGCTGGGACATGTCGAATCCTGCCGCGTTCCGCGATCAGAGCAACTGGTCGGGCGGCTTCTACGAACTGGCCATCGAGGTCGGATCGACGGAAGACTCCGCGATCCAGGCGGTCCTGAGCGCCGTGTGGTCCGCGGCAGGTGCGCGGGGATCTTTCGCCTTCACGGACCGTGAACCCGCGGAGCAGGAGCCCGTGCCGTGCACGGTCGCCTCTCTGACCGCATACGGGCATCTTCACGGTCAGGTCCTCCTGCCGCCTGGCCAACTGGCCGTGTGCGGTGCCGTGGCGATCCGCGGAGGTGACGACACCAGCGACTGGCTGGACTTCTATGTCCCCGCCGGAGCACTGGACAAGGCAGGGATCCCCTACTGGGACGGCCGGCCGTTCTACAGATCCGCCGTCCTGGACGACTGGCTCGCGGGCGTGGGGACCGCGACCTTCGAGCGGGCACCCTTCAGCCTCGGGGTGATCGGTTGGGAAGTCTCCGGATGCACCGACGCGGCAACTCTGGCGGGCAGGTT
Source organism: Streptomyces luteogriseus (assembly GCF_014205055.1). Taxonomy (NCBI): domain Bacteria; kingdom Bacillati; phylum Actinomycetota; class Actinomycetes; order Kitasatosporales; family Streptomycetaceae; genus Streptomyces; species Streptomyces luteogriseus. The sequence continues at coordinate 213,567 of NZ_JACHMS010000001.1, forward strand.
GCCGCAGGAGCGCGGGATCGGATACCTGCTCCCGCAGAAGGAAGGCCTGTTGTACGGGGAGGCCAACGACTGAACAGACCCTGAGGGCTCCCTTCCCGTACGTACGGGAAGGGAGCCCTCAGGGTCTGTTCGGATGTGTTCGGGGGCGCCCGCCTGCGACGGGTCAGGCGTGGCGGTGCGAGCGGCGGTTGCCGGTGACGACGCGGTACAGGGCGAGCAGAATGAGAGAGCCGACGACCGCGGCGATCCAGGTGGACAGGTCGAAGAACCCGTCGATGGAGTCCACACCGAAGATGACCTTGCCGAGCCAGCCGCCGAGCAGACCCCCGACGATGCCGATGAGCATCGTGATGATGATGCCGCCCGGGTCCTTGCCCGGCATCAGTGCCTTGGCGATCGCGCCGGCGAGGAGCCCGATGATGATCCAAGCAATGATGCCCATGGTGCGTCTCCGCTTCGTCGTATAAGGATTCTGTTAAGTCATCGGGTGCGCCGATCCGGCCCGGCCAAACGTCACCGTCCGATATCAGCTCTGCAGCCCCTCCTCCGACGCCGGCTGACGGGTGGTCCGCCGGGAACCGTCGAGGGCGGCGACCTCGCGCACGGCAGCCGCGATGGCCGGGGAGTCCTTTCTCAAGATCGCACCGTGGTTGGCGGCGACCTTCACGCTGTCGATGTTGGCGTTGCGAGCGGTCACCGCCTCCAGGCCGGCGCGGATTCGTTCCTGCTCATCACCTCTGCTTCCGAACGACGTTCCCGAAGCGACGACGTAACGCACGGGGACGGTGATGCCGTCCAGCACGGGGCCCAGCTCGTGCACGCGGGAGAGCCTGCCGAGCTCGATGTTGCTGTTCGCCTGCTCCTCGGCGGTCATCCGCGGGGCGAGGCCCGTCGGGCGCAGCAGCGGCAGCACCCACCCCATCCGCCGGAACAACTTCCGTATCCGCTGCTCCATGGCGTCGTCGAGCCAGTCGTAGGGGAACGCGCCGTCGACGAGGATCGCGCCCACGGTGCGGTCCGGATGCCGACCGGCCCAGTGCGCCGCGACGACCGCTCCGTAGGACCAGCCCACCAGGAGCGCCCGGTCCACGCCTCGGGCCGCGAGAACGGCGTCGACGTCCCGGACAGCCGCCTCGAAGGAATAGTCCGCCGAGCGCTTCGACTTGCCGCGGGCCCTCTCGTCGTAGGTGATGTGCCGCCACCCCGGCCCCAGTTCGGCGAGCGTGTGCCGCCAGTACCTCTGAGTGGCGAACTGACCGTTGAGGTAGACCACGGGGGTACCGGTGCCGCCCGTGTCGGTGACGGCCAGGGCCGTGTCCTCGACCGGCACCATGCCGGTCCAACGCTCATGCTGCGGGGAGGTGTTGTTGTTCGTCATGTCCTGAACCTTTCGTGCGAGGCGTTGCCGGGCTCGTTCGACGGGCGGTGGGCTGTCAGAGGCTGCGGGCGGTGATGTCGCCCTGGGCGGTGGTGGCGTGGATGGTCAGGCCGACGGCGGCGCCGTCGGTGTTCTTGAGGGCGTTGTGGATCCGGCCGTGGCCGGTGCCGGCGTCGAGGGCGGCGGAGACACCGTGGGTGGCGGTGACGGTGATGTCGCCCTGCTCGGTGCGCAGTGCGACGGCGCCGGACACGGCCTCGGCGATGTGCAGGTCGCCCTTCTGGGTGCTGATCTCGGCGGGGCCGCCCAGCCGGCCGACGGAGATGTCACCGGCGAGCAGGGTGAGGCGGGCGCTGCCGGTCTCGTCGAGCTTGACCGCACCCTGGACCGCGTCGAAGGCGACGTCGCCGAGCCGTCCGACACCGCGCAGGTCGGCGGCGGCGCCCTTGGCCTGGACGCGGGAGCCTGCGGGCAGCTGGACGGTGACCTCGACCGATCCGGAGTGGCCGAGGATGCGGTTCTTCGCCGCGGGGGCCGCGATCCGCAGGACACCGCCCTCGTGGGCGATCTCCATCTGTTCCGCCGCCTTGACGTCACGGCTCTTGGAGCGGTCCGCGGGCAGCACCTCGACGGTGATGTCGGTCCGGTCGGCCGCGATGAGGCGGATGCGCCCGGCGGGGATGTCCAGGACGGCCGAGACGGGGGCGGGGCTGTCGAACTTCTGCATCGTTGCTCTCCTTGGTCCGCTTCGCTTCCGTTGTTTCCAACGATGGAAAAGCTACGTTGCATTCACGACGCTGGCAACAACTTCGTTGCACACAAAGCCAGTCGTCACAGCTCAGAGCCGATATTTCATTGCAATAACCTTGCCGCCTAACGCAACAACTCCCCCCATGTCGTTGCAATGAAATGCAGGTGAACGCTCTGCGGACCGCACCGGGAGCCGCCGACGGACCGCTGTTCCGTACCCTGACGGCATGCGCATGCGTCCCACCCTGAGCTGGACCCCTGCCGGGGACCTGATGCCGGGTACCACGGATCTGGAGCCGGTCGCCGATGCGCTGCGCACCGGTGGAGTGCTGGTGCTCAGCGGCGCGGGCCTCTCCACGGAATCGGGCATTCCCGACTACCGGGGCGAGGGCGGGAGCCTGAGCCGGCACACGCCGATGACCTACCAGGACTTCACGGCCGACGCCCAGGCCCGGCGACGGTACTGGGCCCGCAGCCACCTCGGCTGGCGCACCTTCGGCCGGGCCCGCCCCAACGCCGGCCACCAGACCGTGGCCGCCTTCGGGCGGCACGGTCTGCTCTCGGGTGTCATCACCCAGAACGTGGACGGCCTGCACCAGGCCGCCGGGAGCGAGGACGTCGTGGAACTCCACGGAACCCTGACCCGGGTCCTCTGTCTCTCCTGCGGCGCTTTCAGCTCGCGCCGCGAACTCGCCCTGCGGCTGGAGGAGGCCAACCCGGCGTTCGCACCCGTGGCCGCCGGAATCAATCCGGACGGGGACGCCGACCTCACGGACGATCAGGTCGAGGGCTTCCGTGTGGTGTCGTGTACGGATTGCGGCGGCACGCTCAAGCCGGACGTCGTGTTCTTCGGCGAGACCGTTCCGCCGCAGCGGGTCGAGCACTGCCGTGAGCTGGTGCGCGCGGCGACCTCGGTGCTGGTCCTCGGCTCCTCGCTGACGGTGATGTCCGGGCTTCGCTTCGTCCGTCAGGCCGCGAAGGAAGGCAAGCCGGTCCTGATCGTCAATCGGGATCGGACCCGGGGTGATCAGCACGCTCTCACCAGGGTTTCCCTCCCGCTGGGCACAGCCCTCGGCACCGTCGCGCACCGGCTGGGCATCGACTGGTCGTAGCCCCGTCCAGCAGGGGTTCTTCACCGCTCGGGACCATAGACTGGGCATCACGGTCCTTCCCGGCGCCTTCAGTGGGAGGCGGGCGTGATGACACACGGCAGCGAGCTGAGCGTGCATATGCGGCGCGTCCTGGACGCATCGCGCCCGGCCGTGTTCCGGGCGCTGACCGATCCCCGGGAACTGGCCCGCTGGTGGGGACCGGACGGGTTCACCATCCCGAGTGCCGAGAGCGACCTCCGCCCGGGCGGCGCCTACCGCATCGCGATGCGGCCCCCGGAAGGCGATCCGTTCCACCTGGTCGGCGAGTTCCTCCGGGTCGAGCCCCCGGAACGCCTGGCCTACACCTTCCGCTGGGAGGATCCGGACCCCGAGGACCGGGAGACGGTGGTGACACTGTCCCTTCACGACATCGGCCCCGCCCGGTCCGAACTGATCCTCGACCAGGGCGACTTCGCCTCGGAGCGGCGACGGGCCCTCCACGAGGAAGGATGGAGTCAGGGCCTGGGCAAACTCGGGGAGCTGCTCGCCTCGCAACGGGATTGATCCCGCCGGTCAGTGCCCGGCAGCCACCTTCACCAGAGCGACCGCCACACCGATCGCGGCGTCCGCGAGGCCCGCCACCAGGGCGGCCAGGGTGCCGCCTCCCATGCGCAGCCCGCCCACACAGCCCCACAGGAACAGGGAGACCACGCACACACCCGCCGCCGTCAGCAACGCGGCGTGCAGGGTCAGGACGTCCAGCGCTGCCAGGGCGATCAGCACGGACGGGCCCGCGGCGCAGGACAACAGTGGGCTGCTGACGTACAGCATGCGGCGCAGCTCGCGGCCGGTGGCGAGATTCCGGTGGACGGTGCGGTGCGCCTGCTGGTCGGCGACGAACGCCGCGAGCCAGAGACCCAGGGCGGTCGTCAGGACCGTGGCGACGGCGCCGAGGGCGCCCACCTCGCCGAAGGAGAGACCGACCACCACGGCGATCATCGTGATCGTCGCGTAGATACGCTCCTTCAGACGGTCCGCCAGTACACCGGGCTCCGCGCCGGGCGGCACATCCGCTAGCCGGTCGTCCACCGGCTGATGCCCCTCACGCGGCGGAGGGCCGCCGCCGTCAGCCTGACCGGCGCCACGCGCAGCACCAGGGCGCCTCTCGGACCGCCCGGGAGCGGCTTGGCGTAGTAGGGGCGGCCGAGCCGGGACGCGCGAAACCACCGGGTGCCGGACAGTCCCCTCACGGGTGGAACGGGGATGCGGCGCCCCGGGTCGTCCGTGCGGAGGGTCAGCGTCCAGCGTCCTGGCGGCAGTTTCCCCACGGGCAGGACGGCGGTGAAGGCGCAGCTGCCGTCGCGTGCGTACAGCAGGGGCACCTCTCGCACCGAACCCGAGTCCTCTTCGGCGCGCAGGGCGGTGACGGGGCGGACAGCGGCATCGCCGGTCGGGCGGCCGCTGACGACGAGGATGGCGGGTGCGGAGGTGTCCCAGGCGATCCCGGTCACGCGGCAGATCGGATCGGCCTCGGCTTCCCGGAGGTCCAGGGAGAAGTCGCCGTGGGGGGTGAAGAAGGGGCGTGCGGTGGTGGGGCCGTGCCCGGGCCGGTGGCCGGGGGCCAGTTCCCGCTGCGGTGGAGCGTGCCGCTCGCCGTTCGCGTCCGTCCGGACTCGGCGGAGCCTCACGGTCCGGCTCACTCCCTGGGCGCGGACGTCCAGGTAGAGGTCCCACCGGCCGCTGCCGAGCGGGGCGCCCGAGTCCACGGTGTCCAGGTCCACGTCGGCCGTGAAGCCGGTCGCGGCGTCCTGGCCGTCGTGCGGGCCCGTGCCGACGGTCGTCGGCACAGGGATGTCCGGATGCCGGAAGCCGCTCGGACGCAGGACCAGCCGGGTGTCGGACTGGAGGGGGCCGAGGGACTCGATGTGGGCGTGGCCGACGAGTCGGAGCACATCGCCGTCGCCCGTCCAGGCCGCTTCGGTGAGTTCGTGGTGGACCGGGATGCGGCTCGTGGCGTCGAAGCAGGCGTCCGGGACCGCCTTCGCGGGGTCACGGAAGAAGGGGTGGGACCAGTAGACGCGGCCCTTGTCCACGACGTGGCCGCGCCCCGCGTCCTCCTTCGCGCACCGGGCCACGGTCATGAGGTCCTCGTAGCGGTCGGCGCGCAGGAGGTGGACGATCAGCCGGTCCTGTGGGGCGATCGACTGGAAGACGCCCTCGCTCACATAGGTCTGCGCCCAGTGCCGGAACTGCGGGTAGAAGACCTCCCGTGCCCGCTGTTCGCTCTCCCGGGGCAGCAGGGCACGCAGCGGCCCGCACAGCTCCCACTCCACATGGCGGCGCATGATCCGGTCCTGGCGCGGGCCGGGGTCCAGGTAGCGGGCGACCGTCTCGAAGCACAGCCGGGTGCCGTCCATGCGGTGGACGAGGTCGGCGGCGGTGAGGGTGAGGTTGTTGCCGTTCCGGCGGTTGCGCGAGTAGTAGCAGTCGTAGTCGGCGACCACGGAGATGCCGTCGGCGTTGAGGAAGGCGGCAGCCGTGAACGGCTTGTCCTCGCAATTGCGGTACGGCGGGAACCTGAGGTTCAGCCGTTCGATCAGCGAGCGTCGGAACAGCTTCCAGCAGCCCAGGGTGCGGTAGGCGGCGGAGGAGAAGACGTCGGTGCGGGGCTGGTTGTGGGAGAAGACGGCGGTCGGTACGGCACGACCGCCGACCGACACCATCTTCCCGAGGACCACGTCGGTGCGGTTCTCGTCCGCCATGGCGACCATGCGGCGCAGGGCGTCCGGGCCGAGGTAGTCGTCGGAGTCGAGGAAGAAGACAAAGTCGCCTGCGGCCCTGTCCAGGCCGGTGTTGCGCGGGCCTCCGGCCCCTCCGCTGTTGGGCTGGTGGACGACCCGCATGGTGGAGCAGCTCTGCGCGAGGCGGTCCAGTTCGGGTCCGGTGCCGTCGGTCGACCCGTCGTCGACGGCGATGATCTCGATCTCGTCCGGATCGAGCGTCTGCTCCATGACGGAGGTGACGCATCGCGTCAGTTCCGGCATCGCGTTGTACGCGGGGATGATCACGCTGACACGGGGAGGGGTCGTACGGGACATGAGCGGCTCCGGGCCGTGGGGGTGGTGCGGTCCTGAAGGAGGCAGTCCGGTTCCTGACGGGGCCGGGCGACACGCGACTCCATGGAGTGTCCGGCGAGCCCGCTCCGGCCACCCCGCGGGAGGCGCTCTCCTACGCTGTCGGAGTGTGGGAACCACCCGTCCGGGTGCGTGTCGACCGCACCTGTGACGTCCTTTCCTCCGGTACCGGTCCCGGGGCGTCCTCGGCGCAGGCACCCCGGGGCCAGGCCGCCTCGTACTCCTCGGTGCCCAGGGACACGCGCACCCGTCGCTCGGCGATGAGGTGCGCCTCGTGGAACGGGCGCCGGCCGATCAGCGCCACCCCGGTGTCCCGGCGCATGCGGTGGGCGGCGCCCAGCAGCCACGCCGCCCACCGCATGCGCCGGTGGCCGCCACCGCCCAGGCCAGTGTCTCCAGGCCCCCAGACCGGTCCCCCGCTGTCCCCGATCGCCTGTTGCCGCGCCAGGGCCCGCTGCAGGGGAGTCACGGCCTTTCTGGCGAATGGTCTCCAGCAGGCTGTACCTGGCACGGTCACCGGAACTGTTGACCGCCACGATCGACTTGTCGACCAGCCCCGCCAGCAGGTCGAGCACGTCCTCCCGGGACACGCCCTCGTCCGCGCAGACCGCTTCCGCCGCTTGAAGGTCGAAGCCGCCCGAGAACACGGACAGCCGGTTCCAGAGCAGCCGTTCGCCTTCGGTGCACAGGTCGTAGCTCCAGTCGACGATGCCCCGAAGGGTGTGGTGACCGCGGGCGGACGTGCGCGGCCGCGGCACGGACAGCAGGCGGAACCGGTCGTCGAGGCGCTCGAGGATCTCCTCGGCCGTCATCGCGCTCAGGCGTACCGCGGCGAGTTCGATGGCGAGGGGGATGCCGTCCAGCCGCACGCACAGTTGGGCCACCGCCTGGCGGTTGCGGGCGGTGAGCCGGAAGGCGGGGGGCCGAGGCGGCGGCACGGTCCAGGAGGAGCCTCACGGCTTCGGAGCACAGCAACGGGTCGTCGGCGTCAGAGGCAGCCGAGACTCCGGTCGTGGCCGCGACGTCATCTGAGGCCTCGACCGCGGGATTCCGGCGGGCGGAGGCGCCGCCTGTGGTGCCCTCCACGGCGGGCAGGGTGAGCGACGGCACCGTCAGTACGTGCTCGCCGGGAGTTCCCGGACGCTGCCGGCTCGTGGCCAGGACGCGCAGTCCCGGTGCCGCACGCGCCAGGCGCAGCACGAGACCGGCGACGTGCTCCACCAAGTGCTCGCAGTTGTCCAGGACGAGCAGCAGGCGGCGGTCGCGCAGATGGTCGGCGACCGCGTCCGCGGCAGGGCGCGCGGACTGGTCGCGCAGGCCGAGCGCCTCCGACACGGCCCGGTCGAGGAGGTCCGCGTCGCTCAGCGGGGCGAGGTCGGCGAGCCGGACCCCGTCGGCGAAGGAGGGCGCGGCCTCGGCGGCGGCACGCAGAGCGAGCCGTGTCCTGCCCACACCGCCCACTCCGGTGAGGGTGACGAGCCGGGCGCTCCCCAACAGGCGCCGCACCTCGGCCATCTGTGTCTCGCGGCCGACGAACGTGGTCATCTCCACGGGCAGGTCGCCGCCCCGTGACGGTGGGACCATCCTCGCCGCCCGTACCTCGATCAGGTCCGGGGCTGCTGCCAGCAGCCGTTGGCGGACCTGCCTCAGCCCGGCCCCGGGCGCGACGCCCCGTTCGTCGGCGAGCAGCGCGGTGACCTGGCGATGGCTTTCCAGCGCCTCGCCTTGCCGTCTGCAGTGGAAGAGCGCCGGCATCCGCTGCGCCCAGAAGTGTTCGCGCAGCGGGTACCCCGCGATGAGGCCCCGCAGTTCCGGCAGGACATCGGCGGCCCGGCCGAGGGCCAGGTCCGCGTCGATCCGCAACTCCAGTGCGTCCAGGCTCTGTTCGTCCAGGGCGGCCACCACGCCCCGGACGAGGTGCGCGGGCAGGTCCGACAGCGGGTCCCCGCGCCACAGCCCCAGGGCCTCGCCCAGCAGCGGGGCCGCGCGTGCCGCCGCGCCTTCCTCCAGAGCCGTGCGGCCCTGGCGTACGAGGGTCGCCGAGAACACCTGGCTGGTCACCCAGCACGAGGCCGCCTACCGGGACATGAGTCCTCGACAGGTCGCCGAGCAGGCGTTCCGGAGGGCCGACGGCTGCATGATGAGCGCGAAGAAGGACGGCATCGTCCACATCGGCGGCTTCCTCGGCCTGCGTGACCGTTCCCCTGGCCGAGCGGTGCGAGCTGCTGCTCATCGCCACGGAAGGCTTTCCCACCTACAGGCGCCCCTGTCACAGCAGCACCCTACGAACTGGTCCGGCTCGCGCTCCCCCGCAGAACGTACGGCCTCGGCCACCTGAACCACGCCGGCGAGGTCCTCGCGGCCACGGCGAAGAACAAGGAGCGGATCCCCGGTTACCGCCTGGTCGAACAGCCGCCGCTTCTCCGCCACTTTCGCTGCAAGCTGGAGCCGGTCTCGGACTGAAAGCGGCAGCATGCCTTCCGATGTGGCGGTGTGTGGCGTGTCACAGCCAGGAAAAGCAGCCTAAGTTGTCTGCATCACAGCGGAAATGTCCATTTGGCGTCCATGCTCGAACCGGACGTCGGCCCCGAAGTGGGGCCCCTCGGCATTCTCTTGGGCGCGACGTACAAAGTGACCCATGACACAGCCCTCGTGACATTCCCCCCGCCCTCTCGGAAGGTGCCCCACCATGGCCGCATACCTCTGCCCGCCCGCCGTCATACACGGCGAGCATGCCGTGAAGACCAGCCAGATCGTGGCGGAGGTGAGCGACCGGCACCCGCATGCGCCGTGGGCGCCACGGATCGACGCCATCGCGGCCAGTACCGGCATAGACACCCGCGGGTGGATGCTGCCCCTTGAGTCCGCCGTCGCACCCGGCAAGGGCAACGGCCTGACGGCGGTCGGGGTCGAACGGGCCCAAGAGGCGTTGACCCGGGGCGGGTTCACCCAGCCGGACGTGGACCGCGTACTCGCCGCCCTCGAGACCGCGCCCGCGCCCCAGACCGTCCAGGAACGCACCGCGCCCGCCTGGGAGGCCGTGCAGTCCTACGGCGAGCACGCGGCGCGCGGGGCCCTCCAGATCGCCGGTCTGGACGCCGCGGACATCGACTGCCTGATCACCAGCAACTCCACCACCCCGGCACTGCCGGGCCTCGACCTGTCCCTGGCCAACCGGCTCTCGCTCCGCAACGACGTGATGCTGCTGCCGGCCACGCAGTGGGCCTGCATAGCGGGGACCCGCTCCCTGGCCCTGGCGGCGGATCTCGTGGCCGCCGACCCCGACCGGGTGGTCCTGGTGGTCATCTCGGAGGCCCTGAGCACGACCTATCAGCCCGCGGACGACACCCTCGAGTCCCTGATCGTCCGGTTGCTGTTCGCGGACACCGCCGTCGCCGCGGTGATCACGGGCCGCCCGCGGCCCGAGTCGGTGCTGCGGCTGGACGCGGCCTGGCATCACACCCTGCCCGGCACCCAGGATCTGCACCGCCTCGAAACACGGGCGGACGGCACCCACTTCGTGATGGACCGGCGTGGGCCGCGCGCCGTACAGGAGACGGTCACCGCGATGTGGGAGTGGCTACGCGCCCGGTACCAGGACGACCCCGACTCCTGGCACCCCGATGTACTGCTCGCGCACCCAGGGGGGACCCGCGTGCTGGAGTACATGGAGCAGACGATGCCCGACGCATGGCCCTCGGGGCTGCTGGACTACAGCCGGGACAGCTACACCAGCGGCAACCGCGGAGGCGCCGCCGTGTTCGACATCCTGCGGCGGGCGCACGACGCCGGGCAGCAGAAGCCCGGCAACCGCGCCGTGCTGTACGCGGCGGCACCCGGACTGACCGCCACCGCCCTGGAAGGGCAGTGGCTGTAGGACGGCGGAGGGCGCTGTCCGCACCGTCGGCCGACGCCGCCCCGACCCTCCAGATCCTCGCCGCGCTCCCCCGGACCGGCCGCGTCCCCGGCGCGTGGCCGCGTCATCTCGCGACTTCCGCCCAGACGACCTTCCCGGTGTCCGTCCACCGCACCCCCCACCGGGTGGTGAGCCGGTGCACGATGCTCAGGCCACGACCGCCGTTGTCGAGCAGATCGCCCCGCCTCAGACGCGGTCTGCCGTTGCCGCTGTCGCCCACCTCGCACAGCAGGCCGTGGCCGGCCCTGATCAGCCGCACCGTGATGGGCCCTTCGGCGAACCGCACCGCGTTCGTGACCAGCTCGCTGACCAGCAACAGCGCGTTGTCCCGGGTGTCGTCCCTGGTGCCCCACCGCCTCAGCAGCTCGGCGACCTGCGCGCGGGCCCGGGCAGGGGCGTCGCCGCGGGCGGGCAGCCGCCAGGTCGCGGTGTCCTCCTTGCGGTAGCCGATCATCCGCGCGAGCAGCAGCGTCACGTCGTCGCGCTGCGGCGCGGGCGCCAGCGTGGAGACGATCTGCCGTGCGGACTGCTGCAGTGCGTCCCAGGGGTGCACGGCGGACACGACGTCCGCCAGCCTGTCGATGCCCTCGTCGATCGACAGGGCGCGGTCCTCCACCAGGCCGTCGGTGTAGAGCGCCAGCACGGATCCCGGGGGCACGCCGAAGGTGTACACGTCGAACGGCTCCCGCAGCGCGAACTCGGCTCCCAGGCCGGGGTGAGGACGGATCGAGAGCGGGGCCGCCCGACCCTCCGCGGAGACCAGGATCGGAGGAAGGTGCCCGGCGCTGGACAGCGTCACATGGTGGCCGACGGGGTCGTAGAGGGCGATGCAGCACGTCGATCCGAGGGCGCTGTACCCGGCCGCCAGCCCGGAATCCGCGTCGTCCAGCAGTGTCACGGTCTCGTCCAGATGCTCCAGCACCTGGTCGGGCGCGAGTCCCGCGGACAGCAGCGCTCGGGCCTCCATACTCAGCTGGCCCATGGTGGCCGCGGCTCCCAGGCCGTGCCCGACCACGTCGCCGACCACCAGTGCGGTACGGCCGTCGGGCAGCGGGAAGCTGTTCACCCAGTCGCCGCCGACGCCCGCGCTGTCGGGGGTGGCCGGCTGGTAGACGCTGGCGATCTCGATGGTGTCGCCGCCGGCCCGGGGCAGGAGCCGGCGCTGCAACGCCAGCACCTGGGTGTGCTCACGCTGGTGCTGGCGGGCCAGGTCGACGTGGTGGGCGGTCCTGGCGACCAGTTCCTGCAGGTCGAACAGCTCGCCGTCGCGGAAGGGGCAGTCCGCCCGTCGCCAGACCTCCGCCACGCCCAGGACGACGGGCGGTGCGCCCTCCAGGACCAGGGGGATGCATGCCAGTCCTGCCGACCGGTCGCCGGGCACCAGGGCGCGCACCACGCGTGGGCTGCCGAAGACCCGCTCGAGTGCCTCCCGGTCGGGTATGACGATGGTCTGCGGGGCATCGTCGCGCAGCACCGCCTGTGCCAGCAGGCGACTCGCGTCACCGGGAAGATCGTCGCCCGGAGTCATGTAACCCTCGGGCCACACCCGGTCCGGCACCAGGGCCGCCCGCCGCAGATGGATGCGCCCCTGTGCCTTTCCGGTGACCCCCTCACCCGTCCACACGGCGAAGTCGAGGTCGACGGCGGCCACGTCTCCCCAGGCCAGCAGGGACTCCGCCAGTGACTGCGCCGTCTCGCCGATGTCCAGCGAGGTGCCGATCGCGGTCTCCGCGGCGTAGAGGTGCAGCCTCCTGGCCATGGCGATCACCGAGACGGTCAGGCCGTCCACGGGTGCCGCGGCGGGCAGGATGCTCATGGAGACCACCAGCTCCGACCCGTCGGCCCGCCGCAGCCGCTGGATCCGGGCCACGTGCGCCTCACCGCTCTCGATGACCTGCCGCAGGCGTCGTGTGACCGTCGGCACGTCACCGGGGGGAAGGAGATCGACGAACGGCTTCCCGGCTCCGGCGTCCATGCCCGCGAACACAGGGGCATCCAGGTTGCACCGGGTGATGATCAGGTCCGTGTCCAGGTTGAGCGCGCCGAGGATCTGCTCCTGACGGCCGGCTGCCGGGTTCTCCGGGGGCCGCAGGCGGGTGCTGTCGCCCTGCGCTTGGGCAGTGCCGACGGGCGCCGCTGCTCCGCCACGCGGGATGTAGCGCCCCAGAGCGCGGCTGACCAGGTCGAACGCCGAGGAGGACGAGGGCGAGGGTGTGGAGTCCATGCGGCTCTCTCAGCAATCCCCGGCGCGGGTGCCGGGGTTGTTTTCGGACCCGTGCGGTGAGGCCCCGAGTCCCTGACCGCACACCTCATTGAATAACACCGGGGGCCGCTTCGCACACACCAGCGATTGCTCGGTGAACGCGGACGGTGCACATGCCGGTGCCGGGACCGCTCAGAGCGCGGTCAGCGGCCGCGCGTGCGCGATGAGCAGCGCGACATCGTCATGGTCGGCGGGATGACGGAGTTGCTGGAGCAGCCGGTCGCAGGTCTTCTCCGCCGACGGGTGCGGTGGGTCCAGCAGGCGCAGGAGATGGTCCAGGCGCTTGTCGATGGGGTCGTCGCGGGTCTCCACCAGGCCGTCGGTGTAGAGGATCAGTTGATCGCCGGGGTTCATCTCCACGGCGGAGGTTTCGAAGGGTCCGCTGCCCACGCCCAGTGGGGTGCCGGTGGGCAGGTCGAGCAGTTCGGGTGGTTTGCCCGCCCGCACCAGGACCGGGGGCAGGTGGCCGGCGCAGGCCACGTCCAAGCGGCGGTCGTGGGGGTCGTAGACCGCGTACACGCACGTGGCGATGTAGGGATCCAGACCCTGGGTGATCCTGTCGAGGTGGGTGAGGATCCGGCTCGGTGCGAGGTCGAGGTCGGCGAGGGTGGAGGTGGCGGTGCGCAGCCGGCCCATGGCGGTGGCGGCGGGGATGCCGCTGCCCATCACGTCGCCGACCGCAAGGGCGGTGCGGTCACCGCTGAGGGGGATGATGTCGTACCAGTCGCCGCCGACCTCGTTGAAGGCCTGCGCGGGCCGGTACCGGGTGGCGATCTCCAGGCCGGGGCGGCGGGGCGAGGGCCGGGGCAGCAGGCTGCGCTGAAGGGTTTCCGCGGCGCTGCGGATGTGCTGGTGCAGGACGGCGTTGTCGATGCTCAGCGCGGCGGACGAGGCCAGCTCGCAGGCGAGGGTGAGGTCGTCCTCGTCGAAGGGCTGCGGGTTGCGGGCGCGGGCCAGGCCCAGCACGCCGATGATCTCTCCGCGGGCGATGAGGGGGACGGCCATGTCGGTGTGGACCCCGGCTTCTGCGAGCAGGCCTGCGGCGTCGTCGTCGGCCGCGATACGGCTGAGCTCGCCGATCTCCAGGTGGGTGATCAGCAGGGGCTTGCGGGTGCGGAGGCAGTGGGCCGCCGGATGGTCGGCGTGATAGGCCGTGAGGTGGCCGGGCGCGATGATCGCCTCGGAGGCACCGGTGGGGTAGGCGGTCTTCACCGCCAGGGCCCGGAACAGTGCCGGTCCCTCGCCGCGGTCCGGGCGGCCCGTCCGCAGGACGGAGTCCAGGATGTCCACCGCGATCATGTCGGCCAGGTCGGGCACCAGGACGTCCGCCAGCTCCTGGGCGGTCCGCACCACTTCCAGGGTGGTGCCGATGCGGGCCGAGCCGTCGGCCATGAGGCGCAGGCGCTGCTGGGCCCGGTCGGCCTGCCTGGCCGCCTCGTACCGGTCGGTGACGTCCACGACGACGTTGGCGATGCCCAGCACCTGCCCGGTCTGGTCTTCGAGCCGGTAGAGCGACACGGCCCAGGCGTGGTCGTGGTCCGGGTCGGCGCGGGTACGGCCCACCACCTGCTCGTCGACCAGGGGCAGGCCGGTCTCCAGAACCTCCCGCATCTGGTTCTCCGCGGTCGTGAAGGGCGCGCCGGGCAGGATCTCCCGGAAGGGGCGGCCCAGGTGGTCGGCCTCCGGGACGCCGTGCATCGCGGCCAGGGCCCCGTTGACGGCCACGTACCGCAACTCGGTGTCCAGGACGGACAGGCCGATCGGTGCCTGGGTGACCAGCTGGCTGGACAGGGCCACCTTGCGCTCCACCTGCCGCACGGTGGCCCGGTCGGTGGCGAGCCCGAGCGCGTAGTGGTCACCGAGGTTGTCCGTCAGCCGCATGTTGCGGAACTCGATCGTCCGGGTGCTGCCGTCCTTGCGCCGCACGGGGAAGGGCCCCGCCCAGCCTCGGCCGGTCTCCATCACCTCGGCGAACAGCGCGAGCCCCGCCTCCCGGTGCTCGGGATGGAGCAGCAGGGCGGCCGCTTGCTGCCCGACCGCTTCGTCGAAGGTGTAGCCGAACAGTTCCTCGGCCTGGGGGCTCCACATGTCGATCCGGCCGTCGGCCTCCACCAGCACCGCGGCAACGCCCAGGAGGTCCATCAGCCCGCTAGGGCCGGATGCCGCCTCCACCGGATCACCCTCCGAAGGCTGATTCGCTCGGCTCATCACATTCGCCCCTCAGGCCTGTCGACCTCACCGGCGCACCCGCCTGCCCCGGCAGCCGCATACGGCGGTCTCCTCGCAGGCCGGCAATCCGTTCACGATGCGGCACGCGGCACGCGTTCGGCCAGGGGACGCGCCGGGAGAACGTCGCGCCGTCGGCCGAACCTCACGACCCCGGGCCACCGGCATGGGGCCCGCGCCGTACCCGCTGGGTGCTGGGTCGGTCCTCACCCTTCCAGCTTTCCATACGTCCCGATTCATCCCGGAAAAATCAGTTCTCCCTGCTGAGGTCCGGGGACCCTGTGCGACCGGCCGTCGGCGGCGTGCCGTGCGGTGCCGGAAGCTCCCGCCCCAGGCGGGCGAGCGAGGAGAGGGCCATCACCACGGGGGGACAGCAGCATGCCTGCGGCCGTCACCAGCAGGCCGGTGCGCAGTCCCCACTCCTCCGCGAGGAAACCACCGGCCAGGGAGCCGAGTGGGGTCAGGCCCATGCCGGCGAACGTGATCGTCGCCGCCGCGCGTCCTTGCAGCCCGTCCGGAGTGACGGCCTGCCGTACGGCCATGATCGTGACGTTCACCAACTGGCCACCGAGCCCGAACATGAACCCGACCGCGAGGAGGGCGGGAACCGTTACGGCTGCCTTCCAGCGCGCTGTTGCCTCGCACGAGTTGGTCGCGCGCCACCAGTCGTACGAGCGACGCCTGGTACGCCACGTCGAAGAACACGGACAGGGAGCCGACGGCGAAGGCGAGCGCGAGCAGGCCGGGCATGCCCAGCAGGCCGGAGAGGCCGGCCGCGGCCACAGCGCCCAGGGCCAGGGCGCGGCCGCCGTCCGTGAGCACCATCGTCGTGCGGGTGCGCCACCTGTCCACCCACGCGCCGGCGAAGAGCGACAGCAACAGGATGGGTGCCTGCCCCACGGCACGGAGGACGCCCAGCTGGCCGGCACCGGCGTCGAGTGTCAGGACGGCCAGGAGCGGCAGGATCACCAGGCTTGTGTGTTCCCCGAGTTGGGAGGCCGTCTGCCCCACCCAGAGTCTGCGGAAGTCGGCGTCCCGCCGCAGGCCGGGCGGAGCGGGCCGACGGGAATGCGGTTCGGCGGAGGAAGCGGCCGGCACGGGCATCCCTTGTCTCGCCGGCAACGAGGCCCGCCACCGCACGCACGGGAGGTGCGTCGGCGGTCCGGGCAGAAGAGGGCTCGCTGTGCCGCTACATCAAGGGCAGCACGCGATGACAGGCCGGTCACGGCCGACAACGTCAACGCGCGCTCGGGACACCGACCATGTGATCGCTCCTCGTGGGTGACTCGCTGTGCCCGAACTCTAGGCGCCGGTGGACCGGCACGGAAGGTGGCACCTCCCGACTGTCACGGGACCCGGGCTCATGACGTGTGATGCAGGATCTCGGCGGCCAGGCGTTCGTCCGGTGCCCTGGGCAGCGTGTGGCCCATGCCCTCGATCATCACGAGGCGGGCGCCCGGGACGGCGGCGGTCGCCTCGGCGTGTGCGGGCGGGAACATCGGGTCCTCCGTACCGTGCAGGACCGGCGTCGGTGCGGTGCCCGAGGCCAGGTCGGTGGTGGAACCCGAGCCGGCGGCCCCTGCGAGGGGGAGGGCCCTCGCCGAACGAAGGGGAAACGCGCATCCGTGCCCAGGCGCCGCGCCAACGCCGCCGACCGCACCGGCGAACGGCCTGCGCCGCGGCCGGTCGCCGCCACGGCCCCTCCCCCGCTCTCGCGCTGCAACGGGCGGCGGGCAACGCTGCGGTGGCCCGTTCGATCCAGCGGGCACGGGACGAGCACCATCTCGAACGGGAAGGAGAACGGGGTGGGGCCGGAGGCCGCGAAGGCGACGGGGCCGTGCCGGTCCGGCGGCGGCGGGGGTGAATGGGGCTCCCACCCGAACGACCCGTTCGAGAAGAACACCGGGTCCAGGGCCGGAGGATGGCCCGGGGAGCCGACCGCGGCCTGTCACCGGCCGGGACCGCCGCGAGCGGCGGGCTGACAGGCGCAGCGTAGACACGGGCGCCACGGCCCCCGCCCCGCCCGAGGGGCGGACCGGCCCGGCCCGGCGGCCACGACCTCGTCCGCGGTTCGCACTCTCACCGCCGCATCGGCAGGATGGGACCATGACCGAGATCCGCACGCCCCGTCTCCTCCTGCGCCGATGGCTGGAGGACGACCTCGTCCCCCTGTCCGAGATCCATGCCGACCCGGCGGTGATGCGCCGGATCGGCGACGGCGCGACGCGCTCCGGGGACCGGACCGCGCAGGACATCGAGGCGTGGGAGGAGGAGTGGGACGAGGAAGGGTTCGGGATGTTCGCCGTCGAACTCCTGGGCTCGGGTGAGCTGGCGGGCGCCGTCGGTCTGTCCGTGGCCGACGCTCCGGCGGAGATCGCCGGCCAGGTGGCGATCAGCTGGCGGCTCGGACGGGTGTTCTGGGGTCAGGGGTACGCGTCCGAAGCGGCCCACGCCACCCTGGAATTCGCCGTGCAGGACCGCGGTCTCGACCGGGTGGTGGCCGTGCGCCGCATCACCGACACGGCCTCGGCGAACGTGCTCGACAAACTCGGCATGCAGGCGGAAGGCACCGCGCAGGACCCGGCTCTCGGGCACGACCTCGCGGTGTACGGCATCGACCTCACGCAGTACCAGGAATAGCGCCGGTGGCGCGGCCGGCCGGTTCGCCGTCCGGCTTGCGCACCGCCGCGTCGAGGACGGGACCCAGTTCCCGGGCCACGGTCGTCAGGGCCCGGACGTCCTGCTCGGCACGGGCGAGGAGGATCGCCCCCTCCAGGCTGCTGATCATGAGCGTGGCGAGTGCGCCGGTCCGTTCCTCGGGCACACCCATCCCGGCCAGGGCTCGGGCGACGGCACCGGTCCAGGTGGCGAAGGCGGCGGATGCGGCCTTCCGCGTGGAGGGGACCGACTCCGCGCAGTCCACCGTGGCCGCCGCGACCGGGCAGCCGCCCGCGAAGCCGGCGGTCTCGTACTCGTCGGTCCACTGACGCGCCATGGCGGCGAAGAGCCCGCTCGGCGTCGGCTCGGGCAGCGAGGCAAGGAAACGGGCGACGCGGTCCGCCGCGTATCCGCCCGCCCAGCCCACCGCCTCGTCGACCAACTGCGTCTTGCCGCCGGGAAAGTAGTGCTGGAGCGAGCCGCGAGGGGCCCCGGCGTCGGCGGCGACCTCGCGCATGCCGGTGGCGGCGACTCCGTCGCGGCGGATGAGCTGGGCCGCGCTGAAGACCATCCGCTCGCGAGGTCCCCGTTCAGCCTTCGCCATCGCCCGGTCTCCCTCAGCTCCGTCGTACGTCCGTCTCGAGTCTCACCCTATGACCGTCGTCATAACCGGGGCTACTATGACCGCTGTCATAGTCGAGGGCGGCGGTGACGGCTCGGCTTCCGCGCGAGCCGCGGGAGGCGGTGCGTCATGAACGTCGGTTTCATCGGTCTCGGGGTCATGGGGCAGCCCATGGCACTGAACCTCGCTCGTGCCGGGACCCGGCTCGTGGTCTGGAACCGCACCCTGGAGCGGTGCGAACCGCTGCGCGCCGCGGGCGCCGAGGTGGTGGCCAGTGCCGCCGAGGTGTTCCACCGGGCCGCCACCGTGTTCCTCATGCTGGCCGACGAGTCGGCCGTGGACGCGGTCCTGGGGCGCGACACCCCGGACTTCGCCCGGCTCGTGGCCGGCCGCACCGTCGTCCACATGGGCACGACCTCGGCCGAGTACTCCTGCGGCCTCCAGGAGGACATCCGGGCGGCGGGCGGGCGTTACGTCGAGGCCCCGGTCTCCGGCAGCCGCGTCCCCGCCGAGCGGGGCGAACTGGTCGGAATGCTGGCGGGTGACGACGACGCCCTGGCGACCGTCCGGCCCCTGCTCGCTCCCCTGTGCCGGGAGACGTTCGGGTGCGGGGCCGTCCCGGGCGCCCTGCTGCTGAAGTTCTCCGTGAACCTGTTCCTGATCGCGGTGGTCACGGGGCTCGCCGAGGCGTTCCATTTTGCCGAGCGGCACGGACTCGATCAGCGTCTCTTCCGGGACGTCCTGGACGCCGGCCCCATGGCCAGCGCCGTCTCCCGGGTCAAGGCGCCCAAGCTGCTGGAGCGCGACTTCTCGGTCCAGGCGGCCGCCGCGGACGTCCTGAAGAACAACCGCCTGATCGCCGAGGCCGCCCGCAAGGCCGACCTGGCGTCCCCGCTGCTCGACGTGTGCCACGCCCTCTACGACGAGACCGTCCGGCGGGGCCACGGCGGCGAGGACATGGTGGCCGTCCTGCACGCCCTGGAGGCCCGGACCGCAGGCGCTCCTGTATCGGAGGACCGAAACACCGACGCCTCCGCCTAGGCGCTGTCGCATGCTGCCGTGGCACAAGGGTGCGGCGAAGGGCGTCGAGGACCGGGCAGCGCGAGGGTCAGGCGTGGGACAGCGCGAAGGAGACCAGGAAGCCACAGACCGTGACCAGCCCGATGGCCAGATGGGCTTCCTGGAACGCCTCGGGGATCATCGTGTCGGCGATCATGGCCAGGATCGCTCCGGCGGCCACCGCCGTCACCCCCGCGATCACGGTGGGCGAAAAGCCGCCGAGGACGGCGTAGCCGAGGATCGCGGAGAGAGTGCTCGCGGCCGCGATGACGCCCCACACCCCGAAGACGTAGGCCTTGCCGCGCCCGGCCTTCTTCATTCCTGCCGAACTGGACAGGCCCTCCGGGATGTTGCTGATGAACACCGCCGCGACCGTCACGAGGCTGACCGCCCCGCCGTCGAGCAGGCTGACTCCGATCACCGCCGACTCGGGCACTCCGTCCAGGAGCGCGCCGAGTGCCAGCGCCGTGCCCGAGCCGCCCTGTTCATCCTCTGACGGCTGCGTCTGTTCCGTGTGATGGCCCGAGCGCTTGCGATGGCGAGCGCCTCGGCGCGCCAGCCACAGGTTCCCTGCGGTGTAGGCGACCGCGCCGGCCAGCGTCCCGATCGCAGCCGGGCCCAGTCCACCCTTCTCGTAGGCCTCGCCGACCAGTTCGAAGGAGACGGCCGAGAGGAGCACGCCGGCACCGAAGGCCATCACCAGCGCGATGACCTTCTGCGACACGCGCATCCCGTAGCCGAACACCGCTCCCAGCAGGAGAGCGCTGCCTGCCAGCAACCCCCAGCCACCCGCTTGCATCACCTCGGACATGCAGCGCCGTGTACCCGCGCGAGCGTGATCGGCACCTGAGGTGGCCGGAGGCCGGGATCAGTGGTCGGCGTCGGTGGCGGACCGAGCCGTCCTCGGGCAGGCTGGCCCGCATGGTCTCGGTGGTGCAGAACGTGGCGATCGACTGTATGAACGCCTATGAATTGGCCCGGTTCTGGAGTGAGGTGACCGGTTGTCCGCTGCATCCGCAGGACGAACCGGGTGACCGGGAGGTTCAGGTCATGCTTCCGGAGGGCCCGCTGCTGTACTTCAACCAGGTGCCGGAGCCGAAGACGATCAAGAACCGGATCCATCTGTGCCTGCGTCCGACGACCTCGCGCGAGGAAGAGGTCGAGCGGCTGCTGAAGCTCGGAGCCACCCTGGTCACGGATCGGAGGAAGCCCGACGGGTCGGGCTGGGCCGTCCTCGCCGACCCCGAGGGCAATGAATTCTGTGTCCTGCGGAGCGAGTCCGATCGGGCTGCGACGTCTTCCTGAGCCTCGGACACTGCGTACGGGAGCAGCACCGTGATTGGCCGTGTGACGTCTGTTCAGGGTGGGTGGGCCGCAATAGCGTGAGCGGCCTTCGCGTTCTGGGGAGGTCTCGTGAACGGGCTTCGCGCGGTCGTCGTCTGTCTCGTGATCACGTGTGCCGCGGTGATGTCGCCGGGCGCTGCCACGGCCGTGACGCCGGGTTGGTCGGCGCTGGCGGTACCGGCGGCGGCCCCGCCGGTGACCGTGTCCCATCTCGCCGCGCGCGGGCCGGGCGAGGCCTGGGCGACCGGGTACGAGCAGGCCGCGGACGGGCTGCGGCCGATGTTGTATCGGTGGGACGGCACGGCGTGGAGCCGGGACACCGGTTTCCCCGGCGCCGGTGAACCGGGCCGCCTCGGCAAGGTCCGGTTCGTCGGCAAGGAGGTGTGGATCTTCCACGAACGCCGGGGCGCAGGAGAGATTCTGCGCCGGTCGGCAGCGGGGTGGAGGGCCGTGCCGCTGCCGCAGGCCCTGTGGACCTACCAGGACTTCACCGCCGTAGCGGGTGCCGCCTGGGTGGTGGGCGAGGACGACACCGGGCTGAAGGTGCTGCGCTACGACGGATCGCGCTGGACCGCGCAGTCCGTGCCGGACGGGGTCCACTACGTCATGGGGATCACCGCACGCACCGCCACCGACGCCTGGGCCTGGGCGGACGCCGGCACCGGGACGAGCGGCATCCTGCGCTGGGACGGCACGCTGTGGCGGGACGCGAAGGTGCCGCTGCCGCCGGACAGCAACGTGCACACGATCCTGCCCGAACCGTCCGGAAGGGTCACGATCGGCGGCAGCCGGTACGTGGACGGCGCGCCCCGCACCTATCTGACGACCTGGAACGGGCACACCTGGCGCACCACGTACCCGCCGCTGGGCGACACCTCCATCGAGGCCTTGGTGCGCGGCCCGGACGGGGCGCTGTGGCTGCCGGTGCGCAGCGACCACGCGTTCCAGTCGAAGTACGCGCGGGTGGACGGCACGCGCACCGTCTTCTCCTACGGCCCCGCGCGCACGAACGCGATCGACGTCAAACCCCGTGCGCTGACGCGGGCCGGGGTCTGGCTGCTGTCCTTCGGGAGCGTCGAGATCTACGGCTCGAAGCCGAACCTGATGAGCGAGCGGCTGGGAGGCTGACCATGGCACGCCGACTTCTCCTCGCGGCCCTCGCCGTCGCCATGACCGTCACGGCCCACATGAGCTCGGCAGCGGCGGAAACACCGTCCTGGCACCACGTTCCGGTCCCGGCGCAGGTACGCCCCCAGGCCGGGTTGAACGAAGCCGTGGCGTTCGGGTCGGACCAGGCGTGGGCGGTGGGCGCCGACGCCGTCGGCCGCGAGGCGCCGGGGTTCCCGCTGGTACTGCGCTGGGACGGAACGGCGTGGCAGCGCCCGAGTCTGCCCGGGGTCCGCTGGCAGGGGGAACTGCTGTCCGTCGCCGCGACCTCGCCGACCGCGGTCTGGGCGGTGGGGCGCGACTCGGAGGGCGGTGCCCGTCTGCTCCGCTACGACGGCACCACCTGGGGCGAGAGCCGGCCGCCGCGCGGGGTGGTGCTCACCAAGGTCGTCGCCGGCGGCCGTGAGACCTGGCTGATCGGATCGCGGGACGGCGCCCAGGTGTTGCTGCGCTGGGACGGCGGCGGTTGGCGGGACGTGCCGGCGCCGCCGGGGGCCGTGTACGGCCTGCACATCCTGGCTGCCGACGACGTCTGGGCGGCGGGCGCCACCGACTCGGGTGCGGCCGTGGCGCACTGGGACGGGAAGGCCTGGCAGCAGACGGTCGTGGAAGGGTTTCCGCGGTCGGCCGTGGGGAGCGTGCTGGCGGTGTCGCCGACGGAGGTGTGGGCGGGCGGCACGGCCGGGTTCGTCGGCGGTCCGGTGGGCCGGCCGATTCCGCCCCTGCTGGTCCGCTGGGACGGGCAGGCGTGGAACCGGGTGACCGTGCCGACCGACTTCGGTTCGGTCACCTCACTGACACCCACCGCGTCCGGCTCACTGGCCTGGGTCTCGGTGTCCCGCTCACAGAAGTGGGGACCGCCGGGCGGCACTCCCCCGCTTGTCCCCGGGCCCGACTTCCTCGCCTGGAACGGGCAGTCGTTCACCGAGTACGGCGAACCGGCGGTGGCCGGGGAAGGCGACTCCTCGGTGCTCCGGCTGACACCGGTGCCGGGCACGGCGACGGTCTGGTCGACCGGCCGCGCCGACGGCCCCGGAGGCACCTTCGCGCCGCGCATCCTGCGGTTCGGCTGAGCCGACCGACCCGGGCGCGTGCCCGTTCCTCAATGGCGGACCAGGCAGAACGGGTGCCCCGCCGGGTCGGCATAGATCCGCCAGCCCCGCCCGTCGGCACCGGCGTCCAACACCGTTGCCCCGTGGGCCAGTACCTCTTCCTCGGCCCGGTCCAGGTCCGCGACGCCGAAGTCGAGGTGGAACTGCTGCGGCCGGGACGGGTCCGGCCACAGCGGCGGGTGGTGGTCGGCTGCCCGCTGGAACGCCAGGACGACTCCGGACGGCGTGTGCAGCGTCGCCCAGTCGTCGCTCACCGCCCACCGCCGGTCCGGCTGGTTGACGGTGCCACCGAGGATCAACCCGTAGAACGCGGCCAGTTCCGCCGGTTCGGGACAGTCGAGCACCACACACTGCAGGTCGGCGATCACGGGACGATCCTAGGACCCGCCGTCAGTTCCGCGACGTGAGGTACTCCTTGACGCCCGGTGCGATGTGTGCGTTCTCGACGTTCACGGCGGCTCCCACGGCCTTGGCGTCCGGCTTGTGCACGTAGGTCGAGGTGCTCGCGGGCCGTGCCTTGTCGGAGAAGTTCTGCGGCGAGCCCAGGCCGACGTCGACGCTGGACTGGGAGCGGTGGGCCTTGACCACGTCCTCGCGGGTCAGACTGCCGTTCTCGCAGGCCTTCTTGAGGTCCGTGCCCATCAGCTGAGCGGCGTTGTAGCCGGAGAGCACACCGGAGTCGACCAGGGAGTCCGGGTACTTCTTCTTGTAGGAGGCGACCATCGTGCGGACCCCGGCCACGTCGGAGCTGACCGCGGGGACGGCGCTGACCACGTTCAGCATGGCCGCCAGGGCCGGGGCGGCCGGTGTCTTCATCAGCTGCGGGGCGTAGCCGGGGGCGCTGCTGACGACGGGCACCTTCAGGCCACGGGAGGCCGCGACCCCGACCAGTGAGGCCGTCTGGGCCGGTCCGGCGCTGATCAGGATCGCCTTGACGCCCTCCTTGCGCAGCGCGGAGACCTGCGCGGACAGGTCGGTGTCCGTCGCCTTGATCTTCTGACCGGCGATCTTCAGGCCCGCCTTCTTCGCGGCCCACCGCGAGCCCTCCAGCGCGTTGGCGCCGTAGTCGCCCTCGAAGTAGACGTGGCCGATCGTGTCGCCCTTCGCCAGGCCCTTGGTGCGGGTGAGGAAGTCGACCGCGGCGATCATGTCGACGTCGTAGGTGGTGCCCAGGACCTGGACCGAGTCCCGGTCGAGCAGGGAGGCGGCCCAGGCCTGCGGGAAGGTGAGCACCTTGTCCCGTTCGATGTCGTCGAGCAGTGCGGCCATCACGGGCGAACCGATGACCTGGGGCAGCGCCACGACGTCCGCGGAGATGTCGGCGTAGGCGGTGACGGCCTTCTGGACGTCGTAGCCGTGGTCCTTGACGACGATCTCGATGCGACGGTCGCAGATGCCGCCGCGGGCGTTGACCTCGTCCGCCCACATCTGCTGCGCCTGCACGATGCTCTTGCCGAGGGTGGCATAGGGGCCGGTGAGGTCCGTCAGGGCGCCGAGCCTGATGGTCTTGCCGGTGACTCCGGGGCCGGTCTTGATGCCGTCGGCGCCGTCGTCGGCACTCCCGGCGGAGCCGGCCTTGGAGCTGCATCCGGTGCCCGCGAGCAGCAGGGCCGCGAGGGCGGTGGCCAGAAGCGTTCTGGTGCGTGGTGCGGTGGGGTTCACGGGGTGGGCTCCTTGGCTCGTGCGGCTGACGTGTGCGGCAGGGAAGCGGAGGTGGTGCCGGTGGCGGTCGGTGGGGCGGCTCGGCGACTGCGCAGACGTGCGCGCAGGCGGCGGACCAGGCCGTGCAGGCCGTCGGGGGCGAAGAGGAGGATCAGGACGATCGCCGCTCCGTAGAGGTAGCGGGCGGCCTCGGTGGGGCCGACCGTGCCGTCGGTGGTGCCGGGGGCGGCCACCAGCGGGAGTTGGTCGGCGTAGCGGGTCATCAGCAGCGGCAGCGCGGTGACGAAGACGGCGCCCGCGGTGGCTCCGGCCACCGATCCGAGTCCGCCGATGACGATCATGGCGAGGTAGTCGACCGACAGCACCAGGCCGAAATAGTCGGGCACCACGCGGCGGAAGGAGAGGGCGAGCATCACGCCGGCCAGGCCCGCGTACATCGACGAGACGACGAAGGCCGCCGAGCGGTGCCGGGAGACGTTCACGCCCATCACGGCCGCCGCGGTCTCGCTGTCGCGCAGCGCCACCAGGGCGCGCCCGGGACGGCCGCGCAGGAGTCCGCGGGCGGTGAACCAGGTGACCGCGAACAGGGCGACGCCCAGGTACCAGAGTCGCTCCTCGGCGCCGAACGGCACGCCCAGTACGGTCAGTTCGGAGTCGGCGGAGAAGGAGAAGCCGCCCAGTTCCAGCGGCGGCACCGAGCGGCCGTTGAATCCGCCGGTGACGGAGTCCGCGGTGAGCAGGACGTGGTGGCCGAGGAAGACCAGGGCGAGGGTCGCGACGCCCAGGTAGACGCCGCGCACCCGACCGGCGACCGGGCTGAAGAGCCCGCCGGCCGCCCCGGCGAGCAGGACCGCGAGTACGGCGGCCAGGGCGGTTGGCAGCCCGGGCCCGGGTTCACCGGCCAGCCACACGTAACCGTAGGCGCCGACGGCGAGGAAGAAGGCGTGGCCGAGGGAGAGTTGGCCGGCGGTGCCGGACAGCAGGCCGAGGCCCACCGCGCCGATGGCCGCCGCCATCGAGAACAGGCCGATGCGCAGCCAGAACGCGTCGAGGTAGAAGGGCAGCGCGCACAGGACGACGACGGCCGCCGAGGTCCAGCCGACGCGGACGGCGCCGGCGCGGGAGAGTCGCTCAGACACGGACCGCCGCCTTTCCCCCGAACAGCCCGGTCGGCCGCACCAGCAGCACCAGGACCATCACCGCGTAGGGGGCGACGTCGCCGAACCCCTCGCCCAGGACGTGCAGGTCGGACTGGTAGCCCGCGACGAGCGCCTCGGTCATGCCGATCAGCAGGCTGCCCGCGAGGGCTCCCGGTGGCGAGGCCATCCCGCCGAGGATCGCCGCCGGGAACGCCTTCAGGGCGATCTGCCCCGTCGTGCGCTCCAGCCCGGGTGCGGGGAACGCGGCGAGGAACACCGCCGCCAGGGCGGCCAGCGCTCCGGCCAGGCACCAGGCGAGCATGCGGATCCGCACCAGCCGTACGCCCATCAGGGAGGCCGCCTCGACGTCCTCGGCCGCGGCGCGCAGCGACAGGCCCCAGGAGGTGTACCGGAACAGCGCGAAGACACCGGCGATGACCACGCCGGAGACCACGATCGCGCCGATCCGGCTGTCCGCGACGGTCACCGGCCCCCATTCGCTGACCGAGTCGCCCCACGGGTCGCCGAGCGAGAGCAGGTCCCCGCCGATGCGCCGGGACAGGTCGGTGAGGATGAGGATGTCGACGCCGATGGTGACGATGGTCTGTACATGGGCGCCGTGCGGGTCCGTCCCGCCGGCCTGGAGCAGGAAGCGGTCCAGGGCGCCGGCCACCGCTGCCGTCACCAGGACGGACACCGCTAGGGCCCCGGCGAAGCCGAGGTCGTCGTGGAGTACGGCGGTGAGATAGCCGCCGAGCAGGAGCAGGGAGCCGTGGGCGAAGTTCATGACGCCGGAGGCCTTGAAGATGATGACGAAGCCGAGCGCGACCAGGGCGTAGACCGCGCCCAGGGCGAGGCCGTCGAAGAGGGTGCTCAGGAGTGTGGTCATGCCGCGTCCTCCTGGTCGGCGCCGGTGCCGAGGTAGGCGCGCAGCACCTCGGGGTCGCCGCGGACCTCGTCCGGGGTGCCGTGCGCGATGGCACGGCCGAAGTCGAGGACGGTGACCTCGTCGGCGAGCCGCATCACCAGACCCATGTCGTGCTCCACCAGTACGACGGACAGGCCGAGTTCGGCGCGCACGGCGTGCACGACCTCGACCGTGCGGGCCCGTTCGGCCGCGTTCATCCCGGCGACCGGCTCGTCCAGCAACAGGACGCTGGGCTCCAGGCAGAGGGCGCGGGCGAACTCCACGCGTTTGCGGTCGCCGTAGGAGAGCAGGGCGACGGGGTTGTCGAAGTGGTGTCCTAGGCCGGTGAGTTCGGCGATCGCGCGGGCCCGGGCGAGGTGGACGCGCTGTTCGCGCCGCACGTGCGGCAGGCGCAGCGCGCTGGCGGCGAATCCGGCCCGGGACAGGGCGTGGCGGCCGAGCATCAGGTTGTCGGCGACCGTGCCCTGGGTGGTGACGATGTTCTGGAAGGTGCGGGCCACGCCGAGCGCGGCGATGCGGTGGGGCGCCAGCCGGGTCAGGTCGGCATCGCCGAGCCGTACGGTGCCGGCGGCGGGGCGGCACAGGCCCGACAGCACGTTGAAGCAGGTGGACTTGCCCGCTCCGTTGGGTCCGATGAGCGCGTGGACGGAGCCCGGGGCGACGGTGAAGGACACCGCGTCGAGGGCGGTGAGCCCGGCGAAGCGGACGGTCACGTCCGTGACGGCGAGTTCGGGCGGTGCGGTGGTGCGGACGGTCACGCGGCTCCCTGCCCCTCGGTGGTTCCGGCTCTCTGCGCTGTCTGGGTGCGTTCTTCGGCGGCCGTGGCGCCTTCTTCGGTGGTCTCGCCCAGGTACAGCCGCTTCACGGCGTCCGTGCGGGCCAGTTCCTCGGCGGGCCCGGAGAGGCGGACCTCGCCGACCTCCAGGACGTGGGCGGTGTCGGCCAGGGACAGCGCCATGCCCGCGTTCTGCTCGACGAGCAGCACGGCGGTGCCTTGCGCGTTGATCTCGCGGACGACCTCGGCGATCCGGTACACCATCTGCGGGGCCAGGCCCAGGGAGGGCTCGTCGAGCAGGAGCAGACGGGGCGCGGCCATGAGGGCCCGGCCGATGGCGAGCATCTGCTGCTCGCCGCCGGAGAGCAGTCCCGCCGCCTGCCGGGTGCGTTCGGCGAGGCGCGGGAAGAGCGTGAAGACCCGTTCCCGGGCCTCGGCGACCTGGTCCGGGCGGCGCCGCCCGAGACCGAGGCCGCCGGAGCGCAGGTTCTCGTCGACGGTGAGCCCGGCGAAGACCCGGCGCCCCTCGGGGACCTGGACCACCCCGGCGCGCACCGCGGCGACCGGGTCCCGCCCGTCGAGTTCCGTGGCGCCGTAGCGGATCCGGCCGGCCGTGATCGCGCCGCGGTGCAGGCGCAGGGTGCCCGACACCGCCCGCAGCAGGGTCGTCTTGCCCGCGCCGTTGGCGCCGAGCAGGGCGACGACCGTGCCGTGCGGGACGGTCAGCGAGACGGAGCGAAGGGCGGACAGGGCGCGGCCGTAGGTCACGTCGAGGCCCTCGACGCGCAGGGCGGGCTCCTCGTCCGGTGGTGCTTCGGGCATCACGGCTCCTCGGGTCCGTGCCGTCGGGCACGGGTGCTTCGGGGGAAGGGCAGCTCACGACAGCACGGGCGCGGAGGGGCGGTACAGGTGTGCGGGCCGGGTGGCTGCACGCTCCCAACGCGGGTCGGCGGGGATTGTGCGGCTGCCCAGAGGTGGGGATGCGCGACCCGGCCCGACGGGGACGGTGCGGCTGCCCGAGGAGTGTCCGGTCAGCCGCGCGGCACCCGGCGCGCCGTCAGTGCGAGGCCGATCTCCACCACGTCGTGCGGGCGGGCCAGGGACCGGCCGATGAGCTGCTCGCAGCGGCGCAGCCGGTTCAGGACGGTGTTGCGGTGGCAGTACAGCCGTTCACCGGCGCGCTGGGCGGAGCCCTCGCAGGCGAACCAGGCGACCAGGGTGTCCAGCAGTACGTCGCGGTCGGCCGGTTCCAGGCGGAGCAGGGGGCCGAGTACCCGCTCGGTGAGGGTCGCGCCGAGGTCCGGGCAGGAGACGACCAGCGCCTCGGGGAGGTGTTCGGTGAGCCGGACCGTGCCGCCCTCGGGTGGGCAGATGCTCAGAGCCAGGTCGGCCAGGCGCCGGGCGTCGCCGACGGCGGCGAGTCCCGTCACGGCGCTGCCGACGCCGATGCGGCAGCCCGCCGGGGTGTCGGCGGTCAGGGCCAGCGCCGCAAGGGGGTCCCGGTCGGCCTTCCCGTTCCCCTCGTCGCCGACCAGGACGATGCCGTGGTCCACGTCCGCTCCCGAGTGCCGGTAGGCGCATCCGCCGGCCGGGAGATCGTGCGGCGGGCCGCCGGCGATCGCGACGACGACGTACCGGCCGTGCTCCGGCAGGCACAGCCTCTCGGCGGTCTCGGGCAGGTCCGCGATCCGGCTCGTGCCGTCCAGGAGGGCCGCGGCCAGCAGGCGCACCCTGTTCTCGCGCCGCCAGGCGAGCTGCCGCTCGGCCTGCCGGTAGGCGTCGGCCACGAGGGTGCAGTGCTCGTCGACGAAGTTCCACACGTCGGTGGCCACGTGCACGAGGAGCCGGACGTCCTCGGGCTCCGAGCGGGTGGTCTCCTCGACCAGCCGCTGCCACACCAGGGAGCCGCCCAGCCGGAACGCGTGCAGCACGGCGTCCAGCGGCAGCCCTTGCTCGGCCCGGGCGACGCCGATCCGCCAGGTGCAGCGGTGGGCGGCCTCACGGGTGCCGCGCGGGTCGAGCAGCGAGGTCACGCTGTGCCGCAGCGAGCGGTACACCTCCTGCCAGGTGCCGGCGTGATCGTTCTCCAGCGCGGTCCGGTACGCCGGTTCCTGCTCGCGCAGGACTGCCAGCAGCCGGTCGGTCAGGTCCGGCAGGTCGTCCAGCAGGACGCGGGCGGCCCGGTGCAGGACGCGCAGCGCGTCGGCGTCGATCAGCGATCGGAGCCTTCGTGGCCGCGGCTGCGGAACGGGTGTGGGCCCGGCGCGGAACGTCGTACGTGTGCGTGCGGCAGGATGCATGGCGGTCCTCCCCCGACTTCGGCCTTCCGGCGGCCCCCGGCGCCGTCCGGGCGCAGCGGCGTCCGGCGGGTGCGCTGCCCGTACGGCCGTCGTCACCCGCGTAGTGCTGCTTCGAAGGATGACATACCGTCCGGTCGGTCCCCAGGGTTGTGCGGCTTCTTCTCGCTGGGTCCGCCGAGATTTTCCGGGGGCTCAGCGCTGCTCCTGGTCGACCATGCGGGCCAGTTCCATGCGGGAGCGAACGCCGAGGGCGGCGAAGACGTTGCGCAGGTGGTAGTCGACCGTGCGGGTGCTGACGGCCAGCCGCTGGGCCACTTCCCGGTTGGTGGCGCCCTCGGCCACGTGGCGTGCGATGCGCAGTTGCTGCGGTGTCAGCCCCGACAGTCCCGCGGCCGGTTCCTTCCCGGACACCGCTCCGTTGGCGCGCAGTTCGCCCCGGGCCTGGTCGGCCCAGGCTCCGGCGCCGCAACGGTCGAAGCCGACCAGGGCGGCTCCGAGCATGCCGCGCGCCTCCCGCAGCCTGCGGCGACGCCGTAGCCACCGGCCGTACAGGAGCTCGGTGCGGGCCCGCTCGAAGTCACCGCCGGACCCGTCGTGCAGGGCGAGCGCCCTCAGGTAGAGGTCGTCGGCTTCACGGTCGTCCGACGCGAGCAGGGCCCGGCAGCGCGCGTGCTGGGCCGGGGCGTGCGGATCGGCACCGAAGGCGGCCCACCGGGCGAGGTCGGCGACGATGTCCCGCGCGTCCTCCGGCTGCCCGGCCAGCACCGCGGCCTCCACGAAGCAGGGCACGGCGAGCATCCAGACGGCGAAGTGACCGCGCCGGGGGCCGGGACGGACGAGGGGTCCGAGCCGGTCGGCGGCGTCCAGGGGGCGGCCGCGGGCCAGGTCGGCGCGGGCGGTGGCCCACTCGGCCAGGGTCGCGGCCTGGGCCAGCCCGTGGCGACGGGCGGTGGCCAGGGCGGCCGAGGCGTACCCGGCCACCGCGGCGGTGTCCCCCTCGATCGAAGCGGCCAGGGCGAGCATCGCGTGGTGGCTCGCCGCGGTGTTGCGGTGACCGGCCATGAGCGCCGCGCGCACGCCCTCCTCGGCGTGGGCACGCGCCTGCGCATGGCGGCCGGCGCGCAGTTCGCCGTAGGCCAGGTACTCCAGGGCGCGCGCTTCGAACGCCGCGCACTCCGTGGCCCGGGCGGCCGCGAGGGCGCGGGACCCGGCGGTGCGGGCCGCGTGGACGTCCCCGAGCAGCAGGGCCGCCGCCGCGGCGCGCAGCAGCCGCTCCGGCCGGTCGTCGCGGCGGGCTCGGGCCAGCACGCGCCGCAGCGGCCCGGCGGCGAGCTCCGGCCGCCGGGCCAGCAGGGCACGCATACCGTCGCGGTAGTCCCGGAAGAACGGGTCGCGGCCCCACCGGCCCGGGCCGGGATCGGGGGCGGACTCTTCTGGTTGCCCGCCGTCTGCGGACGGAAGGGCGAGATGTGCGACGCCGGGCGGGGACGGGTTGGCGGCGCCTCGCGCGACGTGGGGCGACGGTGACACGGCACCGGACGGGGGCGAGCCCACCGGCCGTCGCACGACATCGGAAGGCGGCGGGCCGTCGAGGCCTCGTACGACCCCGGAGGGCGGGGGACCGTCGATGGTGTGCGGGGTCGCCGGGACACCGCCCTCGCCGGTCGTCGAAGCACTGCCCTCGACGGCCGTCGGGGCGTCGGCCTCGCCCGCGAGGGACCTGGCCGCGGCGCGGCCGTCCGCCGGCCCTGACGTGTCCGTGGCGTCGAGGGTGGCCAGACAGGCCACGACGTCCCCGGATGCCCAGGCGGCGTCCGTCGCGCCGAGATGGGCGGCCTCGGCGGTCTCCGGGGCGGCGGGGGGCGAGCAGGGTCGCGGCCAGCAGCAGGGTCTCGCGCGCGTCGCCCACGGGCCCGTCGAACAGCTGGCGCCTGCCGCGAGCGAGTTCGGCATGGCCGCGTTCCGCGGCGGACGACCGGGCGGCGTCACGGCCGTTCCGGCTCCCTGCGGGGGGAGTCGTTCGAGCTCTGCTGCTGTCTCCCGTCATCCCACGGAGGTTACTTGCGCGTAAGGAAGACCGGAAGGCTGACGTCCGCGCGGCCCGGCACGCAAACCCTCGGCTCTACCTGCGCGTTGACCGGGCCCGGCCGGTGGACGGATTGTGCACCGGCCCAACGGAAGGCCGCCCCGGCCGTGCCCGGGCACGCCACCGGCGGCGGACGCCTCGCACGCGTCCGCCGCCGGTCCCCCCGCTGTCGCGACCCCCGTAACCCGCGGCGCGGGACGTGTCAGGAACGGTGCGGGCAGTTGCCCCGGTACTCCTCGATGGTCAGGCTCGGCCGGGGCAGCGGGCACAGGAACTGCTCGTAGCGGGTGTCGTTGTCGATGAACCGCTTGAGCCAGGAAATGCTGTACTTCGCGATCGTCGTGTTCGACGAGTTGGGCGTGAAGTGGGTCGCCGAGTTCAGCTCCAGGTAGCCCCGGTCCAGCGAGGAGGACAGGCTCGAGTAGAACGGTTCGGCGTGCGAGGCGACCGGGGCGATGGTGTCGCCGTCGGCACCGAAGATCAGGGTCGGTGTGGTGACCTCGGGCCAGGTCTTGTCGAGGTTCCACGGGGTCAGCGGGATCGCCGCCTGCAGGGCCGGACGCGACTTGGCCGCCTCCAGGCTGCCGCCGCCGCCCATCGAGTGGCCCATCACGCCGAGGCGGGAGGCGTCGACGCGGCCACGCACCGAACTGCGCTCGGTGAGGTGGTCCAGGGCGGCCAGCAACTGGCGGCCTCGGGAGTCGGGCTGGTCGAGCGTGGTGAGGGTGTCGATGGTGAACACCACGAAGCCCTGCGAGGCCAGGCGCGGCCCCAGCCAGGCGATGGACGACTCGTAGGCGGTGTAGCCGGGCGAGATGGCCACGGCGCCGAAGGTGCCGTCGCTGGTGGACGTCGGGTAGTAGATGGTGCCGCCGCCGAATCCGGTGACGGACAGCGAGGAGACGGACGTCTGCGACACGGCGTACGGGCCGCGCAGCGCCTCGATGCTGGAGGTGGTGGGGGCCGGGCCGCGCTCGTAGGGGTTGTCCGCGGCGTGGGCCCCCGGGCCGGTCAGGGGTCCCAGGCCGACGGCGAGGGCGAGTGCCGCGGTGGTTGCGGCCAGTCGTCCGGCCCGGCGCCCGCGGGCGCGAGTGGGTGAGCCGTTGTGGGGGTTGAGGTGCACGACGAGTCGTCCTCTCTGTCGTGGCGGTCGGCCGTTCCACGGGCACGCGGGACCTGGGGCGTCTGCCGCGTGCCCGCGGTCGGGCACCGCCGTTGGGCTGGCCGTGCCACTGTCGGGGGCCGACCGCCGCGCGCGGACCGGCAATGTCACCGGTCTCGGGCCACCGCCCTCAGGGGGGCGCGCCCTTCACGGTGAGCCGGCCGCCGCGGTCGCTGCTGCCAGCCGGCCGTACTACCGGGCACCGTGAGGCGGCCGCCCTCCGCTCCCGCCGGAGCTGAGGCTGCGCAGCCCGTCTCCGCATGGGCACTCCCACCTCCGGAATACCCCGGGGGGTATCCCTGTTATGGTGAGGGTCAAATACCCCCGGGGGTACTCACCGTTCGGAAGGAGTCGCAGTCGTGTTCTTCGTCGACACCCTGGAGTTCGAGGGCCTGGGCAACCGCGGTTATGTGGCCGGCGGGCCCGGTGCCGCGGTGGTCGTCGACCCGCCGCGCGACATCGATCAGGTCATCGCCACCGCCGCCCGGCGCGGAGTGCGCATCGCGTACGTCGTCGAGACCCATGTGCACAACGACTACGTCAGCGGCGGCCTGGAGCTGGCCCGTGTCACCGGCGCCGCCTACCTGGTGCCGGCCGGGGCGCACGTCCGCTTCGACCGCACCCCCGTGGCCGACGGCGACACCGTCACGGTCGACGAGGGTCTGACGCTGCGGGCGCTCGCCACCCCTGGGCACACTCCGCACCACACCTCCTACGTCCTGGAAGAGGACGAGCGCGGTGTGGCGGTGTTCACCGGCGGGTCACTGCTGATCGGCTCCGTGGGCCGCCCCGACCTGGTCGAGCCGCGGCTGCCCGAGCGGCTCGCCCGCGCCCAGCACGCCTCGGCCCAGCGCCTGGCCGACGAGCTGGAGGACGACGTCGCGGTGCTTCCCACCCACGGATTCGGCAGCTTCTGCTCCTCCTCGCAGGCCACCGGGGACGCGACCACCGTCGGCCGGGAGCGCAGGACCAACGACGCGCTGACCAAGGACGTGGACACCTTCGTCACCGAGATGCTCGCCCGACTCGACGACGTGCCCGCCTACTACGCGCACATGGGCCCGGCCAACGCCGCCGGCCCCGCACCCGTCGACCTCACCGCGCCCCGGCGCGCGGACGGCGAGGAGATCGCCTCCCGGCTGGCCGCCGGCGAGTGGGTGGTGGACCTGCGCAGCCGGGTGGCCTTCGCCGAGGGGCACGTGGCGGGCTCCTTCAACTTCGAGGGCGACGGCCACCTCGCCACCTACCTGGCCTGGCTGATCCCGTGGGGCAAGCCCGTCACTCTGCTGGCCGGGACACCCGAGCAGCTCGCCGACGCGCAGCGGGAGCTGGCCCGGGTCGGCATCGACCGCCCGGCCGCGGCCGCGACCGGCGACCCGGCCGGCTGGGTGCGCGCCGGTGAGCAGCTCGTCTCCTTCCCCCGCGTCCGTTTCGTCGACCTCGCGGAGCTGCGCGGGCGCGGGGAACAGGTGGTGGTGCTGGACGTGCGGCGCGATGCCGAACGCGCGGGCGGCTTCATCGAGGGCTCGGTGCACATCCCGGTCCACGAGCTGCACGGCCGTGTCGGCGAGGTGCCGGGCGGGACGGTGTGGGTGCACTGCGCGGGCGGAATGCGTGCGGCGATCGCCGCGTCCCTGCTGGATGCCGCGGGCCGTGACGTGGTCGCCGTCGACGACGGCTTCGACGCCGCCGTCGAGGCGGGACTGCCCCTCACCCGGCCCGACAACGGCCGCTGACCGGCCCGGCCGTACCAACCGCACCTTCACGGAGTGATCCACGATGTTCTCGTCCCCTCGCCACGACCCCGGCCGTCTCTGTCCCGGCGAACCCCTGCAGCGGACCAGCGGCTTCACAGCCGCACTTCCGGGCGTCCGCGGGACACCGGAGCGGAGAGCCGGGCACGCTCCCGGCGCCCCGCACCCGCTGCCGCCGTCCCATCTCCCGGAAGGGGTGCCGCTCCTGCCAGTCGCACGGGGCGGGCCGGTGGTCACGGTCTGCCGCTCGGGGCACCACACCCCGACGGTCACCGGTGAGGGCGACCCCGGCGGAGTCATACCGTGAGTGCACTGGTCCTGGCCCTGTTCGCCGGGGCGGTGGTCGGGCTCGCGCTCGGTGCGCTCGGCGGGGGCGGCAGCGTCCTGGCAGTGCCCGCGCTGATCTACCTGCTCGGTTTCACCCCCGCCGCCGCCACCACCGCCGCGCTGATCATCGTCACCGCCACCTCGCTCACGGCCCTGTACGCCCATGCCCGCACCGGCGACGTCCGCTGGAAAGCCGGCGCGCTGTTCGCCGCGGCGGGACTCCTGCCCGCCGCCGCGGCCGGAGCCGCTGCGGCCCGGCTGCCCCAGCCGGTCCTGACCGCCGCGTTCGCCGGCGTCGCCGCACTCGCCGCCGTCGCCATGCTGCGGCCCACCCGCTCTGCCCCCGGTCCGGCAGCCGACGGTGCGCGGCCCGCCAAGGCGGCCGGCACCGGCGCCGGACTGGGAGCGCTGACCGGGCTGCTCGGCGTCGGCGGGGGCTTCCTCGCCGTCCCCGCACTGGTCACCGTGCTGGCGTTCGAGATGCAGGCCGCCGTCGGCACCAGCCTGCTGGTCATCTCGGCGAACTCGCTCGCCTCTCTGACCACCCGTGGCGCTACCACCGCGGGGGTCGACTGGGCGGTCGTCGGCCCTTTCGCCGGCGCCGCGATCCTCGGCGCCTGGGACGGCAAACGCCTGGCCGCCAAGGTCACCGGCATCCTGCTGCAACGCACCTTCGGCGTCATCCTGCTGGCCGTCGCCGTCTTCATGCTCGCCGATGCCCTCACCTGAGAGGCCGTCGACTGAGACCTCGGCGGTACGGCTCACACCAGAGAGCGGTACGGCTCACGCCAGAGAAAGGAACAGCTTCTCCAGACGCGCACGCATCTGCTCCCGGTCGCCGGAGGCGGCCATGTCCGCATCGGTCAGGCAGTGCTGCAGACCGGTGGCGATGATCGCGAAGCCCGCCTTGTCCAGAGCCCGGGACGCCGCCGCGAGCTGCGTGACCACGTCCTCGCAGTCCCGCCCTTCCTCGATCATCTTGATCACACCGGCGATCTGCCCCTGCGCCCGGCGCAGCCGGTTGACCACCGTTTTCAGTTCCTCAGCCGCCATCGCCAGTTCCACAGCCCACACTCCCTTGTCAAGATACCCCCACGGGTATCCTATCGAAGGTGTGAACCCGCACGAGCAAAGGAAATTCCCCCCGTGGCACCCATCATCGCCCTCACCGCCGAGCAGGCCCACGCCCGCCTCCACGAACTGATCGTCATCGACGTCCGCACTCCCGGCGAATACGCCCTCGGCCACGTGCCCGGCGCCCACAACATCCCCCTCGACCACCTGGACGCGGCCCTGCCGTCGCTGAGCGCCGCAGCCGAGCGCGGCGAGCTTCTCGTCGTGTGCGCCTCGGGCGCCCGCTCAGCCACCGCCTGCGAGCGTCTGGCCGACGAGGGGATCGACGCCGCCACCCTGTCCGGGGGCACCACCGCCTGGACGCAGCTCGGCCATGACACCCACCGCCCCGCCGGCACGCGCTCCCCTTGGGTCATGGAACGCCAGGTGCGCCTCGCAGCCGGCTCCCTCGTCCTCGCCGGGCTGGTCGCCGGACAGCGCTGGAGCGCGGCGCGCGTACTGTCCGCGAGCGTCGCCGGCGGCCTGGTCTTCTCCGCCGTCACCAACACCTGCGGCATGGCCAGGATCCTCGCCCGGCTCCCCTACAACCAGCCCGACGCCACCGACCTGGACGCCACCCTCGCCGCACTGAAGGGCTGAGGCAGCCAGGTCCGCGGGACAGCGGGTCCTCCGGCGTGACGGGCCGCCACGGGTTCCCCTGCCGTTCGGCGTGGAGACAGGGGACCGTGGCGACTCGCTGCCGCTACCGATCGACAGCCGGCGGTCCGGGGTGGGCGCCGGGGCTCTTCACGCGTGGCGCCGCACGCGTCAGTCCACGATCACCCCGGCCCGCACGGCCGGGGCGGGCCCGGCGAGTGCGCCGCCGAAGTTCCCCTCGACCTCCGCCTTCTCCGCCGTGTTCGGATAGGGGTTCGTGCACGCGATGCCCGCGGTGGAACCGGACATCAGACTCGAGCACGGCCCGGGCTTGCGGTCCGGCAGGCCGAGGATGTGCCCGATTTCGTGCGCGGAGATGCGGATCGTGTTGTAACCCTGGTCGACGGCCTGGCGCCCGATGTACACGGTGCCGTTGCCGAGGGTGGTGGGCAGGGCGCGCGGCCAGCCGTTGTCCGCGAGGACCCGGATGTTCGCCCGCTGCCCGGCTGCGGCCGGCCGTAGTTCCACGGCGTCGACGCTCTCGTTCCAGATCGCCGCACCGCGGTCGACGGCGCTCCTGAACTCCGCGGAGCCGGCGGCGTCATAGGTCAGGACCCGCGCGGCGAGGGGGGCGTCCGCCGTCTGGGGAGCGGCGGCCACGGCCTGGCCACCCGTCAGGGACAGAGTCACCAGGCAGGCTGCGACGAGCCCGCCGGTCAGCGTTCGGACGTGCATGATCGACCTCCTTGTGGGGGAAGGGGAGTCGTGCTCATGACATTCTTTAGCCCATTGCCCGGCCGGATGACCCTTGAATCCGTCAACCGGAGTACACCGGCGCCCGGCATCTCCCCTCTCTCGACCCTCATGGGCCGTCAGGCTGCGGCCGCGACCGAGACGCCGATGGCGATGAACAACCAGCCCGTGGTCAGCTCCCAGCGGTGACGGATCGTCGGCCTCGAGAGCAGGGCTCGCAGTCGCGCGGCGACGAGGACGAGGGCGAACCAGTAGGCGACGCCGATGAGGATGTCCAGGGTGCCCAGGAAGATGATCTGCTGCGCCAACGGCCCGTCACCGTCGACGAACTGCGGAAGGACGCTGAGGAAGAACAGGGCGGCCTTGGGATTCAGAAGATTGGTGAGGAACCCCTGAGTGAAGCCGGACCGGAAACGCCCGCCAACGGGCCCGCACTCCGGTGGGGCGTGAGGTGCGGCCTCCTTCACGTTCCGCCTTTCCCGGGCGGCCCGGCGGGCGGCGAGCACGGCCCGCACACCGAGGTACACGAGGTAGGCCGCGCCCATCAGTCTGATGCCGTCGTACACCATCGGTGAGCGGCTGGCGATCATCGAGAGCCCGGCCGCGGCGGCCAGCATGTGGACGCACAGCCCGGTCTGCGCGCCCAGTGCGGCGGCTCTCCCTTTCGAGGCATCCTCCCGGCCGATCTGACCACCACGAGGAAGTCCGGGCCCGGTACCACGTACGCCACCAGCACAACGCCGAGGAAACCGATCAGGTCCACCGTCATCCGCCCTCCACTCCTGCCCTGTCAAGCTCCCTGTGGCCAGGGCCCGTTGGTGCGACTGCGTGCACCGGCGCCGAGTACCCCGGCAAGGGCCGCCCGGACCACCCGGGCCCTCCGGGACGGACGTGATCACCGACGTTGACCTCGAACACACGGTCCGAGCACAATCTGCGGGCCTGCGTCCGTCGCCGGCGAACAGGGGGAAGCATGTGCGACGAGTGTCCTGACCGCGAGACGATCGGTGCCCTCGCGAGGAACCCCGCGGCACCGGCTGACGTACTGATCAGGCTGCTGTCCGAGGAGGCCGTCGCGGCCTGGGACACGCTGGCTTGGCGGGCGCTGCCGGACGAGGTGGTCGACGCGATCGTCGCGCACCCCGACCACAGGCTGCGTTCGGCGTTCGCCGCGAACCCCTGGGTGACGCCGGAGCAACGCGCCCGGCTCATCGACGACCCCGACGCACGGGTGCGCGAGGCTCTGGCCTATGGGCCCGACTGGTTCCGCATCCCCGTGGAGCCCCTGCCCCTGTCCGTCCAGAAACGTCTGCTCGCCGACCCGGAAGCGCGGGTCCGCCGCAGTGCGGCCGGCTGCCGGCTCACTGCTCCGGATCTGATCGCGGGCCTGGCCGGCCACCAGGATCCGAACCTCCGCCGGGCGGCCTGCCGCGCGTGGTCCCTGCTCTCCGACGACACCCGGAACCGCCTGCTCGCCGACGCCGACGAGAGCGTACGCCAGGAAGCCATGATGAAGGCCTGCCGGGACGACGCGAGGTACACCGATCTCCTGCTCGACGCGGACCTCGGCACCTTCCACCGGCACGAGGTGATCCGCCACGGCGCCCTGAGCACGGCGACCGCCGAACGGCTCGCGGCCGGCGGCGAGGAGGCGGACCGACGCGAACTCGCCGCGAACCTCAACGTGCCCATCGACATCATCCGTACCATGGCCGACGACGACGAGCACAGCGTCCGGCTGACCGTGTCGGTACGCCCCGAGCTGACGGAGAGCGAACGTGCCGCCGTCGACATCACCATCGACTCGTCCGACCGGCTGTATCCGGTCGAATGGGTGCGTACGTGTGCCGATCCCGACCTGTTGCGCCGGTGCGCCCGGTCGGCCAACATCCTCCTGCGCCGCAGCGCCGCCTGTGCCCCGCACCTGCCCGCCGACGCCGTCGCACTGCTCGCCGAGGACGACGACTACCCGGTGAGACTCCTGCTGTGCGAGAACCAGCCGACCGTGGACGGCGAGGTCGTGCTGCAGACCTATCTCGACTGCAAGGTCATCACCAAGGGCGGTCTGCTCGGCCACGCCAACTTCCCGCGCGCCGGGGCCGGGCGGCGCTTCGCCGACGACCCGGACCCGGGGAAGAGGCTGCTGGTGGGACTCGACGCACACGCACCGGCCGACGTGGTGGTCCGGCTGCTCGCCGACCCCGACAAACGTGTGCGGGGCATGGCGGCCGCGCATCCCGCCCTGCCGGCCGGCCTGATCCTGGAGAGCTGCAAGGACCCGGAGCTCGCCGCACGGGCCCTGGGCAACCCCGGCCTTCCGGCAGAGGTCATGCACCGGCACCTCGACGCCCTGGGCATCCCGCGCTGACGCCGACGGCGGGACGGCCCTGGTCGCCCCACCCCGTGGCACGAGGCGCGGCGGGTGCGTCCTAGCCCGCCGCGCGCCTCTCGGCGCCGGGCAGCGGCGGCAGCGCCGTCCCGTGGATCCACGCTTGCAGCAGTTCGTCCACCGGCTCGGCCGAGAAGCGCGCCACGTGCGCGGTGAAGGCCGCGGTCGTGACCGTGCCGCCCCGGTGCAGGTGCCCCCAGCCGCGCAGCATGCGGAAGAAGGCGATGTCGCCCAGCGCGCAGCGCACGGCGTGCAGGACGAGCCCGCCGCGTTCGTAGAGCCGGTCGTCGAACATCGACTTGCGGCCGGGATCCGACAGTCGCAGGTCCTGCGGCAGCGACGACAGCAACCGGTGTGCGGCGGCGGC
This sequence comes from Streptomyces luteogriseus, assembly GCF_014205055.1. NCBI lineage: Bacteria > Bacillati > Actinomycetota > Actinomycetes > Kitasatosporales > Streptomycetaceae > Streptomyces > Streptomyces luteogriseus. The sequence continues at coordinate 253,639 of NZ_JACHMS010000001.1, forward strand.
CAGTTGCTCCGCCGTACGCCCGCCCGAGCGCTCCGACCACAGCCACTCCGCGTACTTCGCGAACCCCTCGTTGAGCCAGATGTGCCGCCAGTCGGCGATGGACACGCTGTTGCCGAACCACTGGTGCGCCAGCTCGTGCGCCACCAGCCGCTCCGAGCCCCGCGCACCGTCCACGTGGTTGGCGCCGAACAGCGACAGCCCCTGTGCCTCGACGGGCACATCGAGCTCCTCCTCCGTCACCACGACGGCGTACTCGTCGAACGGGTAGGGCCCGAAGAGCTCCTGGAACATCTCCATCATCTGCGGCTGGCGCGCGAAGTCCCGCGAGAAGTCGCCCAGCAGATGCGCCGGGATGTGCCCGTGCTGCGGGACCCCGCCCGGGCCCGGGTCACCCAGCAGCACCGTCTGGTACTTGCCGATCACGAGGCCGACGAGATAGCTGGAGGTCGGCGCCGACTGCTCGTACACCCAGGTGGTGGTGCTCGCCTTCGTGGTCCGGGTCAGCAGACGGCCGCCCGCCACCACCGCGTACGCCGACGGCGTGGTGATCGACAGCTGGTAGGAGGCCTTGTCGGCGGGCCGGTCGTTGCACGGGTACCACGACGGCGCCCCGATCGGCTGGCTGGCCACCAGCGCCCCGTCCTCCAACTCCTCCCAGCCGAGCCCGCCCCAGGGGCTGTTCACCGGCTCGGGATTGCCCGACCAGTGCACCTCGACCGTGAAGGGCGCCCCGGCACGGACCGGCTTGGCCGGACGGACGCGCAGTCTGCCGCCGCGGTGCGTGTAGTGCGGCTGGCGTCCGTCGACCCGCACCCGGCCGATCTTGTAGTCGGCCAGGTTCAGCACGAACTCGGAGAGGGGCGCCCGTCCCGCTATGGCGTTGATGCGGGCCGTCCCGGACAGCCGGTTCGGGCCCGGGCGGTAGTCCAGCGCGAGCTCGTACCGGTGCACCCGGTAGCGGGGGTCGCCGTGCTCCGGGAAGTACGGGTCCGCGCCCGCCGCCTGCTGGACTGCCACTGCCGTCTGGTCTCCCTGCGCTGCGCTGCTGCCACTGCCTGCCGGTGCGACGCCTTCCGGCTCCGAGTGACCCGCGCTCAGGGGCGCCATGCCTCGATCGGGTTGCCGAGCCAGCGGGTGTCGTCGGGGACGGACTCCGCGGCCATGACGAGCGACGCGGGACCCAGCGTGGTGCGGGCCCCGATCGTGCTGCCGGGCAGGACGATCCCGCCAGGGCCCAGCGTCGCGCCCTCACGGAGGACCACAGTATCCGTCCGCAAGATCCGGTCGTGGAAGAGGTGCGTCTGAAGGACACAGCCCCGGTTCACGGTGGCCGCGTCGCGGAGCGTCACCAGATCCGTCTCGGGCAGCCAGTAGCTCTCCACCCACACGCCCCTGCCGATGCGGGCGCCCAGGCCCCGCAGCCAGGCCGTCATCACCGGTGTGCCCGGCACCGCGCCCGCCAGCCACGGTACGGCGAGCACCTCGACGAAGGTGTCGGCCAGCTCGTTGCGCCACACGAACGACGACCACAGCGGGTGCTCCCCGCTGCGGTGCCGTCCCACGAGCGCCCACTTGGCGACGATCGAGACGAGGGCCGCGACCCCGCCCGCCGCGAGCAGCACAAGACCCGACAGCAGTGGCGCCCAGGCCTCCAGGGCGCACAGCGCGGCGATCGTCAGCACCGCCAGACCCGCCGAGCAGAACACCGGCACGATCCGGCACAGCTCCACCAGACCGCGCGCCCACAGCAGCCGGGCCGGCGGCTCGTAGGTGCGGCTCTGGTCTCCGCCGGCGGCGGCGCGCGGCAGCTTGACCGGCGGCAGCCCCAGGTAGGAGGTGCCCTTCTTGGCCTTCTTCGGGGTCGCCGACAGCACGCCGACCAGCCCGCCGTCCGGCACGCTCCGCCCGGGCGCCGTCATCCCCGAGTTCCCGAGGAAGGCCCGCCGCCCGATCTCGGCCCGCCCGATCCGCATCCAGCCGCCGCCGAGTTCGTACGGCGCGGTCAGGGTGTCGTCGGCCAGGAAGGCGCCCTCACCGACGGTCGTCAGACTGGGCAGTGCCAGTACGGTCGACACCTCGGCGCCGCGTCCGATCCGCATGCCGAGCAGCCGCAGCCACACCGGCGTGACCAGCCCGGCGTACAGCGGGAACAGCGTCTCGCGCGAGCGGTCCATCAGCTGCGTGACCGTCCAGGCCTGCCACCCGATCCGGCTGTGCGTGGGGTGGGCCCCCTCGCACAGGCGGAGACTCAGCAGCCGTACCGCGATCAGCAGCAGCACCGCGTACGTCAGTCCGTAGGCGAGCGTCGCCGGTACGACGGCCAGGGCGGCGCCGGTGAGGACCGAGCCCGGAGTGACGAAGGCCCTGGCCACGAGGAGCGCGGCGAGCCCGGCGAGCACCGGGAGCGCGGTGAGTGCGAGGCCGGTGAGGCCGTACATGACGCTCCAGTGCGCGCCCCTGCGCGGCCGTTCCTTCGGCCAGTTGCGCTTGGCCTTGCCCAGCTTGACCGCGGGCGCGCCCGCCCACCGCTGACCGGTGGGAATCTGCCCCGTGACCGCGGAACCGGGGGCCACCTCGGCGCGCTTGCCCACCCGGGCGCCGGGGAAGAGGACGCTGCGGGTGCCGACGACGGCGTGTGCGCCCACCTTGACCGTGCCGATCTCCAGCCGGTCGCCGTCCAGCCAGTAGCCGGACAGATCCACTTCGGACTCCACGGCCGCACCCCGCCCCAGCTTGAGCATGCCGGTGACCGGGGGCAGCGAGTGCAGATCGGCGTCCGGCCCGACCTTGGCGCCCAGTGCCCGCGCGTACCGCTCCAGCCAGGAGCCGGTCAGCGAGGTCGCGCCGCTGAACTCGGCCAGCCGTTCGGCGGTCCACAGCCGCAGGTGGACACCGCCTCCGCGCGCGTACCGGCCGGGCTGCACGCCGCGCAGCAGCAGTCGCGCGCCGCCGGCTGCCAGGGCGAGCCGCCCCGGCGGGCTGAACAGGACGACGGCCGCCACCACGAGGAGCCACCAGGGGGCCGTGGGCAGCCACGTGTAGGCGGGCAGCAGGTTGCCGAGTGCGGCCAGTGCCACGGTCCAGCGCAGGCCGAGGAGGGTGAAGAGCGGCACGAGGAGGAGCAGTTGGACGAGCTGGGCGCGCCTGGGGACCGGGGTGATCGTGCGCCGGGTCTCTTCGTCCTGCGCCGACTTCTCGAGCCGGCGGGCGAGCTTGCGCAGCACGGGCTGCTGATAGATGTCCAGGACGGCGGCGCTCGGGTAGCGGGTGCGCAGCCGGGTCGTGAGCTGGGCGGCGGACAGACTGCCGCCGCCGATCGCGAAGAAATCGTCGGCGGCGCTGGTGACCGGGATGCCGAGCACTGCGGTCCACTGCTCGGCGAGCCAGGCCTCGGTGCCGTAGAGCTGCTCGGCGGGGCCGCCCGTCTCCAGGTCCTGCAGCGGCCAGGGCAGCGCGTTGCGGTCGACCTTGCCCGACGTGCGGGTGGGCAGCTCCTCGACCGGGGCGAGCAACGGCACGAGCGCGGCGGGCAGTTCGGCCCGCAGTTTCCCGACGGAGGCGGCGTGGTCCCAGCCGTCCTGGGTGACGACGTAACCGACGAGGAGCTGGTTGCCGCCACGGGCGGTGCGCACGGCGGCCGCGGCTCCGGCGACCCCGGGCAGGCCCTGGAGCGCGGCGTCGACCTCGCCGAGCTCGATCCGCCGTCCGCCGAGCTTGATCTGCTCGTCGGCCCGGCCGAGGAAGACCAGCCCCTCGGGGTCGGCCCTGACGAGGTCGCCGCTGCGGTAGGCCCGTTCCCAGCCCAGGGATTCCAGGGGCGCGTACTTCTCGGCGTCCTTCTCGGCGTCGAGGTACCGGGCGAGACCGACGCCGCCGATCACCAGCTGTCCGCTGCCGCCCATGGGCACGGGCTCGCCGGCCTCGTCGACGACGGCCAGCTCCCAGCCGTCCAGGGGCAGCCCGATCCGGATCGGCTCCTGACCGCTCATCAGGGAGGCGCAGGCCACCACGGTCGCCTCGGTCGGACCGTACGTGTTCCAGACCTCGCGCCCCTCGGTCACCAGCCGCTGGGTCAGCTCGGGCGGGCAGGCCTCACCGCCGAAGATCAGCAGCCGTACGTCGTTGAGGGTCTCCGGTTCCCACAGGGCGGCCAGCGTGGGCACGGTCGACACGACGGTGATCTCCTGCTCGACCAGCCAGGGCCCGAGATCGGCGCCGCTCCTGACCTGGGCACGCGGCACCGGTACCAGGCAGGCGCCGTACCGCCAGGCCAGCCACATCTCCTCGCAGGAGGCGTCGAACGCCACGGACAGTCCCGCCATGACCCGGTCGCCGGGGCCGATCGGCTCCTCGGTGAGGAACAGCGCGGCCTCGGCGTCCACGAACGCGGCGGCGCTGCGGTGCGAGACGGCGACGCCCTTGGGCTTCCCGGTGGAGCCGGACGTGAAGATGATCCACGCGTCGTTCCCGACGCCGGGACGTGCGACGGGGGTCCGGCCGGAACCGTGCAGGGTGATCTCGTGCCCGGCGCCGATGACGGCCCGTACGTCCGCCTCGCCGAACACCAACCCGGCCCGCTCGTCGGGGTCCTCGGCGTCGACGGGGACGTAGGCCGCGCCGGCCGCGAGCACGGCGAGGATCGCGGTGTAGAGCTCGTTGGTGCCGGACGGCACCCGGACCCCCACCCGGTCCCCGAGCCCCACCCCGGCGGAGCCGAGCCGTCGCCGCAGCAGCTCCACCTCGACGGCCAGTTCCCGGTAGGTGAGGCTGGTCGTGCCGTCGTCCAGGGCGGGTTCCTCCGGATACGACCGCACGGACGCCTCGAAGATGTCGACCAGGGTGCGGGGCGAGGCCGCCGGGCGTCCCGAGAAGCGGGCCGCGTCACCGAACTCCTGCTGGATCTCCGCGCCGAGCTCATCCCCGAGCAGGCCGAGAGCGTCGCTCCCCTGTATGGCTGCCATCCGGTCCTCGCGTCTCGATCCCGGATGCCTCCGGGGCGCTGGCGGGCCCGCAGGTATGCCTGGGGTTGTCCGGCTCCAGCTCGGTAACAAGCCGGAAATCTTAGTACGACGCTAGATTTGGGCGCTTCGGAACGCCACTTGGAGCATCCGTACGAGGGTGGGGCGGGGCCGACGGCACCGATGCTGACCTGGGGATCTTCCGGCTGGCGAGACTTCCCCCACACCGAGGGTCAGGTCGGTCCCCGTGGACGGACCGGAGGGCAGCGCCTTGTTCTGGCCGTCCACTGGCAGTCGGCGCTGGGCCGTCAGGGGGATGTCGTCCAGCGAGGGGCTGTCGCGGCCCAGGCGGTCTCCCAGGCCACGAGGTTGTGATGCTGGATGACGCGGCCGGCCGTCCCGTAGACGATGGCTGCCGCGACGTGGACGCCCATGACGGCGATCAGGGCGGAGCCCATCGCACGGCTGCGGATCTGATCGGGGCTCAGGGGCGGGTCGGTGAGATCTCCGTCCATGTCGGCCCAGACGCGGAGGGTGGAGCCCCTGGGCAGGGCCGGCTGGGCACCGGCGTGGGCCGTGTGGGTGCGTCCGTGGGGGTCGGTGAAGCGGACCTTGGTCGGGTAGAGGGTCTGTCTCGCCTCGGCGGACCCGGGTTCGGGGTGACTGCGGGCGTCCTCGATCAGTACCGCGGTCGTGTGGTGCCGGGTGGCGGCCTGTTGCTGGGCCGCGCGGGCGTAATGGCGGTGGGCGGCGTCGCCGACGAGGAACAGGGCGAGGGGAGTTGCCGCCAGCACGGCCAGGGTCAGGCCGAGGCCGATCCATGCCTGGGCCAGGTCGCTGCGGCGGCGCAGGGGGTTGCGCCGCAGCCGCCAGAACATGACCCGGGGCAGTTCCCGTGGCGGCAGCGGTGAGGGTGGGGGTGTGCGGCCGAGCATGGCTCCTCCTTCCGGCGGTGGACGCGGCGCGTGCGGGTGCCGACGACGCACGCGGGTGGGGGTGGGCCCGGGGGTTCGTCGCGAGGCGGGCGCCGGCGCTCGGCCGTCGCCACGTCCGCGACGGCCCTAGTGAGGGCGGGCGACGGGCGGGAGGGTCGCGGAGGCCGAGGGGTGGGTGTGAGCGGCCTGCAGGAACTTGGCGGCCCCGCGCACGGCCGCCGTGTGCGGGGCCGGGACGATACGCAGCGGCGCCTTCAGCCGAGCGGTGAGGGGGTGGGTGATGTCGGGGCGCAGGGCTCCCCCGCCGGCCAGGAGGAGACCGCGCCGCAGGGCTTCGGAGGTGAGCGAGGTGCGGTCGTGGCGGCGCATCGCCGTCAGCATCGCCACCACCGCTTCGACGAGTTGTCCGGGCGGAGTCGTCTCGTCGAGGTCGCTGGTGCCGATCGCCGTGCGGTGTGCGTCGGTGACGGCGCCGTCGCACAGCAGGACCACCTCGGTGAGGTGGGCGCCGATGTCCGCCACCAACAGCGGCCGGGACAGGTCCGCGTCGGCGGCCAGGGCGATGCTCCGGGCACTGGGCACGGTCAGGACGCTGCGCGGCCGAAGCACCTCGACGGCGGCGCGGGCCCGGCTGCGGTAGGCGACGCCGTCCAGGACGGGGGTGGTGACGATGACCATGGGCCGGGTGAACCGGGGCAACCGGTGGTCGAGCAGGCGCTTCAGCATCCGGGAACACCCCGGGGTGTCGATGATGGTCCCGCGCTGCACGGGGTAGACCGCTCCGGTGCCGGGGAAGGTGACGGTGGGCACGTCGACGACCGTGCCCTTGCCGGCGAGCCAGACGCGGGTGCGGGCGCTGCCCAGGTCCAGCGCGATGCCGCAGCAGCGCCGGCACAGGGGCCACGGCCGGTGACGGGCGGCGTCACCGGACAGGTCGTGGGCGTCGGTCATGGCTGTGCCTCCTTGACCTGCTGGCAGCGGGCGCAGTAGCGGGCCTGCGGCACGATCATGAGCCGTTCCCGTTCGACCGGGCGCCGGCACAAGTGGCAGGAGCCGTACGAGCCCTCGTTCATGCGGGTGAGGGCCGCTTCGACGTCGGTGAGGACCATGCGGGCCGAGGCGGCGAGTTTGACGCGGACCTCGATCTGCGCGGCGGCCCGCTGCCGGATACGGTCCTCGGCCCGGGAGGTGACCGGTCCGGCGAGCAGGCGCAGTTGCTCCTGGCGGAACAGGCGCTGCTCGTGGAGGTTCTCGCGCAGCGCCGCGAGGTCCTCGGACGACAGGTGCGTCGTGCTCTCGTCGATGGTCTGGTGGTTCACCACGTCACCCCTTTGCGGAAGGGCGTTGGAGGTCCGGTACGGGCGGGGTCAGGCCGTGCGGCGCTGGCAGGCGACGCAGTGGCGGGTGTAGGGCAGGATCTCGAGCCGCTCCGCGGGAACGGGCTTCGCGCAGCCCACGCAGATTCCGTAGGTGCCGTCGTCGATGCGGGTGAAGGCGTCCTCGATCTCCTTGAGGACCCGCTCCATCGCGGTCTTCTGCGCGGACAGCAGGTGGTCGTCCGCGCCGCGCTCGGTCTCGTCGAGGGCCCGCAGTTGGGCCAGCCGGGAGGTGCGGGCGTGTTCCAGGCGCCGGCGGGCCTCGTGCGGGTGGGGTTCGGCCCGGGTGACATCGAGCGACATGGTCGGTCCCTTTCTCGGCTGCGTACGGCGGGTGCGCGGTGGTGCGGGTCGGTCATGCGCGGCGGGCGGCCCGGCGGTGTTGCCGGGCCGCCCGTCCGCTGTCGGGTGGTCGTGTGTCGTTCTCAAGCCTGGCCGGGCGCGCGGCGGATACCCATCGGGCGCGGGCCCCATTTGCACCGGGTCGAGGGACCCATGCGGACGCGCCATGGGTGGTGCGTGCCCGGGGAAATGGGGGTCAGGTCCCATGGACGGGCGTGCGGCGAAGGGGCAGCCTGAACGCAGGCTTGCTCAGATGCCCGGTCCGCGAACGCGGTGGGCTCCGCGATGCCCGACAGTGGAGGTGAGACCGAGCTTGTAGAAGGGGAGGCGCGGGGACGGTGTCCTTGTTCTGGCGGATCTTCGCCCTCAACGCCGTGGTGCTGGGCATGGCCACGGCCCTGCTGCTGTGGGCTCCGGTGACCGTCTCCGTGCCGGTGCTGCTGACCGAGGCGGTCATCCTGGTCGGCGGTCTGGCCGTCATGCTCGTCGCGAACGCCGCGCTGCTGCGGTTCGGGCTGGCCCCGCTGGACCGGCTCACCAGGCTGATGACCACCGTGGACCTGCTGCGGCCCGGCCAGCGCCTGCCCGCTTCCGGCGGCGGTGGTGTCGCCGAGGTGATCCGCACGTTCAACGCGATGCTGGAGCGGCTGGAGCAGGAGCGGGTCGCGAGCAGCGCCCGGGCCCTGCTCGCCCAGGAGGCGGAACGCCGGCGCATCGCCCAGGAACTGCATGACGAGGTCGGCCAGAGCATGACCGCGATCCTGCTCGGGCTCAAACGGTCCGCGGACGACGCGCCGGAGGCGCTGCGCGGGGAGTTGCAGGAGTTGCAGGAGATCACCCGGGAGAGCCTCGACGAGGTCCGCCGGCTGGTGCGCCGGCTGCGGCCGGGTGTGCTGGACGACCTGGGCCTGGTGAGCGCGCTGACCTCGCTCAGCGAGGACTTCGCCACGCACACGAGGCTGTTGGTGACGCGCAGCTTCGGCACCGACCTGCCCGCTCTGGCGCCGGAGACGGAACTGGTCCTCTACCGGGTCGCCCAGGAGTCGCTGACCAACGTCGCCCGCCACGCGGACGCCGGGCGGGTCACCGTCGCCCTGCGCCGCGCCGACGACAGCGTGGTGCTGACGGTGACCGACGACGGCAGCGGTATCGGGGCACCCCGCGAAGGCGCCGGCATCCGCGGTATGCGCGAGCGGGCCCTGCTCGTCGGGGGCAGGCTGGAGATCACCCCGGCACCCCACGCCGGCACCCGCGTCCAGCTCACCGCGCCCGTTGCAAGGAAGCAGCCCTGACCATGTCCGACTCGTCCACGCCCGCCCCGACGCCCTCGAGCACGATCCGCATCCTGCTCGCCGACGACCACGCGCTGGTCCGGCGCGGTGTGCGGCTCATCCTCGACCAGCAACCGGACCTCGAAGTGGTCGCCGAGGCCGGTGACGGGGCCGAGGCCATCGAGCTGGCCCGCACCAGCGAGGTCGACCTGGCCGTGCTCGACATCGCCATGCCACGCCTGACCGGGCTGCAGGCAGCGCGCGAACTGTCCGCCCTCAAGCCGGAGCTGCGGATCCTGATGCTGACCATGCACGACAACGAGCAGTACTTCTTCCAGGCTCTCAAGGCCGGTGCGAGCGGGTATGTGCTGAAGTCCGTGGCCGACCGGGACCTGGTCGCCGCCTGCCGGGCAGCGATGCGGGACGAGCCCTTCCTGTATCCCGGCGCGGTGACCGCCCTGATCCGCAACTACCTCGACCGGTCCCGCCACGGGGACGAGACTCCCGATCAGATCCTCACTCCCCGTGAGGAAGAGGTTCTCAAGCTGGTCGCCGAGGGCCACTCCTCCAAGGAGATCGCGGACCTGCTGTTCATCAGCATCAAGACCGTCCAGCGCCACCGCGCCAACCTGCTGCAGAAACTCGGCCTGCGCGATCGCCTCGACCTGACCCGCTACGCCATCCGCGCCGGACTGATCGAGCCCTGACGAACCGGCTGCCCGCGTCCCGTCCGGGAGGCTGGCCCGGCCCGCACGCCACGACGAGAGGGGGGACGGTGCTCCGCAGCGCGCGTACAGGGCTCGTCATCGGCAGCACCCGCCCCCGCTCCCCCGTCGGCGCGCTCATGGCGGCCGTCGTCCTGGCGGTGCTCGCCACCCTGGGCATCGCCGCCCCGCCGCCCGGCACAGCGGGCACGGCGGTGGCGGGTGCCCCCGTCGCAGCGGACCACCACCGGTACGACGGGACGCGCGCGGACGACGGGTGCGATGCCGCCTGCACCGTCCGGGCGGCCACCCGCCACGAGCAGCCGCACGGCGAGCACCCGGCCCCGCGCGGACACCTCGGCACCTGCGGCCGGAGCGCGGACACCACCCCGTGCCGGCTTCCGGGCGCGTACGGGACTCCGGCCGATCGTGTGGCCCCCTCGCAGCCGGGTACGGCGCAGGACCAGGGGCGGGCGCCCCCGGTGTTCTCCGGCACCTGACGCCCCTTCCCTTCACCCGACCCGCCCCGCAGCGGCCCACGACGGCCGCCGCCGTGGTGTGCCTTCCGGAGGCTCCCGTTGAACCGTTCCCTGCGCGTGAGGGCGCTGCTCGCCCTCGCCGTGCTCGCCCTGTCCCTGTACGTCGCCGTCACCGTGCCGATCCGGCTCGGACTGGACCTGCGCGGCGGGACACAGATCGTGCTCGAAACCCGCTCCACCCCCACCGCCGACGCGGACCGCGCGGCGACCGACCGCACCCTGGAGGTCCTGCGCGGCCGTATCGACGCGCTCGGTGTCGCCGAACCCACCCTGGTGCGCTCCGGCGACCACCGGATCATCGTCGAACTGCCCGGTGTGCAGGACCCGAAGAAGGCCGCCGACGTCCTGGGCCGTACCGCGCAGCTCACCTTCCATCCCGTTCTCGGCGCCGCGGACGAGGCCGACGACACCTCGCGGCCCCTGCCGAAGCGGCCCCGGGAACGCGTCCTGCCCGACGAGTCCGGCACGCCGCTGCGCCTCGGGCCGACCTCCCTGACCGGCGAGGACGTCAAGGAGGCCGCCGCCCGGTTCGACCAGCAGGGCGGCGCCGGATGGCACGTCACGGTCGGTTTCGAGGGCACCGGCCGCGCCGGCTGGGCCGACCTGACCGGTGAGGCAGCCTGCCGGGCGCCGGGCGACCCGGCCCGGCGGGTCGCCATCGTCCTCGACGACAAGGTCATCTCCTCCCCACAGGTCGACCCGTCCGTCACCTGCGGAACCGGAATCCGCGACGGCGCCACCCGGATCACCGGCTCCTTCAGCCCCGAGGAGGCCCGCGAACTCTCGCTGCTCATCAACGGCGGTGCGCTGCCCGTGCCCGTCGAGACCGTCGAGCAGCGCACCGTCGGCCCCACCCTCGGCGCGCAGGCCATCACCGCAAGTGCCTGGGCGGCGGCCATCGGCACCGCGCTGACCTCGCTGTTCATCATCGTCGTCTACCGGCTGATGGGCGGCTTGGCCGCCCTGGCCCTGGCCTGCTACGGCCTGCTCTCCTACGCCGCCCTGGCCGCCCTCGGCGCCACCCTGACGCTGCCGGGCCTGGCCGGGTTCGTCCTGGCCATCGGCATGGCCGTCGATGCCAACGTGCTGGTCTTCGAGCGGGCGCGCGAGGAGTATGCCGGCCGCCGCCGGCCCAGCATCCGCTCCTCCCTCGCGGCGGGCTTCCGCAACGCCTTCAGCGCGATCGCCGATTCCAACATCACCACGCTGATCGCGGCCGCCCTGCTGTTCTTCCTCGCCTCCGGGCCCGTGCGGGGCTTCGGCATCACCCTCGGCATCGGGGTGCTGGCCTCCATGTTCAGCGCCCTGGTCATCAGCCGGGTGCTCGCCGAGTTCGCCGCGAGCCGTCCGGCCGTGCGCCGCCGCCCCCGTCTCACCGGCATCGCCACCATCGGTGCGGTCCGTGAGCGCCTCACCCGTCGCAACCCGCTTCTGATGCGCCGCCCGCGCCGCTGGCTGGTCACCTCCGCGGCAGTGCTCGCGCTGGCCGGCTCGGGCATCGTGGTGCGCGGCGTCGACCTCGGCGTGGAGTTCACCGGGGGCCGTCTCATCGAATACACCACCAGCGCCCCCGTCGACCCGGGCCGGGTCCGTACCGCGCTCGCCGACGCCGGGTTCCCCCGGGCGGTCGTGCAGTCCTCCGGCGACACGGGCCTGACGGTGCGTACGGATCCGCTGACCGACGCCGAGGAGGCCGAGGTCACCGGCGCCCTGCGCGGCCTCGACGGCCGGGCGGACAAGGTCCGCGACGAACTGATCGGTCCCAGCCTCGGCGAGGAACTGCGCCAAGGTGCACTGATCGCGCTGGCGGTGGCCCTCGGCGCGCAGTTCGTCTACCTCGCGGCCCGTTTCCGCTGGATGCTGGGCTCCGCCGCGGTCGTCGCGCTCCTCCACGACGTGGTCGTCCTGCTCGGGGTCTTCGCCTGGCTCGGCAAGCCGGTCGACGGCGTCTTCCTCGCAGCCCTGCTCACCGTCATCGGCTACTCCGTCAACGACTCCGTCGTCCTCTTCGACCGCGTCAGGGAACTGACCGGGCGGGGCCCCAGGTCGCCGTTCGCCGGCACCGTGAACCAGGCGATCCTGCAGACCCTGCCCCGCACCGTGAACACCGGCATGGGCGCGGCGTTCATGCTCACCGCGCTCGCCGTGCTGGGCGGCTCCTCGCTCACGGACTTCGCCCTGGCCCTGCTCATCGGCCTCGCCGTCGGGACCTACTCCTCGGTGTTCACCGCGTCTCCCGTCGCGATCCTGCTGCACCGGCGCTTCCGCCCCGGGAAGCCGTCCCGGGAGGGCGGAGCGGTCATGGAGTGAGACGGTCCAGCGCGGCCAGGACCGGGGCCACACCGTCCTCCCCGGCCAGGTCGCGAGCCACCTCCCGGGCGCGGCTGCGGTGGTGAGGGTCGCCCGTGGCGCGGCGCAGGGCGGGGGCCAGGGTGCCGGCGGTGAGGCGCCGCAGGGGGACGGCCTCCGGGGCCGTCCCCAGGGCGACCAGGCGCGCCGCCCAGAAGAAGCCGTCGAACTGCACCGGCACCGGAATCGTGGGGATCCCCGCGCGCAGGACGGCGGCGGTGGTACCGGCTCCGGCGTGGTGGACCACGGCGGCCGTGCGGGGGAACAGCAACGCGTGCGGCACGTCGCCCACGGTGATCACGTCATCGTCGTCGTCGCGGGTGGCGAGGCCCGCCCAGCCCTGCTGGATGACGCCGCGCAGTCCCGCCGTCCGCAGCGCACGCACGATCTCGGCGCTGACGTGTCCGGGGTCCGGCACCGTCGCACTGCCCAGTCCGACGAACACCGGCGGTGGCCCGGCGGCCAGGAACTCCTCCAGTTCGCCGGGCAGTGTCCGGGTGTCGTGCGGCCACCAGTACCCGGCGATCTCCAGTCCGGGGCGCCAGTCCTTGGGGCGGGACACCACCTGTTCGCTGAATCCGTGCAGCACGGGCCAGTTCGCTCGCTCATGGGCCCGGCGGCTGGCGGAGGGGCCGCGCAGCGTCATGCCGTGCCGGGTGCGCAGTCGGTGCACGGCCTGCGTGAAGACCCGGTCGACGGCGGAGATGACGGCCCGTCCGCCCAGGTGGTTGCCCACCGCACCGAGCGAGCGTCCGCCGAGCATGGGCGCGCCGAACTCGCGTGTCGGATGCTGGGGTTGGAGGAAAAGGCCCAGGCTGGGCAGGCTCAGCCCCTCCGCGATGGCGCGGCCCAGTGGCGCCACGGCTCCGGCGGCTAGGACGATGTCCGCGCCGCGGGCCGCCTGTACCAGGGCATCGGTCATCTCCTCGGCCGCGGAGCGGGCCATCGACGCCGCGCGCAGCAGTTTGCCCAGGCCCGTGGTGCTGGCGTGCAGGTCACGGCCCCGGTCGGAGTGCGACACGGCGTGCGGGTCGACCGGGGTCGGATGGAAACGCACCCCCGAGCCTGCGGTCAGGGGTTCGAACAGGGCGTGGGTCGCCAGCGTGACCTCGTGCCCGCTGCGTGCCAGCCCGGCGCCCAGCCCGGTGTACGGCGCGACGTCGCCGCGCGAACCCGCCGTCATGATCACCACGCGCATGGGTCCCAGTGTGGACCGGCCGGGCGGCGGACACACGGTGCACGGCCGCACGTGGACGAAAATCGCCGGTGCGGGTGTCTTCCGGCCGGATCCGCCCACCGCGGGCCGGAGTCCGGTACGCCGAGCAGGTGGGTGGCGGCATGACGCAGCCGGGGCGAGGCGACCTCGGTGAGGGCGGTCAGCCGGTCGCGAGTCCTCCGCAGCTGTCCGGTGGCAGTGAACCGGTGGCCTCCGCGCCGGTCGACCCGCCCTGCAACGACCCGGAGCCGGGTTCTCCACCACGGTGTGGTGGTGGAGAACCCGGCTCCGGGTGGCGCGGTGGATCAGGACGACTGGGCGGACTGGTACAGGTTCTGCGCGTCCGCGCCGAAGTACGGGCCGTACATGGCGTTCGGCAGGAAGTTGTACTTGAAGCTGTTCACCGAGGACTGCAAGCCGGTCCCCGTGGCCTCGCTGAACTGGGTGAACCAGGGGCCTCCGCTGGAGCCGCCGGTCATGTTGCAGGTCAGACCGTGGTCCTTGGACAGCAGGAAGTCGCGGGTGGTGGTGCCGCTGCAGTAGATGAACTTCTCGCCGTCGTAGGGGGCGGCGGCCGGGAAGCCGAAGGAGTACATCGCCTTGTTGTAGCCGGTGTTGAAGGCCAGGCCCTGGCCTCCGACGACGTCGGTCAGCTTCTGCCCGTCCAGCGGGGCGACGACGGCCGCGCCGATGTCGTAGTTGATGTCCTCACTGGCCGTCCACTGCGGCGTGGACAGGGTCTTGGCCGCGGTCCAGGTGCCGTACGGGCGCTGCCCGTCGTGGTAGCCGGGCACGAAGACCCAGTTGGTGTGCCAGGCGCCCTCCAGCTTCACGCAGTGGCCCGCGGTGATCACGGTGCTCTTGTTGGCGCTGGTGACGGCGTTGCCGGAGCAGGACGCGGTGCGGCCCTGGTAGCTGAAGAAGACCCGCCCCGCGGTCTTGGTGACCGCTCCCCCGCCGGACCAGGGCCCGCCGCCGTGCGGAAAGGCCAGGGGGCCCGTGGCGGAGGTCGGCGCGCTGGGGGCCACGACCGACGCCTTGCCCTTGCGGGGCGCCGGTGTGCGTACGTCGGAGCGGTCGACGGTCAGGAGGTCGAGCGGGGTGGCCTCGCGCATCCGTTGCGGGGTCCAGAAGGCCAGGGCGCGTTCCTGTGCCGAGGGGGTCATCACGCCGGGGTCCGGTGCTGCACTCGCGGGTGCGGCGGTGACGCCGGTGGCCAGGAGCGCGGCCACGCCGGCGAGCGCGCCGAGGACGGACCGGCGGACGCGGGTGGTGCCGCCGGTGGAGCGAGCGCTGCGGGGTTGGCCCATCACGCGGTCTCCTTCTGCTGTGGGGGCCGGATGGCGGGAAGCCCAGCCACCCGGTCAGGCAGGGGTGTCACTGCGGACAGTCAGGGGGCAGCGTGCCACCGGAGGACCAAGATGGACAGGTGCATGTCATTACGTTGGCCGAAAGTCCACGCCTCCTCCGCGACGGGGCGGGACATGCGGACACAGAAGAACCCGGCCTCACGGGGAGGCCGGGTTCGGCGTGCGGCTGCTGTCAGAGGATGGGGCCGGCGCCGCTGGGGCCGTCGCCCGGCTGGACGCGGCCGCGCCATGCGCCGGACTCGATCCCGCGCTCCTCGATGTACTGCTTGAAGCGCTTCATGTCGCCCTTGACCCGGCGGTCGATCGTGCCCATCATCTCGCCGGCCTTCTCCACGACTCCGCTGGGCTCGACATCCAGCACGAGCTCCACCCTGGTGTGGGTGTCGTCCAGGCGCTCGAAGCGGACGGAACCCCGCTGGTGGGTGTCTCCGCTGGTCGTGCGCCACGTGACCCGCTCGTCGGCCAGCTGGTCGACGATCTCGGTGTCGAACTCGCGCCGTACCCCGGCGATCTTGGTGGTCCAGTGGTTGTGGCGGTCGTCCAGTTGCCTGACCTCCTCGACGCCCTCCATGAAGTTCGGGAACTCCTCGAACTGCGTCCACTGGTTGTAGGCGGTGTGGACGGGAACGGCGACTTCCACGGTTTCCTTGATGGTGCTCATCTGAATGCCTCCGTATTCACTGATCGACTGCAGGAGGCCCATCGGCCCACACAGGTCCGGGCCCGCGGTGGCCGAGTACCCGGGAAGCTCCGGTTGCCACATCGAATGTGATCAGACGGTGGTCGTCGCCGTCTCGGAGCGGAAGCCGTGGCCGAGCCCGGGGGCCAGTGCGTGGTAGTGGCGGAAGTTGTAGATGAGCGGGCTCCAGCCGACGGGGTCGATGTGCTGAGTGCCGGGCACGACGATGCGCTCGGCGGCGTGGACGCGCAGGACCTCGCACTCGACGGTGACGAAGAGGCCCGCGCCGCCCGGGGTCAGCGCGCGGGCCCGGGCCTCCAGCTGCAGAGCGCACTCGGCGACCCGCGGAGGCCTCACCAGGTCGGCGGCGGCCGGAGTGAGCCCGGCCGCGGCGAACTTGTCCCGCTCGTGCCGGTAGACCGGCCGCTTGGCCTCCGGCACGGGGTCCGCCCCCGTCAGCGGAGCGAGGCGTTCCACGTGTTCCCACAGCTCGGGCGAGGCGACGTTGATCACGAGTTCCGGGCGTTCCGCCAGGTTGCGCACGGTGTGGCTCTCGCTGCCGAGCCCCAGGACGAGGTGCTGCCCCAGGGCCCACGCGGAGGAGATCGGGGCGAGGTTGCAGCTGCCGTCGGCGTTCTCGCTGGTCAGCAGGACCACGGGCGTGCCGAAGTAGAGGATGCTCGGCCGGATCACGAGGTGGGTACGGGGTGTCATGGCTCGGAACGCTATGGGCGGGACGCTTCGACGCCCGCCGAAGCGTGGACCGGCGAAGGTGGGCCGGGGACCGGCGTCGAGCCCGGCCGGAAGCGGTCCGGCCGCGCCCGGGCTTCCCGGTCAGAACCGGTCGTGCTGCTGCGGCTGCCCGGCCGCCTGACCGCTCGGGCCGTTCGTGCTCTGGGTCTGCAGGTGATCGGCCTGCTCCTTGGTCACCTTCTGTTCCGCGCCGCAGAAGGTGCACTGCGTCAGGTACTTCGTCGAGATCGGGAACAGCGGGACGAAGAACAGGGTGAACTTCGTGACGCGCTTCCTGAGCGTGTGCGCGGCGGGGTTTCCGCACTGACCGCACACCAGCGTCAGTATCGCCAGCTGGTACAGGTATCCCTTGGTGCCGAAGATGATCACGTGTCGGTCCTTCCGGTCGGATCTTCCCCCAGTGTCCTGTATCGCGGCCATGTCGGACGCGCGGGCCCCTCGTTCGTGTGGAGAGCCCGGCGGGGACTGGTCCACTCGGGTGACGGCGGACCGGGTGCCGCCAGGTGCGCCGATACGGTTCCGCGGTGACCTCGATCTCACCCGAAACGCAGTCCGTGCCCACCGACGACCTGGGTTCCCTCGTCGTCCAGTCCTGGCGGGGCACGACCCCCGACGGGAACGACGTCCCCTATCTGCTGGCCTGCTCCCTCGGAGACGGTGCGAACGGTCCGGAGGGCACTGCGAAGGCCGTCGAGCAGTTGCTGCTGAGCGCCGGTCTCCCCTTGGGCGAGGGGCTCGTCGACGCGGCCCAGCGGCCCAGCCTGCCGGTGAGCCTGCTCGTCGTGCCCGGGTCGGCCGTCCTCACCGTGCAGCACCTGAAGTCCCAGTTCGTCCCGCCGGAGACCTGGCTGGAGACGGTGGGCGAGCTCGGCTTCGCCTACCTCATCTTCGCCACGCGTCCGTGGCCGGAGGGCGCCGAGCCCGGTGACGCCGAGGCGCTCGCCGCCTTCACCTCGGACGAGGCCGCGATGGCCTCGGCGGCGCACGTCGTCCTGCCCGCCCGCAGCCTGCGCGGCTGACGCGCGACAAGGACAGCCCGGGCCGCGTGCGGTGGCCCGGGCTGTGGTGTGCTCGTGGTCAGCCGGTCAGGGCCGCCAGCACGACGGACTTGGCCTCCTCCTGGACCCGGCCGAGGTGGTCGGGGCCGAGGAACGACTCGGCGTAGATCTTGTAGACGTCCTCGGTGCCCGAGGGGCGGGCCGCGAACCAGGCGTTGTCCGTGGTCACCTTGATGCCGCCGATGGCCGCGCCGTTCCCGGGGGCCTCGGTGAGCACCGCGGTGACCGCGTCCCCGGCCAGGGTGTCCGCGCTGACCTGGGCCGGGGAGAGCTTGGCGAGCAGCGCCTTCTCCTCGCGGGTCGCGGGGGCGTCGATGCGCGCATAGGCCGGTTCGCCGAAGCGGGCGGTCAGCGCCGCGTAGTGCTCGGAGGGGGTCTTCCCGGTGACCGCCGTGATCTCGGAGGCGAGCAGCGCCAGGAGGATGCCGTCCTTGTCGGTGGTCCACACGGAACCGTCCCGGCGCAGGAAGGACGCCCCGGCGGACTCCTCCCCGCCGAAGCCGATGGTGCCGCCGGCCAGTCCGTCCACGAACCACTTGAAGCCGACGGGCACCTCGACCAGTTCGCGGCCCAGGTCGGCGGCGACCCGGTCGATCATGGCGGAGGAGACCAGGGTCTTGCCGATGCCGGTGGTGGCCGGCCAGCGGTCGCGGTGGGCGTACAGGTAGGAGATGGCGACGGCCAGATAGTGGTTGGGGTTCATCAGGCCCGCGTCCGGGGTGACGATGCCGTGCCGGTCGGCGTCGGCGTCGTTGCCGGTGGAGATCTGGAAGCGGTCGCGCTGCTCGATGAGCGAGGCCATCGCGTACGGCGACGAGCAGTCCATGCGGATCTTGCCGTCCCAGTCCAGCGTCATGAAGCGCCAGGTGGGGTCGGTGTGCGGGTTGACCACGGTCAGGTCGAGGTTGTGCTGTTCGGCGATGCGGCCCCAGTAGGCCACCGACGCCCCGCCGAGCGGGTCGGCGCCGATCCGGATGCCGGCCGAGCGGATCGCGTCCAGGTCGAGCACGTCGGGCAGGTCGGCGACGTAGGTGCCGAGGAAGTCGTAGCGGCCGGTGGTGGGTGCGGCCAGGGCGCGGGCGTGGGGGACGCGTCGTACGTCCTTCAGGCCGCCCCGGATGATCTCGTTCGCCCGGTCCTGGATCCAGGAGGTCGCGTCGGAGGCGGCGGGGCCTCCGCTGGGCGGGTTGTACTTGAACCCGCCGTCGGCGGGCGGGTTGTGGGAGGGCGTGACGACGACGCCGTCCGCGAGGCCGGCGGCGCGGCCACGGTTGTGGGCGAGGATGGCGTGCGAGACGGCCGGGGTGGGCGTGTAGCCGTCCGCGTCGTCGATCAGCACGGTCACCTCGTTCGCGGCGAACACCTCGAGGGCGGTCACGCGCGCGGGCTCCGACAGGGCGTGGGTGTCGGCGCCCAGGAAGAGGGGGCCGTCGATGCCCTGGCCGGCACGGTACTCGCAGATGGCCTGGCTGGTCGCGGCGATGTGGTCGTCGTTGAACGCGGATGCCAGTGACGATCCGCGGTGTCCGGAGGTCCCGAACGTGACGCGCTGCCCCGGGTCGTCCAGGTCGGGCCGGCGCGCGTAGTACGCGGTGACCAGCCGAGCGACGTCGACGAGATCCTCGGGTCCGGCCGGACTTCCCGCTCGCTCGTGCTGCATGGGCCCGCTCCTCCGCATGGGTTGATCCTTCGGTTGCGGTCACATCCTTCCTCGTCACGGCGGTGACGCGCGAGGGGGGCACCCCGGTGAGGGACGGATCTGCGCCGGGCCCTGCGGCAGGGAGCGGCGCGGAGCACGAGGAAGGCGGCGCTACGGACCACCGGAACGCCCGGTGGCGCGCCGCGCCGCCTGCTCCCCTCGCGCCGGCACGTCCATCGCGCCGCCGGTGGTCAGATCCGACCGCCGGTCAGGCGGGTGAGGGGACCGTGGGCGCCGCGTTCGGCACGGCGTCCGACGGCGTAGGACGCGGCGCTCAGGGCGGTCAGACCGGCTCCGACGCCCGCGGCCACGAACTTGCGGTGGGCGATGACCGTCCAGGCCGTCTTCGCCGTGGTCGCCACGTGCCCCGAGGCCGTGACGACCGCCTGGCGGCCGGCCTCGACGCCCTTGGCCGCGGTCTGTGCGGCCGTCTTCGCCGTCTCGGCGGAGCGCTCCGCGCCGGACTTGGCGGCTGACGCGGCCTCACCGGCCTTGCCCGCGGCGCCCTTCGCCGCCTGGGAGGCGGGCGCGGTGGCCTTGTCCGCCGTGCGACGGGCCTTGGACTCCGCGGTCCCTACGGTGGTCGCCTTCTGATTCGTGCGCTTGTTCTCTTCAGTCATGGACACCGACTTGCCTCTGACTCCGGCCGCAAACACATTCGGTCGCGCGCCGACCGGGCCAGGGCGTGCCTGAGCGGCTCGTCGAAGGGGTAGGCGCATGACAGACAGTCGACATCACGACAGGAAGGAAGGTGCGTCATGGCCGGAATGCTGGATCGCATCAAGCAGTTCGCCCGGAGCCCGCAGGGACGGCGGGCCGTGGACCAGGCGCGGCGGGCCGCGGCCGACCCCCGCAAGCGGGCCCAGGCCCAGCGTCTGCTCGGCAAGCTCAGGGGCCGCCACTGACCGGGACACCCGTTTCTCCCGGTATCCAACTCCTCCGCCGCACAGGTGTGTTCGTGTCCGGTTTGGGCACTTGGGTCGCACCACACACCTGAGAGGAGCTGGTTCGATGAACAGGGCGGGCAACGGCAGGCGGGTCTGTGCCTTAGGCGTCGCCGGGGTGCTGGCGGGGACGGTGCTGGTCGGCTGCGGCGACGACGGCGGCTCGGACGACGGTACGCGGGGCACCTCGGCGAAGGCGAGCGCCGGCACCCGGGAGGAGGGCACGCGGGCGGTGCGCTCCGCCTACGACAGGACGGCCGAGGAGGACACCGCCAAGGTGAAGCTGCGGGTGCAGACCTCGGGCCGGGGTGCCTCACAGACCGCGAACGGGCAGGGTGCGGTGGACCTGGACGACGGCGACAGCGTCATGACCGTCACGGCGCAGGGGCAGCAGATCGAGCAGCGCGTCATCGACCGGGTCCTCTACCAGAAGATGCCCAAGGGGCAGGCGCCGGGCGGCAAGCCCTGGATCAAGATCGACCTGGGGAAGGTCGCCGCGCGACAGGGCACGGACAACCAGTCCATGAGCGATCCGGCTCAGTCCGCGGCGTACGCCAAGGCGATCACCGACAAGGACGTGACCGAGAAGGGTTCGGCGACGGTCAATGGGGTGAAGACCACGCACTACCGCGTCTCCGTCGACGTCGCCGGGCTTCCCGACGGCGACACCCTGCGCGAGCAGGTCGGCCCGACCCTGCCGATGGACGTATGGCTGGACGACGAGGGCCGGATGCGCCGTCAGCAGATCGACATGACCGTGAAGGCCCCCCAGGCGACGCAGCGATCCTCCTCCGACGCCTCGTCCGCGCCCGAGAAGGTCACGGTGCGCACGGTCATGGACTTCACCGACTTCGGTACCGAGGTGGAGGCGGACGCGCCGCCGGCCGGGCAGGTCACCGACATGACCGGCAAGGCACTGGAGCAGGACAAGGGGCGGAGCTGACCCGAGGTCACCGCACCGCACGGCCGCGGAGGCGTCGCACCAGGTCGTCCGCGGCCTGCGGCCACTCGGGGCACTCGAAGGCGAAGCCCGCTTCGAGCAGGCGGCCGGGGACGACGCGGCGGCTCTTCAGCAGCAGTTCGGTGTCCGAGCGCACGACGAACGCGCCGATCTCCGCCATCCAGCGTGTCGCGGGCAGGCCCACCGGGACACCCGCCGCGGCGCGCAGCGCGCGCATGAAGGCGCGGTGTGGCAGGGGCTCCGGTGCGGCGAGATTGACCGGGCCCTCGATGTCGTCCCGGGCGACGAGGAACTCGACGGCCCGGGCGAAGTCCCGGTCGTGGATCCAGGACACGTACTGGGCGCCGCCGCCGACCGGGCCCCCGAGGCCGAGCCGGGCCAGCCGCAGCAGGACGTCGAAGACGCCGCCGCGGTCCGGGCTCATCACCATGGCGGCGCGCAGGGCCACCTTCCGCGTGCGGGGGGTGTCGGCGCTCTCCTGTTCGCGTTCCCAGGCCTTGGCGATGTCGACGCTGTATCCCCAGTAGCCGGGGACGCCGGGTTCGGTGCCGCCGATCACGCCGGTGGATTCGTCGTTGGGCGCGTCGAGTCGGTGGGCGTAGACGGTCGCGGTGCTCATCTGCAGCCAGACCCGGGGCGGGCGGCCGGCCGCGGCGATCGCCTCGCCCACGACCCGCGCGGAGTGGACCCGCGAGTCCATCATCTGCCGGAGGTTGGCGGGCGTGTAGCGGCAGTTGACGCTCCGGCCGGCCAGGTTGACCACGACGTCGCAGCCCTCGATCTCGGCCGTCCAGGGCCCCACGGTCTCCCCGTCCCAGTGCACTTCACCGGGCCCTGCAGGGCGCCTGCTGAGCACCACGACGTCATGTCCCGCCGCACTCAGCGCGCGCTTCAGGACCGTACCGACCTGCCCGGTGCCGCCGGGCATCACGAACTTCATGAAAGTCTCCCCCTCGACGTGTGACAGCGACTCTAACTCACTTTTGAACACGTTCAAAACATGACGCAGGCGGGGACTCGACCTGTGCAGATGCGCCATCGGGCAAGATGGGGCGCATGAGCGTAGTCAAGATCAACGTGCTGACCGTGCCCGCCGAGCAGCGGGAGACGCTGGAGAAGCGGTTCGCCTCCCGTGCGCACGCCGTGGAGAACTCCGACGGGTTCGAGTGGTTCGAGCTGCTCCGCCCGGTGGAGGGCACCGACACCTACCTCGTCTACACGCGCTGGCGTGACGAGGCGTCGTTCCAGGCCTGGATGGAGGGGCCGATGAAGAGCGCGCACCAAGGCGACGGCGAGGGCGGCGAGCGCCCGAAGCCCGCGGCCAGCGGCTCCACACTGTGGTCCTTCGAGGTGGTGCAGCAGGCCGGGCCGAAGGAGGCCTGACCGGCGCGAGGCGCGAGGTCCTCCACGCCGTGCGGCGTGGGGGGCCTCGCGTGTGACGGCCCTGCCGGCGCTCAGGTGTGCCGGGAACGCCTGGGCACGGCGGTGCGGCCGACCGCTGCGGCCAGCTTTCGCAGCCGGCGCCAGTCGAGACGCGGGGGCGCCTCCGGGACTCCCGGGCGGTTGCGGGGCACCCGGACCCGCAGGGCGCGGCGCGCGACGCGGCAGTGGACGGGAGCCGGCATGGTGAGCCCCTCCCCGTCGAGGCCGACTTCCAGCTGCGGTTCGTCGGCATCGACGACGACGTGCTGCGCGGTGAGCACGGTGAGCCCCTCCGGGCGAGGAGACAGCAGGAGTTCAGCCGCTTCCACGGCGCTGTCCACGCGGACGGCGAGCACACCCAGCCGCCCGGAGTTGAGCCGCTCGCGCCGGCCGAAACCGAAGGGGTCGTCCATGCGGTAGGCGTTGTTGCTGACCAGGATCGCCTGCGGGTCGGTGACGGTGATGCCGTCGGCGGTGGCCGTCAGACGCGGGCCGCTCTGCCGGGTGAGCAGGTCGGGCAGGCGCTCCAGGGCCGCGCCCACCTTGTCCTCGCGATAGCCGGGGCTCTGGACGACGGCCCCGTAGACGCCGAACGAGGCGTTGTTGACGAACGGGCGATCGTCGGCGAACCCGAGGTCGACACGGAGTTCGACGCCGTCGGTGAGGGCGTCGAGGCAGGTGGCGGGGTCGTCCCGGTCCAGGCCCAGATCCATGGCGAAGTGGTTGCGCGTGCCGGCGGCGATGACGAGGAACGGCAGGCCGTGTTCCGCCGCCACGGCGGCGACCAGGGCCTGGGTGCCGTCGCCGCCCGCGACGCCCAGGAGGTCGGCTCCGTCGGCAACGGCTGCCTTGGCCAGGGCGGTGACGTCCTGGTGCTGGTCCGCGTCGAGCAGGACGACCCGGGCGCCCAGCGACTCGGCCTTCTCCCGCAGGTTGAACTTCTCGACCTTGCCACCGCCGGAGCGCGGGTTGAGCAGCAGGAAGGGACGCAGCGGAGGCGGTGTGCGGTACTCCTTGACCCGCACCGTCCGCAGGCCCGTGCTGCGCAGGGCGTAGCGGCCGCTCCAGACCGCCCCGCACCACAGGAGCAGGGAGAGGAAGACCACCCAGAGCAGATTCGCGGCGGCGAAGAGGGTGACAAGGCCGACGGGCGCGACGACGGCCAGCGCGGCCGATGCGATGCGGACCGCTCCCCGCCGGGACAGCACCCACCAGAGCGCGGCCGCGGTCAGGGCGAGTCCCGCGAGGCCCGCCACGAGCAGGAGCAGCCCCCGCAGACCGCCGGAGACGAGCGGCAGCAGCGCCGCCAGCGCGGCCGCGGCCAGGGCGCCCCTGGCCGCCCATCTCTGCCGGCGGTGAAACCGCTCGTCCATCGCCGTTCCCATCTCGTCCTCCGCTCGAAGGCCGGCGCGGGCGGACTCCCGGGACCGCGCCCCGCCGTGCCCATGGTGCCCGCCGACGCGTCGGCTCCGCCACCGCCGTCCTGGATGGCTCCCCCGCCGCCGGGCCCGACAGGGTGAAGATCCCTGGGGGCGGAGCCATCGGTAGCGTACGCGGCCCGGCCGGCGCCGTTCCGGGCACCGGAGTACATCCGCGCACCCTCTCACCTCCCTCGTCCCCAAGCGTCCTTGAACACTTGAGTCTCATGACGCAACTCTTGCATCACCGTTCCTTTCGACGAGGAGGCCGGCGCCGATGGAGTGGACGGGTGCGCGGTACGCGGACCAACCGACGGTCGAGGGGACGACGTGGGTCGCCGCCCCACCGGGGAGGGTGTGGGTGCTGATGTCGGATGTGACGCGGATGCCGGAGATGAGCGAGGAGCTGCAGTCGGCTCGCTGGTCGGAGGGTGCGTCCGGGCCGACCGTGGGAGCCCGGTTCGTCGGCCGGAGCAGGCACGAACGGTTCGGGGAGTGGGAGACGACATCGATCGTCGTCGCGTGCGATCCGGAGGGGGAGTTCGGAGGCCTGGGGTTCCGGCGCCGCGTCCGCCCTGGGCTTCTACGCCGCCCGCACGGAGCGGATGCTGCTCGGCTCGGGAGTCATGCAGGTCGGCACGCGCCCACCGGTCGCCCTGGCGCAGACGGCGATCACCCTGTCCAATCTGTCCGGCAACCGGTTCCTGCTGGGGCTCGGCCCGTCCGGGCCGCAGGTGATCGACGGCCTGCACGGGGTGCCGTTCGCCCGTCCTCTGGCACGGATGCGGGAGACGGTGGAGATCGTGCGGCAGGTCGTCGACGGCGGCAAGATCTCCTGCAGCGGCTCGGAGTTCGACATTCCGCTTCCCGGCGGGGAGGCCGTGCCGATGCGCTTGTCCATGCGTGCCGAGCACCCGGTGCCCGTCCACCTGGCCGCGTTGTCCCCCGCCATGCTGCGGCTGACCGGCCAGGTCGCGGACGGCTGGCTCGGCACCAGCTTCGTCCCCGAGGGCGCGGCGGAGGCCTGCTTCACTCCCCTGGACGGGGGTCTGGCCGCCGCCGGCCGTGCGCCTGCCGGGTTCGAGGTCTGCCAGGGCGCGGAGGTCGCCTTCGCCCGGGACGAGGAGGCACTGGCCGCCATGGTCGCCGGGCGGAAGAGGGAACTCGCCTTCAGCCTGGGCAGCATGGGTTCCGCGTCGACCAACTTCTACAACCGGGCCCACATCCGGCAGGGCTGGGCCGAGGTCGCGGCGGAGGTCCGGCGGCGCCGGCAGGCGGGCGACGGGACAGTGCGGCAGGTCTGGTCACCGACGAGATGGTGCTGGCCACCACGCTCATCGGCACGGAGGAGATGGTCCGGCGGCGCCTGCGTGTCTGGCGCGACGCCGGGGTGAACACGGTCCGCCTCCACCCGGCCGGAGGACCCCCCGACGACCGGCTCGACACGCTGGGCAGGGCGATCGAGCCGGTCCACGAATCCAGTGGCTCGTCACGCAACCTTGGCCGGCAATCGCCCCGCTGCTCGGCGGCCATCAGACTGTCTCCGGGACCTTGGACAACTTCTCCCCGCACAAGCACGCCAAAGTCCGCGCCCGGGCGGCCGGCAACGACGTCGAGCTGGTCTTCCTGCCGACCTACGGCTCCTGGCTGAACTGGATCGAAGCCGAGTTCGCGGCCCTGCGCTACTTCGCACGCAACGGCACCGACCATCGCAGCCACGACGAGCAGAACGCGGCCATCGCCGCCTACGTCCGCTGGCGCAATGCCCGTGCCGAGCCGAAGACGACCCACGCGCCCAACTCACCGATCCGTTCATGGACCGATTACCCGGCCAAGGCTGTGTGACGAGCCACTGGAAGGGGCGGGGCGGTCGGATTCGAACCGACGTCCTCCGAGATGTTGTCGCGGCGCACTACCTCTGTGCTACGACCCCGCCTTGCTGGTGATCATAGTCCTCACCCACGGCGGCGAACAGGCGATACAGCTGCCGGGGTCGCCACCAGCACTCCGCCCCTCTCCTTCTCGAACCCCGCTCATGCTTCGGCGACAAGAGCATGCGGACCAAAACGAGGGCACTCAGGCGACGTTGCGGAAAGAATGACCGCCATGACGTACGAAGGCTCCTCCATCGACCCGGCCAAGCCCAGCATCGCCCGCGTCTACGACTACCTGCTCGGCGGCAAGGACAACTACGCCGTGGACCGTGAGATCGGCGACGTGTTCAAGCGCGACCTGCCCGGTTCGGTGGCCATCGCCTTCGCCAACCGCGCGGTCCTGACCCGGGCGGTCAGGGAGATCGCGAAGACCACCGGTATTCGGCAGTTCATCGACCTGGGCAGTGGCCTGCCGACCGCGGACAACGTCCACCAGGTCGCGCAACGGCACGCTCCCGAGTCCCGGGTCGTCTACGTCGACATCGACGTCCAGGTGTTGGTCCACGGCCGCGCCCTGCTGGAGAACAACGACCGGACCCGCGTCGTCGCGGTCGATGTGCGCAACCCTGAAGCCATCCGCTCTCACCCCGCCACGCTCGAAGTCATCGACTTCGCCCTCCCCGTCGCCGTCATCCTCAGCGCGATCCTTCACCACGTCAACGATGACGAGAACCCGGCGGGCATCGTCCGCTACTGGCGCGACCAAGTCCCGTCCGGAAGCTGCTTCTTCATCAGCCATTTCCGCTCCGGCAACAACCCGGAGACCATGGAGGCCGAGAAGGTCCTCCAGCAGACGTTCGGCCGCGGCCGGTGGCGCACGGACGCGGAGATCGCCTCCCTGCTGGACGGCCTGCAGATCCTCGAACCCGGGATCGTCCCCGCGTCCCTGTGGCGTCCCGATGAGACCGACAATCCGTGGAACGGCGGCGAAAGACGAGAGCTCACGGTCTGGGAACACCTCATCGCCGCCGGACTGGCCCGGAAAACCTAGACCTGACTCCCGGACAGCGATCGCCGGGCGGTTGCCGCCTCTGGCCGCCGGATCACCTCCGGGCCGCCATCAGCGCCGCAGACATGCCCGGCTGTCATCACCAGACCGCCAAGTCGTCGCCGTCGACGTCTCGCCCGCCCGGCACGCCATGACAACCGACCTCTACGCCCACCTCGCGCCACGTCCGCGCATCGTGCAGTCCGGCGCGGTGCCCCACCAGCAGGCGACGCCCGGCGCGTACGACGTGCTCTACAGCGTCTTCGGCGCCCTGGACTTCACCGACCCACACGAGGTGCTGCCGGCAGGGCCGCCGCTCTCGAGCCGGCGGCGACTGCTGTGTCGATCGCGACGGCGTCATTCGATCGGCGACTCGACCGACTGCTCCGATCGAGTGATGGGGAGCTCTGGGCCTTGTCGCATATGCCGGGGTCCTGCGTTACTGGGCGTATTCCAACCAATGGGCAGCCCGTACCCCTCGGGAAGCGTGACGCCGGCCATGACTGTTCCCTTCACACGTGGGGAGAGAGCAGCTCATCCGGGGCACGATGGGCATCCCGGGAGGGGTTGGATAGCCAGTCGGCGCCGCTTGCTCGGCGCCGACTGGTGTGTTTTGGGTGCCGACGGGCGCGCAAGCCGGTGGTACACAAGCGCTCGCTACGGCCAAGCTCAGCCAGCCATTTTTGCCGTGACTGACCCCTTGTCAGAGTCTCCTTCTTGTGGGCTACTTGAAGTAGCGAACCGGTGGGCCGCCCATCCCATAACCGGGGATCACATCAAGGGGCGGCGTCTGCCGGTTCTTTCTCTGTGCACCGACGACTGAACTCCCTCGGCCCGGTGCCGCAGTTCAGATGTCGGTCCTCCGCGAGGGTCTTCCGCGGACGATGCCCCTGTGATCCCCCGGCTTCGTTGAGTCTCTGTCCTTGTCATGTGAGCGAGGAGTCGTCCATGCCCATCTCTCCGAACCAGGGATCCACCGGCGGTGGCACGCCGGTGACCATCACTGGAACCAACCTCTCCGGCACCACCGCCGTCCGCTTCGGCAGCAAGCCGGCCACCAACGTCACCAACGTCTCGCCGACCCAGGTCACGGCCTTATCGCCGTCAGGCGCCGGCAGCGTCGGGGTGACCGTGACCACTCCGGGCGGCACGAGCAACCCGATCCCGTTCTTCTACGTCAGTGCTCCGTTCAAGTCCTCACTCGGGCCGACGTCCGGCACTCTGGCGGGCGGCAACACGGTCACGATCAACGGTGTTGGGCTGGCGACGGCCACGGGTGTGTCCTTCGGCGCCAACACCGCCACCCCGACGGTCGTCTCCGACACCCAGCTGACCGTCACTGTGCCGGCGGGCGCGGCGGCCGGCCCGGTCGGCGTCAGCGTGACCACCGCAGGCGGGACGAACAACGGTCTGTCCTACACCTACGTGGACGCCCCCACCGTGACGGCCGTCGTGCCGGCCTCCGGGCCGGCGTCCGGCGGTACCGGCGTGACCATCACCGGCACCAACCTGGACTCCACCGAGTCGGTCACCTTCGACGGCAACCCGGCACCGTTTTCCGTGGTGAACTCCACCACGGTCTCCGCGGTGACCCCGCCTGGCACCGTCGGCGCGGTTGACGTGGTGGTGGCCAACCCGGCCGGCTCCGACACAGCGGGCGGCGCGTACACGTACGTCGCCGGTCCCGGTATCTGACCCTCGATCACGCTGCCGTCCGGTCCTCACCGGGCGGCAGCTTCCCTCGGCCATCACTTCACGAACGGCGGTTCCCCGCCCTCTACGCCGTCCGACCGCATGAGCCCAAGCGGACAGACGGCTCTGATGTGCCAAAGTCCCAGACACGGCGCCCCGCGGGCCCCGACCGGCATGCCCGTCGTACCAGGCTTCGCCCCGGCTGCCATAGGAGCATCCTCATGCCGCCCACGATCAATACCATCAATCCCTCGCAGGGGCCTACCACTGGGGGTACTACCGTCACCCTCACCGGCACCGGCATGACCGGGTCCACAGCCGTACGGTTCGGCAGCACCAACGCCACCTCCTTCACCATCAACTCGGCCACGCAGATCACGGCAGTGAGCCCGCCCCGCGCAGCAGGAGCGACGGCGGTGACCGTCGTCAATCCAACCGGCAACAGCAACCCGGTGACGTTCACCTACGTGATGGCGCAGGTACCGGTGGTCACGGGTGTGACGCCCGGCAACGGCCCGACGTCGGGCGGCACCAGTGTCACCCTCACTGGAACCGGGTTCACCGGAGCCACCACGGTCAGCTTCGCCGGAGCCCCGGCGATGTCATTCACCGTGAACTCGGCCACCCAGATCACCGCCGTGACACCCGCCGGAAATGCCGGGGCCGCCGTCGTGACCGTCACGACACCGGGAGGCACCAGCGCCCCGGACGCCTTCTTCTTCTACGCGGCGCCTCCCGTCCTCAGCAGTGCTGAACCCGCCCAGGGGCCGGCGGCCGGGGGCACGACGGTCACGCTGACCGGGAGCAACCTGCTCAACGCCAGTAACGTGCGATTCGGCAACATCAACGCCGTCTCATTCACCGTGGTATCAGCGACCCAGATCGCAGCCGTCGCCCCGCCCGGCTCGGGCAGTTCACCGATCACGGTGATCACTCCGGGCGGCACAAGCAACCCCGTCGCCTTCTCCTATGCCGCCGCCCCCACCCTGACAGCACTGGCGCCCACCAACGGTCCGACATCCGCGGGCACCGTAGTCACCCTCATCGGCACGAACCTGTCCACAGCCTCGGCAGTCGTCTTCGGAGTTACGGCCGCCCCGTTCACCGTCGTGTCGGACACGCAGATCACGGCGGTCGCACCCGCAGGAGCGGCAGGTTCGGTCACCGTGACCGTCACCACAGCGGGCGGCACCAGCCCAGGGCTGACCTACACCCGCAACGCCCCGCCCGGCATCTGACACCAAGTTGCCCCGGGCCGAAGGAGCCGCCGCACACACCGCGTACGCACGGCCCTTTGTACCGCTCCCACACTCGCCGGTCCGACGAGCGGCTCATGCGACTGATCCAACCAGGTTACTAGTGGGCGCTCCTTCCAGGACGGCAACAGAGATCCCCCTAGCGTGAAGCTGCCACGGCATCCGCAGTCCGCGGGCCGGCGCACACAAGGAGCCGAACCAGTGAGGATCACACCACGCAGAGGGCGATTGGTCGTCGCCACAGCCTTGGCAGCCGTACTGGGCCTTGCCTCGCCCGCCTGGGCCGTAGCGTCCAGCACCACAGTGACTGCCGTTCCACAGTCCGCTGAGGTAGGTGCTCCGGTGCAACTGACAGCCACGGTCGACTGTCCCGCCGATCCCACCGGCGGGCTCGGCGTGACGTTCTTCGACGGCAGCACCCTGCTCGACACCGTGCCGGTCAATGCGAACGGCCAGGCCAGCTACACCGTCACGTTCACCACCACCGGTTCCCACGGCATCACCGCCGCCTACAACGGCAACACAGAGTGCGATGCCTCCAGCAACACCACGACCGTCCAGATCACGTCTGCCCCGCCGCCAGGCCCCACCCCCGGCGGATGTCTCCTTCTCTGCAACGGGCTGATCAACTTCTCTGTCAGCGACTTCAACAACACCGTCAACGTCTATAAGCACAAGACCATGAAGAAGAAGCTGAGCAGCGCAGGGGGCGGGTGAGCGCTTCACTGGCGGATCCGAGCATCAAAGGAGAGCGCCGCAGGAAGAAGCCCTTGCGGGTCGACCATCTGGTGGCCGTATGGCGCCCGCGCGAGGCCGCGTCGAACCTCATACGCTCGCCGAGCTCCGACTTGCCACGCGGGGAGGCGTAGCGCCAGTCGTGGGAGCCGCCACAGGAGTCCAGGCCGAAGTCTTCCGTCAGCGCCTCCACCAGGGTCGACTTCCCTGAGCCGTTCTCACCGACCAGAAAAGGTCACCGGCGCGGTGAACCGCAGCCCGTCTGGAGACAGTCTGATGGCCGCCGAGCCGCGGGGCGATTACCCGGCCAAGGTTGCGTGACGAACCACTGGTACCGAGGCGGACGGGTAAGCTCCCCTGCTGATCATCGGCCGACACGATCAACAGGGGGCTCCGTGCGGACCATGGCCACCGTGACGACGACCGCGCTCTGTCTGCTGGCGAGCGCGGCCCTGGCCGGGTGCGGGGGCGGCGGCACCGGCGAGGACAGATCCGCCGGCGACATCCTCGACGAGGCCAACTCCAGGATGCGGATGCTGAATTCCGTCACCGTCGACATCACCAACCGCACCACGAGCAGCGGCACGGTCACCAGCCACCTCGAGACCGACCTGGACGGCCGGTGCCGGTCCAGGACGACCTGATCCAAGGGCGGCACCTTGGAACAGATCCGCGTGGACGAGACCGACTACGTCCGCCCGGACCGGGCCTACCTGCAGAAGTGGAAGAACAAGCCGGGCATCACCGGCGAGCAGCACCTCTGGGTGAAGACGCCCGTGAAGCAGGCTGCTGCGGGCGGCGGACTCGCCTCCTGCGAACGGCCCTTCGACTCGTTCGGCACGGCGAAGAAGGGCGGATCAGCGCGCGTCGGAGACACCGAGGCCATCGAACTGATCGTCACCGACAAGGCGGACAAGGCGGGGACGTACACCTTTTACGTCGCCCGGGAAGGCGAGCCGTATCTGCTGAAGACGGTCTACAAGAGCGCCGCACAGCAGACGACGACGTCGTTCAGCGGTTTCGACGAGCCGCTGAACGTGCGGGCGCCGAAGCCGGGTGACGTGCTGAGCGCGGGCGGCTGAACACCCGCTCGACGGCAGCGCTTTCCGTTGGATTTCCGGTGGCAACCGGCCGAGTGGGACGAATCGTCACACCGGGGCTTGACGGGGTGGAGTCGGGCTCGGCCTACTGGAAGGCGCAGCCGGCCGTGTCGGGGGGCAGGGCCGGCGCCGGCCCTGGGGTCGAGTCCACTCCGTGCTCCCCCGCCGGAACGCAGGTCAGGGGTCTGATGGTGCGGCGACGTTGGGCAGCGGTGGTGGGCCTGGTGGCCTGCCTGCTGTTGCTGCACCTCGTCGCCCCGGGGCTCTCGGGCGAGGGGCGCGCGGCAGTCGCGGCCACGGTGGAGCCGGACGCGGCGTGGGGTGCCGGGCCCGAAGGGGCCAAAGAGGCCGAGGAGCCGTGTCCGTGCGAGGAGGAGCCGTCCGGGCGGCGGCTCGCGGCGCGCACGCCGCGGGCCGCGGGGGCGGTCGGAGTGAGTGCGACGGTGGCCGGAGCGGCCGTGCCGAGCCGGGACGGCCCGGACCTCCGTGCGACGGGAACGGGACCGCGTGCGGGGGCGGTCGGATCCGCCCCGAGCGCCGCCCGGTTGCAGACGTTTCGCTGCTGAGTGACGGCAGTCCCGACAACGGCCTGCGCCGTGCGGCCTGAGTACTGCCCTGGTGCCGAATCGCGGTGATGCGCAGGCCTTCGTGTGTCCCCATGCCGATGACACAGGAGGCAGAGTTGCCCGGAAAGCACGTTGTCGTTCTGAGGCCGGACGAACTCGGTCCGAACGACCAGAAGATGTGGCGGGAGATCCGGACGGAGTCCGGCGCCCCCGCGAATCCCTTTCTCGATCCGGCGTTCACCGTGGCGGTGGGACAGGTCAGGCCGGGGGTCAGAGTGGCGGTGCTGCTGGACGACGGTTCCCCGGTGGGGTTCTTCCCGTACGAGGTGGGGGTGCTGGGGCGGGGCCGGGCCGTGGGCCTGGGGGTGTCCGACAGTCAGGGGGCCGTGCTGCGTCCCGGGATCCGGCTGGACGCGCGCCGGCTGTTACAGGTCTGCGGGCTGTCGTCCTGGGAGTTCGACAATCTGGAAGCCGGCCAGGAGGTGTTCGTGCCGCACGCGGTCGAGGAGCTCGCCTCGCCGGTCGTCGACATCGGCGAGGGCTTCGAGGCGTACACGCGACGGCTGCGGGCGCAGTCACCGGGCTTCCTCAGACAGACCCTGGCCAAGGAGCGCAGGCTGGTCCGACAGGTCGGCCCGGTGCGGTTCGTGTACGACGCCCGTGACCCCGCCGCGCTGCGGGCGCTGATGGAGTGGAAATCGGCGCAGTACCGGCGGACCGGCCGGCGGGACCGGTTCGCGCAGGGGTGGATCACCGGGCTGGTGGGGCTGCTCGGGGAGAGCGAGGAGCCGGAGTGCCGCGGGGTGCTGTCCGTTCTGTACGCCGCGGACCGGCCCGTCGCCGCGCACTTCGGGCTGCGCTCGCGCACCGTGCTGTCCTGGTGGTTCCCGGCGTACGACCGCGCGTACGCCAAGTACTCCCCCGGTCTCGTGCTGCAGTTGAGGATGCTGGAGGCCGCGGCGGCCGACGGCGTCGAGACCGTCGACCTGGGCAGCGGTCCGGCCCGCTACAAGGAGTCGCTCAAGACCCGTGACCTGCGGGTGTACGAGGGAGCGGCGGTGCGGCCGGTACCGGGCGGAGCAGCCCACTGGCTGGGCCGGGAGCCCGCACGGGCCGCCCGTCGCTTCGTGCGCAACCGGCCCCGCCTGTCCGGCGCGGCGGCGCGGACGCTCGAAGAGCTGGGCCGGCTGCGCGGCGGCTGAGGCGACCGGCCGTCGGGCAACCGTCCAGTGCCCCGGGCGCTCGGCCCGTCGGCTGCGGCGCTCGGCCGGCCCGCCCCGTGCGCCTCGGCCCCGGCTCCAGCCCCATGGACCGTGGCCCCGGCACTCGACCCGTACGCCCTGATCCGGGCGTCCGCCCCGCGGCCCGCGTACGCGGCGCTGCATCTTTGCCCCCGCGCCCAGCCCATGGGGCATGGGACCGGCACTCGACCCGGCGCCCGGTCCATGGACCATGGACCGTGGCCCCGGCACTCCACCCGAACACCCTGATCCGGGCACCCGCCCCGTCAACCGCGTGCGCAAGCCGTGCACCTTCGCCCCCGCGCCCGGACCACGGGCCATGGGCCCGGCACTCGACCCGGCGCCCGGGCCATGGACCGTGCGCGCGGGCCATGGACCGTGCGCGCGGGCCATGGACCGTGACCCGGCCCGTACACCGTGTTCCAGGCGCCTGCCCCGTCGACCGCGGGCGGGCCACACACCTTGGGCCCAGTGCACGGCCCGCGCAACGTGCCCCGGGCGACCGGCCCGTCGGCACCGGCGCCCGGTCCGCCCGCTCTTACACCGTTGCCCCGGCGCTCAGCCTGTGCACCACGGCCCGGGCGCTCGGCCCGGGCGGCCGCATCGCGCCCACGGCGCCCGGCCCGCGCATCGCGCCCCGAGCGCCGGCCCGCGCAATGTGACCGAGCGCCCGGCCCTCGCGACGCGGCCCGGGCGCCCGGCGCGTCGAGCCGGGCTCCGTGCGTCAGCCCGTGGCGGTCCAGCTGTGGGCGACGTCCACGATGACGCGGTCGTCCAGCTGCTGCACCCGGAAGGGCAGCCGGGCCCGGACGCCGAGGCCGATCTGGGTCTCGCCCTCGAAGCTGCCGGCGAACCGGGTGTCCCGGAAGGTGCGGTACCCCGTGAGGTCCACGCCCGGCAGCGGGCGCGCCACCCGGCCGGGGTAGGTGGCCGCGCCGGTCTCCGGGTCGTACGCGGGCGCGGACACCCGCACCTCGATGACGGCCCCGCCGGCCACGGGAATCTGGCGGCCCGAACCGTCCTGGTAGAGCCGGTCGACGTACTGCACCCGGTAGCCGACGCCGCTGCCCGCGCCGGGCACGTCGACGACCATCCGGTCGAAGCAGGTGTGCCGGCCGGTCCTGACGTTCGTCAGCGGTGCGACCGTGGCGCCGGCGTCGGTCTTGGCGAGGCTTCCCCAGCCGGTCGGACACGCCGTGGCGCGGGTGGTGGACTGCGTGCCGGCCGCCGGTGCGGCGCCGGCCGGGACGGACGCCACACCCACCGTGGCGCCGACGAGTGCGAGAGTCGCGCATGCTGTTCCGATTCGTACCATTACCGCCCCCGAGGCTTGCATTTCGCTGGTATCGGGTGAGACGGCCGAGCGGACCGAAAGGTTGCACTTGCCGCGCCGGACCGCCGACCATGGCACATCCTGGTGGGGAGCGATTGATGTCCGGTACGTCCGTACCGGGAGGACGCGACATGGATGAGGCAGCCGCCGTACCGGACGGGCCGCTGTCGGCCGGTGGCCGGAGCCGGGACGGGGCTGACGGCCGGGGCCCGGGCGAGGACTCGGGCCGGATCGAGGATGCCCTCACGAACCCGCTGGTGGAGGCCGTGCGGGACCTCGACGGCTACGGCGGTCTGGTCTATCTGCGCTCCCGCGACCGGCGCTCGCTCGTGCTCGCGATGGTCACCGGAGTGCCCCGCTCGCTGCTCAAGAGCTGGTGGCGGGTTCCGGTGGGCGGTGCCCTGCCGATGGCGGAGGCCTACCGGCGCGACGAGACGCTGTGGCTGCCGGACGAGCGCGCCACCATGGTGCGCTTCCCGCACTTCACGGCCGGGCTCCCCTACTCCTTCGGCTCCGCCTACCAGCCCGTCCGGACCGGCGGCGAGGCCGTGGGCGTCCTGGTCGTCCTGCGCTCGGCGGCCCGGCCACCGATGGAGGCGGAGGCGGTGGAGCTCGCCCTGCGCCCCGCCGAGCGGGCCATGGAGGAGCGCCTCGACCACCTCGGCACGGGCCGGCCGGGCCCGGACGCCGTCGCCTGTCGCGTCGAGTACGACGACGACCCGATCAGCGTCCGGCTGCCCACCTCCGCCGCCCGCCCGGTCCGGGTCGGGCTCATCGACTGGGACCTGGACAGCGACCGCTGCACGGCGGACGACGAGGCCCTCGAACTGCTCGGCATCGACCGGGCGGGCTACGGCGGCACCATCACGGACGTGGCGGCCCGGGTCAACCCCGACGACCTGCACGAACTGCGGGAGAGTCGGCACGACGCCCTGGCCGACGGCCGCGTCAGGTCCCGGCACTTCCGGGTGCGCGACGAATCCCGGGGCGAGGGGCGGACCGGATACCGGCCGGTCGAGTTGTGGGGCCACCTCGTGCACGGCGGTCCCGGCTCGGCGCGGATCCTGGTGGGCGCCCTCGTCGACGCGGGCGGCGGGCTCACCGCGGCCGAAGCGGCCGAGCGGCTGCCCGACGGGCTCTTCTCCCTGGACCAGGACGGCCGCCTGACCTACGCCAACCGCCGCTGTGAGGAACTGCTGGGCTCCGGCCGCGAGGACCTCTTCGGCCGCTACCCGTGGGAGGTGATCACCTGGCTCCGGGATCCCGCGTACGAGGACCGCTACCGGGCGGCGATGCTGTCGCAGGAGCAGGTCTCCTTCCTCGTGCGGCATCCCGACGGGAACTGGCTGAGCTTCGTGCTCTACCCGGACGTGCACGGGCTGACCGGGCGGGTCTTCCCGACCGGGCCTCCCACCGGGGCCGAGCAGGGGGCGGAGGCCGGTACCGCCACCGGCCCCGGCCTCACGGCCACCGCGCCTCCGCCCGGGCCGGTCGCCGCCGCGCGGGCCGGCGCGCTGTACCACGTGGTGCAGATGGCGAGCGTGCTCACCGAGGCGGTCACCGTGCAGGACGTCTGCCGAGCCGTGGCCGAGCAGCTGCTGCCCGCCTTCGGCGCCCGGGAACTCGCCCTGTACACCGTCCGCGACGGCCGGATGTACCTGTTGTGGGAGTCGGGCTACCCGGAGGGCTTCCTCACCCCGTTCGAAGGCGTCACCCTCGACACGCAGCTGCCCGGCGTCCACGCGCTGACCACGCGGCTCCCGCTGTTCTTCGAATCGCCCGAGGACCTCTCCGTCGCCTATCCGGGCATCACCCTGGACCGCATGAACGCCTGGTCGTTCCTGCCGCTGATCGCCTCCGGCCGCTCGGTCGGCTCCTGCATCCTCGGCTGGGACACCCCGCACCGGTTCACCCCCGACGAGCGTTCCGCCCTCACCGCGCTGAGCGGCCTGGCCGCTCAGGCGATGGAGCGGGCGCGGCTCTACGACTCGGAGTCCGCCGTCGCCCGCGGCCTCCAGGAAGGGCTGCTGCCGCACCGGCTGCCCACCGTCGAGGGCCTGCGCACCACCGGCCGCTATCTGCCCGGTACGCAGGGCATGGCGATCGGCGGCGACTGGTACGACGTGATCACCACCGGGCGGGGCGTGGCCCTGGTCATCGGCGACGTCGAGGGGCACAGTGTCGGGGCCGCCGCGGTGATGGGGCAGTTGCGCAGTGCGGTGCACGCCTTCGCCGCGAGCGAGCGGCCGCCGCAGGAGGTCATCACGCACACCAACCGGCTGCTGACCGAGCTGGAGTCGGACGTCTTCGCCACCTGCTGCTACATCGAACTCGACCCGGCCACCGGCCGGGCCCTCGCGGTGCGGGCCGGCCATCCCCCGCCGCTGCTGCGCCACCCCGACGGGCGGGCCGAGACACTGGATCTCGCGGGCGGCGTCATGCTGGGCGTGCAGCCCGACTCGGTGTACCCCGTCACGGTGCTTACCCTGGCCCCCGGCAGCGTTCTCGCCCTGTACACCGACGGGTTGGTGGAACGGCCGGGCAGCGACATCGAGACGGGCATCGACGCCGTCCGGCGCCGGTTGTCCGAGACCTCGGCGGATTCGGTGGAGCATCTCGCCGACCGGTTGATGGGGACGGCCCGTCAGGCCCGGGAGCGGCCGGACGACGTGGCGCTGTTGCTGACGGCGTACCGGTGATTGCATGGCTCGGCACAGGGCATGCCGCCCGGCGGATCGGACGGACGGCGTACGCAACGGCGCGGAGTACGGTGGGCGGACCGGCGAGCGAGGCGGTGATGGCGGTGGAGTGGCAGCGGTACGCCGAGCAGATGGCGCTGCTCGCCCGGGATCTGGTCAAGCGGGATTCGGTCCAGGCGACGCTGGACGCGATCGCGGAGTCGGCGGTGAAGCTGATCGAGGGCTGCGACGCGGCGGGGATCCTCACGGTCTCGAAGGGGCGGGCCGTGACGCTGGCCGTGTGCGGCGACATCGTCGAGGAGTCGGACCGGCTGCAGGGCGAGCTCGGCGAGGGGCCGTGCTTCGACGCCGCGCGCCGCGTGGACGGGGAGCGGCTGTTCCGGATCGCCGACATGACCCGGCCGCAGCCGTCCTGGCCGCGGTACAGCCGGGCGGCCCGCGACCTCGGGATCGGCAGCATGACCGGCGTTCTGCTCTACACCCACGAGGAGGACTTCGGTGCGCTGAACCTCTACTCGCGCCGCCCCGGGGCGTTCGGCAAGGACATCGAGGCCGCGGGGTGGCTGCTCGCCTCGCACGCAGCCGTCGCCCTGGCCACCGCCCGCACCGTCGACCAGCTCGAACACGCCCTGGACACCCGGCACGCCATCGGTGAGGCCATGGGGATCCTGATGGAACGCCACCGGATGAGCGAGGACGAGGCCTTCGGTGTGCTGCGGCGCATCTCGCAGGACCACAACCTCAAGCTGCGCGACGTGGCCCGGCGGGTCCGGGACAACCACCCCGACCAGGTCTGAGGGCCCGGTTCGGCCTCATGCCGGTGCGCCTCGCAGGCGGGAGACGCGCAGGAGGATCAGCGCGATGTCGTCGGTGTGCTGTCCGGGTGTGGTGTGGCGGACGAGCCGGTCGATGAGGCGTTCCAGGTCGTGTCCGTCGGCGGTGTCCAGGTGCCCGGCGAGATCGGCCGTGGTGCGGGTGACGTCGCTGCCGGGCAGTTCGACGAGGCCGTCGGTGTAGAGGGCGAGGGTCGTGCCGGGGAGCAGGGGCACGGTGGTGACGGGGTAGTCGTCGCCGGTGTCGATGCCCAGCAGCGGGCCGGGCTCGACGTCGAGGACGGCGGCGGGGTGCCGGGCGTGGCGCAGCAGCGGCGGCACGTGTCCCGCGCTTGCGAAGGACGCCTGTCCCCGGCTCAGGTCGAGGTGGGCGTAGAGGCAGGAGACGAGCAGTTCGGAGTCGAGGTCGGCCAGGAGCCGGTTGGTGCGGGCGAGGACCTGGCCGGGTGCGGCACCGGCGGTGGCGTGGGCGTGGATGGCGGTGCGGACCTGCCCCATGAGGGCGGCGGCAGCGACGCTGTGGCCTTCCACGTCGCCGATGACGGCGGCCGCGGTCGTGTCGTTCAGACGCAGGACGTCGAAGAAGTCCCCG
The DNA here is from genome assembly GCF_014205055.1 of Streptomyces luteogriseus. NCBI lineage: Bacteria > Bacillati > Actinomycetota > Actinomycetes > Kitasatosporales > Streptomycetaceae > Streptomyces > Streptomyces luteogriseus. The sequence goes on from NZ_JACHMS010000001.1 coordinate 292,602, forward strand.
CCGACCTCGGTGCCGTGGCCGGCGGGCAGATAGCGGGCGGCGACGTCGAGACCGGGCAGGCGCGGCAGGGCCCGGGGCAGCAGGGCGCGCTGGAGTTCGTGTACGAGCCGGTGTTTGGTGTCGTAGAGCCGGGCGCGGTCGAGGGCCTGGGCGATCAGGCCGGACAGCGAGGTGAGGACGGCGCGTTCGTCGGCGGTGAAGGTGTGCGGGCGGGCGTAGGACAGGATGCAGCAGCCGACCGGGCGGCCGGAGATGATCAGGGGGAGGAACGCCCAGGCCTGCTTGCCGCTGATCTGCGGTGCTTCGGGGTAGCTGGTGGCCAGTTCGGCGGGATCGGCGAAGAAGGCGGGGGTGCCGCTGGCGAGGACCTGGCCGGCGGGGGTGAGGTCGGTGTCCAGGGACAGGGCGTCGAGCCGCTCCGTGACGTCGGCCGGGTAGCCGTGGTGGCCGGTGATCTTCAGCCGTCCGGCGTCGACTCCGGACAGCACGAGGCCCTGGGCGCCGAAGGCGGGCAGGATCTGGTGGGCGATCAGTGCGACGAGGTCGCGCACGGTCACGGTCTCGGTGAGCGCGGCGGCCAGGTGCACGAGTTGGTAGAGGCGTCCCGTCGGTGCCACGACGGGGGGCCGTGCGCCGGTCGGCTGCGGCAGGGCCTCGGTCCGCTCCGCGCTCGGCAGGACGCGGACGCTGATGCCGCTGGTGTCGGGATAGAGCTGGAAGGTCAGAGGCTGGTCCGGTGGGCGGAGCGCGGTGAAGGACACGGGGGCGCGGCTGACGAGGGCCGTGCGGTAGTGGTCCTCGTAGACGGGGTCGTCGAGCCAGGGCAGGGACTGCCAGGGCCGGGTGCCGAGGAGCCGGTCGGCGTCGCGGCCGAGCAGGCGGGCCGCGGTGGCGGTGACGAAGGTGACGCGGCCTTCCAGGTCGAGGGCCAGGGCGCCCTCGGGGAGGCGTTCGAGGTAGTCGGCGGCGGCCAGACCGGTCTGCGCGGGGTGACGGGTGGCGTCCACGGGGACGACGCGGGGCACGTCGGGCAGGGCCGGTGGCCGGCCGGCGTCGTCCAGGAGCCGGGCCATGCGGCGGGCGCTGGAGGTGATGTGGCCGCGTTCGCGTGGCGAGATCCGGCGCGGCCGGCCGGCGGGCCACATCAGCACGAGGCCGCCCCAGGAGCGCCGTACGCCGGTCAGCGGGACGGCGGCCAGGGCGAACGGGTAGGGCAGGACGGCGGCGGCGCGGGGGTAGCGGCGGGCCATCTCCTCCTGGCCGGCGACGCTGACCAGGGTGTCGTCGTGGATCGCGTCGGCGACCGGGACCGGTGCGGTGAGGGGCAGCCGCCGCCAGGGCGCGGTGAAGGCCGGCGGCAGACCGCACAGGGCCACCAGGCGCAGCACCGGCTCGGCCTCCTCGATGAGGTAGAGGCCGCCGATGGACGCGCCGGTGCCGCGTACGGTGTCGGCCAGTGCCACTCCCAGGACGTCGTCCAGCGATCCGGCGGCGCCGGGGTGCTCCGTGCTCCCGGGCATGGTGTCCTCCTGCTCCTGCCCGACGCCACGCCTGGCGGAGCGTGCGGGCATGTCCTCCCTACGGGTGCCCGGTTTGTGGCCGAATGCGCAGAACCGGGGTGCGGTCATGGGGCTGCCGGGGGCGGCGGCGCGGCCGTTTTGTGCGGACGGCCGTGGACGCGGGGCGCCGGCTGGCAGAATCGGGAGCCCTGGACGGTATCGGGAGGCCTCCTTGCTGACGCTGACATCGCAGGACCCGTTGGCCGTCGCCGTCACGGAGGCGATACGGGCCGGGGATCTGCCCGGGCTGAGGCGGCTGCTCGCCGACCACCCCGGCCTGGCCACCGCGCGCGTCACCGAGCAGGGCGAGGACGGCAAGGGCACGCGCACGCTGCTGCACATCGCGGCCGACTGGCCCGGTCACTTCCCCAGGGGTGCTGAGGTCGTCGCGACCCTGGTCGCCGCCGGGGCCGACCCCCGGGCCCGCTTCGACGGTGCGCACGCGGAGACGCCGCTGCACTGGGCCGCCAGCAACAACGACGTCCCCGTGCTGGACGCGCTCATCGCGGCCGGGGCCGACATCGAGGCGCCGGGGGCGGTCATCGGCGGTGGCAGCCCGCTCGCCGACGCCCGGGGATTCGGCCAGTGGCGCGCGGCGCACCGGCTGATCGAGCACGGCGCCCGCGTCACCCTCCAGGACGCCGCCACGCTCGGCCTGCTCGACCGGGTCCGGGCCTTCGTCGAGGCGGACGAGCCGCCGTCACCGGACGAGATCACCAGCGCCCTCTGGGGCGCCTGCCACGGCGGGCACCTGCCCGCCGCGCAATTCCTCCACCAACAGGGCGCCGACCCTCACTGGTGCGGTTACGACGGCATGACACCGCTCGACATCGCCCGCGCCCAGGACGCCGACGACGTCGTGCGGTGGCTGCGCGACCTGGGCGCGGACCGGCAGGCCTCCGGCGGGGCGCCTCACAGGCAGTAGCGCACGAGCCATTCGTCCTGGTTGTAGGCGGTGCGCGCCGGGTCGGGCACGCTGGCCGCCCGCTCCTCGACCATGTCCTCCACACGCACCGGCTCCGGCAGTGTGCCGAAGCGAGCCCGGCGGGCGGCACCCTCCGCCTCGCTCCCCTGCTGCGACGTCGCCTCGTCCATGGCGATTCCCCTCTCCGGCTGGTCGGTCCGACCGTTCGGCCCTTGGTGGGCAAAGAGTTGACGTGCGAGAGGGGCCCTTGGTTCCCGCCGCGTCGCTCAGCCTCTGCGATGGGCCGGTGAACCTCCTCGGGCCGGTGCCGTCCGCTGCGCCGACCCAGGTGACCCCTCACCGAAGACCGCGGCGGCCGCGGAGGGGCGCACCGTCTTGTTCGACCCTACGAACTTTCACCTCGGTGGTTTCCCCTGTGCCCCCACAGTGATAGGAAACCTTCCTATCAGTTCTGCACGGCCCGCTCTTCCAACCCCCCACTCCGCTTGGAGGCACCGTGAGACACCCCTCGGCCCCGGCCACTCGCCGCACCGCCCTGGCACTGTTCGGCGCGGCCCTGGCCGCCACTCCGCTTCTGCGGCCGTCGCACGCCACGGCATCCGTGCGCGCGATCGGGCTCGACGACCCGGCGAAGAAGGAGATCGCCATGCAGCTCGTGTCGAGCGCGGAGAACTCCTCGCTCGACTGGAAGGCGCAGTACCAGTACATCGAGGACATCGGCGACGGCCGCGGCTACACCGCGGGCATCATCGGGTTCTGCTCCGGCACCGGCGACATGCTGGATCTCGTCGAGCTCTACGCCGACCGCAAGCCCGGCAACGTCCTCCAGAAGTACCTGCCGGCCCTGCGCGAGGTCGACGGCTCCGACTCGCACGACGGGCTCGACCCCGGCTTCCCCGGCGACTGGCGCCGGGCGGCGCGGGACGCCGAGTTCCGCCGCGCCCAGGACGACGAGCGCGACCGGGTGTACTTCGACCCCGCGGTCCGGCAGGGCAAGGCGGACGGGCTGCGCGTGCTGGGCCAGTTCGCCTACTACGACGCCATCGTCATGCACGGCGACGGCGGCGACCCCACGAGCTTCCGCAACATCCGCAAGCGGGCCCTGCGGACGGCGAAGCCGCCGGCGCAGGGCGGTGACGAGGTGACGTACCTCCACGCCTTCCTGGACGCACGGGTGTGGGCCATGAAGCAGGAGGAGGCGCACAGCGACACGAGCCGGGTCGACACGGCCCAGCGCGTCTTCCTGAACCGGCGCAACCTCGATCTCAACCCGCCGCTGGACTGGAAGGTCTACGGCGACAGCTACCACATCGGCTGACGCCCCGGCCCGGGAAGTGGTCCATCACGCAGGCACGGAAGTGGACTCCTTCCCGGGCCGCCCGGCTCCTTAGCGTCGCCCTCATGAACGCCACCACCACGCGCGGAGCCCTGCTCGCCGCGCTCGCCTGTGTCCTCGTCGGAGGGTCCTTCACCGCCAACAGCGTCCTGGGCGCCTACCCGTACGCCGGCGGCCAGTTCCTGCGCTACGGATTGGCCTGTCTGTTATTGCTCCCGGCGGCCGGGAAAGGCGTCGCCGACCGGCTGCAGGCCCTGAAACCCCGCCAGTGGGGCCGTCTCGCCGTGCTCGCGGCGGTCGGGATGGTCGGCTTCAACCTGGCCGTCCTCGCGGCCGAGCGCACGGCGGAACCGGCGGTGCCCGGCGTGTTCGTGGGCTGTGCGCCGGTGGTCGTCGCCGTGCTCGTCCCTCTCCTGGACGGGCGCGGGCCGCAGCGGGCGGTGCTGTACGGGGCGTTGCTCGTGGCCGTCGGCGCCTTCACGGTCCAGGGCTGGGGGCGCACGGACGGCGCTGGCATCGCCTTCTCGGCCTGCGCCCTGGCAGGGGAGGTCGGGTTCGCCGTGCTCGCGGTCCCCCTGCTGCGGCCGCTGGGGCCCCGGCTGCTGTCGGCCGCGGTGTGCGCGGTCGCCGCACTGGAGTCGGCGGCGATCGGTCTGACGGCCGACGGGGGCGCGTGGCTGCGGCGTCCCGACGGCGTCGAGACAGCCGCGCTGCTGGGGCAGGCGGTGGTGGTCACCGTCGTCGGCTTCGTGTGCTGGTACATGGGCATGCAGCGGATCGGCGCGGAACGCGCCACCCTGTTCTCCGGCCTCATCCCGGTCGCGGCGGCCTGCACCGCGCCGCTCGTCGGCACGGGCTCCTACGGCCTCCCGCAGGCGGTGGGCAGCACGCTGGTCGGACTCGGTGTGGCGCTCGGGTCCGGGGTGCTGAGGCGCGCGGGAGGCGAGCGCGGTTCGCGGGAGCGGGCCTTTCGGGGGAACGGACGCGCGGAGGCCCACGGCGTCCGCGTGGCCGAAAGGCCGGAATGATCCCGCGCGCATCTAATGGGCGGCATTGACCTCCCGGCCGACACAGGAGACCACGTCCATGCCGCACAGCCGCACCGGTGAAGGGGACCAGAAGGCCGCGCGCGGAGGTGTGCTGCGGCGGCTGGGCGAGTGGTGCGCACGCCACTTCGTGATCGTCATCATCGCCTGGCTGGTGGCGCTGGTGGCTCTGCAGGTCGTCAGCCGTGAATTCGGAGGGGCCTACTCCGACAACTTCAGTCTGCCCCAGGCGCAGGCCCAGAAGGGCCTGGACGTGCTGAAGGCGCACGATCCGCAGGCCGGCGGCTACAGCAGCCAGATCGTGATGCGCGACGACCAGCAGCCCCTGACCGCGCTGAGCTCCCAGATGTCCACGACGGTCGCCGATCTGGAGAAGCTCCCGCATGTGCTGTCCGCGCAGAACCCGCTGTCCGCGCCGGCCACGCCGAGCGGTCAGCAGAACGTGGGGCCGCTGTCGGACGACAAGAAGACGGCCTACATCACCGTCCGGTTCGACGTGCAGCCCTCGACACTGGGCGACGACTACCTCAATGGGGTCGACACCACCGTGCAGCCGTTGCGGTCGGCCGGGGCGGAGGTCGAGTACGGCGGCCCGCTCGGCGAGCTCGCCCGTCCCGCCGCCGACGACCGGGTGAGCGAGCTGATCGGTTTCGGCGTGGCGGTCATCGTGCTGCTGGTCGGGTTCGGAAGCGTGATCGCCGCTGTCGTCCCGCTGCTGAGCGCGCTGATCAGCGTCGTCGGCGGGCTCGCCATCCTCGGGCTGCTGGCGGCGGCCTTCACCTTCGCGACGGTCTCACCGACCCTGGCCACGATGATCGGCCTCGGTGTCGGCATCGACTACGCCCTGTTCATGCTCACCCGGCACCGGCAGAACCTCATCGACGGCATGGACCCGGTGCGGGCCGCGGGTCAGGCCGCGAGCACCAGCGGCCACGCCGTTCTCGTCTCGGGCTGCACGGTGATCATCGCGCTGGCGGGCCTTTTCGTGTCCGGGGTCTCCTTCATCTCCCTGCTCGGTGTCGCCGCCGCCGTCACCGTCGTCTCGGCCGTCATCGGCGCGCTCACCCTGGTGCCGGCCCTGCTCGGCTTCATCGGCCGGCACATCGACCGCTACCACGTGCGCCCTCCCGTCGCCGAGACCGAAGCGGGGGCGGGTGACACGCCGCAGGGCACCTGGCACCGGTACGCGCAACGGGTGGAGCGCAGACCGCTGTGGTTCCTGTCGGCGGGTGTCGCCGTGGTCGTGGTCCTCGCGATCCCGTTGTTCTCCATCCAGCTCGGGCACATCGGTGACGGCGCCGACCCGACCTCCTTCACCGACCGGCGGGCCTACGACCTGATGGCCGACGCCTTCGGGCCCGGCTCGAACGGCCCGCTCACGATCGTCATCGACCAGACGAACGTGCCTCAGTCGCAGCGCTCCGACCTGGCCTCGAAGTCCCAGCAGTCGCTCGACAAGGTCCAGGGCGCCGCCGTCGTCACTCCCCTGACGCCCACGCAGGACGGCGACCTCCTGGTCGGCACGGTCTACTCGACCAAGTCCCCGCAGAACTCCGCGACCACGGACCTGACCAACCGTCTCGTCGACGACACGCTGCCGGACGCCGTCCAGGGCACGGACGCCAAGGGCTACGTCACCGGTACGACGGCGACCCAGGTCGACTTCCGTGACATCGTCGCCTCCCAGCTGCCGGTGATCATCGCCGTCGTGGTGGGGGTGGCGTTCCTGATCATCCTCGCCGTGTTCCGGGGGCTGCTCGTCGCCGTCAAGGCCGCCGTCCTGAACGTGCTGTCGATCGCCGCGTCGTACGGGGTGGTCGTCGCGGTCTTCCAATGGGGCTGGGGCGGCCCCGCTCTCGGGGTCCACGGCAAGGTGCCCATCGAGAGCTATGTGCCGATGATGATGTTCGCCATCGTCTTCGGCCTCAGCATGGACTACGAGATCTTCCTGCTCTCACGGGTCCACGAGGCCTGGCTCCGCACCGGGGACGCCAAGAGGTCGGTCGCGCACGCCCTGGAGATCACGGCCCGGGTCATCACCTGTGCCGCGCTGATCATGGTGAGCGTGTTCGCGGCGTTCATCGTCAGCGACAACATCGTGGTCAAGATGCTCGGGCTGGGGCTGGCCGTCAGCGTGCTCATCGACGCGACCGTCGTACGGCTGCTCATGGTGCCGGCCGTGATGACACTGCTCGGGCGGCACGCGTGGTGGATGCCCCGGTGGCTGGACCGGGTGATGCCGCACATCGACGCCGAGGGAGCACAGGCGGGGGCGCGTTCGGCGTCTTCCTGAACTTTGCTCCAACTCCCTTGCGGCACCGGCTGCTTGCGACGACACCGCACCTCAACTCGAACCCCTCAGTCCGAAACATCCCATTCTTACCCTTTTGACCTAGTCGGTGTGGTTAATCGAGGAGGGTGCGTAGGGGCCGGACGCCGAAGCACGAGGTGCCGGCGGTGAGCCCCCGGCACCCGGCCCGCCGCGCCGAAGCGCGGTGGTTGACGGCGTATGCCGTCGCCGCGGGCGGTCCGGTTCCTCATCAAGACATCCGGGAGTTGCAGAATGATCACCCGAGAGCAGATACCCACCGTGCTGGACCACCCGGTCCATGACGCCAGGGGCGACAAGATCGGCGATGCCAGGCACGTCTTCTTCGACGACGTCACCGGCGAGCCCGAGTGGGTCAGCGTACGGACCGGCCTGTTCGGCACCAGCGAGTCCTTCGTGCCCATCCACGACGCGGCCCTCGTCGACAGGCGGAACACGACGTCACCCTCTACGAGGAACAGGCCGTGGTGGAGACCAGGGCAGTACCCAAGGAGCGGGTCCGCCTGACCACCGAAGAGGTCACGGAGGAGGAGACCGTCACCGGTGAGGTCCGCAAGGAACGCATCGAAACCGAGGGAACCGACGAGCAGGGGGACCAGCGGCCCCGCCCCTGACCGCCACGATGAGCCCGGGGAGGGAGGACCGGCGATCCTGCCTCCCCGGGCTCCCTGCGTACCCGCCAGGACGAACAGGCCCTCCGCCGGTGAGGGGTTGCCGGGGTCAGTGGAGCACCAGGTGGACGAGGGCGACCGTGCCGACCGACACGATCAGGGTCCGCAGCACGGCCGGGCTGAAGCGGCGGCCCGTTCTGGCTCCGATGAGGCCGCCGAGTGCCGATCCGGCGGCGATGAGCACGACGGCCGTCCAGTCGAAGTGGGCGAAGAACAGAAACAGCACGGCCGCGACGGAGTTGACGACGGCGGCCAGCACGTTCTTCACGGCGTTGAGCCGCTGGAGCGTCTCGTCGAGCAGCATGCCCATCAAGGAGACGTAGATGATGCCCTGCGCGGCGGAGAAGTAGCCGCCGTAGACGCTGGCCAGCGTCAGCCCGGCGAACAGCAGAGGTCCGCCGTCACGGCGCACCGGGCTCTTTCCCGCCTCGCGACGGCGGCGCACCCGCTTCGCGATCCAGGGCTGGCACGCCACCAGGACCAGGGCCAGGCCCACCAGGACCGGCACGATCCGTTCGAACGCCGTGACGGGCAGGGTCAGCAGCAGCACGGCACCCGCGAGGCCGCCCAGCACGGCGCCGATGCCGAGCAGCAGGACGCGCCGGCCCTGGCCGCGCAGTTCCTCGCGGTAGCCGAAGACCGCACTGATGGAACCGGGGACCAGACCCAGGCCGTTGGACACCGTGGCCGTGACCGGGGGCAGTCCGGTGGCGAGCAGGACCGGAAACGTGATCAGCGTTCCCGAGCCGACGACGGCGTTGACCGCCCCGGCACCCGTGCCGGCGGCGAGCACGGCGGCCATCTCCCAGGGCGTCACGCCGCCGCTCCGCCGGGTGTGCCCTTCCAGGTGAGGTTCATGGGGTCACGCTAGAGGGTGGGTGCTTCGGCGGCCGTCGAAGGGTGCCGGTGCGCGGCCCGGCCGGACACGCGGAACGGCGGCGGGATCCGAGGGGATCCCGCCGCCGTCCCCGGCTCGCACCGGGGCCTGACTGTCAGCCGCCTCACATGTGACTGCGCCTCACCCGGCGGAGAACGACGAAGCCCGCGATGACCAGCACGGCACCCGCCGCGGCCGGCCAGAGCTGGGCGCCGGTGTCGGCCAGGCCGCCCCCGCCGACCGCCTGCGGCTCCGTCCGGGACGGGGCCGACGGGGTCGGGGCGGCACTGGTCGCCTGACCGACGGCCTGGGAGTCGCCGAGACCGTCGGTGTCCTCGTCGTCGCCGTTCTTCGAACCGCCGCCCTGCCCGGCGGCGTTGCCACCGCCGGCGGAGGCGGTCGCCTTCACCTCCGGCCGGGCGCCACCGGGAGCCGTGGAGGCGTCGCCGGGCTCCGGCTTGTCCGCCGGGGGCTCTGCGGCGTCACCCTTGCCGTCGCCACCGTCGCCACCCTCGTCGCCGTTGTCGCCGTTGTCGGCGGGCTTGCCGCCGCCGTTCCCGTTCTGCGGGGCGTCGGGCGTCTTGGTCGGCTGCTCCTGAGGGGCCTCAGGCGCCTTCGTCGGCTCCTCCTGAGGGGCCTCGGGGGTCTTCGTCGGCTCCTCCTGCGGGGCCTCCGGCGTCTTGGTCGGCTCCTCCTGGGGCTCCTCGCCCGGTGCCGGGTCCTGTCCACCGTCCGCTCCGGCGCCGCACTGACGGCCGTCGTTGATGCAGTCGACCATCTCCCCCATCAGATCCTCGTCGAAGATGTTGATGAAGTCGCCGTGGTCGGTGACCGGCTTGTGCAGCTGCTCCGGGAAGGAGTCGACCGCGAACAGCGGTGTCGTACGGCCGCCGTCCTGCAGGCTCGGCGCGTCGATGTCGTAGACGATGCGCTGGACCAGCTGCGGGATGGGACGGAAGCCGGACGGGCAGTTCCCGGCGGCGTCCGTGAACGCCACGTGGGTGCGGTGGTTGGCGCTGTCGATGTTGCGGCCGTCCCAGCAGCTCTGGAACTTGAAGGTCCGTACGACGTCGCTGCCCTGGGGGCACAGCGGATACTTGTCCTTCAGCTGCCGGTCCTCGAAGCCGGTGCAGCTCCAGGAGGCGTTGGCGTTGGCCGGGCCGTTCACGAACGACTTGGCGTCGCCGGTGATGATGCGCAGCAGCCGCGGCATGGCCGTGACCTTCTCGCGCGGGTTGCCGACGAACGTCAGCGTGACCTGCTTCGGCGTGACGATCTCGCCGGCGTTGCCCTCGATGCCGCCGCCCGGCTTCTGGGCGTCCTGCTCCTGAGCACCGTTCTGCAGGCGCACCACGGGCCAGTAGTAGGACGACTTGTCGCCCTGGTCGTCGCAGCTGGTCTCGGCCTTCGCGAGGTCCTGGTCGCTGGCGAAGGCGTTGTTGGACTGGTTGCCGACGTAGTCGTGGAAGTGGTGGGCCCCATTGGTGACGCCCGGCGCGGCGATGATGTTGTCGGAGTTGAACAGACCGTTCTCGTTCACACCGCAACTGGTGGCGAAGGAACCGCCGGACGCACCGGCCTTGTCGTCCGCGTTGGGCTGGACGCTCTTGATGTCCGCGAAGTCGGCGGCGACGGGGCCGTTGCCCGCCTGCCCGCCGTTGGCGCCCTGTCCCTGGCCGTTCCCCTGCTCCTGGCCGGCCTGGCCCTGCTCCTCGGACGGCTGTTCGTCGCCGTCCTGGCCTTCGCCCTGTGCGGGCGCCTCGTTGCCGTCCTCGACGGTGCAGGCGGCGAGGGCTTCGAGGCCTTCGGGGCGGTCCCCGACGCGGTCGATGGCGATCGCGATCCGCTCGAGGGTCGCGGCCCTCTTCTCCTTCAACGGGTTCACGACCGCGTTGTCGGCGAAACCGGGATCCTGCTGCACCTGCTGCGCAGATTCGCTCAGCCGTTGATAGGCCTTGGCGATCTGCTCGTCCAGCAGGGCGAGTTCCTTGTCGACCTCCCCCCGCGCCTGTTCGGGGACCGAGGTCAGCTTGCTGCCGACGTCGGGGCAGTCGATCGTGGCGCCCGCGGTCCGAACCCCCGTGTCGGACCGCGTCTGGGCGGAGTCGCCGCCCGAACCCCCGTCCGTGGCGGAGGCGTAGACGTTCGCGGCCATCAGGCCGCCTCCGCCCAGGATCAGTGCGAATGCGGCGAAGGTCGCGCGTCGTGGGCCGGTAGGGCGTCTTCGCGTGTTGCGTCCCAAGGGTGCTCTCCTGCGCTTGTGGCGTGCCGGGCATGAAAATCCCCTCGCCCCATACGTACGGGAGCACCGGTGTGTTCACTCACCTCGAAAATTTTCGGAGAACTCTCATGAAGCCCGCACCGGACCGGGCCCCGCCGGACGGCTCCGTCCGGCGGGGAGGCGCAGGTCAGCGGAAGTTCACGTCACTGCACAGGAAGTAGGTCTGGTCCATGTGCGAGGCCTGCCAGACCGTGTAGACGACGTGCCGGCCGCTGAGTCCCGAAGTGCTCACGGGAATCTCGTAGTTCTGGCTGGGCGCGTACCTGCCGGTGCGCTTGACGAGCTGGAGGTCGTTCCAGGTCAGCGGCTGGGTGGTGGGGTCGAAGCCCTGCCGCGTGACGTACACCAGGAAGTAGTCGGCGCCGTGACTGGCCTGGTCGTGGAGCTTCACCGTGAAGGTGCCGGTGATGTCCGTGGTCTTCCAGGGGCCGACCGCGTCGAGGGAGTTGTACCGGCCGCCCTCGGTCCGTCCGCCGCTGCACAGCTGGCCGTTGGGAACGGCCGCGGGGAAGTTCCCGCCGGAGCCGTTGCGGTACAGGCCGTTCCAGTTCCACATGGCGTTGGGGTTGTCCTGCCACGCCTGCCAGCACATGGGGTCCAGGCGGGCCATCTCGGGGTTCTGGAAGTCGCTTCCCCAGCGCAGCCAGCAGCCGTAGTTGCGGGAAGCCGGGTCGACGACCGAGCCGTGCGCGACGGCCGTGCCGCTCCAGGGGATCAGGCTGAGCAGTGCGGCGACCAGGACGCTCAGGGCGAGCGCGGGACGGGACCTCGGCCCGGAGGCACGCTTCTCATGGCCATGACAATTCATGATCTCTCACTTTCGGGTGTGGGGGGGGTGACGCCTGCGACCATGCCTGCGTTTCCGTTTTCGATCATGTTTCGATATGGGAGCGCTCCCATCCACACAGACTGCACCCGACGGCGCGGGTCGGCAATGGGCGAATCGCGCCACTTCCGTATCGGTCAGAGCCGGTCGCTTTCCTTCGTTGTGCGTCCGAGGTAGGTGGCCTCGCCCGGCTCGGGGACGTCGATCTCCTCGAAGCCCATGCGGTCGTAGAAGGCCCTGGCCCGGGTGTTGGCGGTCGCCATGGAGAGGTGGACGGCCGGCACCCCCCTGTCCTGGAGGGCCCGCAGGAACGTCCGCATCAGGCGGCGCCCGTGACCGCGGCCCTGCCAGCCGGGCAGCAGGTCGATGTGCAGATGCGCGGGGTGGCCGGCCAGTTCGGGCAGCACCATCCGCTCGGGGTGGTGCAGCAGGCCCGCGATCGCCTCGTCCGGGGTGCGCGGCGGCCGGGGCGGTGCCGGGTAGCGGCCGGCCACCAGGGGCAGCCACGTGGTGCGGAAGGCCTCGGCGAAGCGGGGGGTGTCGGCCGTGCCGAGGATGTAGCCGACCGCCCGCCCCCGCCCGTCGTCCAGCACGAAGGCGAGGTGCGGCTCCAGATGGACGTACGGCGCGGCGAAGGTCACCGGGAAGATGCCCGGGTCCGCGTAGTGGGGGCGGCTGTCCTCGCCGTGGTGCGCGGTGCGGACGCAGATGTCCTCGAGCGCGGGACGGTCTTCGGGGCGGTACGGGCGAATGGCGGGCGACGTGGTCATGGCTGCATCGTGCCGGGCATGGGAGCGCTCCCTCAACCTCGTTCGGAGCAGCGGGGGCATCCGGCTCGAACGAGCGCGGCTTAAGCCCGCGGCCCGGGGTTACCCGGCTCACATGGTGAAGCTGCATATTCCGGGACGTAAAGAGCACGAAGAGGCCGAGGCCCCGCCTGCGGAGAGCACGCGCTCCGGGCCCGAGGCGGACCGCCGGGAGGTGTCCGAGGCCGAACGCCCTGATGCCCCCGCCCCCGCTTCCGAGGAGCCCGGGCCGGGCCCCGAGGTGGAGCGCGCGGCGCCGGACTCGTTGGCCGAGATGCCCCGGAAGTCGTGGGGCGCGGTGCTGAAGGGCAGCCTGCGGGAGTTCAAGGACGACGAGCTGACCGACCGGGCGGCCGCACTGACGTACTACGGCGTGCTGGCGATGTTCCCGGCGTTGCTGGTGCTGGTGTCGATGCTGGGCCTCACCGGCCGGTCGACCACGGACAAGGTCACCGAGAACGTCCGTGAGCTCGTGCCCGGCTCGGCGGGCGACATCATCACCCGGGCCGTCGACCAGCTGCAGGGCAACGCCGGCATCGGCTCGCTGATGGCGATCGTCGGTCTGGTGCTGGCGGTGTGGTCGGCGTCCGGCTACGTGGGGGCGTTCATCCGCTCCGCCAACGCCGTCTACGACATGCCCGAGGGCCGGCCGGTGTGGAAGCTGCTGCCGATGCGGGTGGGCGTGACGGTCGTGCTGCTGGTGATGGCCGTCATCAGCGCGCTGATCGTGGTGTTCTCGGGCGGGCTGGCGCAGCAGGCCGGAGACGCCCTGGGCATCGGCGACACCGCGCTGACGGTGTGGTCGATCGCCAAGTGGCCCGTCCTGGTCCTGCTGGTCGTGATGATGATCGCGATCCTGTACTGGGCGGCGCCGAACGCCAAGGTGAAGGGGTTCCGCTGGATCACTCCGGGCAGTTTCCTGGCCCTGCTGATCTGGATGGTCGCCTCCGCCGGCTTCGCGGTCTACGTGGCCAACTTCGCCTCGTACAACAAGACCTACGGCACGATGGCCGGTGTCATCGTCTTCCTCGTCTGGCTGTGGATCACCAATCTGGCGATCCTGCTGGGTCTGGAGTTCGACGCGGAGACGACGCGGCAGCGGGCCATCGCCGGCGGGCATCCGCCCGAGGCCGAGCCGTACACCCAGCCGCGTGACACCCGGGCGTGGGACGAGCAGGACCGGCGCCGGCTGGACGAGACCTGACCCGCGGTGGTCAGGCCGTGAGTCCGGCGGCCACCGTCGCACCCAGTTCCCAGCACCGCTCGAGGTCGCCCTTGTCCGGCTCGCCGGTCACGGTGACGGCCTCGGCGGTGCGGCGCCAGCCGAGGCCCGTGGTGACCGACTCGATCCCGCGTACCGCTCCGGTGACGTCGTTGCCGCCGTGCACCCAGTAGCCGAAGGGCCGTCCGCGCGTGGCGTCCAGGCAGGGGTAGTAGACCTGGTCGAAGAAGTGCTTGAGGGCGCCGGACATGTAGCCGAGGTTCGCGGGCGTGCCGAGGAGGAAGCCGTCGGCGGCGAGGACGTCCGAGGCGGTGGCGGACAACGCGGGCACGCGGACGACCCGGACGTTCTCGATCTCGGGATCCGTCGCCCCGGAGACGACGGCTTCGAACATCGCCTGGCAGTGGGGCGAGGGCGTGTGATGGACGATCAGCAAGGTGGCCACGGCACCTGACCTTGCCGTCCGGGCACTCGTGGCGCAAGCCCGGGCCCCGTCACCGCGCGCGGTGACGGGGCCCGGGTGCCGCTGTCGCTCAGCGATCGCCGCGACGGCGCGTCCGCAAGCGGACCACTCAGCGGTTGCCGCGGCGGCGGATCAGCAGGCAGGCCACGAGAACGGCGCCCGCGCCGGCCAGCAGGGCGGCCCGGTGGTCGCGCACCTGCTGCGGGGCCTTGTCCTGCCAGACCTGCTCGGCCTGTGCGGCCTTCTCCTTCGCGCCCTGAGCGGCGGCGGCGCCCTTCTCCTTCACCGGCTCGGGGAGCTTCTCCTCCACGGTGTGGGCGACGTGCGCGGCCTTGGCCCTGGCCTGTCCGCTCCATTCCTGAGCCTTGGCCCCGGCCTGTTCCCTGACCGCGACGGCCTTCTCACGGGCTCGGGTCTTGACGTCGGCCCGGTCCGCCAGGGCCTGGACGGTGTCGCCGAGTTCGTGGCGGGTGTGCTCGACCTGCTCGCGCAGCTCTTCCTGGCTGCGGGCGGTCGGCTCGTCGTGCGGAGGCTGGGTCATCGTTGTGCACTCTCCTTGATCTCGGCCACGTCGGCCTTCACGCTGTCGATGGTCCGCTGCGGGGCGGGCGGGGTGGCGCTGCGCACCTGCTTGCGGCCGGCCAGCGCCGTCAGGCCCGTGGCGACGGCCAGTACGCCGGTGACGATCAGCGCCGCCGCCCACACCGGCAGCGGTACGGCCAGGGCGGCGATCACTGTGGCGACCAGGGCCTGCAGGGTGACGAAGCCGAGTACGCCGGCTCCGCCGAACAGACCGCCGCCCTTGCCGAAGCGCTTGCCCTTCTCGGTCATCTCCGCCTGGGCGAGGCGCATCTCGCCGCGCACCAGGTCGGTCAGTTGCTCGGTGGCCCGTTGCACCAGCTCGCCCACCGGCTCGTCCCCGGCCGCTGCCGCGCTCCCCGGTCGGGGTGCGGCGGGGGCCGTGCGGTGTGTCTCCGTCATGGCGATCACCTCCCGGTCCGTAGTTCCTGGCCGAGTACCAGCGACAGCGGAAAAGACACCTGGTCGGACAAGTTGCGATGACGAAGAGTGAACGGCGCGGGATCCGGTACCCGTGCGTCGCTCACACACGAGAGAGGGAGGTTTCGCCTTGTCGCAGGTAGAGGAATCCATCGAGGTCCGCGTGCCGGTGCACACCGCGTACGACCAGTGGACGCAGTTCGAGTCCTTCCCCGAGTTCATGGACGGCGTCGAGCGCATCGAGCAGCGCACCGACACCCTCACGCACTGGGTGACGAAGGTCGGCGGGCAGGCGCGGGAGTTCGACGCGGAGATCACCGAGCAGGTCCCGGACGAGCGCGTCGCCTGGACCACCGTGGGCGGCGAGGCGCGGCAGGCCGGTGTGGTGACGTTCCATCGCATCCAGGACGACACGACCAAGGTCATGCTGCAGATGGACTTCGACCCCAGTGGCGTGGCCGAGACCGTCGGCGACAAGCTCGGGTTCGTGAAGCGGCAGGTCTCCGGTGATCTGAAGCGGTTCAAGGAGTTCATGGAGGCCCGCGGGACGGAGACGGGCGCCTGGCGCGGCGTGGTCTGACCAGGTGTGAGGAGGCCGCCACCACTGCGTGTGGTGGCGGCCTCCTGCTGTGCCCGTGCGCTACGCCGCCGGGGCGGCGATGCCGCTTCGGAGGAGCTGCCGCGCCTGCCGGCTCAGGTCGTTCAGGCGCAGGGCGAGCTGTGCCGCGGCGTCGTAGAGGGTGTGGACGGCGCTGAGGCGCTCCAGGCGGGGGGCCAGGGCCGACAGGGCGATGGCCAGGGCGACACCGGCCAGGGCGACGGGGCCGAGCGGGGTGCAGCCGAAGAAGTGGCTGACGCCGGGGGTCTGGACGAGGGCGGCGAGCACCGCGGCGGAACCGAGGGCCGTGACCCACACCAGGGTGCTGTGGCGGCGCCCGGAGAGGGTCTGGACGAGCTGGGCGCCGACCACGCCGCACAGGGCCATGGTGGTGGACCGGCGTTCGGTGCCGGGGGTGAGGCGGCCGATGAGGTAGGCCGCGACCGCGCCGAAGCAGGTGGTGATGCCGCGGCGGCGGATGGAGCGCAGCAGGGGCGCGCCGAGGACGTCGAGGCCCATCGGTCCGGTCGCGGCGTGCTCGGCGGTGGAGGGGTCGCTGCTCGGGGTGACGGCCACGGCCATGGCCGGGAACATGTCGGTGAGCAGGTTGACCAGCAGCAGCTGACGGGTCGACAGGGGTGAGGCGCCGGCGAGCAGGGTGCCGAGGACACTGAAGCCCACCTCGCCGGCGTTGCCGCCGATGAGGATGCTCACCGCGTCGGCGACGCTGCGCCACAGGGCCCGGCCCTCGGCGACCGCGTCGACGAGGACGGACAGGTCGCCGGTGGTGAGCACGAGATCGGCGGCGTTGCGGGCGGCGGCGGAGCCGCGGGACTCGACGCCGACCCCGACGTCGGCGGCGCGGATGGCGGCGGCGTCGTTGGCGCCGTCACCGGCCATCGCCACGACCCGCCCGGCCTGTTGCAGGGCCTCCACGACGTGCAGCTTCTGCTCGGGGGCGACCCGGGCGATGACGCCCGCGCCGCGCAGGACCCGGACGCGTTCGCGGCGTTCCATGGCGACGAGTTCGTCCCCCGTCACCGCCTCGGTCTCCTCCGGCCAGCCCAGTTGCAGGGCGATGGCGCGGGCGGTCTCCGGGTGGTCGCCGGTGAGCATGACGGGCAGGATGCCGGAGCGGCGCAGTTCCGCGAGCAGGGCGTGCGAGGTGTCGCGCGGGACGTCGGCGAGGGCGACGAAGCCGCTGAACTCCAGGTCCGCGAGCGGCAGGTCGAGTTCGGCCTCGGCATCGTCGGCCCGGCAGGCGCGGCGGGCGACGGCGAGGACGCGCAGCCCCTGCCCGGCCAGCTCGTGGGCGGTGTCCCAGGCGTGGCCGGGAAGGTCGCGGCAGGCGGGCAGGATCGTCTCGGGGGCGCCCTTGACGACGAGGAGTTCCCCCATGTCGGGGTCGCCGTCCCGGCCCACCGCGGCCGCGTAGCCGCGGCGGGTCTCGAAGGGCAGTTCGCCGGTGGGTGCCCAGCCCTCGTCCGGCGGGGCGACGTCGAGGACGGCCTCGTCGGTGGCGTGTGCGACACGGCGTCCCTGCCCGGTCTCCTCCTGTGGGCAGGCGCGCGCGGCCAGCCGTACGACCGGTGCGGCCCGGTCGTCGTCGGTGGCGAGGACGGTGCCGTCGGCGGTGGCGACGCGGACCAGACGCAGCTTGTTCTCGGTGAGGGTGCCGGTCTTGTCGAAGCAGACGGTGTCGACCCGGCCGAGCGCCTCAAGGGTGCGCGGGGTGCGGACCAGGACGCCGCGGCGGGACAGCCGGCGGGCCGCAGCCATCTGCGCGACGGTGGCGACGAGCGGCAGTCCCTCGGGGACGGCGGCGACGGCGACCGCGACACCCCCGCTGACGGCGCGCCGGACGGGGCTGCCGCGGAGCAGGGACAGCCCGGTCACGGCCGCGCCGCCGGTGAAGGTCACCGGCAGGGCCTTGCGGGTGAGTTCCTGGAGCCGGGCCTGGACGCCGGCGGGGGGCGGGGTGCGGGCGGCGAGGGTGACGGCCCGGCCGGCCTCGGTCTGGTCACCGGTGTCCACGACGAGTGCGACGGCCCGTCCGGCCACCACGGTGGTGCCCTCGAAGACCATGCAGGTGCGCTGGGCCACCGGGAGACCGGGGGTGGCGTCGACGGTCTTGGTCACCGGCAGGGACTCGCCGGTGAGCGCCGACTCGTCGACCTCCAGGCCGTCGACGTCCAGCAGCCGGGCGTCGGCGGGTACGACGTCGCCCGCGCCGAGGCTGATCTCGTCCCCGGGGCGCAGCCGGGCGGCGTCGACGGTGACCGTGCGCGTGCCGCCGTCCTGCTTGCGGGCCTTGGGCTGCTGCCGTGCGGCGAGGCGGGCCAGGGCCTGTTCGGCGCGCAGCCGCTGGAGTCCGCCGGTCACCGCGTTGAGGTCCATGGCGCCGACGACGAGCAGCGCGTCGACGACGGAACCGAGCAGTGCCGAGGCGACGGCCCCGGTGGCGAGGACGGGCGTGAGGGGATCGTCGAGTTCGCGGCGAACGGCACCGGCCGCCTGCCAGGTCCAGCGGGCGGGGGCGGCGGCCGGGTGCCGGGTCAGGCGTGCGGCCTGCCGCCGTGAGCGGTCGGCGAGCAGGCCGAGTCCGCGGGGCTCGCCGTCGCGGTCGGCGCGCACCAGCCGGTCGCGTGCCTCGTGCGGCTCCAGGGCGTGCCAGGGGATGTGCAGCCGGGGCGGGGGCGGTGTCGCCCGGGCGACCCGGACGGCTTCGATCCAGCCGGTGATCAGGGCGCCCGCGGCGGCGATGTTGACGGGGGCGTGCCGGGTGAGGGGCCACAGGAGGTGGCGGCCCGGGGGCTGCCCACCGCGGGCGACCAGAAGCCCGGAGAGAGCCGCGCCGGCGCGGGCCAGGGTCTGTGACCGGCGTCCGACGCGCCGGGCCGCGGGAATGGCGGTGAGCAGCCGCCACACGTCGGCGAGTCCGCCCGGGGCCAGCACGTCGACGCCCCAGGAGACGGCCGCCCGCCCGTCGGCGAGGGCGATGGCCACGTCACCGGCGGGCAGCCCGGCCGCGACGTGCCCGTCACCGGACTCGTTCAGGCGGGCGACGGTCACGACGACGCGCCCCTCGTCCTGGAGGGCCCGTACGACGTCTCCGAACGGCTTGGCGCTCGGGGCGACCTCGTCGGCGAGGCGGGTGATGTCCTTCAGGTCGGAGCCGCCCGCGATCACGACGTGCAGTCCGGCCCGGCGGGCGGCGTCCAGCACGGCCTCGGCGAAGGGGTGGATCGGGTCGTCGGGCAGGCCGTCGTCGGTGTCGTCCTGCCGCAGGCTGCGCAGGGCGTCGGCGTGCAGGACCAGGGCGTCGGCGAACTCCAGTTGCCGCAGACGCTCCCCGTTGCGCAGGAGGATGCCGGCGTGGGCGAGGAAGGTGCCGAGGGTCGCGCCGAAGGAGGCGGGGCCGTACCGGGCCGCCTTCGGGGAGCCGGCGAGGACCGCTTCGGCCGCGTCCCCGGCGTTGTGCGTGACGAGGAGGGTGGCGGCGGCGCCGGCGAGGCTGCCGGCGCTGGCGTGGGAGGCGTACTCCGCGGCGGGGGTCACCTTGAGCGGCGGCCGGGTGTCCACGGGGCAGGGCAGGCTGGTGCGCCTGTGGTGGCAGACGTCGTCGTGCAGCGTCTCGAAGGCCGCGGCCCTGGCCACGGCTTCGGTGAGCTGGTTGCCGCGCAGGATGCCGTCGAGTACGAGGGCCAGCGGGGTCTGGCCGATGCCGTGGGCGGCGGCGTTGGCGGCGGCGAGGACGAGTTCCATGCCGGACGCGCCGAACCGCTGCCGGAGCAGGGCCCGGAAGCGGGGGTTCTCGCGCAGCAGCGTGACGGTGGCGGTGATGATCCGCGAGCCGGCCGGCAGCCGCAGGGACCGGCCGGCCAGGGCACCGGCCGTTCCCGCGGCGTCCATCAGGATCGCCGCCGCGGTGACGCGCACCTCGGTGGGATCCCCGGGGTGGCTGGTGTCCCGGGCGTTGGGGTCGGCGCCCTCGTCCAGGCCGAGGCGGGTGGCGAGCGCCGTGGCCCGCTCGGTGACGCGGTCGGTGGCGGCGTCCTCGGCCACGGTGACCACCAGGCGGGACAGTCCGCCGTCCCAGTACGCCGTGAGCACGTCCGGGTGCTCGACCAGTTCCTCGGCGACCCGGTGGGCGAGGGCCCCGGCCTCGCCTTCGGGGTGCCGCAGCGCCAGGTGGAGGCGTTGCCCGGCCTTCCAGTGCTGTCCGCCGGTCAGGGCGTTGCGCGCGACGTTGCGGACGCGGCGCGTGGTGTCGTGGACGGACGTCACCGACTGGGCGGCGCCGCGTGCGGCGCCCGCGACCGCCCCGGCCACGGCCCCGGCGAGCGGGGTGACGTCGAAGAGTGCGAACATCTGCTGCCGTCCCGACTCAGCCGGCGCGGCGGCTGTCGCGCGCGTGCCCGTGGGGCTGCTCCTCGCCGTGGTGCGCGGTGGCCTCGGCGACCTGCTTCAGCGCGGAGGCGGTGGCGGTGTCCCCCACCTTGGCGGGCTGTTCGTGGACGTGCTGTTCCCGTTGGTCGTGGCGGTGGTGGGAGGGGGTGAGTCTGCCGCCCGGGCCGTAGACGGAGGTGTCCTCCTCGTCCCGGCCTTTGCGGGGGGAGCGCTGCTCACCTGTCGTGGCGGTCTGTGTGCCGCCGTCGGGTGACGCGGCGTCGGGCCGCTGTCCGGGCCGCGGCTGGGTCAGCCAGGCGACGGCCGCGCCGGTCACCGCCACCGGCCACTCCACGAGTCCGGCCACGCCGAGCACCCCGGCTCCGGCGTAGACGGCCATGCGGCGGCCGCGCGGCGAGACCGCGCCGATCCTGTCCAGCGCGTCCGTGGCGACCTTGCCCACCTGCTCCGCACCCGGCAGGTGCCGGAGGCCCGAGGCCACGGCCCGCAACGGCTGCGGAAGACCGGACGAATGTGATGTCTCCTGGTTCATGCCGACCTCCACAAGCGCGTCACCCAGCGACGCCTTCCGGCTTTCCACATCTTTGCCCCATATTCCGCCTTTACCGGGGTGTGCGCTTGTCTTGTTCGGCCGAGGTGTCAGAGGACCGTCCGTCCGTCGTGGACTCCGCCCATGCAGCGCTTGGTGTACCCCTGCGCGCCGTCACCCACGGCGGAGATGACGATCATGCCGCCGCCTGCGACGCACTGGCTCGCGGTGACGTCGACGGGGAGGGCGGCGGCGGTCGCCGGCACGGCGAGTGCGGACGCGGCCAGGGCGGCGGCGAGCAGGGCGTACGGCAGCTTGCGCATCGGTGCTCCCTACGAGTGGGCGGCCGGACGGTCCGGCCCGCATCAGGGTCGCCAGAGGGCGCGAGGGACGCCACCCGGGAAGGAGGGGCCGACCGGTGGATCCATCGATGGAGTGGCCCCGGTCGCCTCGGGCGGGCGGCGAGGTGCACCGCACGACAAGGCCCCGCGGGGACAGACACCTCCGGAGGAACTCCCTCCGGTGGCACACCGCCCGAAGCGCTGACGGTCGGGGCCCGGCGCTCTTCGGAAGCCGTCCGTGTCGGTGCGGGAGCGCCGGGTACCCAGTGCAGTCAAACAGGCCGTCTCGGGTCCGGACACCGCACGGGAGCGGAGTGTCCGGTTCGGCGAAGGAGTGGTCATGACGCAGAACGGTGATGACGCGACGCTCGTCCGGCGACCGGGGATCCCCGACCTCCGGTCGGCACCGGACGGGGACGAGCCCGCGCCACCACAGGATCCGCAGGCGGACCAGCCGCTGCAGGAACTCCCCCAGGACCGCAATCAGGCGCTCCTGGAGGCGGCCAAACAGGTCGGTGCCCTGCTCAAGCGCAAGGGGCACCTGTTCGCGCTGGCCGGCAGTGTGGCCGCGTACGCCCACGGCGGCGAGAAGAACCTCCAGCACGACGTCGATTTCGCGATCCGTCCCGAGGACGCCGAGGCGGTGGCGGCCACGCTCCACGAGGCCGGGCTGACGGTCTACACCCCGCCGGAGGACTGGCTGATCAAGGCCACGTGCTTCGGTCAGCCGGTCGACATCATCTTCGAGCTGGCGCACCGGCCGGTCGGCGCGGACATGCTGGAGCGGGCGGTGGAGCTGTCGGTCGACTCGGTGCGCATGCCCGTGCTGGCCCCGACCGATCTGCTGTGGAGCCTGACCGCCGCGTTCTCCGAGCACCACTGCGACTTCGGGGCGGCCCTGCCCATCGCGCGCGCCCTGCGGGAGAAGGTCGACTGGGAGCGGGTACGGCGCGCGTGCGGGGACGAGCCCATGCCGGCGGCCTTCTTCTTCCTCCTGGAGCGCCTGAACGTCATCTGAAGGAGCACTCATGAGCACCCACGGTTCACAGGACGCGGTCGGCGGACCGCCGGCCGCGACCACCGAGACCGCGGAGAACCTGGACTACCGCATCGCCCACCTCCAGGACCGCCTCGCCTCCGGTGAACTCGGTGAACTGGGCGTACGGGT
Organism: Streptomyces luteogriseus; assembly: GCF_014205055.1. Taxonomy (NCBI): domain Bacteria; kingdom Bacillati; phylum Actinomycetota; class Actinomycetes; order Kitasatosporales; family Streptomycetaceae; genus Streptomyces; species Streptomyces luteogriseus. Next base: position 314,988 of record NZ_JACHMS010000001.1, read on the forward strand.
CGAGGCCCGCGGCCGGACGGTGCTGCTCACCGGCACCGTGCCCTCGGGGCCCTGTCGCGACGAGATCCTGCGCACCGTCCACGAGGAGCTCGCCGGGTTCCCCGTGCACAGCGACCTCGTGGTCACCGAGGCGTCCTCCCCCGACCACGCGGAGGAGCTCTCATGATCCGCATCGCAGCCGTCGGGGACATCCACATGGGCCCCGACAGTCAGGGCGTGCTGCGCCCCGCCTTCGAGACCCTGCCCGAGTGCGCCGACCTCCTGCTGCTGGCCGGCGACCTCACCCGGCACGGCACGCCCGAGGAGATGCGCGTGGTGGCCCGGGAGGTCCAGGACCTCGCCGTCCCGGTCGTCGCCGTTCTCGGCAACCACGACCACCACGACGACCGGCCGGACGAGGTCACGGCCATCCTCCGGGAGGCCGGGGTCCATGTGCTGGAAGGGCAGGCGACGGTCGTGGAGAGCGGCGGCGCGCGGATCGGCGTCGCCGGGACGAAGGGGTTCGGCGGCGGCTTCGTGGGCCGCTGCGCGGGCGAGTTCGGTGAGCCGGTCATGAAGGAGTTCGTCCGGCACTCGCGCCGGTGTGCCGACGGCCTGCGGGCCGCCCTGGAGCAGCTGGGCGAGGAGGGCTGTGACGCGCGGATCGCCCTCACGCACTACTCCCCCGTCGCGGACACTCTGGCGGGCGAGCCGCTGGAGATCCACCCGTTCCTGGGGAGCTACCTGCTGGCCGAGGCGATCGACACCGCCGGGGCCGACCTCGCGGTGCACGGGCACGCGCACGCGGGCACGGAGCACGGCATGACGAGCGGCGGCGTGCGGGTGCGCAACGTGGCCCAGCCGGTCATCGGACGGGCCTTCCACGTCTACCACCTGCCGGTCCGGGAGCACGCCGCGACCGGCGCCGCCGCACAACAGGCCCACTGAGGACACCTCTTCCCCACCGCCGCCGGCGCTCGCCGGCGGCGGTTTCCGTTGCCCGCCGACCGGTGCACCGAACGGCCGTGTACCGCCTGTGGTGTGAACCCCCCGCACGTCGTGCCCGTTTCAGGCATTTTGTCTGCTTAGCATGCGAACTCCGCGCTCCGCACATCGGCGATGTCCCCACGCGTCCGTCCGGGGCGCACGTGCCCCGTACGAGAGGACATCAGATGGCGCTGACGGGCCGTCAAAGACCACCCTCCGAACATGCCTTCTCCCCGCACGACGCCGTACTGCGCAGCGCGGCGCCGCGTCTCGCCCGCCGTCGCTTCCTGACCGTCACCGCGGCCGCCGCGATGCTCGCCTTCAGCACCAACCGGCCGGCGCGCGGCGCCACCGCCACCCGTGAGCGTCCCGCGGCCCGGATCACCGACAACCCGTTCACCCTGGGCGTCGCCTCCGGGGACCCGCTGTCCGACTCGGTGCTGCTCTGGACCCGGCTCGCGCCCCAGCCGTTCGCGGAGGACGGCGGCCTCGGCCAGGAGCGGGTCGCCGTCTCCTGGGAAGTGGCGCTGGACGAGTGGTTCGTCATCGTCGAGCAGGAGGGCACGGCCACGGCCCACCCCGAGTACGCCCACAGCGTGCACGTCGACGTCAAGGGCCTGAGGTCGGACAGTGAGTACTACTACCGGTTCCGGGTGGGCACCTGGATCAGCCCCGTGGGCCGCACCCGCACCGCCCCGGCCCCGGGCAGCGACACCGACAGCCTGCGGCTGGCCGCCGTCGCCTGCCAGGCCTACCAGGACGGCTACTACACCGCCCACCGGCATCTCGCGCAGGAAGACGTGGACGTGGTCTTCTTCCTCGGCGACTACCTGTACGAGTACGCCGTGGACTCCGCCGGCGGGGCCCGCCGCTACACCGACCGCAAACTGCCCGACGTGTTCAACCGCGAGGCGACCACGCTCGCGGACTACCGGCTGCGCTACTCGCTCTACAAGAGCGACCCGGACCTCCAGGCCGCGCACGCCCAGCATCCGTTCGTCGTCACCTGGGACGACCACGAGACGGAGAACAACTACGCGGGCGCCTACGACGAGAAGGGCAGCACCCCGGAGGACTTCCTGGTGCGGCGGGCCGCCGCCTACCGGGCGTACTGGGAGAACCAGCCGCTGCGCGCCGAGCAGCTGCCGAACGGGCCCGACGCACGGCTCTACCGACGGCTGGCCTGGGGTTCCCTGGCCCAGTTCGACATCCTCGACACCCGCCAGTACCGCTCCGACCAGGCCTACAGCGACCGGCCGCACGCGCCGGGCACCGAATCCGACGATCCGGCCCGCACCCTCACCGGTGCCGATCAGGAGCGCTGGCTCCTGGACGGCTGGCAGAAGTCGGACGCGCTGTGGCACGTACTGCCCCAGCAGGTGTGCTTCTCCCAGCGCAAGTTCGACCTGACCGAACCGGCCCGGGTCTCCATGGACGCCTGGGACGGCTACCGGGCCTCTCGCGACCGCGTCATGGCGGGCGCGAAGGCCGCGGGCATCTCCAACCTCATGGTCCTCACCGGCGACGTCCACGTCGGCTACGCCTTCGACATCAAGGAGAACTTCGACGACCCGGCCTCCAAGACGGTCGGAACGGAGTTCACCTGCACCTCCGTCGCCAGTGGCGGGAACGGCACCGCGAAGCCCGCCGAGTGGGACACCTACATGAAGGCCAACCCCCACATGAAGTACTTCGACGGCCGGCGCGGATACGTCCGCGTGGACATGGACCGCGAGCTCTCGCAGGTCGACTTCCGGACCGTCCCGGCCATCACGACGCCAGGGGGCGCCATCTCGACGACCGCGTCCTTCGTCACGGAGGCGGGTTCGCCCGGCCTGAAGTCCGCGTGAGGCGTCCGCCGTACTGCACATGGCGCCGCCACCCCGCACCAAAGCGCGAAACGGGGCGGCCCGGGACATCACACCGGCCCGTTCCGGCTAGGCCACTCGTATCGAGACCCGTATCGAACGCTGTGATCGAAGGAGACACATCGCATGGTCCACAGACATGCCGTGACCGGCCGTCGGGTGGCGCTGACCGCGCTCGGCGCGCTCGTCGCCACCGGGATCCCCGCCGCCGTGGCGGCCGAGCCGACGCCCGCGGCGGGCCCCCTGCCCTCGGCCGCCCAGACCCTCGGCGCCGACCGGCCGTCGGCCCCGATGCTGCGCGCCCTGGAGCGCGACCTCGGGCTGACGCCGGCCCAGGCGTCCCGGCGGCTGGTCAACGAGGCGGAGGCGGGCACCCGGGCGGGGCGCCTGCGCAACGCCCTGGGCGACCGCTTCGCGGGAGCCTGGCTGCGCGGCACGACGTCGCAGGAACTCATGGTGGCGACCACGGACGCCGCGGACGTGCCCGCCATCAAGGCACAGGGCGCGAAGGCGGCCGTCGTGAAGAGGACGCTGCGCGACCTGCGGGCCGCCAAGCAGAAGCTGGACGCGGCGGCCGCCCGGGTCAACACCCGCGAGACGCCCCTGTGGTACGTCGACATCCCGGCCAACCGGATCGTGGTGGAGGCCGGGAGCAAGGCCGCCGCGGCCGCCTTCGTCAAGGCCGCCGGCCTCGACGGCAAGAGCGTGAGCGTGAAGGTCACGAAGAACCGGCCGCGGCTCATGGAGGATCTCACCGGCGGCGACGCCTACTACATCGATGGCACCGCCCGCTGCTCCATCGGCTTCTCCGTCACCAAGGGCGAGCAGGAGGGCTTCGCCTCGGCGGGCCACTGCGGCAAGCCGGGCGCCAAGACGACCGGGTACAACCAGGCGGCGCAGGGCACGTTCCAGGCCTCCACCTTCCCCGGCAAGGACATGTCCTGGGTGGCCGTCAGCGACCCGTGGAAGGCCACGCCCAACGTGAAGGGCGAGGGCGGGCAGGCGGTGGAGATCACCGGCTCGGTACAGGCGCTCGTCGGGGCGGCGATCTGCCGCTCGGGCTCCACCACGGGGTGGCACTGCGGCAAGGTCGAGCAGCACGACACGAGTGTCAGCTACGCCGAGGGCAAGGTGGACGGGCTGACCCAGACAACGGTGTGCGCCGAGCCGGGCGACTCGGGCGGGCCGTACGTCTCGGGCGTCCAGGCGCAGGGCGTGACGTCCGGCGGCTCCGGCGACTGCAAGACCGGCGGCACCACCTTCTACCAGCCGATCAACCCGCTGCTCAGCGATTTCGGCCTCACCCTGAAGACCGCCGAGGCCGAGACCCCGGCGCCGCAGGGCAACGTCGCGCAGACCTGGGCCGCGGGCCGCGTCTACGAGGCCGGGGCCACGGTGACGCACGCGGGTGTGCGCTACCAGTGCCTGCAGACCCACCAGGCCCAGGGCCCCTGGGCGCCCGCCGGCACCCCTGCCCTGTGGCAGCGGGTGTGACGGAGGGTCAGGGCTGTCCGGTGCCGGCACGGCATGTGCCGTCGGCGCCGGACCTGCCCGGTCACTCCCGCGCCAGCAACGCGTACGCGGAGGCGACGAACGGGTCGTGGGCGCGGAAGCGGCGAGTGCAGACGGCGGCCAATGCCGTGCCGGTGTCGGGGCGGAATCCGAGGAACGCCTGCTGGCCCAGGGTCGCGCCGCTGTGGAAGTACAGCGGTCCACCGTCGGTGGGGTGACGGAACCAGGCGACGGTGTGCACATGCCGGTGCGTCAGGCCCCTGCGGAGCACGGGCCGGCGCACCGCGCGCAGGACGGGCGCGAGGTCCGGTGGCGCCTCGCCCGGGTACAGGTGGGCCTCCAGGAAGGCGAGCAGGTCGTACGGCGTGGCGCGTACGGCACCGGCCGCCTGGAAGCCGCCCGCGTCGAAGGGGGGCACGGGTGTCTCGCCGTCCCTGCCGTGTCCGACGGCGTCGAGCCCCGAGTCGTCCGCGCGCAGGGTCGTGCCGTCGAGGCCGAGCGGGCGCAGCACCCGGTCGGTGACGAGGTCCTCCCACGGTGTGCCGGTCGCGGCCGCCAGGGCGTGTCCGAGGACTGCGACGCCGTAGTTGGAGTAGCGCCATCGGGTGCCGGGGCGCTGCCGTTGCCGGTGGCGCAGGTAGGCGTCGACGACCCGGGCGGCCGGGAAGCGGGCGTAGGGGTTGGTGCGCCAGGCGGGCAGGCCCCGGAGGAAGAAGCCGGCCGGGAGGGCGGGCAGTCCGGAGGTGTGGGTGATCAGGTGGGCGAGCGTCACCGGGGTCGCGCCGGCGGGCCGTCCGGCGTCCAGGAGGGCGGTGGCCGGTTCGCCTCCGGACAGCGTGCCGGCGTGGATCAGCCGGGCCAGGAGCAGGCCGGTGAACGTCTTGGTGGCCGAGCCGATCTCGTAGCGCAGGTCCTCGCGGGGCAGCGTCGGGGGCGGGGCGGTGCCGCCGCTCAGGACGGTGCGGTGGCCGTGGCGCGACAGGGCGAAGACGACGTCGGGGGCGTCGGACGCGGTGACGGCGTCCGCGAGCAGCCGGTCGTCCGGGAGGACTTCGGCGTGCGGGACGACCGGTGTCCGGATCGGGTCCTCGGCGTCGGGCGGTCCGGGTGCGCCCGGCCACGGGGTCGGCAGGCGGGTCGTCATGACGCGTGCGCCAGTCCGGAGAGGGCCCGGGAGGTGGCCAGGACCGAGGCGAAGGCGGCGACCAGCGTCGGGTGGTAGACGATGTCGAACACCTCGTCGGGGGTGCCCTCGGGCATCGTGCGGATCGCCGGCATCGCTCCGTCGGGCTGCTGCGCCGCGGCGAAGGCCTGCCAGGCGCGTTCGTCCAGGGTGGGGCGGGGCAGACAGGCGTCGATCACGAGGAGTTCACCGAGCAGGTCCCAGCGCTCCAGGTCCAGCCAGTCGTCGATCCAGACGGGCAGCCAGGTGGCGAGGTAGTCGGCGATGTCGGGCGGCAGACCGTCCGGATTCTCGCCCCAGTCGGTGAGGTGGAAGACGGTGTGGGTGATGTCGTAGGCGATGTGGCCCTCGACGGTCCAGGGTTCCGGGGTGCGGGCCAGCCAGGTCGCGCCCACGAGGTCGGCCTCGGGCGGTCGCGGTGTGAGGCCGTAGCGGCGCTGGAACGCCGCGAGGCCGAGCCGCCGGGTCGGGGTCGTCTCGAACGCGGTCCAGCTGTCCAGCCGGTGGTTCAGCAGGGCGGCCCGCTCGACGTCGGGCCGGCTGTAGCCCAGTTCCTTGAAGGGGAGGTACACCTCGAACGGGATGGGTGAGATGGGTTCCGTCCGCTGCCCGCGGACCAGCATGGTGCCGCCGTCGAGGGTCTCGCGCCAGGCGTGGTCGAGCAGTTGGCGTGCGAGCTGGGCCTGGCGTGAGCCGGCCACTCCCTCGCGGAACAGCACCTTGCAGATCAGGGCCAGTTCACCGACGGGCTTGAAGCGCTCCAGGAAGCCGATCTCGGGGTCCACGTCGGGTTCCAGGCGGAAACCGTCCCGGTGGGCCCACAGCCATTCGATGGCGCCCACTCCGACGGTGTGGATCAGGCGGGTGTCGGTCATACCGGTGCTCCTTGTCCGGCGGTGAGTGCCGCCGCGAAGGCCGCCATGAGGGTGGAGTGGTAGTGGTGCGTGAAGTACTGCTCCGGGTCTGCCGGGTCCCCCTCCTCGGGGAGTGCGCCGGACGCGTCCTGAGCCGCCGCGATCCGCTCCCAGGCGCCGGCCGGTACGGCGTCGTCCGGCAGGCCGGGCACGCTCGCGGCCACGGCGAGCAGTTCGCACGACAGGTCCCACATCCGGGCGTCCAGGCAGGTGTCGAGCCAGGCGGGCAGCCAGTGGGCGAGGTAGGAGGTCAGGTCGCAGGGGACTCCCCCGGCCGCTCGTCCCCAGTCGGTGAGGTGGAAGACGACGTGGGTGAGCGCGTACCCGGCGGACCGCTCGAAGGTCCAGGGTTCGGGCAGGCCGCCCAGCCAGGTGCGGCGCAGCACCTGCTCGCCGGGCGCGTCCCGGTGAATACCGCCCCGTTCCTCGGCCTTGAGGACGCCCAGGCGGCGGGTCGGTTCCTGCTCGGTGAGCCGCCAGCCGCGGGTGCGGGCGACGGTGGCGGTGGCGGCTTCGTAGGCGGGGTGCCGGAATCCGGCCGCGGCCAGGGCGGCGTAGACCTCCAGAGGGTAGGTGGCGAAGGGTTCCAGCCGTTGCAGCAGGAGGAACAGCTCGCCGTCGCCGGTCTGCCGCCAGGCGAAGGCCAGCAGATCGGACGCGCAGGTGTGCAGGGGGTCGGCGGGGGGTGTCGCCCGGGTGACGCTCGCGCAGACCTGTGCCAGTTCGCCGAGCGGCTTCCAGGTGCCGTTGACCTGGCCGTCGGCGGACAGCGCGTCCTCGCCGAGGGCGAAGTCCGCGCGGTGCGCGGCCGCCCAGGCCAGCGCGGCCCGCGCCACCTGCCGGATCTCCGTGGCCTGTGTCGTCGTCACACCGGTGCTCCGGTGCGCAGCCGGCGTGCCGCCCACACCTGGAGTTCGACGAGCGGGTCGTGGCCGCCCATGAGTTCCACGAAGTCCAGGCCCGCTTCGAGTCCCAGGGTGCCGGGGACGCCGTGCAGCAGGGTGAGCCAGCGGCCCGCGCCGGCGGCCTGCCGCCAGTCCCTGCGGCGCACCGCCCGTACGAAGCCCCGGGCGACGTCCACGGGACGGCCCTGTGCCGTGCGGGCCACGGCACTGTCCTCGCCGGGCAGGGCGAGGGGGGCCAGCACCGCCAGTTGATGGGTCAGGACCTGCCAGCTCGCGTCGTCGAGCCACGCGGCGCCGGGTTCCGTGCCGTCGGCGGTTCCGGCGGCGGACGGCGGGTCCAGTCGGCGCAGGGTGCGCGCCATGGCCCAGTGGCTCCACAGCACGGTGGGTGCCGCGTCGGCGCGGGGCGGGAAGGACTCCACGGACTTGCGGTACACGGCGAGTTCGTCCGGGTCGGGCGGGGTGCCCAGCAGGACGGCCGGCAGCAGCGCGTCGGCTCCCAGCACGCGGACGGCCGCGAGTGCGAGGCCTCCCTCCTCCACGTCGACCGGCCCGGGGGCGGCCGCTCGCGCGTGGTCTCCGCCCCGGAGGGCGGAGACCACACTGGAGGCGAGGTCCTGCACCGCGCCCTGCAAGAGGGTCGAAGTGCCAGACTGCTCCATTGACTACTCCCGTCGATCGCTAGCCCTTCTTCGGGCGCGGGGTCGGCGGCGACAGCAGCAGCTTGGTTGCCCCGGAGGACAGTGCCAGTGCCGCGCACTCGCGGCTGTCGCGGTAGACGCCGTCGAGTTCGGTCGGGTCGAGCGCCGCCTCGATGTCGACACTCGGAACGCCGGTCAGTTCCTCGATGACCTTTTCCTTGGAAGGCATAGCACCATCTCCTTGAGCTGTGTGAGTACCTTCACCTTCCGGATCACCGGAATCGGACAAAGCATGCCAACTTTCTCAGAATTCACTTAAATAACTTCTTCAACATCTCACGCACGAGCGTTCGCTCCGCGTGGCGGTGTGACTGGTTCGGCTCCGGCTGGGGAACCCGGCGAGCGCTGTACCCACCGACTCCCTGGAGAGGGCCATGAGTCTGTTGCGTGTGCTCGGCCGCCCCATGCTGGCCTCGATGTTCCTCGCGGGCGGCATGAACTCCGTCCGCGACCCGAAACAGGTCGCCGACGCCGCCGAGCCTGTCGTCCAGCCCGTCACCGAGCGCATCCCGGCACTGCCGGACCGCACCGAGCAGGTCGTACGGCTCAGCGGCGCCGTTCAGGTCGTCGCGGGGCTGATGCTGGCCACAGGCCGCATGCCGCGCCCGGCCGCGCTGGCCATCGCGGCCACGCTGGTGCCCACGACACTGGCGGGACACCGCTTCTGGGAGGCGGAGGACCCCGAGGAGCGGGCACAGCAGCGCATCCACTTCTTCAAAAACCTGTCCATGCTCGGGGGACTGCTGATCGCGGCCGACGACACCGGCGCCCGCCCTTCGGTGGTGTGGCGCGGTACGCACGCCGCGCGCGGTGTGCGGCGCGATGCCGCTCTGGTGCGCCGCTCCGTGCGCGCCACCGCACGGCCGGCCGCCGCGGCCGGGCGGGTCCGGGCCAAGCTCCCCGCCTGAGCCGCCGATTCGGCACCGGCGGGACCACACGTCAACCCCATGGGCCCGCGAGGACCCGAGCGCTGGAGGTGAAGGACATGGGACACGGAGGAAACGTCATCGACGAGCTGGTGACCGATCACCACGAGGTCGAGGAGATGTTCGGCAGGATCGAGGCCCTGCCGTCCGGCCACAAGGACCGCAAGGTGTACGCCGACCAGGTCACGATGGAGCTCGTACGGCACTCGGTGGCCGAGGAGGCCTACCTGTACCCGGCCGTACGCGAGCACGTGGCGGGTGGGGACGCCCTCGCCGACCAGGAGCTCAAGGACCACGCCACGGCCGAGCAGATCATGAAGGATCTGGAGGGCTGTGACGCCGCCGACGCCGACTTCGACCGGCTGATGGGCATGCTGATGAGCGAGATCCGCTCGCACATCGCCGACGAGGAGGGCAACCTCTTCCCCCGGTTGCGGCAGGCCTGTCCGATGGACACGCTCAACGAGCTGGGCGACAAGGTGCGCAAGGCGAAGAAGACCGCCCCGACCCGGCCGCATCCGGCGGCTCCCGACACGCCTCCGGCGAACAAGCTCCTGGCTCCGGGCACCGGGATGGTGGACCGGTTGCGTGACGCGCTGAGCGGCCGGGGCAAGTTCGAGTAGGCCCCTCTCCGCGCGGTGCGGGGCCCGTCACCCCTTCCGGGAGACGGGCCCCGCTTTCGTGTGCGTGGGGCCGAGAGGCTTCGTGTGCGTGGGGCCGAGAGGCTTCGTGTGCGTGGGGCCGAGAGGCTTCATCTCTGTGGGGCGAGAGGCCGTGTCATGACCGCAGCGGTTCCCTGACCGCCGGGCGGGGCCCGGGCGCAGGCTCACCGCTCCCGAACGGGGTCTGCGGCCGGGCCCTGCGGTGCACGAGCCACCCGCGCAGCCAGTGCCAGGTCGCGGCGGGCGGGACGAGGGCACTGGTCACCGTCATGGTGAGCACCTCGTCGCGGGTTCCCGGGCCGGGCATGACGCGGGCCAGGGCGAACTCGGTGGTGCCGGCCAGCCACAGGGCGGCGCAGGCCGTGGCGGCCCGGTGCCGGCCGAGCAGGGCGCAGCCGAGGGCGGTCACCCCCGCTCCGGTCACGGCCAGATGCAGGGGCAGGCGCCCGCGTGGGGTCTCCGCCCGGCGCCACCAGTGCCGGCCGTGCAGCCGGGTCATCAGCACGTCGTCGGCGTTGCCGGCCTGGAGCCGGACGGAGCTCCAGCGCCCGGCCTCCCGCACGGGGTGGGTGGTGGTACGCCGGCCGCCGGTCAGCGTCCAGCCGGCGTCGAGCATGCGCAGAGCGAGGTCGGCGTCCTCCCGGAAGGCCTGCCCGAAGCGTTCGTCGAATCCCCCGGTGGCCACCAGGGCGGTGCGGCGGTACGCCGTGTCGGCGGTGATCCATCGGGCGCCGGCGAGTCCGGCCGTGTCGCGTTCCCAGTCCGTGGGGCGCCGGTCGGCGGGCAGGGGCACGTCGACGCGGGCGGTGCTCCCCGCGGTGCGCCCGGTCGCCGCGGCCAGGTCCAGAGTCAGGTCGTCGCCCCAGGTGGGGCCGGGGACGACATCGTCCTCGAGGAAGACGATCCAGGGCACGTCACCGGCGGCCCGCCAGCCGAGGTTGCGGGCCGCGGCGGGTCCGCGCGCGCCGCCGGGCACGACGACGGTGCGCTCGCGCAAGGAGTGCGGGACGGCGGCGGTGAGGGGTGTCCGGGCCGCCTCGGGCCGGTCGTCGACGAGCACCACCCGGACCGGGCCGGGCCCGGTGGCCTCGGCGAGGGCGTGCAGGCAGACTCTCAGTCCGGGACCGCCGAGGGTGGGGACCACGACGGCGTACTCGACGTCCCCGGCGAGGGCGGGGAGTCGGATCATCGCGGGGCTCCGGCGTCGTCGGGCCGGCAGCCGGGCAGGGCGGCGACGGGCCGCCCGTCGGTCACCAGGGCGTCGGCAGGGTCGTGGAGGAAGGCTCTGGTTCCGGGGATGCGCATGGGGAGACGGGCCTTTCGGCGGTCGGGAGACACCGGGATGTGGTGGTCGGGAAACACCCGGACGTGGCGGTCGGGAAACCCGGGGACACGGCGGTCGGGAGCGACCAGGACGTGGCGGTGCGGGAAGCCCGGGTGGTCACTCCTCGGTAGGGGCCTCGCGGAACCAGGCGATCGTGCGACGCAGCCCCTCCTCGGCACGCACCTGCGGGTCCCAGCCGAGCTTGTCGCGGGCCAGCGTGATGTCCGGGCAGCACACGGCCGGGTCGTCCACGGGGCGGTCGATGTGGCGGATCTCCGAGGACGACTCGGCGAGTTCGACGACCAGGCGCGCCAGGTCGAGCATGGTGATCTCGGTCGGGTTGCCGATGTTGACGGGGCCGCGCATGCCGTGGGCGGCGGCGGCGAGGATGCCGCGCACGGTGTCGTCGACGTAGCACAGCGACCGGGTCTGACGGCCGTCGCCGGTCACGGTGAGCGGATCGCCGGCGAGGGCCTGCCGTACGAAGGTCGGCACGGCCCGGCCGTCGTGGCCGCGCATCCGGGGGCCGTAGGTGGTGAACAGCCGCACGATGCAGGTGTCGGTGCCCCGGGCGTCGGCGTGGGCGGTGGTCAGTGCCTCACCGAAGCGCTTGGCCTCGTCGTGGCAGCTGCGCGGGCCGACCGGGTTGACGTTGCCCCAGTAGCGCTCGTCCTGGGGGTTCTGCCGCGGGTCGCCGTAGACCCCGGAGGCCGAGGCGAGGACGAAGCGGGCGCCGGAGGAGTGCGCGAGGTCCAGGGCGTTGCGGGTGCCGGTGCTGCCGGTCTCCAGGGTGTGCAGCGGCAGGCGCTGGTAGTCCGCCGGGGACTCGGGGGAGGCGAAGTGCAGGACGAGGTCCGGCGGCCGCTTGATCCGCAGGCCCTCGGCGACGTCGGCCTGGACGAGCGTGAAGCCGGGCTGTTCGAGCAGCGGCGAAATGTTCTCGGGCCGGCCGCTGCTGAAGTCGTCCACGCAGGTGACGGCCGCGCCCGCGCCCAGCAGGGCGGCGCACAGATGGGAGCCGACGAACCCGGCGCCGCCGGTGACGACGGCGTGCTCCCAGTTCCGCGAGAGGGCGGTGGTCATGTCGGTCTCTCCTCCGTCGGCGGCGGCGCGGCGCGACGGTCGCGCCCCGGGCCCGCGAACAGGGGCCGCAGGGCCGTCGAGCCACGCCCAGCCTCCGCCGACCGTGCGGACACGGCACGGCCGCGTAGGTCAAACCGGTGAGTCACGGAGGGTGAGAGACGCGGGAGGAGGAGCCCGTGCGGGTCGGGTCCGGTCGCGCGGGGTGGGTCAGGCGATCAGCGTGCGGCCCGGGTTGAGCCGATCGAGGAGCTGGTCCTGGTGCAGACCGGCGACGGGGGCGAGCAGGTCCGGGTGCCGCAGCAGGGCGGCGGCGCTCCGGTCGCTGTCGTCGGGGGTGACGAGCCGGCGGAACTCGGCCCGTGTGCCGGTGCTGTGGCTGGCGCCGGCGAGCGCGGCCACGGCCCGGGCCGCCAGCTCCGGGTCGGTGAGCAGGCAGGCCGCCCAGCTGGCCACGACCTCGTCCACCCAGGTGCGCCAGGCGTATGCGTCCGTGTCGTCGTCGAGCACGGCGTCGGCGCCGGTGACCCAGTCGAGCCGACCGGAACCGCCGGGGCCCGCCACGCCGAGAAGGGCGGCGTCCATCGCCGTCGGGTACCTGAGCCAGGCCGCGACCGTCACGGCCTGCCGCGCCTGGACCTCGCACAGGGCGGAGGCCAGCGCGCCACCGGAGGCGGGGAAGGCGCGGGTCAGCCACTGGGCTGTCGCCGCGATGACCGGGGAGAGATCTGCTTGCACTGCCGGGCCGTCCGAGGGGAGGGGGCGGGGATCTGGTCGTAGACGGTAACCGCCGCTTCCCGTACCCGGACGTGATCGGGACCTCGTCCGGGACGTGGCCTCGGCCACATCGCGATCGACCGTCCTGAAGGAAGACGCCGACACCCCGCCCCACCCGCCGGACCACCCGGGAACGGCCACTCCGTCGCCGGTCGCCCGGTGGCGTGGCGGTGCCCGTTTCGCCGCAGGGGCGGCGGGCACCCGGCCCGCGTGTTCTCTCACCGACCCGAATCCGCAGGTCCAGCCCCGCATGATGACAACCGGGCACCGGTGCGGACGCTGCGTTTCGACGGCTGGATCGCCGGGATCGGCACGGCGTCCGGCGCCCGCGTGGTGCTCGGCCACTGGCCGCGGTCACCGTTCGGGCCGTTCAGCGACGTGATGGTCGAGGAGGCCGACGGACACCGGCTGCTGCTGGCGCCCACGCGCGAGACGGCGGACTTCGTCGCCGGCACCTACGTGTTCGACGAGGTGCGGGTCGTACCGGTCGAGGTGCGGGTCGCCGGCCACCGCCACTGGACCGTCACCGCGCCGCCGCTCCACCTGCGGTTCGGGACCGGCCGCCGGAACCTGCCGGGCCTGGCGCTGCGGGCGGTGCCGGGCGGGCTCGCCGCCCGCCCCGGCTGGATCGCGCTGTGGGACCGGCCGGCCCGTCTGCTGCTGGGAGCTCGCACCCACGGCAGTGCCCGGACCGGACGGCACCAGTGGTACGGCGCCCGGGACCTGCACCCGGTCACCTCGGCCACCGTCACCTACGAGGGCCACGACCTCGGCGCCCTCGCCCCGGTCGACCCCCCGGTGCGCTTCGGGACCGGTTCGACACCCCGCCGTCCCTGCCTCGTACGCATCACCACGACGGTGGCCGTGGGGCGGGACCGGCAGGACCGGAGTACGACAGGAGCTGCGTCATGACGGAACAGCGTGCGGATTCCCCGGACTCCCGGCCTGCCCCGGCCACCGACATGTCCCTGCTGGGCATCTATCTCAACGACCATCTCGCCGGTGCCACCGCCGCAACCGCGCGGGTGCGCCACCTGCTGCGCTCGTGCGGTGGCTCGCCGCTCGCCGACGCGCTGGCCCCGGTCGCCGCCGGGATCGCCGAGGACCGGACGAGCCTGCTGCACATCATGCGGCGCCTGGAGGTCCCGGTGCGCCGCTACAAGGTCTACGCGGGCCGCGCCGCCGAGCAGGTGGGGCGGCTGAAGAGCAACGGCAGCCTGGTACGCCGGTCCCCGCTGAGCACCCTGTGGGAGCTGGAGGCGCTGGCGCTGGGAGTGGAGGGCAAGCTGGCGGGCTGGGAGACGATCAGCGATCTGGCCGCCACGGACACCCGTCTCGACCGGGGACAGCTCGACGACCTCATCGAACGCGCCCGGCGACAGCACGCCACCCTGGAGGGGCTGCGCCACAAGCAGGTCGAGGTCGCCTTCCGCGGAGCGTGAGGGACGGGAGCGGGCTCACCAGAACCTGCTGCTGAGGGCGGGCTGATGGGCCAGTTGCACGGCGTCGCGCAGCCGCAGCGCGACGCTGATGGTGGCGCGCAGGGCGGACGGACGGACGCTCTGGGCGGTCTCGGTGGCGAAGACCAGCAGACAGGCCGCCGCCTGCTCGACAACCGAGACGGGCAGGGTGAAGTCGTTGTCGGCGGCCGTGCGGAACGCCTTCAGGGGGATCGCGACGCCGTCGATGGCCCGGTGCGCGGCCTGCTCCAGGTGCTGTGCGGCCAGTTCGCACACGGGGGCGGGCAGGGCGATGGTGCGCTGGAACGGTGAACTCGTCATGACCCCACTGCTTCCCCGGCGATGGCCGGTTCTGTCGGCCGGCGGCGGGATTTCACCGCCCCGCGTGACCGGGGCGTGGCGAATGTCCGGGAATCGAAACAGCCCTCGGGGGCGGCGCAACGGGTGCCGGGGGCGAGAGGTCTACTCCTGCGATCGGCTCGCCGGGCGAACGCCCGGGGGAGCACGGAGAAGTGACCACCACGGGGGTATCCACCATGTTCCGCAACGCCTCGCGCCCCAACCGCTGGAGTGTCTTCGCCGTAGGCTGCGCCGCCGCCCTCGGCATCGCGGCCGCAGCGGTGCCCGCCGCCGCTACGTCGGCCGGCGACGGCAACGACCGCTACACCGCGCGGGAGATCCACACGTTCCTGGAGGACTTCTACGGGGAACACGGGCCCGGCGACTTCGCCCGCACGTACGGCATCTCGCCGCAGCTCAAGGAGAAGGTCGCCGACAACCCGGAGTTCGACGTCCTGCTGTGCGCGCAGAACATCCCGGCGTCCATCGACATCGGCCCGGTCACCACGGCCCAGTCCGTGCGGGTCGGCTGGGCGACGGTCAGCACGTACTGGAACGGCGGCTCCGACAAAGCCGACTTCACCGCGTACGTCGACCTCGACGCCACGCGCCCGATCCAGCTGCTCGACGTGGACTGCGGATCCGAGGGCTGAGCGGCCGTCGTCGTACTCTGGGTGCCGGTCGGGAGCGGCGCTGAAAGGGAGTACCCATGACCGCCCGTGCGCAGGTCGTGGCCCGGCACACCGGCCGGGCCGCCAGGGATGAGAGGCCGCTGTCGGGATCTCTCGCCGAAGTCACCCTCGACGACGGGCGGGTCGTGGTGGTCAAGCGGTCCGACGAGCCGGGGGCGGCGCGGGCCGAGGCGGCGGGGCTGCGCTGGCTGGCCGCCGCGGGAAGCGTGCGGGTGCCGGCGGTGCACGGCCACGAGGAGGGCTGGCTCGTCATCGACCGTGTTCCGCGGGGGCGGCCGGGCCCGGACGCGGCGGTGCGGTTCGGCCGGGACCTCGCCGCGCTGCACGCCGCCGGGGCGCCCGCGTTCGGTGCGCCGCCGCCGGGCGGGCCGGTGGAGGCGTTCATCGGACTCGCGCCGATGCGCAACGAGCCCGCGGCCGACTGGCCGCGCTGGTACGCCGAGCAGCGTGTGCTGCCCTATCTGCGGCGGGCGGTCGACCAGGGCACCGTCCGGGCCGGCGAAGCGGCCGTCGTGGAGCGTCTGTGCGAGGAACTGCCGGAGCTGGCGGGGCCCGCCGAGCCGCCCGCGCGGCTGCACGGCGATCTGTGGAGCGGCAACGTGCTCTGGGCGGCCGACGGGAGGGTGTGGCTGATCGATCCGGCCGCCCACGGCGGGCATCGCGAGACCGATCTGGCGATGCTGCGCCTCTTCGGCTGTCCCCATCTGGAGCAGGTGCTGGACGGCTACCAGGAGGATGCGCCGCTCGCCGGCGGCTGGCGGGAGCGCGTCGGCGTGCACCAGCTGTTTCCACTGCTGGTGCACGCCGTGCTGTTCGGCCGGGGCTACGCGGAACAGGCCCTCTCGGCGGCCCGTACGGCTCTGGCGGAGTGAGCGGTCAGCGGGTCACCACGTGCCGTGTGTCGGGGACGCAGTGGGTCATGGTGAGGCCCTCGACGTCGCGCGGCTCGTTCTTGCCCAGGTTGGCCAGGCGTTCGCGGTCGTCGTCCGTGAGGTCCTGACTCGCCAGCGGCTCCAGGGAGGCCACGTCCTCCGGGCCGATGCCCAGCCCCTCCCCGACCCGCAGGCCGAGGTCGTTGTCGACCAGGAGGAAGTGCCAGACCATGCGCTCCTGGATCGCCCGGTCACACGAGGACAGTTGACCGATGAAGTTCTTCACCAGGTCATCGCGCTCCCAGTCCTCCAGCAACTGGTAGCGCTGACCGGCCTGGACGTAGTCGTTGGTGCGGGGGATGCGCTTGCGGGTCAGTCGGCCGTGGATCTCGGGGCCCTGCTCGTCGTGGGTCGGGTATCGGGCCTCCCGCAGGCCACCGGTGAGGGACGGCTCGTAGTTCACCTGCGGGTTCTCGCCTCCGCCGTCCACGTGGTAGGCCATCTGGCCGTCGCGCTGGTTGGTGTGCACGTCCGCGTTCTTGGCCTGGTTGACGGGGAGCTGCAGGTAGTTCGGGCCTACCCGGTAGCGCTGGGTGTCGCTGTAGGAGAAGGTCCGGCCGACGAGCATCTTGTCGTCGGAGAAGTCCAGGCCGTCGACGAGAACGCCGGTGCCGAAGGAGATCTGCTCGTTCTCGGCGAAGAAGTTCTCCGGCATCCGGTCGAGCACCATCCGGCCCACCGGCTTCGGCGGGAAGTCCTGCTCGGGCCAGGTCTTGGTGTCGTCCAGCGGGTCGAAGTCGAGCTCCGGGTGGTCGTGGTCGTCCATCATCTGGACGAGCAGCTCCCATTCCGGGTGGTCGCCGCGGGCGACGGCCTCGTACAGGTCCTTGGTGGCGTGGCCGAGGGTGTCGGCCTGCACGTTGGCCGCGTCCTCCTCGGTCATGCTGCGCACGCCCTGCTTGGGCATCCAGTGGTACTTGACCAGCTTGGTCTCGCCCTCGGCGTTCACCCACTTGTACGTGTTGACGCCGAAGCCCTGCATGTGGCGGTAGTCGGCGGGGATGCCGCGCGGGCTGAACAGGTTGACCAGCATGTGCATGGCCTCGGGCGTCTGCGACATGAAGTCGAAGATGCGGCCCGGCTGCTGCTCGAAGGTCACCGGGCCCGGCTTGAGGGCGTGGATGACGTCCGGGAACTTGATGGCGTCGCGGATGAAGAAGACGCCCAGGTTGTTGCCGACCAGGTCCCAGTTGCCGTCCTCGGTGTAGAACTTCACGGCGAAACCACGCGGGTCGCGGGCGGCCTCCGAGGAGTCGCGGCCGCCGATCACGGTGGAGAAGCGGACGGCGACATCCGTGCGCTTGCCCCGCTCCTGGAACAGCTTGGCCCGGGTGTAGCGGCTGATCGGCTCGTCGCCCCAGGTGCCGTAGGCCTCGAAGTGGCCGTAGGCCGTGACGCCGCGGGCGTGTACGACGCGTTCGGGGATGCGTTCCCGGTCGAAGTGGCTGATCTTCTCGAGGAACTGGTAGTTCTCCAGCGTGGCCGGGCCTCGGGCGCCGACGGTGCGCTGGTTCTGGTTGTCGTGGACCGGATGGCCCTGCCGGTTGGTGAGTACCTTGCGGTCGTCGCCCGGTGCGGGGCCGGTGCCGGATACGTCCGTCATGTGCGTGGGCTCCTTCGGCTCGTGGCCGCGGCCTGCCGGGGCGGTGCCGTGAGCGGCGCCCGGCCGGGCCCGGCGGGACGGGCCGGGTACCCGGAGGCGCGGGGTCACTCACGTGCCACGTGCCTCACCGGGCGGTGGTGCCGTCCCCGGGCCCGGGCGGCACCACCGCTACGCTCCGTCACGTGTGGGGCCCGGCCCCGGTGACGCGTTCCGCTCCTCGCAGTAGGACCACACCTCCGTGAGGAGGGCCGGATGGCCCTCGCCGTACGCGACGACGGCCTTGTAGACGGCGTCGAGAGCCGCCCGGAGCGGGTCGGGTTCGGCGGCGGCCGTCACGGCGGGAAGCGCCGCGTGCGGCCGCGAGATGCGCAGGGACGGATCCGGGCCGCCGAAGGTGATCATCGCGGCGTGCCGGCCCGAGCCGGAATCGGACGGCGCCGAGCCCTGCGGCTCCCCGTCCGACGGCGGCCGGTCCCGCGCCTCCACGGCGGCGGCCGCGGGGCCCACCACCCACGGTGCCGCCGCCCTCTACAGCAACGGCCCGGACGCGGAGTCGGCCGGCTCGCAAGGCTGCCGTTCGGGCGGGACGGCCCAGCCGACGGTCCGGTCCGGGACGTCCGGTTCGCAGGCGAGGGCGTGCCGCATACGGGCGTCGTCGTCGAAGGGCGGGGGCAGCGGGCGGTCTTCGGCCAGGGCCGTGAGCGCGTCGGCGCCCCGGTCGAGGGCAGTGAGTCCGGCCGCCTCGCAGGCCCGGCGGGCGGCGAGGCGGGCCACCGCGCGCCGGGTGGCGGGGCCCGCGGCGTCGAGGGCGTGCAGGAGGGCGGGGTCGAAGTCGCGCAGCCCTCTGACGTTGCCGCCTACCGTGCGCAGCGCGTCACTCGGCAGCATCCGCCTCGGGCAGGCGACCGGCCTCGGTCTGCCGTCCCCCTCCCCCGGCCCGGTCCGCGAGGCGGCCCGCCCCCATTTGGCGCCGCTCGTGGGCGAGCCGTTGTTCCCGCTCCGCCGCCTCCCGCGCGAGGCGCTCCCGGCGTGCGGCTTCGGCCCGCTCGGCGGGGGTGGGAGGAGGTGGCAGTGTCCGGGCGTAGCGGTGCCAGTGGGCGGCGATCCGCGACGTCTCCTTCAGCGCGCGGTCCGGCTCCGGCGGGGCGGGCCAGAACTGCAGGAGGCAGCGGTCCAGTTGCGGCACCTCGCCCAGCCGGGTGTCCTCCTCTTCCGCCCGGTCCATGCCCAGGGCGCAGTAGCGAACCCGGTAGTCGGTCTCCTCGAGGTCCAGATCCCAGGAGGCCTCCCCCGCCCACTGCACGAGGGCGCACCGCGCCGAGGCGGGGCGGAAGGACACCTCCACCACGTCCTCCCACGCGGGGTCCAGCGGCGGGGCCTGATCCCACACCTCGACCGTGAAACCGACATCGCCAGTGTGCAGGCCGGTGTTCAGCCAGAGGGCGCCCGGTGTCGCCGCCCCGCACAACCCGGCCCGCCGGCCTACGAACGCCTCCGCGAGGTCCGTCCGTGGTTCTCCGGATCGCTCTCGACGCAGATCTGGCCGTAGTGCACTTGAACCTCTCCGTCGACGGGCCTGCGCACGGTCGGCTCCTCCTCGCAGGGGGATGGGATGGTGAGCTGTCGGCATCGTGGCATCCGGCACTGACAACCGGCGGCGGCCACGGATGAGGTGAGCCATGCGGCACGTCTACTGGATCGGCGGCGGAAGCGGCGCGGGCAAGTCCACGATCGCCCGCCGGCTCGCCGAGCGGCACGGCTGGCGCCTCTACGCGACCGACGACGTGATGGCCGATCACGCACGCAGGACCACCGCCGAGGAGGCGCCCTTCTTGCACGCGTTCATGGCCATGGACATGGACGAGCGGTGGGTCGACCGGTCCCCCGAGACCATGCTCGAGACGTTCCACTGGTTCCGGGGCGAGGCCTTCGGTCTGATCGTCGAGGATCTCGCGCGTATGCCGGCGGGGACTCCTGTCGTGGTCGAGGGGTTCCGCCTGCTGCCGCATCTGGTGGCGCCGCTGCTCCCCGGGCCCGGACACGCCGTCTGGTTGCTTCCCACCCCGGAATTCCGCCGGTCCGCGTTCACGAGCCGTGCCACACCGGAGGGCGGGTTCACGCGGCGGACCGGTGACCCCGCTCGGGCCGATCACAACATCGCCGTACGGGACGCCCTGTTCACGGAGCGGCTGCGCGAGGAGACCGCACGGCTGGGACTGCCCGCCCTCACCGTGGACGGCACGATGACGGCGGACGAACTCGCCGGGCGGGTCGGCGACGTCTTCCGGCTCTGAGACGGAGGAAGGCCCGGTCCGGCACCCTTGCGGTCGCCCGCCTGGACCTTGCCCTACCAGACCCGCACGCACCACCAACTCCCCCCTTCTGCACGGCAATTCAGACAGTTGCCTCGGAAGCCCACAGACACCGATCACTTTCGGAACGAAGTGGCACTCCACCGTGCGAGACCGGTCGATGACGGTGTGTACTGTGCTGCGGGTGACTCGCCAGAGCCCCTCGGACCCAGCCCTGCCCGACTCCCTCCTGGAATCGACTCGATGATCGAAATACCGGACCTTGCCGTCGGCGCCCTCGCCCTCGGCACACTGTCCGCTTTCGCCCTCGGCGGCGGGCTGCTGCGCTCACGGCGGCAACTGACCGCGCAGCGCGCGAAGACGGCCGCGCTCCGGGCCCGACTCGACGGCACCACCCGGGCGTTCACCTCCGAGGTCGAGCATCTGGCGGCGCGGCGGCTGCCCGCCGCGGCCCGGCAGACCGCGCATTCCCATGTCACCGTGCCCGGTCCCCTGAACCCGCAACTGGCCGGTTCGCCGCTGGGTTTCGCCCTGGAGCAGGTCCTGGAGGGACTGCACACCGAGCTGGCCGCGCAGCGCACCCGGATCGACGCGGCGGCGCAGGCCGGGATGCGCGGGGCCACGCGGGAGATCCAGGCGGCCCTGTACCGGCTGCAGGACGCCCTGCGCGGGCTGCAACAGCGCTACGACGATCCCGAGTTGGCGCAGACCCTGTTCGAGCTGGACCACGAGAACGAGCAGTCGCTGCGGCGCGCGCAGATCGCCGCGGTGGTGTGCGGCGCCTGGGTGGGGCTCGCCCGGGAGGAATCCCATCTGGTGGACGCGGTCACGGGCGGTCAGGCCCGGCTCGCGGGCTACCGGCGCGTCCTGGTCAGCAACCATCTCGCCGCCGGTACGGCTCTGGTGTCCCACGCCGTCGAGCCGGTCGCCATCATCGTGGCCGAGCTCCTCGACAACGCACTGCGGCACTCCGCGCCCGACACGGAGGTCGTGGTCAATCTCGAGGCGGTCCACCACGGTGTCTGCGTCACCGTGGACGACGCCGGTCTGGGCATGACGCAGGACGAGCGGGCCCGGGCCCAGCGGATGGTCGCCGGTTCGGATCCGATCCTGCTGACCGAGCTCGGTGATCCGCCGCGCATGGGGCTCGCGGCCATCGGCCGGCTGACCCGGCAGTTCGACCTGAGCGTGGACGTGTCGTCCCCGTCGCCGTACGGCGGGGTGCGGGCGGTGCTGCGGATCGACAGCCATCTGCTGACGCGCATCGACCCCGAGGAACTGCCCCCGGCGGCCAGTGCCCCGCGTTCGACCCGGAAGCCGGTGCCGCAGGGCCAGGCAAGCGGTTCCGGCACGCCAAAGGGTTCGGGCGCCGGCCTGCCCGGGGCGCCGGCCGCACCCGTCCCCGCCGCCCCGCCGCACGTGCCCGAACCCGCCCCGTCCGCCGCGTCCGACGCCTCCGGGCCGGGCGCCGAGCCCGGCAATCCCGCACCGCTCCCCGCCCTCGCGAGCCATGAGCACGATCACGGCTACGGTTCGGAGCAGAACGCCGACGACGACACTCCGGCCCCCGGCCACCACGGCCCGCGGGAGAGCGGCGGGCTCCCCCAGCGGCGCCGCCGCGGTCGCGCCACCACCTCGAGCGGCCCCGCCGCGGCCGAAACCGCGGCGCCACGCCGTACCGCCGCCGAAGCCGCACCGCAGCGCCGTCCCCGCCGCCCCGAGGAGTCCGCCGCCGCCCTCGGCGCCCTTCAGTCCGGCACCGCCGCCGCGCGGACCGCCGCCCGGCCGAACACCACGGCCGTCCCAGCCGTATCTGACGGTGCCCCGGCCGCGACCACGGCCGACGGGGCGTCCGAGGACACCGACAGCAACGACCACGAAGGGGGAACGGCTCGATGACCAGCCGCGCAGCGGGGGACACGGCATGGGTGCTCGAACCGGTCCTGGAGGTGCCGCACGTCGTGGCCGCCGTCCTGCTCACCCGGGACGGACTCGTCACCGGCTACACCGACGCGCTGTCGCGGCCGTCGGCCGAGCGGGTCGCGGCCATCACCAGCACCGTGCAGGGTGCCTGCCGTACCGCGGCGGCGGCGTTCGCCGACACCGACCGGGCCGACATCCGGCAGGTCGTCATCGAGTCGGACCACGGCTACGTGCTCATCGTGCCGACGGACCACGGCACCTGCGTCGCCGCCTACGGCGATCCCGAGGTGCGCCTCGACCTGCTCGCCCACCGCGTGCATTCGCAGGTGGCGCGGCTCGGTGAGAAGGCCATGGCCGCCGGGCCCCGAGGTGCCGACGGCGACAGTCCGGCATGACCGGCCGCCGAGGCGGCCGTCCCCTGGTTCCCGCGTACCTGTCGACCGGCGGGGTGGCGCGGCCCAGCCGCGCCCTGGAGCGGCTGTCGGTCCTCACCGCCGGCGGTGAGCCGACCCCCGCGGACCTGCCCGCGGCCCAGGCGGCCCTGCTGGAGGAGCTGGAGCACGGGTCGCTGACGGTGCAGGAGGCCGCGGCCCTGCTGCGGCTGCCGGTCTCCGCGGTGCTGGTACTGGCCGCCGACCTCCTCGACCGCGACCTGGTACTGGCCCGCGCGCCGATCCCGCCCGCCCGGCGCTTCGACCCCGACCTGCTGAAGAGAGTGGCCGATGGCCTCCGCGACCTCAAGCACCGTTGACGAGCTTCCCGGCGCCACGGGCGTCCACCTGCCCGACACCGCCCAGGACTTGGTGAAGATCCTGGTCACCGGGCCGTTCGGGGTGGGCAAGACCACCCTGATCCGGTCGGTGTCCGAGATCCGCCCGCTGCACACGGAGGAGCAGCTCACCGAGGCGTCCGCACAGGTCGACGACCTCGCCGGCGTACGGGACAAGTCGACCACCACGGTCGCCATCGACTTCGGCCGGATCAGCCTGCCGGGCGACGTCGTGCTGTACCTGTTCGGCACGCCCGGCCAGGAACGGTTCCGGTCGCTGTGGGACGACATCGCCTACGGGGCGCTCGGCGCGCTCGTCCTGGTGGACGCGCGCCGGATCGACGCCTCGTTCGACGTGCTGGGGCTGGTGGAGGAGACCGGGCTGCCGTACGCGGTCGCCTTCAACACCTTCCCGGACGCGCCCCGTCACCACACGCCCGAGCAGTTGCGCGCCGCCCTCGACCTGGAGCCCACGACCCCGATGGTGACCTGCGACGCGCGGGAGGCGAACTCCTCGATCGACGCCCTGCTCGCGCTGGTGCAGCACCTGATCGACCACCACCCCCCGGAGCCCCGGTGACCCTCCCGTCCCCCGCCGAGCAGGCCTTCTCCCTCGCGGCGCCCGTGCGCCTGTGGGAGGACGGCTTCGCCCGCGACCCGCATCCCTACTACGCCGCCCTGCGCGCCCACGGCCCGGTCGGCTGGGCGGAACTCGCCCCCGGTGTCCCGGCGTACGTCGTCACCGACCGGCGGGCGGCGCTGGAGCTGCTGCACGACACGGAGACGTTCTCGCACGACCCCCGGCCGTGGGAGGCGACCGTTCCCGACGACTCGCCGGTCCTCGGCATGATGCGCTGGCGGCCCAACACCCTGTTCGCGGACGGCGGCGCCCATCTGCGCTACCGCACCTCGCTCATCGATGCCTTCGACCTGGTGGAACCGCACGATCTGCGGGACCGGGTGCACCGGGCGGTGCACCTGCTGGTGAGCCGGATGGGCCCGCGCGGCGAGGCCGACCTGGTGGGCGACTTCACCCGGCCACTGATGGCGCTGGTGTTCAACAGCCTGTTCGGGCTGCCGGACAGCGCGAGTGACCGGCTCGACGCCGCCCTGGGCAAGCTGATCGAGGGCGGCGCCCAGGCGGCCGAGGGCGAGGCCGAGTTCGGCCGGTACGTGCTGGAACTGATCGCCGCCAAGAGCGAGCGGAGGGGCGACGACCTGCCGAGCTGGCTGCTGGACCATCCGGCGGGGCTGACCCCCGAGGAGGTCACCTGGCAGGTGTTCCTCACCCTCGGCGCGGGGCACGAGCCGACGGCCAACCTGGTGTCCAACGCGCTCTCCAGGATTCTCGGCAACCCGGCCTACTACTCGACGCTGACCAGTGGCGCCCGCCCCGTGACGGACGCGGTGCTGGAGGTCCTGCACCACGAGACGCCGCTCGCCAACTACGGCATCCACTACGCCCGTACGCCCGTCGCCTTCCACGGCGTGTGGATCAGGGCGGCGGTGCCGGTGGTGATCTCCTACGGGGCGCTCGCCCAGGCCGCCGAGCGGGAGCGCGACGCGGACCGCCACCCGGCGGACGCCTCGCACCTGTCCTGGTCGGCGGGCCCGCACGCCTGTCCGGTCAAGCAGCACACGCTGCTCATCGCCACCGAGGCGATCGAACGGCTCACCCAGTGGCTGCCCGACCTCGAACCCGTGCTGCCCCGCGAGCGCCTGACGTGGCGGCCCGGTCCGTTCCACCGCTCGCTGACGGCGCTGCCCGTCCGTTTCGGCCCCCGCACCCCCGACCAGCCAGGAGGACGACCGTGACCGTGACCGACCGCATCGCTCTGGACCCGTTCGGTGCCGACATCGCCGCCGAGAGCGCCCGGCTGCGTGCCCTCGGCCCGATCGTGCCCGTGGAGCTGCCCGGCGGCATCCCCGCCTGGGCGCCCACGGGCTACGGCACGCTGAAGGAGCTCATCCTCGACCCCCGGGTCAGCAGGGATCCGCGGCTGCACTGGCGTCTGTGGCCCGAGATCGGCGAACACCCCTCCTGGGGCTGGATCCTCGGCTGGGTCGGCGTGGTCAACATGCTCTCCACCTACGGCCCGGACCACACCCGGCTGCGCAAACTCGTCGCGCCCAGCTTCACGCACCGGCGCACCGAGGCGATGCGGCCCCGGGTGGAGGCGATCACGTCGGAGCTGCTGGCCGCGCTGGAGGCGGCCGACGGCGAGGTCGTGGACGTCAAGGAGGGGCTCGCCCATCCGCTGCCGATGCGGATGATCTGTGAACTGATGGGCGTGCCGGACGCGTTGTGGGAGGACACCGACCGGCTCATCGCGGACATCATGGACACCTCCGACCCGAGCCCGGAGCACGCGGCGTCCGTGCAACGGCAGATCGGGACGGTGCTGCCCGCGCTGATCGCCCACCGGGCCGAGCACCCCGGGGACGACATCACGACCGAGCTGATCCGGGTCCGCGACGAGGACGGCGACCGGCTGAGCGACGAGGAGCTGCTGTACACGCTGCTGCTGGTCATCGGCGCCGGGTTCGAGACCACCGTGAACCTCATCGGCAACGCGGTCGTGGCCCTGCTGCGCCGTCCCGAGCAGCTGGCGGCCGTGCGCGCCGGTGAGATCGGCTGGGACGCCGTCGTGGACGAGACGCTGCGCGCCCACCCGTCGATCGCCTCGCTGCCGCTGCGGTTCGCCGTCACCGACCTCACCGTCGGGGAGGTCACGATCTCGGCCGGCGACGCCATCATCACGACGTACGCCGCCGCGGGACTCGACCCCGAGCACTACGGGCCGGACGCCGACCGCTTCGACGCCACCCGCACCGCGGACGACCATCTGTCGTTCGGGATCGGCGTCCACCGCTGCATCGGGGCGCCGCTGGCCCGGATGGAGGCCCTCACCGCGCTGCCCGCGCTGTTCGACCGGTTCCCCGGCCTGCGCCTGGCCGAAGGGGACGGGGGCCTGCGGCAGGTGCCGTCGTTCATCGCGTTCGGCTGGCAGGAGATCCCGGTGCGGCTGCGGGGCTGACGCCACCCGGGGGACACGCCGCTTCACAAGGCAGCGCGCGGGAGCGCGACCGGTCCCCCGTTCCGGTCGTGCCCCCGCGGTAGTTGAACTTACGTCCATGGCCGAGGGCTTGTGAACCGTGCCGATGCCCGCTACGCGCTCAGCAGGACTCACCCGTGCACAGCTCAGTCCGGATGGCCCGGTTTCGTCCCGTCCGAACCAAGTCAACCGGTTGCCCAGGAGGCAAATCCGGCTCACGCGGAAGGCCGGAAGTCCGGCACGTCGAGGTCGCCCACGGCCAGGTGCGCCAGCACGACCTCGTAGAGGTCGGTGCCCGCGGCGAGCAGCTGGCGCTCCAGGACGGGTTCGGCACTGCGGACGTGTTCGCGCACGGTCTGGGCGTGCACACCCAGCGCCTGCGCGGCCCGTTCGGCGTTTCCGCCGGCGGCGATCCAGGTGCGCAGCGTCCGGCGCGGGTTCCTGGCGTCGGCGTCCAGCCGGCCCAGCAGGTCCTGCGCCCAGGTGCGGACGCCGGGGCCGGACAGCAGGTCGGCGAGCCGCAGCCCCGGGTCGCCGGTGCCGTCGTCGAACCGGGCGTCGGCCAGTCCGATCTGGGTGTTGAGCGCCAGGTGGACGACTGCCCGGACCGTGAGGTCGGCGAAGTCGGTGCCGAGCAGGGACTCGACGCGTTCCATGCGGGCGCGGACGGTGTTGCGGCTGACTCCGAGGACCTTGGCGGCGTTGACCGCGGTGAACTCCAGGCCGAGTCGGGTGGTGGCGAGGAGTTCGGCGCGGGTGTGGTGCGGCAGGGTGTCGAGCGGGCGCAGCACCCGTGACGTCCAGCCGCGCAGCGCCACGGGGTCCATGAGGCGCTCGGGGTGGGTGCGCTCGGCGTAGACGGCCGCCCTGTCGGGCCGGAAGTGCGCGACGGCCAGGGCGCTGACTGCCTGCCCGTAGGCCGTGGCGGTCCGGGCGAGGCTCTGCCGGACGCTGCCGCCGAGGAAGAGGTCCGAGTGCCGTCCCACCAGGGACAGCAGGGCGTCGCCCGTGGCCTCCCGGGGGCTGACGACGATCACGTGCCCGTCCATGGCCGGGCAGCGCACGACCAGGGCGTCCTCCCGGGTGCCGTCCAGGCACTCCTCGGCGATGCGGTCGCGCAGGGCGGGAGCGGACTCCACGACGTACACGCACGCCGTGTCGGCGTCGAGCAGTCCGGGCCAGAGTCCGGCGGCGA
Source organism: Streptomyces luteogriseus (assembly GCF_014205055.1). Lineage (NCBI taxonomy): Bacteria > Bacillati > Actinomycetota > Actinomycetes > Kitasatosporales > Streptomycetaceae > Streptomyces > Streptomyces luteogriseus. Next base: position 342,087 of record NZ_JACHMS010000001.1, read on the forward strand.
CGCGGCGGGCGGCGATGGTGTCCTCGACCATCAGCAGTTGCAGGATCGCCAGGCGCAGATCGGCGGTGGCCCGGCGCAGCCGGTGCCCGGCCGCGGTCGACTCGCCCGCCGTCAGCAGCAGCTCGATCACCTGGGCGGTGTGGGTGACGACCTCGGAGGCCCGCCGGTCGAAGGGGGTCTGCCGGGAGACGGCCAGCACGCAGGTGTGGGACGGGTGCTCCACCCTGACCAGACGCAGGTGGCGCTCCCGGCTCTGCCAGGCCGCGGAGGCGAGCCGGCCGGTGGTGATGTCCGTGACCAGGTCCTCGTCGAGGGGGAGCCGGTTTCCGGCGACGAGGTTCCCGGCGGCGTCCTGCAGGGCCACGGTCGCACCCACGGTGCCGGCGAGCCAGGCGACGACCCTGCGGACATCGCGTCCTGCCGGGCGCAGGTGCTCGAGCAGTTCCTCCGCCCATACCGGATCCGTGCCGGCCCGCGTCTCCCGCTGCCGGTTCCCGTCCTCTCGGCCTGTCACCTCGGCCTTCCCCTCGCTCCTCGCGCCGCCTCCGGCGCACCGGTCGGGGACGTTACCTCACGTCCCTGGGGCTCTCACCCCGGCCGAACGCGGGGGCGGCGGGGGCCGCCGTCCCCGGCCCGGCCCCCTCCTGCGCCGGCGACCCCCGCCGGCGGCATAAGCTCGACGGATGGCGAAGTACTACGACGTGCACCCCGACAACCCCCAGCCCCGCACCATCGGCCAGATCGCCGACAGCATCCGTGCCGACGCTCTTGTCGCCTACCCCACGGACTCCTGCTACGCACTGGGCTGCCGCCTCGGCAGCCGGGACGGCATCGACCGGATCCGTACGATCCGCAAGCTGGACGACCGGCACCACTTCACCCTGGTGTGCCAGGACTTCGCGCAGCTCGGCCAGTTCGTGCGGATCGACAACGACGTGTTCCGCGCGATCAAGGCGTCGACGCCGGGCAGCTACACGTTCATCCTGCCCGCGACGAAGGAGGTGCCGCGCGTGCTGCAGCACCCCAAGAAGAAGACGGTCGGCGTGCGCATCCCCGACCATGTCGTCACCCAGGCCCTGCTCGCGGAGCTCGGTGAGCCGCTGCTGTCCAGCACCCTGCTGCTGCCCGGCGAGGAGGAGCCGATGACGCAGGGCTGGGAGATCAAGGACCTGCTCGACCACGTGCTGGACGGGGTGGTCGACTCCGGCGACTGCGGTACCGAGCCGACGACGGTCGTCGACTTCTCCGGCGGGGAGGCCGAGATCGTGCGGTACGGCGCGGGCGACGCCTCCCGGTTCGAGTAGACGGCAAAGCGGGGATCAAGGGGCGTTCATGGTTCAACCACGTGCCGGGGGTGGGCGAAATGCCCCCGGCACGGGCGTGTCACGATGACCTTGATCCGCCCGGTCACGCACGCGGACGGGCTTCCTGACCCCCACCCCGCAGAGAGGCAGCCCAGCCATGACCGCCGTACAGGGAACCGCCGTCGACATCCCCACCGCCGACGGCACCGCCGACGCGTATCTGGCCCACCCCGACGACGGGGCCGCCCACCCGGCGGTCCTGGTCTTCATGGACGCCTTCGGTCTGCGCCCGCAGCTGCGGTCCATGGCCGACCGGCTGGCCGCCGAGGGCTACACGGTGCTGGTGCCGAACCTGTTCCACCGGCACGGCCGTGCCCCGCTGTTCGACCTGCCCGAGTACATCGACCCGGGGGCCAGGCCGGAGATGTTCGAGCGCATCGTCCCGGTCATGCAGACCCTGACCCCCGACCTGGCGATGCGGGACGCCGACGCGTATCTGAACTGGCTGGACGGGCACCCGGCCGTGGCCGACGGCCCGGTCGCGCTGACCGGCTACTGCATGGGCGCCCGCCTCTCGCTGCTCACCGCCGGCACCTACCCGGAGCGGGTCGCCGCCGCGGCCGGATTCCACGGCGGGCGGCTGGCCACGGACACCCCGGACAGTCCTCACCTCGTGGCGGACAAGGTCACCGCCGAGCTGTACTTCGGCCACGCCGACCAGGACCCCTCCCTGCCCGAGGAGCAGATCCGGCGCCTGGAGGAGGCCCTGACATCGGCGGGCGTCCGTCACCGGTGCGAGGTGTACAAGGGCGCGCCCCACGGCTTCACGCAGGCCGACACCGCGTCGTACCACCGAGAGGGCGACGAGCGGCACTGGTCGGCGCTGCTCGACCTGCTGAAGCGCACATTCCGACCCCAATCGACTCCCCTGGACGGGAAGTTGACGGCCTACCGACGGTAAGGGCTTGCTCCCCCGCGATCCCTGCGCGTAGACCTTGCTGGGAACCAGCCATGACTTCGGGGGAGTTGACTCATGGACGGCACGGTCGACGGGTTCCGCTACGGCGCGGTGACCCCGGTGGCGGCCTATCTGATGGCCTGCCTGGGAGGGGCGCTGGGACTGCGGTGCATCGTGCGCTCGCTGCTCGACGCGCAGTCGTGGAAGGCGGGCTGGCTGGCGTTAGGCGCCGCCGCCATCGGATGCGGCATCTGGACGATGCACTTCATCGCCATGATCGGCTTCCATGTGGAGGAGACCCGGGTCCGGTACGACGCGGCCACGACGGTGCTCAGCCTCGTCGTGGCCGTCGCCGTGGTGGGCGTCGGCGTGTTCATCGTCGGCTACCGCGGCACGGGCGGCGTCACGCTGGCGGTCGCCGGCGCGTTCACCGGACTCGGCGTGGCGGGCATGCACTACCTGGGCATGGCGGCGATGCGGCTGAACGGCGAGGTCGGCTACGACCCGGTCGGGGTCGCGCTGTCCGTACTGATCGCCGTCGGCGCCGCGACCGCCGCGCTGTGGTCGGCCGTCACCATCCGCGGCTTTCTGACGAGCCTCGGGGCGAGCCTGGTGATGGGCGTGGCGGTGTCCGGAATGCACTACACGGGCATGGCCGCCGTCAGTGTCCATGTGCACGACTCGACCGGCGGGACCTGGGCGGGCGACTCACCCACGTCCCTGCTGCTGCCCATGCTGCTGGGACCGGTGGTCTTCCTGCTGCTGGCGGGGGTCGTGGTGATGTTCGATCCCCTGCTGGTGCTGGGCGAGCGGTCGCCGGCCCCCCGGCCGGAGGCCTCCGCCGCCAACTCGGCGGACCCGCACCGCCCTTCGTGGCGCGCGTCGGCCTCCCGGACCCGCAAGCGGTGAGCGGCCCGCCGGCGGACGGCGCGTAGATCGATTGTTACGGTGCACCGGTGTCTGACTCCTCACGCGATACCGCCGAAGGCGCCGGCTGGGGTACCAGTGAACGGGGCGCCTACCAGCGGTTGATGCCGCCGCAGGCCGAGAAGATCTCCTGGCTGGACCCGAGGATGCTGTGGGTCGCCCGCAACGGCGTGCTGGCCTCGTGGTTCGGGGACCCGACCGGCCGGACGCGCAGCCGGTGGGTGGCGCAGCGGGCGGCCTGCGGCGCACCGGCCGACAAGGTGCTCCGGCGCGACGACCCGGACCGGTTCTCGTTCCTGGTGATCGGTGACACCGGTGAGGGGGACGACCCCCAGTACGCCGTCGTGCCGGGCTTTCTGAAGGCCGGTCAGGATTCGCGGTTCGCAGTGCTGGCCAGTGACGTGATCTACCCGGTGGGCAGCGCGGACGACTACGACACCAAGTTCTTCCGGCCGTACCAGGACTACCGGGCGCCGATCTACGCGATACCCGGCAACCACGACTGGTACGAGGACCTCGACGGCTTCATGCGCGTCTTCTGCGACGACGCCCCACCCCTGCCGCCCGAACCCCGGCCCCGTCCGCTCACCCGGGCCTGGCTGCGTTCGCTGCTGTGGCACCGGCCGCGTCCGGACGCGGGGCAACACCTCGCCGAGGCACGCACGTTGCGCTCCGCTGCGGAGCAACAGGCCGTCCAGCCCGGCCCGTACTGGGCGATCGACGCCGGTCCGGTGCGGATCGTCGGCATCGACACGGGTCTGCTCGGCACCCTCGACGCCGAGCAGGGCGCCTGGCTGCGCGAGGTCTCCCGGGGGCCCCGCCCCAAGATCCTGGTCACCGGTTCACCCTTGTTTGTGGACGGCCGGTGCGAGCCGTGCGCCATCGAGGGGGGCGGCACCGTGGACGACGTCGTCCGCGATCCGGAACACCACTATGTGGCGGCGATCGGCGGCGACATCCACAACTACCAGCGCTACCCGGTCCGGCTGGAGGACGGGCGTACGCTCCAGTACGTCGTCGCGGGCGGGGGCGGCGCGTTCATGCACGCCACCCACACGATCCCCCGGGTCAACGTCGCGGGCGTCTCCGAGCAGGACTTCCGCTGCTACCCGCTGCGCGGCGACTCCCTGGCCTTCTACAGCCGCCTCTACGGCCGGCGGCTGCGGATGCGCCGCTTCTTCACGCTCACCGAGGCCGAGGCGACGGCCGTGATCGCCGAGCGCCTCGGCATCAAACCCACCCGCGCCCCGGGCACCCCGACCCGTGTCACCCGGCGCGTCCGCCTGGTCGCCGGGCTGCTCGGCACCGGGCGCCGCCCCGACAAGGCCAGGCGGTTCCGGCTGCCGGTGCGGAAGATCTACACGTCGCTGTTCTCGCCGAGCTCGGCGACGTACAGCCCGCCGTTCTTCAAGTGTTTCCTGCGGCTGGACGTCTCCCCGGAGTCGGTCCGGCTGCGCTGTTACGCCGCCACGGGCAACCGCGCGCAGGAAGTGGCCCCGCCGGTCGAGGACGAGGTGACGATCCCGCTGCGCCGACCGGGCGGAACGGGACAGCGCTGACCGGGCGGACCGGGAACAGCACGGGCCTCCGCCGGGTTGGCACCTCCGTAGGCCATTGAAGGTTCAATGATGGAGGGCTCGTGCCGCCGACCCCGCGACCGCTGCGCAGGCTGGGCTTCCTGACCATCGGCCTGTTCGACGCGGCGGACCCGCGCCGGGGCCACGAGTCGACGCTGGAGATCATCGAGCTGGGGGAACGGCTCGGTTTCGACAGCGCGTGGGTGCGTCACCGGCACCTGCAGTACGGCATCTCCTCCCCCGTCGCCGTCCTGTCCGCCGCCTCCCAGCGCACGCGCCGCATCGAACTCGGCACGGCGGTGATCCCGCTCGGCTGGGAGAACCCGCTGCGGCTGGCGGAGGACCTGGCCACGGTCGACCTGCTGTCCGGGGGCCGGCTCAACCCGGGCGTGAGCGTGGGCCCGCCCATGCACTTCGACCAGGTCAAGGACGCGCTCTACCCGGACACGGCCGACGCCGAAGACTTCGGCTACGGGCGGGTGGAGCGGCTGCTCGACTTCGTGCGGGGCAAGCCGGCGACGGACTTCAGCGGGGCCGAGGGCTTCGAGGTCTTCTCCGACCGGGTGCAGCCGCACTCCCCGGGCCTGGGCCGCCGCCTCTGGTACGGGGGCGGCAGCCTGCGGTCGGCCCGGTGGGCCGGCGAGCACGGCATGAACCTCCTCACCAGCAGCGTCGTCAAGGCCGAAGAGCCCGAGGGTCCCTACGACTTCGCGGAGATCCAGCTCGCCCAGATCCGCGCCTTCCGCGCCGCCCACCCCGACGGCGAGGCCGCCCGGGTCTCGCAGGGCCTGGTCGTCATCCCCACGGACTCGGCCTCGCCCGGACAACGCGCCCGGTACGAGGAGTACGCCGCGCAGCGCACCCCCCGCACGACGGCACCGCAGGGACCGGCGCGGCTGTTGTTCGCGCCGGACCTGGTCGGGGCCTCGGCGGAGATCGCCGGACGGCTGCGGGCGCACGCCGCGTTCCGGGAGGTGGACGAGGTGGCGTTCGCCCTGCCGTTCTCCTTCGAGCACGAGGACTACGTGCAGATCCTCACCGACATGGCGACACAGCTGGGCCCGGCCCTGGGATGGCAGCCGAGCACCTAGCCCTGTCGGTGTCGTACTCGGCAAGGAATCTCGTGGTCCCCCCGGCGAAGGGGAGCACGCCGTTGCCCCGGAGTGCGCCCCGGCGGCTCCCGCCCGGCCGCCGTCGGACCGCCCTGGCAGGTACCGCGAGCATCCGCAGGAGGCGCATGTCGAAACGTTCATGCGAACCCTTGCACACCCCGGCCGCACCATCGGCCCGCGCCTGCGCCGACCGAACGAGAGCCGGCGCACCACCCGAGGACGTCGGATTTTGCGGATTATCCGAGCTTTGCGAGGGCTCTTGCCTTGGACTCACGCTCTGCAGCTAGCTGTTGATGCGTCCGCTTCCCGGCCCGGGTTCCCGATGAGCCCGGCGCCGACCGGCGGCACCTGGGCCGGTCCCCAGGGCCGTCGGTCAGGGCAGCGGGTGGCGAACCTGCACGTGAGGAGTGGTCATGAAGAAGGCATACGAGGCGCCGACGCTCGTCCGGCTCGGTACGTTCCGGAAGGAGACGGGGCTCCTCCAGCGCTCCGGCAACGACCGGCTGATCCTGAGCAAGAACTGACGACCGACGGTCCTTGACCCGACGTCATGACTGAACTGCACGAAAGTGCGGGGACGGGCCCCGGCGACGCGCACTTCGCGGTCTTCACCGACCGTGCGGACGCGGCCGCCGCGGCCCGCTCCTTCGCCCGCCCCGGAAGCCGGACCCTGACGCACGCGTCGGGCCGGCCCTGGCTGGTCGGCCACTGGCACGACGACGAGGTCGTCACGGCGAGCGCCCGCGGCGCCTCCCTCGCCGTCGTCGGCTGCTGTCCGGTCGACGCCGGTGAACTCCGACGCCGGGCAGCGCAGCTGCGTGATCTCGCGGAGCTCGACGCGCTGGCCCGGTCCCTCCCCGGCAGTTTCCACCTCGTCGGCACCCTCGACGGCCGGACCAGAGTGCAGGGCACGGCCTCCGGGCTGCGGCTCGTCTTCCACGCGGAGATCGACGGCGTTCGGGTGGCCGCGACCCGGGCCGACACCCTGGCCACCGTCCTGCGCCTGGAACCCGCCGTGGAGGAACTGGCCGTCAGGCTGCTGTGGCCCGCCCCCTACCCGCTGTTCGAGACGTCGATGTGGCGTGCGGTCACCGCCGTTCCTCCGCAGACCGCCCTCGTGATCGCCGCCGACGGGCGCACCGCACGGCACACTCGCTGGTGGACGCCGCCGGAGCCGGTCCGGCCGCTCGCCGACGCGGCTCCCCTGATCCGGACGGCGCTGGAGGAGGCCGTCGGCGCGCGGACCCGGCAGGGCGGCGTCGTGAGCTGCGATCTGTCCGGGGGCCTGGACTCCACCTCCGTCTGCTTCCTGGCCGACCGCTCCCCCGCCCGCGTGGTCGCCAGCACGTGGCCGGGACGCGATCCGGCCGACACCGACCTGGCCTGGGCCGAACGGGCGATGGGTCACCTGCCGGACGTCGAGCACGTGGTCTGGGATGCCGACGCCTCCCCGCTGGTCTACGAGGACCTGCTCGGCATCGACGACCTCCTCGACGAACCCACCATCGGCGTCATGGACCGTTCCCGGGTCCTGCACCACCTGCCCGGCCTCGCGGCACGCGGCAGCCGGTTGCATCTGACCGGCATCGGCGGCGACCACGTGGCCTGGTGCTCGGAGGCCTACTACCACCGGCTGCTGCGCATCCGCCCCCTGTTCGCCGCGCGTCAGTTGCGCGGCTTCCGGGCGCTGTGGCAATGGCCGCTCGGCGGCACACTGCGCGCCCTCGCCGACGTCCGTCCGTACGGCACATGGCTCGCCGACGCCGCCGGTGATCTGCGTGGCCCGTTGCCCCCGTCCGTCACGACAGGTCTCGGCTGGGGCATGACCCCGCGCCTGTTCGACTGGGTGACGCCCGAGGCCGAGCGGATGGCCCGCCGGGCACTGCTCGAAGCGGCGTCGACGGCCTCTCCGCTGCATCCGGACCGTGGACTGCACACCGACCTGGAGCAGATCCGCTCCTGCACCCGCGTCATCCGGCAGTGGGACCGGATGGCGGCCCGCGCCGGCCTGCCGATGGCCTCCCCCTTCCTGGACGACCGCGTCATCGAGGCGTGTCTGTCCGTACGTCCGAGCGAGCGCGTCACGCCCTGGCGGTACAAGCCCGTGCTGACCGCCGCGATGCGCGGGATCGTGCCGGAGGAGTGCCTGCGACGCAGCAACAAGGCCACGGCCTCCATGGACGCCTCCAACGGACTGCGCGAACACCGTGCCGATCTGCTGGCCCTGTGGGAGGACTCACGGCTGGCGGAACTGGGCCTGGTGGACGGCTCCGAGCTGCGCCGCCTCGCGCGGCGGCCCGCCTCCCCGGGGCTCTCCGACGCCATCCTCTACTCCACGATCGCCGCGGAGGTGTGGCTGCGCGGGCTCGCACGCGGCCGCGCCCGTGTCCCGCAATCCTGACCGCCCCCCGTCAGACACGTCAGAAAGGCCCCCACATGCCCCTGCGGTTCGGCGACAACGTCTCCACGGCCGAGACCGACTACGGTACCGTCCTGCTGGACGAACAGGTCGGCGCCTACTGGGAGTTGAACCCGACGGCCACCTTGGTGGTACGGACGCTGCTGGACGGCGGCGAGGAGTCGGACGCGGCCGCCGCGCTGGTCCGGGAGTTCGACGTCGACCGGGCGCAGGCCCTCCAGGACGTCGAGACGCTCGTCCGTGGACTGCGCGAGTCGGGGCTCGCCTCATGACGACGCCCAGCGCGCTGGAGCGGCCGACCGGTGTTCCCCTGGCCCGGCGCCTGACCGCCCGCCTCGTCCTGCTCCCCGCGGTCGCCCTGGCCCTGCTGCCGCCGCGCCACATCCGCACCGTGCTCGGCGTCCTTCGGCGCGGCGCCGCACCGGCGACCGCCGGACAGGCCCGCAACGCCCGCGATGCCATGTGCGCCGTCAGCCTGCGCTGCGCCGGGCCGAAGGGGTGCCTGCCGCGTTCCCTGGGAGCGGCACTGCTGTGCCGGCTCGGCGGAACATGGCCGACCTGGTGCACCGGCGTACGGGTCACTCCGCCCTTCACCGCGCACGCCTGGGTCGAGGCCGAAGGCAGCCCCGTCGGCGAGGGAGTCCCGCAGGGCTACTTCGCCCGGCTGGTCGCCGTCGCCCCGCTGACCGGGCCTGCCGACCGATGACCGGGGCGACGGTTCCGCGCGGCGGCCGGACCACGATCGCCGACACCGACACCGACACCGGCAAGCGCGCCACCGACACGTCCACCCTGGCGGCGGTGGCCACGATGTACCGGCTCACCGCCGGGCATCGCAGCGCCATCGCCGTCGCCGGCGTGCTGACCCTCGTAGGATCCGCCCTGGGGCTGGCCCAGCCGCTCGTCGCCAAGCAGGTCGTGGACGCGAGCGGCCGCGGACAGGTCATCTGGCCGCTGCTGGCCCTCCTCGCCATGCTGTTCGTCGTCGAGGCGGCGACGGGAGCGGCGGGGCGCTTCCTCCTGGAACGGATGGGCGAAGGCGTCGTACGTCAGCTTCGGCACGGGCTGGTGGGCCGGCTGCTCCGCCTGGAGATGAGGGAGTACGACCGCCACCGGAGCGGCGACCTCATCTCCCGAGTGACCACCGACACGACCCTGCTGCGTGAGGTCGTGTCCCAGGCCCTGGTCGACCTCGTGACGGGAAGCCTGATCGCGGCCGGGGCGATCGCCCTCATGGCGTGGCTGGACCCTCTGCTGCTGCTCCTGGTCGTCGTGACCGTGGCGGCGTCTGCCGTGGTCGTCGCCTCGCTGCTCACGGGGATCAGGAACGCCTCCGCACACATGCAGGGCTCGGTCGGTGCCGTCGCCGCCGACCTCGAACGGGCCCTGAGCGCCCTGCCGATGGTCCGTGTGCACCGGGCCGAGGAGCGGGAGGCGGCCGGCATCGGCGCCCGCGTGGACGCGGCCTACGGCGCGGGGGTGCGCACCGCCAAGCTCGCCTCCGTGATGAGCTCCGCCGTCGAACTCGCCGTGCAGGGCTCCTTCCTCATCGTCCTGGTCGTCGGCGGCCTGCGCGTCGGCGGTCATGCCGGCTCCCTCGGTGATCTCGTAGCGTTCCTGCTGTACGCCTCGTACCTCGTCCTGCCGTTGTCGTCCGTCTTCCGCGCGGTGGGCCTCATCCAGCGCGGAATGGGCGCCTACCAGCGCATCGACGAGGCGCTCCGCCTCCCGGTGGAGCCCACCGCACCCGCCGACCCGGCGGACCCCGCACCCGTGACGCAGCCGACCGGGACGCCCGGGACTCGCGAACACCCCGTTCTCGTCCTGGACGACGTCCACTTCGGCTACGCCCCACAGCGGCCGGTCCTGCGCGGTGTCTCGTTCGCCGTCCCACAGCGCCGGCACGTGGCCCTGGTGGGCCCGTCGGGAGCCGGCAAGAGTACGGTGTTCGCCCTGGTCGCGAGGTTCTACGAGCCGGATGCGGGCACCCTGCTCTTCAACGGGCGGCCGGCGACCGGACTCACTCGCGGTGAGTGCCGCCGGGGCATCGCCGTGGTCGACCAGACCACCCACGTGGTCCACGGCACCCTTCGGGACAACATCACCTACGCCGTGCCCGACGCGACCGAGGCGGAGATCCGGCGCGTCGTCGAACTGGCCCGGCTCGACGAGGTCGTCGACCGGCTGCCCGGGGGCCTGGCCGCCGTCATCGGTGAACACGGCTGCAACCTCTCCGGCGGCGAACGTCAACGTGTCGCCCTCGCGCGCGCGTTGCTGGCCCGGCCCGCGTTGCTGCTGCTGGACGAGCCCACCTCGCACCTCGACGCGATCAACGAGTCGGCGCTCACCACCGTCATGAAGGACGTCGCCCAGGAGTGCGCCCTGCTGGTCATCGCCCACCGTCTGTCCACCGTGCAGCACGCCGACCACATCGTGGTGCTCCAGGACGGCCGCACGGTCGCCGGCGGACGTCACGAGGACCTGCTGGCCGGCAGTACCCTCTACCGCGAGCTGGCCGCGAGCCAGATGCTCCGTCCGGGTGGGGAGCCACCGCCGAAGAGCACCTGAACAGAACACCCGCCCACCAGGCGCCCCTCACGACGAGGGCGCGCACGTGGCCCGGCTCTCCGGTCCGGGGTGGGGTCACCAGCAGCCCGGCTCGGTCCCCGTGACCGGCTCCGACGGCGTGCCGTCCACCCCGACGGGCACGTCCCCGGCGAGCATCACCCGGTGCATGATCCGCGGATGGTCGAGGTGGGCGGTGTCGCCGGGGGCCAGATGCATCGTGGCGCGGTTGTCCCAGAACGCCACGCTGCCCGGCTCCCAGCGGAAGCGGACCGTGTACTCGGGGCGTACGGCCTGCTCCAGCAGCATGTCCAGGATCGCGGCGCTCTCGGGCCGGGAGAGGCCGGCGATCTGCTCGACGTAGTAGCCGTTGACGTACAGGATCCGCTCCCCCGTCTCCGGGTGGACCCGCACCAGGGGGTGCAGGGAGGCGACCTGACGGTCGAGCAGGTGGCGGACGTACGCGTCGTCGCCGGGACGGGGCTGGTAGCCGACGCCGAGCCGGTGTTCGGCCCGCAGTCCGTCGACGAACCGCCGCAGCGGCGCGGAGAGTCCGGCGTACGCCGCCGCCAGGTTCGACCAGGTGGTGTCGCCGCCGTAGGGCGGTACGGTCTCGGCGCGCAGGATCGTCGCGGCGGGAGGGTCGACGCGGGCGCCGTGGTCGCAGTGCCAGCCGCGCAGCAGCGTGTGCCGGCGGCGCCGCAGCCACTCGTCGTGCTCCATGCCGAACCGCCCGCCCAGCTCCAGCCGGTCGGCGGTCGTCTCGATCCCGGGGAAGTCCGGGGGCGAGGCCTTGCCCCGCCGGGGCAGCTCCACGATCTCGCCGAACCGGCGCGCGAACGCCACGTGCCCGGCGTGGTCCAGTCGTTGCCCCCGGAAGAACACCACCTTCCACCGCAGCACCGCCGCCCGGATCGCGGCGACCACGGCGTCGTCGAGATCCCCGGCCAGATCGACCCCGCCGATCTCGGCCCCGATGTACCCGGCGACCGGTTTCACCTCCAGCCCGGCCTTGCGCGCCACCTCGTCCGTCATCCCGCTGTCCGTCGTCATGAGCGCTCCGCTGGTCGTGGGCGTGGTCCGGCCTTCCCGAAGATCGTGACAGCGATCTCAGCCGAGGGCGACCATGCCTCGACGAGAGGGCCGGGGCGAGAGGGAAATCCGGTCGAGCCGGGCGGCCTTCGTCGGTAGCGTCGGGCCCCATGACCTTGACGGACCTGCCGGCCGGCTTTCGCGACGAGGAGCAACGCGGGTATGTCCGCCGGGTGATCCACGACCGGCTCGCCGACGACCGCGACCAGCAGGAGTGCCGCTACCTCATGCGGTTCTGGTGGCAACTGGGCATGCCCTACCGGGAGGTGACGCTCGACCAGCTCAGGGCGAACCTCGGCGAGGACACGCTGCGGCTCGTCGAGGAGCTGATCGACGCCGTGCGCACCTCCCACGCGGCGATCGACGACTGGGTCGACGCGGTGGAGGGTTCCCGGCCCCTCGTCCGGGACCGCGGTTTCGAGCAGACCGGGGCTCTGCTGCGCGGGAACGCCCGCCCTACACCCTGAACTCGCGGATCACGGTGTTCCGGAACACCGCCTTCCCGTCCACCGTGAACAGCGCGAGCCCCGAGTCGACCAGGTACGGGAAGGCCGCCGACGAGTGCACGTACCGGCCGTCGTCCACGAACATCTCCACGGAGGTGCGGTCGACCAGGATGCGCAACCGCACCGCCCGCCCGGCCGGGTCGAAGGGGCTGTGGCTCTCCTGCCACCTGCCCGTCATGTCGGGAGACACGGTGGGGCGGCGGTTGAGGTAGGCGTAGTCGCGGTGGACACCCGCGTCGATGTGCCGGACGCCGTCCGGGGAGCGCCGCAGTTGCACCCCGGCACCCGTGACCTGGTCCCAGGTGATTTCGCAGGTCAGCTCGTAGGCGGTGCCCCGGTAGTCGAGCAGGCGCGTGCCCTCGACCTCCAGATCGCCGAGCCGCACCGTCCGCGAGACGTACCGGTCGAGCGCGGCGACCGGCCGGGACGCCAGGAAGTACGTGCCGTCACCCCCGCGCTTCAAAGTGACCTCGCGGACGATCGAGTCGGTGCCGTTGAAGCCGTCGCTGTCGATCGTGGGCGTGAAGTGGGCGTAGTCCCAGTTGTTCAGCCAGCCGATCGCGTAGCGGCCGCTCTCGTCGAGGGTGCCGTCGGTGCCGCGCTTGTCGAAGGTGACCGCGCCGTACCAGTCCCAGCCGTAGTCCAGCCACTGCGGATCGGCCGCGTCGGCCGTGAAGGCACTGCCGTCGAAGGAACCCGTCCAGTACGCGTACGTGTTGGGCAGCCCGGCGCCCTTGCCGTTGGCGCTCACCCCGAGGACCCACTTCACCGTGCCGTCCCCGGCGCGGATCCGGAACAGGTCGGGACACTCCAGCACGCCGATGCCGCCCTTGACGAACCCGCTCACATACGTCCAGGTCTTGAGGTCGGCGGAGTGATAGAAGCCCACCTTGTCGTTCTCGGCGAGGGTCATCACCCACCGGCCGCGCTCCTCGTCGCGGATCACCTTGGGGTCGCGGAAGTCGCGCACGCCGGGATTGGGCAGCACCGGGTCGGTGCCGTGCGGGGCGAAGGTGCGGCCGCCGTCGGTGGAGTAGTACAGGTACTGCGCCTGGTCTGCCGGGCCGTCGTGCGGTGACATCGTGGCCAGCACGACGACCGCGCCCGCCCCGAAGCCGGCCGTGTCGTGCGTGTCGACCACGGCCGAACCCGACCAGACGTCGCCGTTGGGCGTGGTGTCCTTGGGCACGGCGATGCCCCGGTCGGTGAAGGAGACCAGGTCGGTGCTGGTGGCCAGGCGCCAGGCGGTGCCGATCTCACCGGCGAGGTAGTCGGCGTTGTGCAGGTAGTAGTAGTGATAGCTGCCGTCGATCCAGACCGGCCTCTGCGGGTCGTTCTTCCACTGCTCGGGGACGGTGAAGTGGTAGCCGGCGCGGTAGCTCGCCCGGGCCGTCCGTGGCCCGGCCACCGCCGGACCCGCGGTCGGCAGCAGGGCGCCGGCCGCGCCCACGGCCGAACCGGCGAACAGTGCCCTCCTGGTGATCCCACCCATCACACACCTCGTCCCTCTCCTCGGAAACTGCGGCTCATGGGATCAGGACTTTCGGACCTAACTCGTTAAAGGTCAAGCGCCCGCACGCCTTGACAGGCTCGTTCCGCACTCACATCATCTGGGGCATCAATCCACGGCTAACACGAGTTAGGCCCCTCACACGATGACCGACTCGCACCTCACCCGCCGCGCCCTGCTGCGGTACGGCGCCTACGGCGCGGGAGCCGCCGCCCTGGCCGGCACCGCCGCGAGCTGGGACCGGCTCACCGGAGCCGACATCCCCGGCCGGGACGACGGCTCCCTCGTCGTCGCCACGCTGGGCCCCGCCTACGGGCCGGAGGCCATCCGCACGCTCCAGGAGGGCTTCGCGGAGCAGCACCCCGACATCAAGCTCCGGATCAACGCGGTCCAGGCGGTCGACTGGTCGGACTTCTTCGCGAAGATCCTCACCCAGGTCGCCGCGGGCACCGCCCCCGACCTCGTCTACGTCGCCACCGAGGGCGTGCAGCTGTTCGCGCAGCGGCTCGGGGTGGCCCTGGACAAGTGGGTGAAGCGGGACGCGGCCGAATTGAAGGAGTACTTCAGCGACGTCCACCCCTCGCTGGTGGAGTCGATGATGTACGAGGGCAGCCTCTACCAGCTGCCGGTGGAGTTCAACGCGGCCGACATGTACTTCAACCGCCAGGTGCTGCGCCGGGCCGGCGCTGATTTCCCGCCGGCCGACTGGACCCGCGACGACTTCACGGCACTGCTGCGGGACATGAAGAAGTCGAGCGGCTCCCGCTTCACGCCGTACTTCTGGACCAACCGGCTCTGGGGCGGCGTGGTGCCCTGGCTGTTCGCGAACGACACCAACCTGCTCACCGAGTCCAAGGCACCCGGCGGCGACTGGCTGTGGGACGGCTTCTATCCGGCCGGGCAGCGCACGGGCCGCGGCGGGGGCTTTCGCTGGACGACGCCGCAGGCCACGCACGACCGGGTGGAGGAGGTCTACGACTATCTCGCCTCCCTGATCCAGGACGGCCTGTGCACCCGCCCCGAGGGCGGCAACGGCCAGAACCTCATCGGCGTGTTCTCCACCGGCCGGGTCGGCGTCACCCCGGCGGGCGGCTTCTGGGCGGGCGGACTCCACCTGGCCGGCATGGAGCGGGACGGGTTCGACGTGCAGTACTTCCCGCGCTGGCGCACCCAGCGCATGCAGTACGGCGCGGCGGGCTACGCGCTGCTGCGCACGTCGAAGATGCAGGACGAGGCGTGGGAGTTCATCAAGTACGCCGCCCGCAAGGACACCCTGGAGCGGCTGTTCGCCACGAACCAGACGACCCCGGCCCGCCGCTCCCTGCTGACCGCCGGCCGCTACGCGAAGACCGGCCCGGACCACTGGCCGGTCTTCTACGACACCCTCGACCGGTTCCCCGACACGGGACCCATCCCGGCGCCGCCGCAGGTCGCCGAGGTCGAGCAGGTGCTGCTGAAGCACACCGGCACGGCCCTGGCCTCCGCGCGTTCGGTGCGTCCCGCGCTGCGCCGGATGCAGGGCGATCTGGAGAAGGCCATGGAGCGTGACGTATGACGAACACCCAGATACCGCTCGCGCGCGCCGAGCGCCCCGCGGTCCCGCCGGCCCCGGCACCGAAGGGTCCCTCGGCCCGTGACCGCGGCACCCGGCTGCTGGCCACGATGTTCCTGACCCCGACGATCGTCGGGATCGTCGTCTTCACGGTCGTGCCCATCCTCGGCTCGGTGGTCCTGAGCCTGTTCCACTGGAACGTCATCGACTCGCCGTCCTACGCCGGCCTCTCCAACTACGGCGAGGTGTTCGGCGACGAGACCGTGCTGGTCTCCTTCCGCAACACCCTGGTCTTCATGGTGTTCGCGGTGGCGCTGCAACTCTTCGTCGCGCTGGCCCTCGCGCTGACCCTCAACGGGCGCATGCCGGTGTGGCTGCGGTCGGTGTTCCGCTCGGCGTTCTTCTTCCCGCTGGTGCTGTCCGCCGCGTCGATCTCGGTGGTGATGAAGTACCTGTTCAACCAGGACTTCGGAGTCATCAACTGGGCGCTCGGCTTCGTCGGGATCGCGCCGGTGCCGTGGCTGACGTCGGAGAACGCGGCGATGGCGACGGTGGTCCTGGTCTATGTCTGGCAGCAGTTCGGCTTCTCGTTCCTGCTGTTCGTCGGCGGGCTGAACAACATCCCGAAGGAGATCCACGAGGCCGCGGCCCTCGACGGTGCGACGGGCCTGCGCAAGCACCTGACCGTCACGCTGCCCCTGCTCTCCCCGACGCTGCTGGTCGCCTCGGTCGTCGGCATCATCAACGCCCTCCAGGTCTTCGAGCAGCCGTACGTCCTCACCAACGGCGGCCCCGGCGACTCCACCCGCACGGTCGTGATGGTCATCTACGAGACGGCGTTCGAGCAGCTGCGCTTCGGTGAGGCGTCCGCGGTGGGTGTGCTGCTGTTCGTGCTGATCATGGCGGTCACCGCCCTCCAGTTCCGGCTCAGCCGGCGTTTCGTCCACTACCAGTGAGCCGGGTGAGTCCTCCCATGAGCCAAGCAACCCTGTCCTCCAGCCGTGTGCGGCACGGGCTCGCGCCGTGGGCGCGGATCGCCGGCCTGACCATGTGCGCGCTGCTCACCCTCGGCCCGGTGGTGTGGACGGTGTCCACCTCGCTGCGCACCCCCGCCGAGGCGTTCGACCTCCCGCCGCAGCTCATCCCCTCGAACCCCTCCACCGAGGCGTACCGCGGGGTGTTCGACCAGATCGACGTCTGGCTGCTGGCGTTGAACTCCACTCTGGTCACGGCTCTGATCGCCGTCGGCCAGATGATCACGGCGGGCCTGGCCGGATACGCCTTCGCCCGGCTGGAGTTCCGCTTCAAGAAGCCGCTGTTCGGTCTGGTGCTGGCGACGATGATGGTGCCGTTGCAGGTCACCATCGTGCCGGTGTTCCTGGTACTGAAGTCGATGAGCCTGACCGACACCCTGCTCGGGCTGATCATCCCGGCCTTCCCGACCGCGTTCGGCACGTTCCTGATGCGCCAGTACTTCCTCGGCATGCCCAAGGACCTGGGCGAGGCGGCGATGCTGGACGGGGCCGGACCCTGGCGGACCTTCCGGTCGGTGTACGCCCCGCTGGCCGCGCCCGGCCTCGCGATCGTCGGTGTCCTGGCCTTCAACTACCACTGGAACGAGTTCTTCCGCCCGCTGATCCTCGAGACGTCGGGCCAGAACTACACCCTGCCGCTGGGGCTGGTCTCCCTCCAGGGCAACCTCGGCACCGGTTCCGTCTCCGTGGTGCTCGCCGGTGTCGTCCTCTCCATGATCCCCGCCGTCGCCGTGTTCGTCGTCGGCCAGCGCCCTCTGCGTGAGGGCATCACGTCCGCAGGAGTCAACCGTTGAGCCTCGCCGCTCCCCCGCACGACCCCCACGCCCCGCGCTTCCGGGTCCGCCCGCCCGCCAACTGGATGAACGACCCCAACGGTCCCTTCCGCTGGCGCGGCCGCCATCACCTCTTCTACCAGCACAACCCGGACGCCCCGGTGCACGCCAACGTCCACTGGGGCCATGCCTCCAGCGCCGACCTCGCGCACTGGGAGCACCATCCGGTCGCGCTCACCCCCACCCCGGGCGGCCCGGACGAGGCGGGCTGCTGGTCGGGGTGCACGGTCGACGACGGGGGCGTGCCGACGGCCGTCTACACGGGGGTCGACCGGCACCACACCGGGCTCGGCACGATCTGTCTGGCGCGGGCGGCGGACCCCGACGATCCCGCGCTGACCGACTGGACGCCGCTGCCCGCCCCGGTGGTCACGGGCCCGCCCGAGGGCCTTGACGTGGTGATGTTCCGCGACCCGTTCGTCTTCCGGCACGACGGCCGGCGCTGGGCGCTGGTCGGCGCGGGGCACGCCGATGGCACCCCGTCGGTTCTCCTCTACGACTGCGACGACCTCACCGACTGGCGGTTCGCGGGTGTGCTCCTGGACGGCCATGACCCGGCCGCCCGGGCCACGTTCGGCAGCCGGGCCACCGGCTGGGAGTGCCCGCAGCTGTACGCCGCGCGGGACGGCGCGTGGGTGCTGGTGGTGTCCCTGTGGGACGGCCACCCGTGGACCACGGGCTACCTCACGGGCCGCCTGGACACGGACCTGCGCTTCACCGCCCGCACAGGCGGTCTGCTCGATCACGGCCGCGACTTCTACGCCCCCGCCGTGCTCCAGGAACCGGACCGCGCCCTGATGTGGGGCTGGTCGTGGGAGGCCCGCGAGCAGGGCGGGGCCGACTGGGCCGGTGTCCTCACCGCTCCCCGGGTCGTCGACGTCCATCCGGACGGGGCGCTGCGGGTGTCGCCTGCCCCGGAGCTGCACCGGCTGCGGGCCGCCGAGCCGTTCGTCACCACCCCGGGCCGGACCGCGCTTCCGGCGGCCTACGACCTGACGGTCGGCGCCCGCGCCCGCACCACGGTGAGTCTGCTGAGGTCGGCCGCGGGCGACGGGCTGACGGTCGTCCTGGACCCGGAGGCGGGCACCGTGACGCTGAACCGGGACGGCTGGCCCCGCGAGGAGGCCGTGGCACCGGTCGTCGTCCCGGTGCCGCCGGGGGAGCTCACCCTGCGCGTCCTCGTCGACGGCTCGCTGTACGAACTGTTCGTCGGCGACCGGGCCACGGTCACCGAGCGGGTCTACGAACGCGCGGACGACATCAGGGAGTTGAGCGTGACACCCGGGGCGTCGGTCACCGGATGGGAGCTGGTCCCACCGACGAACGGCTGATCACCGGGCAGGCCAGGCGCCGCACCGTGGCGGGCGGCGTCCGGCCCGTGGCGAGGGCGTCGAGGAGCAGCCGCGCGGCGGCCTCCCCCATCGCCCGGTGGGGCAGCGCGACCGTGGTGAGGGGCGGCGCGAGGTGGGCGGCCATGTGCTCCTGATCGTCGTAGCCCACCACCGACAGGTCGCCGGGGACGGTGATGCCGAGCCGGGTCGCGGCGTGCAGGACGCCCGCCGCGACCCGGTCGTTGTAGGCGAAGATCCCGGTGGGCCTGAGCTCGGGCGGGGCGTTGTCGAGGAGGCGTGTGGCGCCCTCGTAGCCGGCGGAGATCTCTCCTCCGGTGCGGACCACCCAGTCGCGCGGCACGGTGATGCCCTCGGCCCGCAGCGCGTCGCGGAAGCCGCGCAGCCGCTCCGCGGAGGCGATGTCGTCCTGCCCGCCGACGAGCGCGACCCGCCGGTGCCCCTGTTCCAGGAGCAGCCGGGCCGCCGTACGGCCGCCGGCGCGCTCGGCGGGGATGACGGCGGGCAGCGAGTCGTCCTCCGGCAGGCAGTTGGCGAGGACGGAGAGGGTGCGGTGCAGGCCCTCGGGGACACGGACGCTGCGCAGCGACATGGCGGCGTAGATGATGCCGTCGACGCGCCGGTCGAGGAGTTCGGCGACCGCGGCGTCCTCCTTGTCCGGGTCGCCGCCGGAGTCGATGGTGAGGACCAGGTGCTCGCCCGCCCAGGCCGTGTCCATGGCGCCGCGCAGCAGCCGTCCGGCGAACGGCGAGGAGGCGATCTCGTCGGTGACCAGGCCGATCACGGCCGTACGGCTGCGGCGCAGGCCGCGGGCGACGGGGTCGGGCCGGTAGCCGAGCTGGGTGGCGGCCTGCCGGATGCGTTCCTGGGTGGCGGGCGAGAGGTTGCCGGCGGCCCGGCCGTTGAACACGAAGGACACAGCGGTGTGCGACACGCCGGCGAGCCGTGCGACGTCCCGTGAGGTGGGTCGTCCCGATCCCGTCGCCGGCTTCTCCTCGGCGCTGCCCATGCCGTCCGCCGCCTTCATCCCCCACCCGTCCGGTTGATCATTGCTCACCCTATCCGTGACGCTGGAGGGACGACACAGTCAACGGGAAGGTCCGACGGTGATCAGCATCCCGGCACACACGCTCAACGACGGTACGACGCTCCCCGCCCTGGGCCTGGGGACCTGGCCGCTCGGTGACGACGAGGCGCAGCAGGCGGTGCTCTCGGCCCTGGAGGCGGGCTACCGCCTGATCGACACGGCGACGAACTACCGCAACGAGAGGGGGGTCGGCCGCGGTGTGGCCTCCGGCGTGGTGCCGCGCGATGAGATCGTCGTGACGACGAAGCTCCCGGGCCGGCACCACGGCTACGAGGAGACCCTCGCGTCCTTCGAGGAGTCGCGGGCCCGCCTGGGTCTGGAGTACGTCGACCTGTACCTGATCCACTGGCCGCTGCCGCGCGTGGACCGGTACGTCGACTCCTGGAAGGCCATGATCAAGCTGCGCGAGGAGGGACTCGTGCGGTCGATCGGCGTCTCCAACTTCACGGCCGGGAACATCGAGAGGCTGGAGAAGGAGACCGGGGTGCTGCCCTCGGTCAACCAGATCGAGCTGCATCCCCTGCTGCCGCAGGACGACCTGCGCGCCTTCCACGCGGACAAGGGCGTCGTCACCGAGAGCTGGAGCCCGCTGGGCCGGGGCACGCCCCTGCTGGAGGACCCCGCCGTGGCGCGGATCGCCGAGGCGCACGGGGTGTCGCCCGGGCAGGTCGTGCTGCGCTGGCACACGCAGCTGGGCGCGGTGCCCATCCCGAAGTCGGCGAACCCCGAGCGGCAGCGCGCCAACCTCGACGTCTTCGGCTTCGAGCTGGGCGAGGACGAGATGCGGGCCGTCGCGGACCGGGAGCGGCGGCGGCTCGGCGGGGACCCCGAGGTGCACGAGGAGTTCTGACGGGTACCCGGGGCGCCCGCGAGGCGGGAAGGAGCCGCAGGTGAGTGACCGGGACCGGCTGCGGGACTACCGCGGCAAACGCGACTTCGACCGGACCGGCGAGCCCCGGGGACGCGGTGCGTCCGCCGGGGACCGGCCCCGGTTCGTGGTGCAGATCCACGACGCGAGCACGATGCACTTCGACTTCCGCTTGCAGGTGGACGACGTGCTGAAGTCCTGGTCGGTCCCGAAGGGCCCCTCGGCCGACCCGAAGGACAAACGGCTGGCCGTGCCCACGGAGGACCATCCGCTGGAGTACGAGGAGTTCGAGGGCGTGATCCCCCGTGGCGAGTACGGCGGCGGCACGGTGATCGTCTGGGACCACGGTACGTACGAGCCGCTGAGCCACGACCGCAAGGGCCGGCCCGTCGGCTTCGCGGAGTCGCTGGAGCGCGGGCACGCCACGTTCCGGCTGAGCGGCTCCAAGCTGCGCGGCGAGTACGCGCTGACCCGGTTCCGCAGCGGCCGGGACGGCGACGGCGAGGAGGCCTGGCTGCTGGTGAAGCGGACAGGCGGCGGGGGGCGTGCGCAGGGGGCTCCCGATCCCCGCCGGGCCCGCTCGGCCACGTCCGGCCGCACGCTCGCCCAGGTCGCCTCGGACGCGGCCGGCGAGTGAGCCGGCCGGTCAGAACAGCGGCGTGAGGGACTGTTCGCACCAGATGGTCTTGCCCCGGGTGGTCTGCCGGCTGCCCCAGCGCTGGGTGAGCTGGGCGACGAGCAGCAGACCGCGGCCGCCCTCGTCGTCCTGGTGGGCCCGTCGCAGGTGCGGGGAGGTCGAACTGCCGTCGGACACCTCGCAGATGAGGGTCCGGTCCCGGATCAGGCGGAGCTGGATGGGCGGGGCGCCGTACCGGATGGCGTTGGTGACCAGTTCGCTGACGACGAGTTCGGTGACGAAGGCCGTCTCGTCCAGGCCCCACGCGGTGAGCTGGTCGGTGGCGGCCTGGCGGGTGGCGGCCACCGCGGCGGGGTCGGGGGTGACGTCCCAGGTGGCGACCTGGTCGGCGCCCAGGGCCCGGGTTCTGGCCAGCAGCAGGGCCACGTCGTCGCCGGGCTCCTCGGGCAGGACGGCCTTCAGCACGGTGTCGCACAGGGCGTCCAGCGAGTCGGCGGGCACGGTCAGGGCGCGGCACAGCTCGTCGGTGGCGTGATCGACATCGCGGTCGCGGTCCTCGACGAGTCCGTCGGTGTAGAGGGCGACGACGGAGCCCTCGGGCAGTTGGAGCTCCGTCGCCTCGAACGGCAGACCTCCCACGCCCAGCGGGGGTCCCGCGCTCATGGGGATCATCCGGGCCGATCCGTCGGGCAGCACCAGGGCGGGTGCGGGGTGCCCGGCGGCGGCCAGGTTCAGGCGGCGTGTGACGGGGTCGTAGACGGCGTAGAGGCAGGTGGCGCCGAGTTCGGCGACCTCGTCGCCCTGGTCGTCCGAGGCGAGGTGGGTGACCAGGTCGTCGAGGTGGGTGAGGAGCTCGTCGGGCGGGAGGTCCACGTCGGCGAGGGTGCGGACGGCCGTGACCAGCCGGCCCATGGTCGCCGTGGAGGGGATGCCGTGCCCCACGACGTCCCCGACGACCAGCGCGACGCGGCTGCCGGACAGCGGGATCACGTCGAACCAGTCGCCGCCGATGCCGGCCGCCGATCCGGAGGGCAGATAGCGGTGGGCGACCTGGACGGCGGCCTGGCCGGGCAGCCCCCTCGGCAGCAGGCTGTGCTGGAGGGCGAGGGCCGTGGTGCGTTCGCGGGCGAAGCGGCGGGCGTTGTCGACACAGACGGCGGCCCGGCTGGCGAGTTCCTCGGCGAACACGGCGTCGTCCGCGCCGTAGTCGTCGGCCTGCGCCACACGGACGGCCACGGCGACACCCAGCGTGGTGCCGCGGGCCCGCAGCGGTACGGCCAGCATGGAATGGGCGCCTTCGCGGTAGGGCCGTCCTTTCGGGGCGCGGGAATTGCGCTCGGCGACCCAGCGCATGAACGCCGGCTCTCCTGCCTGGCTGAGGATGGCCCCGCCTTCCCGCATGGCCCGGGCGATAGGCGAGAACGGGGTGTAGACGTCGACTTCTCCCAGGTGCACGGCCGCTTCGGGGGTGCCCTCGGTGACGGAGCCGTGCGCGACCCGCCTGAGGGTGATCTCGTCGGCCGGCACCGTGGGCTGCTCGTCCGCGCCGAGCACCCAGTCGAACAAATCCACGCTCGCGAAGTCCGCGAAGCGGGGCACCACGACCCCGATGAGCTCCTCGGCCGTGCGCACCACGTCCAGGGTGGTGCCGATGGCGGCCGCGGCCTCGTTGAGCAGGGCCAGCCGCTGGCGGGCCCAGTACTGCTCGGTGCTGTCGAACGCGGCCAGGGCGGTGCCGACGAGCTCGCCGGCGGCATCCCGGACCGGCCACATCTCGGTGACCCAGGCGTGCTCCCGGTTCAGGGCCGGCGCACCGGCGTAGCTCTCGTAGCGCACCGGCCGGCCCGTCTCCACGACATGCCTGAGATGCCAGTTGAAGCCACGCATGTGCTCCGCCTCTGCCACGGTCTCCGGGAAGTGCCGGCCGAGCAGGGTCTCCTCGGGCACGCCCATCACATGGCAGGCGGCCTCGTTGAGCCGCAGGTAGCGCTGGCCGGTGTCGAAGACGGACATCGACATGGACGCCTGCTGGAAGGCGAGGCCCGCGAGGGACGTCTCCCCGTGGCCGGGCGACGCGGCGGTGATCACGTACCCGCCCGACTCCCCGTCCGGGCCCGTCACGGCACACGCTCTGACGCGGAGCCCGACGAGATAGCCGTCGCGGTGCCGCACCATGACGGTGCCCGACCGCGCGGACACCGCCTCGGGCGGCACGGCCTCGGCGAGCAGCTCCCGTGCGGCACGACCCACGGCCTCATGGGCCGGATAGCCGGTCAGCCGCTGGGCACCCTCGCTCCACCCCGTCAGGATGCCGCGGGCGTCGATGATCGCAGCAGCGGAGGCGTCCTCCATTCGTCCAGGATCATCCCTTTATCGCCCGCTATCAACCGCGACGCCGCAATCGTGACGCTGTCAGGCCCGGTGGGCGCGCAGCGCGGCGAGCGCCCGGTCGGCGTGCGCGTTCATGCGCAGTTCGCTGCGGACGACGTCGAGGACGGTGCGGTCCTGCGCGATGACGAAGGTGGTCCGTTTGGTGGGCGCCAGGGAGAAGCCCCGCTTCACCCCGAACCGCTCACGGACCGCGCCGTCGGCGTCGGACAGCAGCGGCATGCCGAGGCCGTGGCGTCCGGCGAACTCCTGCTGCCGCTCGACGGCGTCGCCGCTGATGCCGACGGGGCGTGCTCCGACGGCGGTGAACTCGGCGGCGAGGTCCCGGAAGTGGCAGGCCTGGGCGGTGCAGCCGGGGGTCAGGGCGGCCGGGTAGAAGAAGAGCACGACGGGGCCCTCGGCGAGCAGCCCGGACAGGCTGCGGACGGTGCCGGTCTCGTCGGGCAGGGCGAAGTCCTCGACCTTGTCCCCGGTCTCCACGCGCGCGGTCACGACCTGCCCTCCGCGTTCCGGGCGACGCCTCGGGCCCAGAGCACGAGGGGCACCTGCAGGGGCAGGCGCCCGAAGGCGGCGGCCTTCTGCGGGGTGGGGCGGTGGCGCCAGTCGGCGGCCATCTTGACGTTGGCGGGGAACACCCCGACGAAGAAGGCCGCAGTGGCCAGCGCGGCGGCCTTGCGGGTGCGCGGCAGCGCCAGACCGGCGGCGAGGGCGAGCTCGGCGGCGCCGCTCGCGTAGGTCCAGGCCCTCGGTGTGCCGGGCAGGCCGCGCGGGATGGTCGCGTCGAACGGGCGTGGGGTGGCGAAGTGGGCGACGCCCGCGGTGGCCAGGAGGCCGGCGAGCAGCAGGGGTGAGCGTTCGGACCGGGACACGGTTCCTCCTCTGAAAGCCTGCCGCGCATTATTACCGGTCGGTATACAGGTCAGCCCACCGGGTCCCGGGTGCGCCGGTGGTGGCTGCCGGGCGTGTAGCCGAAGGAGCGGCGGAAGACGTCGATGAACGCGCTGGCGGAGGACCAGCCGCAGCGGTGGGCCACGGTCGTGACGGGCAGGCCGTCGGCCGGCATCCGCAGGGCGTGGTAGAGCCGCGACCGGGTGCGCCACTGCGGGAAGGTCATGCCGAACTCGCCGCGGAAGAGCCGGCTGAGGGTCCGCTCCCACCCCGGTCGCGGCCCCGAGTTCGGCGAGGGTGCGCACGTCGGCCGGGTCGTCGTGCACGCGTGCGCAGACGATGGCCAGGCGTGGGTCGGCCGGGGTGGGCAGGCGCAGCGGCTGCTGGGGCGACAGGCGCAGTTGGTCACGCAGGACGGCGCGCAGCCGGCGACGCTCGGGGCTGTCGTCGCCGGGGTAGCGGGGTGTGGGCGAGGATCAGCTCGCGCAGCAGGGGGCTGACGGCGAGGACGGCCGGGTGGTCCAGGCCGAGGGGGTTGTCGGCGACGGGCAGGGCGACCAGGTGCAGGTCGAGCCGGCCGTACGCGCGGTGGGCGTGGACGGTGCCGGCCGGGACCCAGATGGCGCGGGTGCCGGGGGCGAACCAGGTGCCGGCGTCGGTGGTGAGGGCGACGACGCCGGCGCCCGCATAGACGATCTGGTGGTCGTCGTCCCGGTGGGCGCGCCTGCGGACGGCCCTGCTGCCCCTCGTCGCACTGCCCGCGCTGGGCCGGCTGCTGCTGTGCGGCCTGCGCGAGCCGGTGCCGCCGAGGGGCGGCGGCGCCCGAGCGGGCGGATCCGCGGGAGCCGGTGGCGCGCTGAAGGGGTGACGGAACTCGGGGACGGCCTGTCGGCGTCAACCGACCGAGGCGGGACTCCGGCGCTGCCCTCCCCGCCGCAACAGGCCGGACCGGCCGGGGTTCAGACCGTGCCGGTTCGCGCCGCCTGCGGTTCGCCGTCCTCGTCGACGGAGTGGGCGAGGAAGTCGTCGACCATGCGGTGGAAGAGTGTCGCGAGGTGGCGCAGTTCCTCGGGCGACCAGTCCGAGAGGGCCAACTGCATGCCGCGGACCCCGGCCTCGCGGATCCTGGCGATGGCCTCGCCGCCGGCGTCGGTGAGCTCGATGCGCTGGGCACGTCGGTCGTCCGGGTCGGGGACCCGGGTGACGTACCCGGACTTCTGCAACTGCTGCGCCGTGCGCGTCACGTGCGAGGCCTCCACGCCCAGCCGGGCGGCGAGCTCCCCGGGCCGCAGCGGCTCGGAGTCGGCGATCTGGCGGAGCAGCGCGACGGCGGCACGGTCGAGCGGAACCCCGGCCAGGGCCATCAGCCGGTCGTGCTGACGGGCGCGTGTGCTCAGGTAGGTGATGCGGGTGAGCGCCCGCTCGATGTCGATCACTTCCGAGGAGGGGACATCGGGGAGCGGTGGTGTGGACATGAACACCAGGCTACCATCTCGTTGCGTAACTCAACTAAATCGGTCAGGGCGCCGTTCAGGGGAAACAGGCCGCGAACACGCGTGACGGCCGGCCCGGTCGTCGACACCTCACCCGTGGACCTGCCGCTGATCCCGCCCATGCTCGCCACGTCCGGCCCCCTGCCGCCCGCCGCGCAGGACACGCGCTGGGCCTACGAGACCAAGCAGGACGGCCAGCGCGTGGTGGCCTATCTGCCCGGGGACGGCAGCGTGCTGCTGCGCGCCCGCTCCGGGGACGACATCACGGCCGCCTACCCCGAACTCCGGCCGCTGGGCACCGTACTCGGCACCACGCCCGCCGTACTGGACGGCGAGATCATGGCCCTGGACGACCAGGGCCGCGCCAGCTTCCAGCTGCTCCAGTCCCGGATGGGCCTGGCGCACGCACCCGCCAGGGCCGCGCGGCGGGCGGCCGAGGCCCCGGTCCATCTCGTGCTGTTCGACCTGATGCACCTGGAGAGCCACTCCCTCCTCAGGCTCCCGTACGCGCGACGCCGCGCGACGCTGGAGGACCTCGGCCTCGCCGGCCCCTTCTGGTCGACGCCGCGCGCCCTCGTCGGACACGGCGCCGAAGCCCTGCGGGCCACCCGGGAGCACGGCTTGGAGGGCCTGGTCTGCAAGCGGCTGGACTCGGTGTACGAACCGGGCATCCGCTCCCGGGCCTGGATCAAGATCCGCAACATGCGCACCGAGGACGTCCTGGTCGGCGGCTGGCAGCCCGGCAAGGGGCGGCTCACCGGACTGCCCGGCGCGGTGCTGGTCGGACAGCGTGCCGCGGGACGGCTGCGCTACGTCGGCAGCGTGGGCACCGGCTGGAGCGAGGCCGAACGCACGGAACTGGCGGGGCTGCTGCGGGCCGCCGCGACGGACGTCTGCCCCTTCGACCCCGCCCCGCGCGCCCCGGGTGCGCACTGGGTCCTGCCCCGCCTGGTCGGTGAGGTCCGCTACAGCACCCGCACCCGGGAGGGACTGCTGAGGCAGCCGTCCTGGCTGCGGCTCCGGCCCGACCTGGCGCCCGAGGACGCAGCGGCGGACATCCCGGACGACCTGGCCTGAAACGGCGGCAGGCGGCCAACTGTTGGGCTGCGATTCACCCTTGAGATCCTCCACCCCTCTTGGCATGGACGCGTACAGCCTGGAAGCTGAACCTCCCTTTCCCCCCACAGCCGTTGGGCTGCGCCCGGACCAAGGAGGACGCAGTGTCGTCACGCCCGTTCGCCCACCGCAGGAGATGGCTCACCGGAGCGGCCGGTGCCGCCGCTCTCGTCCTCGCGTTCCCGGCCACGGCCTTCGCGGCCCCGCCGTCGGCGCTGCCCGCCAACGCGGACGCACTGGAGCAGACGTACCAGCCCGCCTACGACTACGACACCGACGGCTGCTACTCCAGCCCCGCCATCGGCCCGGACGGCACCGTGAACGGCGGGCTCAACCCGACCGGTGCCCTGAACGGCAACTGCCGGGACGCCTCGGACCTCGACAACACCAACGGCTACGCGCGCTCCAAGTGCAACAACGGCTGGTGCGCGATCCTGTACGCGCTCTACTTCGAGAAGGACCAGGCCGTGGCCGGGAGCAGCATCGGCGGCCACCGGCACGACTTCGAGCACGTCGCGGTGTTCGTGCAGGACAACCAGGTGAAGTACGTGTCGACGTCCGCTCACGGCGGGTTCACGGTGCACGCGGCTTCCGCGGTCCGCTTCGACGGCACGCACGCGAAGGTCGTCTATCACAAGGACGGTGTCAGAACCCACTGCTTCCGCGCGGCCAACTCCAATGACGAGCCGCCGGAGAACCACAAGGGCACCTGGCAGTACCCGGCCCTGGTCGGCTGGAACGGCTACCCGGCCGGCGTGCGCGACAAGCTCACGTCGTACGACTTCGGCAGCGCCAACTTCGGCCTGAAGGACGCCAACTTCGCCAATCACCTGGCGTCGGCCAAGCCCTCCGGCATCGCCTTCGATCCGTACGCCTGACGCCTTCGGGCCCGGTCCGGGGGCCTGCTGCTCCGGACCGGGCCGGGTCTCCGCCCCGCGCCCGATCCCCCGGCGCGGGGCGGCAGCACAGCATCCCGCCATGGACGCGCGCCGGAGCGGCTCGGCCGGCCCAGCCACCGGCGCCCGGCATCCGCCCGTGCGCCGCGAGCGCCTCCACGACCAGGGGGGCGTGCCGGGCGGATCCGTACCGGCACGAGGTGAGCACTTCGACCGTGCGCAGCCATGCGGGGCGTCCTCGCCGTGTGGGGGCCGCGACCGCTGCCGGGATGTACGACGGCTCCACGCCTCCCGTCATCCGCGCCGGGCATGCCGTACGGGCTCCGGAGACGGGCCGGTGCCGTGCGGCGCAGTAGCCGAGCCCGTGGGCGAGTTCGGCGAGCCGCGGCGCGTTCTCGCCCCCATCACGGCCCTGGCCTCGGCGCCGAGTCCGGCGCGATCCGCCCACAACGGCAGCCGCCGTACGGCCGCCGGCCGGTCGGGGAATCCGCCCCGGGCGTCTGAGACCGGTGGCGCGGCGTCGAGGAACGGCGTGACCGGCCCGGGAACGCCTCGTCGGGCTGGTTACCGACATCGCCCTCGACGTCGGCGACGAGCGGGCCTTCTCAGCGGCACTGCGGGCGAGGGAACTGAGAGATCCACTCCTCCCGAACTGATGCCCGATACCCGGCAGTCGGAGGAAGTACGGGGCGAACGCCCCCGCGGAAGGGTCTATCGTGTCCGCATGTCCGTCCCCGAACTGATTCGCATCGTCTCCCGTGACTCCCCCATGGCCCTCGCCCAGGTGGAGCGTGTCCGGGCCGAGTTGGCCGCCGCCCACCCCGGAGTGCGCACCGAGGTCGTGCCGGTGAAGACCACCGGCGACAAGTGGATGGGCGATCTCTCCCAGGTCGAGGGCAAGGGCGCGTTCACCAAGGAGGTCGACGCGGCGCTGCTGGCCGGCGAGGCCGACCTCGCCGTGCACTGCGTGAAGGACGTTCCGGCCGACCGGCCACTCCCGGCGGGCACGGTGTTCGCCGCGTTCCTCAAGCGGGACGACATCCGCGACGCCCTGATCCACCCGGGCGGGCTCGCCCTGGACGAGCTGCCGGCCGGGACGCGGATCGGCACCTCGTCGGTGCGCCGCGTCGCCCAGCTGGCCGCCACCCATCCGCACCTGGAGTGCGTGCCGTTCCGCGGCAACGCCAACAAGCGTCTGGCCAAGCTGACCGCCGGCGAGGCGGACGCCCTGCTGCTCGCGGTCTCCGGCCTGGAGCGCATCGGCCGCGAGGACGTGATCACCGAGATCCTCTCGACCGAGACGATGATGCCGCCCATCGGCGCCGGTGTTCTGGCGCTGCAGTGCCGCGAGGACGACGCCGCGCTGATCGACGCGGTGAGCGGTCTCGGCGACCCGGACACCCACCGGGAGACCACCGCCGAGCGCATGTTCCTGCATGTGCTCCAGGGGCACTGCAACAGCCCCATCGCCGGGTTCGCACAGGTGGACCGCAGCGGCGAACTGTCCCTGCGGGCCTGCGTGTTCACCCCGGACGGCAAGACACGGCTGAACGCCCACGAGTGGGCGGGCCGTCTCGACCCGGCCACGCTCGGCACCTCGGTCGCCGTGGCACTGCTGCGTCAGGGCGCCCGCGAGATCATCGACGGCATCCCGCACTGATCCGTGCGACGCCCTGACACGGGATCAGGCGGTGCCTTCCTCCGCCTGGTCCCGCAGGAAGACGCTCACCTGGTGCGCCAGACTGTCCCGCACCGGACCCTGCTGGGCCCCGGCCGGGCCCTCGTGCGCACCGATGCCGCCCGCCCACAGCCGGCGTTCGGTCCACTCCTCCTCGACGCGCAACTGCACCTGGACGTCCACGAGGCTCAACGAGGCCTCCGCACCGGCCGCGTAGAGCACGGCGGTGGCCCGGCGCAGCGGATAGACGTCGAAGCCCTCGATGAACTGCGAGTTGCGCCAGTCGATGAAGGCACTCTCCCCGTCCGGGCCGAGCCTGACGTCGATCTGGCCGTCCTCGAGGTGGACGCCGAGATGGCGGCTGCCGCGGTTCTCGACCGTCACCCGGAGGCAGAAGTACGTCAGTCCGTCGGCGGCGTCGTCCCGGCCGCGGGGCGGCTCGGCCAGTTCCAGACGGTGGACGCGGACGCGCAGACCGGCATGCTCGTCGTACTCCTGCCAGTCCCCGACCACGTTCGGCTCGTACACGCTGCACCCTCTCGACCTCTGGAAGCTGCTTCCTATCTGTGCTCTCAGCGCACTGTCAAATGAGCAGAATGCGCTGTGGCCAGGCAGTTCACCCCTTTTGATCGGTGATCAAGCCGTGCCCAGCGGTTATCCGGAAACAATTGGAGAAAGCGCTTGCCCCGGCGTGCCGCACATCACTTCCACGAGTGAAGATCAACGGGCCGGACGGCCCAGCAGGGCCGGTGCCTCGGCGACGCCGAGCGCCGCGGCGACGAACAGCACCGCGAAGTCGGACGCCAGATGACGAGGGGTGCCGAGAAGCAACCCGCGCAGAGCGTCCACCTCGATGCCGGCGATGGTCATCGACAGGCAGGAGAAGAAGGCCGAGCCGAGCACCACGATCGCGGCGACGGCGAGCAGCTTGAGCGGGTTCCAGGTCAGGGCCACGCCGGGCACGGCGGCAATGAGCAGCGCGACCACGGCCTGGACGAGTGACTTCGCCCCGGCCGCGAACGCCTTGCCGGCGATCAGCGCCGGCCGCGGGGTCGGGGTGACGAGGAGTTTGCCGAGGACCCCGGCGTCCCGGTTCCACCTCGGCGCCGCGCAGCCGCGGTTCGGGCATCCGCCCCGCAGGCGCCGCCGGATCAGCCGCTGGACGCCGACGAGCGCGTCGGCCGGCTCTTCCGGGAAGGTCTCCGGCTCCATGAGGGCGAGATCAGCTCTGCGACAGAGCCGATCGACCCAAGGTGAGGTCAAGAGAGGTCAAGTGACGCACTCGAAACGACCGCGGTCTTGAAAGCGCCCACGTCCCCCAAATGCCGTATTGTCTGAATTGTTAGTGCTTCGGACAGGAGGCACGCGCGTGGGGAGCCGGCCGCCGGGACCCCCGGTGCTCCTCCGTGAGGTCCGAGGCCCGCGTTTCCCACGGTGTCTGTCCATACTCAGCACCTGCTCAGGGAGGTACGCACCATGCGTATCGCCGGCAGCACCCGAACGCACCCCCACGACGACGCCCCTGACACCGCCGAGGCGTTCGCGCGACTGGCGCGGCTGCCAGAGGGGCCCGAGCGCAAGGCCCTGCGGGACGAGCTGGTCGAGGCCTGGCTCCCCATGGCCGAGCGGATCGCCGTCCGCTTCCGGGGCCGCGGCGAGGCCCTCGAGGACCTGTACCAGGTGGCCGCCCTCGGTCTGGTGAAGGCGGTCGACCACTACGACCCGGCCCGTGGCAACGCCTTCGAGGCGTATGCGGTACCGACGGTCACCGGCGAGATCAAGCGCCACTTCCGTGATCACATGTGGACGCTGCACGTGCCCCGCCGGGTCCAGGACCTGCGCAACCGGGTGCGGCAGGCCTCCAAGGAGCTGTCGCAGACCACCTCGGGACGCTCCCCCACGGTCGCCGAGATCGCCGAGTTCGCCCAGCTCACCGAGGGCGAGGTGCGTACCGGCATGGAGGCCCTGGAGTGCTTCTCCGCGCTGTCGCTGGAGGCGGAGATGCCCGGGACCGACGGCTACGCCCTCGGCGACGCGATCGGCGGGCCCGACCCGGCCTTCGACATCGTCGTCAACCGCGTCGCCGTCAAGCCCTGCCTGGAGGCGCTGCCGGAGCGCGAGCGGATCATTCTGTATCTGCGGTTCTTCAAGGGCATGACGCAGAGCCGCATCGCGGAACAGCTCGGCATCTCGCAGATGCACGTCTCCCGGCTGCTGAGCAGCTGCTTCGCCCATCTGCGTGAGGAACTGCTGACCGAGGCCCGGTGAGGCACGCGCTCGCCGGGGGTCACACCTCCGGCGAGCCGGGGATCTGCGTGGGTCCGGCGCGGTCGAGCGCGTCTTCGAGAGCGGCCCGAATCTCCTCGGGCATCATGCCCGTACGCCCCCAGACGAGGATCAGTTCCGCGACGTGGCGCAGCTTGATGTTGGTGTGCTGGGAGACCTCCTTCAGCACTGCCCACCCCTGGTCGGGGGAGATCCTGCCGAGCGCGACGACCATTCCGATCGCCTGGTCCACGACGGCATGGGAGGCGACCGCCTCCTTCAGCTGCTGGACCTCTTCCTGCAGCGCGAAGATCCGATCCGAGCCCCCGTCCGTGGGCATGGTCACCTCCGGGTCCGGTGCGCCGCTGCGCCCGAGGTCCCAGCGGGTGCTTGAGTACCTTGACGCAGTGTCCGACCCATCCATCGTCCTCACTCGGCCCGCCCGGTGCCACCGGGGCGGACCAGGCCGGACGCCGTTTCGGCGCCCTCGCCGGGGTACTCGGCAGGCGCCCACAGCGGTTCCGGTTGGACACTGGTGTCAATCCTCCGGTGGCTGCCAGGCCGACGAGATCAGGACGCGACTGCCATGAACCACGACATGCCCACCTCCTCCGGTACGAAGGACGTCGTCTCATCACACTCCGTTTTCGGCGCGCCCTGCTGGGTGAGCCTGACGAGCCGGGACGTCAAGGCGACCGAGGAGTTCTACGGCGCCGTGCTGGGCTGGCAGTGGCGGCCGGCCAAGCTCGGCGACCGGTTCCGGATCGCGCTGGCGGACGGCTCGCCGGTGGCCGGGATCGCGGGGGTGGCGGCCATGTGGCAGATGGCCGTGGCGTGGACGCCGTACTTCGCGGTACGCAGCGCGGACGACGCGGTCGCACGGGTGCAGGAGCGCATGGGCACGGTCGCGGTCGGGCCGATCTCGCTGCCTCCGGGGCGGGCGGCGCTGCTGGCCGACCGGGACGGGGCGACGTTCGGCATCTGGGAGGGCGACCTCTTCACCGACTGGGAGACCTGGCGCAACGCGCAGCCGGCCTTCATCACGCTCCACACCCGTGACGCGTTCGACGCGGCGATCTTCTACGGCGAGGTCCTCGACTGGGCGACGCAGCGACCCGGCTGCTGCGAGGTCCACTACGAGGGCGGCGAGGTGGTGCTCCGCAGCCTCGGGGACGTGGTGGCCCGGATCGAGTCGGGCGCCCTGGGGGCGGCCCCCGACCCCGCGATCCGGCCGCACTGGCAGGTCCACTTCTCCGTGGACGACGTGGAGGCCTGCGCCCGCGCGGCGGAGCTGCACGGTGGCAGCGTGCTGTCCAAGGGCAGTGACGAGGCGGTGCTGCGGGACCACGACGGCGCACAGTTCACGGTGACCGCGCGCCGCGGGCGCTGACCCGGGCCCGCTCCACGAGCACCGACCCGGGTCACTCCCTCATTCCTTCTCGCGCGCCGCCCGTGAGGGCCGGGACAACAGGACCAGGCTGCGGGCCCCGACGGTGAGGCCCGTCCCCGCCTTGTGCTCCGCCTCGTCCGGCGTGCCCTCCGGGTCGGCCGTGTCGATCAGGGCCGTCCACCGTTCGCCGTAGGAGGCCTTCGGGAGGCGGAAGTCGACCGGTTCCCAGTGGCTGTTGAGGAGCAGCAGGAACGAGTCGTCGACGACCCGGCGGCCCCACGCGTCGGGTTCGGCGATGGCGTCGCCGTTGAGGAAGACGCCGACGGAGTGCGCGTCGCCGCGCTGCCAGTCGTCGTCGGTCATCTCGCGGGCGTCCGGCGCCAGCCACATCAGGTCCGGCAGCGGCTGGTCCGCCCGGGTCGGGGTCTCGCCGCGGAAGAAGCGGCGCCGGCGCAGCACGGGGTGCGCCGTGCGCAGCCGGATGAGGTACCGGGTGAACTCCAGCAGGTCGCGCTGCTCCTCGGTGAGCCGCCAGTCGATCCAGGAGATGTCGTTGTCCTGGCAGTAGGCGTTGTTGTTGCCGCCCTGGGTGCGCCCGAGTTCGTCGCCGTGGGAGATCATCGGGATGCCCTGGGACAGCAGCAGCGTGGCGAGGAAGTTGCGCTGCTGGCGCGTGCGCAGCTCCCGCACGGCCGCGTCGCGAGTCGGGCCCTCGGCTCCGCAGTTCCAGGACCGGTTGGTGCTCTCGCCGTCCTGGTTGTCCTCGCCGTTGTCCTCGTTGTGCTTGTCGTTGTACGAGACGAGGTCGCGCAGGGTGAAGCCGTCGTGCGCGGTGACGAAGTTGACGCTGGCGCGGGGCCGGCGCCTGCTGTGCTGGTACAGGTCGGAGGAGCCCGTGAGCCGGGAGGCGAACTCACCGAGGGTGTGGTCCTCGCCGCGCCAGAAGTCGCGGACGGCGTCGCGGTACATGCCGTTCCACTCCGACCACAGCGGTGGGAAGTTGCCCACCTGGTAGCCGCCCTCACCGACGTCCCACGGCTCGGCGATCAGTTTGACGCGGCTGATCACCGGGTCCTGCTGGATGAGGTCGAAGAACGCCGACAGCCGGTCCACCTCGTGGAACTGCCGGGCGAGCGTCGCCGCGAGGTCGAAGCGGAAGCCGTCGACATGCATCTCGGTCACCCAGTAGCGCAGCGAGTCCATGATCAGCTGAAGGACGTAGGGGTGCCGCATCAGCAGACTGTTGCCGGTGCCGGTGGTGTCGTAGTAGTGCTCCCAGTCGCCGTCGACCAGGCGGTAATACGAGGAGTTGTCGATGCCGCGGAAGGAGAGGGTGGGGCCCCTCTCGTTGCCCTCGGCGGTGTGGTTGTAGACCACGTCGAGGATCACTTCGAGCCCGGCCGCGTGCAGGGTCTTCACCATCTGCTTGAACTCGGCGACCTGCCCCCCGCGCGTGCCGTGGGCGGCGTAGCCGTTGTGGGGCGCGAAGAAGCCGATGGTGTTGTAGCCCCAGTAGTTGGCCAGGCCGCGGTCGTGCAGCACCCCGTCGTGGACGAACTGGTGGACCGGCATCAGCTCGACGGCCGTCACGCCCAGGGAGGTCAGGTGCTCGACGACCGCGGGGTGTGCCAGCCCGGCGTAGGTGCCCCGGAGTTCCTCGGGCACCTCGGGGTGGGTGCGGGTCATGCCCTTGACGTGCGCCTCGTAAATCACCGTGTCGGCGTAGGGCCGACAGGGCCGGGCGTCGTCGCCCCAGTCGAACGAGGGGTCGGTCACCACGCCGAGCATGGTGTGCCCGGCGCTGTCGGCCGGGTCGGGGCCGTCGGGGTCGCGTTCGTAGAGCGAGGGGTGGTTGTCGATCTGCCCGTCCACCGCGCGGGCGTACGGGTCGAGCAGCAGTTTCGCCGGGTTGCAGCGGTGCCCCGCGGCCGGGGCCCACGGTCCGTGCACGCGGTAGCCGTAGCGCTGGCCGGGGCCGACGCCGGGGAGGTAGCCGTGCCACACGAAGCCGTCGACCTCGTTCAGCGGCACCTGGGTGTGGGTGCCGTCGTCGTCCACGAGGACCAGCTCGACGCGTTCGGCGACCTCGCTGAAGAGCGCGAAGTTGGTGCCCTCCCCGTCGTAGGCCGAACCCAGCGGGTAGGGGCGCCCGCTCCAGGCGGACACCCCTTTCCGAGTCTGCCGGCGCGTCACCGGGCGTCCTCCAGGACCTCGCCCGGCATACTGGCCGGTCCGGCCAGCTGCGCGACCCGCTCCTCGCGGGGCACGTCGAGACCCTCGCTCTCCCGCGGCGCGGGAGCGGTCGGCACCAGCGGGACGCGCTCACCGGCGCGGGCGCGCTGCGAGAACCAGATGACCTTGCTGCCGGTCTCGGTCGCACAGCAGCCCCAGCCGTCGCTCATCGCCGCGAGGTGCTCCAGGCAGCCTCGCAGTTCCTGGTCGGGGCGCAGGGCGCGGTCGTTGTCCCCGATGGCGGTGATCAGATGCTGCCGGTTCCACCACATCTCGATCGACGTGTTCTTGTCCGTGGCGTGCTCGACGATGGCGTTGAGCAGCATCTCGGCACCGCCGCAGACGGGCTGGACCAGATTGTCCAGGTCCCAGAACTTCAGGTGAGCGGCCAGAATGCGGCTGACCTGTCCCACCCGTTCCGGGCTGACTTCCACGTCGAGGTGGTAGTAGCAGGGCACTGCGGTCTTCATCGGTCGGCTCCTCACCGCGAAGCTCAGCTCCTTCTCGCTCCCGCGGTCCTGCGGGCGAGCCCCGAACACGGAACGTGAGCGCCTATCGCTTCTGAGTCACCCTCAGCCTGAGGGTGCTAGCCCGTTCGTGCAACACGAGCGCACGGTTGAGGTGGTGTGACACACAAGTGAGCGGGCGGGGGTGGCCCGAACGGCGCAGGAGAGCCGCCGCTGGTTGAAGATCCAACAAGACGCTGCGTCGCCGCGCATGCACCATGTGTGAAGAACTCGATCGCCGTTACGGATCCGTGCCGCTGTGCGCACGGCCGCCGTCCGACCGTCGGGAGACCGTGCCCCTCGAGCCCCGAAAGGTGATCGGCGCCATGCTGCTACCAGCCAAAGCCGAAGTCGCCCGGCAGTTGCGGCGTTACCGGGCCTGGGAACGCGTGATGCTCGCGGCACCGAGCGACCGCACCGTGCGGACCACGTTCGAGGACTCCGGCTACACGCTCTGCGTGCTGATGGGCAAGCGGTGTGCGCGGGAGGCGGCGGACGCGGCCGAGCGGTACCTGCGCACGAACCAGGTCACGTATCTGCAGGAGCAGCAGATCACCTGCCTGCAGGAGCAGCACGTCACCTGTCTGCAGGAACCCGCCGAACGGCCTCGTCCAGCAGCGGCGGTCAGACACAGAACGTCGGCGGCGGAGCGGAGATCCCCGGGCGCCGAGCGGAGATCCACCGCGGGAAGGTAGCGCCCTTCCCGCACTTCTTGTCCCCTGAACCGGGCCCCGCGGCCCGGCTTTCGAGCACGGTGGAGGTGAGGACCATGAGTAGGACCCGGGCCATCGGCCGTATCCCGGTACGGGACGTCCGCCCGGCCGTGGAGAGCGGCAACCGGCCGGCGAAGGCGGTCGTGGGTGAGACGTTCGAGGTCACCGCCACCGTGTTCCGGGAGGGGCACGACGCGGTCGCCGCCAATGTCGTCCTGAAGGACCCCGAGGGCCGTCCCGGCCCGTGGACGCCGATGCGCGAGCTCACTCCCGGCAGCGACCGGTGGGGCGCCGAGGTCACCGCGAACGCCGTCGGCCGCTGGTCGTACCGGGTGGAGGCCTGGAGCGATCCGGTGGCCACCTGGCGTCACGCGGCGGGCATCAAGATCCCGGCGGGCATCGACCCGGGCCTGGTCCTGGAGGAGGGCGCGGAACTCCACGAGCGGGCAGCGGCCGGCGCGCCGAAGGAAGCCGGCCGCGATGTGCTGCTCGCCGCGGCGGAGACCTTGCGCGACGACTCCCTGCCCACGGCGGACAGGTTCGCGGCGGCGCTGACGCCGGAGGTGGACGCGGTCCTGGACCGGCATCCGCTGCGGGACCTGGTCACCAGCAGCGAGCCGCTGCCGCTCCTGGTGGAGCGGGAGCGGGCCCTGTACGGCTCGTGGTACGAGTTCTTCCCGCGGTCGGAGGGCACCCCCGAGCAGCCCCACGGCACCTTCCGCACCGCCGCCCGCCGGTTGCCGGCGATCGCGGCGATGGGTTTCGACGTGGTCTACCTGCCGCCGATCCACCCCATCGGCACCACCTTCCGCAAGGGCAAGAACAACACCCTCTCCCCCGGCCCGGACGATGTCGGCGTGCCCTGGGCGATCGGCTCCCCGGAGGGCGGGCACGACGCCGTGCACCCCGATCTGGGCACCCTGGAGGACTTCGTCCGCTTCGTCGGGCGGGCCCGGGAGCTGGGCATGGAGGTGGCGCTGGACTTCGCGTTGCAGTGCTCCCCGGACCATCCCTGGGTGCAGAAGCACCCCGAGTGGTTCCACCACCGCCCCGACGGCACCATCGCCTATGCGGAGAACCCGCCGAAGAAGTACCAGGACATCTACCCCATCGCCTTCGACGCCGACATGGACGGCCTGGTCGCCGAGACGGTGCGGGTGCTGCGGCACTGGATGGACGCCGGGGTGCGGATCTTCCGGGTGGACAACCCGCACACCAAGCCGGTCGTGTTCTGGGAGCGGGTCATCGGGGAGGTCAACCGCACCGACCCGGACGTGATCTTCCTGGCCGAGGCGTTCACCCGGCCGGCGATGATGCACACCCTGGCCCAGATCGGCTTCCAGCAGTCCTACACCTACTTCACCTGGCGCAACTCCAAAGAGGAGCTGACCGAGTACCTGACGGAGCTGTCGGGTGAGGCCGCCTCCTACATGCGGCCCAACTTCTTCCCCAACACCCCCGACATCCTGCACGCCTACCTCCAGCACGGCGGACGGCCCGCCTTCGAGGTCCGGGCCGTGCTCGCCGCGACGCTGTCACCGTCCTGGGGCATCTACTCCGGCTACGAACTGTGCGAGAACACCCCGCTGCGAGAAGGCAGCGAGGAGTACCTCGACTCGGAGAAGTACCAGCTCCGCCACCGCGACTGGGAACGCGCCGAACGCGAGGGCCGCTCCCTCGCCCCACTGCTCACCCGGCTCAACACCATCCGGCGGGAACATCGGGCACTGCACCAGCTCAGGAACCTCCGTTTCCACCACACCGACAACGACGCGCTCATCGCGTACAGCAAGCGCAGCGGATCCGACGTCGTGCTGGTGGTGGCCAACCTCGACCCGCATCACGCCCAGGAGGGCACGGTCTCGTTGGACATGCCGCAACTCGGCCTGGACTGGCACGAGTCGGTGCCGGTGCGCGACGGGCTCACCGGCGAGACCTACCACTGGAGCAGGAACAACTACGTGCGGTTGGAGCCGGGGCGGGCTCCCGCGCACGTCTTTCACGTCCAGTCCCCGCCCGCCGCGCACGCGAACCCAGGGGCAGGAACGTCATGACAGTGAACGAGCCCGTGCTGGACACCTTCGAGGACACCCCGGCGAGGGATCGGGACCCTGACTGGTTCAAGCGCGCCGTCTTCTACGAGGTGCTCGTCCGCTCGTTCCAGGACAGCAACGGCGACGGCGTCGGCGACCTCAAGGGCCTGACCGCCAAGCTGGACTACCTCCAGTGGCTCGGCGTCGACTGCCTGTGGCTGCCGCCGTTCTTCAAGTCCCCCCTGCGCGACGGCGGCTACGACGTCTCCGACTACACGGCCGTACTGCCCGAGTTCGGCGACCTGGCCGACTTCGTGGAGTTCGTCGACGCCGCCCACCAGCGCGGCATGCGCGTGATCATCGACTTCGTCATGAACCACACCAGCGACCAGCACCCGTGGTTCCAGGAGTCGCGCAAGGACCCCGACGGGCCCTACGGCGACTACTACATGTGGGCCGACGACGACAAGGGCTACCCGGACGCCCGGATCATCTTCGTCGACACGGAGACCTCGAACTGGACCTTCGACCCGGTGCGCGGCCAGTACTTCTTCCACCGCTTCTTCTCCCACCAGCCGGACCTCAACTACGAGAACCCGCGCGTCCAGGAGGAGATCCTGGCCGCCCTGAAGTTCTGGCTGGACCTGGGCATCGACGGGTTCCGGCTGGACGCGGTGCCCTATCTCTACGCGGCCGAGGACACCAACTGCGAGAACCTGCCCGCCTCGCACGCGTTCCTCAAGCGCGTCCGCCGCGAGATCGACGCCCTGTACCCGGACACCGTGCTGCTGGCGGAGGCCAACCAGTGGCCCGAGGACGTCGTCGACTACTTCGGCGACTACGCCAGCGGTGGCGACGAGTGCCACATGGCGTTCCACTTCCCGGTCATGCCGCGCATCTTCATGGCCGTACGGCGGGAATCCCGCTACCCGGTCTCGGAAATCCTGGCCAAGACCCCGGCCATCCCCTCGGGCTGCCAGTGGGGGATGTTCCTGCGCAACCACGACGAGCTCACGCTCGAGATGGTCACCGACGAAGAGCGCGACTACATGTGGGCCGAGTACGCCAAGGATCCCCGCATGCGCGCCAACATCGGCATCCGCAGGCGACTGGCGCCGCTGCTGGACAACGACCGGCACACCATCGAGCTGTTCACCGCGCTGCTGCTCGCCCTCCCCGGCTCGCCGATCCTCTACTACGGCGACGAGATCGGCATGGGCGACAACATCTGGCTCGGCGACCGCGACGCGGTGCGCACGCCGATGCAGTGGACACCCGACCGCAACGCCGGCTTCTCCACCTGTGACCCGGGCCGCCTCTTCCTCCCGGCGATCATGGACCCGGTCTACGGCCACCAGGTGACCAACGTCGAGGCGTCGATGTCGTCGCCCTCGTCGCTGCTGCACTGGACCCGCCGCATGATCGAGATCCGCAAGCAGAACCCGGCCTTCGGGCTCGGCTCCTACACCGAACTGCCCTCCTCCAACCCCGCGGTGCTGGCGTTCCTTCGGGAGTACGAGGACGACCTGGTGCTGTGCGTCAACAACTTCGCGCGGTTCGCGCAGCCCACCGAGCTCGACCTGCGCGAGTTCGCGGGGCGGCACCCGGTGGAGCTGTTCGGCGGGGTCCGCTTCCCGGCCATCGGCGAGCTGCCGTACCTGCTGACCCTCGGGGGCCACGGCTTCTACTGGTTCCGGCTCACTCGAGTCGCATCCCGCATCGGCCGGCGACTGTGAGCCTGCGCCGAGACAAGGAGGCGTGACCATGCCGAAGACCGCATCCCTGCGCCCGGACCTCCCGCGCCTGGCCGAGCCCATGGAGTCGCTCGGCGGGCTGCTGCGCGACTGGCTGCCCCGGCAGCGCTGGTTCGCGGGCAAGGACCGGCCGGTCACGGAGCTCGGCCTGCTGTCGATGACCGAGCTCTTCCCGGGCTGTCTGCATCTGCTGGTCCACGCCGGGCACGCCGGCCACACGGGTGTGCCCTCACCCGGCGGGGCTCCGCCGGCCGGCGACTGCTACCAGCTGCTGCTCGGCGTGCGCGAGCACCCCTCGCCCCGCCTCGGGCGGGCGCTGATCGGGCGGGTGCAGGACGGCCCCCTGGCCGGCCAGACCGTCTACGACGCGCTGCACGACCCCCGTTCGGCCCAGCTGCTGCTGGACCGGCTGCGGCATCCGGGCACCGCGGGCCCCCTGCGCTTCGACTGCGACCCGGACCAGCGGGTGCCCGCCGGACTGGTGCCGCGGCTGCTGGACGCCGAGCAGTCCAACTCCTCGCTGGTATACGGCGACGAGTACATCCTGAAGGTCTTCCGGCGCATCCAGCCGGGCGTCAACCCGGACCTGGAGGTGCCGGGCGCGCTGGCCCGCCAGGGCTGCCACCGTGTCCCGGCGCCCGTGGCCTGGTTCCAGACGAAGCATCCGTTCAAGGCCACCCTCGGCGTGCTCCAGCCGTATCTGCGGGACGCCTCCGACGGCTGGACGCTGGGGCTGGACGCGCTGGCCGCCGGGGACGACTTCACGGTCCAGGCCCGGGCGCTGGGCGCGGCCACGGCGGAGGTGCACCTCGCGCTGGCGTCGGCGTTCCCCGTCGGCGGGCCCGGGGAGAACGGGGCGACGGCGGCCGCGATGACCGAGCGGCTGGACGCCGCCGCGCACTGCGTGCCCGCGCTCCAGCCGTTCGTGCCGGGCCTGCGGACCGCGTTCGCCGCCCTCACCAGCTGCGACCCCGGGCCGACCGCCCAGCGCATCCACGGCGACCTGCACCTGGGTCAGGTGCTGCGGGCCGGGCGCGAGTGGTTCGTCATCGACTTCGAGGGCGAGCCGTCCCGGCCGCTCTCCGAACGGCGCAGCGCCCATTCCCCCCTGCGGGACATCGCCGGGATGCTGCGTTCCTTCGACTACGCCGCCCGGCAGCGCCGCCCCTGGCGCCCGGAGTGGGCCCGCCGCTGCCGCGAGGCCTACTGCGCGGGCTACGCCGCCCGCGCCGGCTGGGACCCACGCAAGAAACACGGACTGCTCCGCGCCTATGAGACGGACCGGGCCGTGTACGAGGTGCTGTACGAGGCACGGCACCGCCCCGACTGGCTGCCTGTACCGATGGCGGCGATCGAGCGCCTCGCCGTGAGAGGAGACTGAGCCGTGGCCCTGCGCGACACCTCAATCCCGGAGCCGTCCGGCCCGGTCCCGAGCACGACCGCCCCTGCCCTGAGTCCCGAGGACCGCGGGCGCCTGCTGGCGGGTGCCCATCACGATCCGCACGCGCTGCTGGGTGCCCACCCGGTGCCCGGCGGGATCGTGTTCCGGGCGCTGC
Organism: Streptomyces luteogriseus; assembly: GCF_014205055.1. Classification (NCBI taxonomy): domain Bacteria; kingdom Bacillati; phylum Actinomycetota; class Actinomycetes; order Kitasatosporales; family Streptomycetaceae; genus Streptomyces; species Streptomyces luteogriseus. Next base: position 384,325 of record NZ_JACHMS010000001.1, read on the forward strand.
GCCCCTTCGCCCGCGCGGTGAGCGTGGTGATCGGCGGCAGGCGCACGGCCCTCGTCTCGGAGGGCGAGGGCCTCTTCTCGGGCGTGCTGCCGCTGGACGCGGTCCCCGAGTACACCCTTCACGTGACATACGAGGCCGGTGAGCAGGAGACCCACGACCCGTACCGCTTCCTGCCCGCGCTCGGCGAGCTCGACCTGCACCTGATCCGCGAGGGCCGGCACGAGGAGCTGTGGCAGGCGCTCGGCGCGCAGCCCATGACCCACGAGGGCGTGACCGGCACCCGATTCACGGTGTGGGCGCCGAACGCGCAGGGCGTGCGGGTCGCCACGGACTTCACCCACTGGGACGGCACGCAGTTCCCGATGCGGTCCCTGGGCGCCTCGGGCGTGTGGGAGCTGTTCCTGCCGGGCGTCGGCGAGGGCACCGCGTACAAGTTCGAGATCCACTCCCGGTACGGGCAGCGCTTCCTCAAGGCCGACCCGATGGCCCGGCGCTGCGAGGAGCCGCCCGACACGGCGTCGATCGTGACGGCCTCGCACTACGAGTGGGGCGACGCCGAGTGGATGGCGCACCGCGCCGACACGCCGGTGCACGAGGCGCCGTTCTCGGTGTACGAGGTGCACCTGGCGTCGTGGCGGCCGGGGCTGACCTACCGGCAGCTCGCCGAGGAACTCCCCGCGTACGTCAAGGACCTGGGTTTCACGCACGTCGAGCTGATGCCGGTCGCCGAGCACCCCTTCCACGGGTCGTGGGGCTACCAGGTGACGGGGTTCTACGCCCCGACGTCCCGGCTGGGCACGCCGGACGACTTCCGGTTCTTCGTCGACGCCTGCCACCGGGCCGGTATCGGCGTGATCATGGACTGGGTGCCGGCGCACTTCCCGAAGGACGACTGGGCACTGGCCCGGTTCGACGGTGAGCCGCTGTACGAGCCCGGTGACGACCGGCGCGCGGAGCACCCGGACTGGGGCACGTACGAGTTCGACTTCGGCCGCACCGAGGTGCGCAACTTCCTCGTCGCGAACGCCGTGTACTGGTGCGAGGAGTTCCACATCGACGGACTGCGCGTGGACGCCGTCGCCTCGATGCTCTACCTGGACTACTCGCGCGAGGACGGCCAGTGGGAGCCCAACGCCTACGGCGGCCGGGAGGACCTGGCGGCGATGGGGTTCCTGCAGGAGATGAACGCGACCGTGTACCGGCGGACGCCGGGCGTGGTCACGATCGCGGAGGAGTCCACCGCCTGGGGCGGCGTGACCCGGCCGACCGACACCGGCGGGCTCGGCTTCGGGCTGAAGTGGAACATGGGCTGGATGCACGATTCGCTGGAGTACATCTCCCACGAGCCGGTGCACCGCAAGTACCACCACCACGAGATGACGTTCTCGATGGTGTACGCCTACAGCGAGAACTACGTGCTGCCGATCTCCCACGACGAGGTCGTGCACGGCAAGCAGGCGCTGGTGTCGAAGGTGCCCGGCGACTGGTGGCAGCGGCGCGCCACCCACCGCGCCTACCTCGGCTTCATGTGGGGCCACCCCGGCAAGCAGCTGCTGTTCATGGGGCAGGAGTTCGCACAGGGCGCCGAGTGGTCGGTGGAGCACGGGCCGGAGTGGTGGCTGCTCGACGACGGCTACCACTCGGCGGGTGACCACCGGGGCGTGCGCGATCTGGTCCGCGATCTGAACACCGTGTACCAGGGGACGCCCGCCCTGTGGCAGTGCGACACCCGCCCGGAGGGCTTCCGGTGGGTGGCGGTGGACTCGGCCGACGACAACGTCCTCGCGTTCCTGCGCTACGACGCCGAGGGTGGTCCGCTGCTGGCGGTGTCGAACTTCTCCCCCGTGGTGCGGCAGGACTACGCCCTGTGGGTGCCGGGTGACGTCGTCGCCTGGGAGGAGCGCCTCAACACCGACGACACGCGCTACGGCGGCAGCGGCGTGACCAACCCGGACCCGGTCAAGCCGGAGGACGGACATGTCCGTCTCACGCTGCCTGCGCTCGCCACGGTGTGGCTGACGCCGTTCGCCGTGTGAAGTCCTGCCGCCCCGGCAGGTGTCCCACCCGCCTGTGAGGGGCACTGGGGGTCGTACCACCGGGAGCACCCGGTGGTACGACGCGGCAGGGCACAGAAGGGCGGGCATCAGGTGCGCACCGTGGGAGTGGAGGAGGAACTCCTCCTGGTCGATCCGGAAACCGGTGAACCGCGGGCGCTGTCCGCGGCGGTGCTCGCCCGGGCGGAGCGGGACGACGCCGATCAGGACGTCTTCGAGAAGGAACTCCACGAACAGATGCTGGAGTTCGCCACCCATCCGCAGTCGTCCATGGAGAGCCTGCGCGCGGAGATCGTCCGGTGCCGCAAGGAGGCCGCCCGGCACGCGGGGGAGATCGGCTGCACCGTCGCGGCGCTGGCCACCTCGCCGCTGCCGGTCAGCCCCTCCATCGGGGTCAACCAGCGTTACCAGTGGATGGCGGAGCAGTACGGCATCGCCACCCGGGAGCAGCTCGTCATGGGCTGTCATGTGCATGTGTCGGTCGAGTCCGACGAGGAGGGCGTCGCGGTCGTCGACCGGCTGCGGCCGTGGTTGCCGGTGCTGCGGGCGCTCAGCGCCAACTCGCCGTTCTGGCAGGGCAAGGACACCGGGTACAGCAGCTATCGCAGCCGGGTGTGGCTGCGCTGGCCGTCGGCCGGCCCGACCGAGATCTTCGGCTCGGCCGAGCGGTATCACCGTCTGATCGCGGACATGGTGGCCACCGGCGCCATCCTCGACGACGGGATGATCTACTTCGACGCGAGGCTGTCCCAGCGGTACCCGACGGTGGAGCTCCGTGTCTCGGACGTGTGTCTGCACTCCGGCACGGCCGTGCTGATCGCCACGCTCGTCCGCGGGCTGGTGGAGACCGCCGCGCGCGAGTGGCGGGAGGGACGTGACCCGCTCGGCCACAGCGTCAGCCTGCTGCGGCTGGCCGACTGGCAGGCCGCCCGGTCCGGCCTGTCGGGCGAACTGCTGCACCCGGAGACCATGCGGCGGATGCCCGCCAGGGCCGTCGTCCGTGCTCTGCTGGACCATGTCGAGGAGGCCCTCGACAGCACGGGCGACCTGGAGCGGGCCGGGACCGCCTGCGAGGAGCTGCTGCGGGACGGAAACGGCGCTCAGGTGCAGCGCGCGCTGATGGAGCGCACGGGGAGCCTGCGGGACGTCGTCACCGAGTGCGTCCACCAGACGCAGGCGTGAGGCGTTCCGCCCTGCTCGGACGGGAGTTCAGAGGATGAGGACGAGGGCGTAGGCCAGGAAGAACGCCGCGATCAGCACCGCGAGGACGATGATCACGGTCAGGGGTCCCTTGGACCAGCCCTTGGTCGGGTTGTGGGTCTCGCGGGGCAGCGTCTCGGGCATGCTGCTCTCCGCGGGTGGGGTCTCGCCCGGCGGTACACCGCCGCCGGGCTCCAGACCGGGGGTTCGTTCGGGTTCCGGATCGGGGCTGATGTGTGTCATGCCGTCCGAGTCCCCCGATCACACCGAGATCATCAGCGGGTCCACTTCCGTATTTTCCGACCCCGAAGGGTCCTGACTCGACTACATTCGAGCACCGCCGATGACGGTACCCGTCGGCAATGTCACACCCCGTACACGTCAGGAGCAGTGCATGCGCGACCTCGCCCTCGCTCCCCCGGCCGTGGCGCCCCTGACCGGCGGGCTCGCCGACAGCGTCTTCGAGACGGCGGACCGCGAACCGGCCCGGCCGATGCTCGCCCGCCGGGCCGATCCCGCCTCCACGACCTGGGAGGAGGTGACGGCGATCGAGCTGCGCGACCAGGTGGTGAACGTGGCCAAGGGGCTGATCGCCTCCGGGATCGCGCCGGGTCACCGCGTGGCGATCATGGCGCGCACCCGGTTCGAGTGGACGGTCCTGTGTTACGCCCTGTGGGCCGTGGGCGCCGAGGTCGTCCCGGTCTACCCGACGTCGTCACGCGACCAGGTGGAGTGGATCCTGCGGGACGCCGGCTGTGTGGCCGTGGTCGTGGAGGACGAACAGGGCGTCATGACCGTCGGCTCGGTGTGCGCGTCGCTGCCGCTGCTGCGTCACGTCTGGCAGCTGGACGCGGGCGCCCTGGAGGAGCTGACGGACCGCGGGGAGTTCATCCCGATCGCCACGGTCGACTCTATGCGGCGCATCGTGCTGCCGGACTCCACGGCCGTCATCGCCTACACCTCCGGCACCTCCGGCCAGGCCATGGGCTGCGCCCTCAGCCACCGCAACCTGGCCGGCCCCTGTGACACGCTGCTGGCGGGCTGGGGGCACACGGCGGCACCGCGTGGGGAGCAGGGCTCCGTGCTCGCGTTCCTGCCCTTCTCCCATGTGTACGGGCTGATGATCCAGGGGCTGTGCGTGCGCGGCGGGCTGCTGATGGGGCACCAGGGCGATCTGAGCGGGGAGGCGCTGTCGTCGGCGCTGCGCACCTTCCGGCCCACGTACCTCTACGCGGTGCCGTCGGTCCTCGAGAAGATCTACAAGAACTTCCTGCGCACCGCTCAGCAGGAGGGTCACGGCGGACTGTTCGAGCGGGCCGCGGAGACGGCCCGGGACTTCGCCGCGGCCCTCGAGCGCCAGCGGCTCGGCCGCGGCCGCGGGCCCGGCTTCGACCTGCGGCTCCAGCACGCCCTGTACGAGCGCACGGTGTACCGCAGGCTGCGGGCGGCGCTGGGCGGGCGGGTGCGGCGGGCGACGTCCGGCGGCTCCCCCCTCAGCCGCGATCTGTCCCTCTTCTACGAGGGCATCGGCATCTACGTGCACGACGGGTACGGCCTGACGGAGACCGCCGGCGGGGTGACGATGCAGCCGCTCGGCCGGGAGAAGTCGGGGACGGTCGGGCAGGCCCTGCCGGGCATGGAGATCCAGGTGGCCGAGGACGGGGAGATCCTGGTGCGCGGCCCGTCGGTGTTCCAGGGGTACGTGGGCGACCAGGCCGCCACCCGGGCCGCGCTGCGCGGCGGGTGGCTCGCCACCGGGGACCTCGGGCGACTGGACGCGGAGGGCTATCTGACGATCACCGGCCGCAAGAAGGACATCATCATCACCAGCAGCGGCAAGAGCGTCGCCCCGCTGGCCCTGGAGCAGCGGCTGCGGATGCATCCGCTCGTCCACCAGGCCGTGGTCGTGGGGGACAACCGGCCCTGTGTCGGCGCACTGATCACGCTGGATCCGGAGTTCCTGGCGCACTGGCGGGCCGGGCTGGCGCTGCAGGGCGAGATGCGGGAGGCCCGGGAGGAGAACGCGCTGCGGGAGGAGGTCGCGCGGGCCGTGGCCGCGGCCAACAGTGTCGTGTCGCCGTCGGAGTCGATCCGGGTGTTCCGGGTGCTGCCGGAGTCGTTCGACGTGACCAACGGGCTGCTCACGCCGTCGATGAAGCTGCGCCGGGACGAGATCGTGCGGCACTACGCTTCCGAGATCGACGCGATGTACCAGTCACGCAGGCGTCCGGGGCGGCCGAGCGCCCCGGACGAACCTTCGAACTGGGACGATTCCGACAACGTGTTCCGCTGAGCGTGCGGCCGGACGCGTAGGCCACGCCCACTCGGGAACACGCAACAGTGGCGACGCATGAGAAAGGACGACAGCCCTGACGACAGCCCTCGCTGACGCCCGGGCCGGAAAGGCGATATGTCAACCGAGCCGCGTGGGGACGACGCCCTGACCTCCGAGGAGATCCCGAGCCGCACGAACAGCTTCGTGGGCGAGCCGCATGACGTGACAGGCGCACGGCTGGCCGCGGAGGAGTTCTTGCGTGATCTGGCACGCTCCGCCCCGCCCTCTGCCCCCGAGTACTGGGACGACATCCTGCTGGTGGTGACGGAACTGGCCGCCAACGCGGTCCAGTACGCCCCGGGCCCGTTCGCGCTGCGGATGCGCCGGACCTTCGACGGGGTGCATGTGGTCCTGCATGACACCAGCACCACGGAACCCGCCCCTCGCCCCTTCGATCCGCGCAACGGCGGCGGGGGCATCGGCTGGCACCTGATCCACACGCTCTGCGACCAGGTGAGCGTGGTGGCCGACGACCGCGGTAAGGACGTGCACGTGTTCTTGCCCTGGTGAGAAGCGCATTCGTGGGTTTCTCACCACCCTGACGAGCCGGGAGCGTCACGGGCGCTGTGCGCCCGTGACCGGCTCAGACCGAGGCCGTCTCGCGCGGCGGCAGCCGGTCGTAGTAGTCCCCCACGGCCCGCAGGTACCCCTGGTCCCGCGTCTCGCTGTCGGTCTGGAAGCGGGGCGCCGCCTTGGCGTCTGCCCTGCTGCAGGCCAGAGTGACCTTCCTCCCCCGGGTGTCGATGCCGGTGACCACTCCGACCGGCACCAGGACGCTGCGGCCGAACACCCAGACGCCGGTGTCGACGACCAGGTGCCGCATGTCGTGCGGGGAGGCCTCCCGGTCCACGTGCCCGATCGTGCCGTCGGTCGCGGCGACGGTGTACCCGGTCAGGTCCTGCCCCTCGGTGTGACCGCTGTCCGGCGCGTACGACCAGATTCTGTCGATGGTCACGCTGCTCCATCCTCCCTGGCGATCCGCTGATCGCGATTCCTCCGGCGGACGCCCTCGCGCCCGACCCGTTCCACAGCAGCAATTACCCTGCTGCCGCAAGCGCATTCGGCGCACACACCTGCGACCGCGGACGACTTCCGGCGGGCCGGTCCCGACGATGTTCGGATCACGGTGCATGGAGGGTGGTTTCCGGGGTAATCGCGGGGGCGCGGTGACATCCGAAGTCCGTCAGTGAGAGGAGGCGCATGAGGAACGGCATTCGAGTCCGGAGAACGACCGGGATCCCCTCGCACCGCGGTCATCCCCAGAGGTGACCAGCCCAGGCCGCAGCACTTGTTGGAGGTATCCGTGCCCCTCGCCCAGAACCCGCTGTCCGTGGAAGTCGAACTGCCCCGGGAGGACGTGGCCCTGATCACGGTCGACGGCTACCTGGACGTCGACACCGCGACCGAGTTCCAGGCCCATCTGGCCAACCAACTCCACCACGGCCGACGGCATTTCCTGATCGACCTCGCGTCCGTCCCCTTCATGGACTCGTCCGGGATGAACATCATCCTCCGGGTGTACCAGGAGACCCGTAAGACCGAGGGCAGCGTGCACGTCATCAGCCCGACGCCGGCCGTGCGGCGCATCCTCGATCTGACCGGTGTCAGCATCACGGTGCCGATATCGGAGAGCGTCGACGAGGCCTTGGCCCGTGTGGACGCGGGGCCGGACCTCCCGGAAGAGCCGGGCGTCTGACGGTCCGGGGTCCCTCGGGCACGCCGTCGGCGAAGACCGGTGGTCCGGTGCCCTCGCTCCGCCCTGCCCGGACGCCGGCTCACCCTGCGCGCGCCGGGAGCGGCGGGCGCCAACCGCCCTTTCCCCGAACCGCATCGCTTGGACCGGAGCAGGTGTCCTGCGAGATCGGCGCATGGTTAGAGTTGTCGCCCGGCAAGTGTCACATCGCCGTCTCGTTGCCAGAAGCGGGCTCGGTCGACGCAACGCGGATGAGGAGAGAACCAGGTGCCGGAGCACGAAGCGGACGGACAGCTCGCCACGCCCACCGAAGAGGTCAGGGACTTCCTGCACCGCCGGTGTGAGCAGATCGCCCAGCGGTGGGCGGACGAGCCCTTGTTCCGCACCGTGTTCACCGTCTCGCGCGACGAGGCGGTGGAAGCGGGCAAGGTCATCGTGGACGCACTGGCCCAAGTGGCCGACTCGGGCCAGGTGGAGGACCCGGACGCCGCCGGATTCAGCGCCGTGCGCGAGCAGCTGGGCCGGATGGGAGCGGCCCGCTCCCGCGCCGGGCTGTCCAACACCCAGATCTCCAGCGAGCTGGCGGCCCTGCGGCCGCCCGTGGAGAACCTGCTGGCCGCCGATCTGGAGCAGGCGCCACCCGAGCACCTGCGGGCCTGTTCGACCGCGCTGACGGTGCTGACGGGCACCCTGCGACTGGTGGCCATGCAGACCGCGCTGAGCGAATGGCAGGCGCTCAGCGACCGGCAGCGGATGCAGCTGATGGAGGTGGCCACGCCCGTCATCCGGCTGTGGGACGGCATCGTGGCCGTGCCGCTCATCGGAACGCTCGACAGCGCCCGCAGTCAGATCGTGATGGAGACGCTGCTGAACGCCGTCGTCGAACAGCACGCGCGGTTCGCGATCCTCGACATCACCGGTGTGCCGACGGTCGACTCACTGGTGGCACAGCACCTGATGAAGACGGTCGCCGCGGCGCGCCTCATGGGCGCCGAGTGCATCGTCTCGGGCATCCGCCCCGCCATCGCGCAGACCATCGTGCATCTCGGCCTGGACCTGGACGTGATCACCCGTGCGAGCCTTTCCGACGCACTGGGGTACGCGCTGCACCAGCTCGGCGCCGACATCGTGAACCCGGGTGCGGGTCAGCGGTGAACGACGCCCACCCCCGTGCCGTGACCGGCCATGTGCCGGTCCTCCGGCTCGGCGACGTCCTGCTGGTCACGCTCCAGGGGGACCTGCACGACAGCACGGCGCAGCAGCTCCAGCAGGACCTCTCGGAGACCATCTCCCGCACCGGGGTGCGCGGGGTCCTCATCGACATCTCCGGTGTGGAGATCGTCGACTCCTTCCTCGGCCGGGTGCTGGCCGAGATCGCCGCGCAGTCCAAGCTGCTGGCCGCGCGCACCGTGGTGGCCGGCATGCGCCCGGCTGTCGCCATCACCCTGGTCGAACTGGGACTGACGCTGCCGGGGCTGAGCACCGCGCTCAGTACCGAGGCGGGCCTGGAGCTCCTCGCGCAACAGGCCCCGGTGACCCGTCCCGGCAGCCCGCGTCAGGAGAGTCCGTGATGCACACCGCCGCGGGCGTCGAGGCCTGCTTGCCCATCCGGTCGGACATGGACCTGGTGTGGGTGCGACAGCACGTACGGCAGGCCGCTGCCCGGCTCGGCTTCGGCCTGGTGGACCAGACCAAGCTCGTCACCGCGGCCAGCGAGCTGGCCCGCAACACCCTGGTGCACGGTGGTGGCGGGCGGATGGAGGCGACCCAGGTCGGCAGGGCGGGTACGCAGGGGCTGCGGCTGGCCTTCACCGACGAGGGCCCGGGCATCGCCGACCTCGACCTGGCACTGAGCGACGGCTACACCTCCGGCGGCGGTCTGGGGATGGGGCTGAGCGGCGCACGGCGGCTGGTGCACGACTTCGACATCGACACCACGCCGGGCTCGGGCACCACGGTGCGGGTGACCTGCTGGGTGGGCCGGCCGCCGCGCCCGCGCGAGGAGGTCTGATGCCGCGCGTGTGGGATGTGCCGGTGCGTGACTCGACCCGGGTGCGCGACGCGCGGGTCGCGGCCGAGGCCGCCGCCGCGCTGGCCGGACTGGACGAGCGGCGCACCGCGGCGGCCGCGCTGGTCGCGACCGAGCTCGCCACGAATCTGCTGAAGCACGCCGAAGGTGGCCAGGTACTCATCGACGTCGTGGCTCCGCCGGTGCTGCGGGAGAACCGGGAGGGGTCCCGGGCGGTGCAGATCGCCGCGATCGACCACGGCCCAGGCATCGCGGACGTGCCCGCGGCGCTGCGCGACGGCTTCTCCACGGGCCGCTCGCTCGGCGCGGGCCTCGGCACGTGTCTGCGCCTCTCCGACGATTTCGCCCTGCACAGCGTCCCCGGCCGCGGCACGGTCGCGGTGGCCCGCGTAAGCATGGCGTCCCGCGGTTCACAGTCGTCGGCGCGCCCCGAGGGCGGCGTCTTTGTCGGCGGGCAGTGGCCCGGCGGCGAGCCGCCGTCCGGCGCGGTGGCCTGCGGCGGGCTGACGGGCCACCCGGCGGTGTCCGGCGGAGCGCCGGGCTCCGCCGGGCGGGCCGGAGCGGCAACCGACGGCCCCGCGCATACGACCGGCCGCGCGCAGGACGCGGGGCGGGGACTGCCCGAAGCACCCGCCCTGGCGGACACCGGCATCCGGGAGACCGACCCGGCCTCCCGGACCGCACCGGCCCCCGGCACCCCGGCGACCGCCCCGGCTTCCCGGAACGCGCCGGGGGACGAACCGGCCGATGCCGTCGCGTCCCGCGACGCGGCCGGTCCCCTCTCGCGACCGGCCGGCGCCCTGCCGACCCCCGCGGCCGCCCCGCAGCACCGTTCCGTGCCGGTCTCCGGGGTACGGGCCGGCGGGGTGAACATCCCGTACGACGGAGCCGAGTACTCCGGGGACGCCTGGGGGTGGGTCCGGGCCGGTGACCGGGTGACGTTGATGCTGGCGGACGGGCTGGGGCACGGGCCGGAGGCCGCGCGGGCCTCGTCCGGCGCGGTCGCGGCGCTGCACCGCTGGTCACACCTCTCCCCCGCCGAGTCGCTGGGGCGCCTGCACGACGCGCTGAAGGGCACGCGGGGCGCGGCGGTCGCCCTGGCCCAGCTCGACCTGTCGGCCGGGCGGCTGCGCTTCGCCGGCATCGGCAACGTGGGGGCACGGCTGCATTCCGGCGGCATCTGGCGCGCCCTGCTGTCGCGCCCCGGCATCGTCGGGGTACACCGGCCCGCCACCCTCCGCGAGGAGGAGGCCGACTGGACGGACGAATCGCTGCTCATCCTGCACACCGACGGCCTGCCCAGCCGCTGGACGCCGCCGTCCGGCCCCGGGCTGGCCGCGGCCGACCCGGCTGTGACGGCCGCCGTGACGATACGTGACGCCAGCAGTCCCGCCCGGCCGGTGCGGGACGACACCGCCGTGGCCGTGCTGACCTCGACCCCGCCGGAACGCCCATGATGCGCACTTGGCAGATCACCACCGTCACCGACGCGGCCCGCGCCCGCATCTCGCTCGCGCGCCTGTCCGCCGCGTACGGTGTGCCCACCGTCGAACGGACCCGGCTGGCCGCCGCCCTCAGCGCCCACCTGCGCCAGTGCCTCACCAAGGGCGGTACCTGGCGGCTCACCATGGACCTGGCGGGCTCTCCCGCCGAGGAGGGGCTGCTGCACGTCGTGGTGACCCCGTCGCCGGAGGCCTGCGCCGCCGGGGAGCCGCTCTGGGAGGTCACCGTCCCCTGCCCCGAGGCGGCCGAGGCCACCGAGGACGGCACCGTCGCCGACGATCCCGCCGCCCTGTCGGAGGCGCTGCTCGGCGCCGACGAGGACACGGCCGTGGTGCTGGACAAGCTCACCGAGCAGGAGGATCTGGTCCTCTTCCACCGCGAGGAGCTGCACCAGACCAACCAGGGCGTCCTGGCACTGCACGCCGAGCTGGACGCGGCCGGACGGGCCCAGCGCGAGGCCTTCGCCGCCGAGCGCAGCGCCCGCAACGAGGCGGAGAGCGCCCGGCGCCGGCTGACGTTCCTCGCGGACGCGAGCGCCGTGCTGACGGCGTCGCTGAACCACGAGGAGATCGTGCGCCGACTGCCGGACCTGCTGGTGCCGGAGTACGCGCGCAGCGTCGACGTCTGGTTGTTCGACCACGAGGAGGAGGAGCACCGGCCGGTGCATCCGGCGGCAGCCGTGGTCGCTGCCCGTACCGGGCGGCCCCAGTACGCCGCCGACCATCCGGGCAACCTGCCCGGTGTCGAGGACCAGCCGCCGTCGGCCCTGGACCCGGGACGGCCGCTGCTGTGTGTGCCGCTGCCGACGCGGCGGGCTCCGCTGGGGGTCCTGACGCTGTCACCGCCCGGGGAGCGCTGGGACCCGGACGACGCGGTGATGCTGATCGAGCTCACCCGGCGGGCCAGCATCGCGATCGACAACGCGCGGCGCTTCGAGCACAACCGGGACATCGCCGAGACGCTCCAGCGCGCCCTGCTGACGGATCTGCCGACCACGCCGGGCCTCAGCCTGGCCGCGCGGTACCTTCCGGCGACGCACGGGCTGAACATCGGCGGCGACTGGTACGACGCGTTCCCCCAGCGGGACGGCGGCCTCATCACCGTCATCGGCGACGTGACCGGCCACGGACTGCACGCGGCGGTCATGATGAGCCAGCTGCGCACCGCACTGCGGGCGTACGCCGTCGACGGCGACAGCCCGGGCCGGCTGCTGACCCGGCTGCACCGGTTCCTGCACCATCTCCAGCCGGACCTGTACGCCACAGCCGTGATCGCCCGGTTCCACCCGGACGAGCCCACGCTGACCTGGGCCGCCGCGGGGCATCCGCCGCCGGTGCTGCGCCTGCCCGACGGCACCGTGCGCACCCTCGACGCCAAGCCCGGCGCGATGCTCGGCATCCCGCTCACCCAGGAGATCGCCGACCACACGGAGCAGCTGACGCCCGGTTCCACCCTCGCGCTGTACACGGACGGGCTGGTGGAGCGGCGTGCGCAGGGAATAGACCCGGGCATCGAGCGGCTGGCCACGGCGCTCGGCGGGTTCCGTTCGGCGGAACTGGACGCGGACCTGGAGGGATCGGCGGACCGGCTTCTGCATCCGCTGCTCAGCGATTCGGAGCGGGACGACGACGTGTGTCTGTTGCTGTGTCATTTCCAAGGCGGCGACGGCTCCTGACGGCGGGTCCGGCCGGACCGGTGTGCACGCGTTCTTCACTCCCGCCTGGTGCTTTTCGGCCACGGTGCGGGCATGGTGGTGATCGACGCGTTCGTCTGCCTGCCGCGTCCGAGTGGCGCACCGGCGGGACACACGGTGGGATCGAAAGGGTGCGAACCGGCGATCCAGGGGCAGTCGGAAGGCGTTCGAGGCAGACCGCCTGGAGCCGCAGAAAGGGATGAACACCGTGACACGACCCAGGATCCTGGTGGTTGGCGCAGGCTTCGCCGGAGTGGAGTGCGTCCGCCGTCTGGAACGGAAACTCTCCCCGGACGAGGCCGACGTCACACTGGTGACGCCGTTCGCCTACCAGCTCTACCTGCCGCTGCTCCCCCAGGTCGCCTCCGGCGTGCTGACGCCGCAGTCGATCGCCGTCTCCCTGCGTCGCAGCAAGAAGTACCGCACGCGGATCATTCCGGGCGGCGCCATCGGCGTGGACCTGAAGTCCAAGGTCTGCGTCATCCGCACCATCACCGACGAGATCGTCAACGAGCCGTACGACTACATCGTGCTGGCGCCCGGCAGCATCACCCGGACCTTCGACATCCCGGGGCTGACGGACCACGCGTTCGGGATGAAGACGCTGGCCGAGGCGGCGTACATCCGTGACCACGTCATCTCGCAGCTGGACCTGGCCGACGCGAGCCAGGACCCCGCGGAGCGGGCCTCGCGGCTGCAGTTCGTGGTGGTCGGCGGCGGTTACGCGGGCACCGAGACGGCGGCGTGCCTGCAACGGCTCACGCATGCCGCGGTCAAGCGTTATCCGCGGCTGGACCCGGGCCTGATCAAGTGGCATCTGATCGACATCGCGCCGAAGCTGATGCCGGAGCTGGGCGACAAGCTCGGCAGCAGCGCGCAGGAGATCCTGCGCCGCAGGGGCATCGACATCTCCCTGGGCACCTCCATCGCCAAGGCGGGCCCCGAGGAGGTCACCTTCACCGACGGGCGGGTGGTCCCGACCCGCACGCTCATCTGGACCGCCGGGGTCGTCGCCAGCCCGCTCATCGCCACGCTGGGCGCGGAGACCGTCAAGGGGCGGCTGGCGGTCGCCTCCGAGATGAACCTGCCGGGCGACGACGGGGTGTTCGCGCTCGGCGACTCGGCCGCCGTGCCCGACCTGGCCAAGGGCGACGGCGCCATGTGCCCGCCCACCGCGCAGCACGCCCTGCGGCAGGGCAGGCACGTCGCCGACAACGTCATCGCGTCACTGCGCGGCCAGGCGATGAAGCCGTACGTCCACAAGGACCTCGGGCTCGTCGTCGACCTCGGTGGCACCGACGCGGTGTCCAAGCCGCTGGGGATCGAACTGCGCGGGCTGCCCGCCCAGGCCGTGGCCCGCGGCTACCACTGGTCTGCGCTGCGCACCAACGTGGCCAAGACGCGGGTGATGACGAACTGGCTGCTCAACGCGATCGCCGGTGACGACTTCGTACGGACCGGGTTCCAGGCCCGCAAGGCCGCGCGGCTGAAGGACTTCGAGTACACCGACGCCTATCTGACGCCGGAGCAGGTGCGGGAGCGGGTCGAGGGGGCGAGCCGGCCGGAGTAGCACCGGGCCGGGCGGGAGCTTCCGCTCGTGGCATGTCATGCTGAGATACGGATCTTGGTGTGAGTCGGGAGAGAGTGCGGCGGCGTGAGGGCAGCGGGACGCGCGGTGCGGGCACGACTGCGGGACCGGATCGCGGCGTCCGACCCCGGTCTGCTGCGGTTGACGGCCGGATTGCGGACGGTCGGCGCGATCGCACTGACGCTGGCCGTGCTCTCCCTGCTCGGCGCCGACGTGCACATTCTGGTGGCGGGGGCCATAGCGGCGATGGTCGCCACCTTCGCCATCCGGGAGAAGCAGCTCGGGGCTCAGGCCGTGACCCTGGCTCTGGGGCTTCCGGTGGCCCTGGCCTCGGTGTCCCTGAGCGCGGTGCTCAACACGCGGGTCGTGGTCGGTGACGCCTTCTTCGTCGTCCTGATCTTCTGCGCGGTCTACGGCCGCCGCTTCGGCGACCGGGGCACCGCGCTCGGGTTGATCGGTTTCCAGGTCTACTTCCTGTCGCTGTTCGTCGGCGCCACCGTCGACACGCTGCCCGAGCTGTGCGGTGCCATGGCCGTGGCGTTCTGCTCCAGTGCCCTGATGCGCTTCGCGGTCGTGCCCGCGACTCCCACGGGCGTGCTGCTGCGGCTGCGCCTGGCCTTCCGTGCCCGGCTGGCCCAGCTGGTGTCCGCTCAGCTCGAACTCCTCGACGCCCCCGCGGAGGAGATGGACAAGGCGCTGAAGGCCCTGCGCGACGGCACCGCGCGGCTGCACGAGACGGCCATGATGATCCAGGGACAGCTGGAGGAGGGCACCCCGGACGAGTCGGCGGCACGGCTCGTGCAGCGCAGGATCGCCGACGCCGAGATCGCCGCCGAGCGGCTCGGCCTGTTGCTGCTGACCGCCCGCACCGCCGAACGGGCCGACACACTGACCCTGCACCTGCCGGGCGCGCCCGCACCGACGATCGCCGGTCCGGACATGCCGGACGAGGCCGGCGCCACGCTCCGCCGCGATCTGCTGGCGCTGCACACCCTGGTACTGCGGGCGGGAAGCGGCGACACGGGCACCGGGCTGGCCCATGTACGCAACCGGCTCCTCGGCTACCGGGACGAGGAGAACCTGCCGCCCGCGTCGGCAGCCCTCCAGGACGTCTTCCGCGGCATCGGCGAGTCGGCCCGCTCCGTGCTCGGGCTGCGGATCGCGCTGGACGGTCCCCAGGACGAGTCGGACGACTCCCCGGCGACGGCCCGTTCCCGCGAGGAACTGGACGCCGAGGACGCCGCGATCGACGGCGGTGGCGAAGAGGACGAGCAGGAAGAGCAGACCGGACTGCGGCGGCCCACCACCCGTGCGGCCGTGCAGGTCGCCGTCGGCTCGTCGCTGGCCATCGTGGGCGGCGAGCTGCTGTCCACGCAGCGCTGGTACTGGGCGGTGCTGACGTGCTGGATCGTCTTCATCAACACGTCATCGACGGGCGAGATCCTGGTCAAGGGGTACCGGCGGCTGCTGGGGACGGTGTTCGGCGTCGTGGCCGGCATCGGGCTCGCGGGTCTGGTCGGCAACCACACCTGGACGGCTTTCGCCCTGGTCCTGGTGCTGATCTTCGCGATGTTCTACTCGGCGCCGCTGTCGTACACGCTGATGTCGTTCTTCGTCACCGCGATGCTGGGGCTGCTGTACACGCTGCTGCACACCTACAGCCTCGATGTGCTCGTGCTGCGGATCGAGGAGACGGCGCTCGGCGCGGCCTGCGGGGTGGTGGCGGCGGCGCTGGTGCTGCCGGTGCAGACGGATCGCCGTACGAACGAGCTGCTCGGCACCGTGCTGGAGCGGCTGGCCGAGGTCACCGAGGCCGCGGTCGGCCAGCTCAGCGGCGGGCCGGCGGACGAGCTGCTGGACAAGGCGCGCGACCTGGACCAGGCGCTGGCCGATCTGCGGGCCGCGACCCAGCCGCTGACCCACCCGGTCACGCCGCTGCGGACCCGGCGCAACACGGCCCGGTACGTGGTGGCGCTGCTGGAGACGTGCGCGTACCACGCGCGGACGCTGGCGGCGACCGCCGAGCTGCTGCCCACGCATCCCTCGATCGCGGCGGACCCGCGACTGCGCGGGGCCGCCGGGCGCACGGTGCGCAACATCGAGACCATCGCGGTCCGGGTCGCCGACGAGCACGCGGGCGCGCAGGTCGAGACCGGGCCGAGCATCGCCTCCCTGCTGGGATCCGACGCGGGCACACCGCGCTACGGCCGCATCACCGACCGCGTGCTGCGGCATCTGGAGCGGCTGGACGAGGCCGTGGTGGGTCTCGCCCGGCCGCTGGGTGTGCCGGTGGCGGCGCCCAAGGGGTGAGAGCCGCCCCCGGAGTGCGGGCCACCGCCGGTCAGAAGTCCGTGGGCAGCCCGCTCACCTCGGCGATGCCTCGCAGCTCCTCGGTCTGCTTGTGCCGGTCCCGGATGTAGTCGGCTATCTCGCCGAGGCGGACCGGGTCGGACGCGGTGGTGGCGTCCGTGACGATCCTGACCGGGCCGGTGTCGTCGACGTCGAGTTCGACCACTTCGTTGTCCAGGCGGCCGGTGACGGCGGTGGCGATGACGAGGGCCACCTCGTCACGGACCTCCTGGGGCAGTTCGTCGTTGGCGCCGGAGTCGAGCGCGAAGTCGAGGCTGGACAGGCGTTCCTCGTCGATCGCCTCGAGGACCGGTTCCACCGCGCGCATCAGAAGGCGGTAGTCCTCCGTGTCCATCCGGATGCGCAGGAGGTCCAGGTACGCGTCCACGGGCCGGCCGTCGCCATGCGGAATCTCGGAATCGCTCATTGGCATCGTGTTCCCCGCAGAACGCGACTCAGACGCGTCGCCACCGGGCCATGGCGAAAGAGAACACTCCGAAGAGCACCAGCCCGGCCGCGACGCAGACCAGAAGCCAGGGGCCGAGTGGAGTGTCGGCGAAGGTGCGCAGGGTGTCGTCCAGGCCCTTGGCCTTGTCGGCTTCGTAGGCGATGGCGGCCCGTACGGCGAAGACCCCGGCCACCGCGAAGACCAGCCCTCGGGCGGCGCCGCCGACCACGCCGGTGACGTCCACCAGCTGCCGCGTCCGGTGGCTCATCTGCCCCAGCCGGAGCTTGTCGTGGAACTTGCGCAGCACCGCGCGTACGGCGATCCAGCCGCCGGCCACGACGATCCCGATGCCGACGGCGCCGACCAGCCACTGGCCGGCGGGTATCTCCAGGACCCTGGCCGTGGCGTCACGGGACTGCTGGTCGCTGGATCCGCCACTCTGGTGGCGGCTGAGGGCGAACGACAGCACCGAATAGGCGACGAAGACGTAGAACGCGAAGCGGACCGTCGCCATCAGCCGTTTGCGTGCGCTGCGGCCGTCCTTGCCGACCGAGCCGAAGAGCGCTTCGGACAGCCTCCACAGGGCCATGCCGACGAGCCCGATGCCCAGTGCCCACAGCAGCACCGCTCCGAAGGGCTTCTGCGCCAGTTCCTGCAGGGCTCCCCCGCGGTCGGCCTGGCGGCCGGTGTCGCCGAAGGCGATCTGCAGGGCCAGCGCTCCGACGAGCAGATAGATCACGCCCCGGGCGGCGAAGCCCGCCCGTGCCGCCCCCTCGGTCACCGAACCCCGCGCCATCCGCCGGGCCCGGAATCGACCGCTCTGTGCCATCGCACTCGTGTTCATGTCGACCTCCCGGGAGTGCGGATGCCCCGGGTCGGCGTTCACACACCCTCCACAGCCCTCGGACCAGGGGATTCCGCTTCCAGCCGGCGTGTGGGCGGCGCCGCGGCGCCGCCTCCGTGGCCGGTCAGGACCGCCGGAACCGCGATCCGCGGCCGGCGCTGCCGAGGGCGTGCAGATGTTCCAGCGCGTCCAGGACCACGGTGTCGTCGTGCCAGGCGAGCCAGCGGCCCGCCTGGCCGCCGATGGTGTCGAGGACCTTCGTCTGGGTCGTCGTCAGTCCGTCGAGGGGCCGGTCCAGGTGGGCCGACACCATGCCGACGCACAGTCCGGACGCGGTCGTCAGGGGGACGCTGTGGCATGCCCTGCTGCCCGCCGCGAGGATGGCCTGCCGGGCCGGTTCGGTGAACACCGGAGCACTCTCCACGTCGTGCACGGTGACCTGGGCGAGGTCCCGGGCCGCCTGGGCGCAGGACGTGCCGTCCTCGCCGACGTGGGCGAAGAAGTCGACGAAGTCGTCCGTGAGGCCGGTGTGCTGCTCGATGCGCAGCCCTCCCCGGGCCGGGTCGGCGAGCTGCACATTGCCCATGTCGGTACCGACCACCGCCAGGGTGGAACGCAGCACGGCCTTCAGGACGGCACCGCGGCTGCCGGACCCGGAGCGGTGCGCCCGGGTGAAGGTCAGGTCGGGTTCCGGCCCGCGGACGCGTTCCGGGAACCACAGCCTCCCCGTCCCGTCCGGGCGCGGCGCGGTCACCAGCACACCGGCCAGCGTGCGCAGCTTGACGTTGTAGCGCTGTGACGCCCGCTGCATCAGCGCGAAGGCGCTCTCCCCGTCGGGCAGCGCATAGCGCTCCTGCACGATGCCCTGCGCCTGCGAGATCAGCGGGCGGACCCGAGCCCGGGCCCGCAGGTCACGCAGCTCGGCACGCAGGCGCTCCAGCTCGCCCTCGTCGGCCACTGGCCGGCGGGTTGTGGACATGGGACTCCCGGAATCTCGATGGCTGTGACGTGAAACGGGCCCGGCCGCGACTTGCGCCGCCGGCCGGGCTCGTTCCGATTCGCCTTCCCCGTCGTGTCAGCGGCACACGCTCATCAGGCGGGCTCCGGGGTGGGAATGCGCTGTCCGCCCGCCGGCGCAGCGGGCTCGGGGACCGGCGCGGGTGCGGCGGCGAGCCACTGGCGGGCAGCGTCCAGGGCGCGCTGGACATCGCGGGTGCCGGTCGACACGCACAGCGTGTACGCCAGGTCACGCGCCCTGGCATCCAGCTCCCCCGGTCCGCGGGCGCCCTCGGCGCCCGTCAGGGCCTCGTACTCGTCGACGAGTCGGCGCAGCACGGCGGGGTGGGGCCTCAGCATGGTCGTTCGCTCCTCGTGGGGTCGGATGGTCAGGCCGTCGTGGAGGGGCCGCTGCCCCGGTTGCCCGTCCGCTGCCCCAGGACCTCGTCGCGCACCCGGGCGCAGCTGCGGCTGATGAGGCGGGAGACGTGCATCTGGGAGATGCCGAGGTGGTCGGCGATGCGGCTCTGGGTCATGTCCTCGAAGAAGCGCATGTAGAGGATGGCCCGTTCGCGCTCCGGCAGGCGGCGCAGTCCTTCCTTGGCGGACTCGCGGTCCACGACGATGTCGTAGGAGGAGTCGGCCGCGCCGAGGGTGTCCGCGAGGCTGTAGCCGTCGTCGTCGGCCGAGAGCTCGGCGTCCAGCGACAGGGTGCTGAAGCTGTCCAGCGCCTCGAGCCCGGCGTTGACCTCTTCCTCGGTCAGGCCGGTGTGGGTGGCGAGGTCCGCCACCGAGGGCTCGGGGCTGCCCGGGTTCTGGGTGAGTTCGCGGCGTGCCACCCGCACCTTGTTGCGCAGTTCCTGCACACGGCGGGGGACCCGCAGGGCCCACATGCGGTCCCGGAAGTGCCGCTTGACCTCACCGGTGATGGTGGGGACGGCGTAACTCTCGAAGGCACCCCGGCTCGGGTCGAACCGGTCGATGGCCTTGACCAGGCCCAGCGCGGCGACCTGACGGAGATCCTCGATCGACTCCCCGCGGTCGCGGAAGCGGCCGGCGATCCGGTGAGCCATGGGCAGCCACAGCGTGACCAGTTCGTCGCGGACGGCCTCCCGATCGGGGCCCTCTTCCAGTTCGGCCATTCGGGCGAAGAGGGCGGCTGTGTCGGGGGCGTCGTCGTGACGCCGCCGTGAGGCGGTGGTCGTCGTTTCGGGCGTGCCGGGACGATGGGTGGGCGTTTCGATGAGCATGCGGATTCGCTCCTGAACGGTGGTTTCAGGGACTGACCGCGGGAAGGTTGCTGCCCGGATGCGCCTGGAGGCCTCCGGGGCAGTAGGTACCGCTCCCGCTGGCGCGCCTCCGGTCCGAAGCACGAAATTGCGTCTGCCCTGGCCCCGGGGGAACAAACTCCGCTTTGCAGTGCAATTTGTCGGGCACCGCTCGCGGGTGGTCAGGACAGGGGCACGACGGCAGTGATGCACTTGCCCCCGGCAGGCAGATCCGACACCCGCACGTCGCGGGAGAGCCGGCAGACGATGGGCCAGCCGTGGCCGCCGTGCCGCAGCCGTCCGTGAGGATCGGTGCGGGGCATGGTCACGGGCAGTGCGTCACTGCGGTCGCTCACCGAGAGGCGTACACCGGGGCCGTCGACGTCCACCTGGAAGTCGGTCACACCGCCACCGTGCAGAATCGCGTTGGTCGTCAGTTCCGAGACGACGAGCAGAGCGTCGGACAGGGCGTCCGTGTCGCACGGGGTATGGGTGGCCCGGCAGCGTTCGGCCACGGCTCGCTCCACCGCTCGGCGCGCCTCGGCGGGTTTGCTGGGCCGGGTGCGGTGGGCTCCGGGCGGCCCGAGTACGGATTCGATCATGTGCTCGTCGCACATTCTGCAGCTCCTGACAGCGCGAACGGATACCGGGTCCGTACCGCGTACCGGGGCCGCCCGCACGGGTCTGCCCGGGGTCCACGGACCCACTGATTGCTCCACCTGACACGGCGTTCGGGACGCGCACCGCGCGAGCGCCGCGGTCATACTCTTCGGCTCACCTTTCCCCGCACCTGCAAACCTCGGGCGCGGCCGGAAGACCCGAGAACACCTCGAACGGTCGTGGACCGGTGCCATCTCCGGCCGCTGGGCGGGTACGCGGGGTGCATGACCGATGTGGTGGATTCGGACGAGCTGCTGCGGCGTATCCGGCGTGCGAGGGACTGCGCGGCGCAGGAGGAGCGGACGTGGCGGGCCAGGAGCGAGGAGCTGGACGCGACCGACCCGCAGGGGGCCCGGGACGCGACCGTGCGGCAGATGTCCTACGAGGCGGTGCTGCGGGTGCTGGACGAGATCGTGACTCCGGGCAAGCACGTGCCGGAGGAGTGACCGGGCGGAGGCCGGTGCCGGTGCGGGTGGGGCCGGATTGCGAGGGCACACGCCGGGAACCCGGCGCGCATGACTGCCGACCACACGCGAGCACCGGTTCTGGAAGCCCTGGACGAGTACCGACGCAAGGGACATCTGTCGTTCACTCCCCCCGGGCACAAGCAGGCCCGCGGCGCCGATCCGGCGGTCCGGGAGATCCTCGGTGACGCGGTGTTCCACGGGGACGTGCTGGCCTCGGGCGGTCTGGACGACCGGCTCACCCGGGGCCGGGTGCTGCAACGGGCCCAGGAGCTGATGGCCGACGCGGTGCACGCCGAGCACACGTTCTTCAGCACGTGCGGGAGTTCCCTGTCGGTGAAGGCCGCGATGCTGTCGGTCGCCGGGCCGCACGAGAAGCTGCTGGTCGGGCGTGACGCCCACAAGTCGGTGGTGGCCGGGCTGATCATCTCCGGTATCGAGCCGGTCTGGGTCGAGCCCCGGTGGGACGCCGAGCGGAAGCTCGCCCATCCCCCGTCCGCCGAGGAGTTCGACCAGGCCTTCGAGGCGCATCCGGACGCGCGCGGCGCGCTGGTCACGAGCCCCACGCCGTACGGCGGCTGCGCGGACCTGCGGGCGATCGCCGATGTCTGTCACCGGCGCTCGCGGCCGCTGATCGTCGACGAGGCGTGGGGCGCGCATCTGCCGTTCCACCCGGATCTTCCGTCCTGGGCGATGGACGCGGGCGCGGACATCTGCGTGACCAGCATCCACAAGATGGGCAGCGGTCTGGAGCAGGGCTCCGTCTTCCATCTGCAGGGCGACCTGGTGCCGCCGGAGCTGCTGGGGATGCGCGCGGACCTGCTGGGCACCACCAGCCCCTCGGTGCTGATCTTCGCGGGTCTGGACGGCTGGCGGCGGCAGATGGCGCTGCACGGCCAGGAGCTGATGGGCGGTGCGCTGGACCTCGCGGCCGGGGTCCGGGCCGCCATCGAGGAGATCGACGGACTGCACGTCAACGACCGGGACGACTTCTGCGGCTCCGGCCTGTCCGACGACTTCGACCCGCTGCCCGGCGTCATCGACCTCACCGGGCTCGGCATCACGGGCTTCCAGGCGGCGGACTGGCTGCGCGAGCACCGGCACATCGACGCGCATCTGGTGGACCACCGCCGCATCGGCGCGCAGATCACCCATGGCGACGACCGGGAGACCACCGGGCAGTTGCTGGAGGCGCTGCGGGACCTCGCGCATGCCGCGCCGGAGCTGCCCAGGGCACCACGGGTGGAGGTGCCGTCTCCGGCGGAGCTGCGGATGGAGCAGGCGGTGCTGCCCCGGGACGCCTTCTTCGGCCCGGCCGAGTCCATGCCGGTCGGTGAGGCGGCCGGGCGGATCGCGGCCGAGATGATCACGCCGTATCCCCCGGGCATCCCCGCGGTCCTCCCGGGCGAGCGGCTGACGGAGCCGGTGCTGGCGTACCTGCGGACGGGGCTGGACGCGGGCATGCACCTGCCCGACCCGGAGGACCCGGAGCTGGAGACGGTGCGGGTCCTCGCGGAGTGACCCGGGAAGTGAAACGGGTCACGCAACCGGGTCCTGGAGGCGCACACACCCCCTAGATGGTTTACGGTTCACTCATACGTGGTGACGGAGTCGACCCCTCGTCCTCCTCACCGCTGTACGGCCCTGGCTGGTCTCCCCCGTCCAGCCAGGGCTTTTTCACGCCCGGACGGTCCGTCGCAAGAAGTCTCGTACGCCGAGGTGCCCAAGGCCCCGGCAGCGGCTGAAATGGGATTGGGGACAGCACCGCAGTCGACCGCCCGGCGAGGAGCTCCGCATGACCAAAGCGATCAAACTCCTGACCGCCCTGCCTCCGCCCCAGCGGCAGCGCCTGATGACGCTCGCCCGGGAGGTGTCCTTCCCCGAGGACGCCCGGATCTTCGAGGCGGACGGCCCGGCCGACCGCTTCTGGGTCATCCGCTCCGGCGCCGTCTCCCTGGACCAGCAGGTGAACTCCCTGCAGCGGGTGACCGTGGCCAGCCTCGGCGCGGGCGACCTGCTCGGCTGGTCGTGGCTCTTCCCGCCGTACACCTGGGACTTCGGCGCGGTGGCCTTCAGCCCGGTGCGGGCCTACGAGTTCGACGCGGGGGCCGTACTGAAGCTGTGCGAGGAGGACTCGGAGCTCGGGGTGATGCTGGTGCGCAACGTCGCCGAGGTGCTCGCGCACCGGCTGGAGATGACCCGGGGCAAGCTGATGGAGCAGTACACGCTGCACCGGCGCGGAGTCCTCTGAGACGTCAGACGCGGTAGCGCCGCAGCGCCGGTACGGCGGCGGCCAGCACCAGCATCACCGCGACGACCAGCAGCCCGCCGCCCGCGACGGCGGCGCGGGGGCCGAAGGCGGATCCCGCGGTGCCGTGCAGCACGTCGGCGAGACGCGGGCCGCCCGCCACGACGACGGTGAACACCCCCTGCATCCGCCCGCGCATCTCGTCGGTGGCGGCGGACAGCAGGATCGCCCCGCGGAAGACCATGGAGACCATGTCGGCCACCCCGGCGAGGGCGAGGAACGCCACCGCGACCCAGGGGCTGCGGCTCAGCCCGAAGCCCGTGATGGCCACACCCCAGGCGACCACCGCCCCGATGACCATCCAGCCGTGCCGCCGGGCGCGGGAGAAGGTCCCGGAGAACAGCCCGCCCAGCACGGCGCCGACGGGGATCGCCGCGAACAGCAGGCCCAGCGCGAGCCCTTCGCCGTACGGGGCGTAGGTCTGGGAGGCGAGCTGCGGGAACAGGGCACGGGGCATGCCGAGGACCATGGCGATGATGTCGGCGAGGAACGACAGCAGCAGCACGGTGTGCCCGGAGATGTAGCGGAAGCCGGCGGCGATCTCCTTCACGCCCGCGCGCCGCACCGCCGTACCGGCCAGGGGCGGCAGCGCGGGCAGCCGGTGGACCGCCCACACCGTCACGCACAGGGCCAGGGCGTCGATCAGGTACAGCTCGGGCAGCCCGATGACGGGGATGAGGGCGCCGGCGAGCAGGGGGCCCGCCACCTGCCCGGTCTGCATCACGGTCGAGCCGAGGGCGCCCGCGGCAGGCAGTTCGTCCTCGGGGACCAGCCGGGCGATGGAGGCGTTGCGGGCCGGTGCGTTGAGGCCCCAGAAGGCCTGCTGCACGGCGAGCAGCAGCATGAGCGCGCCCACCGACTCCAGGCCCACGAAGGCCTGGAGCCAGAACAGCACCGAGGTGACGGCGATGCCGCTGTTGGTGATCAGCAGCAGCTTGCGCCGGTCCATGGTGTCGGCGATCGCCCCACCCCACAGCGCGAACACGATCAGGGGCACGAGCCCGGCCAGGCTCGCGGCGCCGACCCACGCCGAGGAGCCGGTGATGTCGTAGATCTGCTTGGGGACGGCGACGGCGGTGAGCTGGCTGCCGACGGCCGTGACGATGGTCGAGCCCCACAGCCGCCGGTAGGCGGGGCGGCGCAGGGGCCGGGTGTCCATGGCCCAGCGCCGCCGGGGTGCCCGCGGATCGGGTTCCCGCTCTTCGGTCGTGCTCTCGCTCGTGTCCACGCGCCGCTTCCTCGATGCTCGCTACATCTTTTCGGGCGGGGATCACTATCGCAGCAGCCTGCCGGGGCATCGCGGCCGAGGTGTCAGCTTCCGATGACGAGCACGGCGCCGAGCACGATCATCGTGGCGGCGACCAGTCCGTCGAGGACGCGCCAGGCGGCCGGCTTGGCCAGGAAGCGGCCGAGCATCCGGGCGCCGAACCCGAGGGCGGTGAACCAGCACAGGCTGGCCAGCACCGCGCCGAGGCCGAAGGTCCAGCGCAGTTCACCGTGGTCGGCGGCCACGGAGCCCAGCAGGAACACGGTGTCGAGGTAGACGTGCGGGTTGAGCCAGGTCATCGCCAGACAGGTGAGTACGGCCCGGCGTACCGATCCGGCCGCCTCCCCCTCGGTGCGCAGTGCGTCGCCGCCGGGCCGCAGCACCCGGCGGGCGGCCAGCGCACCGTAGACCAGCAGGAACGCGCCGCCGATCCAGCCGACCACGGTCAGGGCTCCCGGCCACTTCACCACCACCGCGCCGACCCCGCCCACCCCGAGCGCGATCAGCGCCGCGTCCGACAGGGCGCAGATGGCGACCACGGCGAGGACGGCCTGGCGGCGGATCCCCTGGCGCAGGACGAAGGCGTTCTGGGCGCCGATGGCGACGATGAGGGACAGTCCGGTGCCGAAACCGGCGGCGCCGGCGGTGAAAGTGCTGGTCATGGCGTCGACGCTACGGACGCCCACCACTCGGGTCCAGCTAAAGATTCTTACGTATCATTAGCACACGTGATGATGACCGATCTCCCGCTGGACCAGGTGCGGACCCTGCTCGCCGTCGTGGACGAGGGGACGTTCGACGCGGCGGCGGCCGCACTGCATGTGACGCCGTCGGCGATCAGCCAGCGGGTGAAGGCGCTGGAGCAGCGCACGGGCCGGGTCCTGCTGCTGCGGACCAAGCCGGTGCGGCCGACCGAGTCGGGTGAGGTGCTGGTCCGGCTCGCCCGCCAGGTGGCGCGCCTGGAGCACGACGCCTACGCGGAGCTGGGACTGGCCGACACCGGGGAGCCGGTCCGGGTGTCGGTCGCGGTCAACGCCGACTCGCTGGCCACCTGGTTCCTGCCCGTGCTCGCGCGCGTGCCGCAGGAGCCGCGGCTCTGCTTCGAGCTGCGCCGCGAGGACGAGGATCACACGGCGGCCCTGCTGCGGGAGGGCGTGGTGATGGCCGCGGTGACCTCGTCACCGGACCCCGTGCCGGGCTGCTCCGTGCGCCCGCTCGGGCGGATGCGCTATCTCCCCGTGGCCGCGCCGGACTTCGCCGCGCACCATCGCGGCGGGCCACTGGCACAGGTGCTCACCGAGGTGCCCGTGGTGGTCTTCGACCGGCGTGACGACTTCCAGGACGGCTTCGTCCGCGGGCTCACCCGGGGACGCAGCGGCGCGAGTGCGCTGCGGCACTACGTGCCGACCTCGGAGGGCTTCGTCGAGGCCGTCGCCGCCGGCCTGGGGTGGGGCCTGGTACCGGAGCCCCAGGCGGATCCCCTGCTGCGCGCGGGCCGGCTCGTCGGCATCGCCCCGGGCCGCACGGTCGACGTGCCGCTGTACTGGCAGCAGTGGAAGCTCGACTCGCCGGCGCTGGCGCAGGTGGCGGAGACGGTGACGGCGACCGCGGCGGAGACGCTGCGGGCCTGACGTCTCAGTCGCGGATGCCCTCGAGCCGGGCGGCCGCGCTCTCCAGGAGCATCTCCAGGGCCGTCGGGTAGGCGCTGGTGAGCATCCGGGTGGCGAGCAGCGGCGCCGCCTCGGCGATGCGGGGATGGGTGGCGGCGGGCAGACGGGCGTAGGTGGAGCGCCACATGTCCTCGTCGGCGTGCAGCGAGTCCCTGGGCAGGGCCAGCGAGGCGGCGTCCAGCGCGGCGAAGGCCAGGGTCTGGTCGATGAAGGCGTGGTAGATGCGCACGGTGTCGGGCAGCGGGAAACCGGCCCTGCGCAGGACGTCCAGGACGGCCTCGTCCGCGGCCAGCTCGTGGGCCCGCCCCGTGACACGGTTCGTGGTCAGCAGGGCGGCTTGCGGATGGGCCAGGTACGCCGCGTGGATGCGCAGCCCGAAGGACCGCAGATCCTCCCGCCACTCCCCCGTGGGCCGCCAGCCCTCGAGTGCCTGGCCGATGAGCGCGTCGCCGATGGCGAGGGTCAGGTCGTCCATGCCGCGGAAGTACCGGTAGAGCGTGCTCGGGTCGGCGTCCAGGGCGAGGCCCAGCCGGCGGGCGGTGAGTCCGGCGCTGCCGTGTTCGCGCAACATGCGCAGCGCCGTCTCGACGATCAGCTCCTCCGTCAGCACGGTGCCGCTCTTGGTGGGCCTGCGCCGGCGGCGTTTCTCCTCGGGTACCACGGGCTTGGGCACGACGTCCCCCTCCTTGTCCTTCCTTATGCCAACGCCATTGACCTTATGCCGCGGGGCGGCGTTTCATCACTGCAAGGACGCGGCACGTTCTTCGCAAATAGGGAGTTTCTGTCATGCGTGTACTGCTCGTGGGTGCCGGTGGTGTGGGCGGGGCGATCACCCGGATCGCGGCCCGGCGGCCGTTCTTCGAGGCGATGGTGGTGGCGGACTACGACCCGGCCCGGGCCGAGGCGGCGGTCGCGGCCCTGGGCGGCGAGGCGCGGTTCACCGCGGAGCAGGTGGACGCGGGCGACGAAGCGGCCGTGGCCCGTCTGCTCCGGTGGCATCGCTGCGACGTTCTGCTCAACGCCACCGACCCCCGCTTCGTGATGCCCCTGTTCCGCGCGGCCCGCGCCGCGGGTGCCACCTATCTCGACATGGCGATGTCACTGTCCCGCCCGCACGCCGAGCGCCCCTACGAGGAGTGCGGGGTCAAGCTCGGCGACGAGCAGTTCACGCAGGCCGCCGACTGGGAGAAGGAGGGGCTGCTGGCCCTCGTCGGGATGGGTGTGGAGCCGGGACTGTCGGACGTCTTCGCGCGGTACGCCGCCGACGAACTCTTCGACGAGATCGAGGAGATCGGCATCCGCGACGGCGCGAATCTGACCGTCGACGGCTACGACTTCGCGCCCTCGTTCAGCATCTGGACCACCATCGAGGAGTGCCTCAATCCGCCGGTCGTCCACGAGACGGGCAAGGGCTGGTTCACCACCGAACCGTTCAGTGAGCCCGAGGTCTTCGACTTCCCCGAGGGCATCGGCCCGGTCGAGTGCGTGAACGTCGAGCACGAGGAGGTGCTGCTCGTCCCGCGCTGGGTCGACGCCCGCCGGGTGACCTTCAAGTACGGCCTGGGCCGGGAGTTCGTCGAGACGCTGAAGACGCTGCATCTGCTGGGCCTGGACCGCACCGACCCGGTGACCGTGCCCGGGCCCGACGGGCCGGTGAAGGTCTCGCCGCGGGACGTGGTCGCCGCGTGTCTGCCCGATCCGGCCACCCTCGGGGAGCGGATGCACGGCAAGACCTGTGCGGGCACCTGGGTGAAGGGCGTGAAGGACGGCGCGCCGCGCGAGGTGTACCTCTACCACGTGGTCGACAACCAGTGGTCGATGGCGGAGTACGGCTCCCAGGCCGTGGTGTGGCAGACCGCGATCAACCCCGTCGTCGCGCTCGAACTCCTCGCGACGGGCGCCTGGTCCGGTGCGGGCGTGCTCGGCCCGGAGGCCTTCCCGGCCCGGCCGTTCCTGGACCTGCTGACGGACTACGGCTCCCCCTGGGGCATGCGGGAGCAGTGAACGACTGTCCGGGAACGCCCTGTTTCAGCGCGCATCGACAGGTCACCCGAAAAGGAGTAAGCAGACGAGAGAGCACGTTTCTACTGCGATGCAGGTGACTTCGATGGACAACTGGCGAGACCACGCTGCCTGTCGGCACGAGGACCCCGAGCTCTTCTTCCCGATCGGCACCTCCGGCCCGGCTCTGCTGCAGACGGAACAGGCCAAGGCGGTGTGCCGACGGCGCTGCCCGGTGCAGGAGCAGTGTCTGCAATGGGCCCTGGACACGGGCCAGTCCATCGGCGTGTGGGGCGGGACGAGCGAGAACGAACGGCGTGCGCTGAAGCGCCGCACGGCCGCCCGCCGCCGCTCCGGCTGACATCGGCCCGCAACCCCCGGGGACCTGGCTGCACCGCAGCGGTTCCCGGGGGTGCGGGCGTCCGGCCGGGGTTGGGCTCGCGGCACGGGTCCGTGTCGTCGCGGGGAGGAGCCGACCATGAGCGTGCGTGTGCGCCGTGTCTACGATCCCGCCGAGCCGGAGGACGGGGTGCGGGTCCTGGTCGACCGGTTGTGGCCGCGCGGACTGGCGAAGGACGCGGCCCGGGTGGACGAGTGGCCGAAGGCCCTCACCCCGTCGACGGAGCTGCGCCGCTGGTACCACGCGGGCGGGGGCACGTACGAGGAGTTCGCCGAGCGGTACGAGGCGGAGCTCGCCGCCGAGGAGGCCGCAGAGGCCCTGGACGGTGTGCGTGACCTCGCCGGGAAAGGCGACGTGACCCTGCTGACCGCGTCGAAGACGCCGGAGCAGAGCCACGCCACGGTGCTGGTCCGCCTCCTCGAAGGCTGAGGAGACGGGCCCGCGTCCGTCAGGCGGTCTGCTTCGCCGCCGCCCGGCCCGCCGCACGGCCCGAGAAGAGGCAGCCCCCGAGGAAGGTGCCCTCCAGGGCGTTGTAGCCGTGGACGCCGCCGCCGCCGAAGCCGGCGACCTCACCGGCCGCGTACAGCCCCTCGACCGGCTTGCCGTCGGTCCCGAGGGCGCGGGAGTCCAGGTCGGTCTGGATGCCGCCGAGGGTCTTGCGGGTGAGGATGTGCAGCTTGACGCCGATCAGCGGGCCGGCCGCCGGGTCCAGGATGCGGTGCGGAGTGGCGACCCGGCCGAGGCGGTCGCCGATGTAGCGGCGGGCATTGCGGATGCCCTGCACCTGGGCGTCCTTGGCGTAGGGGTTGGCGATCTGCAGGTCACGGGCCTCGATCTGGCGCTTGATCCCGGCCGCGTCGAGGAGCGGCTCGTCGGTGAGGTCGTTCATCTTCGCGACGAGCTGCTCGACACTGGACGCGGTCACGAAGTCGGCACCCTTGCGCAGGAACGCGTCGACAGGTCCGGGCGCGCCCTTGCCGAGGATGCGTTCCTTGAGGAACCCGGCGCGGTCCTTGGCGGTGATGTCGGGGTTCTGCTCGGAGCCCGACAGGGCGAACTCCTTCTCGATGATCTTCTGCGTGAGGATGAACCAGGAGTGGTCGTACCCGGCGATGTCCTCGGTGGTGCGCAGGTGCTTCAGGGTGCCGAGGGTGTCGTAGCCGGGCAGGCAGGGCCCGGGCAGACGGCGGCCGAGGGCGTCGAACCACATCGAGGACGGCCCCGGCAGGATGCGGATGCCGTGGCCGGGCCAGACCGGGTCCCAGTTCCGCAGACCCTCGGTGTAGTGCCACATGCGGTCGCGGTTGACCAGCCGTACGCCCGCCTCGGCGCTGATGTCGAGCATCCGCCCGTCGACATAGGCGGGGACACCGGTGACCATCTCGCGGGGCGGGGTGCCGAGGCGCTCGGGCCAGTAACGTCGGACGATGTCGTGGTCGGCGCCGATGCCGCCGCTGGTGACGATGACGGCTTGGGCGGTGAGTTCGAACTCGCCGATCGCCTCGCGGCTGGAGGCGACGCCCCGCGGTGAGGGGTCCTCGGCCAGGACCGTGCCGCGCACGCCCCGGGCGGTGCCGTCCTCGACGACGAGGGCGTCGACGCGGTGGCGGTGGTGGAAGGTGAGCAGGCCGTCGCGGGCGGCCTGCTTGGCGTAGTGCACGAACGGTTCGACGACGCCGGTGCCGGTGCCCCAGGCGATGTGGAAGCGGGGCACGGTGTTGCCGTGCCCGTGCGCGGTGAGGTCGCCCCGCTCCGCCCAGCCGACGGTGGGCAGGAACTTGATGTGGTGCCCGTCGAGCCAGGAGCGCTTCTCCCCCGCGGCGAACTCGACGTAGGCGCGGGCCCAGCGCACGGCCCAGGAGTCCTCGTCGTCCAGCCGGTCGAAGCCCGCGCTGCCCCGCCAGTCGCTCCAGGCGAGGTCGAAGGAGTCCTTGATGCCCAGGCGGCGCTGCTCGGGCGAGTCGACGAGGAACAGCCCGCCGAAGGACCAGAAGGCCTGGCCGCCGAGGTTGTTGGCATTCTCCTGGTCGACGAGGGCGACCCGTCTGCCCCTGCTGGTCAGTTCGTGCGCCGCGACCAGACCGGCGAGGCCCGCTCCGACGACGATGACATCGGCATCCATGGCGACCGTTCCCTTCTTCAGTTCTTCGTGTGATCGAGGGTGCCGCTGCCATCGGTCAGCAGGGCCGTGAGCAGTTGCTTCAGCCAGGCACGGGCGTGGCCCAGGTCCCGGTCCAGCAGGAGTTGCGTGGTGACGCCGTCGTACGCGGCGACCACGGCGTGGGCGGCGCCGTCCGTGTCCCCCAGCACGGCGGGCAGTGCGGTGTGGCCGCGGGCCCGGCCCAGCCGCTCGGCGATGGCCCGCCGCAGCCGCGCGCGGTGTTCGAGCAGGCTCCGCGCCACCTCCGGGTCACGGGCGGCGTGCACGAGGAAGTCCGTCTTCACCAGGAGCCAGTCCCGGTCGAGGAGCAGCACGTCGGTGACGCGGTCCACGGCGGCGGGCACGTCGAGGTCGGGCCCGTCGAGGGCGAGGGCGCCGGAGACCTGCTCGGCGATCAGCTCGGCCCGCTCACGGTAGAGGGCGAAGAACAGCTCGTCGAGGCTGGAGAAGTTGGAGTAGAAGGCGCCCCTGCTGTAGCCGGCGGCCTCGCAGACCTCCTCGATCGAGACATGCCCGAAGCCCTTGGCCGCGAACACGGAGAACGCCGCCTCCAGGAGGTTGGCGCGGGTGTGGACACGGCGCCTGGTCACACGCCCGGTTCTTCTCTCGACGGTCATGCCCCGCCCCCCTTTCGATACATGATTGTATTGGATACACCGATGTATCGAAAGAGCGATCACCCTATGGAACAGATATTCGAATACGAGGTACGCTGACTGCATGCACCTCCAGGGCTCTCTCTTCGACCAGGCCGGCGAGCTGTGCCTCGGCTCTCTGGACGGGATCGGCCGTACCCACCTCGGCTTCGGCGCCTGGCTCGACACGCTGCCCGGCTGGCTCGGCGGCTCGGACGACCTGTTCGAACAGCTGGCCGCCGAGGTCCCGTGGCGGGCGGAGCGGCGCACGATGTACGACACCGTGGTCGACGTCCCCCGCCTGCTCGCGTTCTACGGCGTGGACGACCGGCTGCCGCACCCCGTGCTGGCCGAGGCACGGGACGCGTTGAGCGCCCACTACGGCGAGGAACTGGGTGAGCCGTTCACCACGGCCGGGCTGTGCTACTACCGCGACGGCCGGGACAGCGTCGCCTGGCACGGCGACCGGATCGGACGCGGAGCGCGCGAGGACACGATGGTCGCGATCCTGTCCGTCGGAGCACCCCGTGATCTGCTGCTCCGCCCGCTGCGAGGCGGCCGGGACACCGTGCGCCGCCCACTGGGCCACGGCGACCTCATCGTGATGGGCGGCTCCTGCCAGCGCACCTGGGAGCACTCGATCCCCAAGAGCACCCGGGCGACGGAGCCGCGCATCAGCATCCAGTTCCGTCCGCACGGCGTGCGCTGAGCACGGACCGGACTCGCTGCCGCACGGCGCGCACTGGGCACGTGAACGCCCCCGCCACCCAGCCGGGTTGCGGCGGACCCGGCGATTCCGCCCGCCGTGGCATCTGCTTCTCTTCTCCCGTCGGGCCGGTAGCGGGACCACACGAGGCGGGCGATCATGCGGGCGGACGTACAGCAAGTCGCGGACGGCACCTACCTGGTGCACGGATCGAACACCAACTGGGTGATCCTCACGGAGGGGGACGCCGTCACGCTGGTCGACACCGGTTACCCCGGCGACCGCGAGCAGCTCCTCGCCTCGCTCGCGCAGGTGGGCAGCTCCCCGCAGGCGGTCGCGGCCGCGCTGATCACGCACGCGCACAACGACCACCTGGGCAGCGCGGAGTACCTGCGCGCCACGTACGGCACGCCCGTTCTCCTGCACGAGGCCGAAGTGCCGCACGCGCGCCGGGAGTTCCTGCACCAGGTGTCCATCGGGACGGTGCTGGGGAACGGCTGGCGGCCGGGGGTGCTGCCGTGGGCCGTGCACGCGCTGCGCTCGGGCGGCACGACCCCCGTCCCGGTGACGGCCCCGCAGGCGTTCCCGACGGCGGGCGCGCTGGACCTGCCCGGACGGCCGGTACCGGTGCACACCCCCGGTCACACCGACGGGCACTGCGCCTACCACCTGCCCGGCACCGGTGTACTGATCTCCGGGGACGCCCTGGTCAGCGGGCACCCCACCTCGCG
Source organism: Streptomyces luteogriseus (assembly GCF_014205055.1). Classification (NCBI taxonomy): domain Bacteria; kingdom Bacillati; phylum Actinomycetota; class Actinomycetes; order Kitasatosporales; family Streptomycetaceae; genus Streptomyces; species Streptomyces luteogriseus. Next base: position 417,328 of record NZ_JACHMS010000001.1, read on the forward strand.
GGTCGAAGGGCCGCAGCTGCTGCCGGACATGTTCCACCGCGAGCGGCCCCCTGCCCTGGCCTCGCTGGACGTCCTGGCGGAGCTGGAGGGCGAGCTGCTGCTCCCCGGGCACGGGCCGGTGCACCGCGGGCCGGTGCGGGACGCCGCGCGGCGGGCCCGGGAACGCGCCCTTTAGAGTGAGGCGACGATCGGCGGCGAGACAAGGACACCCGGCGCATGGCACTGCAGATCAGCGCGACGAACCCCGAGCACCCCGCGCTCTTGCTGGAACTGCCGTGGCACCTGCCCCTGGAGGACTGGCCCGAGGAGTACCTCGTCCCGCTGCCCCGCGGCATCTCCCGGCACGTGGTGCGCTACTCCCGGGCAGGCGACGAGGTGATCGCCGTCAAGGAGCTGGCCGAGCGCCCGGCGCTGCGCGAGTACGACATGCTGCGCGATCTGGACCGGCTCGGCATCCCGTCGGTGGACCCGCTGGCCGTGGTCACCGGCCGCACCGACGCGAGCGGCGCCCCGCTGGAGAGCGTCCTGGTCACCCGGCACCTGGGCGGCTCGATGCCGTACCGCTCGATGTTCGAGACGACCATGCGGCCCGCCACCATGCACCGGCTGATGGACGCGCTCGCCGTGCTCCTGGTGCGCCTGCACCTGGCCGGGTTCGCCTGGGGCGACTGCTCGCTGTCCAACACCCTCTTCCGACGGGACGCGGGCGCCTACGCCGCGTATCTCGTGGACGCCGAGACCGGTGACCTGCATCCGCAGCTCAGCACGGGGCAGCGCGACTACGACCTCGACCTCGCCCGCGTCAACATCAGCGGGGAGCTGCTGGACCTGGAGGCGTCCGGGGCGCTGCACCCCTCCGTCGACCCGATCGAGTTCGGCACGGAGATCTGCGCCCGCTACCGCGGCCTGTGGAACGAGCTGACCCGGGCCTCCGTCTACCCGGCCGGCAAGTACCACTACATAGAACGCCGGATCCGCCGCCTGAACGACCTCGGTTTCGACGTCGCCGAGATGCAGATCGAGCACGCCTCCAACGGCGACACGGTCAGCTTCGTGCCCAAGGTCGTCGACGCGGGCCACCACCAGCGCCAGCTGCTGCGTCTGACCGGTCTCGACACGGAGGAGAACCAGGCCCGGCGGCTGCTGAACGACCTGGAGAGCTGGATGGCGACCCAGGACGACTACGCGCCCGGCGATCCCCTGGGAGCCCGCCCGGAGGTGCTGGCCCACCGCTGGGTGCGGGAGGTGTTCCGGCCGACCGTGCGGGCCGTGCCGCTCGAACTGCGCGGTGCGATGGACCCGGCGGAGATCTACCACCAGCTCCTCGAACACCGCTGGTACATGTCCGAGCGGGCCCAGCACGACATCGGCATCGAGACCGCGGTCGAGGACTACATCGAGAACATCCTGCCCAAGGCGAGCAGGACGCTGCAGCCGACCGCGGAGTGAGGGGCCGCAGCCCTCACGCGTGGGGCACCACCGCCACCGGGCAGTCCGCGTGGTGCAGCATCCCGTGGGCCACCGAGCCGATGCGGGCCCCGACGGCCGTGCGGTGGGCCCGGCGGCCGACGACCATCAGCTGGGCCGTCCCGGCCACCGACAGCAGCACCTGGCTCGCGCTGCCCATCTCCACGTGCTCCTCGACGGGCACATCGGGGAATCGTTCCCGCCACGGCCGGACCGCGGCGGCCAGGCTCTTCCTCTCGTACGGCTCCAGTCCCCCGGCCTCGTCGAGGAGCTTCAGCGAGCCGGGGCTGTAGGCGAAGACGGGCGGCAGGTTCCAGGCCCGTACGACCCGCACGGTCGCCCCGCGCTCGGCGGCCGTCTCGAAGGCGAAGCGCAGCGCGTCGGCACTGTCCTCCGGGTCGCCCTGCTGGCCCACCACGACCTCCCGGCCGGCGGCCTCGGACGAGGGCTGGTCGCCGGCCCGGACGAGCACCACGGGCCGGGTGGTCGCGGCGATCACCTGCTGGCCGACCGAGCCGAGCAGGAACCCGACGATGCGGCCGTGCCCGCGCGAGCCGAGCACCAGCATCTCGGCGTCGGCCGCGGCGGCGACCAGGGTGTCGGCCACCGGGCCCTCGACGACATCGGTGGTCACCTCGAGACCCGGATGGTGTGCGGTGACGGTGCCGACGGCTTCGGTCACCGCACCGTGCACCCACTCGGCCTGGCCGTCCGCGTCCCCGGCGATCCCCGCCTCGATCACCTCCTGGGAGTGGACCCGCCAGGCGTGCACCACCCGGAGCGCCAGCCCGCGCCGCACCGCCTCCCTCGCCGCCCACGCCAGGGCGGCGAGGCTCTCCTGCGATCCGTCGACCCCTGCGGTGATCGGGCGTGTCATCCCGCTGTCTCCCCTCGTCGGAAATCACTACGTGCTCATGATCAGTCTTCACTACACTGCCCGCATGTCACTGGAGTGGGAGCAGGTAATGGTGGATTCGGCCGATCCCGCGGCCCTGGGCCGCTGGTGGGCCGAGGCTCTCGGCTGGGTGGTGGTGAACGACGCACCTGACGAGTTCGAGATCCGGCCCGCCCCGGAACGACTGCCGGGCCTGCTGTTCACGACGGTGCCGGAGCGCAAGACGATCAAGAACCGCCTCCACTTCGACTTCAGGCCCGACGACCAGGAGGCCGAGGTGGCCCGGCTGCTGGCGCTCGGCGCGCGGCACGCCGACGTCGGGCAGGGCGAGCAGCCGTGGGTGACGCTCGCCGACCCGGAGGGCAACGAATTCTGCGTGCTGGGAGCCTTCAAGAGCTGATCCCCGTGTCCGGGCACCGCGCCGCGATCGAACATACGATGGGCTTCAGGCCGGCGCGGTGCCCCGGGACGCCGTGCCGTGAGTCGACCGCCCGGTGTGGGGGACGTATGGCACAGCCCGCCGATACGGCGCGGACCGTCATCATGACCGTGGACGACGATCCGGGTGTCTCCCGGGCCGTGGCCCGGGACCTGAGGCGGCGGTACGGCGCGTCGTACCGGATCGTGCGGGCGGAGTCCGGCGCGTCCGCGCTGGACGCGCTGCGCGAGCTGAAGCTCCGCGGCGATCTCGTGGCGGTGATCCTGGCCGACTACCGGATGCCGCAGATGAACGGCATCGAGTTCCTGGAACAGGCCCTGGACGTCTACCCGGGCGCGCGGCGCGTGCTGCTGACCGCGTACGCGGACACGAACGCCGCGATCGACGCGATCAACGTCGTCGACCTCGACCACTACCTCCTGAAGCCGTGGGACCCGCCCGAGGAGAAGCTGTACCCGGTTCTCGACGATCTGCTCCAGGCCTGGCGGAGCAGCGACTTCCGGCCCGTGCCCAGCACCAAGGTCGTGGGGCACCGCTGGTCGTCGCGCTCCTCGGACCTGCGGGAGTTCCTGGCCCGCAACCAGGTGCCGTACCGCTGGTACTCCGCCGACGAGCCGGAGGGGCGGCGGCTGCTGGCCGCGGCAGGCGAGGACGGGCTGCGGCTGCCGGTGGTGATCACGCCGGACGGGACACCGCTGGTCGAGCCGGAAGCCGTGGACCTCGCCGCCCGGGTCGGGCTGGCCACGACCCCGACGGCCGACTTCTACGACCTGGTCGTCATCGGCGGCGGCCCGGCCGGACTCGGCTCGGCGGTATACGGCGCCTCCGAGGGGCTGCGGACCGTGCTGGTGGAGCGGTCGGCGACCGGCGGGCAGGCGGGCCAGAGCTCGCGCATCGAGAACTACCTGGGCTTCCCCGACGGCGTGTCGGGGGCGCAGCTCACCGACCGGGCCAGGCGGCAGGCGTCGAAGTTCGGCGCCGAGATCCTCACCGCGCGCGAGGTGACGGCCCTGGAGGTCAACGGCGCCGCCCGGATCGTCCGGTTCTCCGACGGCTCGGCGGTGGCCGCGCACAGCGTGATCCTGGCGACCGGCGTGTCCTACCGGCAACTGGCGGCGCCCGGCTGCGAGGACCTGACCGGCTGCGGCCTGTACTACGGGTCCGCCCTGACGGAGGCCCCGTCCTGTCAGGACCAGGACGTCTACATCGTCGGCGGCGCCAACTCCGCGGGACAGGCGGCGATGTACCTGTCCCGGGGCGCGAAGTCGGTGACCCTGCTGGTGCGCGGCCCCTCCCTGTCGGCGTCGATGTCGCACTACCTGATCCAGCAGATCGAGGAGTCGCCCAACATCCGGGTCCGGTCCCGCACGGTCGTCGAGGCCGCGCACGGCGACGGCCACCTGGAGCGGCTGACCCTGCGGGACGTGGACAGCGGGCAGACCGAACAGGTCGACGCGCAGTGGGTGTTCGTCTTCATCGGCGCGGCGCCGCTGACCGACTGGCTGGACGGGACGGTGCTGCGGGACGAGCGCGGGTTCATCCTCGCCGGACCCGACCTGAGCGCGGACGGCCGCCCGCCGGAGGGCTGGGAGCTGGACCGGCCGCCGTACCACCTGGAGACCAATGTGCCCGGCGTGTTCGTTGCGGGCGACGCCCGCTCCGAGTCCGCGAAGCGGGTCGCGTCCGCCGTCGGAGAGGGAGCCATGGCCGTGATGCTCGTCCACCGGTATCTGGAGCAGTCATGAGCGGGCGGGCGGCCCCCTGCAACCCTCAGGAGATCGGGGCGCTGTTCCTGTTCGAGAAGCTCACGCCCGAGCAGCTCGGCAGGCTGTGCAGCGAGGGCCGGGTGGAGCGCTTCGAGCCCGGGCCCGTGTACACCGAGGGCGAGCCCGCCACCTGCTTCTACGTGATGCTCGAGGGCTCGGTGGTGCTGTACCGCCGGGTCGGCGGCGACGACGTGGAGGTGACCCGGACCTCCCAGCGTGGGGTGTACGCCGGGTCGATGCAGGCGTACCTGGGCGACCGGGTGCGACAGGTCTACAACAACTCCATGCGCGTCACGGAGCCGACGCGGTTCTTCGTGCTGCCCGCCGACACGTTCGCGGGGATCATGCAGGAGTGGTTCCCGATGGCGGTGCATCTGCTGGAGGGGCTGTTCTTCGGTTCGAAGAGCACCCAGCGGGCCATCGGGCAGCGCGAACGGCTGCTGGCGCTGGGCTCGTTGTCCGCCGGCCTCACGCACGAGCTGAACAACCCGGCGGCGGCGGCCGTTCGAGCGACCGCGACGCTGCGGGAGCGGGTCGGCAAGATGCGCCACAAGCTGGCGGTCATCGCCCAGGGGTCGTACTCCCCCGAGGTCATGGCCCATCTCATCGACATCCAGGAGCGCACGGCCGAACGGGTCGCGAAGGCGCCGGTGCTGAGTCCGCTGGAGGCCTCCGACCGGGAGGACGCCGTGACCGACTGGCTGGACGACCAGGGCATCCCGGAAGGCTGGCGGATCGCGCCCACCTTCGTCCAGGCCGGTCTCGACGTGGACTGGCTGGACCAGATCGCGGCGGCCGTGGACGAGGACATCCTGCCCAGCGCGATCGGCTGGCTCAACTACACCGTCGAGACCGAGCTGCTGATGGACGAGATCAACGACTCGACCGCCCGCATCTCACACCTCGTGGACGCGGCGAAGCAGTACTCGCAGCTCGACCGGGCACCCTTCCAGAACGCCGACGTGCACGAACTCCTCGACTCCACCCTGCTGATGCTGTCGGGCAAGATCGGCAAGCAGATCGAGGTCGTCAAGGACTACGACCGTTCGCTGCCGAGGATCCCCGCGTACCCGGCGGAGCTCAACCAGGTGTGGACGAATCTCATCGACAACGCGGTCGCGGCGATGAACAGCGCGGGCGGGCAGGGGACGTTGACCGTGCGGACGGCTCGAGACCACGACCGGCTGCTGGTGGAGTTCCGCGACACGGGTGTCGGAATCCCGGCGGAGGACCGGGGGCGGATCTTCGATCCCTTCTTCACCACCAAGCCGGTGGGTGAGGGGACGGGGCTCGGGCTCGACATCTCCTGGCGGATCGTGGTCAACAAGCACCACGGGAGCATCCAGGTGGAGTCCGAGCCGGGGGACACGCGTTTCCAGGTACTGCTTCCGCTGACAGCGGTCGAGGAGGAGTCGGCATGAGTGGCGAGAACGGGATCGACCCGAGTGTGCCGCCGAGCGGCAGCGGGTGCGCGGAGTGCGACGTGTCCGGGGGGTGGTGGTTCCACCTGCGGCGGTGTGCGCAATGCGGGCACGTGGGGTGCTGTGACAGCTCGCCGGCGAAGCACGCGACGGGGCATTTCCGGGAGACCGGGCATCCCCTGGTGCAGAGCTTCGAGCCGGGTGAGGACTGGTACTGGGACTATGCGACGAACGAGTTGTACGAGGGCGGGCCGGAGCTGGCCGGGCCGCTGAGTCATCCGGCCGATCAGCCCACGCCGGGGCCGGCGGGGCGGGTGCCGGCGGACTGGGCGAAGGTTCTGCGGGCCTAGGGGCTCGGGGCTGTCCGGTCGATTCGCGGCAGCAGGTGGTAGGCGGTCGGGCGCGACCACGCGGCGGAGCCGCACAATGTCACTGTCCCGCGCCCCCAGGAGAGTTGGTCGAGTGCCCCGGATTTCATTCATCACGCCGGTCGTAGGACGGGAAGCCGAACTCGATCGGCTCTCTGGCCTGCTGGAACGCGCACGGGGCGGTGAGGCGCGGGCCGTGCTTCTCGCCGGGGACGCCGGCGTCGGCAAGACGCGGTTGCTGGACGAGATCTCCGGGCGGGCCCGGGACGACGGGATGACCGTGGTCACCGGACACTGCGTGGATCTCGGCGATGTCGGGCTGCCCTATCTGCCGTTCACCGAGATTCTCGGGGTGCTGGCCGCCGATGAGCGGTTCACCGACGCTCTCGCCGCCCATCCCGTGGTCGAGCGGCTGCTGGGGGCCGGATCCGACTCCGCGCGGGACGTGGACGGGCGGTTGCGGCTGTTCGAGGGGATGGCCGGACTGCTGGCCGAGGCCGCCGAGGTCGCGCCGCTGCTGCTCGTGCTGGAGGACCTGCACTGGGCGGACCAGTCGTCGCGGGACCTGCTGCGGTTCCTGCTCGGCCGGGGCGTGCTGCGGCACCGGCTGGCGGTGTTCGCCTCGTACCGGGCCGACGACCTGCACCGCCGGCATCCGCTGCGGCCCCTGCTCGCCGAGCTGATACGGCTGCCCGTGGTCGAGCGGCTGGAGTTGCGGCCGCTGGCCGATTCCGATGTGGACCGGCTGGTGCGGGCCCTGGAGCCCGGGCCGCTGCCGGACGCCACCGTGCGCCGGATCGTGGAACGGGCCGAGGGGAACGCCTTCTACGCGGAGGAGTTGCTCGCCGCGACCGACACGGAGTCTGGCGGGGTGCCCAGCGGACTCGCCGATGTACTGCTGATCCGTTTCGAGCAACTGCCCGAGACCGCGCAGCAGGTGCTGCGGACCGCCGCCGTCGCCGGACGCCGGGTGGAGCACGATCTGCTGCGGGAGGCGGTGGGGCTGCCGGAGGCCGAGCTGGAGTCGGCGCTGCGGGAGGCGGTGGGGCGGCAGGTGCTCGTCGCCGGGGGCGACGACACCTACTCCTTCCGGCACGCCCTCGCCCGCGAGGCCGTCTACGCCGATCTGCTGCCCGGGGAACGGGCGCGGCTGCACGGCGCGTTCGCGCGACTGCTCGCCGGGCGCGGGCACCTCGCCGAGAGTGCCGCCGAGCGCGCCCACCACTACCGGGAGAGCCACGACCTCGCCGAGGCGCTGGCCGCGTCCCTGGAGGCAGCCGATCACGCCCAGCGGGTCGGGGCACCGGCCGAGGAGCAGCGGCATCTCGAAGCGGCCCTGGACCTGTGGCCTGCGGTGGGCCCCGAGGCCCGGCCGTCGGGCGGGGGTGTCGACCGGGTCACGCTGACGCTGCGGGCGTCGGCGGCCGCCGCGCACGCCGGTCATCTGCACCGCGCGGTCACCCTCGCCCGGTCCGCGCTGGCGGAGCTCGGCCAGGACGCCGACTCCGAACTCGCCGCGCGGGTCCGCTACACCCTGGCCGGGAGCCTGCTGAGCGTGGACAGCCTGGCCGCGGCGTTCGTCTACAGCAGCGAGGCCCTGGCGATGATCCCGGAGGATCCTCCGTCGCGCACGTGGGTGTGGGCGGCGGCCACCCATGTGCTGGCCGCACGCCACGTCGGGGAGAACGAGACCGCGCTGCGGGTCGCCCGCCGGGCCCTGGGTGTGGCGGAGCAGCTGCGGGTGACCGACGCCCAGGCGGACCTGCTGATCTCGCTGGCCGTATTCGACGGGGCCGGGCGGCGCGGCGCGGAGAGCCGCGAGCGCCTGGTCAAGGCCCGTGCCCTGGCCCGGAGTTCGGGCAACGCACCCGTGGAGCTGCGGGCCCTGTTCAACCTGGCGATGGGCTGCTACGAGTCCGGTGCCCTGGCCGAGTGCGTGCCCTGGCTGACCGAGGGCCTGGACCGGGCCCGGCAGGCCGGGTTGCTCTCCTCGACGTACCCGCTGGAGATGCGGTACCTGCGGCTGCTGGTGCTGCATGTGCTGGGACGCTGGGACGAGTGCCTGCGCGCGGCGGCGTCCGACGCCGAGGTGCCGTCGGCGGCCGGGGGCTACACGTTCGGTCCGGCGCTGTACGTGGCGCTGGCGCGTGGCGATCTGACGGCCGCCGACCGGGCGCGTGCCCTGCTGGAGGGACCCTTCGACTGGATGGCCACCATGGTCGCGGGCATCGTGCTCACCGACGCCGCGGCGCTGCGTGGCGATCCCGAGGACGCGGTGCGGTGGATGCGGTCCACGGTCACGGCCCTGGCCGACGAGGCGGTCCCCCGCCCGGGCGTCACGGTCCGGCTCGCCGCCCTGGCGCTGGCCGCGGTGGCCGACGCTGCCGTCGCGCTGCGGCTGAGCGGCGACGAGGCCGGGGTCCGCCGCTGGACGGACACCGCGACGGAACTGGTGGAGCTGGCGCGGGCCGTCGCCGTCCACGGCGAGTACGGCACGCCCCAGGGGCCGGAGGGGCAGGCCTGGCTGGCCCGGGCGGAGGCGGAGTGGGTCCGGGCCACGAAGGGGCCGGACGCGGCGGCCTGGTCGGAGGCGGTGACGGCGTTCGGCTACGGCGACGTCTACGAGCTGGCGCGCTGCCGGCTGCGGTACGCCGAGGCCCTGGTGGTGGCCGGGCGTCGTGAGGAGGCGGCGGCCGAGGCCCGGGCGGTCCGGGAGAGCGCCGACGAGCTCGGTGCCGCGCCGCTGCGGGAGCAGGTCGACGCGTTGGTCCGGCGCAGCAGGCTGTCGGACACGCGCGGCGGTGAGGACCGCACCCGCGTGCTCACCTCGCGCGAGCAGGACGTGCTGCGGCTGCTCGCCCTGGGCCGCAGCAACCGGCAGATCGGCGAGGAGCTGTTCATCAGCGGCAAGACCGCGAGTGTGCACGTCTCCAACATCCTCGCCAAGCTGGGCGCGTCGAGCCGTGGCGAGGCCGTGGCGGTCGCCTACCGCGAGGGCCTGATCACGCCGGAGCCCACGACCTCCGGCTGACCGTGCGACGTGCCCCGGCGTGCCGGTCGTCGTGGGGCAGGCCGGATGTCGCGGACCTGGCCTAGCCCTTGCCGCAGTCGAGGCTGCGGAGATCGACGGCGTCGGCCATCGCCTGCATCCCCTTGTCGTTGGGGTGCAGGTGGTCGCCGCCGTCGAAGGCGGGGAGGATCCGCTCGGGGTCGTCGGGGCTGCGCAGGACCCGGTCGAAGTCGGCGACCCCGTCGAACTCCCCGCTGTCGCGGATGAAGGCGTTGACCCGCTGCCGTACCGCCTCGCCGGCGGGGTCCCATTCCTGCCAGCCCTTGAAGGGGGCGATCGTGGCGCCGACGACGCACTTCCCGGCCGCGTGCGCCCGGTCGATCAGCCTGCGGTACCCGGCGATCAGCCCGGCGCTGGTGGCGCCGGGCTCGGCCTTTATGTCGTTGACGCCCTGGAAGAGAAAGAGCGTGCGCACGCCCGGCAGGGACAGCGCGTCCCGCTGCACGCGGTTCAGGGCGCTCTCGCCGGGGCCGTCGAGGAGGACCTTGTTCCCGGCGATGCCCGCGTTGGCCACTCCCTCGACGGCGGTGCCGGAGGTGCCGAGCCGGCGGGCCAGGTAGTCGGGCCAGCGGCGGTTCCGGTCGATCGTGGAGTGCCAGCCGTCGGTGATGGAGTCGCCGAGGGCGGCCACGGCACCCGTCCCCTTGCGGGGGCGCACGGTGACGGCGTCGAGGTAGGACCAGGAGCCGGTCCGCTGCTTCCAGTTCGCCGCACCCGACTCCGCGGTGTGGTCGCCGTCGGTGGTGTACGACGTCTGCATCGCCATCCAGTGCCCGGTGAGCGTGCCGCCTGCCCGGGGGACGTACAGGCTGACGGCGAGGGTGCGCCCGGCGGGGACGTGGCCGGGCAGCGGGTCGCTGTAGACGATGCCGCCGGCGGGGACGGTGACGGAGCGGGCGCCGCCGAAGGTCAGGCGCCTGTTGCTGCCGGGGACGAGGGCGGCGCCGTCGCGTTGCAGGCCCGCGTGGACGTTGCGGAACGTCACCGGCTCGTCGCCGAAGGCGTTCGTCAGGCGCACCCTGAGGCCGCTGCCGCCGACGCTGGTGTGCACCATCAGGCGGTAGCCACGGCCGTCGGCCGCCTCGCCGATGTGGCCGGCGGAGGAGGCCCAGGTGACCACTCCGTGCCCGGCCGCCGTCGGGGCGCTGGAGGGCGGGCTAGGCCGGTCGCCCTGCGGCACCGTGCCGGTTCCGCAGCCCAGTGCGACACAGCAGGAGAGGGCGGCCAGGAGGGCACGGGGACGTGCGGTGCGGGACATGCGGCGGCGCTCCTTCGGCCGGTCGGTCGGGTGCGGGCGGGTCGTCCCGGCGTACGCCACCGTAGCGGTGCGGCCGGCGGCGCTGCGAAGGCGGCCCTCGTCGGGCGTGCCGTCCCTCTCGGTCAGGGCGCCTTCGGGACATCGGCCGGGTCGGTGTCCGGGCGGGGCGAGGGACGCCGCTGAGGTAGGCGCGCCGCGACCTGGTGGGTGTCCGGCCGGTGGACGACGTGCTTCTCGAAGCCGGCCCGGGAGCCCGGTCCGGCGCGGGGAACCCTCGCGCTCCGGTGGCCGTTGTCCGGGCAGCCGAATCCGTCTCGGGGAGGGAGAGGGGGCGTGATGGGCGAGTTGGTTCCCGGCGGCAACGTCGCGTTGCCGGGCGGTGCGGTGACGGTGCGGGTGCCCGGTCCGTTCGACGTGTCCGCGCTCGTGACCGACGACGGCGGAAGAGTCCGGGACGACGGCGACTTCGTCTTCTACAACCAGCCGGGGGCGCCGGGGGTGGTCCTGCGGAGCGACGCGCTCACCGTGGACCCGCCGGGGCTGCGCACCGGCGCGACCCGGGTCACCGTCGTCGTCAGCCCCTCCGACCCCAAAACCGCGCTCGGCCGCCTGCCCTCCCCCACCCTCCACGTCACCGACGCGGGTGGCCGCACGCTCGCCCGCTTCACCCCGCCGCATCCCGGTCAGGAGACTGTGCTGCTGCTCGCGGAGCTCTACCGGCGCGGCGACCGCTGGAAGCTGCGCGCCCTGGGCCAGGGGTACGCCGACGGACTGGCGGGACTCGCACGGGACTTCGGCGTCGATGTCGTGGACGAGACCTCCCCCGCCGTTCCCGCGGGCCCCAGCGCCGCCCCCGATCCGGACGGTTTCCTGCCCTTGGTCAACCCCGCCCGTGCCACGGCCGGTTCGCCTCCGCTCTCCCTGGACGTCCGCCTGATGTCGGCGGCCCGGGAGCACGCCGCCGCCATGGCCGCGGCCGGACGTCTCGGCGTCGAGACGCATGACGGCGTCTCCGTCTACCAGCGCGTCATCGGCTCCGGTTTCGCGTATCTCACCGTCGGCGAGCACCTGGTGTCCGGACCGCGTACGACCGCGGAGTTCGTCGCGTACTGCCTGCGCACGGACGGGCCCGGGCGCACCCTGCACGACCCGGCGTTCACCCACGCCGGACTGGCGCATGTGCACGACGGCCCCTCCGGTGACGTCTACTGGACGGCGCTGTGGGCCAGGCCCTTCACCCCGGACGGGCTGGCCGGCACGGCGGCGGCCGTCGTCGACCTCACCAACCGGGAGCGCACCCGGCACGGGCTCCCGCCCCTGTCCGCCGACCCTCTGCTCACCACGGCCGCCCAGGCGCACAGCGCGGACATGGTGGCCCGCGCCTTCTACGCGCACACCGCACCGGACGGCAGCCAGCCCTGGGACCGGGCCGCCGCCGCGGGTTCCACCAGGCGTTCCGTCGGCGAGAACATCGCCTGCGGCCAGCGCTCCCCGGCCGATGTCGTGGAGGGGTGGATGAACAGCCCAGGCCACCGGGCCAACATCCTCAAGCCCGGCTTCACCCACATCGGCATCGGCTTCGCCGGCGGCGGCCGGGCGGGCATGTACTGGACGCAGCTCTTCGGCGGTTGACGGCCGGCCGCCTCACGACCGGGCCGCCTGCGCGATCTTGGCGGAGGGAAGCGCTCCGGGCGAGGATGCGGGTATGAAGGGTGACCTCTTTTCCAGCGAGCACATGGTGCAGCCGGCCGTAGCGCCGGGCATGGCGGTCGAGAACGCCAAGTGCATCCGGTACACGGTGAACGGCGAAATGCTCGCCCGGCAGGGCGCGATGATCTCCTACCGCGGCAACCTCCAGTTCGAACGCAAGGGCCAGGGCGTGGGCGGCATGCTCAAGCGCGCGGTCACCGGGGAGGGGTTGCCGCTGATGGCGGTGCGCGGGCAGGGTGAGGCCTGGTTCGCGCACGAGGCGCAGAACTGTTTCGTCGTCGATGTCGAGCCCGGCGACGAGTTCACGGTCAACGGCCGCAACGTCCTGTGTTTCGACGCCACGTTGTCCTACCGCATCGCGACCGTGAAGGGCGCGGGCATGACCGGCGGCGGCCTCTTCAACAGCGTCTTCACGGGGCACGGCAAGCTGGGCCTGGTGTGCGAGGGCAATCCGCTCGTCATTCCGGTCTCGCCGCAGTACCCGGTGTACGTCGACACGGACGCGATCGTCGGCTGGACCGCGGGTCTGCAGACCTCCCTGCACCGCTCCCAGTCCATCGGGTCGATGCTGCGCGGCGGCTCCGGAGAGGCCGTACAACTGCTGCTGCAGGGCGAGGGGTACGTCGTCGTCCGGCCGAGCGAGGCGACCCCGCACAAAGCCGGCCAGCACTGAACGCCCATCAGGTGATCTGCGCCTCAGAGGCAACCCGGTCCGTTCCGCCGACGTCTTGATCGGCAACAGGTGCTGCCCTGGCCTTTGTGGCCGGGGCAGGTTCTCACCCCTCTATGCACGCTATGTATACGCGCTATGTATACGTGGTGCGCATACGGACCGAAAGGCATCGATGTACGGCAAGGCATTCGCCCCGGAGTACCAGGGCGCGCTCACCACTCTGTCCGTCAACTCCTCCCTGACCGACGTCCTGGCCGCCGGTACCGAGCAGTTGAGAGCGGCCGAGCGCGCCGGACAGCCCGGGGAGGCGGCGCGTTCCGGACTCGCGGTGGCCGAGGCGCACCGCCGGCTGGGCCGGGTCGAGGACGCGGACCGGGCCTGGAAGGCGAGCTACCGCGCGGCCCGGCAGGCCGGGGACGTCGGGGCGATGGCCTGGGCTCTGTGGAGCGGCGGCACACTGGCCCGGCAGCGCGGCGCGCTCCGGCTGGCCCGCAGGCTGCTCCAGCTGGCCGCCGACCTCGGCGAACGCGGCGGGGACATCGTCGTCCGCGGCTACTCGCTGGCCGGCCTGGCCGAGACCGGACGCATCCAGGGCGACTACGAGGCCGTCGGCCGCCTGCACGAGCAGTTGCTCGCCGAGGCCCGGCGACGCGGGGAGGCGCGGCACACGGTATGGGCGCTGGAGGGCATCGCCCAGATGCACCGCAACACCGGGCGCTACGACACGGCGTACGCGCTGTTCGAGGAGGCCGCCGAGATCGCCGCCCGGGCCGACGACCGGCGCGGTCACGCCTGGGCGCTGCGCGGGCTGGCCGACGTGGTGTCGGTGCGCGACGGGGACACCGAGCGGGCCCTGGAGCTGCTGAGCGAGGCGGAGACGGCGTGCCGCGCGATGCGGCTGTCCAGCGCGCTGGCCTACAACCACAAGATGCGCGGCAACGTCCTGTACCGGGCGGGGCGTTACGCCGAGGCACGGGAGCTGTACGAGCAGGCGCTCGAGGAGTTCCGCGAGATGAGCGAGCCGCGCGGGGAGGCCCTGTCGCGCCTGGGGCTCGCCAAGTCCCTGGCCCGCCTGGGCCGCGACCGTGCCGAGACGGCGGCCGAACTGGCGGACCTCGCCGGCCTGCTGGAGCGCATCGGCCTCCAGCACGCTCGCCGGATGGTGGCCCGGGCTCACGAGGAACTCGGCATACCGGCCGCCGAGCAGGCGGCGGCGACGGGGGCGGCACGGTGACGGCGCTGCCGATGACGGTGCGGGCGGCGCATGTGGCTCCCGCCGCTCGACGGCCGACGCCGCAGGGCGACACGCATGACGCTCCCCGTACGGCACGGCAGGGCGAGCCGCACGCTCCCACGGCCGGTTCTCCCGCGGCGGGCGCCGACGGCGTGCCCGGGGTCCTCGACCGCTGCCGCGCCTTGGTCCGGCCCTCCCTGGAGGAAGCCGTCGGGCGGCTTCACCCCTGGGTCGGCGAGATGGCCGCCTACTCGTTCGGCTGGTGCGAGGTCGGGGGTGCGCCGGCCGTCGCCTCCGGCGGCAAGGGCGTACGGCAGGCACTCGCGGTGCTCGGGGCCGAGGCCGCCGGTGCGCCGGAGCGGGCCGGGGTGGCGGCGGCCGTCGCGGTGGAGCTGGTGCACACCTTCTCCCTGCTGCACGACGACATCATGGACGGTGACGGGGACCGGCGAGGCCGCCCGACCGTGTGGAAGGCCTACGGCACGGGGCCCGCGGTGCTCGCGGGCGACGCCCTGTTCGCCCTGGCCGTCGAGACGCTGGCCGCGGAACCGGGCGGCGCCCGGGCCGTGCGGACGCTGTCCGTGGCCCTGGGCGACCTGGTGCGCGGGCAGGCGGACGACCTGCTGTTCGCCGACCGTCCGTGGACGGGGCCGGAGCGGGTACGGCCCGACGAGTACCGGGCGATGGCGGAGCACAAGACGGGCGCGCTCCTGGGCTGCGCGGCCGCGCTGGGCGCCGTGCTCGGGGGCGCCGGCTCCGGGACGGCCGCCGCGCTCGACCGGGCGGGCCGGCATCTCGGGGTCGCGTTCCAGATCGTCGACGACGTGCTGGGTATCTGGGGCGATCCCCGTGTCACCGGCAAGCCGGTCCACGGCGATCTGCGCGAGCGGAAGAAGACCTTCCCGGTGCTGGTGGCGCTCGGCTCCCCGATCGGCGGCCGGATCGCGGACCTCCTGGAGTCGGGCGACGCGCCGGAGACGGCGGCGACCCTGATCGAGGAGGCCGGCGGCCGCTCAGTGGCCCTGGCGGAGGCCCGGCGGCACATCACCGCCGTGGAGACAGCCCTCTCCGATGTGCCGTCGACCACCCGGGCCGCCGGTGAGCTGCGGTCGCTGCTCGGCTACCTGGTGCGGCGCGACGTCTGAGCCCTCGCCGGCACCGGGCCCTCGATACGGTCCGGGGTGCTCCGCGCGGTGCCGGCATCTCGCGCGGGGCGGGCTCCCGGCGAAGGCGGGGCGCCACGTCGCGGCGAAGGCAGGGCGCCACGTCGCGGCGAAGGCAGGGCGCCACGTCGCGGCGAAGGCAGGGCGCCACGTCGCGGCGAAGGCAGGGGGCCACGTCGCGGCGAAGGCAGGGGGCGCGGACTCTCGGCGAAGGCGGGGACGACGTACCACCTCCCACGTCGTCCCGCTCCGCCCGCCGGCGCCCACACCGCGTTGACCTCGGCGCCCCGCGCACGTCAGGGTTCGACACGGCGCGTTTCGCGACCCCGCGCCGGAAGGATGACTGCCATGATCGGCATCTCGGAGATCGAAGCCGTGGCGGGGCGGATCGCCCACCACGTCGTGCGCACCCCGACCGTGGACAGCCCGGGGCTGTCGGCGCTGCTCGGGGCCCCGGTCACCGCGAAGCTCGAACTGCTGCAGCGCACCGGGTCGTTCAAGGCGCGCGGGGCCACGGCGAAACTGCTGTCGCTGGGCGAGGCGGAGAGGGCCGCCGGGGTGGTGGCGGTCAGCGGCGGCAACCACGGGATCGCCGTCGGGGTCATGGCCGCGGCTCTCGATGTGAAGGCCACGGTGGTGATGCCGCGCTCGGCACCCGCCCGTGCCGTGGAGATCGCGGAGGCGGCCGGCGCGTCGGTGCGGCTGACCGACGACATGGACGGGGCGTTCGCGCTCATGACGCGGCTCCAGCAGGAGGGGCTGACCCTGGTCCACCCCTTCGACGACCCGGTGGTGATCGCCGGACAGGGCACGGTCGGGCTGGAGTTCGCCGCCGACGCCGGTGAGCTCACGGACGTCCTCGTGAGCATCGGGGGCGGCGGCCTGATCGCCGGCGTCGCCGCCGCGCTGAGGGCCTGCCGGCCCGGGGTGCGGGTGTGGGGCGTGGAGACCGAGGGTGCGCAGGCGATGTCCGAGGCGCTGGCGGCGGGTGGTCCGTTGCCGGTCCCCCTGTCGTCGATCGTCTCCACCCTCAGCGCGCCGTCCGTGTCGCAGCTGACGTACGACCATGTCTCCGCCCTGGTCACCGAGGTTCTCGTGGTTCCGGACCGGGAGGCCGTACAGGGTTCACTGGATCTGGCCGACCACGCCAAGGTGTGGGCCGAACCGGCGGCCGGCTGCCTGCTGCCGGCCGCCCGGCAGGTTCTGGAGCGGGTCGGCGACGGGGCCCGGCTCGGCCTGGTGGTGTGCGGAGGCAACGCGACGACGGGCGATCTGTTCGCCTGGTCGCATCGCTTCGGTCTGCGCTGACGTTCCGGTGGCTCTCGGGGAATCCGGGGCGGAATTCATCGGAGGGCTCCGAGTTCAGACGCTGTACACGTCCGCATTTACCGCCGGTTACCACCAGGCCCGGCGGGAATTCGCGAATCCGCGGCGGCGACGGGCTGATTTCGGCGCCCGCCACGGCCCCGGCCGCCGAGGTGAACCGCGCCCGAGACGGCGAAAGACCGTTTTTCCTCGCACACTTGCACCCATACTCGCCCCTTCCCTTGAACAAAAGACAGGAATGAACACGGAGTTGCGATCCGTTTGAACGCGGGGTGCCTCGCTCCCCGTACCTCTGGAAAAGGTCAGAGCCAGGTTTCCAGCGAGGGATGGCCATGGGCAGGGCGCACGTCTCCACACACCAGTTGGTCGCCGGCCGGTACCGGCTGCTAGAGATCATCCAGCGCGAGACCAACCGCATCTGCTGGTACGCCGAGGACACCGGGGCCGGTGAGATCTCCCGCCCGTGTCTCGTGACCCAGATCGGGCTTCCGGAGGACCCGCGCGCAGCCGAGCGCCGGGCCGCCGCCCGCCTGCTGCGCACCACCGAGAACATGGCGCTGCTGTGTCCCGGCCGGATCGCCACGGTCGTCGACGCCGTCGAGGAGGCCGGCGCCCTGTGGACCGTGAACGAGTGGATCGACGGCACCCCGCTCGGTGAACTCCTCTCGGAGCAGGGCACGTTCAACTACGTGCGGGCGGCGCGGATCGGCCTGGAGCTGCTCGACGTGCTGGACGCCGCGCACGCCGAGGGCATCACGCACGGCGAGCTCAGCCCCGGCCAGGTGTTCGTGCGCGAGGGCCACTCGGTCGTCGTCACCGGCTACGGCCTGGCCGGCGCGACCCTCGCGCCCCGGCTCACGGCACCCGCGTACGCCTCCCCGGAACAGGCCCGCGACCAGCGCATCGGCCCCGCCGCGGACCTCTGGGCGCTGGGCTCGATCCTGTACACGATGGTCGAGGGGCGCCCGCCGTTCCGGGACCGGGGACGCCCGGAGAACACCCTGAAGGGCGTGGACCGGCTGCCGCTGCGCACGCCGGTGCGCGCCGGGCCGCTCACCCAGGTCGTGCAGGGACTGCTCCGCAAGGACTCACGGGAGCGGCTGACCCGCCCCGTGGTGCGTGAGGCGCTGACCCGCGCACTGAGCGAGGATCCCGAGGCCGCCCTGGCCGCGGCACCGGTCCCGCGGCTGCGCGGCGCCTACGCCGCGATGCGCCCGGGGAGCCCGGCATGGAGCAGACGGACCATGGTGGCGGGAACGGCCCTGGCCGTCGTCACCGTCGCGGTCGCCGTGCTCGCCGCGACCCAGGGGCTGCCCGGCACGGACAGCGGCAGCGACACGGCCGAATCACCGGTCCGGCCGCCGGCCTCGGCCGCCACG
Source organism: Streptomyces luteogriseus (assembly GCF_014205055.1). Lineage (NCBI taxonomy): Bacteria > Bacillati > Actinomycetota > Actinomycetes > Kitasatosporales > Streptomycetaceae > Streptomyces > Streptomyces luteogriseus. The sequence continues at coordinate 435,497 of NZ_JACHMS010000001.1, forward strand.
CCGGGCGAGGACACCGGCGGCGACAGCCCCGAGCCGTCCGGACCGCCCAGTCCGCCCAGGTCCCCCTCCCCCACCCCCAGCCCGTCGTCCCCGCCCCCCGCTCCCACTCCCACGCCCACACCGTCCGCCCCGGCCACGGCCCTGCCGCCCGGCTTCCAGCGCTACCGGGCACCGGAGGGCTTCTCCGTCGCGCTGCCCGAGGGCTGGAAGCGGCTGGACACCGACCGCGACGGCGAGGCGTACCGGGTCCTCTTCGGCGCCGAGGGGGACGACCGCACACTGGCCGTCACCTACAGCGAGCAGGCCGGCCCGGACCCCGTGGCCGTGTGGCGGGACGACGTCGAACCCAACCTCAAGCAGGCGGACGGCTACGACCGGATCGGCGCGATCCGCGCGACGACGTACCAGGGTCGCCAGGCCGCCGACATGGAGTGGACCGCCGACGTCGACGGCACCCGGGTGCACACCCTCGGCCGGGGCATCCTGCTGGGTGAGGGCCGGAGCTTCTCGCTGCGCTGGACGACCCCGGACGCCGACTGGGGGGACGCCGCCAACCAGGAGGCGCTGCGCACGTTCTTCAAGACCTTCCGGCCGGGCTCGGTCTGAGCCGGACGGTCCGGCGCGGCTCAGTGCGAGCGGCGCGGGGCGCGCAGGGTGGTGAGGCGTCCGCCGTGCAGCGGCCGGGTGCCCCAGTGCGCGGTGAGCTTCCGGTCCGTGAGTGAGCAGGTCAGTGCCAGGCGGTGCGGGGTCTCCAGGAACACCACGTCCACGGCCAGCGTGCCGGAATCGGTCCAGCCGCCGCTCACCGCGGTCGGGGCGGGTTCCTCCGCGACCGTCCAGCCTTCACCCACGAGAGGCAGGACGAGCCGGTCCGGGTGGTCCGGCCGGTCCGCTTCTCCGGTGAGCACGAGCGTCCAGCCGTCCCCGTCGCGGGCGAGCCCGGCCGACCGGACCGGCCCGGCCTCCGCGGCGGGCGTGAACGCGGCGGCCGTCCAGTCCCGCTCCCGCTCCCGCTCCAGAGGTGCGGGACGGCCCGGGGCGGGTGGCAACGTGAGCCGGGCGAGGCGCTCCCGCAGCTCCGCGTCGGCGGCCTCGCGGCCGGTCAGCGGCTCGGGGCCGAAGGCGGGCAGCAGATGGTCCCAGACCAGGTTCAGGTACTCCTGCATCCGCTCGGTCGCCGCGATCACCACGTCATGCTCCGGGAGCACCAGGCAGAACTGGCCGAAGGCGCCGTCCCCCCGGTAGCCGTGCCGGGACGTCCAGAACTGGTAGCCGTAACCCAGATCCCAGTCCTGCCGGTCCACGTCGCCCATGGCTCCGGCGGTCGGTGTGCGGGGGTGCGAGGCCCTGGCCGCCCACCCCTGAGGCAGCAGCCGCTCGCCCTCCCACAGCCCGTCGCGCAGATACAGCTGGCCGAGCCGGGCGACGGCGTCCGTGGTGGCGTGCAGACCGCTGAAGCCGAGCTCGCGGCCGGCACGGTCCCGCCTCCAGGACACCTCGCCGATGCCCAGCGGATCCAGCAGCCGGGGCCGCAGATAGGCGGTGAGCGGCTGCCCGGTCACCCGCTGGACGATCGCGGCGAGCGTGTAGGTGGCGGGCTGGTTGTAGGCGAAGACCGTGCCCGGGTCGCCGTCGGGCGGCAGCCGCAGGAACCCCCGTACGGGCTCGGCGGGGTCTCGCCCGAAGACCTCGTCGACGGTGTCCCGCCGGTGGCCGCTCGCCATGGACGCCACGTGCCGGACGAGCATCGCCCGGCTGCGCGGGTCGGTGATGTCGGCCTCGAACTCCGGGAAGTACGAGATCACCGGCGCGTCGAAGTCGAGCAGACCCTCGGCCTCGGCCAGGGCGGCCGCGGTCCCGGTGAAGCTCTTGCTGAGCGAGTACATCAGGTGGAGACGTTCGGGTGTGTACGGCGCCCACCAGCCGGAGGCCACCAGGTGCCCGTGCCGCATGATCATCAGGCTGTGCGGCTCGATCTCGGGGGCGGCTTCGAGGGCGTCGAGGAAGGCGTTGACGCCGGAGGCGTCGACACCCCGGGCGGCGGGACCGGACGTCGGCAGGGCGGAAGCACTCATGGATGCATCCTGCACCCGTCGGCGACCTTGATCGAGCCGTTTCCGGGCCAGCTGTCAGGGGACTCGCCGGTTATGGTGCAAATCGGATACACGATGATGACCGAGCAGGCCGGCCCCCGAGAGCTCGTCGACCACGTGGTGCGGGCGGAGGAGGCGGGCTTCGACTTCTCGGTGACCTCCGACCACTACTTCCCGTGGCTGCGCTCGCAGGGTCATTCGCCGTACGCCTGGGCCGTGCTCGGCGCGGCCGCCCAGGCAACGTCACGTATCCCGCTGATGACGTACGTGACGTGCCCGACGTTCCGCTACCACCCTGCGGTGGTGGCGCAGAAGGCGGCGACCCTGCAGTTGCTCTCCGAGGGCCGGTTCCGGCTGGGGCTGGGCTCGGGCGAGAACCTCAACGAGCACGTGGTGGGCGGCGGCTGGCCGTCCGTCGATGTGCGGCACGAGATGTTCGAGGAGGCCGTGGAGATCATCCGCGCCCTGTTCGAGGGCCGTCATGTCAACCATCGCGGCACGCACTTCGACGTGGAGTCGGCCAAGCTGTGGGACCTGCCGGACGAGGCGCCGCCCATCGGCATCGCCGTCTCCGGGGAGCGGTCGTGCGAACTCGCGGGCCGGCTCGGTGACCTGGTGATCGCCACCGAGCCCAAGGCCGGGCTGCTGGAGGCCTTCGACCAGCACGGCGGCCAGGGCAAGCCCCGCATCGGCCAGCTGCCGGTCTGCTACGACCCCGACCGGGACGCGGCCGTCGAGCGGGCGCACTCCCAGTTCCGCTGGTTCGGCAGCGGCTGGAAGGTCAACTCGGAGCTGCCGCATCCCGATTCCTTCGACGCGGCCACCCAGTTCGTCACGCAGGACGACGTCGCCGACGCGATTCCCTGCGGTGACGACCCGGACGCGTTCGTCGAGGCCGTCCGCCCGTACGCCGAGGCCGGGTTCACCGAGATCGCGCTCGTCCAGATCGGCGGCGAGTCGCAGCCGGCCTACCTGGACTGGTCGGAGAAGACGCTGCTGCCGGCGCTGCGCGACGCGTTCGGCTGACGTCCTCGGCCAGTGCCGCCACGGCCCGTTCGACCAGATGAGCCCTCCGCCCCGGGGGGCTCATCTTCGCGAGCGCGCTCACCCGCTGGGCCTCCCCGGTCGTGGGCAGGAACCCGGCCAGCAGGAGGGGCAGCAGCAGCCGCCGGACGAGCACTTCGCTCTCCGAGGTGACCTGGGGTCTGCGCACCACCGAGACGTTGACCCGGATCGCGTGCTCGTTGCCGGGCGGTACACCCGGCCGGTCCGTCTCGATCGCGGCGTAACGGTAGCCGTGCGCCCGGTCACAGGCGGGGCAGCCGGCCGGGCCCCGGGTGAGCCGGTCGCCGCAGTCGGGGCACACCAGCCGGTCGAGGGCGGCGTCCACCAGCCGCCAGTCGTGCCGGTCGGGTTCGGCGACGACCATCTCGGCCAGGGCGCGCTCCTGGTCGTCGCCCGAGGCGGTGTCCCACTGCCCCAGGAACGCGGCCCACGCCCTCTCGACGATGCCGTCCACCAGGTCGCGGCAGGCGGCACAGGCGGGGGCACCGCCGTACGCGTAGCCACCGCACTCCGCGCAGCGGCGTAGCGGCATGTCCGCCTCCTGTCGCACCATGCCCGGCATCCTCCCGCACCCGCGTCCGCCCGGGACAGCGGTTTTCGGACGGGCCGCGCGGGCGGTGAACGGCGAGGTCAGCGGGTGCCGCTAGGCTTCCGTGCGCACCTCGTGCAGTCCGATCTGCCCCGCCTCAGGAGAGTCGTCCGTGACCGTTGCCATCACCCCGCCCGAGACCCCCGTCGCCCCGGCGCCCCTGTCCGACCTGGTCGCGCGGGACGCGCGGGAGTTCGGGGCGTACGCCCGGACCGGAGGGTGGGCCTTCGGGCTGAAGGTGGCGCGCAGCGTGCGGCCCGGCGGCCAGGGCGCGGACGAGACGCCGAAGGTGTCCGCGAAGGAGTTCGCCGAACTCGCCGGCTGCTCCCCGGAGCGGGTCATGCGCTACTACAAGGCGTGGGACCGGGCCGCGGACGACGGCATGGTTCCGCACTTCGAGGCGCTGACGCCGGGTCAGGAGGTGGACCTGCCGGACGCCGACGTGTGGCTGAGCTACTACGTCTCCCGCAACAGCGCCACGTCCGAGCGCGGCACCGCCATCTCCGAGGCCGCCGAGGCGGAGGGCATCCGGCCCACGAAGGCCCTCGAGGTCGCGGAGAACCCCACCGCCCTGCGCGCCGCGATCCTGGCCGACCCCTCCACCGCCCGGGCCGCCCGCCAGGCCCTGCTGGACCGAGTCCGTGAGGATCCGGACCTGCAGTCGGAGCTGGCCCGTGACGTGGTGCGCACCGACGAGCTGAAGAAGGCCGTCGCCGGGGAGAGCAGGGCGGCCGACCGGATCGGGTACGTGCGCCAGATCGCCGAGTCGGGGCAGATCAAGACGCCCGCCGGGCAGACCGTCGACGCCCCCGCCGACCTGCGCCAGGAGGCCGAGCGGCACCTGTCGCTCCTCGACGAGCTCGACGAGGGCGAGGACGCCGGAGAGTGGGCCGCCGAGGCCTACGACACGATGAAGTCCCTCGTCGTCGAGGTCGTGGAGGCGGACCCGGGGCTGCGGGTGCGGGAGCGGCGCACGAAGTTCTACAGCAGCCTGCAGAAGGCCACCAAGGTGTTCGAGGAGCTGACCTTCGACGACGCCGGGGAGTTCTACGAGGACGACATGGTGCAGCGTCTGGAGGATCTGCAGCGGGCCGTCGCGGTGTGCATCGAGTCGCTGCGCGGCGCTCGCGAGAATCACCCGGTCGGCTGAGCATTCCGGCGAAATCGGGGGTACTAGAGGGCTCTACGTCGGTTCTTCCCGGAGGCCCCCTCGTGAACTCGTTCGTCCACAAGACCCTGGTGGTGCAGCTCCAGGCGGGCGACACGGACCGTTTCTCCGTGCTCGCCCACCTGAGCTACGACGCCGCGGACCCGTTCGCCGTCACCGTGGTCTTCAGCCATGACGGCCGCGTCCTCGCCCGGTGGCAGCTGGACCGGGAGATGCTCGGTGAGGCGCTGCGGCGTCCGGTCGGGGTGGGCGACGTGCGGATGCGCCCGGAGTCCCGGGGCATGTGGCAGGAACTGCGCCTGGAGTTCCTCGGCGACGCCCGCGCCGACGGCGGGCGCCACCACGCCGTGGTGTTCGCCTGGGCGCCGGGGTTCGCGGCGTTCCTACGGGAGACCTACGAGGTGGTGCGGCCGGGCCGCGAGGAGGTCCATGTCGACGACTTCCTGGCGGGCGTTCTCGCGGGGGGCTGAACCGCGGCCGGTCTGAGTAGGCGTACTCATGCCGGCGGCCCGCCCCCGACTGGACGACGGGCTCCCTCGAGAGGAGCCCGCCATGTCCGCTGTGTCCGACGTACGTCCGGGTCCCCGGCCGTCCCTGCCCGCCGCCCTCGCCTGGGGTGTGCTCGCGGTGCTGGCCCTGTCCGGGTGGAACCCGCACGACCGCATGACCTGGTTCCCGGAGGTCGTGTGGGTCGTCGTGGGCCTGCCGCTGCTGGTGCTGACCCGGCGCCGCTTCCCGCTCACCGGTCTGCTGTGCTGTCTGCTGGCCGCCCACGCCGTGGTGCTGATGGTGGGCGGCCACTACACCTACGCCGAGGTGCCGGTCGGCGACTGGGTCCGGAACGCCTTCGGTCTGGACCGCAATCCCTATGACCGGTTCGGCCACCTGATGCAGGGCTTCGTCCCGGCCGTGCTGACGCGCGAGCTGCTGGTGCGCACCTCGCCGCTGCGCGGGAGCCGGTGGCTCGCTCCGCTGACCGTGTGCGCGTGTCTGGCGTTCAGCGCCGTCTTCGAGATGCTGGAGTGGGCGGCCGCCGTGGCCGGAGGGCACGCGGCGGACGCCTTTCTGGCCACCCAGGGCGACGCGTGGGACACGCAGTGGGACATGTTCTGCGCGCTGATCGGGGCCACCGCCTCACTGCTGCTGCTCAGCCGGGTGCACGACCGGCAACTGGTGGCGGTGACATCACCTCGACGTGTAGCGATGCCGGGTCCACAGCGGCAGGACGAACCAGCACAGCAGGTACCAGCCGACCACCCCGGCCACCAGGTAGGGCACGAATCCGTCGTGCGTGGCCACGCGCAGGATGAGCAGCAGTGAGGCGGTCGTCGTGGCGAGCAGCAGCACGAGGCCGAGCAGGGTGAGCCGAGAGGCCAGCCGGACCGCCTGGGGTTTGACGCGCCGCCCGGCGACGATGCGGTGCAGGGCCACCGGGCCGATGAGTGCCCCGGTCGCGCAGGCACCGAGGACGACCGTCACGAGATAGATCGTCTGGTCGGTGCCGGAGAGGTCGTCGTACTTCTCGGTGAACACCACCGTGAGGAGGAAGCCGAAGAGGATCTGGACGCCCATCTGCGCCACGCGGACCTCCTGGATGAGCTCCTGCCACATCCGGTCCGCTCTCTCCTCCTCCGTCTCGTTGCGCCCCCGGCGCATGACCCCGCCCTCTGCCGCGTCCGCCACTGTTCCTCCCGGTGTGAGACCTGAGCCCTCCTCTTTCCCGGGTTCCCCGGAACGAGCCGTCGTCCCCCGCCCCCGGGCCGGTTTGAGCGATCAGGGGACGGTTACACGGACGGCGCGAAGGACGCAGAACCGAGGAGGTCGTGGACTCATGTCCGGTACGCAGCTCACCGTGACGCTCAGCGGCGGAGGCGCCGACGACGCGCGAGCGGTCGTCCGGGCCCTGGAAGGCACGTTCGGGTCTCCCGACGATCTTCCCGCCGACGAGAACGCGACGGTCCACACGGCGACCTTCGACGGGGAGACGAACGCGGGTCCTGCCGGGGGCGACGGAGCGGGTGCCGGGCGGCTGTCCGCACCGGTGACCGTCACCGTGCAGGGCAGCCCGGAGGCCGTGCGGCGGGCGAGCGACACGCTCACCCGGGCCTTCACGGCACGCGACGACGGCGTCGCCTCCGGCGACCAGGAGCAGGAGAGGCAGTTGCTCCTGGAGCCGTGAGAGGCGGCCTCACCAGCGGGATTCGACCTGGTCCTTGATGCGCCGGTCGTACAGGGCGCGGATCGCCGTCAGCGTCTCCCCGGGCAGCTGCGGGAGGCGGGCGGCGGCCGCGTTGGCCCGGGCCTGTTCGGGTGAGCGGGCGCCGGGGATCACGGTCGTGACGCCGGGCTGCTCGACGATCCAGCGCAGGGCCAGCTGGGCCGGGGTGTATCCCTCGGGGGCGAGCGCCGCGAACTCGGCGGCCGCCTCGACACCGGTGGCGTAGTCGACGCCGGAGAAGGTCTCACCCTGGTCGAAGGCCTCGCCGTGCCGGTTGTAGGTGCGGTGGTCGTTCTCCGGGAAGACGGTGTCCCGGGTGTATTTGCCCGACAGCAGGCCGGAGGCCAGCGGAACGCGGGCGATGATGCCGACGCCCGCCTCGCGCGCGGCCGGGAGCACCTCGCGCAGGGGCTTCATGCGGAACGGGTTCAGGATGATCTGCACGCTCGCCACGTTCGGCCGGGCGATCGCGGTCAGCGCCTCCTGGCAGGTCTCGACGCTGACGCCGTAGGCGGCGACGCGCTCCTCCTCGACGAGGGTGTCGAGTGCGTCGAACACCTCGTCCGTGGAGTAGACGGGCCTCGGCGGGCAGTGCAGCTGCACCAGGTCGATGCGGTCGACGCCCAGGTTGCGCCGGGAGCGGTCGTTCCAGGCGCGGAAGTTGTCGAGCACGTAGTTCCCGGGGATCTGGTCGACCCGGCGGCCCATCTTCGTGGCGACCATGACGTGCAGGTCCGGGCGGCCGCTGAGGAACGCGGCGATGGTCTGCTCGCTGCGGCCGTCGCCGTACACGTCGGCGGTGTCGAAGAAGGTCACCCCGGACTCGGCCGCCGTCTCCAGTACCGCGAGGGCGTCCTTGTCGTCGACGTCTCCCCAGTCGGCCCCCAGTTGCCAGGTGCCCAGACCGATGACGGAGGCGTGCTGATCCGACCTGTCGAATGTGCGCTCGTCCATGGGCGTCAGTCTGTCATCCGTCACGGCACCGCGCGGAACGTGTCGATCCGGCTCGTCGAGACCGCCCGATTCACTCGCACGAGTGAATCGGTGCGACAGGAACGCGTCACGTGTCAACCAGCCCCTAGCGTGACTCCACGTGACCACTGGTGCAACGAACAACTACCCGTCGGCCGCCTCCTCCTGGACCCGCAGGGGCTTCCTCCGCACCGCCGCGGCACTGGCCGTGGTGCCCGGTCTGCCGGCGGATCCGGCGGCCGCCGCCGCGGAGTTGCCGGACTTCCCGGCGGATGTCGCGCTGTACCGCTCGGCGTACCGCAACTGGGTCGGCGAGATCACCGCCGACGGCCTGTGGGCCTGTGCGCCGGGCAGCCCGGACGAACTGGTCGACGTCGTCAACTGGGCGTGGCGGCACGGGTGGCGGGTGCGCGCCCGGGGCGCCTCGCACGGCTGGTCGCCCCTGACGGTCACGGAGGGGACGCCGTCCGGCGCGCCGGTCCTCCTCGTCGACACCTCGCCCCACCTCACCGGTCTGGCCCTGGACTCCCCCACCGCCGTGCGCGCCGGAACCGGCGTGACCATGGAGGCGCTGCTGACCTTCCTGGAGGAGCACGGTCTCGGCGTCACGGCCGCGCCCGCTCCCGGGGTCCTGACCCTGGGCGGCGCCCTCGCCGTCGACGCGCACGGCACCGCAGTTCCCGCGCGGGGCGAGCGACGGCCGCCCGGGCACACATACGGCTCGCTCAGCAATCTGGTCCTGTCCCTGACGGCTGTCGTGTGGGACGCCCGGGCCGGCGCGTACGTGCTGCACACGTTCCACCGGGACGAGGCGGACTGCGCCGCGCTGCTGACCCACCTCGGCCGGGCCCTGGTGACGGAGGTGGTGCTGCGGGCGGGCGCGAACACCGACCTCAGGTGCGTGAGCCGTACCGACATCCCGGCCGGGGAGCTGTTCGCCGCGCCCGGCTCGGGCGACGCGCGGACCTTCGCGAGCTTCCTGGACGAGGCGGGGCGGGTCGAGGCGATCTGGTTCGCCTTCACCGAGCATCCCTGGCTGAAGGTGTGGAGCGTCTCCCCCACCCGGCCGCTGACCTCGCGGAAGGTGACCCGGCCGTACAACTACCCGTTCTCGGACAACATCCCGGGGCCGGTGGCGGAGCTGGTCGGCCGGATGACGTCGGACGCGGCCTGGTACCTGGCGCCGCTGCTCGGAACCGCGCAGTACGAGGCCGCCGCGCTGGGGCTGGTGACGACGCTGTCCGCCGACCTCTGGGGGCCGTCCAAGAACACGCTGCTGTATCTGAAGCCGAGCACGCTGCGGGTGCACGCCAACGGCTACGCGGTCCTCACCTCCCGGGACCGGGTGCAGCGGGTCGTCTCCGAGTTCGCCGCGTTCTACCGGGAGCGGCTGACGGCCTACGCCGCCCGGGGCAGCTTCCCGGTCAACGGCTCGGTGGAGATCCGGGTGACGGGCCTGGACGAGCCGGGCGAGGCCGGGGTGGCCGGGGCCCGGACACCGCTGCTGTCGGCGCTCCGGCCGCCCGCGGACCATCCCGAGTGGGACACGGCCGTGTGGCTGGACATCCTGACGCTGCCGGGCACGCCGGACGCGGAGGCGTTCCTGCGCGAGATCGAGCGGTTCCTGCTGCGCACCTTCGACGGCGGGTCCGCGCTCACCCGGGTCGAATGGTCCAAGGGGTGGGCGTACACGGACGACGGGGTGTGGAGCGACGAGGAGGTGCTGGGCGGCGTCGTCCCGGCGGCGGTCGGCCCGTCCGAGTGGGCGGAGGCGGACGCGGCGCTGGACCGGCTCGATCCGCACCGCGTGTACGGCAACGCGTTCCTGGACCGGCTGTTCGGCAAGGCGGACGCGCCCTAGGCCGTGAAGTATGCCTGGACGGTCGGGGCGTACCGGTCCACCAGGGTCTCGACGGCGTGCGCCCGCAGCTCGGTGCCGCGGGCGATGCCGTACGTCACGCCGAGGCCGAGCAGGGTCGCGACGGCGAGTTCGGCGCGCAGGCCCGCGTCGGGGCCGGTGAGGCGGGCGGTGAGGCGGTCGGTCACCTGGGTGCGGAAGTTGGCGCGCAGGATGTCGCCCTGCTCTCTGTGCAGGGGTTCACCCAAGCCTCGGACTATTCCCGCGAGGCCAGCGACCGCGCGTGCACGGTGCGCGCGACCTTCGGCCCCAGCCAGCGCTTGAACCGCCGCAGCGGTTCCAGTTGCCCGGCGGCCCGGTCGAGCCGGTAGTACAGCTGGGGCGGGACGTAGGGCAGCAGGGGCGAGTGGCGCTGGCCGAGCAGGGCGAACATGCGCTCCGGCGGCAGGTGCATGTAGCGCGGCAGGTTCTCGTACCACTGGGCGCTGTAGCGGGCCGCGCTCTGCACGGGCAGGAGGGCCGCTCTGCGTTCCCGCTCGTAGCGGGCGAGGGCCTGCGGGAGTTCGGGGTGCTCGCGCAGCGCGGCGGCCAGGGCGATCGCGTCCTCCAGGGCGAGGGTGGTGCCGGCGCCGATGGAGTAGTGGGTGGTGTGGGCGGCGTCGCCGAGCAGGACCAGGTTGCCGTGGTGCCAGGTGTCGTTGGTGAGGGTGCGGAAGGTCTGCCACGGGGTGCCGCCGGGGCGGCCCAGCAGGGGGTGCCCGTCCAGGACGTCGACGAAGAGCTTTTCCAGCAGGGCGCGGCTGTCGGCCTCGCTCGCCCGGTCGAGTCCCAGGCCGGTCCAGGTCTCGGGCGCGCATTCGACGACGCAGGTGCTGCGGTCGGGGCCGTAGCCGTAGCCGTAGCACCAGATCCAGCCGTGGGCGGTTTCCACGAAGGCGAAGGTGAAGGCGTCGAAGACCTTGGTGGTGCCGAGCCAGACGTAGTGGTTGCGCCCGGGCGTGAGCCGGCTGCCGAAGTGTGGGGCGTGGCGGGTGCGCAGGGCGCTGCGGACACCGTCGGCCGCCACGATCAGGTCGGCGCCGGAGGGCAGGTCGCCGGGGGTGATCTCGCGCTCGTACTCCAGACGTACGCCGAGGTCGCGGGCCCGGGCGGCGAGGATCTCCAGCAGCCGGTGGCGGCCGATGCCGTGGCCCTGGTCGCCGCTGTGCCGGGTCGTCAGGCCCCGGACGTGGGCGACGCCGGCGCTCCAGCGGACCGAGTCGGCGTCGAGGACGTCCGCCGACTCGGGGTCCTTCTCGTGGAGCCGGTCGAGCAGGTGGCGCCAGTACGTCACGCCCCAGCCGTAGGTGGAACCCTCCGGATCGCGTTCGTAGACGGTGACGTCGTGGGACGGGTCCTGCCGCTTGAGCAGGATCGAGAGGTACAGACCGGCTGGTCCGCCACCGACACAGGCGACCTTCACGAACACCCCTGAGAATTACCGAGAGCTGTCGATTGCGGACGCAGAGTAGCAGGGGGCGGGTGCCTCCGACCGGACCGCCGGATCGCGCCAGTTTCGCGGCGTGACGCGTACCACGAGTCACGGGCCGCGCGGACAGAAACATCCGTCACAACACCTCCCACGGGTGGAATTTCCCCTTCCGAACGGGCGCGCGACTCTCCCACGGCAAGATCATCTTCGTTCAACCTTGCATGACATAAGGGGAATTGCCCGGATCGCAGCCAACCGGCTCGCGTGGATTTCTCCCGGTAGCGGGCGGGCCGATAGGCATGCGGGGTCATCAACCCGACCCACCCAGGAGGTCCGTATGCCGGAACTCAGCCGTCGCAGCGCGCTCACCGCCGCGGCCGTCCTCGCCACGAGCGCCGGGACGTTGTCAGCCGTCGCCCCGGCGTCGGCCGCCGGGCACCACGACTCCCCCGGAACCTTCGACGAGGTCTACAAGGGGCGCCGGATACAGGGCCGGCCGGCCACCGGGTCCGGTCACCACGCCCATCACGGCGCGGGTTACGCGGTGTTCGTCGACGGGGTCGAGCTGCATGTGATGCGCAACGCCGACGGCAGCTGGATCAGCGTCGTCAGCCACTACGACCCGGTGGCCACCCCGCGCGCCGCCGCCCGCGCCGCGGTGGACGAGCTGCAGGGCGCGCCCCTGCTGCCCTTCCCCGCCAACTGACCCGCACCGCAAGGCATCTGGAGCACCCGCACATGGCAGTCCGCAAGAACCAGGCCACCCTGACCGCCGACGAGAAGCGGCGTTTCGTCGCCGCGCTGCTGGAGCTGAAGCGCAGCGGCCGTTACGACGAGTTCGTCACGACCCACAACGCGTTCATCGTCTCCGACACCGACAACGGCGAGCGGACCGGGCACCGCTCACCGTCCTTCCTGCCCTGGCACCGAAGATTCCTGCTGGAGTTCGAGCGGGCGCTGCAGTCGGTGGACGCGTCGGTGTCGCTGCCGTACTGGGACTGGACCGTCGACCGTACGCCGCGCGCCTCGCTGTGGGCGCCCGACTTCCTCGGCGGCACCGGGCGGGAGCGGGACGGCCGGGTGACGGACGGTCCGTTCTCCGCGTCGGGCGGGAACTGGCCGGTCAGTGTGCGGGTCGACAGCCGTACGTTCCTGCGGCGCTCCCTCGGCTCCGGGACGCGCGAGCTGCCGACGCGGGCCGACGTCGAGTCGGTGCTGTCGATGTCCACGTACGACATGGCGCCGTGGAACAGCGGCTCGGACGGCTTCCGCAACCACCTCGAAGGGTGGCGGGGCGTCAACCTGCACAACCGCGTCCACGTCTGGGTCGGCGGACAGATGGCCACCGGGGTGTCCCCCAACGACCCGGTGTTCTGGCTGCACCACGCCTACATAGACAAGCTGTGGGCCGAGTGGCAGCGCCGGCACCCCGGCTCCGGCTATCTTCCGGCCGCGGGCACGCCGAACGTGATCGACCTCAACGAGACGATGCGGCCCTGGCACGACATGAGCCCGGCGGACCTGCTGGACCACACACCGCACTACACGTTCGACGTCTGATCAGACGGTCGCGCCCGTGCGGCACTCCGGGTGGCCCCACCCGCTGTCGTTCTTGGCGATGGGCTCGCCGGCCGCGTACGAGCGGCCGCACACGCACCGGCCGGGGAACTTCGCCTTGATGGTGCGCGGGGAGCCCTTACCGCCCGCGGTCTTGGCCGTGCGGGCCGCGCCGCCGCGTGGGCGGGAGCGGGGGGCCTTCGCCGGGGTGTCCGGGGAGGGCGGCGGCTCGGGGGAGCCGAGGCCGCTGCCCGCGGGCTCCTGGATGGTGGCGGCCTGGCTGGCGGCGCGGTCGGCGAAGTCGTTGAGCCGGTCGCCGTCGACCTGGTGGGCGGGGACGTAGCGGAACTCGACCGAGCGGCCGTCCAGGAGTTCGTCGATGCGCACGACGAGGTCCTGGTTGGCGACCGGCTTGCCGGCGGCGGTCTTCCAGCCGTTGCGCTTCCAGCCGGGCAGCCACGTGGTGACGGCCTTCATCGCGTACTGCGAGTCCATGCGGATCTCGAGCGGCACGTCCGGCTCGGTCGCCGTCAGCAGGCGCTCCAGCGCGGTGAGTTCGGCGACGTTGTTGGTGGCCTTGCCGAGCGGCCCCGCCTCCCACCGCTCCGGCGTCTCGGAAGCGTCGGCTACGACCCAGGCCCAGCCGGCGGGCCCGGGATTCCCCTTCGAAGCCCCGTCGCACGCGGCCACTACACGTTCACGCATACGCTCGATCATGCCATGACCGCGGGGGCCGTCCGGCCGGGAGGTCCGGGGGCCGGGGCGCCCGGGCGGCCACCCCTTAGGCCACGTCGGTCAGCTTCGGCATCTCGCCCTCGGTCGTCGTGGTGTCGATCACCGAGAGGTTCGCGCCCTGCGGGTCGCTGATCGCCGCGAACCGGCCGAAGGGAGTGGTCATCGGGCCGAACCGCAGCACCCCGCCGAGCTTGGTGGCCTTCGCCACGGCCTCGTCGCAGTCCGTGACCGTGAAGTAGACGTTGACGTACGGCTGCACGTCCGGCGGGAACTCCTCGCCCATCTTCATCCGGCCCAGCACGGAGCGCTCGCCCAGGTCGTAGATCCGGAAGTCCATCTCGCCGTCCTGCATGTCCCGCTGCCGGTAGGAGAAGACGGCGGGGAAGAACGCGTCGGACTTGTCCGGCTCGCGGGTGAAGACCTCCGCCCAGGCGTAGGCACCGGGTTCGCCCATCATCTGGAAGCCCTCGTGGGTGCCCGCCTGCCAGACGCCGAAGACGACACCACCCGGATCGCGGGCCAGGCACATGGTGCCGAAGTCGCCGACCTGCATCGGCTCCATCAGTACCTCGCCGCCGTGGTCACGGATGCGGGCCGCGGTGGCGGCGGCGTCCTGGGACGCGAAGTAGAGGCACCACTGCGACAGGCCCTCCTGGCCGGGCATGGGCGGGACGACGGCGGCGACCGCCTTGCCGTTCGCGTAGGCCTCCGTGTAGTTGCCGAACTCCGCGGACGCCTCGGCGAAGGTCCAGCCGAGGACCTCGCCGTAGAAGCTCTTGGCCCCTTCGAGGTCGCCGAACATCGCGTCGGCCCAGCACGGGGTTCCTTCAGGTTGCACGGCCATGGCTGCGGCCCTCTCCGGACGAGTGGATCTTGAGTGAGGTCTGAGCGGAATCGTCCGCTTCCTCACGCTAGTCACCCGAGGGTCCGCTCGCGCGCCGAGCGGGCCGTCAGACGGCGGGCGTCTTCCCTCCGGCGCCCGGCTGTGCTTGCCTGAGTGCCCTTTCGGTGGCCGGGGCGGGAGTTGCCGTATGCGCAAGCCGTGGGTCGTGGGTGTACTGCTGGCCGGGATGCTCCTCGGCGGGTGCGGGGATCCCGCGTCCGCACCCGAGGAGCCGGCACCGGCCGCACCGCGCGCGTCGGCGACCACCCACCAGCGCGCCCCCGCCTCCCCCGGCCCGGCACCGCGGAGGGCTCCCACGGTGCTGTACCTCGGCGACTCGCTGGCGATGGAGGGCCAGAAGGTCCTGGGCCAGGAGTTACGCCGGGACCTGAGGGCGAAGTACACCGGCGCCCCGTACTCGGGCACCACCCTGTGCGACTACCTGGAGGGCACGGCCGACCGTTCCCTGGTGCCGGCCTCGGACAAGGCCGCCGCGCTGGTGCGCAGGCTGCGGCCCGACGTCGTGGTCCTGCAGTTCTGGGGGAACTCCTGGGGCTACACGCCGTGCATGGACGGCATCACCTACGACAAGTCCCCGGCCCGGTACTTCAGCCGATACGACGCCGACGCGCTGCGGCTCACCGAGCAGATCGCCGCGGCCGGGGGCGCAGGCCGCCCGAGGATCGTCTGGGTGTCGCAGGGCCCGGATCCGATCACCCCCGACCGGGTCAGGCGTGTCAACGCGCTCTACGAGAAGCGGGCCGCCGCCTCGGGGGACCTCGTGGCGGACGCCGGGAAGGCGGTGAGCCCGGCCGGCGGCCGTTACACCTGGACGCGGTCCCTGCCGTGCACGGCGTACGAGCGTGCCCACCGCGGCCTGTGCACACAGTCCGGCCGCGACCGCACCGCCCTGCACCGCGACGACGACCATCTGCACTTCTGCCTGGCTCCGACCACCAGCCGGCCGAAGCCCTGCCCGGTCCGTTCCCCCGGGATCCTGCGCATCGCCGGGGAGGTCGTCAAAACCGTTCGACAGGCGGCGCGTTGAACCGCTCGAATGGGCGCCATGTGTGCGGTGCGAATGCATGAGGACGAGCTGGCCGTCGACGTCCCGCTGGTCGGCCGGCTGATCGCGGAGCAGTTCCCGCGGTGGGCCGGACTGCCCCTGCGGCGCCTGGAGTCCTCCGGGACGGAGAACGCCATGTTCCGCCTCGGTGCGGACAAGGTCGTACGGCTCCCCCGGCATCCCCGTGCCGTGGACGCCATCGCCCACGAACTGCGCTGGCTGCCCAGGCTCGCCCCCGCGCTGCCCGCCGCCTCCCCCGAACCCCTCGGGCGGGGCGAGCCCGACGACCGGTTCCCCTGGCCCTGGTCGGTGTTCGGCTGGCTGGACGGCAGCAACCCGGTGCCCGGCGCGCTCGAGAAACCCGTGCCCCTCGCCGAGGACCTGGCGGCGTACGTCACGGCCCTGCGCGGGATCGACGCGTCCGAGGGCCCACCCGGCTACCGGGGAGTACCCCTGGCGGCACGGGACCCCTTCATGCGCGAGGCGCTCGCACGCCTCGCGGGGCGGGTCGACACCGCCGCGGTCACGAAGGCGTGGGAGGAGGCCCTGCGCGCTCCCGGGCACACCGGGCCGCCGGCCTGGGCCCACGGCGACCTGATGGCCGGAAACCTCCTGGTCACGGGCGGACGGCTCAGCGCGGTGATCGACTTCGGCACGGTGGGGGTCGGTGATCCAGCCGTCGACCTCATCGCTGCCTGGTGTGTGCTGCCCGCCGCGGCCCGTGACGTCCTCCGGGACGCCGTGGGTGCCGGTGAGGCCGAGTGGGCACGGGCCCGGGGCTGGGCCCTGTCGATCGCGGTCATCGCCCTGCCGTACTACTGGGACACGAACCCGCCGGTCGCGGAGAACTCCCGGCATGTGATCGGGGAGATCCTGGCCGAGACGGCGTAGGGGCGGAGACGGCGAACGGGCGGGAAACCGCGTAGGGGCGGGCAACGGCGCAGGGGCGGAGACGGCTCCGCCCCTGCGGGGGGCAGTCCCGCCCGGGGGCACGTCACTCGCCCGCGTACGCCTTCTCCAGGGTCGCGATGTCGAACTTGCTCATCGCCATGAACGCCTGGGTGACGCGGGCCGTCTTCGCGGGATCCGGGTCGGTGATCATCGCGTCGAGCCGGTCCGGGACGATCTGCCAGGACACGCCGAACCGGTCCTTGAGCCAGCCGCAGGGGCCGGGCTCGCCGCCGTTCTCGGTGAGCTTGCTCCAGTAGTGGTCGATCTCCTCCTGGTTCTCGCAGAAGAGCATGAAGGAGGTGGCTTCGGTGAACTTGAACTGGGGGCCGCCGTTGAGGCCGAGGAAGCGGTGCCCGTTGGCCGTGAACTCGACCGTCATCACGCTGCCGGCGGCCTGGGGCGCTCCCTCGGGGTAGCGCGCGATCCTGCCGATGCTGGAGTTCTTGAAGACCGAGACGTAGAAGTGGGCGGCCTCCTCGGCCCGGCCGTCGAACCAGAGGCACGTGGTGAAACCGTCGGTGGTCATGAGTCCTCCTGGTGGCGTGGAACGCTGTCACCACTGTCGACCGGTCCCCTCCCCGGAACTCATCGGCCGGGCGGCAGGAAAAATTCGGGTGGTCGCTACACCGTTCGGAACTAGGCTCGCTGCCATGACGCCCACGCCCGCCGACAGCGGCATCCGTCCCTTCCGCATCGACGTTCCGCAGAGCGACCTCGACGACCTCCACGACCGCCTCGACCGGGCCCGGTGGCCCGACGAGCTGCCCGGGGTGGGCTGGACGTACGGCGTTCCGTCGGGCTATCTGCGCGAGCTGGTGCGGCACTGGCGGCACGAGTACGACTGGCGGGCCGCCGAAGCCCGGCTCAACGCCTGGCCGCAGTTCACCACCGAGATCGACGGCGCGCGGGTGCACTTCGCGCACATCCGCTCCCCCGAGCCCGACGCCACCCCGCTGGTCGTCACGCACGGCTGGCCGGGGTCGATCGTCGAGTTCACCGACATCGTGGGGCCGCTGACGGACCCGGCCGCCCACGGCGGTGATCCGGCCGACGCCTTCCATGTGGTGCTGCCGAGCATTCCCGGCTTCGGGTTCTCCGGCCCCACCCGGGAGACCGGCTGGGAGGCGCGCCGGATCGCCGACGCCTGGGCCGAACTGATGACGCGCCTCGGCTACGACAGGTTCGGCGCCCAGGGCGGCGACTGGGGTGCGGCCATCTCCCGCGAACTGGGCCGCGTCCACCCCGGCCGGATCCTCGGCGTCCACCTCAATCTGCTGCCCGGCGGGCAGGCGACCACCGAGCCGACGGCCGAGGAGCTGGAGGCGCTGAGTCCCGCGGAGCGGGAGCGCACGCTCACCTCCTGGCGCCGGTGGGAGAAGTGGTCCCGCGAGGGGACGGGCTACTTCCATGTGCAGTCCACCCGCCCACAGACCCTGTCCTACGCCCTCACGGACTCCCCCGTGGGGCAACTCGCCTGGATCGTCGAGAAGTTCCAGGAGTGGACGGACTCCGGGGAGCTGCCCGAGGAGGCCGTCGACCGGGACCTGATGCTCACCAACGTGATGCTGTACTGGCTCACGGGCACGGCGGGTTCGTCCGCCCGGGTCTACTACGAGCGCGCACACGCCCGGGGTGAGCGGATCGCCGCCCCGCAGGAGCCCTCCACCGCGCCCACCGCGGTGGCGTCCTTCTTCGGCGACCCCCAGATCCCGCTGCGCCACAAGGCCGAGCGGACGGAGAACATCGTCCGCTGGACGGAGTTCGACCGCGGCGGGCACTTCGCGGCGCTGGAGAAGCCGGACCTGCTGGTCGGTGACGTGCGGGCGTTCTTCCGCCGGTTGCGCGAGAAGGGCTGGTTCGGGCTCTGCCGGTAGCGGATCTGCCGAGGGCAGAGAAACCGTTCGCGGGCATCGTCCGAGGTCAAGAGTGGAGTCGACGGCACATCCCCGACACGTCCGCGGCACCTGTCGCCGCGACGAGGAGAACCGATGACTCCACTCACGACACTCACCCCGCGGGCGGAGGAGGGCGACACCCCTCCGACCCGCTTCGACGACCATCTGGCCGCCCAACTGCTGGCGCAGCGCATCGTGCTGCTGGGCACCCAGGTCGACGAGGTCTCCGCGAACCGGGTCTGCTCCCAGTTGCTCATCCTGTCCGCGGAGGACACCCACACCGACATCAGCCTCTACATCAACAGCCCGGGCGGTGCGGTGCACGCGGGTCTGGCCATCTACGACACGATGCGGCTGATCCCGAACGACGTCTCCACGCTGGCCATGGGGTTCGCGGCCAGCATGGGCCAGTTCCTGCTGAGCGTCGGCGCGCCGGGCAAGCGCTACGCACTGCCGAACGCGCGGATCATGATGCACCAGCCGTCGGCGGGCATCGGCGGCACCACCGCCGACATCGAGATCCAGGCGGAGAACCTGGAGTTCACCAAGCGGACCATCGAGCGGATCACCGCCGAGCACACCGGCCAGAGCCCGGAGGCCATCTCCCGGGACGGCGACCGCGACCGCTGGTTCACGGCCGAGGAGGCCAGGGAGTACGGCATGGTGGACCGGGTCGTGGAGTCCCTCGCGGACGTCCGCCCGGCGGCCACCCGGCGCAGGATGGGGCTGCAGTGATGGGTACGTACACGATTCCGAACGTCGTCGAGCGCACCCCGCAGGGCGAGCGGTCCTACGACGTGTTCAGCCGGCTGCTGTCCGAGCGCATCATCTTCCTCGGCACCGAGATCGACGACGGTGTCGCCAACGTCGTCATCGCCCAGCTCCTCCACCTGGAGTCGTCCTCCCCGGAGAGCGAGATCGCGATCTACCTCAACTCGCCGGGCGGCTCGTTCACCTCGCTCATGGCGATCTACGACACCATGACGTTCGTCCAGGCGCCGATCTCCACGTTCTGCGTCGGGCAGGCGGCCTCCACGGCGGCCGTGCTGCTGGCCGGCGGGGATCCAGGGCGGCGGTTCGTGCTGGAGCACTCGCGGGTGCTGCTCGGACAGCCGGCCGCGGGCGGGCAGCGCGGCATGGTGTCCGACTTGGCGCTCCAGGCCAAGGAGATGGTGCGGATCCGCTCCCAGGTGGAGGAGGTGCTGGCGCGGCACACCCATCACGACGTGGCGGCCCTGCGGGCCGACATGGACCGCGACAAGGTGTTCACCGCGCAGGAGGCGGTGGGCTACGGGCTGGCCGACGAGGTGCTCAGCCGGCGCCTCGTCACGGTCTGAGGCGCCGGCCGGCGGGACGGCTCAGGCGGCCAGGCACATGCCGTCGTGCGACGAGGTGGTGGCCCTGCGGCGGCCGCCGGCCACGTGGCGGGACGTGACGCGGGCCAGTTCGCCCTGCGCCCTCGTCAGCAGGTCGCCGAGGCCCAGTCCGAGGGCGTGGGCGGCGGCCGCGAGGACCTCCGAGGAGGCCTCCTTGCGGCCGCGCTCCACCTCCGAGAGGTAGGGCATGGAGATCCGTGCCTCGTCGGCGACGTCCTTCAACGTGCGCTCCTGTGCGAGGCGTTCACGGCGCAGTACGTCGCCCACCAGGTCCCGCCACAGCGGCTCCTTCGCGGCGGGGGTCGGCGGCGCCTGGCGCGGCGGCGCACCGGGGGGACGCGCCCCGTGGGGGCGCAGGGGGATGACTCGGGCTTCGTTCGGCAGCTGGTTGGTCACTTCTCCAGCCTAGGAATCCCGCCCGCCGGGGGAAGGGCCCGGCGTTCCGCCCTGGGTGGAATCACCCCGCGGACGAGAGGGAAGGGAACATTCCGCTCGATTTCGCCCAGGGAAAAATCGGAGGGCATGGTGCGCGTCATCCCGGGTACCCGCAACCCGGGAGTACCTAGGCAGATGTCCGCCGTGACGTTCGTGGGAGAGGTAATGGAGACCGCCGTGATCCGGTCGAAGGCACAGGTCGTCGAAGAGAACGCCGAGGCCAGCGCGGGTGACGGAGCACTGCCGGGCGTCGTGGACCCGCGGTCCGTGGCCCCGCGGGACGCGAGGCAGCTGTCCCGCCAGTTCTTCCAGCGCCTGACGGAACTCGAAGAGGGAACGCACGAGTACCAGTACGCGCGCAACACCCTGATCGAGATGAACATGTCGCTCGTGCGCTTCGCGGCCGGCCGGTTCCGAGGCCGCGGCGACGACATGGAGGACATCGTCCAGACCGGCATGATCGGCCTGATCAAGGCCATCGACCGGTTCGAGCTCTCGCGCGAGGTCGAGTTCACCTCCTTCGCGCTGCCGTACATCGTCGGCGAGATCAAGCGGTTCTTCCGGGACACGACGTGGGCGGTACACGTGCCGAGGCGGCTCCAGGAGCTGCGCGTGGAACTGGCCAAGGCCCGTGAGGAGCTCGCCAGCCGTCTGGACCGCGAGCCGACGGTCGCCGAGCTGGCGACCCTGATGAACATCTCCGAGCGTGAGGTCGTGGAGGGGCAGATCGCGGCGAACGGGTACAACTCGTCGTCGCTGGACGCCGCGCTCACCGGCGACGGTCCGGAGGGCGGCGAGGCGGTCCTGGCCGACTTCATCGGTGTGGAGGAGGACGGGCTGCGGCTCGTCGAGGACTTCCACGCGCTGGCACCGCTCATGGCGGAGCTGAGCGAGCGCGACCGGCAGATCCTCCACATGCGGTTCGTGGAAGAGGCCACGCAGGCGGAGATCGGTGAGCAGCTCGGCTGCTCCCAGATGCACGTCTCCCGCCTGATCAAGCGGATCATCACGCGACTGCGCGAGGGCATGCTGGGCGAGCTGGGCTGCGCCTGACACCCTCGTCCGGCTCGGCCGGGAAGCGGGGTGCCGTCCCCCACGCGGGAGTGGGCCGGCACCCGCGGCTGTCTCCCACCCCTGGATTCCGTCGGCTCGCGACGGTGCCTCATCCCCGGGTTGCTTCGGAGAGCGGCAGCACGGCGCGCACCCGCTTGCCCACCGGCACCCGTTCCACGCTGACCTGCTCCGCGAGCGCGTGGACGATCTCCAGGCCGTGCCGGCCGATGCGCTCGGGGTCGCGGGGAAAGATGCGGGGCAGAGCGGAGCTGCTGTCGTAGACCGACACCGTCACCGCGGTGTCGGTGCCGACGAGTTCCAGGATGTACGGCCCGTTGCTGTGCCGGTCGGCGTTGGTGATCAGCTCGCTGACCACCAGCAGCACGGCGCCGTCGACACGCTCGTCGATCCGCGCGCACCACTCGGTCCTGAGCTGGTCGAGAAAGAGCGCGGCGAAGGACCGCGCCTCGGCGATGCAGCCCTGCTCGCCGGTGTAGTGTGCCGCCCGCCGCAGCGGTTCCACGGGCACGTCGAAACCAGTCGGTATCACTGCCCCGTCCAGGTGGTCGATCATTCTTTTCTCTCTGGGATGCCGGACTGGCCGGACGCTCTGCACCAGTGCTCGTACCCGAGGTCGGCCTTCACAGTCCTGACAGATTCTCCCCCATCGGGTACCCCGGGCATTGTCCCCCCTTCACGGGGCACTCGGAAGGAATTCAGGGTCGGCCGAGGGCGGCCGGGCCGGATCACCGGAGGTGGGCGGTGGCCTGGTGGACATGGCTGGTCGTGGTGATCGCGGCGCTCGTCGCCGTCGCGGCGGTGACACTCGCCGTGCAGGCGGGCCGGCGGTCGGGGACCGTCATCGCGGTCCGGCGCCGCGGCGGAAAGGGCCCGCGATGAACGAGCTGCTGGCCGCACGCAGTCTGACGACCCTGCCGGTGGTCACCCTTGGCGGGGACGCCGTCGCCCAGGTCAAGGACACCGTCTTCGACTCCGCCGCCGGACGGATCACCGGTTTCACGCTCAGCGGCCGGGGACTGCTGTCGGGCCCGCTGAAGCAGAGCCTGCCCTGGTCGGGGGTGCACGGCCTGGGCCCGTACGCGGTCATGATCCGTGACGCCCTCGTCCTGGAGGACACCTCCGTCGTGGTGGCACGGCGCGAGGCACAGCAGGGCCGAGTGCTGCACGCCACGGTGCTGACCGACGAGGGAGCCGAGGTCGGCACGGTGCTCGATGTGATCATCGAGAGCGGGACCAGCGGCCGGGTGGTGGGCTTCCGGATCGCCGCGGGCAAGGCCCTGGTGCAGGGCTCCAGACGCCGTCGGCACCGGGTGTACGTGCCGCGCGGCGAGACGCTCGCGGTCTCCGGCCGCGCCCTGGTCATCCCGGCGGATGCCACCCGCTACGTCGCCGATGACCTGTCCGCCTTCGTCGCCCGGGTCGGCGCCTTCCGGGCCGGTCGGGAGGGTACGGCGCCATGATGCTGTTCTCCGAGGCGCGGGGCCTGCCGGTGCTGACCCTGACCGAGGCGCAGGAGGTCGGCGTCGTCAGGTCGCTGACGGTCGACGCGGTGTCCGGGGTGGTCACCCACGTCCGGGTGCGGGGCCGTCACTCCCGCAAGGAGACCGTGCTGGCCTGGGGCGCCCTGCACGCCATCGGCCCGGACGCCGTGCTGGTCCGCTCCGCCGCCGAACCGGCCGAAGTGCCGCCGCACCACGAGCTGCCGGGCCTCAGGATCCTCACCGAGACGGGTGACACGCTCGGCACGGTCCAGGACGTGGCCTTCGAACCGGGGACGGGCCGGGTCGAGGCGGTCGTCACCGCCCACGGCGACCTGCCGGCCGACCGGCTGCTCGGGCTCGGCGACTACGCGCTGGTGGTCCGCGCCGCCTGAGTCGTGCCGATCGGGCCGGCCGGGTCAGGAGGCCGGCGCCTGTTCCGTCGTGCCGCCGCCGGTGTCGCTCCCGGTGCCGCTCCCGGTGTTGTTGTCGGGCGGCGGCTGCTGGGTGTCGGACGACGGCGGTTCGTCCGTCGTCGGCCCCGAGGTGTCCGTGTCCGAGGTCGGCGGTTCGCTCGTGGGCGGTTGCGACGACGTCGAGTCGGTCGGTGCCGTGGGGGTGGTGACGCTCGCCGACGGGGAGGGCTTGTCGGGCTTCTTCGTCTTGTGGTCCTTGTCGCCGGTGTCCCCCGCCTCGCGCTTGAACCACTCGCCGTCGGGTTCGCACATCACGAATGCGTCGACGGGCTGCGGAGCGGGCGTCACCATGACGACGTTCGACGACTTGTACCCCGGCCATGCGGTACCGGTCGTCTTCGGCGCGCTCTGCTGGGCGACCGGCGGGGACAGCGGGTTGCCGCACGCGCAGCGCACCCGGGGCACGCCGCGGTCGTCGACGAGGGCGGCCGTGCCGGCCTGGAGGACGGCCTGATAGCTGGTGGCGGCGCCGTTCTTGTAGCCGTGGTTGGTGACGCGGGTGTCCATGCGCAGCTGCACGGGGGTGAGCGAACGCAGGTAGGCGGGGACCTCGGACGCCTGGATCCGGACGACCGAGGCGAACGCGCGCTGTTTGTCGGGCGCGTCCTCGAAGTACTTGATCTGCTTCTCCACGTCACAGCTGGCGACGCTGCGAGTGCCGCCGTACAGGCCGGGCGCGTCGCCGTTCACACCCCGCACGGCGTTCTGCGGGGCCGACTCGGCGGCCCCCGAGGGTGTGACCGGGGAGGCGGAGCTGTCCTCCTGCGCCGTCGACTCGGTGAACTCGTCCGGTCCCGTGTCGGCGGCGGGCTGGAGGAATACCTCGCCGCTGGACGTGCTGGTGCCGCCGTCGGAGGCACCGGTGCCGCCGTTGTCGGGCCGGGAGAGCACCACGGCCAGCACCACGGCGGCCACCACGGCGGTGGCGATGATCGCGACACGGGGAACGGACCCCCACCATGGCCGGCGGGGCTCCGGCTCCTTGCCGCCGCCTCCGCTCGGCGGCTCGGAGGGCGGCCCGCCGCCCGAGGGAGGCTGGGAAGGACCCGACAGCGGGCCCGAGGGAGGTCCTGTGGGGCGGCCGGACGACGGCGGATCGACGCTCACGAGCTCTTCTCCCGCGTGGGTTCTCTGCGGCCTTCACACAGCCGGGACGATTGATACCGGTATATGCCGCTCTTTTTCACTACGAGTTCATTGTGTGCCCCGGTCCCGTACGCCCCGCAAGCCGACGCGGACGGACCTCTCCGGCGGGCGCCCGGCTCGCGGGCTGCTTAGCGTGGCACCGTGAGTTCGCGCACCCCCTCCGGCCAGGCACGTACCTCCGGCGAGCGGGCCTTCGCCCGGCACGGCTGGGTGCATGCCCTCGTCACGGTGCTCGGCGGGCTGCTCGCCATGGCGCTGGTGTCCGCCCTGGGTCTGTGGGCGGCCGGGGCCGCGGACCTTCCGGACGGTTCTTTCGCCCCGGTCGTGGCGGCCACCATGGTCACCGCCGTGGGCGGCACGGTGAAACTCGCCGGAGGCGCCGGCGACCTCGCCGAGACGCGGGCCGGCCTGACGGTGATTCCCTTGTCCGTCACCCTCACCGGGGCGCTGGTGATCGCCTGGGGGTTCCTTCGTCCGCTGCGGCACCGCGCCGTGGCCGGAGCCACGGAACTGGCCGGCTGGGCCGGACGGGTGGCGGCCCTGTGGCTGCTCGCGCTGATCGGCCTGACGCTCGCCGCCCGCCACACGTTCGAGATCTCCCTCGGGGACGACACGCTCGGTGAGCTCGGCGACCTCTTCGGCGCCTCGCCGAGGATCGGGTTCACCACCGATGTGCCGCTGTCCGTGTTCGTCGGCGTGGTGTGGCTGGCCGGTGTGCTGGTGCTGGCGCTGCTGGTGTCACGCGGGGCCCCGCTGCCCGCGGGGCTGCTGCGCTTCCAGGCGTCGGTGCGGCCGGCCGCGTACGCGATGGTCGCGCTGCTGCTGGCCTGCGTGGTCATCGGTGTGCTCGTCGCCCTGATCGTCGCGGTGACCAAGGGGCACGCGCGGGAGACGTTCGCGGTGATCCTGCTGGGGATTCCCAACCTGGTGTGGCTGGCGCTGACCATCGGGCTCGGCGCCACGTGGAACGGCCGGGTGGAGGGGCCGTTCGGGCTGCCCATGCCGCATGTGCTCGACGAGGTGCTGCGCACCCCGGACGTCTCCGAGCTGAACCTGCGGACGCTCGCCGAGCACGACGGCCGGGTGTGGTGGCTGCTGGTCGTCGACGTCGTGCTGCTGCTCGCGGCCGCGTTCGTGATGGCGGCCCGGTCGCCGGCCCGGGTACGGGCCTGGCAGCACGCGGTGCACATGGCCGTCGCCCTCGCGCTCACGGTGTTCATGATCGGCCTCGTGGCGCGCATCTCCGCGCACTACGGCCTGTCCGTGCTCGGTATCGGTGATCTGGGCGGCGGTCTCGGGGGCGAGCTGTTCCTGAGGCCCAAGCTGTGGGGGGCCGTCGGTCTGGCCATCCCCTGGGGGCTGGTGACCGGGTTCGCCGGGGCGCTGCTGGCGCGGCATGTGCGTCGGCGCGGCGAGGTGCGTCCCGACGGCGAGGGCTGACGCCCCGCTTCTTCGGACGCGGTACTACATCCGCTGCACGAAGACCGGTTCCGCCCAGCGCGGTGGCGGCTTGGGCCGCTCCTCCCCCGTGCCCTGCGGTGTCCGGTCCACCCGCGTGGGCGTCCTCGTGCCCCCGGCCACGCCGCCGGTGGTCGCGGCGCGCAGTGCGGCGACGAAGGCGAGGCAGGAGGGGTAACGGTCGTCGGGGCTCTTGGCGAGGGCCTGGGCGAAGACGGGGTCGACCCGCGGATCGAGGTCGGGCCGTTCCTCGGTCAGCGGCGGCGGTTCGTCGTACTGATGGGCCCAGAGCAGGGCCATGTCGTCGTCGCGGATGAAGGGCGGATGGCCGGCCAGGGTCTCGAAGACGACGCAGCCGAAGCCGTACACGTCGCAGCGGGCGTCGACCGGTTTGCCGGAGATCTGCTCGGGGGCGACGTAGTCCAGCGTGCCGACGAACTGGCCGACCGTGGTGAAGCCGGTCAGGGACAACGACTTCTTCGTCAGGCCGAAGTCGGTCAGGTAGACGTGCTCGGGGTGGTCGCTGTCGGTGCCCCGGGACACCAGGATGTTGCCGGGCTTGACGTCCCGGTGGACCAGTCCGTTGTCGTGGGCCGCGTCGAGCGCGGAGGCGAGCTGGGCGGCGACGCGCAGGGCGGTGACGATCGGCATCGGGCCCTCGCGGTCAAGGACGTGCCGCAGGTCGCTGCCGGCGACGTACCGCATGGCGATGTACAGCACGCCGTCCGTCTCACCGGCCTCGAACACCGGCACGATGTGCGGGTGGTCGATCGCCGCGGCGGCCCGTGACTCGTGGGTGAAGCGGCGGCGGAAGGTGTCGTTGCGGGCGAGTTCCGGGGCGAGCAGCTTCAGGGCGACGGTGCGTTCCAGGCGCAGGTCCCGGGCCCGGTAGACGACGGCCATGCCGCCGCGTCCGATCTCCTGCTCGATCCGGTACCCGGCGATCTGCTGCCCGACCAGCTCGGAGGGCCGCCCGGAGAACAGGCTCGTCTCGCGGTTCAACGGCCGTCACCCTCGGGCGGGACGACCCGGGTGGGCGACGCCCCGGCCGGACGATCCGCCTCACCCTCGGCCGTGCCGTCCCGCTCCTCGGGGGAATCGACGCGCGTGGGCTCGGGGACGTCAGCGGACACGACCCTCGTCGGTTGGTGGGCGTCGGCGGGCACGACGCGCGTGGGATCGGCTGCGTCGGGAGTCACTGCCCTCGCCGGTTCGGCGGCACCGGGAGTCACGACGCGCGTGGGCTCAGGGGCGTCGGGAGTCACGACACGTGTGGGCTCAGGAGCCTCGGGCGCCACCACACGTGTGGGCTCAGGAACCTCGGGCGCCACCACACGTGTGGGCTCAGGAACCTCGGGCGCCACGACACGTGTGGGCTCAGGAGCCTCGGGCGCCACCACACGTGTGGGCTCAGGAGCCTCGGGCGCCACCACTCGTGTGGGCTCAGGAGCGTCGGGGGGCGCGGCCCGTTCGGGTTGGGGGCTGTCCGGAGAGACCACCCGAGTCGGCTCCGGAACATCCGACGGGACACCACCCCTCGACCCGCGGCCCTCCGGAGACACCACCCGAGTCGGCTCCGGAGCTCCCGAAGTCACCACCCGGGTCGGCTCCGGAGCGGCAGGCAGAACGCCCTCCGGCTCGGGCGCCTCGGGTGGGGACACCCCCGACGGTTCCGGTGCCTCCGGCGGGGCCACCCCCGTCGGAGGCACCTCCGGTGGCGCCACCCGCGTCGGACCGGCCGGTGCACTCCGGGCGGGTGGGGGCGTGTCGGCGGTGTGGGGTGCCTCCGGGGTGCGGGGCGTCTCGTCGGGGCCCTCGGGCGGCACCACTCGCGTGGGCGGGTGCACGGGCGATCGGGCCGGGTGCGACTCCGGTTCGGCGGCCGGCGTCTCGTCCGTCGCGTACGTGGTCGTCCGGCTGCCGTCGGCGTACACCCAGTGACCATGGGCGGAGTCGTAGAGCCACACGGACTCGCCGTCGATGACGACACCGATCCGCATGCCGTGGGTGCGGGTACGGAAGGACTCCCGGTCGAGGCCACCCGCGAGGTCCTCCACCGCGGAGCGGTAGCGCGCCAGGGCTTCCTGCGCCCGCCCCAGCAGCGGCCGCGGATCGGCGGCGCGGGTGAGGGGCCCGTCCGCGGCAGGCGGATCCAGCGGTACGGCGACCAGGCGGCGGCCGTCGACCCAGGCCGACCAGCCGTTGAAGCACAGCACATGCCCCCAGTCGCCCTGCCGCTCCAGAAGCTGCACCGGCAGCAGGGGGTCGAGGTCCACGGTGGGCCGGGCCGGGTCGGGGGCCTCCCAGGCGGGCATCCCGTGCTGCGGGACGACGTGCGTGGGCCGGAAGCCGGGGGTCGTCATCGGCGCTCCCTACTTCCGCATGACGGCCGGTTCGTGGCGGCGCAGCATGCGGGACACCAGGAACCCGAAGAGCACCGACAGCACGACCAGCATCCCCACGTCCAGCAGCCACGTGCCCGCCGAGTGCTCGAACAGCGGGTCCTTCGTCAGGTCGTCGGGCACGATCCGGCCCAGACCGACCGTGCCGGCCATCGCGGCCAGCGCCCAGCGCGCCGGCACCAGCCAGCCCAGCTGCTCGAGTCCGGGGGTGTCGGCCAGCTTCAGCAGGGCTCCGCAGAACACGACCTGGACGATGGCGATGAGCACCAGCAGCGGCATCGTCACCTCTTCCTTGCGCACCACCGCCGAGACGAGCAGGCCGAGCATCATCGCCGTGAACGCGAGCAGGGCGACGGCGACCGTGATCTCCACCAGCGGCGGCATCAGCACACCTTCGCCGCCCGGTGCGTTGAGGTCCACGCCGAACAGGGCGACCAGGGTCAGCACCACCGCCTGGAGCACGGAGATGACGCCCAGGACGATGACCTTGGACATCAGGTACGCCGATCTGGACAGGCCCACCGCCCGTTCCCGCTGGTAGATCACACGTTCCTTGACGAGTTCGCGGACGGCGTTGGCGGCCCCGGTGAGCACCGCGCCGACGCACAGGATGAGCAGCGCGTTCAACGCCGTGTCCTGCGTCAGCTTGCCGCCCGCCAGGGCGCGGGCCATCGCGCCCATCACGAACGGCAGGGCGATCATGATGATCAGGAAGGTGCGGTCGGCGCTGAGCGCGGCCGCGTAACGGCGCACCAGCGTGCCGAGTTGGGCCCCCCGGCTGCGCGGCCGGGGCGGGGCGCTGATGACGACGGGCTCGGACCGCGGCTGCCGGGGCTGCGCGGAGGCGTCGGTCACGTACCGGCCGTGGAAGGGCGAGGCGAGGTACTCCCCCGCCCAGTCCCGATCGGTGTCCCGGTCGAAGGCCTCGAAGGCCTCCGGCCACTCCTCGAAGCCGAAGAACGCCAGGGCTTCCTCGGGCGGCCCGTAGTAGGCGATCTTCCCGCCGGGCGCCAGCACGAGGAGCCGGTCGCACACGTCGAGGCTGAGCACGCTGTGGGTGACGACGATGACGGTGCGGCCGTCGTCGGCGAGGCCGCGCAGCATGTGCATCACCGAGCGGTCCATGCCGGGGTCGAGGCCGGACGTCGGCTCGTCGAGGAACAGCAGCGACGGCTTGGTCAGCAGCTCCAGCGCCACGCTGACGCGCTTGCGCTGGCCGCCCGACAGGCTGTGCACGTGCTGGTCCGCGCGCTGTTCCAGGCCCAGTTCGCGGATGACCTCGTCGACCCGGGCGAGCCGCTCGGCCTTGGCCGTGTCCTGCGGGAAGCGCAGTTCGGCGGCGTAGGAGAGGGCTTTGCGGACGGTCAGCTGCGCGTGCAGGATGTCGTCCTGCGGGACCAGGCCGATGCGCTGGCGCAGTTCGGCGTAGTCGCGGTAGAGGTCGCGGCCGTCGTAGAGGACGGTGCCGTTGTTGGCGGGCCGCTGGCCGGTGAGGGCGTTGAGGAGCGTGGACTTGCCGGCGCCGCTCGGGCCGACGACGGCGAGCAGGCATTTCTCCCCCACCGGGAACGACACGTGGTCGAGGAGCGTCTTGCGGCCGCGGTCGACGGAGACGGCGAGGTCCTGTACGTCGAGGGAGACCTCACCGGTGTCGACATACTCCTGGAGTTGGTCGCCGACGAGGCAGAACGCCGAGTGGCCGATGCCGACGATGTCGCCCTGGCCGACCGGGGCCCTGGTGACGGGGCTGCCGTTGAGGTAGGTGCCGTTGTGGCTGCCCACGTCGATGATCTCGTAGGTTCCGTCGGCCAGGGCGCGCAGTTCGGCGTGCCGCCGGGAGACCTGGAGGTCGTCGATGACGAGGTCGTTGTCGGTCGCGCGGCCGATGCGGACGGTGCGGGTGGGCAGCGGCCTTACGGTCGTGGGCTGCCGGTAGGTGCCGGTGTGGGCCGGCATGGAGACGGCGGAGGGGCGTTCCGGGGTACGGCGGACGGGGGCGGGGCGGCCCGTGAGGGTCATGCGCGGTCCGTCGGCCGGATTGCCGAAGCGGATGACGCTGCCGGGTCCGACGTCCCACTCGTGGATGCGCCGGCCGTCGGCGTAGGTGCCGTTGGTGCTGTCCTCGTCCTCGATGGTCCAGTGACCGTCCTCGGGTTTCAGCACCGCGTGGTGCCAGGAGACCCGGTCGTCGTCGATGACGATCTCGCACATCGGGTCGCGCCCCACGTGGTAGTCGCGTCCCGGAATCATCACGGTGGTGCCGGTCTCTGTCTCCAGCACGAGCTCTGGTGCTACCGAGGGTTGCGCCATGGTCAAGATTCTACCGATTTGCCCCGTTGTGCGCCTGGGCGGGCGAGGCGATGAGCGGGTCAGGCGGTCAGCGGGTCGGCGACTCGGCAGGTCAGCCGACGGTGATGCCGACGAAGGGAGCGGCGCGCTGCATCCGGAGGGCGTCCACGGACTCGGCGAGCAGTTCGTATTCGGTGGTGTCGTCACTGGTGGCGATGCGTACCAGCCGTCCGGCCGCCAACTCCTCGGCGACCCGCTCCTGCTGGGCGGGATCGGCGCACCAGGCGCGCAGCAGCCCGGGCACGTCGGGCGCGGTGTGGGCGACCGGCACGAGCGCGCCCGGCGGTAAGTGCTCGGCGTCGGGCTGGGGATCGAGACGCTGGGCGATCCAGGAGGCCCGGTCACGTAACCACCAGAGGGCGAGGGCGAGGGTGGGCGCCCGGTAGGTTCCGAGGGGCACTCCGATACGGCGGCCGTCGCAGACTCCGTACGCCGTGACGTGGCACAGAAACTCGTCGTGCACGTGACCCTCCCCCGTCGCCCTGCCCGTCCGCCGGCCCGGCTTCGCTTCCACATACGGCTCGCGTGCTGTGCGTGAGGGCGCCGTCGCTCGATGTGAAAAGCGCTCTCGCAGGTCAGTATGTTCACTACTGAATCACTGTCACCACGACTTTCCGGCCACTCTCCTGGCATATTCACCCGCCGAGTTGGCCGAAATCCGGCGAGGGGCCGCAACGGCTCATGACTCCGGAGGTGATCGACGCTCCCGGCCGGTGCGGGCAAGGTGGTCACACCGAGTTCACCGCGAGGGGAGTACGGGCCCTGACCAGCAGATACGACGTCCTGGAAGCTGATCACCCATGCCCGCTCCCCCACCGTCACGACGCCGCCGTCGCCCGCTGCTTCGAGCCGACGCCGGTGGTCACGAGGGGATCGCCGCCGTGATCGCGGCGGCCCGGGAACGGTTTCCGGGGTTCGAGTTCCGGCTCACCGGTGCCGTCGACGGGCACCACGGCATCGCCCGCCTCTCGTGGGAACCGGTGAGCACCGCCGACGGCTCGGCTCCCGTCGCCGGGTCGGATGTGATCACCCTGGACGGGCACGGGCGGATCAGGTCCGTGCTCGGGTTCCTGGACCGGGTGCCCGCCGTAGCGTGAGGCCGGCGTCGCGATGAGTTCTCCGGCGTCCGGCGGTCTGCACGAGGGAGAGGCCACCGAGCACCGGAGGGCGTCATGACCGTCACGGGAGAACTGGACGCGGAGTTCACCGCCGTCCTGCGAAAAAGCCCCGCCGAGGGTGGCTGGACCTATCTGGTCTGGCCCCGGTCCGTCGAGTTCTTCGGCACCCGCGGCCTGGTGAAGGTCCGCGGGACGATCGACGGCCGCCCGTTCCGCAGTTCCTTCATGGCCCTGGGGGACGGCACGCACAAGCTGCCCGTGAAGGCGGACGTCCGCAAGGCGATCGGCAAGGAGGAGGGCGACACGGTGACCGTACGCCTCGAGGAGCGGATCGGCTCGTGAGCCGATCCGCTCGCGGCCCGGGTACCCGGAGGCGGCCGTCCCGGGGTGGGCAGACCCGGGCGGGCGGACCCGCTACTGCTTGACGATGGCGTCGATGCGGGCCAGCTCGTCCGCGTCGAAGTCCAGGTTGCGGATGGCGCCGACGCTGTCCTCGATCTGCCGCGCGCTGCTCGCGCCGACCAGCGCGGAGGTGACGCGGCCGCCGCGCAGCACCCAGGCCAGCGCCATCTGGGCGAGGGTCTGACCGCGGGACTTCGCGATGTCGTTCAGGTCGCGCAGCCGGCCCACGAGGTCCCCGGTGAGCGCGTCGGAGTTCAGGAAGGGGCTGTCGCTCGCGGCCCGGGAGCCCTCGGGGATGCCGTCGAGGTAGCGGGCCGAGAGCACGCCCTGCTCCAGCGGCGAGAAGACGATGGAGCCGACCTGGAGCTCGTCGAGGGCGTCGAGCAGGCCCTCGTCCTCGGGGCGGCGGTCCAGCATCGAGTAGCGCGGCTGGTGGATGAGGAGCGGGGTGCCCAGCTCGCCCAGGATGCGGGCGGCCTCGCGGGTCTGCTCCGCCGAGTAGTTCGAGACGCCGACGTAGAGCGCCTTGCCCTGCTGCACCGCCGAGTGCAGGGCGCCCATCGTCTCCTCGAGCGGGGTGTCCGGGTCGGGGCGGTGCGAGTAGAAGATGTCGACGTAGTCCAGGCCCATCCGCTTCAGGCTCTGGTCCAGCGAGGACAGCACGTACTTGCGGGAACCCCACTCGCCGTACGGGCCCGGCCACATCAGGTAGCCGGCCTTGGTGGAGATCACCAGCTCGTCGCGGTACGGCGCGAAGTCCGCCTTCAGGAACTCGCCCAGCGCGGACTCGGCGGCGCCGGGCGGCGGGCCGTAGTTGTTGGCCAGGTCGAAGTGGGTGACACCGAGGTCGAAGGCGCGCCGCAGGATGGCGCGCTGCGTCTCGACGGGCCGGTCCGGGCCGAAGTTGTGCCACAGACCGAGCGAGAGCGCGGGGAGCTTCAGGCCGCTGCGTCCGGTGCGCCGGTAGGGCATGTCCGCGTAGCGGTCGGGGTGTGCGGTGTACAACGCGACTCCAGAGGGGTTGGCACGGTCGGGAGGAAACCGCTGTCCACTCTGGCGTGACCTGCGCCCATGCGTCCAACAGAAGAATCCGATGGAATTCAGCGACTACGCTTCTCAGTCATGGAACTGCGCCACTTGCAGCACTTCGTCGCGGTCGCCGAGGACCAGCACTTCACCCGGGCGGCGGAACGCCTGCTGGTGTCCCAGTCGGGCCTGTCGGCCTCCATTCGGGCGCTGGAGCGGGAGCTGCAGACGCCGCTGTTCGTGCGCACGACCCGCCGGGTGACGCTGACCCCCGCCGGGCGGGCGCTGCTCGGCGAGGCGGAGCGGATCCTGGCGCAGGTCCGCTCGGCCCACGAGGCGGTGGCCGCGGTGCAGGGCGTGCTGCGCGGGATGCTCGCGCTCGGGTCCGAGCAGTGCATCGCCGGGGTGCACGTGGCGGGGCTGCTGGCCGCGTTCCGGCGGAGCCACCCGGACGTGGAGATCTGCTTGCGCCAGGCGGGCTCGGGGGCCCTGGCGGAGGACGTCGCGGCCGGGCGCCTGGATCTGGCGTTCGCCGTGCGCACCGCCCAGGAGGACACCGACCAGCTGCGGGCGGTGCCGCTGACGAGCGAGCCGATGACCGTGCTGTGCCATCCGAGTCACCGGCTCGCGTCGGCCGGCGTTGCCGTGACGCCGGAGGATCTCGGCGGTGAGGTCTTCGTCGACTTCCATCCGGACTGGGGGCCGCGGCGTACCACCGACGCGGCGTTCGCGGCGGCGGGCGTCCGCCGGAGCGTCGCCCTGGAGGTCAACGACGTGCACAGTCTCCTCGACCTCGTGGACGAGGACCTCGGCATCGCCGTCGTGCCCCGTCACTTCCGGCACAAGCGCGCCTCGCTGACCGCCCTGCCGGTGAAGGGGGCCGGAGACGCCGTGTACGAGACGGTGGCGCTGCTGCCGCCCGAGCAGGCGACCAGTCCGGCGGCCCGGGCGCTGATGGGCCTGCTGGAAACAGGGGGTCTGGCACCACCCCAGGAGGGTGTCCACCCCTCCTGACCCGGCCCGTTCCGCACAGCAGACTCGTGACCGTTCCCGGAGGCGACGACGGTCAGGAGTAGGCCAGATGACGGATCCCACACGGCGGAGCGTGCTGCGCGGCGCGGCCGCGGTCACGGCGGCCGGCGCGCTCGTCGGCGCCGGAGCCCCTCCGGCCCTGGCGGCGCCCACCGCACCGCGCCGCTTTCCCTTCCTGGAGGGCGCGTTCGCGCCCGTCACCGAGGAGCTGACGGCCTTCGACCTGCCGGTCACGGGCCGCGTTCCGCGTGAGCTGAACGGCCGTTATCTGCGCAACGGCCCCAACGTCCTGGGGCTGGAGGACCCGCGCGCCCACCACTGGATGCTCGGAGACGGCATGGTGCACGGGGTGCGGCTGCGTGAGGGCCGGGCGGAGTGGTACCGCAACCGCTGGGTGCGCTCCTCGCAGGTGGCGAAGAAGCTGGGCGAGCCCTACCCGGGTCCCGTGCCGCCGGACGACTTCCCGTGCAACACCCATGTGATCCCCCACCGGGGGCGGATCCTCGCGCTCCAGGAGAGCGGGCCGCTGCCGTACGAACTCGACGACGAGCTGAACACCGTCGGCACGTACGACTTCCGGGGCACACTCCAGGGCCCGCTCACCGCGCACACCAAGTTCGACGTCCGGGCCGACGAGCTGCACGCGATCGCCTACTACCCGACCTGGGACCACGTCCGGCACTTGGTCGTCGGACCGGCGGGCGAGGTCGTGCGGACCACGAGGATCCCGGTGGCGGACGCGCCGATGATCCACGACTTCGCACTCACCGAGAACCACGTGGTGATCCTCGACATGCCGGTCACCTTCGACCCGGCGGGCGCCGAGCGCGGCGACCTCGTGCCGTACGTCTGGAACGACCGGCATCCGGCGCGGGTCGGTGTGCTGCCACGCGAGGGCGGCCCGGTCCGCTGGTTCGAGGTCGACCCGGTCTACTACTCGCACACGCTCAACGCGTACGAGGAGGGGCCGCACATCGTCGTCGACATGACGAACTTCGACGCGCCGTTCCTCGTCGCCGGCAACGGCTCGGGCGGCCCCCACACGGCGGGCACCCCGCGGCTCGACCGCTGGACGGTCGACCTGCGGCACGGGCGGGTGCGGACCAGGACCCTCGACGACCGCCCCCAGGAGTTCCCGCGCGTGAACGAGGCGCTGGTGTCCCGCAGGCACCGGTACGGCTACTCGGCCGCGGCCGCGGAGATGTCGCGCGCCTACCAGGCGGTCGACGGCAGCCCGCCCGACGGGGCCTTCGCCAACGCGCTCATCAAGCACGACCTGCTGCGCGGCACCTCCGAGGTGCACCGGCTGGCGGCCGACGCGACGGCGAGCGAGGCGGTGTTCGTGCCGTCCGACCCGTGCGACGAGCGGGCGGCGGAGGACGACGGGTATGCGATCGCGTATGTGCACAACCCCGACCGCGGGGCGTCGGACCTGGTGATCCTCGCGGCCCAGGACTTCAACGGGGAGCCGGTGGCCCGGATCCACCTCCCGGGCCGGGTGCCGCTGGGTTTCCACGGGAGCTGGGTTCCCGACGCGTGATCCCCGGCGATGCGCGATGGTGGACTCATGCATGCGAAGGACATCCTCATCGACGGCTTCAGCCGCATCCGCGAAGAAGTCCACGCCACCGTCGAGGGGCTCGGGCCCGACGAGCTGAGCGCCCGCCCCTCCCCCGACACCAACTCGATCGCCTGGCTGGTCTGGCACCTCACCCGCGTCCAGGACGATCACATGGCCGAGGCCTTCGGTCTGGAACAGGTGTGGCTGTCCCAGGACTGGGAGAAGCGCTTCGGTCTTGACCTGCCACGCCGTGACACGGGCTACGGCCACAGCCCCGCCAAGGTCGCCCGGGTCCGGGTCGACTCGGGCGAGCTGCTGACCGGCTACTACGACGCGGTGCACGAGCAGAGCCTGGACGCCCTGCGGGGCCTCACCGCCAAGGACCTGGAGCGGGTGGTCGACGAGCGCTGGGACCCGCCGGTCACCCTGGGCGTCCGGCTGGTCAGCGTCCTGTCCGACGATCTCCAGCACATCGGACAGGCCGCCTACCTGCGGGGGCTGCTTCAGAGCGCGGCGGCGTAACCGGGCAGCACCACGTCGTGGATGAGTGCGTTCCGCTCGTCGAACGGGATGAACGCGCTCTTCAGGGCGTTGACGGTGACCGTGCGCAGATCCTCGACGGTCCAGCCCGCCTGCTCGACCAGCAGGGACATCTCACGGGTCATGGTGGTGCCCGAGACGAGCCGGTTGTCGGTGTTGAGGGTGACGCGGAAGCCGAGGTCCTTGAGCGCGGTGATCGGGTGCTCGGCGATCGAGGTGGCGGCGCCCGTCTGAAGGTTGGACGTCGGGCACATCTCCAGCGCGATGCGCCGGTCGCGCACCCAGCCCGCGAGCCGGCCGAGCTTGCCCGCCGCGAGGTCCGGGATGTCGTCGGTGATGCGCACGCCGTGCCCGATGCGCTGGGCGCCGCAGACCTGGAGGGCCTGGTGGATGCTGGGCAGGCCGTGCGCCTCCCCGGCGTGGATGGTGAAGGGCACGTTCTCGCGGCGCAGGTGCTCGAAGGCCGCGAGGTGGTCGGCGGGCGGGAAGCCGTCCTCTGCACCGGCGATGTCGAAGCCGACGACACCCGCGTCGCGGAACGCCACGGCCAGGTCGGCCGCCTCGCGCACCCGGTCGAACATCCGCATCCCGCACAGCAGGGTGCCGACCCGCACGGGCGTACCCGCGGCAGCGGCCTTCGCCATGCCCGCCGCGAGACCCTCCTGGACGGTCTCCACGACCTCGGCCATGGTCAGCTCGCCGTTGGTGTTCAGCTCGGGGGCGTAGCGCACCTCGCCGTACACGACACCGTCGGCGGCCAGGTCGAGGACATACTCCTCGGCCGTGCGCAGCAGGCCCTCGCGGGTCTGCATCACGGCGAGGGTGTGCTCGAAGGTGGCTATGTAGCGCACCAGGTCACCGGAGTTGGCTGCCTCGTAGTACCAGGCGGCGAGCTCGTCCGGGTCGGTGGTGGGCAGGGTGTGGCCGACCGCCTCCGCCAGCTCCACCACGGTGGCGGGGCGCAGGCCGCCGTCGAGGTGGTCGTGCAGCACGGCCTTGGGGAGGCGGCGGATCAGGTCGGCGTCTACGCGCGTAGCAGTCATGGCGGGTCTTTCCTCGGGCGGGTCGTTCGAAGCGATGGGGAAGAGTCAGCCGGCGGGCTGGAGCAGGTCCCAGCGGTTGCCGTACAGGTCCTGGAAGACGGCGACGGTGCCGTACGGCTCGTGCCGCGGCTCCTCCAGGAAGGTCACGCGCGCGGCGGTCATACGGGCGTGGTCGCGCGCGAAGTCGTCGGTGTGCAGGAAGAACCCGACGCGTCCGCCCGTCTGGTCCCCGACCCGGGCGGCCTGGGCGTCCCCCTTGGCGCGGGCCAGCAGCAGCCCGGTGGCGGCTCCCGGCGTGCCGGGTTCGACGACGACCCAGCGGGATCCGTCGGGCCGGGGCGCGTCCTCGGTGAGCCGGAACCCGAGGGCGTCGGTGTAGAAGCGGATCGCCTCGTCGTAGTCGTCGACGACGAGGGTGACCAGGGCGATACGTCTCATCGGAGCCTCTCGGAGCGGGTGGTTGACCGGAGAGGTTATACGTAAAACTCCGGGGATGCCAACTACTTGGCCGCCTTCCGGGATCGCGACTGTAACTACTAGTATGTACACTCGCGATCATCGACTTCCGGAGACCCCATGCCCTTCGTCCGCATCGACACGCTCCGGGCCGGTCCCGAGCGCCTCGCCGCACTCGGCCGGGCCGTGCACGACGCCCTGACGGAGACCATCGGCATTCCGCCCGACGACCGGTTCCAGGTGCTGACGGACCACGACGGCACGAGCGGCACCCTGTGCCACGACGATTACCTCGGCGTGCACCGCGACGACGGCATCGCGTACGTCGCGATCACACTGCGGTCCGGCCGCACGCCCACGCAGAAGCAGGCGCTCCACCGAAGGATCGCCGAGCTGGCCCACGCGTACGCGGGCACGGAGCCGCGGAACGTGTTCGTCGTCCTGACGGAGAACGAGTCGGCGGACTGGTCACTCGGAGAGGGCGTGGCGCAGTACCTCGACCAGAGGTACTAGGTCGTGTCCGTGAAGTCCCCATACTCGCGCGGCGCAGGCGGGACTTCGCGGCCGCAGCCCTGGGCCCCGGGCCTAGGGCTGCGGCCGGAGGCGCCCCGCCCCTCCGGCCGCTAGCGTCCCCACCATGAAGATCACTGAGCCGCCCCGCACCCCCGAACAGCGCAAGGCGGACCTGCTGGGCCGGCTGGAGCGGGAGACCGACATCTGGGTGGCGACGGCGGACGCCGAGGGAGTGCCGTGTCTGGTCCCGCTGTGGTTCGTGTGGCACGACGAGGCCGTGTGGCTGTGCACCCGGCTGACCAATCCCACCGGCCGCAATCTGCGGGACGGCGGGCGGACGCGGCTGGCCCTCGGGGACACCCGGGACGTCGCGCTCGTCGACGGTGAGGTGCGGACGTACCCGATGCGGGAGGTGCCGTCGTCGGCGGCCGAGGCCTTTCTCGCGAAAACCGGCTGGGATCCGCGCGAGGACCACGCGTCGTACGCGTTCTTCCAGGTGCGGCCCCGCGCGGTGCAGGTGTGGTGCGAAGTGCGGGAATTGCCCCGCAGGCATCTCATGCGGGAGGGCGTCTGGGCCGTGTAGACGCCGTCAGCAGGCCTTGTGGCGCGCCCTGCCGAGCCGGTCCAGTTCCTCGTCCGTGAGGCGGATCGCGCCCGCCGCCACATTCTCCGTGAGGTGGCCGGGGTTGCCGGTGCCGGGGATGGACAGGACGTGCGGGCCTTGGTGCAGGGTCCATGCGATGCGGATCTGGGCGGGACTCGCGCCATGGGCCCGGGCGACGGCACGGACATCCTCGCCGTGGGCCGTGGTGGCGCCCTGCTCGGCGGCCTCGCCCGCGACGGCGTAGAACGGCACGAAGGCGATGCCCTGTTGGCCGCAGACGCGGAGCAGCTCGTCGCTGTCGGGGTCGGGGCGGTCGAGGGCGTACCGGTTCTGGACGCAGACGACGGGGGCGATGGCCTGGGCCTCGGCGAGATGCCGGGGGGTGACGTTGGAGATGCCGACGTGGCGGATCAGGCCTGCCTCGCGCAGCTCCACGAGGGCGCCGAAGTGCTCGGCGATGGAGTCGCATTTCGGCATCCGGCGCAGGTTGACCACGTCCAGGTGGTCCCGGCCGAGCTGGCGCAGGTTCTCCTCGACGTGGCCGCGCAGGTCCTCGGGGCGGGCCGAGGGGCCCCACTCCCCGTCGTGGGCACGGTACGGGCCCACCTTGGTGACGATGACCAGGTCGTCGGGGTAGGGCGCGAGGGCGCTGTTGATGAGCTCGTTGGCGGAGCGCAGCGACGAGAAGTAGAAGGCTGCCGTGTCGATGTGGTTGACGCCGAGGTCGATCGCCTTGCGCAGGACGGCGATCGACCGGTCGCGGTCGCTCGGTGTGCCGTGGTGGAAGGCGGCGCTGCCCGTCAGCCGCATCGCGCCGAAGCCGAGGCGGTGGACGGGCAGGTCGCCGAGTTTCCAGGTGCCGGCGGCGTCCGCGGTGATCGTCTGTGAGCTCATCGGCGGAGTCTCACACACGGCACGCGGGGCGGCGAAGCCGGTTTACGGATACGTGTACGAGTTGAGGGTGGCGACGGCGGAGGCCGGGTTGCCGCGGTCGTAGTGGTCCACGGCGAGGAAGGTGGGCTTCTTGCGGGCGGCCGGCTGGCAGAACCTCTGGGCGCGGTCGGCGAGTTTGGTGTTGTCCGTGCCGGCCGTGCCGGTGAGCGGGACGTCACGGAAGTGGTTCATGACGAACAGCGGGCGGAATCCCGGTTCGGTGCGGGTCAGCGGGATGTTGGTGTCGGCCCCGTACCAGCGGCTGTAGCAGGACCAGTCGGAGGTGCCGAGGCCCGAGCCCATCGACCAGTAGTTCTCGACGGTCCACTCGCGCTGGTACATGACCCCGAAGCTGTCCCGGGTCAGGCCCGCGGCCTGGTCGGCGGAGCGGCTGTGGTCGGTGAAGATCAGCAGCCGGTCGCCGGCTGCGGCCAGTTCCGCCATCGTCGGCCAGCCGTTCTGCCGCACGCCGGTGAGATCGGGCCGGTAGAGCATGTCCGACAGGCCTTTGACACGGGCGAGTTCGGCGCGCAGGACGGCCGGATCGACGTAGTCCTCCAGGAGGACGGTGACGAACTGGTCGGGGTGGGCCTTCAGGAAGTCGACCATGCGCTGGAGGTCGACCCACAGGGCGACGGGCCTGCTGACGAGGGTGCAGCTGTTGTGGCAGAGGATCGCACCGTCGGGGGTCTGGTGGATGTCCAGCATGAATCCGCGCACGCCGTCGGCGAGTTGGCGTTCGATGCCACGGGTCTGGTTGGGCACGAGGTTGACGAAGGGCGGGGCGAAGCCGCCGTCGACGCCGTTGGCGTACGCGTTGTGCGTGGTGAGGAACGTGACCTGGTCCAGGGTGCGCCGGTCCTGCGGCGGCATGGGGTGGGTGGCGGGCGTGACCGGGGTGAGGTACCAGGTGGCGAGGTCGCCGGAGCCGCCGAGGGCGAGCCGGGCGGGGTAGGTGGCGCCGTCCGGGGCGGGCGCCACCGTGAGGTGATGGGTGGTTCCCGGAACCCTGAGCGTGTAGCGGTCGGCGTCGAGCGGGGTGATCTCCCAGGGTGCGTCGGAGCTCGCGCAGGCGACGGACGCCGCCTGGTCGCCGGTGCGGCCGAGACAGGTGCCGGGCGCGTCGGTGTTCTCCAGGAGGTACGCGGAGCCGTGCTGCTTCAGCTGCCACTGCTGGCGGTCCTCGTTGCCGCGGGGTCTGTGCTGCTCGACCGCGCCGGCGTTGTCGGCCGCGTTGAGTCCGGTCGTGGCGCTCTGGACGTAGTACGCACCCGGGGCCGGAACGGCGGCGGCTGCGGGCTGGGGGGCCACGACCGCGGCGGCCAGTGCCGCGGCCGTGGCGAGCAGGGCGTGGGGGGTGCGTAGGCGCATGAGGGATGCCCTTCGGTCAATCAGTCAGGTTCATGACATCCCGCATGACACCACGCCGTAGGGTCCGGCGTCAGCAGTACAGGTTGCCACCGGGTGACGTGCCGAGGATCTGCGTGAACCGCTGGTAGTTGTTCACACGGCTCTGGACCTGCGCCGGGTTCTTGCCGTCGCACTCCAGGGAGCCGTTGATGCTGCGGATCGTCTGGCCGAACCCGGCGCCGTTCACCATGGCGTTGTGCGGGGTCATGCTGCCGGGGCCGGTCTGGGTGTTCCAGTACCACAGGGCGGTCTTCCAGGCGATGGCCGAGTCGTTCTGCACCAGCCAGGGGTTGTTGAGCAGGTCGATGCCGAGCGCGTCGCCCGCTGCCTTGTAGTTGAAGTTCCAGCTGAGCTGGATCGGGCCGCGCCCGTAGTAGGCGGCCTGCCCGGCCGGACAGCCGTAGGGCTGACTCCAGTCGCAGTAGTGCGGGTAGTTGGCGGTGTTCTGCTCCACCACGTGCACCAGACCGCCCGTCTCGTGGCTGACGTTGGCGAGGAAGGCGGCGGCCTCCTGCTTCTTCACCGTGTCGCTGCCGGTGTTGGCGAAGCCGGGGTAGGCGCTCAGGGCGGCGGTGAGGCCGCTGTAGCTGTAGAACGAGTTGCGGTTCGGGAA
This sequence comes from Streptomyces luteogriseus, assembly GCF_014205055.1. NCBI lineage: Bacteria > Bacillati > Actinomycetota > Actinomycetes > Kitasatosporales > Streptomycetaceae > Streptomyces > Streptomyces luteogriseus. The sequence goes on from NZ_JACHMS010000001.1 coordinate 477,463, forward strand.
CATCTGGTTGAACTGCGCCTCGCTCACCACGAAGCGGGCGTTCGGGGTGCCGGGGCCGCTGTCGCAGGCGTACGGCTCCCAGTACCAGGTGCTGATGACCGGGTCGTAGCCCGGGTTGGCGTGCTCGGCGATGTACGCCTTGCCGTCGGTGTAGCGGACGATGTCGCCGGCGGCGTACGACTTCCCGGCCGTCCAGTTCGGGTAGCTGGAGCAGGCGGCGGCCGAGGCGTTCGAGGCGGGCAGGAGCACCGGCGCGGCGCCGGCGAGGGCGAGGGTGGCCAGAACTGCGGAGATACGGCGTCTCGACACGGGTTCAACTCCTTCGCGGAGCACGGCCGCACCCTGACGAAGGGCAGGGTGAAGCAGACCCTTGACCGCACGCACCGGTGGTCCGGTCACGGCGTGGGGGGCGGCCGTGGTGGGGGCTGTGGAGCCACACTCAACCGCGTTGGTCTGTACCAGTCAAGGGTGTAGACCAGTCAGGTGTAGACCTGTCGGGATCCACGCTGGTCGACGGCCCGTCACTCCGTGTTCGGCACGGCGCGATCGGCGACCCGTCCGTGCCGTCCGGCGCCTTGGAGCGTTCACACGCGCGCCGGGTCCTCCAGCGTCGCCGCCAGCCGGTCCAGCAGGGACCGCAGCAGGGCGTCGTCGCCTTCGCCGAGCGAGGGCCGGCCGGCGCGGACCGCCCGGTCGACGCGCTGCCAGTACTCCTGGCCGCGCGGGGTGAGATGGGCGAGGACGCGACGGCGGTCGAACGGATCGACCCTGCGGTGCACGAGGTTCTGGTCGACGAGCTGGTCGACCAGTTTGGTCAGCGTCGGAGGCGGCAGGAAGGCGGCCTCCGCGAGTCCCGTCATGTGGTGCCCCTCGCCGTCCGACAGCGAGGCCAGTACCCGCCACGCGTCCAGCGAGCAGCCCTCCGCCTCCAGCACGCCCTGCAACCGGCGCGCCGCGAGCCGTTCGGCCCGCGTCAGCAACTGCACGAGGTCGTCGGGCCGACGCGGGGTGGGGCTGGACATCCCTGCTCCTTGGTGCCGAGAGAGTGTCCATCGTAGGAGACGCACTGGAGTTCGCCCCATGGAGCCGGAATCATGACGCCATGATCCGGCGCGACCTTCCCGGGCCCGAGTGGTTCACGGCCGACGACTCCGTGCTCGGTGTGGCCCTCGTCTTCCCCCTGCTGGGGCCGGCCGGGATCTTCGGGCCCACGTGCGAGCTGTGCGCGCGGCTGGCGGCCGAGGAGGTCAACCGGGACGGCGGTGTGCTCGGCAGACAGCTCCGGCTGGTGCCGGTCGACGGCTCGGGCGCGCCGCACGACATCGCCGACGAGGTCGAGGCGCTGGTGGACCTGGGCGCCGTGCAGGGCGTCACGGGCTGGCACATCTCCTCCGTGCGGCAGGCGCTCGCACCGCGGATCGCGCACCGCGTCCCCTACGTGTACACCGCGCTGTACGAGGGCGGGGAGGACACGGCGGGGGTGTTCCTGACCAGCGAGACCCCGCGCGACCAGCTCCGGCCGGCCATGGACCTGCTGGCGCGCGAGCGCGGGGTGCGGCGCTGGTTCGTGGTGGGCAACGACTACGTGTGGCCGCGCCACACGGCCCGCTCGGCCCGCGGCTACGCCCGGGACCGCGGCGGGTGCGTCGCCGGTGAGGCGTACCTGCCGCTCGGCACCCACGACTTCGAGCCGGTGCTGCGGCACGTCGAACGCTCGGACGCCGACGCGGTGCTGATGCTGCTCGTCGGCAGTGACGCGGTGCGCTTCAACCGGGCGTTCGCGGCCTACGGCCTGCACGCGCGCTGTCTGCGGCTGAGTACGCTGATGGACGAGAACATGCTGGTGGCGAGCGGCGCGGAGGCCACCGAGGACCTCTACAGCACGGCCGGGTTCTTCGCCTCGCTGGCCAATCGCGACACCCTGGACTTCCACGGGCGGTACGCCGCCCGCTACGGCGTCCAGGCACCCGCGCTCGGCAGCCTCGGCGAGTCCTGCTACGAGGGTGTGCTGCTGCTGGCCGCGCTGCTGAGGAGGGCCGGAACGCTGGACGTCTCGGCGATCGGCGCGGCGGCCGGAGCGGGGTCGGTGTCCTACGAGGGCCCACGCGGGCTGCTGCACCTGCGGGACGCCCATGTCCGCCAGCGGATCTACCTGGCGCGGGCCGACGGGTTCGACTTCGACGTGCTCACGGAGCTGGACGCACGACCCTGACGTGGCCGACCGACGACACGCCCCCGGATCGCCGCCCCGCGCCGCTCGCCCGCGAGAATTCCTCCCATGACCACCACACCCCATCCCCTCGTCACCGGCGCACAGCGACTGGCGCACGACCTCCTCGTCCCGCAGGCCGAGCGCGTCGACCAGGAGGGTGTGCCCGCGAGCCATGTCGAGGCGGTGAAGCGGGCGGGGCTGCTGGGGGTGGTCGCACCGCGGGAGCACGGCGGGGCGGACGCGCCCGTGGCGGTGGCGCGGGAGACAGCGGAGATCCTGGCCGGGGCGTGCTGCTCCACATGGTTCGTGCAGACACAGCACCACACCCCGGTGAAGCTGCTCACCACCTACGACTCCCCCGTCCGGGAGAAGCTGCTGCGCCCGCTGGCGACCGGCGAGCTGATGGCCGGCATCGCGTTCGCCCATGTTTGTGCCTTCCCCCGGGTGCCCGTGCGGGCCGTCGCCGAGGAGGGCGGCTGGCGGTTCGAGGGCCGGGTGCCCTGGTACACGGGCTGGGGGCTGAATGACGTGATGCTGCTGGCCGGGGTGACGGATGCGGCCGAGGTGGTGTTCGTGTTCACCGAGGCCCGCGAGCAGCCGGGGCTGACACCGTCGGCACCGATGCGGCTCGCGGCCCTCACCGCCGCGCGTACGGTGTCCCTGGAGCTGGACGGCCTGTGGGTTCCGGACGAGTGCGTCGTGCTGCGCACCTCGCAGGCGGAGTTCGCCCTGGTCGACCTCCCCCGGGCCGCCAACGCCAGTCCGGCCGTGTTCGGGGTGGCGGACGCCGCACTGGACCTGGTGGCGCAGACCCCCGACGGCCGGGAGACGGCCCGGTCGCTGCGGGCCCGGCTCGACGAGGTACGGCAGGAGGCCTACGCCCTGGCCGACCGGCCCTCCCCGCAGGACTCCGTCCCGGAACGACTGGCCGTGAAGACCCGCGCGTACGACCTCCTGCGCGCGGCCACCACCGCGGCGATCGTGGCCGGGGGCGGCCGCGCCATGGCCCTGGACCACCGGGCGCAACGGCTGGCGCGCGAGGGCATGTTCCTGCTGGTGCAGGGCCAGACGGCCGAGGCGCGCCGGACGCACCTCGGCTCGCTGGCGTCCGGTTAGCCGAGGCGGGGCACGGCCGGCGCCCGGTCCGTCCGGGACGGGACCTTCCCGCAGAACTCGGCTTCGATGACATCGGTGTAGGGCGAGGAGTCCGGGAGCCAGTCGCCGTTGATGTTGAAGGTGAGCTGGTGTTCGCCGTCCTGGGTGCCGACCATCGCGGACAGGGAGCCGTTGGTACGGCCACTCTTGCCGACCGCCTTCACACCGCAGGACAACCGCGCGAACTCGACTCCGAGTCCGTACCCGATGCCGTGCCCGGCCGGGACCTCCTCGAACATCTCCTTCATCTGGCGCGGGGGCAGCACGTGGCCCTTGACCGGGGCCCGGTGGAAGCGATTGAGGTCGCCGCCGGTGGAGATGACGTCACCGGCCGCGCCCAGCCAGGTCATGTTCTGTTCGGTGGCGTCGTGGATCTCGGCGTACCGGTGCTCCGGGAAGCCGGGTCCTGCGCTGTCGTGGCTGAAGCCGGCGTCGTCGGTGTAGTGGGCGATGCCGCCGGTTGGCGTCACGCACGGCGGCGGCCGCTCGGGGGAGACCACCCTTCTCGACCAGAGCGCGTAAGGCGGTCCTCATGGGTGTGCCCCTCCTGGTCACCGAGAGGGCGGGCCTGCCCTCTCGGTGACCAGGACGCCCAAGTCCCTTGCAAGGGTCGGCCTTTGTGTGCGATCCGCGTTGCCTCAGCTCGCGACCGGTGCGAAGGGAGTGGATGCGGCGGGCGCGGCGTCCCGGTCCGCGGGATGCCGCCACAGTCCCCGCGCGGCGAGGCGCGGCAGGACGCCCTCGCCGAACCAGTACGCCTCCTCCAGGTGCGGGTAGCCGGAGAGGATGAACTCGTCGATGCCCAGGGCGTGGTACTCCCTGATCCGCTCGGCGACCTCGTCGTGGCTGCCGACCAGGGCGGTGCCCGCCCCGCCGCGCACCAGGCCGATACCGGCCCAGAGGTTGGGGTGGATCTCCAGTCGGTCGCGGCGGCCGCCGTGCAGGGCGAGCATGCGCTGCTGCCCCTCGGACTCACTGCGGGCGAGCCCTGCCTGCACCGACGCCACCGTCTCCGGGTCGAATCCGTCGAGCAGCCGGTCCGCCTCGGCCCAGGCCTGCCCGGCGGTGTCGCGGGTGATGACGTGCAACCGGATGCCGAAGCGCAGGGTGCGACCCCGTGCGGCGGCCAGTGACCGCAGCCGGGCGATCTTCTCGGCGACCTGGGCGGGCGGCTCGCCCCAGGTGAGATAGACGTCGGCGTGCCGGGCGGCGATCTCACCGGCGATGGGTGAGGAGCCGCCGAAGTACACCTCGGGCACGGGGGCGGGGACCCGGGCAAGCGCGGCGCCCTCCACCCGGACGTGCTCGCCGTGCAGGTCGACGGTCCCGCCCTGCCACAACTCCCGTACGACCTGGAGGAATTCACCGGTGCGGCGGTAGCGGCCGTCCTTGTCGAGGAAGTCGCCGAAGGCGCGCTGCTCCTTGTTCTCGCCGCCGGTGACGACGTTGAGCAGCAGCCGCCCGCCGGTCTGGCGCTGGAAGGTGGCCGCCATCTGCGCGGCGAGCGTGGGCGAGATCAGGCCCGGCCGGAAGGCGATCAGGAACTTCAGTCGTTCGGTGTGCTGGGCGACCATCGCGGTGGTGAGCCACGCGTCCTCGCACCAGGCACCGGTCGGTGTGAGAGCTCCCGCGAAACCCACCCCCTCTGCGGCCCGGGCGATCTGACTCAGGTAGGCGACCGTCGGCGGCCGGTCCCGGCCGGACGCGGTGGCCGGGGTGCCGTGACCGCCGCCGACGACATGGCGGCTGTCGCCGTTGGTGGGCAGGAACCAGTGGAAGGTGAGGGACACGGGGTCTCCGATCGAGGGGTACGTGCGGTGGCGCGGTGGCGGGCGGTCTCAGCCCGCCACGGCCAGCAGCGGGACGCGGCCGAGCGCCGCGGAGAACTGGTCGACCACCTGGCGCAGTGCCTCGGTGGCGGCCGGCGCGACGGTCAGGGAGCCGTCGTCCTGCACGCTGATGTCCTTGTCGAGGGTGAACCAGCCCTGCACGATGTGGTCCGCACCCATGGAGTTGAGCACCGGACGCAGGGCGTAGTCGATGGCCAGCACATGGGCGACGCTGCCGCCGGTGGCGAGCGGCAGTACGGTCTTGCCGGTCAGGGCGTACTGCGGGAGCAGGTCCAGCAGGGCCTTCAGCACGCCGGAGTAGGACGCCTTGTAGACGGGGGTGCCGACGACGATTCCGTCGGCCCGCGCGAACAGTTCGGTGGCCTCGACGATGGCGGGGTGGCGGAAGTCGGCGCCGAGCAGGGCCTCGGCGGGGATGGTGCGGACGTCGAGCGGGATCACGTCATGGCCCTGGGCCGCCAGCCGCTTGTCCAAGTGGCGCAGCAGACGGCTGGTGCGGGAGGAGGCGGAGGGGCTGCCGGAGACGGACAGGACGGTGGCCATGGGTTCTCTTTTCCGGGCGAAGGCGCGACTGCGCGGGCACCGCCGAATTCAGGGGGCACACAGGTAGAAGGCGTGCCGAAGCGCCGAATTCAGGCGTGAGGGAAAGGCACCGCACGAGGCGTCCGGCGGTACGGCGATGGCCGGCCGGAGGCGGAAACGGCGGTGAGAGGAAGCGGCGAGCCGAAGGACTCAGGCTGCGGCGCGACAGGAGGCGCTGGAGACGCGTGCGAGGTCGACGTGGCGTCGCCGCGTGAGGTCCAGTCGCATGGTCATGCCATGGATCGTGGCAGTGGACGCCGAGGGCCGTCAAGGAATGCGCGGCTCATCTCGCATCCCGGACCGGCCATTTCACCGGAGGCGGCCCGGTTCAGCGGAGGCGCCCCGGAAGAGTTCGTGGGCGCCCCCGGTTCGGCCGTCTCGCTTCAGCACGGCTCGAGGGGGCGGATCTCTCTTGCGGTGGGGGCGGGCGCCGCCTCAGTCGGCGTCCGCCGGTACGACCACGAGAAAGGCGTCCGACTCCAGGTCCATCACGACCGTGGCGGGTTCGCCCTCGGCGCGGCGGCGTGCCGCGTACTCCTCCGCGGGCCACGATCCGCGCGGGGACCCCGCCGGGAACCGTTCCAACACCTTCGCGCTGATGGCCGCTGTCACGTCCGCTGCCCTCCCCTGTCCCGCGCCGCCCTCGGGGGCGACGCCGATCGGTCGCTGTCGTACACATGCGGATGCCCCCGATCCGCGCGGACATGTACCGCCGGGTAGATCCCGCCCCTCCCGCCGACGTCTACACATAAAGGGGAAATAAGAGCAGAATGACGCTTACGCGGCGTTTACCGCATACCCCTCCAGACGCGGCCGCCCTGCACCATGAAGGAGACGAATCATGGCCAACGTCTCGCACACCAGAGGTGACATCACCAGCCACCCGGATGCCTCCGAGATGCGGGACCGGTACGCCCGCGTGCTCGGCGGCCGCGATGTGGCGCTCGTGGACGGGCCGGTGTTCCTGCTCGGTCTGTACTGCGCCGCCTCCCCCTGGATAGTCCACTACACGACCAGCCAGCCGGCCCTCGTGACCCACAACCTGATCATGGGCATCGCGATCGGCATGCTGGCGCTCGGGTTCACTCGCGCTCCGGAGCGCATGTACGGCCTGAGCTGGGCCATGTGCGCGCTCGGGGTGTGGATGATCATCTCGCCGTGGATCGTCGGCGAAAGCCCGGACGCCGGTGTCGTGTGGAACAACATCATCATCGGTGCACTGGCCGTGATCCTCGGGCTGGTGTGCGCGGGAACGGCGGCGAAGGCCTCGACCAGGCCGTAACGCCCCGGCAAGGAACCGCAGGCCGGTCCGCCTCCCGGACCGGCCCGTTCACGCCCGCCGCGCCGATCGGCTCACGCATCGACTGCCGCGCCACGTTCCACCGTCCGTGCGGGGCCCTGCGGCGACTCGCCTGTCGAGCGGAGCTCGAAGCGGCCCGCCGACCACCCGGACCTCAGCCCCGGCCCGCCGACCGCGCGGACCTCAGCCCCGGCTCGCCGCCCGCATCGCGGCGAGACCCTCCCCGCTCGACGCGTAGAGCGGCCGCCAGCCGAGTTCGCTCTCCGCCTTGGCGCTGGACACGCGGAGTCGCGACGCCATCATGGTGTGCGCGTACGACATGGGCTTCATCAGCCACAGCGGCACGGTCATCGGCTTCGGCAGTCCGAAGGTCCGGGCCACGGTCTCGACGTGGGCGCGGAACCCCATCGGGGTGTCGTCCGCGATGTTGTAGGCCTGCCCCGGCCGGCCGCGCTCCACGGCGGCGGCCATCGCGCGGGCGGCGTCGGTGAGCTCCACCCACGGCAGCACCCGGCCCCGGTCGCCGGGCACGGGGAGCTGCCGCTTGCGCAGCAGGGGCAACAGGGCGTCGGTGCCGCCGGGGCCGTAGAAGCAGCCGAAGCGGAGCGCGACGCCCTCCAGCCCCTCCGCGTCGAAGGCAAGCCGCTCCTTGGTCCGCATCCCCGCGATGTGCCGCTCCAGCCGGGGGGTGCGGCCGGGCGGGCCGAAGGGGGCGTCCTCGGTGAGCGGGCGGTCGCCGTGGTCGCCGTAGCCGTAGCCGAAGACCATCGACTCCACGACGAAGCGGCGGGCGCCGGCGGCGCGGGCGGCCTCGACCAGGTGGGCGGTGCCCTGGATGCGCAGCGCGTCGGTGGCGTACATGTCGCTGTCGCGCATGGGTGGCTTGCGCAGGGCGGTCGCGGCGTGGATCACGGTGTCGAAGCGGTGGCCGTCGACCGCCCGCAGCAGTGCGTCGCGGTCCATGAGGTCGGCCCGGATGCCGTTCTCCCCGCTCCGGCCGAGACCGGTGACCTTGTGGCCCGCCTCGGTCAGAGCGTGCGCGATGTGTCTGCCGAGGACGCCGCTCGCGCCGGCGAGGAGGATGCTCTGGCTCTTCTCGTTCGTCGTCATGACAGTGCGACGGATCGGGCGGGCCCTGATGTGACATCACCCCTCACGGAGCCGGCATCCGCGTCCACCGCTCGATCAGGGCGCGTACGCGTACGGCGTCGTGGTCGTCAGCGGCACGAAACCGAGCCGTTCCAGGATCGGGCGGCTCTGGCTGGAGGCGTCGACCTGGAGATAGCGGTAGCCGCGGGTCGCGGCGGCGTGGGCGCGGTGGGCCACCAGGGTGCGGTAGATACCGCGGCCGCGCCGGCCCGGCACGGTGCCGCCGCCCCACAGGCCGGCGAAGGGCGTGCCGGGCACGAGCTCCATGCGGGCCGCGCTGACCGGCTCGTCGCCGTCCATCGCCACCACGGCGACCACCGTGTCGGGGTCGGCCGACAGTCGGACGAGGAGCTGGTGGCGGAGCCAGGAGCTGTCCGTGCCGAAGGCCCTCTCGTGCACGTCGGCCACGAGATCGACGCCCGCCGGGCCGGTGACCGGCACGACGCGCACGCCCTCGGGCGGTGCGGTGTCGAGGGCCAGGGCGGCGGCCTCGCCGATCATCAGCGTCTCCTCGGGCCCGGGCGTGAACCCGGCGGCACGCAGCCGCCGCCCGAGGTCCGCCGGCCGGTCGTGCCCGTACAGCTTCCACTCGAAGTCGAGGCCGAGCCCGGTGTAGTGGCCGATCTGCCCGGCGATCGCCGCGTCCGCTCCGGCCTCGTCGAGGGCCGACCACACCACGCCGTTCCAGCCCGGCGCCGGAGCGACCTGGCGGACGACGCCGCCGGTCCGCTCGACACGGGCGCCGGGGCCGTCCGGCGGCGCTCCTTCGCGCAGGTCGCGGTCGAACAGGGCGAGCAGCTCCATGTGATCCATGGAGAGACCTCAGCAGCCGCCGGGCCGGGCGGCAAAGGGTTTTCCGGCCCGGCGGGCGGCACCCCGTCGGCCCGCCGCCCCGTTCCTTTCCCCGCGCATGCCCGCGCCGTAGGGTCCTGTTGATCACGTTGTCACCGGAAAGGCCGGCCCATGGTCGTGAAGGACACGGAACTGCCGCATCTGCGCCGCTGCGTGGAACTCGCCGCCGAGGCCCTGGAGGCCGGGGACGAGCCGTTCGGGTCGGTCCTGGTGGGCGGGGACGGCGCCGTCCTCGCCGAGGACCACAACCGCGTGGCCTCGGGCGACCGCACCCGGCACCCCGAGTTCGAGCTGGCGCGCTGGTCCGCGGCGCACCTCACGCCCGGGGAGCGGGAGGCCGCCACGGTCTACACCTCCGGCGAGCACTGCCCGATGTGTGCGGCCGCGCACGCCTGGGTCGGCCTCGGCCGCATCGTCTACGTCGCCTCGTCCGAGCAACTCGGCTCGTGGCTTTCGGAGTTGGGGGTCCCAGCCCCACCGGTGCGGACACTCCCCGTGCATGAGGTCGCACCCGGTGTGACGGTGGACGGCCCGGTGCCCGAACTGGTCGAGCAGGTGCGGGAGTTGCACATCAGGTTCCACCACGGTCGCGGCTGAGGGCACCGCTCGCGAGGGGTGATTCCGCCCTGCAGGGCACGCGCCCGAGATGCAGGGCCGCTCGGACGAACCTACGATCGATTCCAATTGGACCCGCAGGACCAGGTGCAAGACCAGGCGTACGCCCCGGTCTCCCCGACGGGGGGAGGCACATGTCCACACCGTCGTCACGTCGGCTGATGGCCGTCTACATCACCCTGGTTGCGGTCGTCACCGTCGTGTACATGACCGTACCGGTGATGGTTCCCGTGATGTGGGCCGTGATGGGGCTGGCCGGAGTCGCCGCCATCCTGATCGGCACCCGCCTGTACCGGCCCGCCCACCAGTGGCCGTGGTGGGTCCTGGCGGCGGGCTTGCTCGTCTTCATCGCGGGCGACACGTACTACTTCGTGATGGAGCAGTATCTGGGAGCCTCCAACCCGTTCCCCTCCCCGGCCGACGCCTGCTATCTGGCCATGTACCCGCTCGTCGCGATCGGCCTGTCAGGGCTGGTGCGCCACCGATGGGCCGACCGCGACCTGCCGAGCCTGCTCGACGCGCTGATCGTCACCGCCGGCCTCGCCCTGCCCGTGTGGGTGTACCTGGTGCAACCGCTGACCGTGGTGCAGGGCATGACCTGGCAGCAACGTGCCATCAGCATCGCCTACCCCCTCGGCGACATCCTCGTGCTGGCCCTGCTGGTCCGGCTGCTCACCCCCAGCCCGCTCGACGGTTCCAATCGCGCCGTACGGCTGCTGGTCGCCGGCACGGTGACCCTGCTCGTCACCGACATCGCCTACGGGATCCTGCAGTTGTACGACGTGTGGCAGACCGGCAGCTTCCTGGACCTCGGCTGGGTCGCCTTCTACACCGCCTGGGGCCTGGCGGCGCTGCATCCGTCCATGGTCGAGCTGACGGCCTCCGTGCCCCAGCGGGAGTCTCTGCTGCCGCCGCCGCGCCGGCTGGTCATGCTCGCCGTGGCCACACTCATCGCGCCGGGGATCCTGCTCTGGGAGGGGCTGAGCGGTCAGACCCGGGACGCCGCCGTGATCGCGGTCTTCTCGGGCGTGCTCTTCCTCCTGGTGATCCTGCGGCTGGCGGGGATGGTCGTGGCACATCGCCACGCCGTCACACGCGAACTGGCCTTGCGGGGAGCGGCGGCGGCGCTGGTCTCCGCCTTCCGGCGGGAGGAGGTCGACCAGGCGTGCCGCACGGCGGTCGACCTGCTGTTGGGCCCGGACGTACCGCACCGGACCATGCTGCTGCCGCCGACGGAGCATGCGGCGGCGGACCTGGGCGCCCACGGCACCCGGCTGATGAACCCGGCCGCCCTCGACCCCGGCATCGCCGCCGACCTGGACGGCCTGCCGTCCGTCCTGGCGTGCCCCATGACCCAGCCGGACCGTCCGACCGCGACGGTGCCGGGCATCCTGCTGGTCGCCGCCCCGGAAGGGCAGCTCAACGAGACCTGGGGCTCCATGGAGATCCTGGCCTCCCACGCCGGCCTGGCCATGGAGCGCGTCGCGCTGCGCCAGGAGGTGGTCCGGCGGGAGAACGAGGCGTACTTCCGCACGCTCGTCCGCAACACCGCCGACGTCATTCTGATCCTGGAGGAGGACGACACCGTCCGGTACGCCAGCCCGTCCGCGCGAATAGTGTTCGGCACCGACGAGCTCCTCGGCGTGTCGCTTCCGGACCTGGTGGATCCGAGTGACCGGCAGCGGGCCGCTCGGCAGCTGACCGCCGTACGGGAGCGTGGCGCGCGTGGCGGGCACGATCACTGGTGGGTCCGTCGTCATGAGGGGCGCGTCGAGGTGGAGGTCCGATTCAGCGACTTCCGGGACGAGCGGACCGTGTCCGGGCTGGTGGTGACGCTGCGAGACGTGACCGAGCAGCGGCGGCTGGAGCAGGAGCTGACGCAGCGGGCCTTTCACGACTCCTTGACCGGGCTGCCCAACCGGACGCTGTTGCTGGAGCGGATCGAGCGCGCCCTGCTGCGCGGCCGCCGCGAGTCGACCCTGACCTGTCTGCTCTTCATCGACCTCGACGACTTCAAGCTGGTCAACGACACCATGGGGCACCGGGCCGGCGATCATCTGCTGGTCGCCGTCGGCAACCGGCTGTCCCGGGCGCTGCGGCGCACCGACACCGCCGCCCGGCTCGGCGGCGACGAGTTCGCCGTACTGATGGAGGACGCCAAGCAGCCACTGGACGCCGAGCTCCTGGCGGCCCAGGTCATCCAGACGCTGGGGCGGCCGTTCGATCTGACCGACGAGTCGGTGACGGTGTCGGCCAGTGTGGGCGTGGCCACGGCACGTGACAGCACGGACGCGGAGCAGCTGCTGGGCCATGCCGACCTCGCGCTGTACGCGGCGAAGGCGGCGGGCAAGAGGCAGTGGCGCCGCTTCAAGCCCCTGCTGCGCAGCCGCATGGTCGAGCGGCACGATCTGCAGACCCAGCTGGCCCAGGCGGTCGCCGACAAGGCGTTCGGGCTGCGCTACCAGCCGGTCGTGGACATCACCGGGGGCGAGGTCGTCGGGTTCGAGGCGCTGGTGCGCTGGCCGGACGAGCGCCGGCCTGCCGTCGCCCCGGACCAGTTCATCAGCCTCGCCGAGGAGACCGGGCACATCGCCGCGCTGGGCTCGTGGGTGATGGAGAACGCGGTCAACGACATCGTGGGACTGCAACGTCTGCCGGGTCCCGCCCGGCCGCCGTACGTCAGTGTGAACGTCTCCGCCCGTCAGTTCCGCGACGCCGGGTTCATCGAACAGGTCGGTGCGGCACTGAGCACACCGGGCCTCGAACCGGGATCGCTGCAACTGGAGCTGACGGAGACGGTGCTGCTGCAGCGCGACGACCGGCTCCAGACGGTGCTGAACACGCTGAAGGAACTCGGGGTGCACATCGCGGTCGACGACTTCGGCACCGGCTTCTCCTCGCTGCGCTACCTGCAGGACTTCCCCATCGACGTGCTGAAGATCGACAAGTCGTTCATCGACAACATCGCGCGCGACGCCCAGCAGGTCGCCCTGGTCGAGGGCATCGTGCGGATCGCGGACACGCTGGGCCTGCAGGTCATCGCGGAGGGGATCGAGGACACCGCGCAGCGGGATCTGCTGGTCGGGATGGGGTGCCGGTTCGGGCAGGGGTTCCTGTTCGCCCGGCCGATGACGGTGGAGCAGAGTGCGCAGGTGCTGCGGGAGCCGACCGTCCGTCCGTTCGCGCCCGCCCGCACTCCGCGGCCCCGGATCGAAGCCGCCCGGGGACGCCGGGAGGCGCGCTGGGCGGACCTGGAGCATCTGCGGCGCACCAGCCCGATGAGCGACGCGGTCCTGGACGAGGTCCGCGGCCGGCACATCCGCAGCGGCGACCACTGGCTGATCGACTTCGCGTCGTGCAACTACCTGGGCTTCGACTGGGACCCGGAGGTCATGGATGCGATCGATCCCGCTGTGCGCCAGTGGGGTACGCACCCCAGCTGGTCGCGGCTGCTGGGCAGCCCGCGCCTGTACCCCGACATCGAGGAGCGGCTCGCCGCACTGCTGGGCGCGCCGGACACGCTGCTGCTGCCCACACTGACGCTGGTCCACTCCTCGGTGATCCCGGCCATCGTCGAGGACGGCCATGTCTTCGTGGAGGCGACCGCGCACCGCACGGTGTACGACGGCTGCGTGGTGGCCCGGGCCCAGGGCGCGACCCTGCACCGCTTCCACGCCGAACGGCCCGACGAGCTGCGCAGTCAGCTGGCCGGGGTGCCACCGGGGACACCGCGGCTGGTGTGCCTGGACGGGGTCAACAGCATGAGCGGCAACATCCCGGACATACCCTCGTTGGCTGCGGTGTGCCGCTCCGAGGGCGCGACGCTGTACGTCGACGACGCGCACGGCTTCGGGGTGATCGGGGAGCGCGGGCCGGCCGAGACGTGCCCGTACGGCATGCGCGGCAACTGCGTGGTGCGGCACACCGGGGAGTCGTACGACGGAATCGTGCTCGTGGGCGGGTTCTCGAAGGCGTACTCGTCCCTGCTGGCGTTCCTCGCGCTGCCGTCGGAGCTGAAGAACCGGCTGAAGACCGCGGCGGCGCCCTATCTGTACTCGGGGCCTTCACCGACGGCGTCACTGGCGACCGCGATGGCCGGGATGGACGTCAACGAGCGCCGGGGCGACGCGATCCGGGCCGACCTGTACCGCAAGACGGTCAGGGTGCTCGACCACCTGGAGAGCATGGGGGTGAGCATCCTCAACTCGGACCGGCTGCCGATCGTGGAGGTGCCGCTGGCGAACCCGGCCGACCTGGACGCGGTCGCCGCGTTCCTGTGGGAGGAGGGCGTCTACGTGACGCTGGCCGCCTACCCGCTGGTCCCGCGTGACCGGGTGGGGTTCCGCGTCCAGCTCACCGCCCTCAACTCCGACGAGGACATCGACCACCTGAACGGGACCCTGACACGGTTGTCCGATCGTTTCCCGCTGCGGCTGAAGGGCTAGTCGGCCATGACGACGCACAACGACGACGTGGACTGGGACCGCTGGCCGGTCGCCGACTACCTCGCGGAGAACTACCGCGAGGTGCACCCCTCGGACGCGGCGGTCATCGCGCACCACTCCGCGTTCTACCGGGGCCTGCCACCCGGCGGGATCGCCCGCTCGGTGGAGTTCGGCGCGGGCCCCAACCTGTACCCGCTGATGCTCGCGTCCGCCGCGTGCCGCCGGATCGACGCCGTGGAGGCCGGGGCGGGCAACGTCTCCTACCTCGAGGACCAGATCTGTCACCGGCTCGACGCGAGCTGGCTGCCCTTCCACGAGCTGTGCCGACGGCTCAATCCCGAGGTGCCCGCCACGCTGGCCGGCGCGCTGGCCCCGGTGCACATCGTCCACGCCGACGTCCGGGCTCTGCCGCCGGGCGTGTACGAACTCGCCTCCATGCACTTCGTCGCCGAGAGCGTGACGGAGGACTTCGCCGAGTTCGCCGAGTTCTGCCACACCTTCGCCCGCACGGCCCGGCCGGGCGGCTACCTGGTTGCCGCGTTCATGGAGAACATGCCGACGTACCGCATCGGACCCGCCTCCCGATGGCCGGGCTGTCCGGTGAGCCCGGCGACCGTCACGGAGGTCTTCACGCCTCTGACGCGGGACCTGGACGTGACCCACATCGACGTGGACCCGACCCTGCCGGACTACGGGGACTCGGGGATGGTACTGCTCACGGGGGTGGCAGAGGCGGTCTGACCCTCCCGGGTCAGCCGTCCGACCCGGGACGGTACCTCCGGCGCAGCACCACTCCCCCGGCGACCAGCGCCGCGCTCGCCGCGACGGCATGGAGGGTGTGGTCCGTGCCCGTGTGTGCCAAAGCGCCCCTGGCGTGCGGGACGGTGCGCGGGGCGGGTTCGGGGGCCGGGTTCGGCCGGGATGGCGGGGTCGGCTTCGGGGCCGGCTTCGGCGGGTGCTGGGGGCGCTCGGGGCGCTGGTCGCCGGGCGTGTTCGAGGACGCGCTGCCGGTGGACGCGTCGCCGATGCCGACCACGTTCACCGAGTTGCCCGTGACGTTGACCGGGAGGTCGACCGGCAGCTGCACGCCGGTGCCGGAGATCACGCCCGGTGAATCCGTTCCGCCGCTCTCGGCGACCGCGCCGCCGGACCGGCCCGGCCGTCGGCCCCGCCCGTCGTCCTCGTTCGCGCAGCTGTTGCCGGCGGCGGGGTTCAGGAAGCCCACCACGTTCACGGTGTTGCCGCACACGTTCACCGGAGCGTGCACCGGCAGCTGGACGGTGTTGCCGGAGACCACCCCGGGCGAACCGGCCGCCGCGCCGTCCGCACCGGTACCGGCGTACGCGGGGACGGTCACGGCCATCGCGCCCGAGGCGGCGGCGACGGCGATCACTCCGTTTCGGGTAACCCGTCTCATGGGACCCCTGCCTTCCAGACATCGTCGCGGGCACTCACCCGCACCGGGTAGAACGCGGGGCGTCCGGTGCGAGTTATGGCTTATCCGCCTTTCACTCCATCGAGCGGCCCGGTCGTCGAACTAGCGGTAAAGCCCTTCGTATGGGAGCCCCGGCAGCGCCGCCCGCCCGGAGGCGCGGGTTCCGGGGCCCGTTTATGGTGAGCGAGGGCGCCGATCCCGTCCGCTGCGGGGCGCCCCGCGTCCCTGGAGGCACCGATGCTGGCCAAGCTGTCCACGCGCCCCTCGATACGGCGCTGCGCGGTCACCGGCACGGCCGGGCTGGCCCTGCTGGGCACGGCGCTGCCGGCCGCCGACGACCCGCCGCCCGGCCTCACACGCTTCTACGACCAGAAGGTCACGTGGTCGCGGTGCACGGGCATGGACATGCCCAAGGACCTCCAGTGCGGGAAGGTCACCGTCCCGCTCGACTACGCCGAGCCGGGCGGGGGCACCCTCGACATCGCCGTCGCCCGCTACCGGGCCACGGGCAAGTCCCGGGGCTCGCTCCTGCTGAACTTCGGCGGCCCGGGCGGCCAGGGGGTGGCCCAACTCGCCATGGGCGGCAAGGACTTCATGGGGCTGACGAACGGCTATGACGTCGTCTCCTTCGACCCCCGCGGCGTGGGGCGCTCCTCGCCCGTCAGCTGCGGAAACGCCTCGGACAACGCCCTGGACGCGACGGACGGCAACGCCGACGTGGCCGACCCCCAGGCCGTGCTGGAGGAGCTGCGGGCGGCGGCCACCGAGTGCACCGAGCATTCGGGTCCGGTCCTGCCCCACATCGGCACGGTCAACGCCGCCCGCGACCTGGACGTCATGCGGGACGCACTCGGCGACGACAAGCTCAACTACCTGGGCTTCTCCTACGGGAGCCGGCTCGGCGCGGTGTACGCGGCCCAGTACCCGGAGAAGGTCGGCAGGATGGTGCTGGACGGCGTCGACACCCTGACCGAGCCGCTGGCCGACCAGGGCGTGGTGAGCGCCCAGGGGCAGCAGACCGCGCTGGAGAGCTTCCTGACCTGGTGCACTCAGGACATCGCCTGTCCGTTCGGACGGAATCCGCGAGAAGCCCGGAAACACGTCGTCGAGGTGGTCGAGTCGCTCGACAAGGACCCGCTGCCGACCGACTTCGGCGAGGCGTTCACCGGCCAGGACTTCGCGGGCGCCCTCGGGCAGGGCCTCTACAGCAGGGAGCTGTGGCCCTCGCTGCAACGGGCCATCGGACAGCTGCTCGAGGACGGTGACACGCGCGGCCTGGAGACGTTCCTGTCCGGGGGCTTCACCCTCCCGTCGCGGCGCGGCCCGCACGCCGGACTCACCGACCCGGCCGACGTGCCCCTCGACAACCTGCCGGCGGCGCTGATGGCGGTCAACTGCGCGGACGATCCCGACCGCCCCGCCGCCGCACAGGTCACCGAGGACCTCGGCCGGCTGCGCGCCCGCTACGAGCAGGCGTCACCGGTCTTCGGCCGCTACCGGCTCACCCAGGTGCTGATGTGCTACGGCCGCCCCAAGGGCACCGACTACATCCGCGACGACGTCAAGGACGTCGACACGCCGCGCATGCTCCTCGTCGGCACCCGGGGCGACCCGGCCACGCCGTACCGCTGGACGGTGGAGACCGCCAAGCGGCTCGGCTCGTCGGCCGTGGTGCTCGACAACCGGGGCGAGGGCCACACCGGCTACGGCTCGTCCAAATGCGTGCACAGCAAGGTCGACGCCTTCCTGCTGTACGGAACCCTTCCGCCGGACGGCAGTTCCTGCGGCTCCGACCGCGACGACGAGTGAGATCGATTGCCCCAAATGCCCCAGTCGCGAATTCGCTCTATCGTTCTGTCATGGAGAGCGTTCTGAGTCCCGCGACCCTTGCCGAACTGCGGCGCCCGCGCCCCTACCCCGCGGTCTCCGTGCTGACGCCGACACACCGGCGCGATCCCTACAGCGCCCAGGACCAGGTCCGGCTGCGCAACGTGGTGGCCGAGGCCAAGAGGCAGCTGGAGGCCGATCCGGCCGTCACCCGTGAGCGACGCACCGACGTCGCCGGACATCTCGACCGGGCCCTGTCCGAGGTCGACCTGACCCACGCCGAGGACGGCCTGGTGATCTTCGCCGCTCCCGGCGAGCACCAGGTGTGGTCACTGGCCAGGCCCGTACCCGAACGCGTGGTCGTCTCGGACACCTTCCTCACCCGCAACCTGGTGTCCGCACAGACGGCCGGGCGCCCCATCTGGGTCCTGTCGCTCGCCGCGGATCGCGCCACCCTGTGGAACGGCGGCGTCGACCGGGTCACCGAGGCCCGCGTGGGCGGCTTCCCGCTGACGCGACGCGTGGAGAACTTCGACCCGGAGCGGCAGCAGCGGATCGGCGACACGCCGAGCGCCTTCCGGGAGGAACGCACCCGCCAGTTCCTCCGCGAGGCCGACACCGCGATGAACGCCGTCCTGCGCGACCACCCGAGACAGCTGTACGTCACCGGCGAGCCGGCCGCCCTCTCCCTGCTGGACGAGGTCGGCAGCACCGCCCGGAACGCGGTGCACGTCCCGCACGGCGGGCTCGCGCACGGGACCCCCGAGGTCGTGTGGCAGGCCGTACGCCCGGTGATCGAGGCGGAGGCCCGCAGAAGCGCGGACGCCGTGACCCGCGCCCTCGAAACGGCCCGCGGGCGGCGGGAGTTCGCCGCCGGTGTCGACGAGCTGTGGCAGAGCGCCCGGGACGGCCGGATCCGCCTGCTGGCCGTCGAGGAGAACTACCGCGTGACGGTCCGCGACGCCGGGGACCATCTGATCCTCGCCGAGAGCGACGACCTCGACTCCCGCGAGGACATCGTGGACGAGATCGTCGAGCAGTGCCTCGAAACCGGCGCCGACGTCCGCTTCGTACCGGACGGCGCCCTCGGGGAGGCGGACGGCATGGCCGGGGTGCTGCGGTACTGACCGACGCACCGGCCGGCCTCCCCCGGGAGTCACACGACGGCCCTGGAGCCCCCAGCGCAACAGGGCTCGAACACAGGGCCGTCGAACACCCGCCGCAACCTGGCCCCACCGATCCGACGGGTCGTCAAATACCCTGTGTAATCTACGACTTGTGCCTCGGGGTAGCGCACTCCGCACCTACCTCGGAGTAACTCCGTGAGACTGTGGCATATGCCAGAAGCACCACCGAATCGTGTGTCGCCGAATCCCTTACAGGGCGTCGCGGGCTGTGCAACAGTCGTAACGGTCCCTCCATCCACCTTGGTCGTACCGTCCCCGCATCGGAGTGCGTCATGCCGTCCCACCTCTCCGCGGACCGCCCAGCCGCCCAGCCGCCCGGACGCGGCTCGGTCGACGCGCTCATTTCGCAGACGCGGCGGCTCAAGGGCGAGGTGGACGCGGTGCGCCGCGACGCCGCGGGAGAAGGATCGGACCACCCGCGCGAACGCTGGCAGCGCGCCCTGTACGACCTTGCCCTGCACCAACTCAGCGACCTCGACGAGCACTTGGCCCAGCTGAGGGACGGTCCTCTGCCCACGGCGGCCCCGGAACCCACCGCACCCCCACAGGGCTCCCTGCTCAGCCGGGTCGGCAGCGCCGAGTGGAATCTGCTGACGGACGAGGCCAGTTGGTCCGGGGAGCTCTACCAGATCCTCGGCCGCGACCCGGCCGCTCCCCCGCTCACCCTCGACGAACTGCCGTCGCTGGTGGTGGACGAGGACCGGCCCACACTGACGGCGATGGTCACCAACTGCCTCGTCGACGCCCGGCCCATCGACGGCGAGTTCCGCATCACCCGCCGGGGCGGCGACGTACGTACCGTGCACATGATGGGCGAACCGGTGCTCGACACCGACGGCAGCACCGCCTCGATGTGGGCCGTGCTGCGCGACGTCAGCGAACTGCGCCGCAGCCAGCGGGCGGTGAGCGAGACCCGTGACTCGCTCCACCACCGGCAGGAGGCCGCGCGGAGCGAGCAACGGCTCGCGGTCGAACTGCAGGAGGCCGTGCTGCCGCCGTGGCGCGGCTCCCTGCGGCTCCCGCACCGGGGCCCCAGAACCCTCGACCTCGCGTCCCGGCACCTGTCGGCGTCCACGAACACCATGATCGGCGGCGACTGGTACGACGCGCTCGAACTGACCGACGGCGAAACGCTCCTCAGCGTCGGCGATCTCACCGGCCAGGGGGTCGGCGTCACCTCGAACATGACCATGCTGCTCGGTGCCGTACGCGGCATGGCCATGGCCGGTGCCCAGCCGGGGCAGTTGATGGCCTGGCTGAACCAGTTACTCGACGCCACCGTGCAACCCGCCCTGGGCAGCGCCGTATGCTGCCGCTACCGGCCCGCCACCCGCACCCTGGCGTGGGCACAGGCCGGACACCCCGCCCCGCTGCTGTTCCGCGACGGGACGGGGCGCGCGCTGAACGCACCGGACGGCGTCCTGCTCGGCGCCACCTCGGGCGCCGCCTACGGGCAGGCCGAAGAGACGCTCCAGGTGGGAGACCTGCTGCTCCTGCACACCGACGGGCTGGTGCCCGGGCACACCGGGTCGGCGGCCGCGAACCTCCTCCTCGGACTGGCACCCCGCCTGACCGGGAACCGCACGGCGGAGGACTGCGTACGGACCGTGGTCGAGGAGTTCGGCGAGAGCGATCGCGAGGACAACGCCTGTGTGCTCGTCGCCAGGGTCATGTCTTAGGAATCTCAGGCCTGTGCGCGGCTGCCGCCCCTGCCCTTCGTTTTCGGCAGGGCGAGCTTGATCTCCTCCCTCAGCTCCTGGATCCTCGGGTAGCCCGAGTACTCCGCGGTGAGCCGGTACATCTGGCGGAGCCGGTCCCAGGTGCGGTGCGAGGAGTTGGATCCCATCGACACCAGGGCCAGTCGCGCGTACCGGTCCGCCTGTTCGGGGTCGTCGGCGATGAAGCAGGCCGACGCCATCGACAGGTAGTCGAAGATCTTCGACCGCTGCCGGCCGTCGACCCGCAGGGCGAGGGCCTTCTCCGCGTAGTGCTGGGCGTGGGCGGCCGCGCCCGGCTCGAACTCGGCGAGCGTGCGGTAGGCCAGGGCCTGCATGCCGTAGAGGTCCTCCTCCTTGAAGGTCTGCATCCAGTCCGGCGGCGGCACGTCGGCCTTGTCGGAGACGAACAGGTCCTCCGCCCGCCCGAGCGTGCGGCGCATCGCCTGGCCCTTGCCCATGGCGGCCTGTGCCCAGGCCTCGATGGTGTAGAGCATCGCCCGGGTGCGGGGCAGCACCTCGTCACCGGAGCCGGAGGTGGCGAGCTTCATCAGGTCCAGGGCGTCGTCCGGCCGGCCCAGGTGCACCATCTGGCGGGCGGCGCGGGACAGCGCCTCGCCGGCGCGGGGCCGGTCCCCGCCCTCTCTGGCCGCGTGCGCGGCGATGACGAAGTACTTCTGGGCCGTGGGCTCCAGGCCGACGTCGTGCGACATCCAGCCCGCGAGGACGGCGAGGTTGGCGGCGACGCCCCACAGGCGCCGCTGGAGGTGAGGGGGGTGGCGGTAGGCGAGCATGCCGCCCACCTCGTTGAGCTGGCCCACCACGGCCTTGCGCTGGAGCCCGCCGCCGCGGGCGGCGTCCCAGGCGCGGAACACCTCGACCGAGCGCTCCAGTTCCTCGATCTCCTGCGACCCGATGGGGGCGGCCTCGTAACGGTCGAACCCAGCGGGGTCGGCGTGCAGGGGATGGTCGAGGTCGGGGGCGTCGGCAGCCAGGGAAGGGTCGGAGTGCAGCCAGTCGTACATGGCACTGCTGAGTGCGGATCCCGCGGCGAGCGCGGCGCCCGCGCCCACCAAGCCGCGTCGGTTGAGCATGAGGTCCATTCCCGTGAATTCGGTGAGGACCGCGGCGGTCCGCTCGGGCGCCCACGGCACACCGTCGGGAGCATCGGCACTCCCGCCGCCCTGCCGTTTCCCCGCACGCCCGTGCCGGACCAGACCGAGGTCCTCGATGGTCACGACACGGCCGAGACGCTCGGTGAACAGAGCCGCCAGCACCCGCGGCACCGGATCGCGCGGGATCTCTCCCGTGTCGATCCACCGCCGCACCCGGGAGGTGTCGGTCGACAGCTGGGGATGGCCCATGGCCGCCGCCTGCCGGTTGACCAGCCTCGCGAGTTCGCCCTTGGACCAGCCGGCCAGGCCGAACAGGTCCGCGAGCCGGGTGTTGGGTTGTCCGCTCACGTCAAGCCCCCAGGTTCTCGGCTGAGTTGACAGTAGCCCGGGGAGACTTGCCGGGCGACTATTCGCCAGGGTTCGCCAGGGTGCGCCAGATGGTGTGCCACCGGCCATCCGGTGTCAGGTAGGAACGCGCCACCCCGACCCGGTCGCCGGGGACACTCCCCAGGGTTCCCCCGGGCGCCCGGGTCGGGTGGTGCGCTGTCGTCGCAGGCACACGAAGGGATCTGTTTCGCCCATGTACACAGCATCGTCCTCCGTGTCCGCACCGCCCCGGTCGCTGCACCCGCGTCCCACGGACAGCGGCCCCTACCTCGCCCCCGCGCGGCCGGCGGCCCCCGTGCTCGGTGCGGGCAGGGCTCGGCGCGGCGCGGTCCTCGGTACCCAACCGCTCAGCGGGAGACTCGACTTGTCCGGCCCCCAGGGCGCGCAGTTGCGCACGGCGATCGCTTCCGTGCACCGCATCTGCCCGGAGTTCGCCCCGGTGCAGGTCCTGCGCCGCAACGGACGGTCCGTGCTCCTGGTCGGCACGACCGGTCGCAGCACGGCTGTCGCCAAGTGTTTACTGGACCACTCCCCCGCCTGGTCCGAGCGGATCCGCCACGAGATAGCGGCATACCGCTCGTTCGTCCGGCACCGCCCACCCGTGCGGGCACCGAGACTGATCGCGGCGGATCCGGACAACTGCACCCTGGTGATCGAGCGGATGCCCGGCCGGGTGGCGGCGCTCCAGCGGCACCCGGCCGAGGCGCCGCCCCGGGCGGACATCAGAGCGGCCCTCGGCGCGATCTGCCGGCTGAACGCCTGGCGGCCGCCGGCCGGCACCTTCGACGCCCCGCTCGACTACGCGGCCCGGATCTCCCGCTACCACGAGCTGGGCCTGCTCACCGACCGGGACCTGGGCGACCTGCAGAAGCTGCTGCACGGCATCGCACAGGCGTCCGGCCGGCAGGGCATGGGCCAGTTCTGCCACGGCGACGCGCTGTTGTCGAACATTCTCCTGTCACCGGCCGGTCCAGTGCTGGTGGATTGGGAGCACGCGGGCTGGTACCTGCCGGGCTACGACCTGGCGACCCTGTGGTCGGTGCTCGGGGACGCGCCGGTCGCTCGTCGTCAGATCAGTCAGATCGCGCAGTCGGCGGGACTGGCGTCCAGGGATGCCTTCCTGGTGAACCTGATGCTGGTGCTGACCCGTGAGATCCGTACCTACGAGACGGCCGTGCAGCGTTCGATGCACGACGCGACCCCGGCGGCACCGGGCACGGCCCACCCGGGTGCTGCGCCGACCGGCGAGGAGCAGAGGCTGCTGCTGCGGCGGCTGCACGACGACTGCCAGTTGGCCCGGCGCGCCGTGCGCGCGGCGGTCGGCACTCGCTGACGGGGACGAAAGGGCCGCTGTACGCCAGGTCGGCGTGCAGCGGCCCTTTCCTGTGCGGTCGGTTCGGGCTCAGCCCTGCTGGAAGAGTTCCGCCGGGAGCGGCTTGAGGAGAGCGTAGAGATCGTCCGTGATGGGGCGGTCCCAGGCGGCGATGGTCACCAGGACGTTGTCGCTGCGGTCGAACTGCACGCAGGAGATCCGGCTCTCGGAGAGCTTGACGCGGCGCACGATCAGTAGGTTGTCGCCCTGCATCACCGGCACGTCCTCGGTGCCGACGACGGTGACCTCCTCGTCGTTCTCCAGCGCCAGCAGCAGCTGGGCCACCTCGAAGGGAACCTGGCCCTCTTCGACCTCACGGGCCGGGGAGCCCTCGGGCAGATTGCCGATGATCATCGCGGGGCCTCGGCCGCCGAACAGGTCATAGCGCAGGAAGACGCCCTGGCAGGTGCCGTCGGGCGCGGGCAGCAGTCCCGCACCGAGGTTGCCGGGCCAGTCGCCCGGGTCCATGGCCAGTACGTCGAAGTCGGGCCCGGCGGGGGTGGCGCTGCGGCGGCGGAGGAACGACATGTCGCCCATGGTACGTGCCCCGGCCTGCGAAGTGCGGGGCGGGCGGCGGATCGGGTGAGCCGGTGGTCGCCTCGTGGAGGGGTGGTGTCAGGCCCCGGGGACGCTGCCGGCCGGGTCTACGCCGTCGCCTTGTGCCGCTGGTGGTGGCGGGCCACCCGGGCGCGGTTGCCGCAGGAGGGCTTGCACCACTCCTGGCGCGGGTGCTCCTTGAGGAAGTACCGCACGCAGCGCGGCGCGTGGCAGGCCCGCAGCCGGTCGCGCTCGGGGCTCGCGAGGAACGCGATCACGGCGTGGGCGAGGGCCGCGGCCGGGTCGTCGGCGGCTCGGACGGGCTTGGGGCGGACGAGCGGGGCGGCGTCTTCGGGCCAGTCCAGGACCGGCACGGTGGGGGTGCGGGCCGCCGCCTCGTTCAGGTGCCGCACCGCTTCCGCCAGGGGCATGAGGCGGGCCGCGTCCGCGCGGCTCGGTTCGCCGGGGCGTACGGCCCGGGCGAAGAGCGCACGGACGGCGGCCCGCAGCTCGCGGACGGCGGTGAGCTGCGCGGCGTCGGCGGTGAACCCGGCGCCGTCGCCTTCGCCCCGGGCCGGTTGCGGTGCCGCGCCGGCGGCGAAGCCCTCTCGGTGGTCGTCGGGCCGGTCGGGAGCGGTGCCCGGCAGCAGCTCGGGGTGCGCCCGGACCCACTCGGTCAGGCCGGCCGGGTCGGCCAGGTCGTCGGTGACGCCGCCGTGCCCGTCGTGGCGGATGGTGAGGGCCAGGTCCAGGGCGAGCCGGGCGTCCCCGCTGATCGGTTCCCGCATGTGGCTGATGATAGGCCCGACCGTATCCATTACCGCCGGTCAGTCCTCCGAGGGCGACGGCGGGATCACGGCGACGGGGCTGGCGGCGTGCAGCAGCACGGCGTGCGTGACCGAGCCCATCATGCGGACGGGTGAGAGCAGACGGCGCCGGTGCCGGCCCACCACGACGAGGTCGGCGTCCCGGGAGGCCGCGACGAGGTAGCCGGCCGCGTCGCCCGCCGCCGGGACCAGCTCGACCGGGATGTCCGGGTGCCGTTCACGGTGCGGGGCGAGGAAGCCGTCGGCGAGGACGCGTGTCTCGTCCTCGATGACGTCCTGGTCGACGATCGGCGGGGGCATCTCCCCGGGCATCATCCACGGCTGTGCGGGCCACGGGTAGGCGGCGACCGCCTGGAGCCGGGCACCGCGCCGGGCGGCCTCGGCGAAGGCGAACCCGAGCGTGGCCTCGTCGGGGCCGTCCACCTTCAGGCCGACGACCACCCGCGGGCCGGGACCACCCGTCGGTTCGCCGTGGACCTCGCGTCCGGGCCGGGGCACCACGACGACCGGGCACTCGGCGTCGCGGGCGGCGGCCATGCTGTTCGAGCCGAGCACCAGGCTGGCGAAGCCGCCGCGGCCCCGGGAGCCGAGCACCAGCAGCTGGGCGCCGGAGCCCAGCTCGGGCAAGACCGCACCGGCCGCGCCCACCAGGCCCACGTACTCCGTCTCCGGCTGGTCGGGGCGGCCCTCCAGATGGGTGCGGACCTGGTCGAGCACGGAGTCGTCCTGCGGGTCCGCGGGCCCGGCGGCGAGCACCTCGGGCTGTACCCAGTGGGCGTACTGGCGTACGTGCGCCACGCGCAGGGGTGCCGCGCGCCGACGAGCGGCGTCGACGGCCCAGTCCATGGCGCGCAGGCTGTCGTCCGAACCGTCGACCGCCGCGACGACAGGCAGGGTGCTCATGGGGTCCTCACCTCCGGGATTCGACCGTTCCCTCCCGGGGGCCAGCCTGACTCAGGTGGTGGGTCCGGGGGGATGCCTCAGGTCGCGTGTCCGGAAATGCGGACGGAACACCCCCGGATCGGCCGTCGGACAGCGGCCGTCCGGAACGGGTCGCCCGCGCCCTCAGGTGAGGTCGAACTCTCCTTCCCGCGCTCCCGACACGAACGCGCCCCACTCGGCGGGCGTGAAGATCAGCGATGGGCTCTCGGGGCGGGCACTGTTCCGCATGGCGATGAAGCCCTCGACGAAGGCGATCTGGACATCCCCCCGCCCCCGGCTGCTGGACTGCCACTGTGCGTTGGTGAGGTCCAGCTCCGGCTTGTCCCAGCCCGTGAGCGGGCGCTGCTGGGTGGTGGTCTCGGCCACGTCCGTGCTCCTCCCGATCGTCGTCCGCGGCCAGCCTAGCGATCGTGTCCCACAGCCAACAGGGCACGTGAGGCGGACCTTTCAGGAGTCCGGGGGCCGGTCGCCCACCAGCCACATGGAGAAGAACTGCGATCCGCCGCCGTAGGCGTGTCCGAGGACCCTGCGCGCGCCGTCCACCTGGTGTTCTCCGGCCTGCCCGCGCACCTGGAGCGCCGCTTCCGCGAAGCGGATCATGCCGGAGGCGCCGATGGGGTTGGCGGACAGCACACCGCCCGACATGTTGACGGGCAGGGCCCCGTCCAGTTCGGTCACGCCCGTCTCGGTGAGCTTCCAGCCCTCGCCCGCGTCGGCGAAGCCGAGGTTCTCCAGCCACATGGGCTCGTACCAGGAGAACGGCACGTAGATCTCGGCGCCGTCGATCTCGCGGCGGGGGTCGGTGATCCCGGCCTGCCGGTAGACGTCGGCGGCGCAGTCCTGCCCGGCCTGCGGGGAGACGAAGTCCTTGCCGGCGAAGAGGGTCGGTTCGCTGCGCATCGCGCCGCCGAGCATCCAGGCGGGCGGGTGCGGGGCCCGGGCGGCTCCGGCGCGGCCGGTGAGGACCATGGCGCAGGCACCGTCGGAGGAGGGGCAGGTCTCCGAGTAGCGGATCGGGTCCCACAGCATGGGCGAGGCCATGACCTTGTCGAGGGTGATGTCGTGTTCGTGCAGGTGGGCGTAAGGGTTCTTGAGTGCGTTGCGGCGGTCCTTGTAGGCGACGAGGGCGCCGATCGTCTCGGGCGCTCCGCTGCGGCGCATGTAGGCGCGGATGTGCGGTGCGAAGAATCCGCCGGCCCCGGCGAGCAGGGGCTGCTGGAAGGGGATCGGCAGGGACAGGCCCCACATGGCGTTGGACTCGGACTGCTTTTCGAAGGCGAGGGTGAGGACCGTGCCGTGGACGCGGGCGGCGACGAGGTTCGCCGCGACGAGCGCGGTGGAGCCACCGACCGAGCCGGCGGTGTGGACGCGGAGCATGGGTTTGCCGACGGCTCCGAGGGCGTCGGCGAGGTAGAGCTCCGGCATCATGACGCCCTCGAAGAAGTCGGGGGCCTTGCCGATCACGACGGCGTCGATGTCGGCCCAGGTCAGCTCGGCGTCCTGGAGCGCCCGCCGGGCCGCTTCCCGGACCAGTCCCGCGAGGGACACGTCCCGGCGGGCCGCGACGTGCCTGGTCTGGCCGATGCCGACGACGGCCACGGGCTCCTTGCTCATCGGCGTTCCCCTTCGAGTACGGCGACCAGGTTCTGCTGGAGGCAGGGGCCGGAGGTGGCGTGGGCGAGGGCGCGGTCGGACGCGCCGCGGTGGATGCGTGCGGCGGCCTCGCCGATGCGGATCAGGCCGGCGGCCATGATCGGGTTGGCGGCCAGGGCGCCGCCGGACGGGTTGACGTCCACGTCCTCGCCCAGCCGGAGGGCCTTGCGCAGGACGACCTCCTGCGCGGTGAAGGGCGCGTGCAGCTCCGCGGTGTCGACGGGCCGCTCGAAGACTCCGGCCCGTTCGGCGGCCAGGCGGGTGGACGGCGAGTCGGTCAGGTCGCGCACGCCGAGGCCGTGGGCCTCGATGCGGTGGTCGATGCCGCGGATCCAGGCGGGGCGGTCGCACAGGTCCCGGGCCCGGTCCCCCGCCGCGAGGATCACGGCGGCGGCCCCGTCGCCGATGGGCGGGCAGTCGCCGGTGCGCAGGGGCTGTACGAGGTAGTCGCCCTGCGGCACGGGGCCGCGCAGTTGTGCGTGGGGGTTGGTGGTCGCCGCCTCACGGTTGCGGGAGGCGACGGCGGCGAGGGCGGGTTCGTCGGTGTCGCGGGCGTCGATGAGGGCCTGCGCCTGGAGGGCGGCGAGTGCCACCGAGTCGGGCCAGAGGGGCGCCACGTAGTAGGGGTCGAGCTGGCGGGTCAGGACGTCGCGGACGGAGCCGGGCGAGGACTTGCCGTACGAGTAGACCAGGGCGGTGTCGGCGTCGCCGGTGAGGAGTTTCGTCCAGGCCTCGTACAGGGCCCAGGCGCCGTCCATCTCGACGTGCGACTCGGAGATCGGGGGCCAGGCGCCGACGCCGTCGAGGGCGAGGGTGAAGGAGAAGGCGCGGCCGGCGAGGTAGTCGCTGGAGCCGGAGCAGGTGAAGTCGATGTCGGCGGTCTTCAGGCCGGTCCGGTCCAGGACCTCGTGGAGCACCGGCATCAGCATCTCCACCTCGGAGAGCTCCTCGCTGGTGCGCCGGTGGGCGGTCTGGGCGAAGGCGACGACGGCGATCTCGCGGTCCCGCGGTGCGCTCGTCACAGCAGCTCCTTGTAGGTGTCGTAGTCCGCGTCGGGTTCGCCGGTGGGCCGGTAGTGGTCGGGGTAGCGGGCGCCGTCGGTCCACACGGGCTCGACGCGCAGGCCCATGCGGACCTCGTCGTAGGGGATGCCGCCGATGCGGCCGTGCAGGGCAAGGCCGGCGCCGTCGAGGGCGATGTGGGCGTAGACGTACGGCACCTCTATGTCGAGGTTCTTCGCTTTGATGTTGACGATGCAGAACGTGGTCACGGTGCCGCGTGGACCCACCTCGACCTGCTCGGACGTGGCCACCCCGCAGGTGGGGCACGCACCCCTCGGTGGGACGTAGACCTTGCGGCAGGACGGGCAGCGCTCACCGACGGTGCGCCGGCCGGAGAGGGCGTTGATGTAGGCGGTCTGGGCGCGGCCGGGCGAGTAGGTGTAGTCGAGGCGGGCGGCGGCGACGATGCCGGTGACGGGGTCCTCGAACGCGCCGGTGTGCCCCGTCGGTTCGGCCCGGCGGCCGTCGCAGGGCTCGAAGCAGGCGATGTCGGTGATGGCGCCGGTGCGTTCGCCCGCCCAGCGGACGCGGACCGGCATGCCAGTGTGCACGGCGGCGGGGCCGGGGGCGTCGAGGGCGTGCAGGAGGGCGGTGTCGGCGCCGTCGAGGCGGACCAGCACCCATGCGAAGGGGGTGGTGAGGGGCTGGCCGCGGCGGGGGGCGGGGTTCCAGGCCCAGGTGGTGACCGTGCCGGTCGGGGCGACCTCGACCAGGTCGTGGAGTTCCTCGGCGGTGACGGGGTCGTACTCGACGGGCGGGACGAGGGTGCGGCCGTCGCCAGTCTTCACTCCGAGGATCACACGTTCGCGCAGACCGGTCAGGAAGGCGCTCTGGACGGGCCCGAGGGAGCGGGTGAAGGGAAATTCGACGACAAGCGGCGCCTTGAGAACTGCGGACATCGAGGGCCTGCCTCCTTCGAGATCGGCGTGCACGGGGCGCCCCCTCCGGGGCGCGGGGAACTGCGCGCTCGGCCACCGACGGCCCGCGGCTCGGAACCGGCCACCTCCGGCGCAGCGCCACGCACGCCTGCGGACCGGTGGTCGCGCGACGCCTACGCGCGCTTGTAGACGGGAGGTCGTTTCTCCGCGAAGGCGCGGGTGCCTTCCTTGGCGTCGGCGGTGTCGAAGACCGGCCAGCCGCGGGTGAGTTCGGCGGCGAGGCCGTCCTGTTCGGTCATCTCGGCGGTCTCGTAGACCGAGGCCTTGACGGCTTCCACGGCCAGTGGGCCGCAGGCGTTGATCCGCTCGGCGATCTCCAGCGCTTTGTCCAGCGCGGTGCCGTCGGGGACGACGTGGCCGACCAGGCCGATGGCGGCGGCTTCGCGGGCGCTGTAGGGGCGGCCGGTGAGGAGCATCTCCAGGGCGTGGGTGCGCGGGATCTGGCGTTGCAGGCGGACGGTGGAGCCGCCGATGGGGAACAGGCCGCGCTTCACCTCGAACAGGCCGAAGGTCGCGGACTCGGCGGCGACGCGGATGTCGGTCCCTTGGAGCATTTCGGTGCCGCCCGCGACGCAGTACCCTTCGACGGCGGCGATCACCGGCTTGCGCGGGCGGTGGTGGCGCAGCATCGCCTTCCAGTGCAGGTCGGGGTCGGCCTTGAGCCGGTCGCGGTACTCCTCTCCGGCCATGCCGTTCCCGGCGAGGGCCTTGAGGTCCATGCCGGAGCAGAACGAGCCGCCCGCCCCGGTGAAGACGATCGAGCGGACCGAGTCGTCGGCGTCGGCCTCGAGCCAGCCGTCGTGGAGGCCGACGAGCATCGGCAGCGAGAGCGCGTTCCTGGCTTCCGGCCGGTTGAGCGTGAGCACCAGTGTGGCGCCTTCGCGCTGCACGGTGAGGTGTTCCGTCCCACCCATGGCGAACTCCCCTCTCGTGGAACGAGAACAGGTTGCAGTAGGGCGGGTGGCACTTCAAGGGTTTTCTGACAGTCAGTCAGATTCTTTCGCTCGAGCCCTTCACAGTTGGGCCGCCCTTTGCTCTGATGACCGGCGAACCGTCCGATACCAGGCACGCCCGGGGTCAGGAGGAGCGGTGGAGTACAACCTTGCCGACCTGTTCGAGTCGGTCGTCGACGTCGTTCCCGGCCGTGAGGCGCTGGTGTACGCCGACCACCCGGGCACGGGCGCGGAGCGCCGTCTGACGTACGCGGAGCTGGATGCGGCAGCCGACCGCGTCGGCCACCATCTGCTGGACAGCGGGATACGGCCCGGCGAGCACCTCGGGCTCCATCTCTACAACGGCGTGGAGTACCTGCAGACGGTGCTGGGCTGCCTGAAGGCGCGGATCGTGCCCGTCAATGTCAACTACCGCTACGTCGAAGAGGAGTTGGTGTACCTCTACCGGGACGCGGATCTGGTGGCGCTGGTCTTCGACGCCGAATTCACGGACCGGGTGGCGGTGGCACGTCCCCGGGCGGAGGAGCTGCGGCATCTGATCCGGGTGGGGGTTCCGGCGCCGGGGGCCGCGGAGGTCGCCTGTGTGGAGTTCGCACAAATGGAGGCCGCGGGGGCGCCCGGGCGGGGTTTTCCGGCCCGTTCGGCCGACGACCAGTTCATCATCTACACCGGCGGCACGACCGGCATGCCCAAGGGGGTGATGTGGCGGCAGGAGGACCTGTTCTTCGCGGGCCTCGGCGGCGGCGCCCCGACCGGTGAACCGGTGAAGAAGCCGGAGGAGCTGGCGGAGCGGGTCGCGGCCGGGGGTGCCGGGATCACGTTCTTCCCGACGGCTCCGCTGATGCACGGCACCTCCACCCTCACCGCGTTCATCGGCTTCAACTTCGGGCAGCGGGTCGTGATCCACCGCAAGTTCGTGCCCGAGGAGGTGCTGCGGACCGTGGAGAAGGAGAGGGTCAACAGCATCTCACTGGTGGGCGACGCGATGCTCCGGCCGCTGATCGACGCGCTCAGCGGACCCCTGCGGCACATCGACCGCTCGTCGCTGTTCAGCGTGTCCTCGTCCGGCGCGATCATGTCGGACACGGTGCGGACGCAGTTCCAGGAGCTGGTGCCGAACGCCATGCTGCTGAACAACTTCGGCTCCTCGGAGTCGGGCTTCAACGGGACGGCCACCGAGGACTCCGGCCCGGAACGGGGCTTCCGGGTGCGGGTCAACGCCCGTACCCAGGTGGTCGACCCGGCCACCCACGAGCCGGTGGCGGCCGGCGAGGTGGGGCGGGTCGCCCAGTGCGGACACGTGCCGCTCGGCTACTACAACGACCCGGCCAAGACCGCCGCGACCTTCTTCGAGAAGGCGGGCGAGCGCTGGGTGCTGCTCGGC
The DNA here is from genome assembly GCF_014205055.1 of Streptomyces luteogriseus. NCBI lineage: Bacteria > Bacillati > Actinomycetota > Actinomycetes > Kitasatosporales > Streptomycetaceae > Streptomyces > Streptomyces luteogriseus. The sequence continues at coordinate 508,956 of NZ_JACHMS010000001.1, forward strand.
GACATGGCCACTGTCGACGAGGAGGGCGTGGTCACCGTCCTCGGCCGTGGCTCGCAGTGCATCAACACCGGCGGCGAGAAAGTGTACCCGGAGGAGGTCGAACAGGCCCTCAAGTCCCACCCGGACGTCTACGACGCGCTGGTGGCCGGGGTGCCGGACGCCCAGTGGGGCCACCATGTGGCGGCCGTGGTGCAACTGCGCGCGGGAGCGGCGCCGCCCTCGCTCCAGGACATACAGACCCACTGCCGCGACCGGCTCGCCGGATACAAGGTCCCGCGCCAGCTGGTGCTCACCGAGTCGATCCGGCGATCGCCGAGCGGCAAGGCGGACTACCGGTGGGCGCGCGAGGTGGCGGCGACGGCGGACGGGTGAATCTCCGGCCCGGACCGTTGAACCTAAGGTGACGTGCGGACGTACTGGTGGTGGCGGGCTCGCTCACCCGAGCTCCGTTCGCCATGCCAGCAAGACCGCACGGAAGGACCACCGGGTGTCGCTCTTCACTCGCTCCCGTCAGCTTTCGGACACGACCGAGGGCCGGGCGGAACCGGATGACGACACCGGTACGGCGGACCCGGAGGGCAGCACCGGGACATCGGAACCACAGGACGACACCGGCACGGCGGATCCGGAGGGCAGCACCGGCACGGCGGATCCGCAGGCCGGCGCTGCGACGGACTCCGCGCAGAGCGCCACTCCCGCACAGCGCACCCCTTCCGGGCAGTCGCCGACCGCCAAGCCCGGCTGGTTCGGCTGGCGGCGCCGCTACCCCCGTACGGCACGCGGCGCCTCCCTGGGGACGACCGTGCTGGCCGGTGCGCTCGTGCTGTTCGCGCTGCTCGTGCCGAACCGGATCGAGCGCATCGAGTTCGCGTCGTTCGTGCGCATCCCCGCCGAGGGCGTGCTGCTCGCCGGGCTCCTGCTCGCGCTGCCGTCGAAGCCCCGTCGCGTCACGGCGGTCGTCACGGGCGTGTTCCTGGGCCTGATCACGGTGCTGAAGTTCGTCGACATGGGCTTCTACCAGATCCTGGCCCGGCCCTTCGACCTGGTCCTGGACTGGATCCTGATCGAGAACGGCACGGACTTCCTGAGGGAGACGTTCGGCCGTACCGGCCAGGTGCTGGCCGTGACCGGCGTGATCGTCCTGTTCGTCGCGCTGCTCGTCCTCACGACGCTCGCGGTGGTGCGGCTGACGAACCTGATGGTCCGGCACCGGCCCGTCGCCGGCCGCACGGTCCTGATCCTCGGCACGGCGTGGATCACCTGTATGACCCTGGGCGTACAGATCGGTACCGTGCCGGTCGCCACCAAGGGCAACGCCGAGTTCCTGGGCAACCGGGTGGACCAGGTGCGCGCGGGGCTCGCGGACGCCCGGGTCTTCGAGAAGCAGGCCTCGGTGGACGCCTTCGCGAAGACCCCGCCCGACCAGCTGCTCACGGGGCTGCGCGGCAAGGACGTCCTGTTCACCTTCATCGAGAGCTACGGCAGGGTCGCGATCGACGACCCGGCGATGGCGCAGCAGACCGACGCGGTGCTCAAGGAGGGCACCGGCAGGCTGAAGGCGGCCGGGTTCGAGTCGCGCAGCGGCTGGCTCCAGTCGCCGGTGACGGGCGCGGGCAGCTGGCTGGCCCACTCGACGTTCCTGTCCGGGCTGTGGATCAAGAACCAGCAGCGGTACCGCAGTCTGACCACGAGCGATCGCATGACGCTGACGAACTACTTCGGCAAGACCGGGGCCTGGCGGACCGTCGGCGTCGTGCCGGGCGTGCGGCGGGCCTGGCCGGAGGGCAAGTACTTCGGCCTCGACCACATCTACGACTCCGAGCACCTCGGCTACCACGGCCCGTACTTCAGCTGGACGCCCGTGCCCGACCAGTTCAGCATGGAGGCCTTCGAGCGGCTGGAGCACGGCAAGAAGGACCGCGAGCCGATCATGGCGGAGATCATCCTGGCCTCCAGCCACAACCCCTGGTCCCCCATCGCCCACATGATCGACTGGGAGGACCTCGGCGACGGCTCGGTGTTCCACCGGATCAAGAAGGAGGGCACCAACCCCACGGAGGTCTGGAAGGACCCGGAGAAGGTGCGCGCCGAGTACCGCAAGGCCATCGAGTACTCGATCCGCAGCCTCACCGAGTGGGTCGAGCGCTACGGCGACGACGACACGGTGCTGGTCTTCCTCGGCGACCACCAGCCGGTGCCGACCGTCACCGCCGGGGACACCGGCAAGGACGTGCCGGTGACGATCGTCGCCCACGACAAGAAGGTCCTGGACCGGGTCGCCGACTGGGGCTGGACGGACGGCCTCAAGCCGGCCGGTAACGCGCCCCGATGGGGCATGGACACGTTCCGCGACCGCTTCATGACGGCGTACGGGCCGCGGGGCTGAGGAACTCCGTCACGGCCGCCAGGAACTCCTTCGGACGGGTCTCGTGCACGAGATGCCCGGCGTCGAGGGTGATGTGCCGGGCGTCGGGCAGCAGTTCGGCGAACACGGCGATCTGCTCCTGCGGGATCGGGCTGCTCGGCCCGCCACCGATCAGCAGCGTGGGCATGGTGATCCGGCCCATGTGGTCCCACCACAGGGGATTCGGTGCGTTGCGCTGCTCGTCGGTGGCGAGGATCATCGCCCAGTCGTACGGGGTCTCCCCGCGGGGCCGTTCGGCGGGTGGGCGCGGCGGGTCCAGCGGGAAGGGCGCTGGCACGTCCTCCAGGACGAGCCGCCGCACGAGCCCCGGACCGCACTGGGCGAGCAGGTAGGCGACGGCGCCGCCGAGCGAGTGGCCCACGACGTCGGCGCGGTCGATGCCGAGCTCCCGAGGAGGGCGTGGATGTCGTCGCGCATGGTCTCGTACGCGTATCCGCCCGGCCAGTCGCTCCGGCCGTGTCCGCGCAGATCGGGAGCGTACACACGGCGAGGCCCGGCGGGCCCGGTGGCCAGGACCGGGGCGATCGGCGCCAGTCGGCCCCGTCGGCCCCACGGGCGTGCAGCAGGACGAGAGGCTCCGCGTCCTGCGGTCCCCAGACGCGGTAGGCCTGTGTGATGCCGTTCGCCTGTGCGGTGCGCGGTGCTGTGTCCATGCCGGGCACGGTAGGCGAGGAGTGCCCCGGAGCGGGGCCGCTCTGCCGGCAGCAGAGGCGCGCGTATCCGCGGTCAGGAGAAGAAGGCAGCCATGCGTCGCGTGAACCCCTGCGGGTCGTCGAGCCACGGGTAGTGCCCCGCTCCCGGCTGCACCGCGAACTCGGCCGCCGGGAAGGCGCCCGCGGCACGCCGCGCGAGCGAGGGGCTCGGACCACCGTCGACCTCACCGGCCAGGACGAGCACGGGAGTTCTCACCCGGGCCAGCGCACCGCGCGTCGTTGCCGGATCGTAGGCGCCGTCGCCACCGTAGACATCCGCCGCGTCGTCGTTGGTCTCGGTCTCCTCGCGGTCGGCGTGGGCCCGGGCGGTGTCGTCCCAGCGGCCGTAGAAGAACGGGAGGAACACCGGATCGAAGTCACCGGTGCCGTCCAGCCATGCCTCGAACGCCGGGAACGCGTCCGGGAACCACGGTTCCGACGCCCGCAGTCGTGCCGCCGCCAGCCGGTCCCCGCCCGTCGCCGGCAGCCCCAGTGCCCACGGGGTGGCGGTGACCAGGGCCAGCCGGCCCAGCCGCTCCGGGTACCGGGCCGCGTACAGCATGGCCAGGCTGCCGCCCGCCGAGTGCGCGAGCACGTCCATCCGCTCCAGCCCCAGATGGCGCCGCAGCGCCTCGACGTCGTCCACGAGCCGGTCGCAGCGGTACGTCCCGGGGTCCGCCGGCTTCGCGGACTCCCCCGTGCCGCGCAGGTCGAGGAGCACCAGCTGCCGGTGGGCGTCCAGTCCGCCCAGGTCTCCCAGGTAGGCGGAGGCCCGCATGGGCCCGCCGGGCAGCACGACGAGCGGCTCGCCCTCGCCACGCAGGTGGAAGGCCAGTCGGGTCCCGTCCGGGGCACTGAAGATCGGCATGCCGTCGATCCTGGCGTCCGGGGCCGATCCCGCACAACCCGGTTCTCCGGCCCGTGGGCGCTACTCGTTCCCGAGGTCGCTCCTCAGCTCCCGCTTGAGGATCTTCCCGCTGGCGTTGCGCGGGAGTTCGTCGACGAACACCACGCGCTTCGGCGCCTTGAAGGGGGCGAGTCGTTCGCGGACGTGGTCGATCAGTTCCGTCTCCGAGACCTCGCCGCGCGGGACGACCACGGCTGTCACCGCCTCGATCCAGCGCTCGTCCGGCAGGCCCACGACCGCGGCCTCGGCGACGCCGGGGTGGGTGTACAGGGCGTCCTCGACCTGGCGTGAGGCGATGACGACACCGCCGGAGTTGATGACGTCCTTGACCCGGTCGACGATCGTGAAGTAGCCGTGCGCGTCGCGTACGGCGAGGTCGCCGGAGCGGAACCAGCCGTCGCGGAAGGCCTCGGCGGTCTCCTCGGGCTTGTCCCAGTAGCCCTCGCAGAGTTGGGGTGAGCGGTAGACGATCTCGCCGGGGGTGCCGTCGGGGACGTCCTTGCCGTCCTCGTCGACCACACGGGCGTCGACGAACAGGACGGGCCGACCGCAGGAGTCCAGGCGGCCCTTGTGTTCGCCGGGTGCGAGGACCGTGGCCAGCGGACCGATCTCGCTCTGCCCGAAGCAGTTGTAGAAGGCCAGGTCCGGCAGGCGCTCCCGCAGCCGTTCGAGTACCGGCACCGGCATGATCGAGGCGCCGTAGTACGCCTTGCGCAGGCCGCTCAGGTCGCGGGTGGCGAAGTCGGGGCGGTTGGCCAGGGCGATCCAGACGGTGGGCGGCGCGAACAGGCTGTCCGCGCGGCCCGCCTCGATCAGGTCGAAGAGCCGGTCGCCGTCGGGTGCGTCGAGGATGATGTTCGTCGCGCCGACGGCGAGGTAGGGCAGCAGGAAGACGTGCATCTGCGCCGAGTGGTACAGCGGCAGGGAGTGCGCGGGTCGGTCGCCCGCACTGAGGTCGAGGGCGGTGATCGCACTCAGGTACTCGTGCACCAGGGCCCGGTGCGTCATCATCGCGCCCTTGGGCAGCGCGGTCGTCCCGGACGTGTACAGCAGTTGCACGAGGTCCTCGGTGCGCGGCTCGGGGCCGTCGTACACGGGCGCCTGCGGCAGCCGCGCGAGGAGCGAGTCGTCCGCGTCGCGCAGCGGCAACGTCCGAACGGTGGGAGGCAGTTGTGCGGCGAGGTCCGGGTCGGTGAGGACCAGGGTGCTGCCCGACTGGCCGACGATGTAGGCGAGGTCGTCGCCGGTCAGGTTCTGGTTGACGGGTACGTGCACCAGCCCCGCGCGGGCGCAGGCGAGGAAGGCGATCAGGTAGGCGTCGGAGTTGTGGCCGTAGGCGCCGACCCGGTCCCCGCGGGTCAGCCCTTGGTCGAGGAGGGCGCTCGCCGCGCGGGAGACGGCGGTGTCGAGTTCGTCGTACGTCCAGGTCCGTTCGGCGTACTCCACCGCGACGCGCGCCGGTGTGCGCCGGGCGCTGCGCCGCAGGACTCCGTCGACCGTGCTGCCGTGTCCGGGCGTCGTCATGACACATGATCCTCGGTTCACCGCCCGATCAGGTCAAGGACCCCGGGCAGGGCGAGAACCGGGACCGGGCGAAGGGGGCCCGGGCAACCCTGCCGCCGTCGGCGGCGTCCGCTGTCATGACACCGACGGACGTTCGAATCAGGTTCATACACTCGGCACTCTTTTCCCTCGACGATGCTGGAGGGCACGATGCGCGGTCGTCTGAGACGACTTGTCCTTGGGGCCACGGCCCTGTTCACCGCCGCGTCCGCGTTACCCGCGGCGGCCGCCACCACCGGACAGCGAGCAGAGCAGCACCCGTCCCGCGACGGCATGTCCGCCGTCATCCGCTACACCGAGTACGGCATTCCGCACATCCTCGCGAAGAACTACGCGGACCTGGGCTTCGGTACGGGCTGGGCGCAGGCCGCCGACGAGGTGTGCACGCTCGCCGACGGCTTCGTGACCCTGCGGGGCGAGCGGTCCCGGTACTTCGGCGCCGACGCGCCCGCCGGCGGCGACCTCTCGGCGGCCAGGACGAACCTCGCCAGCGACCTGTACTTCCGCGGGGTCCGCGAGAGCCGCACCGTGGAGAAGCTGCTGGCCGAGCGGACGCCCGTGGGGCCGAGCCGTGAGGTGCGGAACATGATGCGGGGCTGGGCCGCCGGTTACAACGCGTGGCTGAAGCAGAAGAAGGCCACGGATCCGGCCTGTGCGGGCGCCTCCTGGGTCCGGCCGGTCACCGAGCTGGACGTGGCGGCCCGCGGCCTGGCCATCGCCTCGATATCCGGCGAGGGGCGGTTCGTGGAGACGATCACGGCCTCGCAACCACCGGCCGGGGGCACTGCCGCCTCCGGCACGCAATCCGCCCGGCCGCCGGGCGCGAAGGCCGTGGCGAAGGCGGCGGACGAGCTGTGGGGCGACCCCGGCATGGGCTCCAACGCGGTCGCCTTCCGCGGTGACACGACGGCGAACGGCCACGGCCTGCTGCTGGGCAACCCGCACTACCCGTGGGACGGCGGCCGCCGGTTCTGGCAGTCGCAGCAGACGATCCCGGGCGAGCTGAACGTGTCGGGCGGCTCCCTGCTCGGCACCCCGGCGATCTCCATCGGGTTCAACGCACATGTGGCATGGAGCCATACCGTCTCCACCGGCGTCCCGGCCAACCTCCACCAGCTGACGCTCGATCCGGCCGATCCGACGACGTACCTGGTGGACGGCAGGCCGGAACGCATGAAGAAGCGGACCGTGACGGTCGCCGTGAAGGACGGCGCACCGGTCACCCGCACCCAGTGGTGGACCCGCTACGGCCCCGTCGTCACCTCCCTGAGCTCCCAGGTCCCGCTGCCGTGGACCGGGAGGACGGCGTACGCCCTCAACGACCCGAACGCCGCGAACCTGCGCTTCGCCGACACCTCGCTCGGATTCAGCAAGGCGCGCGGCACGAGCGACGTCCTCGCCTCCCTCGACCGGCACCAGGGCATTCCCTGGGTGAACACGATCGCCGCCGACCGCGCGGGGCACTCCCTCTTCACCCAGTCGCAGGTACTCCCCCGCATCACCGACGACGTGGCCGGGCGCTGCTCGACGGAACTCGGCAGGACCACGTACCCGGCGTCCGGGATCGCGATCCTCGACGGCTCACGCGGCGACTGCGCGCTCGGCAGCGACCCCGGCGCCGTCGTGCCGGGGATCTTCGGCCCGGCGAGGATGCCGACGCTGAAGGACGCCCCCTACGCGGAGAACTCCAACGGCACCGCGTGGATGTCCAACGCCGACCGGCCGCTCACCGGATACGAGCGGGTCTTCGGCACGGTGGGCACCCAGCTCGGCCTGCGCACCCGCGGCGCGATCGAGGACGTGGCGGCGATGACGGACCGCGGCGGCCTGACCGTACGGGACCTGCAACGGCAGCAGTTCGCCAACCGGGTGCCGGCGGGTGATCTCGCCGCCGGGGACGTGGCCCGGGCGTGCGCCGCGCTGCCCGGCGGTACGGCGACGGGCAGCGACGGCACGTCCGTCGATGTGTCCGGCGCCTGCGACGTGCTGAAGGCGTGGGACCGCACCATGGACACCGGTAGCCGGGGAGCGCTGCTCTTCGACCGGTTCTGGCGCAGGCTCGAACAGGCGGTGCCGACCGACCGGTTGTGGAAGGTGCCGTTCTCGGCGGCCGACCCGGTCCGCACCCCGAACACCCTCAACACCGAGGCTCCCGGCTTCCCCACCGCCCTCGCCGACGCGGTCGCCGAGCTGCGGGGCGCGGGCATCGCGCTGGACGCGCCGCTCGGCGCGCACCAGTTCGTCGTCCGAGACGGGCAGCGCCTGCCGGTGCCGGGTGGCGCGGGCCGGCTCGGCGTGTGGAACGTGATCGAGCCGACGTGGGACGCGGCCGCCGGCGGCTACACGGAGGTGCCGTTCGGGAGCAGCCACCTGCAGGCGGTCGGGTGGGACGGCAGCCGCTGCCCGGTGGCGCGCACGCTGCTGACCTATTCGCAGTCGTCCAACCCGAAGTCGCCGCACTACGCCGATCAGACGCGGCTGCTCTCCGACGAGAAGTGGGTGGCGTCGCGCTTCTGCGAGAAGGACATCCTGTCCTCCCCGAAGCTGAAGGTCGTTCGGGTGCACGAGCGCCGCTGACCCTGTTCGGTCGCGATCGTCATGCCGTCACGCCGGGAAGGCGTCCTCCGGCCGGGTATCGGCCGGAGGACGCCCGAGGACCTATCGGAGGACGACGCCGGCCCTCTGTCCCGCGGCCAAAGCCGCGACGTCGCCTCACACCGGTCGCGTCCGGCCCTCCCAGTACGGCTCCCGCAGCCGCCGCTTGTACAGCTTGCCGTTGGGGTCGCGGGGCATCTCTGTGATGAAGTCGACGGACCTGGGCCGCTTGTATCCGGCGAGCCTGTGGGCGCAGTGGTCGAGGAGGTCGGCCGCGAGGGCGGGTCCCGGCCGGTGTCCGGGGGCCGGTTCCACGACCGCCTTGACCTCCTCGCCCCAGTCGTCGTGCGGGATGCCGAAGACGGCGGCGTCCGCGACGGCCGGGTGGGCGAGCAGGGCCGACTCGATCTCGGCCGGGTAGATGTTGACCCCGCCGGAGATGATCAGGTCGATCTTGCGGTCGCGCAGGAAGAGGTAGCCGTCCTCGTCGAGGTGGCCGAGGTCGCCGACGGTGAAGAAGTCACCGATGCGGTTCTTGCGGGTCTTGGCCTCGTCCTTGTGGTACGAGAAGCCGCCGGTGTTCATCTTCATGTAGACGGTGCCCAGTTCACCGGGCGGCAGCCGGTTGCCGTCGTCGTCGAAGATCGCGAGCTCACTGATGGGCCAGGCCTTGCCGACGGTGCCGGGCCTCTTCAGCCAGTCCTCGGCGGTGGCGAAGGCGCCGCCGCCCTCGCTGGCGGCGTAGTACTCCTCCACACAGGGCCCCCACCAGTCGAGCATGGCCCGCTTCACGTGGTCGGGGCAGGGCGCGGCCCCGTGGATGGCGTGCCGCATGGAGGAGACGTCGTAGCGGTCCTTGACCTCGCCGGGCAGGGCCAGCAGGCGGTGGAACTGGGTGGGGACCATATGGGTGTGGGTGCAGCCGTGGGTGTCGATGAGGCGGAGCATCTCCTCGGGCGTCCACTTGTCCATGAGGACCAGCCGGTGGCCGATGTGCAGGGACGCACCGGCGAACTGCAGGACGGCCGTGTGGTAGAGCGGCGAGCAGACCAGGTGCACGTTGTCGTCGAACGGCCGGATGCCGAAGATGCCGAGGAAGCCTCCGAGGTACGCCTCTTCCGGCGGTTTGCCGGGCAGCGGGCGGCGGATGCCGCGGGGGCGGCCGGTGGTGCCCGAGGTGTAGTTCATGACCCAGCCGAGGGTGCGGTCCGCGGGCGCCGACTCGGGCCGGTCGTCGAGGAGTTCGGCGTACGGGCGGAATCCCTCGACCGTGCCGACGGCGTACCGGTGGGTGCCCGGCAGGCCGGCCTCGTCTGCGGCGGCGCGGGCCGCGTCGGCGAAGCGCTGGTGGGCGAGGAGCACCTTGGCGCCGGAGTCGGAGACGATCCAGGCGATCTCCGGGCCGACCAGGTGGTGGTTGACGGGGACGAGGTAGAACCCGGCCTGGCTGGCGGCGAGGTAGGCGGTGAGGAACTCGACGCCGTTGGGCAGGACCACCGCGAAGGTGTCGCCGCGTTCCAGCCCGGCCGCGCGCAGTCCGTGCACGAGCCGGTTGGCGGCGGCGTGCAGGCGTCCGGCGGTCCACTCCTCGCCGTCGGGTGCGACGAGCACCTTCCGGTCGGGGTGCTGTGCGGCCTGGGCCCAGAAGCCCACGGGGGGTGTGCTCACGACTGTCCGCTCCTTCCGGCGATGCGGTTGACGCGGTCCACGGCCTGCTCGAAGCCGCGGGTGAGGTCGTCGAAGACGGCCTGGACGCTGCGTTCGCTGTTCATCCGGCCGACGATCTGGCCGACCGGGGTGCCGAGCAGCCGGTCGACCTCGTATTTCTGGATGCGCGAGACGGCTTCGGCGACCAGCAGACCCTGCAGGGGCATGGGCAGGGTGCCGGGCCCGGCCGGGTCGTCCCAGGCGTCGGTCCACTCGGTGCGCAACTGGCGTGCCGGTTTGCCGGTCAGGGCGCGGGATCGGACGGTGTCGCCGGAGCCGGCCGCGAGAAGTTTGCGGGTCAGGGCGGGCGAGTGGAGGTCCGCTTCCGTGGTGGTCAGCCAGAGGGAGCCGAGCCACACGCCTTGGGCGCCGAGGGTGAGTGCGGCGGCCACCTGCTGTCCGCTGCCGATGCCGCCGGCGGCCAGGACGGGCATCGGGGCGACGGCGTCGACGACTTCGGGGGTCAGCACCATGGAGGCGATCTCGCCGGTGTGGCCGCCCGCCTCGTAGCCCTGCGCCACGACGATGTCGATCCCGGCGTCCCGGTGCTTGCGGGCGTGCCGGGCGCTGCCCGCGAGTGCGGCGACCAGGACGTCCTGGTCGTGAGCGCGGGCGATGACGTCGGCGGGCGGGGAACCGAGGGCGTTGGCGAGGAGCCGGATCGGGTAGTCGAAGGCGACGTCGAGCTGGCTGCGGGCGACCTGCTCCATCCAGCCGGTGATGCGCCAGCCGGCCGCCTCGCCCTCCGCGAGCTCGGGCACACCGTGCTTGGCGAGGGTGTCCCGGACGAACTGCCGGTGCCCTTCGGGGATCATCGCCTCGACGTCGGCTTCCGTCACGCCCTCGACCTTCTTCGCCGGCATCACGACGTCCAGGCCGTACGGCCTGCCGTCGACGTGTGCCTCGATCCAGTCCAGGTCGCGTGTGAGTTCGTCGGGGTCGGTGTAGCGGACCGCGCCGAGCACGCCGAAGCCGCCGGCCCGGCTGATGGCCGCGGCGACGGCGGGGAACGGCGTGAAGCCGAAGACGGCGTGCTCGATTCCCAGTGTCTGGCTCAGCTCCGTCTGCATGGGCGCAGGATGCCGGAGTCCTCCGGAGGACGGAAGGGGTTTTCTGATGCTCCGTCAGATTCAGGACCCGGCTGGTTCCCGCGTGCGGTCTATGGGCGGAGGCGGGCGGCGGACATACTTCAGGGGACAGGCGAGTCGGCAGAGGCGAAGGGGGACGCGGTGACCGACAGAGCGGCGAGCGGCGAACTGACCCGGCGTCAACTGGGCAGAGCGGGACTGGCCCTGGGTGGTGCGCTCGCACTCGCCCCGTTGCCCGCCGGGCCGGCCGGGGCGTCCCCGGCGACGACCGGCCACCGCCCCACCCTGCGGCACGGTTCCGCCGCACGCGCCGGACTGCTCTCCTCCCACCTGCGCCGACTGGTCACCGACGCGGAGGCGTTCCTCGGCCCCTCCCCCAAGCACCCCTGGTACGCGGGCGCCGTCCTGCTCGCCGGACGTGGCGGCACGGTCGCCCTGCACCGGCCCATCGGCATGGCGGTGCGCTACCGGGCCTACGACGAGAAGACCGACTCCGGCGTCGAGTTCCCGCCCGGCGAGCAGATCCCGATGGCCGAGGACACCGTCTTCGACCTGGCGTCGGTGTCGAAGCTGTTCACCTCGATCCTCGCCGTGCAGCAGATCGAGCGGGGCGCGCTGGAGCTGGAGGCGAAGGTCGCCTCGTACCTGCCGGACTTCGCACGCGCGGGCAAGCAGGACATCACGATCCGTCAGCTCCTCACCCACACCTCGGGGTTCCGCGCCTGGATCCCGCTGTACAGCGCGCCCACCCACGAGGAGAAGCTCCAGCTCATCTGGAACGAGAAGCCGGTCAGCGCACCCGGCACGGCGTACCTGTACTCGGACCTGAACCTGATCTCGCTCCAGCTCGTGCTGGAACGGGTCACGGGCCGTGCCCTGGACGTCCTGCTGCGCGACGAGATCACCGCGCCGCTCGGCCTGCGCCGCACCCGCTACAACCCGCCCGCCTCGTGGCGGCCGAAGATCGCGGCCACGGAGGACGCGCGCGCCCCGTGGTCCGGCCTGGACCGGGGTCTGGTGTGGGGTGAGGTGCACGACGAGAACGCCTTCAGCCTGGGCGGCGTCGCGGGCCACGCGGGCGTGTTCTCCGACGCGTGGGACCTGGCGGTCCTCGGCCGTACGCTGCTCAACGGCGGTGTCTACGGGCGGTCCAGGATCCTGGCGCCGGAGTCGGTGGAGCTGATGTTCACGGACTTCAACACCGCCTTCCCCGGGGACGAGCACGGCCTCGGCTTCGAGCTCTACCAGCACTGGTACATGGGCGCGATGGCCACGCCGCGCACCGCCGGGCACACCGGCTTCACGGGCACCTCGCTGGTGCTCGACCCGACGACGGACTCGTTCCTGGTCGTCCTCGGCAACTCGGTCCATCCGGTGCGGAGTTGGCGGTCCGGGTCGGCGCCCAGGGTGGCCGCGGCGAACACCATGGCACGGGCCGTGCCGGTCCGTCCGGCGCGGGGGCGTACGGCCTGGTTCTCCGGCATGGCGGTCTCCACGACGGCGACCCTCGCGCTCCCCGCGCTCGACACCTCGGCCGGCCGCGCACGGCTGCGCTGCGCGCTGTGGTGGGACACCGAACCCACGGCCGACGTCCTGGTCCTGGAGGCCACGACCGACGGCGGCACGACCTGGGAGCCGGTGCCGTTCACGACGTCCCGCCGCGGCCAAGGCCCCGAGCAGCACCCGGCGGGCTCGGTCACCGGCTGGTCCGGCCGCGTCTGGCACCGGCTCACCGCCGGCCTCCCGGCCGCGGGGGAGCTCTTCCTGCGCTGGCGCTACGCGACGGACCGGCTGTACGTCGGACGCGGCTGCTACGTGGACGGGCTGCGCGTGGAGGCGGCCGGGGGCGTCCTGTTCGACGAGGCGCGCCCGGCGGACGCGGCACGCCTGAAGGCAGTGGGGTGGACGCGAGAGGCCGACTGAGGAGGGCCGGTCCCGGGAATGGGTCGAGGCGGCCGGCCGAGGACGGGTCACTCGGGGGTGTTCTCCAGCACCGCCATGGCCGCGTTGTGCCCCGGCACCCCGCTCACCCCGCCCCCGCGCACCGCTCCCGCCCCGCACAGCAGCACGTTCGCGTGCCCGGTCTCCACGCCCCAGCGTCCGGTGCTCTCCTGGGCGTAGGGCCAGCTCAGCTCGCGGTGGAAGATGTTGCCGCCGGGCAGGCCGAGGTCCCGCTCCAGGTCGAGCGGCGTCCTGGCCTCGATGCAGGGGCGTCCGTCGGCGTCGGTGGCCAGGCAGTCGGCGAGGGGTTCGGCCAGGTGGGTGTCGAGCTGGGCGAGGGTCGACTTCAGCAGGTCCTCGCGCACGGCGTCGTTGTCCCGCTCGAACAGCCGGGCCGGGGTGTGCAGACCGAAGAGGGTGAGCGTCTGGTAGCCCTCCTCGGCCAGGCCGGGTCCGAGGATGGTCGGGTCGGTGAGCGAGTGGCAGTAGATCTCGGAGGGCGGCGCGGCCGGCAGGTGACCGGCGGCGGCCTGGGCGTGGGCGGCGGCCAACTGCTCGTAGCCCTCGGCGATGTGGAAGGTGCCGGCGAAGGCCTCGCGGGGGTCGACGGAGCTGTCACGCAGCCGCGGCAGCCGCTTGAGCAGCATGTTGACCTTCAGCTGGGCGCCCTCGGCGGATGCCGGGGCAGGGTCGCCGGTCAGCTCCGCCAGGGCCTGGGGTGAGGCGTTCACCAGGACGTGCCGGGCTGCGGCGGTGCCTTCGCCGTCGGCCGTGCGGTAGGTGACCTCGGCGGTTCGGCCGTCCGTGGCGATGCGCAGCGCCTCATGGCCGGTGGCGAGGACGGCGCCCGCCGCGCGGGCCGTGTCGGCGAGGGCGTCGGTGAGGGCTCCCATGCCGCCGACGGGCACGTCCCAGTCACCGGTGCCGCCGCCGATCACGTGGTAGAGGAAGCAGCGGTTCTGCTTCAGGGCGGGGTCGTGCGCGTCGGCGAAGGTGCCGATCAGGGCGTCGGTGAGGACGACGCCGCGCACCAGGTCGTCCGCGAAGCACTCCTCCACGGCGACGCCGATCGGTTCCTCGAAGAGCACCCGCCAGGCCTCATCGTCGTCGAGGCGGCGGCGCAGCCCGTCGCGGGTGGGCAGCGGCTCGGTGAGGGTCGGGAAGATCCGCTGGGCGGCGCGGCCGGTCATGCCGTAGAACTCCTGCCACGCCCGGAACTCACGGTCGGAGCCGGTGAGCCGGGCGAACGCCTCCCGGGTGCGCCGTTCGCCGCCGCCGACGAGGAGTCCGGTGGGCCGGCCGTCGCGCTCGGCGGGTGTGTAGGAGGAGACGGTCCGGGTGCGCACCCGGAAGTCCAGGCCGAGGTCCCGGACGATCTTCTTGGGCAGCAGACTGACCAGGTACGAGTAGCGGGACAGCCGGGCGTCGACCCCGGCGAAGGGCCGGGTGGACACCGCCGCGCCGCCCGTGTGGTCCAGCCGCTCCAGGACGAGCACGGAGCGGCCGGCCCGGGCCAGATAGGCGGCGGCGACCAGGCCGTTGTGGCCGCCGCCCACGATGACGGCGTCGTAGGTCCGGTGTGCGCGGGGTCCCTCGGGTGCGGTCATGGTTCTTGGTAACACGGGGTGATCCGGGTCGGCCAGACGGCGCCTGCCTGCTCGGCCGGGGGTCAGCGCCCCGCCGCGGCCCGCTGCTCGCGCAGGGCCGCGACTCTTCGGTACAGGGCCACGGCCTCGGCGCCGCGGCCGAGCTGTTCCAGGCAGTGGGCCTCGTCGTTGCGGCTGGCGAGGGTGTCGGGGTGGTCGGCGCCGAGGACGCGTTCGCGGGCGGCGGCCACCCGCCGGTACTCGGTGAGCGCGTCGGCCCAGCGGCCCAGCCAGCCGAGACCGACGGCGACCTCGCGGCGGCTGACGAGGGTGTCCGGGTGCTCGGGGCCGAGGACCTGCTCGCGGAGGGCGGCCACCGCACGGGATTCGGCGAGGGCCTCCTCCCAGCGGCCGAGCCGCCCGAGGTTGACACAGCGGCCGTGGCGGGCGCGCAGGGTCTCGGGGTGGGTGGGGCCCTGGCTGCGGGTGCGGTCCGCGGCCAGGGCGCCGTAGAGGTCCAGGGCCTCCGCGCTGCGGCCGAGGCGGCCCAGGCTGATGCCGATCTCGTGCCGGGCGGCGAGGGTGTCGGGGTGGTCGGGACCGAGGGCGCGACCGCGAGCCTCGGCGACCTCGCGGTAGGTCTCCAGGGCTTCGGCCCATCGGCCCAACTGGCCTAGGGCGTAGGCGACTTCGTAGCGGGTGACGAGCGTGTCGGGGTGGTCCGGGCCGAGCACGCGGGCGCGGGCCCGGGCCACCTCGCGGGCCATGCGGTACGAGTCCTCCAGGCGGCCGAGGCGGCTGAGGTTGAAGGCGAGGTTGTGGCGGCAGCGCAAGGTGTCGGGGTGGTCGGGGCCCATGAGGTGCTCGCGGGCGGTGAGCACCGAGGTGTAGACGCGGTGGGCATCGAAGGCGCGGCCCAGCCGGCCGAGCACATAGGCCATCTCCTGTCGAGCGGCCAGGGTGTCGGGGTGATCGGCGCCGAGGGTGCGGATCCTGGCCTCGGTGACGTGCTTGTACGCGCGCAGGGCGTCCGCGGCGCGGCCGGTGCGGCTGAGGGTGAAGGCGACCTCGTAGCGACTGGAGAGGGTGTCGGGGTGGTCGGGGCCGAGGAGGTGCTCGCGTTCGGCTGCGACCCCCCGGTGCACCTCGCCCGCCTCCGTCCAGCGGCCGAGCCGGCCGAGGCTCAGGCCCGCGTTGTGCCGGCCGGCCAGGGCGGTCAGGACCTCCGTGGGCGGGGCGGGCCGCTCCGCGGGGACGGGTTCCGCGACGACCGGACCGGTGGCGGGTCGTGCGATCCACTCGCCGGACAGTCCGGCCGCCGGGTCCGGGGGTGTGCTGCGCAGTGCGGTGCCGGTCGCCTTGTGGCCGGTGGTCATGCCGCGGGTCCAGGACGGCAGCCGGGCCGGTCCGCCGGAAGCCGGGCGGGCCGCCGCGACGGCGGTCACGTACACCGGCGCGCCCCGGTGGGCGCTGATCCGGCGGGCCAGTTCGCGGGCGTCGCCGGGCCGTTGCCCGGGTTCCTTGGCGAGCAGGTCGAGGACGACCCGCTCCAGGTACTCGGGCAGTTCGGCGCGGTGCTCGCGCGGCGGCCGGGGCGGGGTGTCGCGGTGGCCGACGAGGATCGCCCAGGCGTCTCCGAGGTCGAACGGCGGTACGCCGGTGGCGATCTCGTACAGCACGCACCCGAACGAGTAGAGGTCGCTGCGCTGGTCGACCTCGGTGCCGCTGATCTGCTCCGGGGACATGTAGTGCGGGGTCCCCATGGCGATGCCCGTGCCGGTCAGCCGTGAGGTGAAGCCGATGTCGTGGCCGAGTCGCGCTATGCCGAAGTCGCAGATCTTCACCGTGCCGTCGCCCAGCCGCATGATGTTCGCGGGTTTCAGGTCCCGGTGGACGATGCCCTGTTCATGGCAGTAGGCGAGGGCCGCGGCGACCTGCTCGGCGACCTCCACGACGTCCGCGACCGGCAGCGGGTGCTGCTTGTTGTCCTCCAGGAGCTGGCTGAGGTTGCGTCCGTCCAGCAGCTCCATGACGAGGTAGAGGACGCCGTCGGACTCACCGAAGTCGTGGACGACGGTGATGCCGCGGTGCTGGAGCGCGGCGGCCACCCGGGCCTCGCGGCGGAACCGCTCCCGCAGCACCCGGGTGAAGGCGTGGTCGTGGTTCGGGCCCAGCGGTTTGAGGCACTTGACGGCGACGTGCCGGCCCAGGGACTCGTCCTGCGCCCGCCACACCTCGCCCATGCCGCCGCGCCCGATCAGATCGAGCAGCCGGTACCGGCCCTGGATGAGTCTGCTGTCCCCCATGTCGCGCGACGCTCCCCCCGGTAGCTGTCCGCCCGCCCCTGGCCCACCCAGTATGGCGGCCTATCGTCCGAGTTTGTACGGTGCCGGGCGCGCGTCGGGGCCGAGCCTCGCCATCGCCCGCAGAATGTGTTTGGGCGGGAGTTGCCACCGCACACGTGTGGGGATGCGGCGCAGCAGGAGGCCCGCGAGGCGCAGTTGGCGGGTGACGGTGGCCGGATCGGGGGCCGGTCTGCCGTACAACTCGTGGGCGTACGGCGGCAGAGTGGCGTACGCCAGATGTGCCACGCGCCGCCACAGCACCTCGCGCGCCGGTACCAGGAGCGGGTGGGCCGGCGGGCGGAGCAGGAAGTCGTCCACCGCGCGTGCCTCGGGGCCGGCGGCCAGGTCCGGGCGCACCTTCTCGAAGTACTCGGCCATCTCGGCCCGGTTCGCGGGTACGGCGTCGGTGTCCAGGCCCACCAGGCGTGCGCTCACCCGGTGTTCGGCCACGTACCGGTCGGCTTCGGCGTCGGTGAGCCGGAGTCCTGACCTGCGCGCGACCTGCAGATACGAGTCGATCTCGGCGCAGTGCACCCACATCAGCAGGGCGGGTTCGTCGACGCCGTAGTGCTCGCCGGTGTCCGGGTCGGTCGCGGTCAGCATGCGGTGGATCTTCCGGACCCGGGCACCGGCGCGCTCGGCGGCCTCGGTGGTGCCGTATGTCGTCGTTCCGACGAAGCTCGCGGTGCGCATCAGCCGGCCCCAGGCGTCCCGCCGGAAGTCGGAGTTCTGCATGACCCCGCGTACCGCCCGCGGGTGCAGGGCCTGGAGGTAGAGCGCCCGGACGCCCGCGATCCACATCACGGGGTCACTGTGCACCTGCCAGGTCACCGATTCGGGACCGAACAGCCCCGGGTCCGCGCCGGTCATGCGCCCCACCTCCGCCCGGCCCACACGATGGCACAGGGCGAACAACAGGTCGAGAGCCCCTCATGGGAACCGCGACCGTCCATTCGTTGAGCTTTCACCTACCCGGTTGAGGTTTGGTAAGGCTCCCCTTATATGCTGACGCCGCCGATCAAGCCCCGGACGGGCCTCAGCTGCCTGCCCGACCCCCGCACGACAGGATCCGACATGCGCACCACCTCCCGCGGCCTCATAGCGGCGCTCGCTCTCGTCCCTGTGCTGACCGGCTGTTTCGCGCCGGGCGACAGCGACAGTGCCGGGGCGGGATCGGACGGCCGGCTGCGGATCGCCATGGCCGTTCCCCCCGTGCAGGCCCTGTCCCCCTACAGCAACGACGCCACCGTGCTGAGCAAGCTGTCCGTCGCAGAGGGCCTCACCGCTCTCGACAAGAACGGCACGGCCAAGCCCGCGCTGGCGAAGTCCTGGAAGCAGGACGACGACTCCACCTGGACCTTCGAGCTGCGCAAGGCCGAGTTCCAGGACGGCACCGAACTCACCGCCCAGTCCGTCGTCGACGCGCTCGACCATGCGGGCGCCGCCACACCGAAGCCCCGAGTGCTCAGCGACGTGACACTCACCGCAAAAGCCGACGACGCGGACACCGTCACCCTCACCACGAAGTCGCCCGACCCCGTGCTGCCGCTGCGGCTGGCCAGCCCGGCACTGGCGATCCTGTCGGCGAGGGCGTACGGCGAGGACGGCGCCGTCAGCCCGGTCGGCACCGGCACCGGCCCGTTCGAGATCACCCGGCTCAGCGGCAAGACCAAGGCGAAACTCGACCGCTTCGACGGCTACTGGGGCGGCAAGGCGAAAGCCCCCGGCATCGACGTGAGCTGGATCGCGGACGGCACCGCCCGCGCCAACGCGCTGCGCGGCGGCGAGACCGACATCGCCGAGTGGATCCCCACCGCCCAGGCGAAGCTGCTCGACAAGGACACACGGCACGAGGTGCCCTCCGTACGCACCGACAGCCTGGTCCTCAACACCGGCAGCGGCCTCTTCACCGACGCCGGCCTGCGCGCGGCCGCCCGCGAGGCCGTCGACGGCTCCGCCCTCGTCGGCTCCGTCTTCGGCGGCTACGCCGACCCGGCGCAGGGCCTGTTCGGGCCCGCCGTGCCGTGGGCCGCCGGCAAGCGCGTGGAGGCGACCGGCCGTGCCGAGGCGGCGACCACCGCGCAGGTGAAGGCCGAGACCAAGGGCAGGACGCTGCGGCTGGCCACCTACACCAACCGGGCCGAGCTCCCCGAGGCCGCGACCGTGCTCCAGCAGCAGCTGGAGAAGGCCGGGTTCACCGTGAAGCAGGACGTGCGCGAGTACACGCAGATGGAGGCCGACCTGCTCGCCGGGAAGTACGACGCCCTCGTCTTCTCCCGGGTGACGCTCCTCGACACCGGTGACGCGGTCGACTACCTCGCGAGCGACTTCACCAGCGAGGGCGTCTACAACATCGCCGGGCTGAAGGACGCCGCGGTGGACAAGGCCATCCGGGCCGCCGCCACGGAGCGCGACACGGAGCGCCGCCGGGAGAAGATCATGCGGGCTGAGGCGGCCATCCTGCGCACCGACGCCGTCGTGCCGCTGGTCCACGAGCAGGCGGTGCAGGGCATCGCCGCCGGTGTCGAGGGCGTGATCCTCGATCCGCGCGAGCGCTCACTCGTCGACGTCGACACGCACCTCGGATAGCGCATGAGCGTCGCTCACTCCCCCGCCGCCCGCCCGCCCCGCTGGCCGGCGGCGGCCGGCCGTGCGCTCGCCGGAACCGTGCTGCTCGGTGCGGTGGCCCTGCTGCCGTGGCTGACCGGCGCCGACCCGGCCCGCACGGTGCTGCGCGCCCGTTCCGCCGACCAGAACCCGACAGCCGAGGAACGTGCCGCCGTACGCGAGCAGTTGCGGCTGGACGAGGGGCCGTTCGCACATCTCGGGCACTGGCTGGGCGGGCTGCCCCGCGGCGACGCGGGCGTCTCGTGGGTCTCCGGTGAACCGGTCATGCCGCAGGTGGGGACCGCCCTGTCGGTCTCGCTGACGATGATGCTGGGCGCGCTCATGGTGACCGCCCTGGTCGCCGCGCTGGTCTGTGCCCGCACCGTGTTCCTCGGCTCCCGCCGCCGGCTGCGGCAGGACCGGACCGGCACCACCTCCGCCGTCCTGGCCGCGCTGCCGAAGTTCCTGCTCGCCTCGGTCCTGGCCACCGTGTGCGGGGTGTGGTGGGGGTGGTTCCCGTCCAGCGGCTGGGAGGGTCCGCAGTCGATGGTGCTGCCCTCGCTCGCCCTCGGCATCCCGTCGGGCGCGATGCTCGGCGGGATCCTCGACCAAGCGCTGCCCGCCGCCTTCCACGAACCCTGGGCGCGCACGGCGTACGCCGTCGGGCTCCCGCCCGGCAACATCGCCCGCAACGCGCTGCGCCGCACCCTGCCCGGCATGCTCCCGCAGCTGCTGCCGACCGTCGTGGCCCTGGTCGGCGGTGCGGTCGCGGTGGAGAAGATCTTCAACATCCCCGGGCTCGGCCGGCTCGCCCTCGACGCCGCCGTCGCACAGGACCTCCCTGTGCTGCAGACGGCGACCCTCGCGCTGGTCCTGCTCGGGGTGAGCGCCGGCGTCCTGATCCGGGCCCTGCGCCACGCCCTCCTCGGCCGCCCCCTGCGCGATGCTGCCCTGCCGACCCTGCACCGGCCCCGCCTCGTCCCGCCGCGCTCCCTGCGCTGGATCACCGCGGCCTGTGCGGTGGCCCTGCTCGTCCTCGTCACGGCGGGCCTGCTGCGCGACCCCTTGCAGGTCGACACGGCGGCGCGGCTGGTGGCCCCGTCCCTCGAACACCCGCTGGGGACGGACGCGCTGGGCCGGGACCTGCTCGCCCGGCTGGGCCACGGGGCACTGCGCACGGCCGGTGTCGCCCTCGCCGTGACGGCGGTCAGCGCGGTCACCGGACTCCTGCTGGGCATGGCACCGCGGGCGAGCGCCGGTGCGACGGAGGTCGCGTCGACCCTGCCCGCGGTCCTCACCGGGCTGCTGATCGCGGGCGTGACCGGGCCCTCGGTGTGGGGCGCGGCGATCGCGGTCTGCGTGGTCGGCTGGAGCCCGTACGCCGCCCAGACCGCCGCCCTGCTCGAACAGGAACGCGCGAGCGGTCACATCGCCGCCTCCGTCGCGCTCGGCGCGGGACGGCTGCACCTGCTGCGCCGCCACCTGCTCCCCGCGGTCCTGCCGGCCCTCCTGCGCAACGCACTGCTGCGGCTGCCGACGGCCGTCCTGGTCCTGGCCTCGCTCGGCTTCCTCGGTCTGGGCGAACAGCCGCCCACCCCCGAGTGGGGCAGGCTCCTGTCGGAGAACCAGCCGTACGCCGAACTGGCCCCCTGGACCGTCCTGGGCCCGGCCGCCGCGCTGGTGGTGCTGTCCGTGCTGGCGGTGACGGGCAGCGTGCTGGGGCGGCGCAAGGGCGCGTAACGGGTGCCTGGCCGAGTGGTGACCACCCGGCCAGGCACCCGCTGTCCGCCTTCAGGAGAGGTTCGTGCCGCTCACGTATCCGCGTCGCTTGTCCACGACGTTGCGCAGGGGGCGGCCCTCGATGTGACGCGTGAGGTTGTCGAGGAACACCTCGACGAGCGCCTCCCGTTCACCGGTGGTCTCGCCCGCCGTGTGCGGGGAGATCATCACGCCGGGCATGTCCCACAGGGGTGAGCCGCTTCTTGCCGCCGCCCGAGCCGCGGCTCTCGCTGCTGCCCATGGGAGGCGTCGAGGTGGCCGGACCGCACCTGCCCGGCGGGGCGGTCCGGGCCGATCGGCGCGGTGCGGCCCTCGTGCCGCTCCCAGCGGAAGCCGTGCACCAGCCGCAGGGGGGATCGGGCGGCCTCGTCCAGGGTCCGGCCGGCCGGCCGCGGGCAGGCTGCCGTCCGATCCGTCGGCCCTCGCGACCAGGGGACGTTCCACCGTCATCGTTCCCGTCGCCTCGTGCACGGCATGGTGCGGGCCCACTCTCACCGTTGCACCCGGTGCAGCCGCACGCGAGGGGCGATCGGCCCTCGGCAGGGGCCGTTCGGCCCGTGGTGCGCCGAGTGGACCGGGCACACGCTGAAGTCGGCAGCCCGAGAAGTCCCGGTACACCGAGGAGCACGGCGCTGCGCGACGGACTCGCCGTCCGACCGGGCGGGAGCTGAAGGGAGCCGGGCGATGACCTCCACCACCAACCTGTCCGCAGGCCTCACAGCCGGGCATCGCGAGCGGCTGATGCTCCTGGCCCGCGAGGTGTCCTTCGACACGGGCACCCGCATCTTCGAGGAAGGACGGCGCGCCGACCGGTTCTGGATCGTGCGGACCGGGACGGTAGCCCTCGATCTGCGTGTCCCCGGCCGGCGGGCGGCTGTCGTGGAGTCCCTGGGGCACGGAGAGCTGATCGGCTGGTCGTGGCACTTCCCGCCGCACGTGTGGCATCTGGGCGCGGAGGCGATGAGCCCGGTACGGGCCTACGAGTTCGACGCGGAAGCGGTACGGACGATGTGCGCCGGAGACCCCGAGCTCGGCCGGGCGATCGCCGACTGGGTCGGCCGGGTGGTCGCCCACCGGCTGCACGCCTCGCGGATCCGGTTGCTCGACCTGTACGCCCCCTACGGCAGCGGGAGCCGGATGTGAGGGACGGCCCGCCGGTCCGTCCCGCTCCGTCCGCAGCCTGCGGGGCATCCGCGGTCAGGTCACCGTGATCCGGCGCCCGGTGACGGTGACGGGCTCGATACGCAGCCACAGTTCACGCGGGCCTCCTGCCCAGGGGGTGCTGTAGGCCTGCTCGTCGAGGCGGGCGGCCTCGTCCGGATCCGTCACCGTCGCCGCGGGGCCCCGTACCAGCACGCTCCAGCCCTCGCTGAACGCCTCGTCGATGTGGTCGGCTTCGAAGGCCACCTGGTGGCCGTCCGCCTGTGCCGGGGTCGTGCCGGGCTCGGTGCGGAAGACGATCGAGCCGTCGACGACGCTGTAGTTGACCGGTACGACGACCGGCCCGGAGTCCGTCGGCACGGCGATGCGTCCGACCCCGTGGGTCGACAGCAGGGAGCGGCACTCGGCCTCGGTCAGCTCCGTGAACCGGGGTGTACGGGCCGCCCGGCCGAGTCCGGGCGGCAGGTCGGTGTCGCCACCGGTCAGGTGCCGCACCGTGGTCTTCAGCGCTCCCGCCAGCCGCAGGAGGGTGCCCGCGCCGGGGTCGGCGGTCGGCCGCTCCTCCAGGTACTCGAGGTAGGCGGGCGCCATGCCCGCCCGGGTCGCCGCCTCCTGCCTGCTGAGGCCGAGTTCCGTGCGCCGTTGGGTGATCCGCCGTCCGAGGTCACCCTGCGGGCGTCCTTCGACGGCATGAGACGAGGCCCGTTCGGTCATGACCCGTCACCTCTCTCCTTCGTCAGGCCGCCCGGTAGGGGACGACTTCCTCGTTCGGCTCCTCGCCGCAGTTCCAGCTTGGCGCGGATCGGGCCACCGCGCTTGGGGTACCCCGGTCCTTCGACTAGGGCCGATCGGCCCTACCGCGGATCGAGCCGGCGGCCTTTGATCGGACCATGTCCGACATCCCCGGCAGGTCCGCGCAGTCACTCCAGGTGGGGACGACCCACGTCGTGACCCTGAGCGGCGAACTCGACCTGCTCGCGGCGCCGGCCCTCAGGGCCCGCCTCGACATGCTGACCGCCGGTCCCTGTCCCGACCTGGTCCTGGACCTGCGCCCGGTGTCGTTCGTCGACTGCTCGGGGCTAGGGGTCCTGTGCCGGGTGCGGAACCGCGTGCGGGCGCGGCACGGCCGGTTGCGTCTGGTCACCGGCAGCGCCTCTCTGCGGCGCGTGCTGCGGCACGCCGGTATGGCGGGGGTCTTCGAGCTGCTTCCCCGCATGCCGGTGGGCGTTGCCGGCCCACCGGCGACGGACACCGTCGACAGTGCGGTGCTCTGAGGTCGACGGTGCGGCACTGAGATCGACCGCGCGGTGCACTGACGTCGACCGCACGGTGCGCTGAGATCGACCGCGCGGTGCTCTGAGCACGTCACACGAGGGTGAGCTCGTGGCCGATCTTCGCCGCCCATGCCTCGATCCGCTCGAAGTCGCGGAAGTCCCCGCCCTTTCCGTCGCGGAGGATCATCCGGGCGACCCAGCCCTTCGCGCCTTCTCGGAGGCAGCCGCCGAAGGTGACGTGCTCCGCGGCGTCGAGCCGGTCCATGGCCTTCTTCACTCCGGGCACGGGCGGGATGTCCCGCTCCGAGGCCGAGGGATCGAGCGGGCCGCTGCTGAAGAACCACAGCGGGCGCTCCGCCAGGGCCTTGCCGTGGTGCCGGACGAAGCGGCGGGCGGCCTTGTGCCAGTGGCCGGCGTACAGGCCGCCCCCGACCACGACGGCGTCGTACGCCGCCACGTCCGGCACGGCCCCTGCCGGGACGGCCTCCGCCGTCAGCCCCTCCTTGCGCAGGACCCCGGCGATGGTCTCGGCGATCTCCGCGGTCGATCCGTTCGTCGTTCCGTAGGCGACGAGCACGTTCGTCGGCATGCCGGTCCGCCTCCTCTCACAGTTTTCGCAGAAAGTCGTCGGTCACGCCGTGCAGCACCTGCTCGTCCGATCGCAGACGCGTGTCGTCCAAGCGCCAGGTGAGCTCGTCGACGACCGCGACCACACCGTCGATCTGCCGGGTCATGGCGACGACGATCTCGGCTTCGCTCCGACGTTCCAGCCGTCCGGAGAGCGTGACCACCCCGTCCGCGACGGCGACGTCGATGCTGTGCGGCATCAGCCACCGCACGCGCACCAGCACCTCGTCGGTCACCTCGTCACGGATGGACGCGTCGGGCCGCAGGAAGACCCGGAGCAGGTCCCGCCGGGTGAGGATGCCGACCAGACGGTCCTCCTCGTCGAGCACGGGCAGTCTGTTCACGCCCCGCCGCGCCATGGTCCGTGCGGCCTCGACGATGGTGTCCTCGGCGTGCGCGGTGACCGGCGGCGCGCTCATCAGCTGACCCGCCGTGCGGGCTGCCGTCTCCGGGGTGGTGCTCCTGCGGGCGGCGGACGGCGGTGCGGGGAGCCCGAGAAAGCGGCGTGAGCGGCCCGGGTCCGGGGTCGCGGCCCGAGGGGCCGCCAGATCGGCCGCGGAGAGGACGCCGATGACACGGTCGTCCTCGTCCACCACGGGCAGTCCGCCGATCCGATCGCCCGCGAGCAGTCGGGCGGCCTCGTCGACCGGCGTGTTGAACAGGGCTCGCACCACGTCCATGGTCATCAGGGAGCCGACCTTGTCATGCTTCATGGCGTGTCTCCCTCGGGAACGACCGCGACCCGGTCGCCGCCCGGACGGCGACCCGCAGCGCCTCCGAGTCCGCCGGTCCGGCGGGGGCCCCGACGACGGGGCGGTTCCATGTCCGGGGCCCGGACGGATCGTCGGGGTCGTCGCGCGCCACGATCACCGGACCGTCCGCCCGCCCGGGTGACCGCGAGGCCGACGGAGCCGAGCGGCGGCTCGGCGGCACTCCCCCGGCCTCGCGAGCCCAGGACGAGCACCGCGGCCTTGCGCGCCGCACCGCACAGTACGGGGCCCGCCCCTCGGGCACGACCTCGGTGGTGGCCTCCAGACCGGGACCGCGCGCCCGGGCGTGCTGGGCCGCGGTGACCGCGAGGACGCCGGTGAGAGGTTGTTCCGACGGCGGCTCCCTGCCGGTGGGGAACACGGCGTGTTCGTAGCGCTCCCTCCGGCGACGCGTACACCGCGTGCGGCGGCACCCCGCGGAGCGCGGCCTCCTCGGCCGCCCGGTCCACGGCCCGCGGACTCGCCTCGCAACCGTCCGCATGCACGGTGATCGGCTGGTCCATTGCTCCCCCTCCTCTCCGCCTCCGGTGTGGCTCCGATGGTTCGAGTCTCGCCCCGGCAGGCTCACGCGGTGGAGATGCCACAGGTCCCGTCCCGGGACCGACCGGCCCTACGGCGGGAGTCCGGAGCGGCCCGGGGCTGCCGGTTCATCCGGGGGCACAGGGGCGCGCCATCGGTAGGACCAGGGCCGATCGGCCCTGGTACATCCGGCCCCCACCCTTGATGATCGTGAGCACGGGCGGATCCGCAATCCGTGCCTCCGGCGCTCCGGGAAACGAGGGGTCCTGATGACCGAGCCGCGCAGCTTCACCGAGGAGCACCCGATCCGGGTCTTCCTGCTCGACGACCACGAGGTCGTGCGCCGTGGTCTGGCCGATCTGCTGGACGCCGAACCCGACATCACGGTGGTCGGGGATGCCGGGGACGTAGAGCACGCGCTGGCCCGGGGCCCGGCCCTGCGCCCCGATGTGGCGGTGCTCGACGTACGCCTGCCCGACGGCGACGGCATCAGCGTCTGCCGCGAACTGCGCAGCCGCATGCCCGAGCCGGCTTGTCTGATGCTGACCTCGTTCGACGACGAGGAGGCTCTCCTCGACGCGATCATGGCCGGGGCCTCCGGCTATGTCCTCAAGCAGATCAAGGGCTCCGACCTGGTCTCGGCGGTACGCACGGTCGCCTCCGGGAGGTCCATGCTCGACCGGAGACCACGGCACGGCTGATGCGCTCGCTGCGCGCCGACCCCTCCGAGGAACCGGCTGTCGCCCCCGAGCCGGCGAGTCTGTCGCCGCGCGAACGGGAGATCCTCGTCCTGATCGGGGACGGTCTGACCAACCGCGAGATCGGCAAGAAGCTCTACCTGTCCGAGAAGACCGTCAAGAACCACATCTCCCGGCTGCTAGCCAAGCTCGGCGTCCAGCGCCGCGTCCAGGCCGCGGTCCTCGCGTCCCAGCTGGAGCGGCCCGGGCCCGGCGAGCGCCCGGGGCACTGAGCCGGGCGCCGGGAAAGCGGTGCTCAGTCCTTCGCCGGCCGCACCGGTACACGCCACTCCACTCGGGTACCGCCGCCTTCCGGGCCCGCCCCGAGCCGGAGGTCTCCGCCGAGCGCGGCGGCCCGCTCCTCCATGTTCTTGAGCCCGCTGCGCACGGCGTCCTGGGGGATCCCGCGTCCGTCGTCGGTCACCGTGAGCGTCAACTCGCCCTGGGCGTACCGCAGGTAGACGTCCACGGAGTGCGCCTCGGCATGCCGGGCCGCGTTGCTCAGGACCTCGCCCAGCACCGCGAGCGCGTGGTCGGCGACGTCGCCCGGTACGTCCGTGTCCACCAGCCCTTCGATCCGCACGGCGGGAGCGAAGCCGAGAGAGGACGTCGCCGCCGTGACCGTGTCCGACACCCGGGCACGCAGGCCGCTGCCCTCCCGGGTGCCGCCTTGTGCCCGCAGTCCGAAGATCGTGGAGCGGATGATCTTGATGGTCTCGTCCAGATCGTCGACGGTGCGCGACAGCCTCTCCTCGGCCTCCGGGTGGTCGATGAAGCGCTGGGCGCTCTGCAAGGTCATCCCGGCCGCGAACAGCCGCTGGATGGCCAGGTCGTGCAGGTCCCTGGCGATCCGGTCACGGTCCCGGAGCAGCGCGATCTGCTCGGCGTCCCGGCGCCGCTCGGCCAGCTCCAGGGCCAGCGCCGCCTGCCCGGCGAACCCCAGCAGGGGGCGCGTGTCGGCGTCCGTGAACGGCGTACGGCCCACCTCACGCCCCAGCAGCAGCACGCCTCCCGCCTTGCCGCCGGCCTCAAGCGGCACACCGACCACGGGCCCGACCCCGGCCCACTGGGCGGCGTCCCGGACGGCCCGTGGGTCCTCCTGGATGTCCGTGCTCACCACCGGTTCGGCCGTGGTCAGGACGGCGGCCACGAACCCGTCCTGCCCTGGCATCACCAGACCGCTGCGCCGGTCCGCGTCCAGCCCCACGGCGAGCAGCGGCCGCAGCGCGTTCTCCTCCGGCACCCGCTCCGCGATCATCCCGACATCGGCGTCGGTGATCTGCCGGGCCTGCTCCACGATCAGTTCCAGCACGTCCGCGCTCGGCGCACCCGACAGCAGCGCCCGCGTGACCTCGGAGCTCGCTCCCAGCCAGCGCTCGCGCAGCCGCGTCTCCTCGTACAGCCGGGCGTTCTCGATCGCCACGCCGGCCGCCACCGCGAGTGTGGAGAGCACCGACTCGTCCTCGGCGTCGAACTCCGCCGCGCCGCGCTTCTCGGTGAGGTAGAGGTTGCCGAACACCTGGTCGCGCACCCGGATGGGCGCCCCCAGGAACGAGTGCATCGGCGGATGGTGGGGCGGGAAGCCGTACGACGCCGAGTGCTCGGAGATCTCCGCCAGCCGCAGCGGCTCCGGGTGCCGGATCAGTTCGCCCAGGATGCCGTGCCCGCTGGGCAGGTCGCCGATGTGGGCCCGCTGCTCGCCGCTGATGCCGACGGTGTGGAACTCGGAGAGCATGCGGTCGTCGCCGATGACGCCCAGGGCCCCGTACTCGGCGTCCACCAGCACCACCGCCGCTTCGACGATGCGCCGGAGCACCTGTGGCAGGTCCAGCTCCCGGCCGACCGACAGCACGGCTTCGAGCAGGCTGTGCACCCGGTCCTGGGTGCCGCGCGCCGCGTCGATCCGCGCCTGGAGTTCGTCCAGCAGCTCGTCCAGCCGCAGCTTGGGCAGCCGCTGCTCGGAACGCCCGGGCCGTTCCCCGCTCATCGTCTCCTCCGACCGGTGCCCGCGGACGCACCCGGAAGGGCGCCTTCTTCGCCTCACGATAGCGGGGTCGCGCTTTCTGCGCCGAGGTGCTGCGGAAGCCCGGGGACCAGGGCCCGGTCGGTGAGGCGGTGCCCGTTGGCTCCGGCGCCGGAGGAGGGTTCGGCGTCCTCGCGTGGGCTGTTTGGCGGATTGTCGGTCAAAGCGATCCGACACGGCTTGTGTCCGGTCGCCGTTGTTCTCGACGGCCGACACCGACGCGCCGGCCCCTGCCGAGGACCGCCTGAGGGGGCGGCGGACCGTCAGACAGCGGAGTCCTGCCCCCCGACGCCCGCCCGCTCGGGCGCTCGGGCGCTCTGCCGCAGCTTGCGGCACAGATCGACGACGATGCCCGCCTGCCTCGCTCCCGGCGCATTGCAGCGGCCGGCTACCGCGCAATCTCACCCTCGATGTCGCGGACCAGGCCGATGGCCCGGCCGAGGTTGGTGAGCCGTGCGTCCAGGGTCTCGCCGGCGGGGTAGAAGCGAACGGTGTCGACACCGGCGTCGCGCCACACCCGAAGCCTCGCCCGCACCATGTCCTCGGTGCCGATCAGCGTGGTGGCCAGCACCATCTCGTCAGTCACGAGACCGGCCGCGCCGTCGCGGTCTCCGGCCTGCCAGCGCTCCCGGACCTCGGCCGCGACCTCGGCCCAACCCTGGCGGCTGTAGGCGCTGTTGTAGAAGTTCGTCGTCGCGGAGCCCATGCCGCCGAGGCTGAACGCCAGCTCCTTCTTGCGGTCGGCCACCATCGCGTTCAGCGCGTCCTCGTCCTCGGCGAACGCCACCTCGGCGCCCTGGCAGATGTCCAAGTCGGTGCGGGAACGCCCCGATGCGGCGAGCCCCGCGTCCAAGTGGTCGAAGTACGCCTCCTTGGCGCCCTCGGGCACGAAACTGGTGCCCAGCCAGCCGTCCGCGATCTCCCCGGTCAGGTGCAGCATCTTCGGCGAGAGGGTCGCCAGGTAGATCGGGAGGTCGTGCTCGGCGCGCATCGACAGCCGCATGGGCTTCGCCTCCCCGCCCGGCAGCGGGAGTTGGAACTCGCGCCCCGTGTAAGAGACTTTGTCCCCCGAGGTGGCCTGCCGCACGATCTCGACGGTCTCGCGCATCCGGGACAGCGGCCGGGCGAACGGCACGCCGTGCAGACCTTCGATCACCTGCGGCCCGGACGGACCCAGCCCCAGCAGAAAGCGCCCCTCGGAGAGGTTCGACAGGGTGATCGCGGCCCGGGCAATGGCCATGGGTGTGCGGGTGGCGAGTTGAATGATGGCCGAGCCGAGCAGCATCCGCTCGGTCTTGGCGGCGAGGTAACCCAGCGGCGAGGGCGCATCAGCACCCCAGGCCTCCGCGACCCAGCAGATGTCCATGCCGAGCTTCTCCGCCTCCACGACGAAGTCGACCGTCTCCGGCCAGTTCGCGGACGCCTCGATCGTGGTCGACGTACGCATCACACACGCGCCTTTCCAGGCTCTTCGGCCAGCTTCCTGATCGCCTCGAGCGTGGTGGCGATGCTGCTCTCGAACTCACGCATGCGCACGAAGACGATCTTCTGCTCCTTCTCCGGCATCCGGTCGATGGCGACGGACAGGCCCGAGCGGCCCGGCCCCATCTGCATCCACTGCCTCAGCATCGTGCCGCCGTCCCGCGGCTCCAGCGTGAACCGCCAGATCGCTGACGGGAACTGCGGATCCGCCACCGCCCAGGCGAACACCCTCAGGGGCTCGTACTCGACGATGTGGGACGTGGTGGCCCACTCCCCGAACGCCTCGTGCTTGCTCCGGCCCACGAAACGGGCCCCGAGCGCGGGTCCTGTGCGTCCGTCCAGCCACTCCACCGACTGCAGTTCCGAACTCAGACTCGGCATCAGTTCGATGTCGGAGATCAGTTCCCATACCCGCTCCGGCGGGGCCGCGATCCAGATCGGCACCTCGACATTCGGCTTGTCCGCATAGCGCGCGCCCGTCCACTCCACGATGCGGCTCTCCTCATCAGTACGACAACCTTCAGGCAGATACAGCTCTGACCACCAAAGTTGTTTAAAAAGACTCACTTGTCAAGGGAGTCGGCGTTCTTCGGGCAGGGTTGATTCAGCGGGCGAACCGCTCCCGCACATCCGGCCGCTCGGCCAGGCGTGGAGGATAGCCCGGCCCCAGGCGGGCGTGTGTATTGTCGGCGGTCATCGGCTCACCGCAGGCGGCGCACACCACTTCGGCGTGGCTCTCCTGGCCACAGACGTCGTGATACATCACCACCGGCGGGCCTTCCTCACCGGACAGCCAGCGATCCCCCCAGCGGTTCATGGCCAGCAGCACCTTGTGGAAGTCACGCCCCATCTCAGTGAGCACGTAGTCGTACCGGACCGGCTCGGTCTGGTAGGGCCGCTTCTCCATCAAGCCCTCGTCCACGAGCCGCCGCAGCCGGTCGGTCAGCGTGTTGCGTGCGATCCCCAGCGACTCCTGGAACTCGTCAAAGCGCTTGATGCCGTATCCGGCCTCCCGCAGCACCAGGGGCGTCCACCAGTCACCCAGCAGGTCCATGGTCCGAGCGATCGAGCAGGGCCAATGCGCGAAGGATGTACGCCTCATAGTGCCAAGCATACGGTCCGTCTCAGAAAGAAACCCAGCAGGTTGCACGGGCCTGACAGGGCCGCAGTGGACGCTGACGGCGGTCGAGGACCACCTGGAGATGCCGGTAGGCCGCTGACCTCGTCGCTGAGCTGCTGATGCACTGTGACCTCTGAGTCCTCGTCACGCCCCCGTGTGACCGGGATCGATAGTTGGCAAAAGGCAACGCTCGTGACCTGCACTGATGCCAATTACCTTCAGCGGCAGGAAGGATAAGGTATCGATGACTGCTCGATGCTAGGCGAGGGTTCGCCCAGGGCTTGCGACGGTAGTAGTGCTTCCCCGACCGGCCAGCTGAGTCTGATGAGATGGGCTTTGACAGGCACTTCCCTCCCCCTGACCAAGCGGCTGCGGACACCACGACGCTCACCCAGCGTCGGCTCGCAAGAGTCCGGCAGGAGCATGCTGTGCGCCATGAAGACGAAGCGAATGAGGCTCGCCTTCGCGCACCTTGCGGTGGAACGACGGCTGTCTGGGCGGTCGATGTGGCGACAGGGTGAACCCGGAGAGCAAAGGAACAACGGCCACCTCACGCTCGACGGCATCGACCTACCGCTGGAGTAGCAGTCGCTGCGGTCCGAACAGGCGTCATAGACCCGGTATGGGCCCGCGGTCGTGGCTGCACAACGCGCACCCTCCAGTGGACCGTTGGCTGCGCGAACGGGGGAACGCTGACCTGCTGACACGCGGCCTCTGTGGCGCGGGCGTCTCCGCGACGACGCTCGCGAGCCCACGGCGAGCACGCTTCAGCCCTTGCTCCGGGCCTCGTGCAGGTGGTCGACCTCGAAGGCGACGTCCGTTATCTGGTGACAACACGACTGGCCACGCACCAGACGTGACAACAAACAACTGGTGACAGCTACCGCGTCCCGTCAGCAATGCCGAGCACCCGTCGGGTCTCGGCGGCGATCTGCTGTGTCTCGCCAGTAGCGACCACGAGGACCGGGACACCTCTCACCTGCTGATCGATGCGGCGGAGGCCTTCCCGCATCAAATCCTCCAGTTCGGGGACGAGAAGCCCGCCTCGTACACCGAGAACAGTCAGAGCCGAGCAGATCTCCTCGCGTACCTCGGGTTGGTCTTCGCCGATCTCCCCGGTGAAGACCAGTGCGTCCAGCCGGTCCAGCGAGGCGGCCATCGAGGCGATGCCCCTGCGGCAACTGAGTGTGAACGTCGCCAGCGCCAACGCGGCCGCGGCATCACCCTCCGCACGGGCGCGCACCAGCTCCCGGGTGTCTCCCGAGGTACCGGAGAGGCCGAGCAGACCGGAATGCCGGTGGAGTGTGTCATCCAATTCGTCCGTGCTCAGACCGTGCCGCCGCTGCAGCCACAGCAGCGCGCCGGGGTCGAGGCTGCCGCTGCGTCGGCTCATCACCAGGCCATCCAGCGGAGTGAGGCCCATGGTGGTGTCCACGCTGCGTCCGTTCCGGACGGCGCAGGCCGAGCAGCCGCCGCCCAGGTGCACGAGCACGACCTGGAGGTTGTCGACGGGTCGGCCCAGGGCCTGCGCCGTCCTCTGCAGCGCCCACGAGTAGGAAAGCCCGTGGAAGCCGTACCGGCGCAGCCCGTATTCGGCTCGCCATCGCTCCGGCACGGCGTACGTGCGCGCCGGTGCCGGCAGATCCTTGTGAAAGACAGTGTCGAAGCAGGCGACATGAGGAACGTCGGGCAGAAGTTCTCGTGCGGCATCGACCACCTGCAGGGCAGGGGTCACGTGCAGCGGCGCGAGATTGGCGACGTCCGCCAGCAGAGCCCGTACGCGTGCGTCGATCAGCGTATGTCCGGTCAGGTGGGGACCGCTGTGGACGATGCGGTGACCAACCGCCGCAGGAGCGGGCACCTCGCTGAGGAAGTTCCGCAGTTCCGCCGCCGCAGCAGGCCCCGGGGGCTCCGAGGCGTCTCGATCCGCGACCCGTTCACCGTCCGGCGCGAACAGAGCGATGTGAAGGCTCGAAGAGCCGGCGTCGAGGACCAGTACGTGACCATCACGGCTCTCGTGGGAGCGGTCAGCGCTCATCACACACCTCCCGTGCACTCGCGTCCTCTGACACGCCGGTCGCCGGAGCCGTCACCCACCTCGGTGCACGGGTCCTGATCCGTCACCTTCCCCATCCACGGCCGCCCGCACCCGTTGCTCCTCGCGAGCGGAGCTGACGTCCCGTTCCAGGGGTGTGCGGCTCACTGCTGCCGCGAGGTCCTCCAAGGCCCGCTTCTGCAGTTCCGCCCCGCGCCGCAGCACCGGGCTCCGGTCCCCGGCGGCGCCCTCCCACGCGTGGAGCACCTCCTCCACACGCCCCCAGTCCGGATTCCTGTGCTCGCGCACGTCGACTGCCGCCCGCGCGGTGTCTGCCTCCAAGGCCTCGGCGAACCGCTCCGCCTCGGGGGCGAAACGGCTGTCGGCCCGCGGGACGTGGCTCTCCATGAGCATCGCTGCCCGGTCAAGTCCCTTGAGCGCCTCCTGCGCCTCCTCCGCCTCGCGCGATGTCAGGCCTCTGGGGCCGACCGGTTCCTGCTTCGCCTGGTCGTAGGCCTCCTGCCAGGCGGCACGTGCCTCCCTGCTCGCCAGCAGGGCCCTGCGCATGTCGGCGCGATGCTCCTGGGTCGGTTCGGCGTAGCTGCGGAGCACTGCGGCCGCGTAGCGGCCGTTGGCGGCGAGCCAGTCCGCCAGCCGGCCCGGCAGCCGGGGGGTCTCCCATGCGGGGAACACCACGTACGCCAGCATTGCCAGGGCCCCGCCGAGCAGGGTGAGCACGACCCGCTCCGGGACCGTCTGCTCCCATGCCTGGCCGCCCATGCCGAGCAGGAAGACGACGTACGCGGCAGTGAAGCACTGGGAGTAGGCGTAGCCGGTACGGAGCAGCGTGTACGACAGGGCCGCCGAGACCACCGCCAGCGCGCCGAACACATGGGCGTCCGGGCCCAGGGCCCGCACCATCCCCGTGGCGAGCGCGACCCCCGCGAGGGTCCCGGCGAGACGGCCCACCGCACGCGCGTACGTCCGGTGGAAGTCCGGCCGCATCACCATCACCGAGGCGATGGGTGCCCAGTAGCCGTGTTCCAGGGGCAGCCGGGAAGCGATCAGATAGCCGAGCGTGGCCACCGCCGCCAAGCGGACGGCGTGCCGGAACACGGGCGAGTCCCGGCGGAGCTCACGGCGGACCGCCCGGACGACGACCGGGAACAACCGGAACATGGTCGGGCGCACCAGGAACTGGGCGCTCGCGGGGCCGGGCGGCGTAGGCGTCTTGTCGCGCGCCCCGCCGCTCCCGGCGATCTCCAACGCCTCGACGAGCAGTTTCACGAGCCGTTCGGCCGCATGCCGGGCGGGCCCCTCCAGCACCTCGCCCGCCTCGTCGACGCGCAGCAGGACGTCCGCGCTTTCGGGCGGCACCTCGGCGGGAGTGCCGCGGCGGATCGAACGGGCGGCCGCGTCCAGGACATCGGCGGCCGCGCCGAGCAACTCCCGTGCGCGGTCCCGCCCGGGTCCCTCCGCCGGGGCGCCGACGTCCGGGTCGGCGAGCGCGGCGACGACCGGCAGAATGCGCTCGGCGAGGCCCCGGGGGCCGTGGAGGACGGGGGGCCGGGTGCGGGCCTGTGAGGGCGTCACGGCGGCCGCGTCCCGGGCCGTCATCAGCGGCTCCGGGTCGAACCGCGCGGTCGGGTCGTGTCGCAGCCGGCGGGCGTAGTCCGCCACGGCGGCCAGCGCGTCGGCGAGCGCGTCACGATGCGCCCCCCAGCGGCGGATCGGGAACAGCAGGATCAGCACGGCCTGCGCCACGCCTCCGAGCGCGATGACACCGGCGTGTTCCAGGGCTCGCCCGACGCTGGTGGGCAGGGTGATGGTCACCAGCATGCTGCCGACCGTCGTCGCTGCGACGATCCCAGCGGTCGATCCGAGGGACCACGCCATCCCCGCGGCGAAGGCCCATACGGCCAGCAGCGGGAGGAACGTCACGAGTCGCCCCGCCGCCAGGTAGCCCACGAAGGTACTGAGCGCCAGCCCTGCGCCCGCGCCGAGCGCGATCACCTTGCGCGGACGCCAGGTGCGCTGGAAGGTGGCCGCACCCGCGGAGTAGGCACCGAGGGCGGCGGACGCGGCATACGCAGGGGAGACCAGCCACAGCGCCGGCCCGATGACGAGCGCCACCCCAGCAGCCGTGCGAAGCGCGAGCAGCGGCTCCAGCCGCGTCTCCTCGACCGTGAGCCCGGATCGCACGACCTCCCCGAAGGTCCGCAGCCACGTCACGGTGTGAGCCCTGTCGGGACGCCCTGCCGGGTCGCGACGGCTTGGTCGAGGTGCGGCCGCCGGGCGAGGAAGCCTCCCGCAGGGCCCAAGAACTGAGCAGCGGTGAATAGGCCATACGTCAACATGCGGCCTCACCAGTCCCAGAGTTTGCCTCGCACTGAATGTCCGGTGGGTTTTTCGCCACCGGCATGGCGAGCATGCGGGTGGCTGCGGTCTGTCCTACCGGGCGGGACTCAGGTGGTTCAGCCCTGCCGAAATCAGGGTGATCGCCACCCGCCACCCGGACTGGTCCGAGGAGACGGACGGGTGGCGGCCGTTGAGTTCCTATCGCTTGTGGCCGTTCTCGTGTCCGTTGGGATGCAGGACCACCTTGGTCCAGCCCTCATCGCGGGCGTCGAAGTGCTCATAAGCGGCGGGGGCTTCGTTCAGGCTGAGTTCGTGGGAGACGACGAAGCTCGGCTTTGCCTTCTCGCCGGCGATCAGGTCCCGCAGCGCCCGGTTGTACTTCTTCACCGGCGCCTGCCCGGTGCCCATGCGCTGGCCCTTGAACCACATCATGCCGAAGTCAATCGGGACCTTGCCCTGTGCCTCCAGCTCGCCTTGGGCCTCGTCACCGCCGGGGTCCTGGGGCAGGAACACGCCCACCACGCCGATGTGGCCCGTGAACCTGACCGAGTCGATCAGGCCGTTGAGCGTGAGGCTGGCGTCCTCGTGTCCTTCGGGGTCGTGTGCCTGGTAGCCGACGCACTCACAGCCGTTGTCGGCACCCAGGCCGAGAGTGGCTTCCTTGACGACCTCAGCGGGGTTCTGTTCGGCGGTGTTGATCGGGATGGCCCCGATCTCCTCCGCCTTGCGCAGCCGGTCGGGCTGGTGGTCGGCCACCCATGCGCGTCCGGCACCCTTGAGGAGGGCGGAGTAGGCCGCCATCAGCCCGACGGGACCGGCCCCGAAGACGATCGTCTGGTCGCCCGGTTTGACGCCGGCCATCTCGGTGGCGTGATAGCCGGTGGGGAAGATGTCGGCGAGCATCACATAGTCGGTCTGCCGCTCGGCGGCGTCCTCACCCAGACGCAGCGCGTTGAAGTCGCCGTAGGGCACGCGCAGTAGTTCCGCCTGGCCGCCCTGGTAGGGCCCCATGTCGGCGAATCCGTAGGCGGCTCCGGCGAGGGCCGGTTCCGGCTGCATGGTGAGGCAGTAGTTGGTCAGACCCTGCTCACACTGCTTGCAGAAGCCGCAGGCGATGTTGAAGGGCAGGACCACGTACTCGCCAACCTGGACCTTGCGGACGGCCGAGCCGACCTCCACCACCTGGCCCAGGTTCTCGTGTCCCAGGGTGCGGCCGGACTCGAACGAGGTACGGCCCTCATACATGTGCAGGTCAGAACCACAGATGTTGGTGGTGGTGATCTTGACGATGATGTCGCAGGGGTGCTCGATCCTCGCGTCCGGTACGTCCTTCACCGTGACCGTTCGCGGGCCTTCGTATACCGCTGCTTTCATGACTGCGATCCCTTGATGTCGCGGCATGACCGCACCACGGCGGCGATGGAGAGGGCGCGAAGACCCTCACTCGCGGGAGTTGAACGCGTAGGGGTTGGTGGGACGCGGTCCGTGACTCCGGCATGCCTCTGCGGGTCGTTCACCCGGATCAGGTGCAACGGCGCCGCCGGGGGCTTGCGACGCGGAGCACCGGCGCTCCGGCGGCGTGCCGTCCGGGTCCCCGTCGGCCCTCGACGCGAAACGAACACGCGGGCAAGGATCAGCGAAATCTTCTCACCCGGACGACCATCGACCACCGACGTAGCTCCGACTCGGACCCCGGCTAGTCATCGTGGTCGTCCTGGAGCCTGTGGCGACGTTCCTGTTCGCGCTTGGAGTAAGCGGCTGCCCGGATCGCGTCGTCGCTCTCCAAGCCTGATCCCAGCGCGCCGCCCACGGTGGCGACCGAAGCGACGAACCAGGACAGCGTCAAGTACTCCTCGGCGTCCAACGGGGTTCGTGTCACGGAAGCGAACGCCTGGTCGTTGAGGATGAACAGTGCCCACACCCAGTTGATGACCACCAAACCCACATAGCAGACAAGTACCCCGATACCCACGGTCACGACCGTCGAGGCGTTGTAGAGCCGCGCCCTCTGCCTCGCCTCCGGCGAGCTCTCTGCGGATCGATGCCACAGTTCCGCGTCTATGATCAGCCAGCCGATCATGAGCGCGACAGATCCGACCGTGGCGATCACGAGGCGTGGGGTGCTGAGGGACACGGCCAGACTCCAGACGGTGGAGTTCACGGTGGCGACTGCTCCCGTGGCGAGTGCGGCCGCCAGGGCTTTCGACAAGCCCGGCACCAACCGCCATGGCCGGTTGGCGCGGACCATACCGACGAGCACCCGCAGGTAACCGCGCGGCCCGCTGACGACGTACCGGAGATCGTCGGTCCCCTTCTCACGGGTTTGGCCCGGATGAATAGGCGCGAGACGATTGATGAAGGGCCCCAGAAGCGGCTGACTTCGCGGAGGTCCTTCAGCCCCAGTGGTTTGCGGACTCGCCAAGCCAAGCACGGCTTCTTCGACGGCCCGCCGGGCCCTCGTCTGCAGCCGCAGCCCTCCCAGTGAAGGAAGAGAGAGCAGCGCCAAGCCGTGTTCGTGATTCAGATTCACAGCGAGCCTGCGCCCGTGTGAGTGCAGCGGAAGGTCGGTGAGGGCCACGATGATGTCCCAGTTCTCCGCACTCCCACGGTCCATGATCCGGCGCATCAAGGTGGGCGGGTCTTCCGTCCCCGAGGTGAAGGCCTCACTGACCACCTTGACGTCGAACCGTCGCCCCTGGCCCGACTTGTCAGCGAGCCGAGCAGAAAGTGTCCGGGCCATGCGCTGCGCGATCTCCGTCGGCGCGTCCGGATCCGCCAGGAGAGCCACGACCGTAGCGCCCTGAGACGACACCCGCATGACTGGACCCTCCTCATCGGCTGCCACGCGACCCCGAGTGCCCACGGACGCCGCCGAGGTAACGTCGACGCCGCGGTGCGCGCCGGCCTCTCGCGGCAGGTGTGGGCGGTACGGCCAGATCTCCTCGTCTTCCCAGCACACCGCCTACTCCCGCCACCGGGGCACGATCGCGTCCGCCACCGCGAAGACCCACTCCGGCGTCACCCCGGCACGCACCGCACGCCGCGCCACCGACCAGGCCGCTTCAGTGTCCGCCCGGGAGCCGAGGGTGACAAAGCCCTGCTACGCGGGAAATCCAGAACGCCTGCGAGGCACAGCGCTACCGGGACGGCTGGCGGGGGGGGTGGGACGCGTCAACCGGCCCTGGCTGCTGCCCATCAGCCTCTCCCGAGCGCTCTCTGGCCCCGCCGTCGGTCCGCACGCCCGCCGACAGCCCGGGCTGTCGGACGCATGGGCCTGGCAGGGCAAGACCGGGAGGCTAATTGGGCCCGACATGCGCAAGCGTTCGCGCGCCCCCGTCGGCCAGGCTGGCTGCGAAGCCCAGGGGCCGGGAGCCGCCCGGCTCCCGCAACTGGAGGTTGCCGTCATGACCGTGATGTCCATCGCCAGATTCGAGAGGTTCTTTCGCGCGGCCGCAGGACTGAACGTCGACAAAAACGATCTCAAGCGCTATAGCGACTTCGTCGATTCCAAGCTCTACGATCTGCTGACCGTCGCCCAGGCCACCGCCAAGGCAAACGGGCGCGACATCATCCGGACACCTGACCTGCCGATCACGAAAGGCCTGCAGGAGAGCATTCACCACTTCCGGAAGATCGACCACGATGTAG
Source organism: Streptomyces luteogriseus (assembly GCF_014205055.1). Lineage (NCBI taxonomy): Bacteria > Bacillati > Actinomycetota > Actinomycetes > Kitasatosporales > Streptomycetaceae > Streptomyces > Streptomyces luteogriseus. The sequence goes on from NZ_JACHMS010000001.1 coordinate 547,945, forward strand.
AACTCAAGCCGATCCTGGAACAGCTCGCCACCCATCCCGCTCTGGACCGCACGCCCGATGAGGAGACCGAGGCGGCCTATCCGGACATCGTCGGCGGACTCAGCCTGGCCCTCGCCCAGAGCTTCAAGATCCTCCACCCCGATCTGAAGAACCCCCAGACCCAGCACTGGGACGAGGCCCGAGCCGTCTTCGACCTCCTGCTGTGAGTGGCGACCGGAACAGGCGGTGCAGGCCACGGCCGAACAGCGTCAGCGCGCTCCGCTTCCTCGGCTGCCGCAACGATCCTGCTGGCCCGCCGTAGGGCCTCGTCCACGTCCAGGGTGTTGCCGAAAGGTTCTGGTTGGCGAGCCGGCCGAGACCCGGCAGGTACCCACTGGGTGCCGAGAGCTCAGATTGTGGCGGGCTCGTCCTCGAAGGGATCACCGAAGGCATGGACAGGAACGTGTCCGTCGGGTCCGGGGAGCGGCTGCTGGATGAACTGGTCAGGGCGGCCCAACTGGCATCACCTGCGGAACTGCCCGTGGTTTTCAACCGGTATGCCGAGGCCATGGGCTTGGGCAGGGCCGTCATCTATCTGGTCGACATCCAGCAGAGACTGCTGGTGCCTTTTGTCGAAGGTGAGCCGGAACTGGAGCTCGACGCTTCGCCGGCCGGATGGGCCTACCGCACCGGCTCTCTCCGAGTGGAAGAAACCCCTTCCGGAGGACTGAACGTATGGCTCCCCCTGGCCGACGGACATGCCCACCGGTGTGCTGCGCTGGTGCAACTGCGGCCACCCGCCTCCGTTGCTCATCCGTCGCCACTGCCTGCTCCACAAGGCCTTGGAGCGGCCGCCTGAGCCTCCTTTGGGTCTGCCCGCCAGTCTCGCCGGGACCATCCGTCAGGTGCACGACGTCAGCCTCGAACCCGGTGACCGAATACTGCTCTACTCAGACGGCGTCGTGGAATCACGCGACGAGACAGGCGAGAGAGCGTCTTGGGTCACGGCAGGAGCGCGGCAAACGAGTTCGGCACCCTGGATTTGAGGTGCTCCCACTCGCCGGCGCTCACATGGCGCTCCAGAGTTTTCAGTACGGTGCGCACCAGCTTCTCATCGCCGCCTTCGACCGCGTAGGGGAACTCGCTCCGAACCCGGGCGAAGAACTCCTCATTGCTCATCTTTACGGGCGTGTCGGCCGGCTTCCAGCCGTCGTAGTAGACGCCTCTGACGATGGTCGGCAGTTGGGCGCCGAACTGTACGGCCGTCTCGACCGGGAGACGATCCCGAAGCGGGTGCAGCACGGCCCGCAGTGCCGCATACGACTGCTTACGCCGCTCTCTGGGCCACTCGAAAGCCTCCTCGACGTCTTTGAGGAGCCGATTGGCCTTGTCCACCATGGTGTCGAACGAGGAAAAACCCGTATCAACCATTTGCGTGGGCCTTTCGTTCTGAGCGCCTCACGAGCTCAGTCCGCGAGGTCGGCTTTTCCGAACAGGGCCGCGTAACTGGAGGGGAGTTGGCTGATGATCTGATTCAGTTCTCCGCCAGTCACAGCGTCGGCGACGGTGGTCAGGACCGCGCTGGCGTCCCACTGCGCCGTGCGCGGCCGGGCACCGGTGCGCTCGGCGACCCGGCGGTAGAACTCTTCGATCCCGAAGCTCTGCGCCCGCTGGGGCGTTGCATGGTTCAGAACCTGTCCCAGCGGGCCGGGCAGCTGCGATGCGAGGTCCTTGACCTCTCCCGGGCTGACCCGTTGGGACAGCACTTCCAGCACGGCGTTGGTGACGTCCGCGGCTTCGTTCTGGTCCTTGTACTCGCCTCGCTCGCGTACTTGGGCGAGGAATCCGTCGTATTTCATCGCTGCCTCCTTCTTCCCCGGTCACCGCTGGTCACGGAGGTCGTCCGGTGCCCTGTCGGGCCGGCCGCGTCCGTCCGTCGGCGCGTAACTGCCGTTGGCGAGGCTCTTGGCCCTGGACTAGAGGGCCAGGAAGTAGGGGATCGAGCCGGAGCCGATGTCGAAGAAGCCGTTCAGGATCGTGCCCAGGTCGAAGACGATCGCGTAGTACAGGAACGCCTGTCCGACGAAGAGCGCCAGCCCGAGAACGGCGCGACGCGGGTACCGCCGTAGAGCAACACCGCCCGACGGCCCGGGACGCCGAGCGTTACGCATGGGCATTCGACCGCGAGGACCAGGCGGACATGGGCCGGCGAGCACCACTGGGCCTGCTCCCCCTTCGGCTGCTGCGCGCCTGGCGCCTGCGGCGCCGAAAGGAAGCCGGTGGCGAGCCACATGCCGAGTCTCCGCCGCCGTGAGGGGGTTGTGATACGGGACGTCGTTCATGAGTCACCCCGGATGTCGAGCCTCGCCGGCCCGGCCGCGGTGCCGGACGTGTGTCCGGAACCGCGGTCGCATCTCAGCCGCTGCTCCCGGTGCTTTCACTCGTCTCGCTGATCTCGACGTGCCGGGGCTTTGCGACCTCGGCCTTGGGGACGGTGATGGTGAGCACCCCGTCGGACATCTGTGCATTGATCTTTTCGGTGTCGACCTCTCCGGGCAGTCGCAGCCGGTACTCGAAGGCTCCGGTGCGGCGGGTGCTCCGGCGCAGGACGCCTTTGCGTTCCTTCTCCTTGATCTCTCCGGTGACCACCAGCTCCTGACCGTTCGCTTCGACGTCGATGTCCTTGCTCTTGACGCCGGGGAGTTCGATCTCGACGTGGAAGGCGTCGTCGGACTCCGTGACATCCGCCAGGGGTGTCCACACGACTGCGGGCGCCGCGCCTCCCACCGTGGATTCGATCAGTCCGCTCATCTCGCTGAGCAGTTGGTCGAACTCCGTCAACGGATTGCGTGCCCAGCCAACGGGCCTGTCCTGCATTGCGCCACCTCGGTGGCGCCGGACGGGCGTGGTCATTCCCATCGCCTCCTTCTCCTTCTCGTGATCTCGTCGCCCGCTGGGTGTCATGCGAGCCAAGCGGACTCCTTCGGACGGGTGTGCGGTGAGCTGTCGGTGCCGCCGGGCGCGGCCGTGTGGCCCAGGTAGCGGTGCACGAAGTGGATGCTCATCGCGCCTTCGCCGACCGCGGAGGCCACGCGTTTCACCGAGCCGCTGCGGACGTCGCCGGCGGCGAAGACGCCAGGCAGGCTGGTCTCCAACGTCAGGCAGTCGCGGCCCTGGCTCCGCCACAGTCCGGGGACGGAGCAGGCCTGCGCCTCCGCCCCGGTGAGCACGAAGCCGCGCGCGTCGAGGGCGAGCGCGTTGGACAGCCACTCGGTGTGGGGCTCGGCGCCGGTGAAGACGAACAGGGCGCGCACCGCGAGGTGCCGATGCTCGCCCGTACGGTGGTCGACCACGGTGACCGCCTCCAGCACCTTGTCGCCGAGTGCCTCGGTCATCTCGGTGTGCAGCAGCACGCGCACCCGCGGATGGCGCTCGACCTGATCGATCAGGTAGCGGGACATGTGTGCCTCGAGGCTCGGCCCGCGGACGAGCAGATACACCTGCGGTGCGTACCCGGCCAGGAAGAGCACGGCCTGGCCCGCGGAGTTGCCTCCGCCGACGACGGCCACCGGGTCGGTGCGGCACTGCTGGGCCTCGTAGACGGTCGCCGAGTAGTGGACGCTCGTTCCCTCCAGGCGTTCGATGCCGGGCGCCCGGAGGCGGCGGTAGCGAGCGCCGGTGGCCAGGACGACGGTACGGGCGGTGATCTCGCTGCCGTCGGCGAACCCGACGGCGTAGTACCCGTCCCGCGGTTCGAGCCGAGCCGCCTCCGCCGGGACGCTGATCCTGGCGCTGAACTTGTCGGCCTGGAGCACAGCGCGTTCGGTGAGTTCGGCGCCGGAGATGCCGGAGGGGAAACCGAGCAGATTCTCGATGCGGGACGACGTGGCGGCCCGGCCGCCGCTGGCCATGGCCTCGACCACGGTGGTGCCCAGGCCCTCCGAGGCGGCGTTCACCGCGGCGGCGAGGCCGGCGGGTCCGGAGCCGACGATCAGGAGATCGCCGTGATGGTTTCCGGCAGGCAGCGACGGCAGGCCCATGAGCCGGGCCAGTTCCGCGTTGCTGGGGTTGCGCAACAGAGTGGTGTCCCGCCAGATGACGAGCGGTGTCTCCTCCGGGCCGACGCCGAAGCGGCGCAGCAGCTCCTCGGCCTCCTCGTCGGTCTCCAGATCGATCCAGCGGTGCGGCAGCCGGTTGCGGGCGGCGAACTCGCGCAGCCGCCGGGTGTCGGGCGAATAGCGCGAGCCGATGATGCGGAAACCGGCGCCCTGCCCGACGAGCAAAGCACGGCGGCCCAGGCAGGCGCGCAGCACCACATCGCCGAGGACGGAGTCCCGGGTCACCAGGTCACGCAGCTGATCCATGGACAGGGCGAGGACCTCGCCGGGGTCCCTGACCAGGGCGGTGTAGAAGGCCACCTGCCCGTTCAGGAGACCGAGTTCGCCGATGAAGCGGCCGGGGCCGTGCACACGCAGCAGTCGTTCGTCGGGCGTGCCGTAGCCCTCCACGATGGCGACGGAGCCACTGAGGACGACGTAGAACGTCTCGCACCGCTCCCCCTCCCGGATCAGCACCTCACCGGCGTCGACCGCGCGCCGCCGGCCATGCTGCGCCAGGCGGTCCATCTGGTCGTCCGGCAGGCGGGGGTAGGCGCCGTAGATGTCGGGGGTCTCGAAGGGGACGCTCTCCTCCGTCTCGTCCGGCGCCGGCGCCGCGCTCGGCCGTGTCTCGTCGCCGGGCATCACACGAACGCCTCGTGGACGAAGCACCACCGCCAGTCCTCGCCGGGCTCCAGTGACGCCGCGATCGGATGGCCGTCGGCGGCGGCGTGACGGCGCGCGTGCCGGTTCGGCGAGGAATCGCAGCATCCGACGTGGCCGCAGGTCAGGCAGAGCCTCAGGTGGACCCACGGGGAGCCGAGCAGCAGACACTCTTGACACCCTTCGGGGGTCAGCGGCTGGACCGGCCGGACCAGCGCGAGGTGGGGGTCGGTTCGTACGGTCATGGATGATCACCCTTTCCCGGCCGGCTCACGGCCCGCGATCGACTGCTCCACCCACCGCCGCAGGACAGGGGCAGGTGCGGCACCCGCCTGCCGGGCGATGGTCTGTCCCTTGTCGAGGACCAACAGCGTCGGCACCGCCTGGACCTCGAAACGCTGCGCCAGACGCGGGTTCTTGTCGATGTCGACCTTGACCAGCTTGATCTTTCCCGCGAGATCGGCGGCGACCTTCTCCAGCGCGGGGCTCACCATGCGGCAGGGGCCGCACCAGGTGGCCCACAGGTCGACGACGACGGGCACGGTGGCCTGCTCGACGACCTCGGTGAAGTCGTCGTCGCCGGCGTCGGCCATCCACGGCAGAGGCTGCTTGCAGTTGCCACACCTGGGGTGGCCCTCGGCGGACACGGGCACCCGGTTCTTGCGCCCGCAGTGCGGGCAAGTGACGTTCGTGGCCTGAACAGTGCTCATGCCGCCTGCGCTCCCTTCACGTCCTCGGGCTGGTCGTAGGTGACCACCAGCTCTCCGGCCTGGGCATCGACGCGGACCGTGGCGCCGTCCTGGACGTCGCCGCGCAGCAGGGCACGGCCGACGAGCGTCTCGACCTCGTGGGAGATGTAACGCCGCAGCGGCCGGGCGCCGTACACCGGGTCGTAGCCCTGGTGAGCGATCAACTCCCGGGCGGCTTCGGTGAGTTCGACGGTGATGCGGCGTTCGGCGAGGCGGCGGCGCAGTTCGTCGAACTGCAGCTCCACGATCCGCTCGATCTGCCGCTCACCGAGCGGCTTGAACAGCACGATGTCGTCGACGCGGTTGAGGAACTCCGGGCGGAAGTGCCCGCGCAGCTCGCCCATCACCAGGGCGCGGGCGTCCGGCTTGATCTCACCCTCGGCGGTGGCGCCGTCGAGGAGGTGCTCGGAGCCGATGTTGGAGGTCATGATGATCACGGTGTTGCGGAAGTCGACGGTGCGGCCCTGGGCGTCGGTGATGCGGCCGTCGTCGAGGACCTGCAGCAGGGTGTTGAAGACGTCGGTGTGCGCCTTCTCGATCTCGTCGAACAGCACAACGGAGTACGGCTTGCGGCGCACGGCCTCGGTGAGCTGGCCGCCTTCCTCGTAGCCGATGTATCCGGGCGGGGCGCCCATGAGCCGGCTGACGGTGTGCCGCTCCTGGTACTCGCTCATGTCGAGGCGGACCATGTTCTCCTCGGAGTCGAACAGGGCCCGGGCGAGGGTCTTGGCCAGCTCGGTCTTCCCGACGCCGGTCGGGCCGAGGAAGATGAACGAGCCGATGGGGCGGCGCGGATCCCGGATGCCGGAACGGGCGCGGATGATGGCGTCGGCCACCAGCTTGACGGCCTCGTCCTGGCCGATGACGCGCTCGCGCAGGATCTCGTCCAGGCGCAGCAGCTTCTCGCGTTCGCCCTCCTGGAGGCGGGCGACGGGAACGCCGGTCCAGGCGGCGACGATCTCGGCGATCTCCTCCTCCGTGACGACCTCGCGCAGCAGCCGGTTCTCCCCTTGCTTCGCGGCGAGTTGCTCCTCCTCCGCGGGGAGTCGGCGCTCCAGGTCCTGGAGGTGGCCGTAGCGGAGTTCGGCGGCGCGGTTGAGGTCGTAGGCGCGTTCTGCCTCCTCCGCCTCGTGGCGAACCTGCTCCAGTTCCTGGCGCAGTTCCTGCACGCGGCGGATGGCCTGCCGTTCGGCCTCCCACTGGGCGTGCTTGGCGTCGGCCTCGCCGCGCAGGTCGGCCAGTTCCCTGCGCAGCTCCTCCAGGCGGGTTTTGCTGGCCGGATCGGTCTCCTTGGAGAGGGCGGCCTCCTCGATCTCCAGGCGGGTGACGCGGCGAGTGATCTCGTCGAGTTCGGCGGGCATCGAGTCGATCTCGGTACGCAGCCGGGCGCACGCCTCGTCGACGAGGTCGATGGCCTTGTCGGGCAGGAACCGGTCGGTGATGTAGCGGTGGGAGAGGGTGGCCGCGGATACCAGCGCGGTGTCCTGGATCTTCACGCCGTGGAAGATTTCCAGGCGTTCGCGCAGTCCGCGCAGGATGGAGATGGTGTCCTCCACGCTCGGCTCGTCGACCAGGACCTGCTGGAAGCGGCGTTCGAGGGCGGCGTCCTTCTCGATGTGCTTGCGGTACTCGTCGAGGGTGGTGGCACCGATCATGTGCAACTCGCCGCGGGCGAGCATCGGCTTGAGCATGTTGCCCGCGTCCATGGCCCCTTCGGCGGCGCCCGCGCCGACGACGGTGTGGAGTTCGTCGACGAACAGCAGGATGCGCCCCTGGGCTGCCTTCACCTCGGACAGCACGGCCTTGAGGCGTTCCTCGAACTCGCCCCGGTACTTCGCCCCGGCCACCAGGGAGCCCATGTCGAGTGCGAACACGGTCTTGTCGCGCAGCCCTTCGGGCACGTCGCCGCGGACGATGCGCTGGGCGAGGCCCTCGACGATGGCGGTCTTGCCGACGCCGGGGTCGCCGATGAGGACCGGGTTGTTCTTGGTCTTGCGGCTGAGGATCTGGGTGACGCGGCGGATCTCGGCGTCCCGGCCGATGACCGGGTCGAGTTTGCCGTCCCTGGCCTCGGCGACCAAGTCGCGGCCGTACTTCTCCAGGGCCTCGTAGGCCACTTCGGGGTTGGCCGAGGTCACGCGCTGGTTGCCGCGGATCTGGGTCAGTGCGCTCAGGAACGAGTCCCGGGTGATGCCGTGCTCCTTGAGCAGCCGTCCGGCGGCGGTGGACGAGCCCTCCTCGGCCAGGGCCAGCAGGAGGTGCTCCACGGACACGTACTCGTCCTTGAGGCGCTTGGCCTCCCGCTCGGCCGCGTCCAGCAGCCGGGACAGGCGCTGGGTGACGAACACCTGGCCCGGCGCCGCACCCGGGCCGGTCACCTTGGGCCGACGGGAGAGCTCCCCACGCACAGCCGCACGGAGCTCGTCGGGCCCCCTGCCCGCCTGCTGCAGCAGCCGCGGGATCAGGCCGTCCTCCTGGTCGAGGAGCGCGAACAGCAGATGCTCACCGTCGACCTCGGTCTGGCCCATGCTGACGGCGGCGCTCTGCGCCTCCTGGAGGGCTTCCTGTGACTTCTGGGTGAGACGGTTCATGTCCATGGCGGTATGTCACTCCTCGTACCGGCGCGGCGCAGTGCGGCTTCGAGCAGGCTGATGCGGTCCAGCAGATCGAGCACCAGACCGATGGATGCGTAGTTGAGACACAGACCGGACCGCAGCCGCTGGACGCGGGCGAGAACCGCCGGGGCCGCGGAGTCGAACACTAGGCGCCCCGCGGCGTCGCGCTCGGCGTCGACCAGGCCCAGGGCGACGAACCGGCGGACCAGGTCGGGATGGACGCCAGCGCGGCGGGCCACGGTGTCCAGGGAAAGCCTGGGCACGGGGACGAGCGCGTACCGCACGGCCGTGGAGCCGGCGCTCGTCCGTACGGGACGCCCGCCGGCGTCGGCCCGGGCGGTCCGGCCGCCGGTCGCCGCCCATGAGGGTCGGTCGCTCATCACGTCCTCCTGGGGTCGTACGAAGAGGTGGCGGCGAGCTCCTCGAACAGCTCGCGCTCCCGATCGCTGAGCTTGGGCGGCACCATGACGCGGAGTTCGGCGTAGAGGTTGCCGTCGGCACCGCGCGGGTTCGGCATGCCCTCGCCGCGCAGCCGCAGCCGCCGGCCACTGGACGAGCCCGCGGGCACCGTGACCTTGGCCGTGCCGCCGCCGGGGGTGGGCACCGGAACCGTCGCGCCCAGCGCGGCCTCCCAGGGGGTGACCGGAAGCTGCACGTACACGTCCCGGCCGTCCAGCCGGAACCGGGGGTGCGGTTGGATACGCACCCGCAGATACAGATCCCCCGCGGCGGCGTCACCACTGCCCCGTCCGCCCTCGCCCGCCAGGCGGATGCGCTGCCCATCGGTGACGCCGGGCGGTACGTCGACCTCGTACCGCCGCGGCTGCCCGGTGGGGCCGGCGAGCGTGACGGTGCGGCGGCCGCCCCTGTACGCCTCCTCGACGGTGAGCGGCAGCTCGGCCTCCTGATCGGCCCCCGGTACACCGCCGGGGGCGGCGCCTGCTCCGAAGAGCGAGCCGAGCAGGTCCTCGATGTCGACGCCCCCCGTTGCGAAGTCGTCGCCGAAGCCGGTGTACCGGGCACGGGGGCCGCCCGCACCCGCGGTCCTCCGAGCGCGGAAGCCGCCGCCGGGTCCCGCGCCGGCACCGACCCGCTCCTCCCAGTCCTCGGGGACCTTCCGGTAGTCCTCGCCGAAGCGGTCGTAACGGGCCCGTGTCTTGGGGTCCGACAGGACGCTGTACGCCTCGTTGAGGTCCTTGAAGCGTTCCTCCGCCCCCGGGTCCTTGTTGACGTCGGGGTGGTACTTGCGGGCGAGTTGGCGATATGCCTGCTGGATCTCGTCCTGGCTCGCGGTCCGTGACACGCCCAGCACCTCGTAGAAGTCCCGTGCCATGACCGGTCACTCCCGCTTCGCGACAGTCACGGCGGCGGGCCTGAGCTGCCGTTCACCGTCCCCGTAGCCCGGGCGGAGCACCTCGACGACCGTGCCCGGTGGGGCGTCGGGGTCCTGGACGACGCCGACCACCTCGTGTCGGGCTGGGTCGAAGGCGACGCCGGTCTCCGCGTGCCGCGGGTAGCCGAGCAGTTCGAGGACGTTCACCGCCTGGTCGCGGACCGCCCGGACGCCCTCCACGATCGCGTCGGGGTCGGATCCGGCATGGGCCAGGGCGAGTTCGAGGTTGTCCAGGACGGGCAGGAAGGCGGCGGCCGTGCGGGACCGCTCGGCCGTCCGCTCCCGCTCCAGTTCCCTGGCGTGGCGCTTGCGGAGGTTGTCGAGGTCGGCGAGCGCGCGCCGCCAGCGGTCCTCGAGTTCCTTGAGCTCGGCCGTGTGCTCGTCCTCGGACGGTGCGGGGCCGCCGGCCGCGTCGGGGCCGGGTTCCTCGTCCGGGCCGGGCCCCGGCCCGGTCGGCGGGCCCGAGCGCGGAAGGTCCCCTCGGGGAGGGCGTACGGCGCCCTCCGGAGCCGGGTCTGCCGGGTCCGGCACGGCCGGGTCGGATTCCCTGGGGTGGATCGGCATGGCGGTTCCTCAGTCCTTGTCGAACTCGGCATCGATGACGTCGTCGTCACCGCCACCGTCGCTCGGGCCACCGCCGGACGCACCGTCCCCGGTGGTGTCCTGGTCGGGACCGCCCGTGGCGGCGCCGCCCTGATGCGCCGACAGTGCTGACAGCACCTGCTGGAGTTCGGAGGTCAGGGGCCGCACCCGCTCCACACCCGCCTCCTCCTTGACCGCCGCCCGGGCATCCGACACCAGCATCTCGGCGCGTGCCTTCTCGTGCGCGGGTGCGGCGTCGCCCAGCTCGGCAAGGCGCTTGTCGACCTGATAGGCGACGGCGTCGAGCTCGTTGCGGGCGTCGACGGCCTCGCGCAGGGCCTGGTCCTCACCCTGGTTGCGCTCGGCCTCCTGGACCATGCGTTCGACTTCGCCGCGGTCGAGGTTGGAGCTCTCGGTGATGGTGATGCCCTGTTCCTTGCCGGTGTCCTGGTCTCGGGCCTTGACGTTGAGAATGCCGTTGGCGTCGACGTCGAAGGTGACCTCGATCTGCGGTTCGCCGCGCGGCGCCGGGCGGATGTCGGTGAGCTGGAAGCGGCCGAGCACCCGGTTGTCGGCGGCCCGTTCGCGCTCGCCCTGGAGGACGACGATGTCGACGGCGGGCTGGTTGTCCTCGGCGGTGGAGAAGGTCTCGGTGCGGCGCACGGGGATGGTGGTGTTCCGCTCGATGATCTTCGTCATCACGCCGCCGCGTGTCTCGACACCCAGTGACAGGGGCGTGACGTCGAGCAGCAGGACGTCCTTGACCTCACCCTTGAGCACCCCGGCCTGGATCGCGGCGCCCAGGGCCACGACCTCGTCGGGGTTGACGCTCATGTTGGGTTCCTTGCCGCCGGTCAGCCGGCGCACGAGGGCCTGGACGGCGGGGATGCGGGTGGAGCCGCCGACGAGGATGACCTCGTCGATGTCGCTGTCGCCGACCTTGGCGTCGGCCATGGCCTGCTGGACCGGCCCCAGGCACCGCTCCACCAGGTCGCTGGTGATCTGCTCGAACGTGGACCGCATGACCGAGTCGGTGAGGTGCTTGGGGCCCGAGGCATCGGCGGTGATGAACGGCAGGCTGACCTGCGTCTGCGTCACCGAGCTCAGCTCGGTCTTGGCTTTCTCCGCAGCCTCGAACAGGCGCTGCAGGGCCTGCGGATCCTTGCGCAGATCGATGCCGTTCTCCTTCTGGAAGTCGTCCGCGAGGTAATCCACCAGACGCCGGTCGAAGTCGTCACCGCCCAGGTGACTGTCACCTGCCGTGGAACGCACCTCCACCACGCCGTCGCCGACGTCGAGGATGCTCACATCGAACGTGCCGCCGCCGAGGTCGAAGACCAGCACCGTCTCGTGCTGCTTCTTGTCCATGCCGTACGCGAGTGCGGCCGCGGTCGGCTCGTTGATGATCCGCAGCACTTCCAGTCCCGCGATCCGCCCGGCGTCCTTGGTGGCGGTGCGCTGGGCGTCGTTGAAGTAGGCGGGCACGGTGATGACCGCCTCCGTGACCCGTTCCCCGAGCTGCTTGGACGCGTCGTCGGCGAGTTTGCGCAGCACCTGGGCGCTGATCTCCTCGGGCGCATGGAGCTTGTCGCGCACCTTGAAGCGGGCGACGCCGCCCGGACCCTCGACGACGTCGTATGCCACCGCCCTGGCCTCGTCCGAGATCTCGTCGAAGTGCCGGCCGATGAACCGCTTCGCCGAGTAGATGGTGCCCTTGGGATTGAGGATCGCCTGGCGCCGGGCCAACTGGCCCACCAGCCGTTCCCCGGTGTCGGTGAAGGCCACCACGGACGGTGTCGTACGGTTGCCCTCGGTGTTGGGCACGACGGACGGCTCGCCGCCCTCCCACACGGCGATCACCGAGTTCGTGGTGCCCAGGTCGATGCCCACTGCCTTGGCCATGAGGAACTCCTCCCGGTGCGGCGGCATGCGCCGGCAATGCAGATTCGATCGTTCATGTACGGACGGGACGTCCACCGGCGCCGGTGGACTGCAACCCGCCGAGCAGCCGTACGGCCTCGTCGGCCACCTCTTCGTCCACGACGTCGTCGTACCGGCTGGGCTGCATCGAGCGGACGGAGGCGAAGTCCCGGCGGCCGCCCTGCAGGGCGTACAGCAGCAGACCGAACAGCGCGCCCACGATCGCTCCGAAAATCAGGCCGTAGAGGGCGACGAGCAGGGCCGAGACGAGCGGGTCCACCCAGTCGACCAAGCCGAAGAGCCAGCCGATCAGCGCTCCGGGAAGGGCCCCGCTCGCCGCTCCGTGCAGGGCGGCCCTGCCATAGTCCATGCGGCCGACGACCTGCTCGACGAGGCGGACGTCCTGGCCGATGATGGCCACCCTCTCCACGGGAAACCCCTGGTCCGAGAGGTGGTCGACGGCGCGTTCTGCTTCCTGGTACGTCTCGTACGTGGCAACGGGCCTGCGAGGCTGCTCGTTCATCGCCCAGTCCTCCCTGCCGGTGTGCACGGCGGCCCCCGGCACGCCCCAGATTCGCGAACGGAGCAGTTCTGCGCCTGCACCCGGCAGGTCAAAGAACAACGGAGCCCGTCCCCCCGCGAGCACGAGGCGAATGACTCCGGACATCTCGGGTACGTTGTCGGGGACTGCGTAGGTGATAGGGACGCTGTCACCTCTCCGGGGGCTCAGGGAAGGGAGTAATCCCATGGCCCGCTGCCGAGGCCGGGGTGTGCACCGACGCTCTCCCGACCGGGAAGGCAGTCTTCCGCCGGGCCGTCTGGGGCAGCACCCCACGATCTCGCGGAGAGGGTCCCGCCGGTCCCTTTCCACTCTGGCCTCCCACAAACTGCCGCCAGCCTCTCGCGCCCTGTTCGACACTCGGGACGAAAGCGAGATCCTGCGCCTGGCCATGGATTACGTGTCGGCTGTCGGCCCGTACAGAGCGGAGGCCGGATACCTCTGGGTGGACGGCCATATGGTCCCGAGCCCGCAGGTCGGGCCGGGTCATGCGTCATCCGTCGACCGGACGGTGCGAGAGCTGACCGGACGGGACGTCCCCGTAACCGTTCCCGGCCGGTCCAGGGGCCGGGCCCTGGCCCTGCGCGGACCCGGTGGACCGCACGGCTACCTTGTGGTGACGTCTCGCTCCCGGCCCACCGAGGCCCAGCGCTTCCTGCTCGCCACGTTCGTACGCCTCACCGCCGCGGCCCTGTCTGTCGCCGTCGCGCACCGCCGCCAGCGGGAAGACGCCCTGGAGCTGCACCGACTGCGAGGGGAACGGGCAACCCTCCAGCGGCGGCTGATCTCCCTCGCGGTCGAGCTGGGGTATCGGCGGGCCGTGCACGAGGTCCTCGCCGAGGTCGCGGCCTCGGGCGGCGGCGAGGAGGCCATCACCGGCGCACTGCACGAGCTCACCGGATTTCCCGCGCTGGTGGAGGACCGCTTCGGCCGACTGCGGTCCTGGTCCGGTCCCGGTCGGCCCGCCCCCTATCCGGAACCGGACCCCGCACGCCATGAGGAGATGCTCCAGGGGGTCGCCCGGAGGGTCGGGCCCGTGCGGATCAAGGACCGGCTGATCTCCCTGGTACGCCCCCGCGGTGAGGTCCTCGGAGTGCTGGCCCTGGTCGATCCCCAGGACGACGCCGACGAGTACACCGTGTTCGCGCTGGAGCACGCCGCCACGTCACTCGCCCTGGAACTGTCGCACCTGCGCCACCTGGCGGAGGTCGAGCTGCGACTGCGCCGCGAACTGGTCGACGATCTTCTGGCGGGCACGGACGAGGCGAGCGCCTACGCCCGGTCCGAGGCGTTCGGACACGACCTGCACCGCATCCAGTACGTGGTCGTCGTGCAGTGGAGGAGCCAGGCAGCGGACGACGCCTTCGCGCGGACCGTGGGCCGGGCGGCATCGGCCGTGGGCATGCCGTCGCTTGTGGCTCGCCGCTCCGACCACGTGGTCCTGGTCGCCGAGGGCAGGCCGCACGACCACGCCTTGTACGAGACGCTCGCCCGGGAGATCGGAACACCGGACGGGACAATCGGGATCAGCGCCCGCTGCGACACCCCGGACGGTATCCCCGGCCGCTACCAGGAAGCGCTGCGTGCTCTGGAGGTACGCCGACGGTCCCGGAGCCGATACGGCACGACCTTCTTCGACAATCTGGGCCTCTACCGCATCCTGGGACCTGGGAACGAATACCAGGAGCTGGAGGCGTTCGTCCGGGAATGGCTCGGACAGCTCGTCGACTACGACGGCCAGCACCGTACGGCGCTCGTGGAGACCCTGTCCCGGTACTTCGACTGCGGCGGCAACTACGCCGAGACCGCCGAATCCCTCGCGATCCACCGCAGCACGCTTCGCTACCGACTCCAGCGCATCCGCGAGATCAGCACCCATGACCTCACGAACGTGGAGGACCGCCTCAACCTGCAGGTCGCGACCCGGGTGTGGAAGATCATGCTGGGCGGACCCGGTTGAGGCGACCACGCACTGCGGCCGGCTCCGGTGTCCCCGTCGCCGTGGGAGCAGGCTTCCCCTCCGCCGAATTGGCTCGTCGGGTATCACTCAGACGGTCGGCGGCGGTTGGAAGGCGATGGCCTGCGGCATACACACCGCAAGCGTCCTGCTCCGAGCGGTTCCTCCGCGCGCGGAACTCGAACCTTGGACTGTGGCCTATGTCGTGAGGCGGAGGAGGCGCTTGTAGCAGCACAGGGCGGCGGCCGAGCCCGAGAAAAGACCAGGTAGTTGCGGGGATTGCGATCGTAGCGGGCTTGAGCATGGCCGGCTCCGTCGGTCGCCACTAGAGGCCCGCTGTCCCAGCTCCAGGAAAGCGTCATCGTCTGGTCTGAGGTCCGGCTCCCCTACCCCCGGGACCGATCGAACGCGGCCCGAGCCACATGCACCGAGGTGATGCGCCAACACCTCTGAAAGGCTCGTGATCTTGGTGCCAACTACCCCTCTTTTGTGCCAACTAAAAATCCTCGTCACGCCCCGTCACCGTCGCACCCTCGGCATCCCCAACCCGATCCACGAGATGATCTCCCGCTGGATCTCGTTGTTGCCGCCGCCGAAGGTGAAGATGACCGCCGAGCGGTAGCCGCGTTCGAGTTCGCCGTGCAGGACCGCTCCGGTCGAGCCCTCCTTGAGGGCGCCGGGGGCCGCGACGATCTCCATGAGCCAGGCGTAGGCGTCGCGCCGGGCCTCCGAGCCGTAGACCTTGACGGCGGAGGCGTCCTGGGGGGTGAGGGTGCCGTCCTGGACGGCGCCGACCATCTGCCAGTTGAGCAGCTTCAGCGCGTCCAGCCGGGCGTGGGTGCGGGCCAGGAGGCGGCGTACCCACGGCAGGTCGGCGACGCGGCGGCCGTCCGCGAGCTTGGTCTCCATCGCCCAGCGCTGCACGTCGTGCAGGGCGCGGATCGCCATGGTGCCGTGCGCTGCCAGGGTCACGCGTTCGTGGTTGAGCTGGTTGGTGATCAGCCGCCAGCCCTGGTTCTCGGCGCCGACCCGGCGGGAGACGGGGACACGGACGTTCTCGTAGTAGCTGGCGGTGGTGTCGTGCGAGGCGAGGGTATTGATCAGGGTGCAGGAGTAGCCCGGGTCGGTGGTCGGCACCAGGAGCATGGTGATGCCCCTGTGCGGCGGGGCGTCGGGGTCGGTGCGGACCGCCAGCCACACCCAGTCGGCCGTGTCGCCGTTGGTCGTCCAGATCTTCTGGCCGTCGACGACGTACTCGTCGCCCTCCAGGACCCCCCGGGTGCGCAGGGACGCCAGGTCGGTGCCCGCGCCGGGCTCGCTGTAGCCGATGGCGAAGTCGATCTCGCCCGAGAGGATCTTCGGCAGGAAGTACGCCTTCTGCTCGTCGGTGCCGTACCGCATGATCGTCGGTCCGACGGTGTTCAGCGCCATGAGCGGCAGCGGGACGCCGGCCTGGGCGGCCTCGTCGAAGAAGATGAACTGCTCCATGGCCGTCAGGCCGCGCCCGCCGTACTCCTTCGGCCAGCCCACCCCGAGCCAGCCGTCCGTACCGAGCCGCCGGATGGTCTCGCGGTAGAACCGCTTCTGGGCGGCCGGGTCGCCGTGCCGGGCGTAGGTGTGGTCCGGGACGAGTTCGGCGAAGTAGGACCGCAGTTCGGTGCGCAGCCGCTGCTGCTCGGGCGTGTATTCGAGGTGCACGGCGCCTCCAGGCTCCCAAGACCGGTCCTGTCGGCGCACACCGTAGAACGTGTTTCAGAAATTGGGAATGGCATTGTCAGTTCAGGGTGGCGAGGAAGTCCGTGCACGCCCTTGCGCAGGCGCGGCACGCCGCCGCCGAGTCCTCCGCTCCCGCTTGCCTGTCGAAGACGTGGGCGGCTTCCAGGCACACGGTCCGGCACCACTCCACCTGGACTCGGATGGTGCTCTCGTCCACCTGGTTCTGCTCGGACAGCACACGGCAGGTCGCGTCGCAGACCTCCGCGCACATGATGCCCTTGCGTCGTACGAGTTCCTGGTTCTCGGTGCCGTCGGGATCCACGAGGCTCGCGCGCAGCGCGCACGCCCGCGCGCACTCAGTGCACGCCTGCGCACAGGCGAAACGGTCCTCCAGGAACCGGAACAGCTCCTGCTGGGATGTCGTCGAAGTCACACCGCGCGGGTAGCCCCGGTCGGTGCCGGTCAAACCCGTGATACCCGGTGTTCCCCGATGTTCCGTCCGGTGCGGCGGTCGCCCGGGCCCAGCGGGATCGGAGGAGACCAGCGGGTTCACGGACGCGCCCAGCAGGTTCACCGAGGAGACCAGCAGGTTCACGGAGGGGACCAGGGGTACCCGCGTGCCATGAATAGCGCATGGATGGAGATGGCCGCGGGCAGTGGCGCCGTCGGCATCGGGCTGGTCGTGGCGGGTGTGGTGGTCGTGGCCCTGCTGCTGGGGGCCTTCGTCCTCGGCGTGCGCGTCAAGCGCAGGGAGCTGCCCACACCCCGCCCGGACGAGCAGCCGCGGCTGCCCGACGGGGGCCCGGTCCGCGAGACGAGTGAGCGCCGGGAGCCCGAGGAGGTCCCCCGGAGCGACGAGCGCCTGACCCCGCACCAGCTGAAGGGTCAGGGCACCATGAGCGACCGCACGAGCGCGTCGCAGGAGCGCCCTCGCTGGAACGAGGGCAGCAGCGGTTCGTTCGGCAGCGGCGGCCCGGGCGGCGGCTGAACCCGGGAGCCTGCGGCCGGCGTGGCCGCGAAAACCTGGCAGAAGGGCCCGTGCCTGTGCACGGGCCCTTCTCCATGTCCGGAGCCGGCGGCACAGGTGTGAGGTGGATCACAGGTTCCAAGTGCATCGTGGAGCGGGGGCCTGCGTCTTTTGAGAGGTGTAGGGGGCCACTGAGACGCAGGACGGTGAGGATGGAGCAGGTTCGGGCGGACGGCTTCGACGAGTTCGCGGCCGCCCGTTGGTCGACGCTGCTCCATGTCGCGCGTCTGCTCACGGGGGGCGACCGGCAGCGTGCCGAGGATCTGGTGCAGGAGGCGTTGGTCAAGCTGTGGTTCGCCTGGCCGAAGATCGCCGATCAGGCTCCGGAGGCGTATGTCCGCACGGTGCTGGTACGGCTGGCGGCACGCTCGGCGCGGCGGCGCTGGTGGGGGGAGCGTCCGGTGGAGCAGCTGCCCGACCGGGCCGGCCCGGTCGACGTGTCGTCCGCCGTCGCGGAGCGTTCGCGGCTGGAGGCGGCGCTGGCCCAGCTGTCGCCCAAGCAGCGGGCGGCGGTGGTGCTGCGCTACTACGAGGACCTGCCCGAAGCCCAGGTCGCACAGGCCCTGGGCTGTCCGGTGGGCACCGCCAGGTCCCATGCGTCACGCGGAGTCGCACGGCTCCGTCAGATCCTGTCCGACGCCGTCAGGCCCGTGACATGAAAGGAGAACCGATGGACGACTTCGAGCGGGACCTGTCGCGGCTGATGCGCGACACCCAGCAGCACGCCCCCTACGAGCCCGAGCACCGGCAGCGGCTGCACGCGGGCATCAGGACCCGCCGCAGGTCGCGGTTGCTGTGGAAGGCGGGCGGGTCCGCCGTGGCCGTGGCGGGGCTCAGTGTCGGACTGGCCCTGCTGCCCGGCATGCTCACCCGGGCCCAGCCCGCCGATCCCCGGCCGCAGCCGGCGACGAGCCCGACGACCTCTCCGGACGGCACGCCGACGACCGAGCCGTCGGCGACGAGCCCGACTCCGAGCCGGCAGCCCGAGACGACCCTGCCTGCCACCACGACCGGCACCATCACTCCGTCCGGGACGGCGGACGAGCCGGTCGACCCCACCCCGACGGCCACGGCCTCCGAGAGCCGGACCGGCACGACGCCGCCCGCACCACCGCCCGCCCCGACACCGACGACGGCCCCTCCGTCCGCGCTGGACTCCGAGGAACCCTCCGCATCGGCCTCCATCGAGTAGCCGCCTGAGCGGCCCTGCACGTCAGGGACTCCTCACACGTCAGGGGCGTCTCGCCCCGGATTTCCTCACCGCACCACCGCCATGGGCGCCTTCGGCCTGCCCGGAACCGGCGCTCGGGCCTGCCCCGCGCCAGAAAGAGACCGTGAGACAGCCATGCGAACCGTACGGCGGTCGGCCCTGATCGACCGCCCGATACCCGAGCCGTCCGCGCTGCCACGCCGGGCGCCGCTGCCCGCGCACCACCCGGATCCCGTGCTGGACGTGGTCGTTCCCGTGTACAACGAGGAACACGACCTGGAGCCCTGCGTCCGGCGGCTGCACGCGCACCTCGGCGAGACCTTCCCCTACGCGTTCCGCATCACCATCGCCGACAACGCCAGCACCGACGGGACCTCGCGGATCGCCGCACGGCTGGCCGCGGAACTGCCCGGCACGGACTTCATCCGGCTGGCGGAGAAGGGGCGGGGCCGTGCGCTGCACGCCGCGTGGTCCCGTTCCCGCGCCCCGGTGCTCGCCTATCTGGACGTGGATCTGTCCACCGATCTCGCCGCGCTGCTGCCGCTGGTCGCGCCGCTGATCTCGGGCCACTCGGACATCGCCATCGGCACCCGGCTGGCCCGTGGCTCGCGGGTGGTGCGCGGACCGAAACGGGAGTTCATCTCCCGCTGCTACAACGGGCTGCTGCGCGGCACGCTCGCCGTGGGCTTCTCCGACGCGCAGTGCGGGTTCAAGGCGGTGCGGCGGGACGTCGCCGAGCGGCTGCTGCCGCTGGTGGAGGACCGGGAGTGGTTCTTCGACACCGAGTTGCTGGTCATCGCCGAGCGCGCGGGGCTGCGGATCCACGAGGTGCCGGTGGACTGGGTGGACGACCCCGACAGCCGGGTCCACATCGTCTCCACGGCGCTGGCCGATCTGCGGGGCATGGCCAGGCTGGGGCGGGCCCTGGCCTGCGGGAGACTGCCGCTGTCCGCGCTGCGGCGCAGCGGCGGTGACCTCGACGGGGAGCTGCCCGCGGGTCTGGCCCGGCAGGTGGTGCGCTTCGCCGCCGTCGGCGCCGCCAGCACCCTGTGCTACCTGCTGCTGTACACCGTGCTCAGACCGGCGACGGGAGCGCAGGCCGCCAACGCGCTGGCCCTGTTCGCCAGCGCGATCGCCAACACGGCGGCCAACCGGCGGCTCACCTTCGGCGTACGGGGTCGCGGCGGCGCGCTCCGCCACCACCTCAAGGGCCTCGCCGCCTTCCTGATCGGGCTGGCCCTGACCAGCGGTTCGCTGGCCGCCTTGCACCACATCGCACCCGGGACCGGCCACCGGGTCGAGCTGCTGACGCTGATCGCCGCCAACCTGGCCGCGACGCTGCTGCGCTTCCTCCTCTTCCGGGCCTGGGTGTTCCCGGCCCGCCGCACGACAGGAACCACCGCCCCATGAGCACCGTCCAGTTGCGCCGCCCGCCCGCAGGCACCGGCCACCCCGAACTGCACCCGACATCACGGGGGTTGGGGCCGCGACTGCGCACCGCCGCCGTCCGCCACGGGCCCGTACTGCTGACCTACGGCGTCCTGAAGCTGGCCGGCTTCGCCGTCTTCATGTACCTGCTGGACTCCGCGGGTGACTTCCGGAAGAAGAACCCGCGCTTCGGCGGCGGCGAACACGCCTGGGACGTCCTGGCAAGCTGGGACGGCTGGTGGTACCAGCAGGTCGCCGAGCACGGGTACGACCCCGCTCTGAAGCCGGTCCCGGGCGCGACGGGCATGATCACGCTGGAGGGCAATTCTGCGGCGTTCTTCCCGCTGTACCCGACGCTGATGCGGCTGGTGTCGGAGTGCACCGGGCTCGGCCTGTACGGCGCCGGCATGGTGGTCTCCGTCGTCGCCTCGTTCGCCGCCGCGCTCGGCATCTACGCCGTGTCGAAACGCCTCGGCGGCCACCGGGCCGGTCTGGTCGCGGCCGGGCTGTGGGCGGTCTGGCCCGGCTCGGGCACGGAGTGGTCGGGCTACTCGGAGTCCCTCTACACGGCCCTCGCCGCATGGGCCTGTCACGCCGTCATGACCCGTCGCTGGCTGACCGCGGGCCTGCTGACCTTCGCGGCCGGGCTCTGCCGGCCCACCGCGGTCGCGCTGGTGGCCGCCCTGGCCTTCGCCGCGGTCATGGCACTGCGCCGGCGTGAGGACGGGATTCGCCGCCCCCTGGCCGCCGTGGCGATCGCGCCCCTGGGCCTGTTCGGCTACCTCGCCTGGGTCAACTACCGCATGGGCGACCTCAACGGCTACTCCAAGCTCCAGGACGGCGCCTGGGGCCACAAGTTCGACTGGGGAGTCCACTCGTTCAACGTGCTGACGTCCATCCCCGTCGGTCACTTCGACTACCTCTTCGCGATGCCCTTCGAGGACGTCATCGGCGTCTGCGTGGTGCTGATGGTGCCGGTGCTGACCGTGCTGCTGATACGCCTGCGACCGCCTGGCGTACTCGTCGTCTACACCGTCCTGTCGTACCTCATGGTGATGACGACCCAGCAGTACTTCGGCAACGTCTCGCGCTATCTGCTCCCGCTCTTCCCGCTGTTCGTCCCGCTCGCCCTCGCGATGCGGCGGCTCAGGTGGCCGTCCCTGACGACGGTCCTCGGGATGGCCGCGCTGGCTTCCGGGTCGTACGCGGGATACGTGCTCTTCGTGCTGGGGGTGCCGTAGACCGACGCCGGCGACCGGTGAGATGGCACCGAAACATTCCCTTCACCCAGGAAGTATTTAGGGGTAACGACCGCTGCCTACCGTGCCTGCCTTGTCAGTCCCCAACCCGCAGCAAGGAGGCGTGGCATGAGTGCCGAGCCACGACTGGCCGAGGTCGCCGAGCCGGAACCCGCACAGCAGGCAGCGCCGGGCACGGACCAGGCCGTCAAGGAGACCCTCGAGGACTACACGCTCCGTTTCGCGCCACGCAGTTACCGGCGCTGGACCCCGATGGTGGTGGCGACGACCGCGCTCGGCGGCATCGCCTACATGGCCGACTTCTCCATCGGGGCCGGCATCGGCCTTGCCCACGGCACCGGCAACGCGCTGCTCGCGATCGCCGTCGCCGCCGTCGTGATCTTCGTGACCGGATTCCCGCTGGCCTACTACGGGGCCCGCTACAACATCGACCTGGACCTGATCACCCGCGGCTCCGGCTTCGGCTACTTCGGCTCGGTCCTCACCAGTGTCATCTTCGCCAGCTTCACCTTCATCTTCTTCGCCCTCGAAGGCTCGATCATGGCCCAGGGCCTGAAGCTGGGCCTCGGACTGCCGCTCTGGCTCGGCTACTTGGTCTCCACGCTGATGGTGATCCCCCTGGTGATCTACGGCATGACGGCGCTGAGCAAGCTCCAGGTGTGGACCACCCCGATCTGGCTGCTGCTGATGGTCGGCCCGCTGGTCTACCTGGTCGCCACCGACCCGGGCACCGTCGACCGCTTCCTCGCCTACGCGGGCACCGACGGGGACGGCGGCATCAACACCGCGTCCGTGCTGCTCGGCGCGGGCGTGTGCCTGTCGCTGATCGCGCAGATCGGCGAGCAGATCGACTACCTGCGCTTCATGCCGCCCAAGACCGAGGCGAACAAGCGCAGTTGGTGGACGGCCGTGGTGATGGCCGGACCGGGCTGGGTCGTGCTGGGGGCGCTGAAGCAGGCCATCGGCGTGTTCCTCGCGGTGTACATCATCGCCGAGGTCGGAGCCTCCGCCGCGCCCGAGCCGATCCAGCAGTTCAAGGGTGCCTTCGACGCGATGATGCCGTCCTGGCTCGTGGTTCCGCTGGCGGTGGTGCTGGTCGTCATCAGCCAGATCAAGATCAACGTGACGAACGCGTACTCGGGCTCGCTCGCCTGGACCAACTCCTTCACCCGGGTCACCCGGCGCTACCCCGGCCGGATGGTCTTCGTGCTGGTCAACCTGGGCTTCGCGCTGGCCCTGATGGAGGCCGACATGTTCAGCTTCCTCAACGGCATCCTGGGTTTCTACTCGAACTGCGCGATCGCCTGGGTGGTCACGGTGGCCACCGACATCGGCATCAACAAGTACGTGCTGAAGCTGTCCCCGCACGCCCCCGAGTTCCGCCGCGGCATGCTCTACGCCGTCAACCCGGTCGGGGTCGTCGCCTTCGTCGCCGCCTCGGGGCTGTCCATCGCCCTGTACTTCCATGCCCTCGGCGACATGCTCCAGCCGTACTCCCCCGTCGCCGCGGCCGTCATCGCCTTCGTCCTCACGCCGCTGATGGCCGTGGTCACCAAGGGCCGGTACTACCTGCGCCGCACCGACGACGGCATCGCCGAGCCCCTGCTGGACGAGGACGGCAACCCCAGCGCCGTCACCTACGAATGCCATGTGTGCCGGCAGCAGTTCGAGCGGCCGGACGTGGCGGCCTGCCGAACACACGACGCGGTCGTCTGCTCCTTGTGCCTGAGCACCGACAAGGTCGGCGACCACGTCCTGCCCGCGGCGGTCTGACCCGTACGGCGGGAGCGCGGTCGGGTGCTCCCGCCGTACGGCACGTTCCAAGTCGGTCTCGGCGCGCTGTGCGGGACCGGATGAGGAGGCGGCTCCGGGACCCGGGCGGCATACTGATCTTGCGCTGCGCACGGATCAGGACCGACGGTCGGAGAGGGGATGACGGGACGTGGCCACCGAAGAGCCGGACGGGCGGGGAACTCCCCGCGAGCCGAACGGCGTTCCCCCCGTCTCCGACGAGGTCTGGCTGAGGTTCCTCACGGACAGCGAGTCCGCCATACGGCTCTCCGCGCCCAGGGAACCCTCCGCGAGGGAGCGGGCGGCGGGGCGGCAGCTCCAGCCCCCGCACGCCGTCGGTGACCTGTGGCAGCCGGAGGACCTGTGGGTCCGTGGGGCGTGGCGGGACCTGGACCGCCGGTCCAAGGTCCGGCGGGCGGGGCGGGTCGTCGCCACCGCGGCCGCCGTCGCCCTGGCGCTGGGTGCCTGGTCCCAGCTGTCCACCGGCGCGGGCACGGGCCACCGGCCCGAGGGGAGCACGGTGCGGCAGGTCGAGGGCGCCACGGCGCGGCTGTCCACCGCGACGCCCGTGCCGTCCACGCCCTCCGTCCCGCCGCCGTCGCGGTAGCGCGCGCAGAGCGGGTGGGGGCCATGCCGAACTCGAGCAGGGACGGGGCAGGGGGCAAAACACCCAGCCCCGTCCTCTGACACGGAGCCGAGGTCTCAGCCCGTCTTCCAGCCCCTTCTCGTGTCGATCCGCTCCCACTCGGCCTCCCACTGGGCCATGCGCCGCCGGTCGAGGAACAGGCGGGTCAGCCACGCGGCTCCCAGTACCGCACTGCCCGCGAACACCCCGGCGAGCGCACCACCCATGACGGTGTGCAGCCAGGCCTCGCCGCCGGTCACCGGCGGCGTCGTGAGGTCACCGCTCCGGTTCACCCACACGGAGTGGGTGCTCCCGGCGGGGGCCCTGGGCGGTACCCGGGCCTCGTCCCGGTGGATCGAGCCGTCCGGCGCGGTCCACCGCACCTTGCCCCACACCCGGTGGTCGCTCGCTCCGCCGGCCGATGACGGGCCGGGCGCGTCCTTGACGACCACCGCCGGGACCTGGCGGCTCTCGGCCCGCTGCCGTTCGACGGCCTGCTCGACCGTGCCCGCCGCCACCAACCCGGCGACCACCCCGCCCAGCAGGGCGAGCACCCAGCCGGCCAGCACGACCCAGGCTTCGACGACATCGACGCGCCGTTTGAGCACGTTGCGTCGCCACCGCCACCACCGCACGGTCGTACGCACTGACGTTGTCATAGGCCGACACCCCCTCGTGAGCACCGGCAGCACCCTTCCAGTGTGCGCCTGACAGCCGTGAACGCTCGCCGATCAACGCCGTCGGTTCCTTCCGGGGGGCGTGGGGCGTGGTTCAGCCGGGAGAGGCCGCGATCCGTACCCGGTCGCTCTCGTCGCCGGACAGGAAGGAGGCCATCGCCCGTCCTTCCTCGGTGACGCCGGTGCGGTCGGTCCGGGAGAAGCGGCGCAGCGGGGTGACGAGTACCGTGTCCGCCTCCACGGTCCAGGTCGCGGCGACCCTGCCGTCGACCAGGACGACGCGTTCGCCGGCCACGGACAGGTGGCGGTGCGCGTCGTCGATGATCCGGCTGCGGTCGTGGTAGCCGAGGATCGCGTTGTCGAACGCCGGCAGGAACCGGACGGGTGCCGGGGTGTCGGGGTCGGGGCGGGGCGCGTCGGGGAGGTCGAGCAGTTCGCGGCCGCGCTCGTCGCGGAAGGCGACGAGTTCCTCGCGCAGGGCGGAGACCGCGCCGGGCAGTCCGGCGAGGCCGCACCAGGCACGCAGGTCGGCCGAGGCGGCAGGGCCGTAGGCCGTCAGGTAGCGCCGCACCAGCGCCTGGCCCACGGGGTCGGAGCCGTCCGGGGCGGGCGGGTCGATCTCGCGTCCCAGCCAGGAGGAGATCAGCGCGTAACGCGCTCCCGCTTTCGTGCGCCACAGACCGCGCGGCGGCAGCTGGACCGTGGGCAGCAGGGCGGCGACCAGCATCTCGCCCAGGGGCCGGGGCCCCGCCGCGGGCCAGCGGCCGGCCACGGCTCTCGCGAGTTCGGGCATGGAGCGGGGTTCGCCGTCGGCCAGGACCTCCCGGCCCGCCGCGGCGAGTTCATCGGGGTCGACCCCGTCGAGCTCGCGCCGGTAGACCCCGAGGACCCGCTGACGCAGCATGCCGTCGTGGCGGGCACGCCAGGCCACGACATCGTCGGTGGTCACGAGGTGGACGGTGCGGCGCATGAGGTGGGTGCGCACGACACGTCGCCCGGTCAGCAGGTCCGACAGCTCCGCCGGGTCGAACACCCGCAGCCGCGACCAGAGCCCGAGGAACGGCTCCTGCGGTTCCTGCGCCTGCAGACCGCACAGGTGCGCGACGGCGTCGAGCGCCGGCAGGCCGGCGCGCTCGAGGAGCAACTGCCGGGCGAGGGTGGCGCGGTTGAGCGCCCGGGCGTCGAGCACGGTCATCGGAGCACCTCGGTTCTCGGGTCGTGTGCCGACCCGTGGGCAGGGTGTCGGGGCGGCGCGCGTGCTCACGCTCGCACGGGATGCGGTCAGGCCGTGACCGCGTCCCGTGCCGGTGGGGCTCTCCGGGCGTCCGTCGCCGCGCTCAATGTCGGCGCGGCCACGCGGGTGTCACCAGGCGGGGCGCGACGATGCTGCCGGAGCTGAGTGACTCCTCCTGCTCATCTGAGTAGGCACACTCATGTCCCCGTCGTGGTCCGCTCGAACACTGGGCGCATGAGAAGACTTTCCGAGCTGGTCGGCACGGCCGCCCACACGCTGCGGCGCTCGCACATCACACTCGTGACGGCGCTCGTCGCCACCGTTGGACTCGTCGCATGCGGCACCGAGAGCGCCGGCACCGACGCCGGCCTGACCAGTCCCGCGGGCGGCGCCGAGGACCGGCCCGGTACGGCCTTCTCGAAGATGCTGGACGAGGTCGCGGAGACCTGCCCCGCCGACGGCCCGCCGCAGGCACCCCCGTCCGGGCCTGCCAACCCCATGCCGTCCGGTGCGGAGGAGACACCGCCGAGCGGCGCGGTCGTGCCGATCGCCCCCACGGCCGGGCCGGAGGTGGAGCTCAACGCCCGGGACTGGTGCGCCGGACACCTCCATGCGGAGCGCGTGGCCCGAGCCCTCAGGGGCCTGAAGAAGCCCACGCCCACCGACGTCAGGGCGGTCCTGAAGGATCTCGGCTACATCGACGAGCGCATCCACGGCCTCCGGCAGTCGGGCGCGGCCACGCGGTTCTCCCTCGACCTGCGCGACCGCGGCGGACGGCTCTGCACGGCCGGCTCCGCGGCCGGTGCCAGGACGGTCGTGGACCTGTGCGTGGCCTCCGCCACCGGCCCGTTCGTGACGGGGCAACGGAGTCGGTGACGCCGCGCCGCCAGGCCCCGGCCGATGAGTTTCCGATGGTCGCGCAGTCCACCCGTCGACACGAAGGGAGCGCACCATGCGCAAGATCATCGTTTGCACGTTCCTGTCCCTGGACGGCGTCATGCAGGCTCCGGGCGGTCCGGACGAGGACGCCGAGAGCGGCTTCGAGCACGGCGGCTGGCAGAAGCCGGTGTCCGACGACGAGGTCGGCGCGGCCATCGCCGGCTGGTACGAGCCCTCAGACGCGATGCTGCTCGGCCGCAAGACGTACGACATCTTCGCGGCGTACTGGCCGACCGCCGATCCCGGCAACCCGTTCACCGAGCGGATGAACAGCATGCGCAAGTACGTGGCGTCCCGGACCCTGACGTCCCTGGAGTGGGAGAACTCCACGCTGCTGGAGGGCGACGTCGCCGACGCCGTGCGCGAACTGAAGGCCTCCGACGGCGGCGACATCAACGTCGTCGGCAGCGGCGACCTCGCCCAGACGCTCATGCGGCACGACCTGGTCGACGAGTACCGGCTGACCATCCATCCGGTGATCATCGGCACCGGCAAGCGGCTGTTCGCCGACGGAGCGGTCCCCACCGCGCTGGAGCCGGTCGGTGTCTCGACGACGAAGAGCGGCACCGTCGTCGGCGTCTACCGGCCGACCGGCAGGCCCGGCTACGACAGCTACTAGGTTCTGGCCCCTCGCTCAGTGCCCTGCCGTGCCGGGACGAGGACGGCGGTGAGGTGGAGTGCGGCCTGGCGGGCGTCGGCGAGTTGTCACATCGTGAGACCAGGCCGCCGGCCATTCCCTATGTTTCCTATCGACTTACTAGGAAAGTATTGACGGAGACTTGCGCGGCTGCGCAGGATGATGCGCATGGCCCACATGTCTTTCCCGCCCGTGAGGCTCAACACCCCGCTCTGCAAGCGAACTTGAGGAGAGTCACGCGATGGGCGTTGCCCCGGCGCCGTCCGGCCCCGCCATGGAGTCCGACGAGCGCGGGCCCGGCCGAGCGCACTGGCTGCGGGTGGCCCGCGAGACGGCGGACGACCTGGCCACGGACGCCGTGACCCGGGAACAGGCCGGCAAGCCCCCGTTCGACGAGGTGTCGCGGCTGCGCGAGTCGGGGCTGCTGTCGCTGCTCGTCCCGGCGCAGCTCGGAGGAGGCGGCGGGGACTGGGCCGAAGCGTATGCCGTGGTCCGGGAGATCGCGGCGGCGGACGGCGCCATCGGCCAGCTTCTCGGCTGTCACTACTTCATGTCCTGGAGCGCCCGGTTCTTCGCCGACCCCGCCCTCGCCTCCCGGCTCCAGCGGCGGTCCGCGACCGAACAGTGGTGCTGGGGCGGCGGCCTGGCCCGCCAGGAACCGGCGCTGATACTCACCGAGGACACGCGGGGGTACGTGCTGAACGGCCGCCAGAGCTACGCCGCCGGTGTCCTGGTCGCAGACCGGCTCGCCGTACGGGCGGTGCGGGCCGACACCGGCGAACCCCTCGTGCTCGTGGTCGATCCGGCCCTCGCGGGCGTGGCCGTCGACGGTGACGCCGACCCCTTCGGCCAGCGGCTGGCGGCAGGCGGCAGCGCGGAGTTCGACGCCGTGCCGGTCGCCGCCGACGACGTACTGGGTTCCCTGTCGGCGGACGAGGAAGTCCTGTCGCCCCTGACGGCCCTGGTGTCACCGGTCGGTCGCCTCCTGTCGGTGCAGCTCCGGCTCGGCATGGCGGAGGGCGTGCTCGCCGAGGCCCGCGAGTACAGCAGGACCGGCCACTCGCCCTGGCTGCCGGACCGGCCGGCCGGCGCCCCGCAGGACCCGCAGGTGCTCACGGCGTACGGGGAGCTCACCGTGCTCACCCGCTCGGCGTCCGCCCTGGCCGACCAGGCGTGCCAGGCCGTGCGGGGCGGGCTGGCCGACGGCGAGGACCTCACCTACGAGGAGTACGCGGAGGTCTCCGTCCTCGTGGCCATGGCCGAAGCCGCCGCGTCCAGGGCCGCCCAGGAGACCACCGCCCGTGCCCTCGACATCATCGGTGCCCGCTCCGCGTCCGCGCGGCTGGGGTTCGACCGGTTCTGGCGCAACGCCCGGACCCACACCCTGTACGAGCCCGTGGGCCAGCGCCTCCGGGACGTCGGGGACTACTTCCTCAACGGCGCGTACCCTCCGTTCGTCCTCCCCGTCTGACCGCGCGGGGACATGCCGTCCGCTCCGCCGTAGGGTGAATCCCCCACGAGCAGGACAGGAGGCCGAGGTGGCCGGGACGACACGGACGGGGACGACGGTCGCCGAGGTGATGGCCGAGCTGGCCGCGCTCGAGGACCCGAAGGCGCGGGCGGTGAACGAGCGGCACGGCGACGACCACGGGGTGAACCTCGGCAAGCTGCGCGCGCTCGCGAAGCGACTGAAGACACAGCATGAACTCGCCCGCGGCCTCTGGGAGACGGACGACACCGCCGCGCGGCTGCTGGCGCTTCTGATCTGCCGTCCGAAGGCGTTCGGGCGGGACGAGCTGGACGTCATGCTGCGCGGGGCGCGCGCCCCCAAGGTCCACGACTGGCTCGTGAACTACGTGGTGAAGAAGAGCCCGCACTGTGAGGAACTGCGTCTGGCCTGGACCGCCGATCCGGACCCCGTCGTCGCGAGTGCCGGCTGGGCGCTCACCACCGAGCGGGTGGCGAAGAGGCCCGAGGGCCTGGACCTGGCGGGGCTGCTCGACGTCATCGAGGCGGAGATGAAGGACGGCCCGGACCGTCTGCAGTGGGCGATGAACCACTGCCTGGCCCGGATCGGCATCGAGCGTCCCGAGCTCCGGGGCCGGGCGATCGGCATCGGTGAGCGCCTGGAGGTGCTCAAGGACTACCCGACGTCCCCGGGCTGCACATCGCCGTACGCGCCCGTCTGGATCGACGAGATGGTCCGGCGGCAGCAGTCGTAGGCGCGTGCCCCTGGGCGGCCGGTGCTCAGCGGGGGTTCCCCGCGGCGCCACCTTCGCCGCGGAGGCCGGTCGACGACAGGCCCGTGAGACCGGCCGCGGTGTCGGCCGGCTGCAGGTGCGGGCCGATCCACTCGCACAGCAGGACCGTGGCATCGTCCTGGAGACGGCCGTCGTGGTATTCGAGGACCGCCTGGATGAGGCGGCGCAGCGTCTCGGGGACGGGCAGGCCGTCGGCGTGGTGGCGGATGAGGAAGTCGGTGAAGCGTGCCAGGCCGAACTCCCGGCCACCGGAGCGGCGCGCCTCGGTGATGCCGTCGGTGTAGAAGACGATACGGTCGCCCGGCTGGAGGTGCTCCTCGCACACGAGCGTGCGCAGCCCCAGGTCGGTGCCCATCGGGTGGGCCGGCGGGCAGGCCAGATGACTGGTCCAGCGGTTGTCGCGAATGATGATCGGCGGATGGTGGCCGCGGTTGACCCACCGCAGGACACCGGTGCGGGTGTCGAGGGTGGCCAGGACTCCGGTGACGTAGCGCCGGTGGTCGTACTGCTCCAGAAGGGCGGCTTCGACGGCGTCGGCCTTCTCCACGAGGCCCGCCCCCTGGCGGCGGGCATTGCGGCAGGCGCCGAGGGCGAGGGCTCCGGACAGGCCGGCCGCCGTGTCGTGGCCCATCGCGTCGAAGATCGTCAGGTGGACCAGGGGCCCGTCGACGGCGTATTCGAAGACGTCGCCGCTGATGTCGTAGGCCGGTTCCAGGGACGCGGAGATCGCCACCCTGCCGTCGGCGTAGGTGCGCGGGGGCAGCAGGTTCCACTGCATCTCCGCGGTCACGCTCATCGGCCGTGCGCGCACCAGCTTGGCCAGTGCGTCGCTGGTGCCCCTCTTGCTGACGATGATCAGGGAGATGAGCGCCGCCAGCGCCTCCATGTCCACGCGGGCCTCGGCGTCGTCGCGCTCGGTGCTCACCCGCAGCAGCCCGATGCGTTCCGTCCCGTCCAGCAGCGGCACCCACCACTGGAACAGCTCACCGCCCGGGGGTGCGGCGGGCAGGACGTCGCCGTACTGATAGGCCCGCCCGGCGACCGTCCCCTCGACGTGCAGCTCCGTGTCGTGCCCCTGGGGAGCCGCCTCGCCCCCCGGGACCAGGCGCAGGGTGGTGCGCTGCAGATCGGCCACGTAGATCAGCACCTGGTGGAAGGAGGCCGCGCGTGCGCACGCGGTCGCCTTGGCCGGAAGCAGCTCGATCGGCATGAGATGGCTGGCGTCCAACAGCTCGGCGAGCATCCGCCGGGCACCCTCACCGCTGCGCTCCATCGGTCTCGCCTCCGTTCGCCGCACTGGACGGCCACCCGAGAAGCGGCGTCCCGGAGACGGGCCCGCGGCCCCCGGCGGGGCGCCGCCGGGGACGGCAACGGCTCGGCCAGGCTTCGACGGGCCCGCTCCGGGTACTTCCATGGCGAAACGACCCGCCGGGGAAGGAAACGGAGGCACGAAGGCCGTGTTGCTGTCCCATTCGCTCGATCACGGAGTTCTCGTCGTCACGGTCCATGAGGACCCCGGGGTCGGCGGGCGCGCCGTGCTCCTCGCGCAGATCAGTGACCTCGTCCGGGCCTACCGGCCGGCGCCCGTCGTCATCGTCCTCGACGATTCGGCCGCCCGGGGCGCGGTGGTCAGCGTGGTCCTCCGGGTGCACCGCCTGTGCAGGGGGCTGGGCACGCTGATGTCGGTGGCCACGCACAGCGCGCCCACCCGTCGAGCGCTCGAGGTGGGCGCCGACACGGGCGGCACGCGACTGGTCGTCCACGCGCGTGTGGACACGGCCGTCTCGGCCGCGTTCGCGGCGGCGGCCTGAGGAGCGGTTCAGCGGCGTCACGGCATCGTGCTCTGGGCGCTGATGAGTTCGGTGACCGCCCGCAGACCGCCCCTGGCGAGGGCGGCGCGCTGCCGGTCGGCGCCGGTCCCGTCCTGCAGCAGCCGGTGGATCAGGGACGTGACCTGCCGTGAGTCGCCGGACGCCTCGAGGGCGGGAGCCACGTGCCGCAGGAATTCGTAGAGCACGTCGCCGGCACGGTGCGGCGTGCCGCCCGGGTCGACCAGGGTGTCGCCGAGGCCGTGCCGGGCGGCGTGCCACATGGTGGCCT
This sequence comes from Streptomyces luteogriseus, assembly GCF_014205055.1. Classification (NCBI taxonomy): domain Bacteria; kingdom Bacillati; phylum Actinomycetota; class Actinomycetes; order Kitasatosporales; family Streptomycetaceae; genus Streptomyces; species Streptomyces luteogriseus. Next base: position 579,363 of record NZ_JACHMS010000001.1, read on the forward strand.
GGAGCAGTTCCGGCGCGCTGTCGGGCAGGGGTGAGTCGGCGGCCGCTTCCGCCAGGGCGGTCTCCACGAGGGCCCGGACGATCGCGGCGAGCATGACCGCCTCGTCCGCGCGCAGCTGGACGTCCGGGCACCGCACTTCGATGGTCGGATACGTGGCCGAGAGGCGGGCCTGCCAGTAGAGCTGGCCGACGTCGGAGATCAGGCCGGACTCCAGCAGGCGTTCCACGCGCCGGTCGTAGTCCGCGGCGTCGTCGAAGTGCGGGGGCACGCCGCTGACCGGCCACCGGCTGAAGATCACCGTGCGCCAGCTCGCGAAGCCCGTGTCGTGGCCGTCCCAGAGGGGTGAGTTCGCCGCCATGGCCGTTAGCGTCGGCAGCCGGTGCCGGATCCGGTTGAGGACCTGTACACCCGCTTCCCGGTCGGGCACGGCCACATGCACATGGGTGCCGTTGACGAGCTGCTCCGCCACCAGCTGCGGTGCCTGGGTGACCATGGCCCGGTAGCGGGCCTGGTCGGTGACGGCGATGGGGCGGCCGTGCCGCAGCGGTGGGGTGCCGCACACCCCGATCCGGCAGCCGTGCTGTTCGGCGGCCACACCGACGGCGTGCCGCAGCCGGAGCAGATGGCCGCCGACCTCCTCCAGGGTGTGGCAGACCGGTGTGGCCACCTCGACCTGCGCCTGGAGCAGTTCGTACTGCACTTCTTGGTCGGTCACCAGATGCCCCACGCCCGCCGCTGCGCGCACTTTGTCCGCCTGAGGTACCGGCAGGCCCGTGACCGGGTCGAGCAGCAGGTACTCCTCTTCCACGCCGATCGTCGTCATCGACCACCCTCTGTTCCACCCGGCGGAGCCGGGCCGGATTCCGGCGCGCTTCGGGCACACCTCACGCAGGCGCTGCTGGCGCGCCTCACGCAGCGATGGTCACCTCTCAGGGGGCACGCTCGTGGGTTACCGAGTGCCGCGCTCGCGGCGGGACAAAACACGACACAGGCAGAGAAAACGCTTGGACTCTCGCCCCCCCCTGACCGGCACGCTGTTCGACGACCGCCCGGAGAAGATCCACTGCTGAACCCTGTTCGGTACCCGGTGGCACGGCCGGACTACGGCATGGGCGCCGCGCGCCCCTCAGTGACCGTAGGGGGGCTCGAAGCAGCCGGTCTCCGGGTAGGGGCCGTTGGTCCGCACCTCGAAGTTCGACTTCTGCACGAACGCCGACACGCAGGCGTCGGCGTGGACGCGCAGGGCGACCCGCGCCCCCGCGGGCGTGACGTAGTGGTCGTCCTTCCAGCGCGCGGACATCTCCGTGACGGTGAGCGTGCCGCCGAGGCGTCTGCCGCTCTGCGTGACGCGCTCCTCCTCGTAGCCGAGCCGGAGCAGAGCCGCCCGGACGTGCTCGGGATCCCACTCGCGTTGCTTCCACAGGCGCTCCAGCACCGGCCGGATGCGGTCGGCCTCCCGCCGGGCGTCCTTCTCGTGGGCCGGAGCCATCTCGCCCTCGCGGCGGTAGGCGTTGTTGTCGTTGTAGTGCGGGGCGCCGTCGCCGGCGCCGGGTTCCACGTACGGCGAGGCACCGGAGGCAGGAGGTGAGGACGGGGCGGACGGGCTCGGAGCGGTTCCCGCCGCCTCCGAGGCGTGCAGGTCGCCGCAGGCGGTGAGGGCCGCCGCCAGGGCGAGTGCCGCGGCCGGCCCAAGGAGGGCGCGGCGGGCGGGCGTTGAGGTGGACATGAGGCCCACCTTCTCATCGCCGCCACTCCCCGTCTCGTGGGCGGGCACCGGCGCCATCGCGCCGACCACACTCCGCGAGGATGCTCGTGCGCCCGAGGCTGAGGCGGCCGGAGATCACATCGGGGGTTTCGCCACCGCGGCGGGACTCCGGCGCCCGTGCCGCTCATGGCGCCGCCACTCGCCGCCGCCGTCGCGGGAGATCCACAGGCCTTCGCCTTTCACCAGGTCGTACGTCGCCGTCGTCGCGTCGGCGATGCCGTAGAGGGTCGTGCCGGAGACGGCGAACGACGTGAACGCCGCAGGGGTCCGCAGCTCGTGGAAGGCGCTGTTGCCGCGGTCGTCCGCGAGCCAGTAGCGGCCGCCCTCCTCGCCGACGAGCAGCCGCCCGTCCGCGAGCAGTTCCAGGACCAGGAACTCCGGGCCACGCTTCAGTTCCCTCCAGGGAACACCGCCGCCGAGCACCGTCCGCCAGTGCGCGCCGGCGTCCGTCGTCACCAACAGGCCGCGCACGTCGTCGCCTTGGAGGAGGGACAGTGCGGCGGTGCCGCCCCGCGCGGTGAGGGCGCCGCCCGCGTACGGCCTCGGGACGGCCGTGGAACCGAGGGTGCGGCCGTCGCGCTGCCGTACGACGCGGTCGGGGGCCTCGGTCAGGGACTGGTCCAGGCTCCAGGCGGTACCCCGCTCGTCGACGGCAAGGCGGACGGTGTCGTCCGGCACCCCGGCCGGGGGCGCCACGGTGCGGGTGGCGGGGCGGTAGACGAGGGTCGGCTCCGGTTCGGCGAGCAGGATGTCGCCGGGGCGGGTGCGCAACGGGGTACCGGTGATGTCGACCGCGTGCCGTCTGCCCCGTACGTCGAGGGCGTACGCTCCGTCGGCGCTCTCCCCGGCCGGCACCCGCACGAAGCCCCCGGGTACCCCCTTGAACTCGGCGCGGACCGCCTCCGCGTCCCCGTGTTCCGCGTGCTCGGCGACCGTACGGCCGTCGGGGCCGACGATGCGCCAGGCGGAGGCGGCCGGCCCCTCGTCGTCCTCGACGTTGCCGGCGTCGAAGGTCAGGAGGAGCGAGCCGTCGTCCGCGCGGGCCACGCCCGTGGGGGCCCCGGCCGCCTCGATGACGTCGGCGGGGAGCGGGTGGGGGTCTTCGATGACACGCCGGTACCTGGCCTCGCGGTCGCGGTCACCGGGCCCCCGGTCGTCGGAGCCGCTCGGGGCGCAGGCGGCCAGAGCCAGCACCAGCGCCGCGCTCACGGCGGCCACGAACCGGACGGTGGGATTCGGCATCCCCGGCCCCGCCGTGGCCGGGCTCGGTGGTGTCGTCGTGTGCCGGCCGCCCGTGGGGCGGGCCGGTGCGGTGGAGTGGTGGATCGCCGGTCCTCCGGGAACTCGTGCAGGGGGCGGAGAGGCCCGTTCGCCGCAATCCTCGCAGCCGGCGGCGCCAGGGAGGGCGGGGGAAGTCGTAGAACCGGATGTTCCCCTGTGCGCAGGGACGGCTGGTCCCCTCCGGGCCCGGTGCTCAGGGCTTGGCCGGCGTCACCTTCCTGTCGGTGCCGTTCACCCGCACGGTGACCTTGTTCCGGTTCCGGGCCCGGTCGGCCGTGACGGTGTACGAGGTGACCTTCCCGTTCCGCCAGGTGCAGCCGACCTCGTAGCCGCCCCGTGCGCGGAGTCCGGTGAAGGAACCCTTCGCCTTCCAGTCGTCCGGCAGGGCGGGCAGCAGGTGGATGACGCCGCCGTGGCTCTGCAGGAGCATCTCCGCCACGGCACCGGAGATGCCGAAGTTGCCGTCCATCTGGAAGGGCGGGTGGTTGCAGAACAGGTTGGGCAACGTGTTGTAGGTCAGCAGTCCGCGCAGCATGATCCGGGCGCGGTGGCCGTCGCCCAGGCGGGCGAAGAGAGCCGCGCGCCAGGGCCAGGTCCATGAACGGCGGCTGTCGCCCGACACCGTCCCGGCCGTGAACGGGACGCCTTCCTTCTCGCCGCAGCGCGCCTTGAGCGATACGAGGGCGGCGGCCGCGAAGTCCGGTGTCCCGGGGGTGATCTGACGGCCCGGGTAGACGGCGAAGAGGTGCGAGGTGTGGCGGTGGATGTCGGTGGGGCTGTCGATGTCCTCCTGCCACTCCTGCAGTTGGCCCCACTTGCCGATCTTGTTCGGTGCGAGGCGTGCCTGCAGGTCCGCGACCCTGGCCCGGTAGGCGGGGTCCGCCTCGAGCACCGACTCGCAGTCGAGGTAGTTCTGGAACAGGTCCCAGATGATCTGCTGGTCGTACATGACGCCGTCCTCGCGCGGCCCGTGCTCGGGCGACCAGCCGTCGGGGGCGACGAGGAGTCCGTCCTCGCGTTCCTTGAGGTGGTCCTCCCAGAACTGGCAGATCTCCTTGATCATCGGGTGGGCGACGGTGCGGAGGTAGTCCATGTCCTGGGTGAACGCCCAGTGCTCGTAGAGGTGTTGCGCGTACCAGGCACTCGCGACGGTGTTCCATTCCCACGCGTTGCCGCCGAAGACGCTCTGGCTGGTGCGGGCGGTCCAGCCGCGCGTGTCCCTGCCGAAGGCATTGCGGGTCGCCACACGGCTGGGCACCGCCACCTGCTCGACGAACCGGACGAGCGCCTCGTGACACTCCGGCAGGTTCGTCGTCTCGGCTCCCCAGTAGTTCATCTGCACATTGATGTTGGTGTGGTAGTCGGAGGCCCATGCGGGCTGGTTGCTGTCGTTCCACAGGCCCTGGAGGTTGGCGGGCAGGCCGTTCGGGCGGGAGGAACTGACGAGCAGGTAGCGGCCGTAGTCGAACATCGTCTGCTCGAGTGTCGGGTCCGCCCCGCCAGCCGCGTAGCGGGCCAGCCGGGCGTCGGTCGGCAGAGCCGTGACGGCGGCGACGGAGGTGCCCCAGTCGACCGCGACGCGTTTCGTCAGGGCGCGTACTTCGGCGGTGTGCTCGTCGCGCAGTGAGTCGTAGGGCCGGGCGGCTGCCTTGCCGAGCGTCCTGGCGACGACCGGTGCCGGATCGGCTCCGCGCCATCCCGCGGCGGCGTCCGGCTTGTAGTCGGTGCGGGCGTCGAGGAACAGGGTCAGGGTCGTGCATCCGCTGAACCGGAGCACCGGACCGTCGGCCCGGAGATCGCCGTCGGTGTGCACGGCCTGGACGGTGCACGCGTGCTTGAGGCCGTTGCCCATGACGCCGCTGAAGGCGATCCGCCCGGCGGCGGCGTCGACGGTCGTGGGGGCCTCGTCCTGTGCGGATGTCAGCGCTATCGCTCCGGAGAGGTCGCGGGCGCGCTCCGCCGTGTACCGGAAGACCATGACGTCCGCGGACCGGGCGGCGAAGGCCTCGCGCAGCACGCGCCTTCCCGGCGCGCCGAAACGGGTGACGTGGAGGCCGTTCACGAAGTCGAGGGAGCGCTGGTAGTCGACGACCGTCCGCAGGGTGCGCGTGTCGAAGCCCTGGCCCGCAAGCGCGATCTCCGCGATCTGGACGCCTCCGGACGACGCTCGGGGCGTCAGGGTGAGCCGGTAGGTGCGGTAGGCGGTGTCGTCGGTGATCCGGAAGGTCCGGGTCTCGCCGCGCCCGTCGAAGGGCACTGCGGGGTTCTGTGTGTCGAGGGTCGTCCAGGCCTGCCCGTCCTGCGACGCCTCCAGCCGCCATCGTCCGGGATCGTCCCTCGGGCGGTCCGGGGCCGCCGTCAGGGTGTAAGAGGTGAGGGCGACCGGGCGGGGCAGGTGGGCCTGCCACACGACCTCCGGTGTGGCTGCGTCGACCCGCCAGACCGTGACGGGATCGCGGTCCACCGAACTCGAGATGCCCGTGGCCCGCGACCGTGCCCCGGCGCCGGATCCTCTGGAGTGCCCGCTCGGCGACGACAGGTACATCACACCGTCCGCGCCGAGGTCGACGCCGGTCAGGCCGATCTCGCTCACCTGGAAGTGGCTGACGCCTGCTTTCGGTGTGAAGTCGAAGCGGTAGAAGCGGTGGGCCGCGCTCTCCGCGCAGGTGAACTCCTTGGTCTGGAAGCGGTTTTCGAAGGGCGCGTCGAGAGTGCGTCTGTCGAGCGTGTTCCAGGTGGTGCCGTCCGCGGAACCGGAGAACGTCCACTCCTGCGGGTCGCGCCGCGGTACGTCGTCGGCGCTCGTCAGCCGGTAGGACGCGACCGCCGTGGGTGTGGGGAGCTCGACCTGCCACTGCACCTTCGCACCCGGCCCCTCGACGCACCACTTGGTAGTCGGCCGACCGTCGTACGTCTTGTCGACACCCTCCGACGAGGAGCTGCTGTACGGACCTCCGGGAGCCGTGACCTCCGGGCTCGTACGGGGAGCGAAGGTGACGACGACGTCACCGAAGTTCCGGTACGAGCCGAAGCCGGTCATGCCGGTGTCGAACTCGCTGTCCGGCTTGCCCGCCAGGGCGTTGTCGTAGTCGTTGACCCCGCCCCAGAGGCTCTGCTCGTTGAACTGGATGCGCTCCTCGTGGGGATCGGCGAAGAGCATGGCGCCGAGCCGGCCGTTACCGATGGGCAGTGCCTGGGACTGCCAGTCCGCGGCGGGTACGGAGTAGGTCAGCGCCTCGCGCGTCAGGGTGGGCCACCGGAAAGCCCTCGGTTCCCCGGCCTCCGCGGCGACAGCCTGTCCTCCGGGAGAGGCGCCGGTCACCCGGGAGAGCAGCGGGGCGACGGCGAGGCCACCGCCGAACTTGAGAAGGCTGCGTCGCTGCGGTTGGGATTCTTTGCCCACGGTGTGATCTCCCGGCCCATTCATCGGCTCTTTCGTGGAGGAATTGACGCCGCATCGACATCCACCAGCGGCCCGAACATCGTGGCCGCGATATAGATCGGATGTCTAGGGGCGTGCAGCACACGATGACCGCCAAGGTCGGCAACTGGCCCGGCCCATCCCGGACTGCAAAAATGAAGGCCAGAGGCACATGGACCAGTCTCACCTGGAGGTACCCGTGAAGATGCTCATCAACGTCCCGGAGACCGTGGTCGCGGACGCACTGCGCGGCCTGGCAGCTGCCCACCCGGAGCTGACCGTGGACGTGGAGAACCGGGTGATCGTGCGGCGGGACGCTCCCGTCGCCGGGCAGGTGGGACTGGTCTCGGGCGGAGGATCGGGCCACGAGCCGTTGCACGGCGGCTTCGTGGGTCCCGGCATGCTGTCGGCGGCCTGCCCGGGCGAGGTGTTCACCTCCCCCGTGCCCGACCAGATGCTGCGCGCGGCCGCCGCCGTGGACAGCGGCGCCGGCGTGCTGTTCATCGTGAAGAACTACACCGGTGACGTGCTCAACTTCGACATGGCCGCCGAGTTGGCCGAGGACGAGGGCATCCAGGTCGCGAAGGTGCTGGTCAACGACGACGTGGCCGTGACCGACAGCCTGTACACGGCGGGACGGCGCGGTACGGGCGCGACCCTGTTCGTGGAGAAGATCGCGGGTGCCGCGGCCGCCGAGGGCATGCCGCTGGAGCGGGTCCAGGCCATCGCGCGGCAGGTGAACGAGAGCTCCCGCAGCTTCGGGATCGCGCTCAGCGCCTGCAGCACACCCGCGAAGGGCAGCCCCACCTTCGATCTGCCGCCCGGCGAACTGGAGTTGGGCATCGGCATCCACGGTGAGCCCGGCCGGGAGCGGCGCTCCATGATGACCTCCGGCGAGATCGCCGAGGCCGCCGTCGAGGCGGTGGTGGAGGACCTCCAGCCGCGCAATCCGGTGCTGGTCCTGGTCAACGGCATGGGCGCGACGCCGCTGCTCGAGTTGTACGGCTTCAACGCCGAGGTGCACCGGGTGCTCGCCCAGCGCGGCGTCCCCGTCGCCCGTGTCCTCGTGGGCAACTACGTCACCTCTCTGGACATGGCGGGCGCCTCGCTCACCCTGTGCCAGGTCGACGAGGAACTGCTGCGGCTGTACGACGCGCCGGTGAGTACCCCGGGTCTGCGCTGGGGCATGTGACCCGAAGGGGGTAGAGGATCACCACGTACCTACCAGGCAAGGAGACCCAGTGCTCGACGCCGAATTCTTCCGCCGCTGGATGACGGCGACCGCAGCGTCCGTCGACCGCGAGGCGGAACGGCTCACCGCCCTCGACTCCCCCATCGGGGACGCCGACCACGGCAGCAACCTCCACCGCGGATTCACGGCCGTCGTGGCCGCCCTGGAGAAAGAGCCCCCCGGCACGCCCGGCGGGGTGCTCACCCTCGCCGGACGCCAGCTGATCTCGACGGTCGGCGGCGCCTCGGGGCCGTTGTACGGCACGCTGCTGCGCCGTACCGGCAAGGCCCTCGGCGACGCCGGTGAGGTCAGTGCGGAACAGCTGGCCGAGGCCCTGCGGGCCGGCGTGGACGCGGTCATGACCCTCGGTGGTGCCGCCCCGGGCGACAAGACCATGATCGACGCGCTGGTGCCCGCCGTGGACGCGCTCGGCGAGTCGTTCACGGCGGCCCGGACCGCGGCGGAGGAGGGCGCCGTGGCGACGACGCCCCTGCAGGCACGCAAGGGCAGGGCCAGCTATCTGGGCGAGCGCAGCATCGGCCACCAGGACCCGGGTGCCACGTCGGCGGCGCTGCTGATCGCCGGACTCACGGAGGCCGCAGGTGAGTGACGAGCAGCTGGTGGGGATCGTTCTGGTGTCGCACAGCGCGGCGGTGGCCGCGTCCGTCGCCGAGCTGGCGAAGGGCCTCGCGGGCGGCGGCCCGGTGGTGCCCGTCGCTCCGGCGGGCGGCACCGAGGGTGGCGGGCTCGGCACCAGCTCCGAACTGATCGCCGCCGCGGCCGCGTCCGTCGACCGCGGCGCCGGAGTCGCCGTCCTGACCGATCTGGGCAGCGCCGTGCTCACGGTGAAGGCGCTGCTCGCGGAGGGTGACGAACTCCCGGAGCCGACACGCCTGGTGGACGCCCCCTTCGTGGAGGGGGCCGTGGCCGCGGTCGTCACCGCGTCCACCGGGGCGGACCTGGCAGCGGTGGAGGCGGCGGCCACGGAGGCGTACACGTACCGGAAGGTGTGAGGGACGGCTGCGGCCGGGCACGCCCGAAGGCGGTGCCCGGCCGCAGCCGTGCCGGTGACGTGGTGTCAGCCGCTCAGCCCCCGTCCGCCGCGTCCCCTTCGACGAACCGCTTCGCCATCCGCTCCCCCTCGGTCACGGCCGCGGCGTGGTCCTCGATGGGCGACACCTTGGTGTTCTTGAAGACGATGTAGGTGACACCGGAGGGTGCACCGCCGCCGTGCGGGTCGGCGCGGATGCCGAGGGCCTCGGCGGTCGCGTAGGACGCCTCCCCGATGATGCCCTGCGGGCCCGTGTCACCGACGACCGCGTACTGGACCCGGTCGCGGTACATGACGGCCACCACCGAACCGCCGCCGATGCCGTGGTCCCGGTAGTCCCAGAGGGCGCTCGGCGCGGGTACGACGATGAAGGGCAGACGCTCGGCGCTCAACGGGCGGCCGTCGGAGCCGGCGTAGGCCGTGCTCGCGGCGAAGTACGGGTCGGTGCGGCGGTTGCAGCGAGGGCCGGGGGTGCCGTCGCAGTCGATGTCCATGTCGGCCTTCCAGAACACGGCGTCGCGGGTGCCGCAGACCGGGATGTTCGCGGGTGCGCCGTTGTCACTGCGGTACCGGCCGCGGGAGACGGGAGCGCAGTCCCGCACCTTGGCGAGCAGATCGGCGGTGCTCACGGTGCCTTCGCGCCACACGGCGGGCCGGGCGTGGGCGGTGGGGGGTGTCGTAGGGGCGAGCAGGGCGGCGCTGGCCACGGCCAGAGTGAGCGACTGGACACGCACGATACGAAGCCTCTCGTGGGGGACCTGACGGGCACTCAGCCCAATGTGGTCCCGAGGCGATCACCCGGCCACCGCTGGGGGGCCGGACGGTGCACGTCCCCAACCTCCGACAGGGGCCGGGCGCCTGAGTCCGCGTAAGGCTCCGGCCGCCCGGCCGCCCGCGCCGGCGCGGGATCTGCGACGACAGCGGTTCCGCGCGACAGGCCTGAACTCCCCGCTGCACGCGCGGAGTTCGGCCGTGAGGGCTTCAGCATACGTAACTCCTGCGGGTGGTCACGCACGGCCGGGGGTGACGCCCCCACGAGGCGACTTCCATGACCGGCGGCCAGCCTCTTGATGTGATCGCGCCAACAGCGTCATATTGGTCCGGACCATTCCCGTGAACCTGCTGGCCGCCCACCCCCGGAGGCAGTGCCGTGCGAGGACGTTCCGCTCCCCCATCCCTCCCGCGCCGCCTGGCCCTCTGCGGGGCCCTCCTCCTGCTCGCCTCCTGCGGCTGGGCCGGAGCGGAGGAACGGGACGGCGTGGGGGTGCCCGGGGCGCCGACGGGTGTCACCGCTGCGGCGGGCAGCGCGACGAGCGTGCACGTCATGTGGAACGCGACCGCCCGGGCCGATCGCTACGAGGTGTATCGCGGCACCACGAAGGTCAGAGAAGTGCCGGGTTCACAGCACATGGTGGATGTCACCAGGCTCCGGCCCTCCACGCGGTACCTCTTCTCCGTACGGGCGCGGGACGTCGACGGCCTGCTCGGGCCGCCGAGCCGCCGGGTGCCCGCGAGGACACCCGCGGCCGCCGTGGACGACCGCTCCGCGCCGACCCGCCCGTCGGCGCCCCGCGGTCGGGCGGCCGGAAGCCGCGCGGTCCAGCTGTCCTGGTCCGCCTCGACGGACGACCGGGGTGTGGTGTCGTACGACATCCACCAGGGAGGCACGAAGATCCACAGTGTGGGCGGGGGCCAGACCGCGACCGTGCTCACAGGGCTGCGGCCCGGCACGGACTACACGTTCACCGTCCGGGCCCGGGACGCGGCCGGCAACGTCTCCCCCGCCGGTCCCGCGGTCCGCCTCACCACACCGGGCAGGGGCGACGGCCGGGCCACCGCCCCCACGGGCTTCCGGGCGACGAGCCACCGCGAGGACGGGGCCTACCAGCTCGATCTGAGCTGGGTGCCGCCCCGCGTGGACGGCGAGGTCACCGAGTACCAGATCCCTCTGGACGGCAGGCCCGCCACATCCCTGGTGTACGGCGGCGCCGCCCCGCGCGAGCGGGCCACCTACAGCTTCTACGCCGGGCGGCGCCCCGGTGTCACCCACCGGGTCCGCGTCCGGGCGATGCTGCCCGACGGCACCTGGGGAGGCTTCTCGGCGGAGCGTGCGGTGACGACGGGCTCGGGGCGCTGACGCACTCCGCCGCTTCGGCCGGGAGAGGCAACCCGTCACCTGCACGGGGGCGCTCGACGTGCGGCCGGGGCCCGGGGAGCTTTGGCTGACCTCGAGGCAGCACGGGCGTTCCCCGACCCTCGGCGGCGCAAGGGATGTACCGCCAACCGTGCCGCCGGAGGGCAGTCCACATGCGCAACTCATCGTCAGTTCTCCGCTCCGGCCTGACCGTGGCAGTCGCCGCGCTGCCCCTCGCCCTGGCCGCGGTGCCCGCCGTCGCGGGCCCGGGCATCTCCGTGAGCACCACGGGGTCCACGGTGTCGGTCACGACCAGCTCATGCACCCAGATCAACGGCAGCTGGGGCACCGCCTCGCTTCTCACCAGCAGTCAGGGCAGTTTCGCCCAGGGCCGCCAGGTGACGCTGTCGGGGACGTCCACGAGTCAGTCGGCCGCCTGGTCGAGTGTCTCCCCGGGCACCTACACCGTCATCGTCGTCTGCTCGGACGGCACCACCGCGGGCACGCAGTCCGTCGTGGTCTCCACCGCCCCCTCCCCCTCCCCCTCGCGGTCGGTGTCCCCCTCGGCGTCGCCGTCCCGCGGCGTCATGGGCGGGGTCGGCGGCAGCACGACGGACTACGGAACCGTCACGCTCGTCGCGGGCGGCACGCTGGTCGGCGCCGGCGTCCTCGGAGCGGCCTGGTACCTGCGCCGGCGCACCAAGCCGTACCGGCTCTGACCCGGTACGGACGGCGGCCCGTTCCCCCGAAGCGCTCCGGGCGGACGGGCCGCCGTCATGCCGTGACCGCGCCGGACCGCACTCAATCCGTGACAGGTCCGGACGGGCCCGCCACCGGCCCGGCCGGCTCGGCCCGTCCGGCGTCCGGGAGTTCGGCGAAGTCCGCGAGGGCGCGCCGGAGCCACTGGGTCCAGAAGGTCTCCAGGTCGATGCCGGCCCGCAGCACGAGGTGCCGCAGCCGGACCTCGGCGCCGTCCCGGCCGGGCGGGAAGTCGCGCTTCTCGATCTCCTCGTACTCCGCCAGCTGCCGTTCGTGCAGCTCCAGATGGCGCCGCAGATCCGCCTCCAGGCCCGCCGTGCCGACCACGGCCGCCGCCCTGAGCCGCAGCAGCAGCGCGTCGCGGTGCGGCTTGGGGTCCTGGGAGGCGGAGGTCCAGCGGGCCAGTTCGGCGCGGCCCGCCGGCAGGACCTCGTAGCTCTTCTTCTGCCCCCGGGCCGGCTGTTCGGACGGCAGTGCCCGGATGAGGCCGTCGGCCTCCAGTTTCCCCAGCTCGCGGTAGATCTGCTGGTGCGTCGCCGACCAGAAGTAGCCGATCGACCGGTCGAACCGGCGGGTCAGCTCCAGGCCCGAGGACTTCTTCTCGAGCAGGGCGGTGAGGATCGCGTGCGGGAGTGACATGGCCTCATCCTAGGGACGCGTCACCGCACTACAGCGCGGCCGCCAGCTCCGTGCCCTGCTTGATGGCGCGCTTGGCGTCCAGCTCGGCGGCCACGTCGGCACCGCCGATGAGGTGTGTGCTGCGCCCGGCGGCGAGCAGCTCCTCGTACAGGCCGCGGCGCGGCTCCTGGCCCGTGCACAGCACGATCGTGTCGACCTCGAGGACCGTGCTCTCCTCGCCGACGGTGATGTGGAGTCCGGCGTCGTCGATCCGGTCGTAGCTCGCGCCCGGGACCATGGTGACGCCGCGGTGCTTGAGCTCGGTGCGGTGGATCCAGCCGGTGGTCTTGCCGAGGCCGGCGCCGACCTTGGACGTCTTGCGCTGGAGCAGGTGGACGGTGCGCGGCGGGGCGGGCCGCTCGGGCGCGGCGAGGCCTCCGGGGCCGGTGTAGTCCATGTCGACGCCCCACTGGCGGAAGTACGTCGCCGGGTCCTCGTGGGCCTTGTCTCCGCCGTCGGTGAGGAACTCGGCGACGTCGAAGCCGATGCCACCCGCGCCGAGGATCGCGACCCGGTCGCCGACGGGGGCGCCGTCGCGCAGGACGTCGAGGTAGCCGACGACGCTCGGGTGGTCGACGCCGGGGATCTCGGGAATGCGCGGGGTGACGCCGGTGGCGACGACGACCTCGTCGAAACCGTCGACGTCCGCCGCCGTGACCAGGGTGTTCAAGCGGATGTCGACGCCGTGCCAGTCGAGCTGGGTGCGGAAGTAGCGCAGCGTCTCGTCGAATTCCTGCTTGCCCGGGACCTTGCGGGCGACGTTGAGCTGGCCGCCGATCTCGCTCGCCGCGTCGAACAGGGTCACCTCGTGCCCGCGCTCGGCGGCGGAGACCGCGCAGGCGAGGCCGGCCGGGCCGGCGCCGACGACCGCGACGCGCTTGCGCAGCCGGGTCGGGGAGAGCACGAGCTCGGTCTCGTGGCAGGCGCGCGGGTTGACCAGGCAGGAGGTGATCAGGCCGCTGAAGGTGTGGTCGAGGCAGGCCTGGTTGCAGCCGATGCAGGTGTTGATCGCCTCGGGGCGGCCGGCTGCGGCCTTGGTGACGAAGTCCGGGTCGGCGAGCATCGGGCGGGCCATCGACACCATGTCGGCGACGCCCTCGGCGAGCAGTTCCTCGGCGAGTTCGGGGGTGTTGATGCGGTTGGTGGTGACGAGGGGCACGGACACCTCGCCCATGAGCCGCTTGGTCACCCAGGTGTACGCGCCGCGCGGCACGGAGGTCGCGATGGTGGGGATGCGGGCCTCGTGCCAGCCGATGCCGGTGTTGATGATCGTCGCTCCGGCGGCCTCGACGGCCTTGGCGAGGGTGACGACCTCGTCGAGGGTCGAGCCGCCCGGGACGAGGTCGAGCATGGACAGCCGGTAGATGACGATGAAGTCCTCGCCGACCGCCTCGCGCACCCGGCGCACGATCTCCAGCGGGAAGCGCGTGCGGTTCTCGTAGGAGCCGCCCCATCCGTCCGTGCGGTGGTTGGTCTGCAAGGCGATGAACTCGTTGATGAGGTAGCCCTCGGAGCCCATGATCTCGACGCCGTCGTAGCCGGCCTGCCGGGCGAGGCGGGCGGCACGGGCGTAGTCGTCGATCGTCCGCTCGATGTCGGCGTCGGTGAGTTCGCGGGGCGGGAAGGGGCTGATCGGCGCCTGGACCGGGCTCGGCGCGACGAGGTCCTTGTGGTAGGCGTACCGGCCGAAGTGCAGGATCTGCATCGCGATCCGCCCGCCTTCGCGGTGCACGGCGTCGGTGATGACCCGGTGCTGCTCGGCCTCTTCCTCGGTGGTGAGCTTGGCGCCGCCCTCGTAGGGCCGCCCCTCGTCGTTGGGGGCGATGCCGCCGGTGACGATCAGGCCCACTCCCCCGCGGGCGCGGGCGGCGTAGAAGGCGGCCATGCGCGCGAAGCCGCCCTCGGCCTCCTCCAGGCCGACGTGCATGGAGCCCATGAGGACCCGGTTGGGCAGGGTCGTGAAGCCCAGGTCGAGGGGGGTCAGCAGGTGCGGGTATCGGCTCATCGGGCCCTCCGTGCGCGGTGTCGTGCCTGTAGTTGTAGAGGACGACCGACCGTTTATGCAACTAGTTGCACAAGGTGATGGAGGGCACAGGAGGGCCAGGACCAGCGGCCTTGGGCCGCCGACCTCGGGGTGGACCTCGCGGGCCGGCTGATCGGCCACCGGGGCTCGACGAGGTCGTGGTCGGTGGGCACGGGCTGAGGCGGGCCGGGATCGCCGTGCACGGGACGTCGGGGCACTCCGGGTCGCGCGCCGTGCTCTGGTCGGCCCGGTGTCAGCGGGCCGCGCACCTCGTAGGACTGCCGGGAGCGGGCCCACTGTCCGGGGCGAGCCGGGGATTCCCACTGTCGCCGAACTCACGACGGCCTATCGCCACGGTCGTGCGGGGTTCTCCGCCCTCCCGGGCGGGTGCGAGACCGGCGGGGACATCCGCCCCACGCCGTGCTTCGGCGGCTCGCTCACCGCCGCCCGGGCCCTGTCCGCGCGCGATGAGCGAGCCGGGCGCCGTACCGGCCGTCCTCGACCCGCTGACGAGGTGACGAGCGCTCACCGGCTCTGCAGCCGGACGTGCAGCTCCTTCTCCTGGTCTCCGGAGACGGTACTCAGGTCGTGCACGTCGAACAGGGAGTCCAGGGTCGTGCGGAACCGTTCGATCGCCCAGTAGCCGCCGTGCAGGTCGGCGTCGACGGAGGACGCCAGATGCACCGGTCGCGAGCCCTCGTGCTCGTCGGCGACGTCGAAGGTGCCGAGCCATACGGTCGGGCGGGTCTCGTGCAGTTCCTCGGGCACGTCGTCGGCACACCGGTCGGACTCGAAGCAGGAGCACAGCGCGTCGAACACGATCCGGGCGTCCTGCTTGCTGCACCCGCTGATCTCCACCGAGACGGAGTGGGGGTGCGGTCGCTCGTGGTTCATCGCCATCGTGATCGCTCCTCTCGAGACCACCGGATGCCGTATCCGCCCCTACCCCAGCAAAGCACCACCTTCCGGCGAGCACTACCGGCGGCGCCCTTCTCCCGGCGGCGGTTTTGCGGGGCGGCCCACGCCGTGTTGGGAGATGGTGGAAGGTGACGGAAGGGGCCTTCGGGAACGGCTCCGCGCGGTAGAACATGGGGTGTCGGCACACGACGGCGTGCCGCGAGGACGGCGAAGGCGGGGCGTGGGATGAGTGCAGCCGGGTCTCCCGAGTCCGCGGGCGACGGTCCGGTGCGCGGGTCGGCGCGCCCGAGCGGTCTGCTCGACGTGCTGCGCGTGGCCTCGGTGGTCCTGGACGCCGAGGGCCGCATCGTGCTGTGGAGCCCGCAGGCGGAGGAGCTGTTCGGGTACGAGGCACGGGAGGCGCTCGGGCAGTACGCCGCCCGCATCATGGTCCACGAGCAGCACGTCGACCTCGTGGTCAAGCTGTTCGCCGACGTCATGGGCACCGGGCAGAGCTGGGCCGGGGCGTTCCCGATCCGCCGCAAGGACGGCAGCACCCGGCTGGTGGAGTTCCGCAACATGCGGCTGCTGGACGACCAGGGCGACGTCTACGCGCTGGGGCTGTGCGCCGACCAGGGCACCGTGCACCGGCTGGAGCGCGAGGTGGCGCTGTCGACGCGGATGATCGCGCAGTCCCCCATCGGGCTGGCCGTGCTGGACACCGAGCTGCGGTACGTCTCCGTCAACAAGGCGCTGGAGGAGATCAACGGCGTCCCGGCCGATGAGCACCTGGGCCGCACAGTCCGCGAGGTGGTGCCGCGGATGGACGTCGACGCCCTGGAGACCGCCACGCGCCGGGTGCTGCAGACGGGCACACCGGTCGTCGACCAGTCCACGATCGGCCGCACCCCGGCCGACCCGCACCAGGACCATGCCTGGTCGGTCTCGCTGTACCGGCTGGAGAACGCCTTCGGGACCGTACTGGGCGTGGCCGTCTCGATCGTCGACGTCACCGAGCAGTACCGGGCCGGCATCGAGGCCGAGGCCGCGCGCCGGCGGCTGGCCCTGATCGCCGATGCCTCGGGCCGGATCGGCACCACGCTGGACCTGGACCGCACGGCCCGTGAGCTGGCCGAGGTGGCCGTGCCGGAGCTGGCCGACATCGCTGCCGTCGACCTGCTGGACGCGGTGGTGCAGGGCCGCCGCACCAGCCTGGGCCCCGCCGAGTCAGCCGTGATCCGCGCACTGGCGGTGCAGGGGTACGACTCCGCAGAAGCCCTGGAGGCGGCCGACCCTCCCGGGCAGGTCGCCCGGTACGCCTCCGACCGGCTCGTCACCCAGTGCGTGCGCACCGCGAGCCCCGTGATGCTGCCGGAGGTCAAGGACGAGGACCTGGACCGCATCGCCCGTTCCTCCGAGGCGGCCGAGCTGCTGGGGCGGGCCGGGGTGCACTCGTATCTGGCGGTGCCGCTGATCGCGCGGGGCGAGGTGCTGGGGGCCCTGGACCTCAAGCGCACCCGCAATCCGCTGCCGTTCAGCGACGACGACCTGCTGCTGGCGCGCGAGCTGGCCGCCCGGGCCGCCGTACAGATCGACAACGCCCGCTGGTACCAGAGCGCCCGCGAGACCGCGCTCACGCTCCAGCGCAGTCTGCTGCCCAGCCATCCGCCGGTGACGGGCGGTCTGGAGGTCGCCTCCCGCTACCAGCCGGCCGGGGCCACGAGCGAGGTCGGGGGCGACTGGTTCGACGTGATCCCGCTGGACGGCGGCAAGACGGCGCTCGTCGTGGGCGATGTGATGGGCAGCGGCATTCCCGCGGCGGCGGCCATGGGGCGGCTGCGGACGGCGACCAACACCCTCGCCTCCCTCGACCTCGATCCGCATGTGCTCCTGGAGCACCTCGACAGGATCACCGCAGGGCTGGAGCAGGCCATCGCCACCTGCGTCTACGCCGTTCACGACCCGCATCTGCGGCAGTGCCGGATCGCCAACGCCGGCCACCTGCCGCCGGTGCGAGTCCGGCCCGGCCGGGCGCCGGAGCTGCTCGATCTGCCGACCGGGGTGCCGCTCGGCGTGGGCGGTGTCGCCTTCTCGACGACCACCGTCGACCTGGAGCCAGGCGACCGGCTGGTGTTCTACACCGACGGCCTCGTCGAGACCCGGCGCGACCCCCTCGACGAACGGCTCGACACGCTGCTGTCGCTGCTCGAAGGGCCCGACCGGCCGCTGGAGGACGTCTGCGACCTGCTGCTGCGCACGCTGCACGAGCCGGACAACTTCGACGACGTGGCCCTGCTCATCGCACGGGTGACCACACCGGAGTGAGGGCCCGAGGGCCTATGGCCTCACGCCGGTCACCACGTGGGCGTACAGCTCCTCCGACACGGCCAGCCGTGTCTCCAGGCCATGGCGTTCGAGGGCGGCCACCGCGGTCGGGGCCTGGTGCCGGCTCGTCTCCATCAGGACGCTGCCGCCGGGGGCGAGCCAGCGGGGCGCCTCGGCCGCGACCCGGCGCAGGACGTCGAGGCCGTCCGTGCCGCCGTCGAGCGCGACGAGCGGCTCGTGGTCCCTGGCCTCCTGCGGCAGCAGGCCGATCTCGTCGCTCGGCACGTAGGGCACGTTGGCCGCGAGGATGCCGACGCGGCCGCGCAGCGCGGGGGGCAGCGCCTCGAACAGATCGCCCTGGTGTGCCTGACCGCCGACGGCGGCGATGTTGCCGCGGGCGCACCGCACGGCGACGGGATCGATGTCGGCGGCGTGCAGTTCGACGGGGCCGAGCGCGGCGGCCAGCGCCGCTCCCACGGCGCCCGAACCGCAGCACAGGTCCACGACGGCCCCGGTCCCGGGCGCCCGCTCGAGGGCCTGTTCCACCAGGAACTCGGTGCGCCGGCGGGGCACGAAGACGCCCGGCGCGACGGCGATGCGCAGGCCCCGGAACTCGGCCCAGCCGACGACGTGTTCGAGAGGCAGGCCGGCGACGCGGCGCTCGACCATGGCGGCGGTCTCGGCCGGGGTGCGCGCGGTGGCGAGGATCAACTCGGCCTCGTCCTCGGCGAAGACGCATCCCGCGGTGCGCAGGGCGGCGACGACGGAGTCACGGGAGGACGGTGTGGAAGGGGGGACGGCGGACACAGACGGCATGGAAGCCCAGAGCCTTTCGGGAACCGAAGGGCGCTCCGGCGATCGCCTACGACCGGCGATCCGCGCGACGTCGAGAGGAGAGCACCCGAACTGACACAGCGGTAATGGGTCTCACCTCCTCGGCTTCCGGTGACCGGGCCCCTGCCCGGCCGGACGACAACCCTACCCCGACGGGTCGGCCGACGGGCACGGCGACGGTGACACCGTCCGGGCGGGTGGTTGGGGCATGCAACCATGGAGGGAGAGAGCAGCACCGTGGTGAGGGAGGTCCCGTGCACACCGCCGACGCCGTCGAGACCATCCAGCGGGAGATGACGGTCTTCGCCCGTCGCGCCCGGGCCGCCGCGGGCCGGATGCACCCCGAGCTGTCGCTGGTGTCGTACACGCTGCTCGGGCATCTGGAGGAGGTCGGCGGCTGCCGCGCCACCGACCTGGCCACCCACTACGCCCTGGACAAGTCCACCGTCAGCCGCCAGGTGGCCGCCCTGGAGCGCGCCGGCCTCATCGAGCGACGCCCCGACACCACGGACCAGCGCGTCCAGGTGCTGCACCTGACGCGGGCCGGGCGGCACATCCTGGCCCAGGTCACCGAGAGCCGGCGGGCGGCCTTCCGGGAGCGCCTCGCCGACTGGCCGGCGGAGGACCTGAGCCGGTTCGCCGAGTACCTCGTGCGCTACAACGCCTGGCGCGGCCCCGGCCGGGAGGAGTAGGCCG
Organism: Streptomyces luteogriseus; assembly: GCF_014205055.1. Classification (NCBI taxonomy): domain Bacteria; kingdom Bacillati; phylum Actinomycetota; class Actinomycetes; order Kitasatosporales; family Streptomycetaceae; genus Streptomyces; species Streptomyces luteogriseus. Next base: position 598,458 of record NZ_JACHMS010000001.1, read on the forward strand.
CACTCCCCGTACGGTTGAATAGGCAATCACTGATCACCCGGCCCGGCGGGCACCGTCGGACCGGCCCGGAGGCACCACCGCATGCACATCACCCGAGGCTTCACCGGCCGCCCGCGCGTCGCCGGCCCCGGTCTGCCACCCGGCCAGTACGACGCGGGCGACGACTGGCCCGTCCTGTCCGCCGAGGTCACCCCCGAGCTGGCACCCGCCGACTGGACCTTCCGCGTCGACGGGCTGGTGGCCGAGCCCCGCACCTGGGACTGGGACGAGGCACACCGGCTGCCCCCGTCGGCGTACGAGGGCGCCATCCACTGTGTGACGAGCTGGTCGAAGTTCGGGGTGCGGTTCACCGGCGTGTCCCTGGACGCGTTCCTGGACGTGGTCCGGCCCCATGGGTCGGCCACCCATGCCGTCGCCTACTCCCACACCGGCTACACCACGAGCCTCCCCTTGTCCGACCTGACCGGCGGGCGCGCCTGGATCGCATGGGAGTACGACGGCAGGCCCCTCGCCCCCGAGCACGGCGGCCCGGCGCGGCTGGTGGTGCCGCACCTGTACTTCTGGAAGAGCGCCAAGTGGATCGCCGGCCTGCGGATCCTCGACCACGACGAGCCGGGCTTCTGGGAGCAGAACGGCTATCACGAGCGGGGCAACCCGTGGGAGGAGCAGAGGTACTCCGGTGACTGAGACCGCACTGACACAGGCCTTCGTGCCTCCGACACGGTTCGCCGTGCCCGGGCGCATCGCCGTGAACGAGCAGGCCGCCTCCGAGTGGCAGACCGCCACGGTCACCGAGATCCGCCGCGAGACTCCCCGCGCCGCCACCTTCCGGCTCGCAGTGCCCGGCTGGCCGGGCCACCTGCCCGGCCAGCACCTGATGGTGCGGCTGACCGCCGAGGACGGCTACGCGGCCCAGCGGCACTACTCGATCGCGTCCGCGCCCGACGACTCCGGCCATGTCGAGCTGACCCTGGACCACGTCGAGGGCGGCGAGGTCTCGGGCTGGTTCCACACCGTCGCCCGGCCCGGCGACCGGGTCGAGGTGCGGGGCCCGGTGAGCGGCTTCTTCGCCTGGCCGGGCGACCGGCCCGCGCTGCTCGTCGGCGCCGGTTCCGGAGTCGTACCGCTGATGTCGATGATCCGGCACCACCGGGCTCGGAACCTGGCCGTGCCGCTGCGGCTGGTGGTGTCCGCGCGCAGCCCCCAGGAGCTCATCTACGCGCGGGAGTTGGGCGCGGAGACGACGCCTGTCTTCACACGGAGCGCGCCTGCGGGGGCGACGGTCGGACGTATGGCGGCCGCACATGTGGCGCCGCTCCTGGCCGAGCAGCCCTCGGGTGGGTGGGAGGCCTATGTGTGCGGTTCCAACTCCTTCGCCGAGCACGCCTCCAGGCTGCTCGTGACGGCCGGTCAGCCGGTGCACCGGATCCGCATCGAACGTTTCGGCTGACCCCGGTTTCGTCGCGGTCGCCCCGGGCACCCAGCCGCGGGGCGGGCTCCTGCCGTGCATACGACCCTGGAGCGATCGATGTGCGCCGGAGGGGGTACCCCCTCCAGGGAGGCACTCGCACGCGTGGCGTGATGCGGAGGGAGCGGTGGCGCACCGCACGGCCGGTCCGGCCCTCCGGCCGCGGTGACGGCGAGGAGGTGGACATGCGTACCCGGGTGCGTGGCTGGCGTTGGCGGCGCAGTCCGCTGCGACGCCGGTCGGATGTCGTCGAAGCGTGGACGGTGCTGGTGGTCGCCGTCCTCGTCCTCGTGGGGGCGCCGCTGGCCGGGGCGGCCGCCGCCTGGTGGGCCCATGACGAGGCACGGTCGGTCTCCGCGGAGCAGCGGGCCGAGCGGCATCGCGTCCGGGCGGAGGTGGTCGCCACCACCGACTCGTTGCCGTCGGTGCAGGCCGGCGGGCAGCGCGCGTACCGGGCGACGGTGCACTGGACCGAGCCGGGCGGCGCCACGCGCACCACGACGACGCGGGTCCCCGCGGACACCCGCCGGGGTGAGGTCGTGGACGTCTGGTTGGACGACCAGGGACGGAGTGTGCTGCCGCCCGTGGACGGGTCGGCGGTCTGGCAGCACACCCTCGCCATCGGGACCTGCGCCACGGGCGGTGCGGTGCTCGTGGTGCTCTTCGGCCACTCCTTGGTACGCCGGGTGGCACTGCGGCGCCGGATGGCGGAGTGGGACCGGGCGTGGGCCCGTACCGAGCCGGAGTGGACGCACCGCCGCGCATGAGGTCCGGGGCCGGTGCCCCGGGGACGGCGCAGACCGGTGAACGCCAGGTGACCCGACCACCTGCGCCCTCCGCCCTCCTCCGTGATCACCCTTCCACGGCTGTGACCAGCACTTCGCCCGCCCCGAGGGGCAGCGGACCGGAGGCAGAGCCGAACAGGACCTGGCCAGTCCTCCGACCACCCACGTAGTGTGATCATCCGCTTTCCCCCGTAGCTGCTCCTGACCCAAGGCGGTCCTGCATGGCCCTGTTCGACCTTCCTCTCGACGAACTCCGCGAATACCGCAGCGCGGCCACAGAGCCCGACGACTTCGACGCCTTCTGGTCCGAGACTCTGCAGGAGGCCCGTCGGCACGATCTGGACGCCCGCTTCGAACCGGTCGACACGGGCCTGACCACCGTCCAGGTGTTCGACGTGACGTACGCCGGCTTCGGCGGGCATCCGGTCAAGGGCTGGCTGACCCTCCCGGCCGGGGCCGAGGGCCCGCTGCCGCTGGTCGTGGAGTTCATCGGCTACGGCGGCGGGCGCGGACTGCCCCACGAACACCTGCTGTGGGCGTCCTCGGGCCGGGCGCACTTCGTGATGGACACCCGCGGACAGGGCTGCGCCTGGGGCGGAGGCGGCGGCACCGCGGACCCGGTGGGCGGGGCGCCCGCGTACCCCGGTTTCATGACCCGCGGCATCGACGCCCCGGAGAACTACTACTACCGCCGGGTCTACACGGACGCGGTGCGTGCCGTCGAGGCGGCCCGCTCGCACCCCCTCACCGACCCGGCGCGCACGGTGGCCGTCGGTTCCAGCCAGGGCGGCGGCATCACCATCGCGGTGGGCGGACTGGTTCCGGACCTGGCGGGCATCGCGCCGGACGTGCCGTTCCTGTGCGACTTCCCGCGCGCGGCGACGATCACCGACCGGCACCCGTACCGCGAGATCGGCCTCTACCTCAAGACGCACCGCGGCCGCACCGAGGACGCCCTGCGCACGGTGTCCTACTTCGACGGCGTCCACTTCGCCGCCCGTGGGCGCGCCCCCGCGCTCTTCTCGGCCGCCCTGGAGGACCAGACCTGCCCGCCGTCGACCGTCTTCGCGGCCTTCAACGCCTGGGACCACGAGGACAAGTCGATCGAGGTCTACGACTTCAACGACCACGAGGGCGGCGGCCCCTTCCAGCAGGCGGCCAAGCTGCGCTGGATGCGCTCGTACATCTGATCCGGCCGTTCACACCCGGCGGGCTTCCTCCCGGTCCGACCAGTCGGTACGTTCATCGCGCCCGGACCGCGGCACAGCGGCCCGGGCCGAAGACCGTCGGCGGAGGGGGCTCATGTCCGGAAACGAGACACAGGTGCACGGTCACTGCGATCCGCGGTTCACCGCGGTACGCAAGGCGTTCGAGGAGAACTTCAGGGAGCGGGGCGAGCTGGGCGCCGCGGTGGCCGTCACCGTCGGCGGCGAGACCGTGGTGGATCTGTGGGGCGGCTGGGCGGACGCGGCGCGCTCGCGGCCCTGGGAGCGGGACACGCTGGTCAACGTGTGGTCCACGACCAAGGGGCCGGTGGCGCTGTGCGCGCACATCCTCGCCGACCGGGGGCTGCTGGACCTGGACGCGCCGGTGGCCGCGTACTGGCCAGAGTTCGCCGCGGCGGGCAAGGAGAAGGTCCTCGTACGGCATCTGCTGTCCCACCGCGCCGGTCTGGCCGGCCTGCGGGAGCCGCACTCGCTGGAGCAGCTCTTCGACTGGGAGCTGACCACGCAGCGGCTCGCCGCGACCGAGCCCTGGTGGGAACCGGGCACCCGGTCCGGCTACCACGCGCTGACCTACGGCCATCTGGTCGGCGAGGTCGTACGGCGGGTCTCGGGGCTGCGGCCGGGGGCCTTCCTGGCGCGGGAGGTGACCGGGCCGCTCGGCATCGACTTCCACATCGGCCTGCCGGAGCGGGACTACGGCAGGGCGGCCGAGCTGGTCCAGCCGGCGGTCACGGCGAGCAGCGAACAGGCTGCTGTCTTCGCCCGGTTGGCGCCCGCGGCCATCGCCGCGCTGACGAACCCGGCGGTGTCCGCCGCCGGGGCCTGCACTCCCGGGTGGCGGGCCGCCGAGATTCCCGCGGCGAACGGGCACGGCACCGCGCGTGCGGTCGCCGCCCTGTACGGCGTCTTCGCGGGGCGCGGGGCGTACGGGGGGCATCGCGTGCTGTCCCCCGAGGCGGCCGAGCGGGTGCGCGAGGGGCAGGGCGGCTGCCGGGATCTGGTGCTCGGCGCAGGGTTCGAGCACGAGACCGAGGTGGGGCTCGGGCTGTGGCTCAGCGGCCCCGACGGCTCGTACGGGCCCAACCCGCGCGCTTTCGGACACGACGGCTTCGGCGGCTCCTGCGGGCTCGCCGACCCGGAGGCGGGGGTGTCCCTGGGCTATGTGATGAACCGGATGGGGCCTCACATCGCCAACGACCCGCGGAACACGACCCTGGTCGACGCCCTGTACGGCGCACTGTGAGGGCGGGCGCGGGCGGGCCGGTTTCGGCCGAACCGCCCGGCCGCCCTTCCCAGCTGGTTTAGACCAATGCTAGATCTGGTGGCGCACCGAGCCCGAACGGCTACCGAACGTCACCCACTGGAGGGGCGGCATGGCCCGCACCACCCCGCACGACCCCCCGCCGGCCGACGGAGAGCCCCTGTACCGCCGGATCGCGACGGAGTTGCTCGGCGAGCTGCGCGACGGCACCATCCCGCCCGGTGAACGCCTGCCGAGCGAAAGGCGACTGGCCGGTCACCTGGGGGTCAGCCGGGAGACCGTACGGCAGTCGCTGGAGCTGCTTCGCCGCGACGGCCTGGTCACCACCGACCGGCGCGGCAGCCACGCCACCCTGCCCGGCCTTCCGGTCGAGACCCCGGCGTCGCTCGCCTTCCCGGTCGGCGCCGGGTCCGCGGCCCCGGGCAGTGTCGCCCGCGCCACCGTCACCTGGGAGGCTCCCCCGCCGCACCACGCCGACGCCCTGGGGCTGGCCCCCGGCCGCCCGACCCTGATCCACCGCTACCGCTACGCGACCGCCGACGGACAGGGCCGGCGGACCGCGGTGACATCGTTCTCCGCCGTGGCACTGGCGGAGGTGGAGGAGCTGGCACGCTACCGCGACCGCGCCGACGGCACCGCCGCCGCGCAGCTGCGCCGGGCCTACGACTGGATGCGCCGGGCCGGGCTGACCCTGCACCACCGTGACACCATCACGCGACCCGCGAGCGCCCCGTCGGTACGGGTCACCCGGCAGGTGCACGACCAGTACGCCCGCCCGCTGGAGATCACCGATCTCGTGGTGGACACCCAACAGGACGCGCTGGTCTACGAGTTCACTCTGCCGGGCCGCGCCGCGGCAACCGCGGCCGACCGTGGCCCATCACCCGTTCGGCGGGCTGCCGACGCGGGTTCCCGGAGATGACGGAGATCATCGAGACACGGCACGGCTCCCCCAGGCGACCCCCGAGAGGATCCCCATGACCACCTTCACGACCTCCGACGGAACCGAGCTCTACTACAAGGACTGGGGCACGGGGCAGCCCGTGGTCTTCAGCCACGGCTGGCCCCTCAACGCGGACGCGTGGGACGGGCAGGCCCGGCTGGTCGCCGAGCACGGCTTCCGGGCGATCGCGCACGACCGCCGCGGACACGGCCGCTCGGACCAGCCGTGGCAAGGCAACCACATGGACCGGTACGCCGACGACCTGGCCGAGCTGATCGAGGCACTGGACCTCACCGACGCGGTCCTGGTGGGCCATTCGACCGGCGGCGGCGAGGTGGCCCGCTACATCGGGCGGCACGGGACCGCGCGGGTGGCCAAGGTCGTGCTGCTCGGTGCGGTGCCGCCGCTGATGCTGCGGACGGAGGCCAACCCGGAGGGCACACCGAAGGACGCCTTCGACGGGATCCGCGCCGGGGTCGCGGCGGACCGCTCGCAGTTCTACTGGGAGCTGAGCGAGGCCTTCTACGGCTTCAACCGGCCCGGCGCCGCCGTGTCGGAGGGCGTGCGGCGGGCGTTCTGGATGTGGAGCATGCAGGCCGGCCTGAAGGGCGCCTACGACTGTGTCGCGCAGTTCTCGGAGACCGACTTCACGGAGGACCTGCGGCGCATCGACGTGCCGACGCTCGTCGCACACGGGGACGACGACCAGATCGTGCCGATCGCCGCCTCGGCCCACCGCACCTCCCAGCTCGTCAAGGACGCGACGCTGAAGGTGTATCCGGGCGCCCCGCACGGCCTGGTCGGCGACTTCGAGAAGGCGTTCAACGACGATCTGCTGAACTTCCTGCGCGGCTGACGAGCACCCTCGGCACCAGGGCCTAACCCGGCAGCCGGGCCATGACGAGCCGCACCCGGGGGCCGCCGTCCGGCCGCCGCCCGAACTCCGGGAGCGGCTGGAGCTCCACCCCGAAACCGGCTTCCGCGAGTTCGCGCTGTACGTCCCCGAGACGGAACGCGCGGTAGTACATGACGAACTCAGGCCGCCAGAGCGTGTTGCGCACCCGCATCACGGTGTCGAAGCCGAGCAGCGTCCAGTAGCCGAGGGAGCCCGGGCGGGGCGGTGCGACCAGCGGGAACGCGAAACAGCCGCCTGGCCGCAGGACGGACCGGACCTGTGCGAACAGCCCGGGCAGTTCGCGGGGCAGGAAGTGACCGAAGGCCCCGAAGCTCACCACCAGGTCGAAGGCGGGGGCGAAGGGCAGGGCCCGGGCGTCGGCCCGGACCCAGGAGATCCGCGGGCCCCGCGTCCGCACGCGCTCCCGGGCGACGTCGAGCATGCCCGCGCTGAAGTCGACGCCGGTGACCCGCTCCCGGCAGACCCGCTCCAGTACCCCGACGCCCGCGCCGGTGCCGCAGCACAGGTCGAGCCCGGCGTCGAAGGGCCCCGTCCGCCGCAGCGCCGACCCGACGGCGTCGAGGACCGCGTCGGGTGTCCTGAAGGGCGTGTGGTCGAACTTCGGCGCGAGGAGGTCGTAGCCGCGTTCGACGGACGACAGCGCCTGGACGGCGAGTTCACGCAGGCTGGGACCTTCGGGGCTGAACATCGGCTCAGCCTAGGGGAGTCCGCTGCTTCAGGACGGTGAGTACGCGCTCGCACCAGCGGAGGTTCTCCTCCTCGAAGCCGATGCCTCCCATCAGGGTGAGGTACGGGCCGACGCGGTCGGTCTCCCGGAGGTACTCCTCCTCGCTGCGGCCGGCCAGGAGGCGCTCGCGCAGCCGCCGGTAGCGGGCGAGCTTGCCGCGGGCCCACGCCTCGCGTTCCTCGACCAGCGCACGGGTCGCGTCCGGGTCCACGCCGTCCATGGCCTGGATCTTGATGAGGAGTTCGTCGCGGATGGCGGTGGGCCGCCGGGGCGGCGTGTCGGCGAACGAGCGCAGGTCCTCGCGGCCCGCCTCGGTCAGCGTGAACATGCGCTTGTCGGGACGCCGCTCCTGGCGCACCACCCTGGCCTCGATCAGGCCGTCCTGCGCGAGGCGCTCCAGTTCGCGGTAGAGCTGCTGCGGGGTCGAGGCCCAGAAGTTGGCCAGCGACACGTCGAAGACCTTCGACAGCTCGTAGCCCGAGGCCTCGCCCTCCAGGAGCGCCGCGAGAACGGCGTACTTGAGAGACATGTGGACACCGTATCAACGGTTGACTAATCTACTCCACACCTATTCAACAAATTGACCAAGGCGGTTTCGATGCGTGCATTCCGTGAGGCGGTCGAGAAGCTCGACCTCGACGCCGCCGTGGCGCTGCTGGCGCCGGACGTCGTCTTCACCAGCCCGGTCGTGTTCAAGCCGTACGCCGGGAAGGCGATCACCGCGGCGATCCTGCGCGCCGTCTCCGAGGTCTTCCAGGACTTCCGCTACGTGCGCGAGATCAACGACGTGAACGGCCGCGACCACGCCCTGGTCTTCACCGCGCGCATGGGCGACCGGGAGATCAACGGCTGCGACTTCATCCATCTCGACGAGCACGGTCTCATCGACGAATTCACGGTGATGGTGCGCCCGTTGTCGGGGGCCCAGGCCCTCGCGGCGGCCATGGGCGCGCAGTTCGAGCGGATCGCCGAGGAGGCGCGCACCCACTCGAACTGAGCGACACCTCCGGAGATCCGTTTCCGGCGTTCTCCCGGTGCCCGCGGCCGGTTCGGGGTTGGATGTCCCCATGACGTCCGCCGAGCACGACCGGCTGATGCGGGCCAACCAGGCGAACTGGGACGCCCGCACGCCCGTCCATCTCGCCAGCCGCTTCTACGGCCTCGACCAGGACCTCGACCCCGAGCGCTGGTTCGCCCCGTTCGAGTGGGAGGACCTCGGCGAGCTGGCCGGGCGTGACGTGCTGCACCTGCAGTGCCATCTCGGCACGGAGACGGTCGCCTTCGCACGGCGCGGCGCCCGGGCCGTCGGCCTCGACTTCTCCGCGGCGTCCGTGGCGGGCGCCCGGGACATCGCGGCGAAGGCCGGCGCGGACGTGACCTACGTCCGGGCGAACGTGTACGACGCCGCCGAGGCCCTGGACGGACGGCGGTTCGACGTCGTCTACACCGGCAAGGGCGCCCTGTGTTACCTCCCCGACCTGGACCGGTGGGCGGAGACCGTCGGCCGGCTCCTGCGTCCCGGCGGCCGGTTGTACGTCGTCGAGTTCCATCCCCTGCTCAACGCGCTCGGTCCGAAGCCCGCACCGGGCGAGGGACCCGAGCTGCTCCTGCGCCACGACTACCTGGGTGGCGCCGGACCGGTGCACCGCGACGGGACCCACACCTACACGGACGGCCCGGCCGTCGTCGGCGCCACGGACAGTTACGAGTGGATGCACGGAATGGGTGAGGTCGTCAACGCGTTGACGGATGCGGGACTCTCCGTACGGCGGTTGCGGGAAGGCGACGAACTTCCCTGGCCGCGCTGGCCTCAGATGGTCCGTACGGAGTCCGGCTGGTGGCGTCTGCCCGAGCCGCGGATCCCGTTGCTGTACGGGCTGCTGGCCATGCGCTGACCTAGCCCTTCGAGGTATCCGGCCCACATCCGCCGCTTTCGGTGGTACATTGCCAAGAGCATTCGTGCACGCCCCTCTTTACGGGCGCCGGTGCCGTTTCTTCCTCTCTCCTTCATTTCCAGCACCACGACGTGCTCGTCGTATCCGAGGTGCTGTTATCCCGCCGCCCGGACGCGCGCCACAGGCCCTCCCTTCGCGGCATTCCCCCTCCCCTTCGCACGTCCCCTGCCTGCCGTCCGTGAAAGGACTCCCATCACCATGACCACCACACTCGAAAACCCACCCGTACAGCAGCAGTCCCCGGCCCGGACGGTGTCCGGCGTCCTCGACATCGACGCGAGCGGGAAGGGGCACCTGCGCGGCGAGAACTGCCTGCCCACGCCCACTGACGCCGTGGTGCCCCCCGCGCTGATCCGCCGGTACGGCCTGCGCAAGGGCGACCTCGTCGAGGGCGTGACCGGCGACCGGCGCGGCCTGACCGGTGTCGCACGGGTCGACGGCCGTGCGCCCGGGGACCCGCGCGGCCGGCGCCACTTCCGGGACCTGACGCCGCTGCACCCGCACGAGCGGCTGCGGCTCGAACACCCCGCCGCCGGACTGGCCGGACGCGTCGTCGACCTGATCGCCCCGGTCGGCAAGGGGCAGCGCGGCCTCCTCGTGGCCCCGCCCAAGACGGGCAAGACCGTCCTCCTCCAGCAGATCGCCGCCGCCGTCACCGGCAACCATCCCGAGTGCCGGCTGATGACGCTGCTGCTCGACGAGCGGCCCGAGGAGGTCACGGACATGCGGCGCTCTGTGCGGGGCGAGGTGTACGCATCGACCTTCGACCGCAGCGCCAAGCAGCACATCGCGCTCGCCGACCTGGTGATCGAGCGCGCCAAGCGACTCGTCGAGGCCGGTGAGGACGTCGTCGTCCTCCTCGACTCGCTGACCCGGCTGTGCCGGGCGCACAACAACGCGGCCGCCTCCGGTGGCCGCGTCCTCACCGGGGGTGTCGACGCGTCCGCGCTGACCGGCCCCAAGCGGTTCTTCGGCGCCGCCCGGACGGCCGAGGAGGGCGGCTCCCTCACGATCCTCGCGACCGCGCTGGTGGAGACCGGCTCCCGTGCCGACGACTTCTACTTCGAGGAGCTGAAGAGCACCGGCAACATGGAACTCCGCCTGAGCCGGGACCCGGCGTCGCGCCGCGTGTTCCCGGCCGTCGACATCACCCCCTCCGGCACCCGCCGCGAGGAACTCCTGTTGCAGCCGGCCGAGTTGGCGGCCGTCCACGGCCTGCGGCGGGTGCTGCAGGGCCGGGACGGGCAGGGCGGCCTGGAAACTCTGCTGGAGCGGATGCGCGAAACGCCGGACAACGCGACGTTCCTGCGGCGCATCCGGCCGACGCTGCCCGCGGACTGACGCGAGGAGCTCAGCCATCCGGGTGCCGGCACGCGGCGCGCGGCCCCGTCGTCGCCCTGAGGACCGTGTCCGTTTTCTACGTTGATCGTATGATCATCGGATTCTCTTCCCGGGTGGCCGTGTCGGCCGGTGCGCTCTGCGCGGCGGGGCTGCTGGCGCTGATGCCCACGGCTGCGGCCGACCCCGGCGGGGCGGAGCCCACTCCGCCGGGCGGGCCGAAGGCCGCGGCCCCGCACCCCTCGCTGCTGTACCGGCCCGGCACCCAGGTCCGCCCGCGTACCGGAGTCAGTCGCCTCCCCAAGGTCTCCGCGCTGTCCTGGCTGGTGGCCGACGCCCGCAGCGGAGAGGTGCTCGCCGCCCACAACGCGCACCGCAAGCTGCCTCCGGCCAGCACCCTGAAGACCCTGTTCGCCCTCACCGTGCTGCCCGGCCTGCCTGCGGGCGTCCGCCACACCGTCCGCGAGCGGGAGCTCCGGGACATCGGTGCCGGCAGCAGCCTGGTCGGGGTCGCCCAGGGCCGCACATACCGGATCGCCGATCTGTGGCGCGGTGTTTTCCTCAACTCGGGCAACGACGCCGTGCACGTCCTGGCCGAGCTCAACGGCGGCTGGCGGGTCACGGCCGAGCGGATGCAGGCCAAGGCCCGGTCCCTCGGCGCCCGCGACACCCACGTGGTGTCGCCCGACGGCTACGACGCACCGGGCCAGGTCTCGTCGGCGTACGACCTGGCGGTGTTCGGCCGGGTGGGGCTGCGCAACCCCGACTTCGCCCGGTACTGCGCCACCGTCGAGGCCAGGTTCCCCGGCGGCGGCACCTGGTCGTACCCGATCCTCAACACCAACCGGCTGCTGAGCGGCGCCAAGGGGGTGAAGCCGTACCGGGGGCTGATCGGCATCAAGAACGGCTACACCAGCAAGGCGGGCAGCACGCTCGTCGCCGCGGCGCGCCGGGACGGGCGCACCCTGGTCGTGACGGTGATGAACCCTCAGGAGGGCGGCGGGTCCGCCGTGTACGAGGAGGCCCGTTCGCTGCTCGACTGGGGCTTCGGGTCGGCCGGGAGGGTCGAGGCGGTGGGCTCGCTCGGCGCGCCGGGCACGTCCGCGCAGCCGGCCGCGACGACGCCGCCCGCGGTCGCGGCGGCAGTGCCCGAAGAGCACGGGTCCGTCTGGACGGAGGCGGGGATGATCGCGGGCGCCGCCGGTACGGGCGCGGCGGTCGTGGTGCTGGTGCTGCGGCTTCCGGTCCGCAGACCCCGGCGCGGCTGACCCACCGGCAGCCGGAGCAGCAGCCCCAGGGTGATCCAGGCGTAGGTGTTGCCGCCCAGGAACCCGTCGACGCCGGACGCGTCGTCGAACCACAGCCACACCACGCTCGTGCACAGCACGGCGTACAGGGCGCCCGCCACCCGGAGGCGCCCGGCGCGGACCAGCACGGCGAAGGAGGGCAGCAGCCACACGAGATGGTGCACCCAGGTGACCGGGCTGACGAGACAGGCGGCGAGGCCGGTCAGGGCGAACGCCGCCGTCCAGTCCCCCGCCGCGACCGCCCGGCGGGCCCGCACCGCCCACACGCCGAGGATCAGCAGCACCGCCATGGCCCACACCGCGCGGTCCGGTTCGCCGAGCCGGGCCAGGATGCCCTGCACCGACTGGTTCGAGACGTAACCGAGGCGTCCCACGCGGTCGGTGTCCCACAGCGCCTCCGTCCAGTAGAAGCGCGAGGCGTCCGGGTCCACCCAGGCCGCGAGAGCCGTGGCGCCGAGGGCCACGGCCGTGGCGACCGCAGCCGCCCGTCGGCGTCCGGCCACCAGCAGCAGACCGATGAACAGCGCGGGCGTGAGTTTGACCGCCGCCGCGAGACCGATGCCGACGCCCGCCAGGCGTCCGCGCCCGGTGGCCAGCAGCGTCGCGTCGGTGAGGACGAGCGCCAGCAGCAACAGGTTGACCTGGCCGAAGCTGACGGTGTCGCGGAGCGGTTCGAACAGGGCGAGCAGACAGGCGGTCAGCGCCCAGCCGAACCAGCCGTGACGCCGCCGCTCCGGTCCGTCGAGCAGCCGCAAGATCACGGCCAGGGCGGCCAGGTTGAGCAGCAGGGCCGCGGCGATGGCGGTGTGCAGCCCCACCAGGGCCATCGGAAGCATGGCGACCGCGGCGAACGGCGGGTAGGTGAAGCCGTACGCCGTGCCGGGCACCCGGTAGTCGTAGATGCGGCCGCCGTGGTGGATCCAGGTCTCGATGCTGCCGTAGTAGACGCGCAGGTCGAACCAGTCGCGCAGCAGCGGCACGGTCGCGGTGAAGACCGTCACCAGCGTGGCGAGAGCGAGCACCAGCAGCAGTCGGCCCCGGTCGGTGCGGGGCAGGGCCGGGGTCATGCCGCGCGTCCCAGTGCCGGGGCGAGTTCGGCCTGGTGGGCCTGCCACAGCACGACGACCGCGAGTGCGCCGCCGGAGACGGCCAGCACGAGTTGGCCCGTGTCCGCCGGGCCGCCGCTGGGCAGCACGCTCAGCGCGAGCACGCCGGTGACGGCCGCCGTGCGGTGGCGTACGGAGGTACTGGGCGCGGCGGCGGCGATGAGGAACAGGCCCCACAAGGCGTACCAGGGGCGGATCGCCGGCCCGAGCGCGGCCACCGCCGCCAGGGACAGGCCGAGCGCGTACACCGGCCGGCGGCGCAGCCGCAGCCAGATCAGCGCGATCGCGGTCACGGCGGCCACGATGCCCAGCGCGTGCCAGGCGGGGATCGCCAGGGGTGCGAGATCGCTGCCGAGGTGCTTCAGCAGGGCCCGGGTGACGCGGCCGAGGAGGGTGGTCAGGGCCCAATTCTGGGGGGAGGCGGGGGTGTTCAGGGCGCCGACCCAGCCGTATCCGGTACCGGCCACGGCCGTCGCGGCGACGGTGGTCCCCGCCGCCGCGACGGTGGTCGTCACGAGGGCCTTCGCCAGGCCGCGGCCCGCGCGCACCTGGAGGGCGACCACAGCCGCGAGACCCAGCACCGCGGGCGCCTTCACCAAAGCGGCAAGAGTGACGAGTACCGCGCCGAGGACCGGCCACCGGCCGAGCGCGGCCACCAGGCCGGCGCCGAGCAGGCCGAGCATGACGGCGTCGTTGTGGGCGCCCGCCACCAGGTGCAGCAGGACGAGCGGGTTGAGGGCGCCCAGCCACAACGCGGCGGACGGGTCGGCGCCGCTGTGCCGGGCGAGGCGGGGCAGCGCCGTCGCCATCAGGGCCACGCCGGCGAGAGCGACGAGCCGCATCCCGAACAGCCCGGCGGGCAGTTCACCCCGGGTCAGACCCGACAGCGCCGCCGCGACGACGAGGAACACCGGGCCGTACGGGGCCCCGGTGTGCCGCCAGAGCGGGGCGACCTCGTCGGCGAGCGGACCGCCGAGCCGGGCCGTGCCGTGCGCGTAGACGTCCAGGTGCGCCTCGACCATCGCCCCCTGGGCGAGGTAGCTGTAGACGTCCCGGCTGAACAGCGGTGGGGCGAGGAGCAGCGGGGCCGCCCAAGCGGCGAGGACGAGCAGCAGGGAGCGGGGCTCCGGTGGTCTCGGCCCGCGGACCAGCCGGCCCAGCAGCAGCCAGGCCGCGATCAGCAGGACGACGCCGAAGTACACGCCGACCAGTCCGAGGGCGGCGCGGGCGGAGTCCGGGTGGAGAAGGTCCGCCACGGGCAGGGCGCCGGCCGTCTCACCGCCCAGGGCGAGGCAGCCGGTACCGGCCAGGCCGAGTACCTGGCAGCGGCGGAGATCGACGGGGAAAGCCATGGCCAACACTCGGGCAGCTTGGCAACGGCGGATGGCCGAAACGGGACGCGTTCCTCTCCGGAGGGCGGCCTGCTCGTGACCGGCCGGTGATCACCGGCCGATGAGTTCCCGCCATGGCGGGAGTCCAACCGGCATCAGCGCACCGACGAACGGACGTGATCCCATGACCACCGGCTCCGCATACGCCAAGGTCAACGGCCTGGAGATGTACTACGAGCTGCACGGCTCCGACAGCGGGCGGCGACCTCTGGTGCTGCTGCACGGCGGTGTGCTCACGATCGGCCTGTCCTTCGGGGCCGTCCTGCCGGCCCTCGCGGCCACGCGCCGGGTCGTGGCTCCCGAGTTGCAGGGCCACGGGCACACCGCCGACATCGAGCGGGACATGAGCGTGCCGGACCTCGCCTCGGACGTGGTCGGCCTTCTGGACGAGCTGGGCATCGGCCGGGCGGACTTCCTCGGCTTCAGCCTCGGCGGCCTGACCGCCCTGGAAGTGGGGGTGCGCCACCCCGAGCGCGTGGGGCGGCTGGTCCTCGCCGCCACGCACTACCGGCAGGACGGCTACCACGAGGAGGTCCGGGACCCGCAGTACTCCTCACCGCGGCTGCCGAGCCGGGCGGACTTCCGGGAGATGACCGAGGCCTACGCGGCCGTCGCGCCGGACCCCGGCCACTTCGAGGCCTTCATGGCCAAGTGCGGGGCCGCGGCGCACGCCCCGCTGCCCTGGACCGCGGACGACCTGCGCGGCCTCGCGGCGCCCACGCTCCTGGTGCTCGGCGACACGGACTTCCTGCGCGTCGAGCACGCGGCCGAGATGCGGGACCTGATCCCCGACGCCCGGCTGGCGGTGCTGCCGGACACCACGCACATGGCGCTCATGCGGCGCACGGATCTGCTGCTGCCGATGCTGGAGGAGTTCCTCGGCTGAGCGTTCCGGGGCGAAATGACACCGGTGGTCAGAACACCGACAGACCCGTCAGGGTCGTGAAGCGGTCGAGCGCCGCCACGCCCGCCACCGAGTTGCCCCGCTCGTCCAGTCCCGGGCTCCACACGCACAGGGTGCAGCGGCCGGGTACGACCGCGATGATGCCGCCGCCGACGCCGCTCTTGCCGGGCAGGCCCACGCGGTAGGCGAAGTCGCCCGCCGCGTCGTAGGTGCCGCAGGTCAGCATGATCGCGTTGATCTGCTTGGCCTGGCTGCGGGTGAGCAGGCGGGTGCCGTCGGCGCGGATGCCGTGCCGGGCCAGGAAACTCGTGGCGAGGGCGAGATCGGCGCAGGACGCGGCGACCGAGCACTGCCGGAAGTACTGCTCCAGGAGCGTCGGGACCGGGTTGTCGATGTTGCCGTACGCCGCCATGAAGTGGCCGAGTGCGGCGTTGCGGTCGCCGTGCGCGGACTCGGACGCGGCGACCTCCTGGTCGAAGGTCAGGTCGGGGTTGCCGCTCTCCGCCCGCAGGAACGCCAGCAGTTCGCCCGAGGCGTCGCCGGTACGGGTGTGCAGCCGGTCGGTGACGACGAGGGCGCCCGCGTTGATGAAAGGGTTGCGGGGGATGCCGTTCTCGTACTCCAGCTGGACGAGGGAGTTGAAGGGGTTGCCGGAGGGCTCGCGGCCCACGTGCTCCCACAGGGCGTCGCCCTCTCGGGACAGGTCGAGGGCGAGGGTGAAGACCTTGGTGAGGGACTGTGCGGAGAACGGCTGCCGCCAGTCCCCCACCCCGTACACCGTGCCGTCGAGGTCGGCGACGGCCATGCCGAAGCGGCGCGGGTCGCAGGCGGCGAGCGCCGGGATGTAGTCGGCGGGCCTGCCGCTGCCGGGGGTCCGCTCGATCTCCTCGGCGATGCGCTCCAGGACCGGCTGGAAGGTCGTCGTCGACGTCATGATCGCCATTCTCCCTCCGCCGGTCCCGGTGCGCTCCCGCGGGTCAGGCCGGGGCCTGGCCGCTGCCTGCCAGGACCTCGGGACGCAGCAGGCCGGCGAGGGTATCGGCGGGGAGCAGACCCTTCTCCAGGACCAGTTCGGCCACGCCCCGGCCACTGGCGAGGGCCTCCTTGGCGATGTCGGTGGCGGCCGTGTAGCCGATGTGCGGGTTGAGGGCGGTGACCAGGCCGATGGAGTTCTCGACGCTCGCGCGCAGCGCCTCGGTGTTGGCGGTGATGCCGGAGACGCAGCGTTCGGCCAGGGTCAGGCACGCGCTCCGCAGATGCGTGATGGATTCCGACAGGGAGTGCAGGATGATCGGTTCGAAGGCGTTGAGCTGGAGCTGTCCGGCCTCGGCGGCCATGGTGATGGTGACGTCGTTGCCGATGACCTCGAAGGCGACCTGGTTGACGACCTCGGGTATCACCGGGTTGACCTTGCCGGGCATGATGGACGAACCGGCCTGCACGGGCGGCAGGTTGATCTCGCCCAGGCCGGCCCGCGGGCCGGAGGACAGCAGCCGCAGGTCGTTGCAGCTCTTGGAGAGCTTGACCGCGATGCGCTTGAGCACGCCGGACATCTGCACGAAGGCGCCGCAGTCCTGGGTCGCCTCGACGAGGTTGGCCGCGGTCACCAGGGGCAGTCCGGTGATGTCCGCGAGGTGGCGGCGGGCCGCCTCGGCGTATCCGGCGGGGGCGTTGAGGCCGGTGCCGATCGCGGTCGCGCCGAGGTTGATCTCATGGATCAGCTGGACGGCCTCGGCGAGCCGGGCCCGGTCCTCGTCCAGCATGACGGCGTACGCGGAGAACTCCTGGCCCAGTGTCATGGGCACCGCGTCCTGCAGCTGGGTGCGGCCCATCTTGAGCACGTCGCGGAACTCGACGGCCTTGTGGGCGAACGTGTCCTGGAGGACGGACATCGCGTCGAGCAGCCCGCGCACCGCGAACACCGTCGCGATCTTGACGGCGGTCGGGTAGACGTCGTTGGTGGACTGGCCGAGGTTGACGTCCTCGTTGGGGTGCAGGAACCCGTATGCGCCCTTGGCGTGGCCCAGCAGTTCCAGCGCCCGGTTCGCCACGACCTCGTTGGCGTTCATGTTGGTGGAGGTGCCGGCGCCGCCCTGGACGACGTCCACGACGAACTGGTCGTGCAGCTTGCCGTCGCGGATCTCCCGGCAGGCCTCGACGATGGCGGCGGCCTTCTTCGGGTCCAGCAGCCCGAGTTCCTCGTTGGCGAGGGCGGCGGCCTCCTTGACGGCGGCGAGGGCGTCGATCAGGTGCGGGTAGGCGGAGATGGTCATACCCGTGATGGGGAAGTTCTCCGTGGCCCGCAGGGTGTGCACACCCCAGTACGCCTCGGCGGGAACGTCACGGTCGCCGAGCAGATCGTGCTCGGAGCGGGTGGCGGCGGTCATGACGGTGAGGGTCCTCTTTCTGAGGGAACGTGAGGGTGGGTGGGTGCGCGCCCCTCAGGGGCGCGGGGTACGGCGCGACCGGCCCCATGCGGCCCGCGGCCGCCGGTGGGGAGAGCGGGCACGGCGTCAGGGGCGGGCCGAAGCGGCGACCGGCTCCAGCGAGCGAACGGGCCGCACCCGCCCGACCTCCCGCCCGCCTCCGAGCAACGGCTCTCCCTGGAACTCAGTGAGCAGCCCCGGGTCGACACCGGCCCAGGCCAACGCGGCGGCTGCCACCGGCACCCGCGCCCGGTTCGCCCCGTCGGCGATCTTCACGGCGACGGCCCGCCCGTCGGGCAGCGCGGCGACCTGAACGCCTTCGAAACCGTCCTTGGAGAGCAGCCCCGGCACGGCCCGCATCAGCGCGGCGACGTCCCGCCCGGAGCCGGAGGCCATCTCCGCGTGTTCGCGCATGGCGTCGGCGACGCGGGCCTCGGGGGTGCCCGGCGCGGCGTTGACGATCCGGGCGGTGGCCCGGGCGAGGCCGTGCAGGGAGAGGGAGAACAGGGGTGCGCCGCAGCCGTCGACGGTGACCCCGGCGATGCGCTGCCCGGTGAGATCCTCGATGATCTCGGCGACGGCCTGCTGGAGGGGGTGGCCGGGGTCGAGGTAGTTCTCCAGGGGCCAGCCGTTGAGGGTGCAGGTGTAGAGCATCGCCGCGTGCTTGCCGGAGCAGTTCTGGGCGAGCCGCGAGGGCAGCCGGCCCTCGCGCACCCAGGCGTCCCGGACGACCGGGTCGAACGGCAGGTCCGGGACGTTGCGCAGGTGGTCCTCGGTCAGTCCGGCGAGTTCGAGGATGCGCCGGGCCCCGGCGAGGTGGCGTTCCTCGCCGGAGTGGCTGGCCGCCGTCAGTGACAGCAGCTCGCCGTCGAGCGGCAGCCCGGCCCGGGCCATGGCCACGGCCTGGACGGGCTTGATCGCCGAGCGCGGGTAGAAGGCGGCCTCGATGTCTCCGATCTGGAGCCGGACCTCTCCGTCGGCGTCGAGGACGACGACGGAGCCGTAGTGGATGCCTTCGACGATTCCGCCGCGGATGAGGTGGGCGACGGGGGCGTGGACGGGTTCACGGACAAGGGGTGCGTCCGCGAGAGAACTGCTGAACATCACTGCCTGCTTTTCGTGGAGCGGCGCGTTTGTCACGCGTCGGCTCCGGTGGTGGACTTGCGCGCGACACGGCCGCGGATGCCGAACCATCCGACGACCAGGGCTCCGACGATCAGCGGCAGGCAGAGCACGGTGGTGCGTCCCGCGCCGCCGTCGGCGTACATGAGGACCAGGACGGAGGCGAGGAACGCCAGCGTCACGATCTCGGTCCAGGGGGAGCCCGGGAGCCGGTAGCCCGGGCGGGTCAGCTCGCCCTTCTGGGTCTTCTGCCAGAAGAGGAGGTGACAGACCATGATCATGCCCCAGGTGGCGAGGATGCCGATCGCGGCGAAGTTCAGCACGATCTCGAACGCCTCGGCGGGCACGACGAAGTTGAGGCCGACGCCCAGGACGCAGATGCCGCTGGTGAGCAGGATGCCGCCGTAGGGGACCTGGCTGCGGCTCATCACCGATGTGAACTTGGGCGCGGATCCGGCCATGGCCATGGAGCGCAGGATGCGGCCGGTGGAGTACAGGCCGGAGTTGAGGGAGGACATCGCGGCCGTGAGGACGACGAGGTTCATCACGCCGCCCGCCGCCGGGACGCCGATGTTGGACAGCACCGTCACGAAGGGGCTCTCGCCGGCGGTGTACTTGTTCCACGGCAGCAGCATCGACAGCAGGACGACCGAACCGACGTAGAAGACGCCGACCCGCCACATGATCGAGTTGATCGCCTTGGGCATGATCTTCTCGGGGCTCTCGGTCTCACCGGCGGCGACACCGACCAGCTCGACGGAGGCGTAGGCGAAGACGACGCCCTGGATGATCAGCAGCATGGGCAGCAGGCCGTGCGGGAAGATGCCGCCGCTGTCGCCGATCAGGGACGGGCCGGGGGTGTGGCCGTCGACGGGGTGCTGGGTGACCAGCAGGAAGATGCCGATGCACATGAAGACGACCAGCGCGCCGACCTTGACGATCGCGAACCAGAACTCCAGCTCGCCGAAGATCTTCACCGATATGAGGTTCACGGTGAGCACCACGGCCAGCGCGATCAACGCGATGACCCACTGCGGGACGTCGGAGAACATGCCCCAGTAGTGGGTGTAGGTGGCGACTGCGGTGATGTCGGCGATGCCGGTGGTCGCCCAGTTGAGGAAGTACATCCAGCCGGCGGTGTAGGCGCCCTTCTCCCCCATGAACTCGCGTGCGTAGGAGACGAAGGCACCGGAGGAGGGCCGGTACAGCACGAGTTCGCCCAGGGCGCGCACGACGAGGAAGGCGAAGAGGCCGCAGACCGCGTAGGCGATGAAGAGGGAGGGGCCGGCGTCGGCGAGGCGTCCGCCCGCGCCGAGGAAGAGGCCGGTGCCGATCGCTCCGCCGATGGCGATCATGTTGACGTGCCGGGACTTCAGGGACTTGCTGTAGCCCTCGTCTCCGGCATCGACATGGACGGAACGTTTCTGCACCTCGTTGTGCAGGGACTGCTCGCTCACGCCTCGGGTCCGCCTTCCGTGGGGGTGTCCGTGCGCGATGAACGCACGATGTCGGTGAGGGTCGTCTCGACGCGGTCGAGGTGGTGGGCCATGGCCTCCACCGCGTCGTTCTCGGAACCGTCGATCAGCGCCTCGATGATCGCCCGGTGCTCTCGGTTGGACTGCTCGCGGCGTCCGCCCAGCTCGTTGAGGAAGGCCGACTGGCGGGCCAGCGCGTCCCGGATCTCCTCGATGACCCGGCGGAAGACCGGGTTCTGCGCGGCCTCGGCGACGGCGAGATGGAACAGCGTGTCCATGGCGACCCACGCGGTGGTGTCCGTCTCCCGCTCCATCCGGTCCAGCAGATGGGCCAGGTGGTCGAGGTTCTCCGGAGTGCGGCGCCGGGCCGCGTACCCGGCGACCGGGATCTCGACGTGGCGGCGCACCTCCAGCAGGTCGCTGGCCGCGTAGTCGCCGAAGGTCGGGTCCTCGACGGTGCTGGCGACGACGAAGGTGCCCTTGCCGGTCCGGGACACGGTCAGACCCATGGTCTGCAGCGCCCGCAGCGCCTCGCGCAGCACCGGCCGGGAGACCTCGAGGGTCCGGCACAGTTCCGCCTCGGAGGGGAGCTTGTCGCCGATGGCGTACTCGCCCCGCTCGATGGCGCCGCGCAGGTACGCCAGCACCGCTTCCATGGCACTGACGCGTCGCACGGGCTGTCCGGCTGTCCGGCTGTCTGACAGGTTCACGGGAGAGATACTCCGCGCGACCGCTTGTGCTGTCAAGGGGTGTCTCCCGAAGGGGCGCGGGGAACTGCGCGACGAGCCACGATGGCGCCGCAGACAGCCGACGGCGCCCCCCGGCAGACCACTCAACTGTGCAGCACACCCGCTCCGAGCAGCCCGAACAACAGCACGCCCACCACGATCCGGTAGATCACGAACGCGTTGAAGGAGTGTTTGGCGACGAACTTCAGCAGCCAGGCGATGGAGGCGTACGCCACGACGAACGAGACGACCGTGCCCATGGCGAGCGGGGCGGCGCCCACCCCGGTGCCCAGCGCGTCCTTGAGCTCGTAGAGGCCAGCACCGGTGAGGGCGGGGATGCCGAGGAAGAAGGAGAGGCGGGTGGCGGCGACGCGGTCCAGGTCGAGGATGAGCGCGGTGGACATGGTGGCGCCGGAGCGGGAGAAGCCGGGGAAGAGCAGTGCGAGGATCTGGGAGCTGCCGACCAGCATCGCGTCCTTGAAGGAGGTGTCGTCCTCGCCGCGCTTGTGCCGGCCCATCTGGTCCGCCGCCCACATCACGCCGCTGCCGACGATCAGCGAGCCGGCGACCACCCACAGCGAGGCGAGCGGGCCCTCGATGAGCGGCTTGGCGGCGAGTCCCACGGCGACGATCGGGAGGGTCGCGCAGATGACCCACCAGGCGAACTTGTAGTCGTGGTGGTACCGCTCCTCGCGGTCGCGCAGGCCCCTCCCCCAGGCGGAGACGATCCGCACGATGTCCTTGAAGAAGTACACGAGCACCGCGGCGATCGCACCGACCTGGATGACGGCCGAGAACCCGACCACCGCGTCGTCGTCGACGGGGATGCCCATCAGTCCCTCGACGATCTTCAGATGTCCGGTGGAGGAGACGGGCAGGAACTCGGTCACCCCCTCGACGGCTCCGAGGACGACGGCCTGACCGACGCTGATGACGCTCATGGGATCCAGTTCTGCTCGGGGGCGGGAGCGGAGGGGACCGTCTTACTACACCCGGACGAGAACGGATCTCATGGACGCGCCTACAGACGCGCCAGTGCCGCCCCGGCGAAGGCCGCGGCGACACCGGCCGTCACGCTGACCGCGACATTGAGGACGGCCTGCAGACGCGCCCCGGTCTCCGCCAGCCGCAGCGTCTCGTAGGAGAACGTCGAGTAGGTCGTCAGGGCCCCGCACAGACCGGTGCCGAGCAGGATCTGGAGGTGGGTGGCGGCTCCGGTGAGCAGGCCGAGGATCAGGGAGCCGGTGACGTTCACCGTGAAGGTGCCCCAGGGGAAGACCGAGTCGTGCCGCGCCTGGACCGCCCGGTCGGTCAGGTAGCGCAGCGGGGCGCCGACCATGGCGCCGCCGACGACCAGCAGCCAGTTCACAACGACTTCTTACCCTTCGTGTCCGTGGTGCCGGGCAAGTCGTCCCGGCCGGTGTACCGGATGACCTCGCAGTCGTCGAGTGTCACCAGCCCCTCGGCGACCAGTTCGTCGAGCTGCGGCAGGAAGGCGCGGACGCGTGGCTCGGTGTCGACGATCACCACGGCGATCGGCAGGTCCTCGCTCAGGGACAGCAGCCGCGAGGTATGGATCAGGGAGGAGGCGCCGAAGCCCTCGATGCCGCGGAAGACGCTGGCACCCGCGAGTCCCGCAGCGTGGGCCCGGTGGACGATCTCCGAGTAGAGGGGCTTGTGGTGCCAGGTGTCGCGCTCGCCGACGAAAACGGTCAGGCGCAGGGCCCTGCCGGTCAGTCTCGTCATCGTCGCCTCCCTTTCAGGACACGGCGGGTCGTCCCGGCCGCGAGCCACACCGCCGTGAGCGCCGCGAGCGGGGTCGCGGCGAGGTAGGCCAGCCCGGCGCCGGGACGGCCGCCGTCGATGAGTTTCTGGATGTCGACGGCGTACGTCGAGAAGGTGGTGAAGCCGCCGAGGACGCCGGTGCCGAAGAAGGGCCGGACCAGGGGGTGGGCGGTCCGGATCTCGGTGATGACCACCATGAACACGCCGATCACGGCGCAGCCGGCGATGTTGATCCCGAGGATCGTCCAGGGGAAACCGCCCGGGGGCGTGGGCCACCAGAGGGAGGCCGCGTACCGGGCGGTCGCGCCCACTCCCCCGCCGAGCGAGACGACGGCGACGACGGGCGCCTGGGCACGCCACGGGGACGGGTGGGGCGCGGTCGCCGGAACGCGGAGGCTTTCGGGGGCTGTCATGGGGTGGTCCGTCTCCTACTCGCCGGGGCCCGGGTCGTACGGGCGCGTGCCGTCGCAAGTAGGGACCGTTGGCGGCGTCCTTGCCGCGGTTCGGGTACGGCGGGCCCCACCGCCGCGCCGCGACGGGGTCGCGGCCGGAGTTCAGGTTAACCCCGGGGCGGGGCGGGGTCACTCCGAGGCGGCGGTGAAGGTCACTTCGCCGCGGGCGGCTCGCAGACCGCCACGCCCCGTTCCCGGATGCTGCCGAGGATCAGGTGCCCGCCCGCTTCGCAGACGCTGGTGGGCATGCGGTAGCCGGAGCGGCGGCGGGTGAGGTGGTGCACGACGCGGCCCTCGTCGTCGAAGGCCTGGAGGGCGATCGTGCCGGTGGGCCGGAACGGGGCGCGTACGGCCAGGCGCGCGGCGGCGGCGCGGACGCCGGGCGCGCTGCGGTGGAACAGGTCGAGGGCCGGGAGGCGGGGCCCCGCGAGCGCCACCCAGATCGGGCCGTCGGGCGCGCCGCGCCAGAGGTTGTCGGGCATGCCCGGGAGGTTCTCGGCGAACGGCTCGCTCCGGCCGGCCTTCGGCCCGGTGAGCCAGAGGCGCAGCAGCCGGCAGGCGCCGGTCTCGGCGACGACGAGGAAGGACTCGTCCGCACCGACGGCGATGCCGTTTGCGAACTGCAGTCCGTCCAGCACCACCTCGGGTGTGTCACCGCCGGGGGCGAGCCGCAGCAGCCGTCCCGTACCGGTGTGTTCGACGATGTCGCCGATCCAGTGCTCCAGCGGGTAGCGGCGGCTGGAGACGGTGAAGTAGACGCTGCCGTCGGAGAGGGCCACGGCGTTGCTGCAGAAGCGCAGCGGCTCCCCCGCCACGGAGTCGGCGAGGATCCGGACCGTGCCGTCGCCGGTGTCGACGCGCAGGAGTCCGCGTTCGGCGTCGCAGACCAGCAGGTCGCCGTCCGGGAGGAGTTCGAGCCCGAGCGGCCTGCCGCCGGTCTCGGCGATCACCTCGACGCGGGCCGCGACCGGGTCGGCGAGGGCGTCGAGCCGCAGGATGCGGCCGTCGGCGACGCCGGTGAGGACGCGGCCGCGCGGGTCGGCGACCACATCCTCGGGGCCGGGGCCCACCGCGACGTAGTGGCGGGGTACGAGTGCCGTGGGGCGGTCCATCGCGTGTGTGTCCTTCACCGTCGGGGGCGATACCGGTGTACCGGGTCGCCTACCAGCCCTTCTCAAACATCCGGGCGACCTCGGCGATCCGCATGTCGTCGCGGTGGTAGCGCACGCGGCCCGCCGACCTGCTGGTGCGCAGCATGCCGGTGGCCTCCAGCAGCCGCAGATGGGTGACGGCGACCGGGCGCGACAGCGAGAACCGCTCGGCGACGGCGTCCGCGGTGACCCCGTCCGCCGCGGGACCGGGTTCCCTCAGCCAGGCCAGGATGCGCAGCCGCGTCTCGTCCGTGGGAGTCCTCAGCATGTCGTGCCCCTGCCTCGCCGCTTCGCCCTCTCACCGCGTCTTCCCACTGTCTCGCAGTCGACGCGGCCGCGTCCGGGCTTCGGCATCGTTGACCGATACCGAACTGCGCTCCCGTGGAGCGGAGTTCGGACAGACGAGCGACCAGCGGGAGGGACCCGGGAAGCCGGGACCCCTCCCCGTGGACTCAGCGGTGGGAGTTGCCGGCTCAGCGGTGCCGGAACCAGGACATCGACGAGAGCGCCCGGTCGTCGTAGCCGAACAGCGCCTGGTTCTCCCAGGCGTTGCCCGAGGCCGCGTCGGTCGGGTCCCAGCCGTTGCCGCCGACCGCGGTCCAGGTCGCCTCCCAGTAGAAGGCGCCGAGTCCGCGGCCGTTCGGGACGGCCTCCACGATGCTCATCATGTCGTTCATCCACCGCGTCTGACCGGCCACGCTCGCCGGGTAGCCGGCGACCAGTTCGTCGCTGGTGTCGATGATGTTCTGGTGCGCGTCCTCGCTGTCCAGGCGGAACGGGTAGGCGGTCTCGGCGACGAAGACCGGCTTGCCGTACCGGGCGGCCGCGTCGTCGAGGGTCGTCTGGAAGTCGGCGAGGGTGCCGTGCCAGTAGCCGTAGAACGACAGGCCGATGGCGTCGAACTTCACGCCGTGGGAGCGTGCGCTGTCGAACCACCAGCGGGTGCCCTCCAGGTCACCGCCCTCGGCGAGGTGCAGGGCCACGGTAGTGGAGGAGCTGACCGCCTTGACGGCGTCGTAGCCGGAGTTGAGCAGACCGGCCAGCTGCGTCCAGTTGGAGGTGGATCCCTCGTTCCAGAGCATGCCGCCGTTGATCTCGTTGCCGACCTGGACCATGTCGGCGGGGGTGCCCTGCGCCTTCAGGGCGTTCAGCACGTCGTACGTGTGGTCGTACACGTCCGTCTTCAGCTGCCCGTAGGAGTGTCCGGCCCAGGCGGCGGGCTTGTCCTGGCGTCCCGGGTCGGCCCAGAAGTCCGAGTAGTGGAAGTCCACCAGCAGCTTCATGCCCTGCGCCTTGACGCGCTTGGCCGTTGCCAGGACGCGGGCCTTGTTGTTGTAGCCGTCGGCCGGGTTCACCCAGACCTTGAGGCGCGCGTAGTTCATGCCGTTCGACTTGAGGACGGCCAGGGGGTCGGCGGCGGTGCCCGAACTGTTGCGGTAGACGCCGCCCTTGGCCTCGCTCTTGGCCAGCGACGAGATGTCGGCACCCTTGACCGACGTACCGGACGTGCCGGACGTGAAGGTCAGGTCGTCGACGTTGATCCAGTTGCCCGCGTTCGCGTCGCTGTTGACGCTGATCGTGCACTGGTTGGTGGTCACCTGGACCGGCACGACGATCCGCAGCCACCCGCCGGCCGAGACCGGCAGATCGGTGCGCTGCTCGGCGCCGCCGCAGTTCTTCAGCGCGAGGTGGGCGGACTTCTGCCCCCCGCCGGAGCGCACCCAGGCGGTGAGCTTGTAGTTCCCGTTGGTGAGCCCGGACAGGTACTGGTACGTCTCCACCTTGTAGGCCGACGCGGACCAGTGGCTCAGGCGGTGACTGCCGCCGTGGCCGCCGGACTCGGTGAAGGAGGCGCCGGTGTCGCCGTACTCGGACCAGCCGCTCGGAGTCGCGGCGCCCGCGCCGTCGGCTTCGAAGCCGCCGTTGGTCAGGGTGCTCGCGGCGTGGGCGGTGCCGGCGGGCAGGGCGGTGAGGGCAAGGCCCGCGGCGAGCGGGAGCAGCAGGGCCCTGAGGGTGCGTCTGGGATGGAACATCGTCGTCCGTCGTCCCTTCGACGTGGGGGTGGGGAGGTGCTTTCCCCACCCGGGGACAGGTGAGGACCCTCCGCCCGCGGCTCGTGGCTCGCGCGGGCGGAGGGAGTCGTATCAGCCGCCGAGCCGGACGATCCGGACGGCTCCGGCCGGGACGGCCAGGTGGCCCGTGGCGGCTTCACCGGTCAGCAGCTCGGTGCCGGCGGCCTCCAGCGGCACCTTGACGTCCGTGCCGGTGTGGTTGACGGCGAACAGGTAGGTGCCCGACGTGCCGGTGCGACGGACCACTTCGACGTCCCGGGGCAGGTCGGCACGCGGGGCGAGCCGCGCGTCCTCGCCCGCCCGACCGAGCAGCAGGTCGAGGCCGTCGGCACCGAGCCGGGTGGAGACGTACCACGCGGTGCCCTCGCCGAGGCGGTGCCGGGTGACGGCGGGCAGACCGGCGGCGAGGCCGTCGGCGTAGGTCAGGACGGTCTCGGCGCCGCGCGGCACCACGAACTCCGTCCACACGTCGGCGGCCAGCTCGGTCCCGTCCGGGCCGGTGACGCGCACTCGTTCGCCGGGCAGCAGCGGGGAGAACTCCTCGACGGTGAGGCCGAGGACGTCCCGCAGCGGGCCAGGGTAGGCGCCCTCGTGGACGGCGTCGTGCTCGTCGACGATGCCGGAGAAGTACGAGACGACGAGCGTGCCGCCCTGCTCGACGTAGGCCTTGAGGTTGCGCCCGGCGGCCTCCGTCATGAGGTACAGGGCCGGTACGACGACGAGTGGATACCTCGACACATCGGCTTCCGGGTGGGCGAAGTCGACGGTGAGGTGGCGGTCGTAGAGTGCCTCGTAGAACGCGTCGGCGCGCTCGCGGGCCTCGTGGTCGACGCTGGGGCGCCAGTCGAGGTTCTGCGCCCACCAGGAGTGCCAGTCCCACAGCACGGCCACGTCGGCCTCGGTGCGAGTGCCGCGGATCTCGCTCAACGCCTCGATCGACGCGCCGAGTTCGACGACCTCGCGCCACACGCGGGTGTCGGTGCCGCCGTGCGGGACCATCGCCGAGTGGAACTTCTCGGCGCCGCGCCGGGACTGGCGCCACTGGAAGAACAGGGCGCCCTCGGAGCCGCGCGCCACATGGGCCAGGGAGTTGCGGGCCATCTGGCCGGGGGCCTTGGCGGGGTTGCGGGGCTGCCAGTTGACGCCCGAGGTGGAGTGCTCCAGCAGCAGCCAGGGGGCGCCGCCCGCGACGGACCGGGTGAGGTCCGCGGCCATCGCCAGGTTGACGTGGGTGCGGCGGCCGTCGGTGATCAGGTAGTGGTCGTTGGTGACGAGGTCGACCTCACGGCCCCAGGCCCAGTAGTCGACGGAGTCGCACTGGCTCAGCGCCGTCATGAAGTTGGTGGTGACGGGGACGCCCGGCGAGAGGCGGTGCAGGATGTCCCGCTCCGCGACGAAGTTCTCGCGCATGGTGGCGTCGGCGAACCGCTTGTAGTCCAGCGCCTGGGCGGGGTTGACGGCCGCCGGGGTGAGCCGGGGCGGGTTGATGTCCTCGAGTGCGGCGTAGCGCTGGCCCCAGAAGGCCGTGCCCCAGGCCTCGTTGACCGCGTCGACCGTGCCGTAGGTGGTCTCCAGCCAGCGGCGGAAGTGGGCGGCGCAGGAGGCGCAGTAGCAGGCGGAGACGGGGACGCCGTACTCGTTGTGGACGTGCCACATGGCCAGCGCCGGGTGGTCGCCGTAGCGCTCGGCCAGCTTCGTGGTGATGGTCGCGGCGGCGCCGCGGTAGTCGGCGTTGCTGTGGCAGATGGCCGCCCGGGAGCCGAACTCGTAGCGCACGCCCTCGGCGGTCACCGGCAGCGCTTCGGGGTGGGCCCGGTAGAACCAGACGGGCGGTACGACGGTGGGGGTGCCGAGGTCGACGCGGATGCCGTGCTCGTGCAGCAGGTCCAGGAGCCGGTCCAGCCAGCCGAAGTCGTAGCGGCCGGGTGAGGGCTCCAGCAGGGCCCAGGAGAAGATCCCGACGCTCACCAGGGTGACGCCGGCCTCCCGCATCAGCCGGACGTCCTCCTGCCAGACGCTTTCCGGCCACTGCTCGGGGTTGTAGTCCCCACCGAAGGCGAGCCTGGTGAGGCCCCTGGGGGTGGTCTCCGGCATGGATGGTCTCCCGATAGATCGATCAATTGGGAACGTGCACACACGCCGACGCGGCGCTGAGGCCAACATAACCGCACAGCAACAACCATTGACAAGTGTCCGGGATGTTTCTCTACTGTGAACGCTCACAGAAGCATGGCAGGTCCTCGCAACAGGCGAGGACCCCAGGTCAGGGGAGAGATCCATGCCGTACACGAAGCGCCGCCGCCTCGTGAGAACCGCCGTCGCCATCGCCCTCGGCGCCACCACCCTCGCCGCCTGCGGCTCGGAATCCGCGGACGGAGAGGCCCAGTCGGGGCCGGCCTCGCTGACGTACTGGACCTGGACGCCCGGCATGGACAAGGTCGTGGACCTGTGGAACAAGGGGCCGGGCAAGAAGGACCAGATCACCGTCACGGTGAAGAAGCAGGCATCCGGTGACACGCTCGTCACCAAGATCCTCACCGCGCACAAGGCCGGCAAGGCGCCCGACCTGGTGCAGGCGGAGTACCAGGCGCTGCCCACGCTGGTCAGCAACGACGCGCTCGCGGACATCTCGAAGAACGTCGGCGAGGCCGAGGACAGGTTCGCCGAGGGCGTCTGGCAGCAGACCACGCTCGGCACCGACGCGGTCTACGCGGTCCCGCAGGACATCGGGCCGATGATGTTCTACTACCGCGAGGACCTGTTCAAGCAGTACGGGCTGACGGTGCCGACGACCTGGGACGAGTTCGCCGAGACCGCCCGCAAGCTGAAGAAGGCGGCCCCGGGCAAGGACCTCACCACCTTCTCCGCCAACGACTCCGGCCTCTTCGCGGGCCTCGCCCAGCAGGCCGGAGCCAAATGGTGGACGACCTCCGGCGACCAGTGGAAGGTCTCCATCGACGACGCGGCCACCCAGAAGGTCGCGAAGTTCTGGGGCGGCCTGGTCGAGGAAGGCGCGATCGACAACCAGCCGATGTACACCCCGGCCTGGAACAAGGCGCTCAACACCGGCAAGCAGATCGCCTGGATCAGCGCCGTGTGGGCACCGGGCACCCTGACCACCGCCGCGCCCGACACCAAGGGCAAGTGGGCCATGGCCCCGCTCCCCCAGTGGTCCGCGAGCGAGAACCGCACCGGCAGCTGGGGCGGCTCCTCCACCGCCGTCACCACCGACTCCGAGCACCAGGCGGCCGCCGCGAAGTTCGCCACCTGGCTGAACACCGACAGCGAGGCCCTCAACGCGCTGGCGAAGGAGAGCGGCATCTACCCGGCGGCCACCAACGCCCAGATCAGCGGCGCCTTCCTCAAGCCGCCGGCCTACTTCTCCAACCAGGCCGACTTCTACCGCAAGGCCGCCGACATCGCCGAGACCACCGCACCCTCCGCCTGGGGCCCCAACGTCAACGTCGCCTACACCACGTTCAAGGACGCCTTCGGCGCCGCGGCGAAGAACAAGTCCGACTTCGGCGCCGCGCTGGAGGAGATGCAGGCCGACACCGTCGCCGACATGAAGAAGCAGGGCTTCGAGGTCGCTCCGTGAAAAGCACGGCACGCCGGCAGTCGTACGGGGTGCGGGGCGCCCCGTACGACCACCCGTCTCGCACCACCACCCTCGAACGAGCGCGAAGCGCCCCCTATTTCTTCCTCCTCCCAGCCACCCTTCTCTTCGCCCTGTTCTTCGCGCTGCCCATCGGCTACGCGGTCTGGCTCAGCTTCCGCAAGGTGAAGGTGTCGGGCCTCGGCCTCGGCTCCGGCGCCCGCAGGGAGGTATGGGCCGGCCTGGAGAACTACACCGACGCCCTCTCCGACAGCGAACTGCTGCACGGCGCCCTGCGCGTGCTCGGCTATGGGTGCATCGTCGTGCCCGTCATGCTCGGCCTCGCCCTGCTGTTCGCGCTGATGCTCGACTCGGAGAAGGTGCGGCTCGCACCCGTCACCCGGCTCGCCATCTTCCTGCCGTACGCCATCCCCGGCGTGGTGGCCGCCCTGCTGTGGGGCTTCCTCTACCTGCCGGACGTCAGTCCCTTCTACTACGTGCTCGACCGGCTCGGGATGCCGCAGCCGGACCTGCTGGACGGCGGGCCGCTGTACCTCGCTCTGTCGAACATCGCGGTGTGGGGCGGCACCGGCTTCAACATGATCGTCATCTACACCTCACTCCAGGCGATCCCGGCGGAGGTCTACGAGGCCGCGAAGCTGGACGGCGCCACGCCGACGCAGATCGCGCTGCGCATCAAGATCCCGATGGTGGCGCCCTCACTGGTGCTGACCTTCTTCTTCTCGATCATCGCGACGCTCCAGGTGTACAACGAGCCGACCACCCTCAAACCGCTCACCAACTCCGTGTCCACGACCTGGAGTCCGCTGATGAAGGTGTACCGGGACGCCTTCGGCGAGGGTGACATCCACGGAGCCGCGGCGCAGGCCGTGATCATCGCCTTCGCCACGCTCCTCCTCTCCTTCGGCTTCCTGCGGGCCGTGAACCGTCGCCAGAAGCAGGAGGCCGCCCGATGAGCTCCCTCGCCGTCCCCCAGGCAGAGCCGAGAGCGGGCAGCACGCCCGGTGCGGCCCAGGACAGCCGCCCGCCGCTGCGCCGCCGGATCGCGCTGGTTCCCACGGTCACCCTGCTGCTGGGCGCGCTCTACTGCCTGCTGCCGGTCGCCTGGGTGGTCATCGCCGCCACCAAGTCCGGGCGCGAGCTGTTCTCCACCTTCACGTTCCTGCCGGGCACGGGCTTCGCCGCCAACATCCGGGACCTGACCGCCTACCGCGACGGCGTCTACTGGCAGTGGATGGCCAACTCCGCGCTGTACGCCGGTCTCGGGGCCCTGCTGTCGACGTGCGTGTCGGCGGTCAGCGGCTACGCGCTCGCGATCTACCGTTTCCGCGGCCGCGAGACGATCTTCAACGTGCTGCTCGCGGGTGTGCTGATGCCGCCGGTGATCCTGGCCGTCCCGCAGTACCTGCTGCTGGCGAAGGCCGACCTCACCGACTCGTATCTGTCGGTCCTGCTGCCGCAGATCCTCTTCCCGTACGGCGTCTACCTCGCGCGGATCTACGCCGCCGCCGCGGTGCCCACCGACGTGGTCGAGGCGGGGCGCATGGACGGGGCGGGCGAGTGGCGGATCTTCACGCGGATCGCGCTGCCGATGATGATCCCCGGGATGGTGACGGTGTTCCTGTTCCAGTTCGTGGCGATCTGGAACAACTTCCTGCTCCCGTACATCATGCTCAGCGACGACGAGAGATTCCCGATCACGCTCGGCCTGTTCACATTGCTGGAGCAGGGCGCCAACACCCCGGCCCTGTACACCCTGGTGATCACCGGAGCCTTCCTCGCGGTGCTGCCGCTGGTCGCCCTCTTCCTGGTCATCCAGCGGTTCTGGAGTCTGGATCTGCTCTCCGGAGCCGTAAAGTCGTGACCGTGAACGCTACGGGAGGCAGGCGCAGGCCGCCCACGATCCATGACGTGGCGCGCGAGGCGGGCGTCTCGCGCGGCACCGTCTCACGCGTCCTCAACGGTGGCCACTACGTCAGTCCGGCCGCCCAGGAGGCGGTCAACGCGGCCATCCGCAGAACGGGTTACGTGGTCAACCGGCACGCCCGGTCCCTGATCACCGGGCGGTCCGACTCGATCGGCTTCCTGCTCACGGAGCCGCAGGAGCGGTTCTTCGAGGACCCCAACTTCAACGTCCTGCTGCGCGGCTGCACCCAGGCGCTGGCCGCGCACGACATCCCGCTGCTGCTGATGCTCGCGGGTACCGAGGGCGAACGGCGGCGCATCACGCGGTACATCACGGCCGGGCACGTGGACGGGGTGCTGCTGGTCTCCAGTCACTCCGGTGATCCGGCCGCCGAGCAGCTGCGCGAGGCGGGGGTACCGCTGGTCGCGTGCGGAAAGCCGATCGGGCTGGCCTCCAAGGTGAGTTACGTGGCCGCCGACGACCGGGACGGGGCCCGTGACATGGTGCGCCACCTGTTGTCGCTCGGACGGCGCCGGGTGGGCACGGTGACCGGTCCGCTGGACACGCCGGGTGGTGTCGATCGTCTCGCCGGCTACCGGGAGGTGCTCGCGGAAGCGGGCCTGGAGGCCGACGAGCGGCTCGTCGTCTCCGGTGACTACAGCCGGGCGAGCGGCGAGGCGGGTGCCGAGCGGCTGCTGGCGCAGGCCCCGGACATCGACGCGGTGTTCGTGGCCTCCGACCTCATGGCGCAGGGCGTGCTGGCGGCCCTGCAGCGGGCCGGGCGGCGGGTGCCGCAGGACGTGGCGGTCGGCGGGTTCGACGACTCACCGGCGGCCGTGGCCTCCAGTCCCGAGCTGACGACGATCCGGCAGCCGTGGGACCGCATCAGCAACGAGATGGTGCGGGTGCTGCTCGCGCAGATCGGGGGCGAGGACCCGGCGGCGGTGATCCTGCCGACGGAACTGGTGAAGCGGGAGTCGACGTAGGGCTGCGGAGCCGGAGCCGCGAACGGTGCCCCGGGGGGCGCTGACCCCCCACTGCATGCACGGTCATTGAACCCTGCACCGGTGTTACCGTTCCCCTATGGCGTCGAAAACGGCTGGTGGGCAGCTCGAGGACCGGTGGCGGGACATCCTGTCGGCGCACGCGCGCACGATGTGCGAGATCGACCGGGCGCTGCATCCGCACGGTCTCGGCGCCTCCGACTTCGAGGTCTTGGACATGCTCGCGACCGCGGCGCCCGAAGAGGGCGAGCAGTGCCGGGTGCAGAACCTCGTGGGGCGGGTCCATCTCAGCCAGAGCGCGCTGTCGCGGCTGATCGCCCGGCTGGAGAAGGACGGCCTGGTGACGCGGTCCGTGTGCGCGGAGGACCGGCGGGGGGTGTGGGTCTCTCTGACGTCCAGGGGCCGTGAGCTGCACGCCGAGGTGCTGCCGCTGCAGCGGGCAGCCCTGTCCCGGACACTGGGCGGAGAGCCGCCCAGGCCCGGATCGGGTCGGTCGCTCCGCTAGCGCGCCAGCAGGGTGCGGACTCCCTCCGAGGTGAGGGTCAGGCGGTGCTCCGAGCTGCCGTCGATGGTGAGCGACAGGTCGTCGGCCGGCCACTGTGCGGCGAGGGCGCCGAGGGGCACCAGGCGGTAGCGGGAGACGAACGGCAACAGCCCGGCCATCTCCACCTCGGAGGTGAACACGGGCACCACCGGTTCGCCGCCCGGCTGCTCCAGCACCGGCAGCGCCACCGCCGAGGGATTGGCGGCGTCGGAGTCGTTGGCGTCGTCGGGCACGGGGATGAGCACGTCGCTGTTGGCGAGCGCGTCCAGAGCCGCCGTGTCCTCGGTGTTCTCGGCGAGGACGTCCAAAGCCCGCTGGGCGGGCGTGGGCGTGGGGTCGTTTGCGGGTGTCTCCATGGCAGATTCCCTGGTAGCGGCGGTCGTGCGGCCCGCCCGGGCATGATCCGCCCGGATGCGGTCCTGCTCGCGTACCCGAACGGGAACGGGGCAACCCTGGTGGATCTCCGGGGTTGGTGGGAGCTCGGGGGAGATCTTGTGCGGACCGGGGGGGGTCCCGGGGTGTCCCGTCGGCCGGTGCGCCGCCGAGGTGGGGCCGGGTTGTCGCGGGCTGTTGACGCGCCTGATGTTACCGGTAACATCAGGCGTCCGATCCAGACGTACGCGACTGTGCCCTCCGCCCACCCACACGGTGGCCCGTCCTCCGGAGTCCGCGTGACCGAAGAGCGCGTTGCCCGTCTCTCCCCCGCACCTTCCGGGCCTGTGTTCAGCACGGCAGCCGTGGTCGCCTCCTGCGTGGGCTTCGTGCTCATCGGCGTGCTGCAGTCCCTGTACGGCCCGGCGATCCCGGCGCTCCGGGCGGAGTTCGGGCTCTCGCCCTCCGCCGCCGGGCTGGGGCTGAGTGCTCACTTCGTGGGTGGTGTGGGCGGGGTGCTGCTGTTCGACCGGCTCTACGGCCGGGTCGGCAACCGGCGCATCCTCGGGAGTTCGTATCTGCTGATGGCCGTGGGCGCGGCCGGCTTCGCCCTGGCGCCCGACTGGCCCACCGCCCTGGCGGCGGCCCTGCTCTCGGGCTTCGGCTTCGGCGGTATCGACTACGGTCTCAACCAGCTGTTCTCCGTGGGCTTCGGCCACCGTTCGACCGCGATGCTGAACATCCTCCACGCGCACTTCGGCATCGGCGCCGTCCTCGGCCCCGCCGTGATCGGCGTGGTCGGATCAGAGCACTACCCGGCCGTCTTCCTCACCTTCGCCCTCGCCAACCTGCCGTTGCTGCTGTGCCTGCGGGGCGTGCGCGGCCGCGTGCCCGCCCCGGCCGGAGACGGGGCCGGGGCCGGCGGCGGAGCCGTCCTCGGCCGGAGTCTCGGGTCCCTGCTCGCGGTCTTCGTCGTCCTCTACGTGCTGCACGTCGGCATCGAGGCCGGGGTCGGCGGCTGGGAGCCCACACATCTGGAGACCGTCGGTTACGGCGCGGGGGTCGCCGCCACCGCCACCTCCGTGTACTGGCTGATGATGACCGCCGGCCGCTTCCTGGTCGCCCCGCTCGCGCTGCGCTTCTCCGGACAGGCCATCATCACCGTCTCGTGCGCGGGCATGACGGTCTGCCTGCTGGCCGCGACCGTCCCGGCGCTCGCCCCCTACGCGTACGCCGGTGTCGGTCTGTTCATCGCGCCGATCTTCCCCACCGGGCTGCCCTGGCTCAACCGCGCCGCCCCGCAGGCCCGGCGGGCCGGTGCCCTGGTCATCGCGGCCTCCATGATCGGCGGTGTCGCAGCGGGGCCCGCGCTGGGCAAGGCCATCGAGTGGTCCGGGATCCGCGCCGTGCCGCTCCTGCTGTGCGGCGTCTCGGCGCTCTGCCTGGCCGCCACGCTCTGGCTCATTCGCGGCACCCGCTCCCGATGACTCCGCCCCCCTTCCGAAGGGAACCTTCCGCATGCCCGCCCTGACGACGACGTCCGACGGATTCCTGCTGCACGGCGAGCCGTTCCGGATCATCTCCGGCGCGCTGCACTACTTCCGCGTCCACCCCGGGCTCTGGTCCGACCGGCTGCGCAAGGCGGGGCTCATGGGCCTCAACACGGTCGAGACGTACATCCCGTGGAACCACCACCAGCCCGATCCCGAGGGCCCCCTCGTCCTCGACGGCTTCCTCGACCTGCCCCGGTTCCTGCGGCTCGCCCGGGACGAGGGGCTTCGGGTGCTGCTGCGTCCGGGGCCGTTCATCTGCGCCGAGTGGGACGGCGGCGGCCTGCCCGACTGGCTGACCTCCGACCCGGACATCCGGCTGCGCAGCAGCGACCCCCGCTTCACCGGGGCCGTCGACCGCTACCTCGACCTGCTGCTGCCCGCACTCGCGCCGCACATGGCGACGGCGGGCGGCCCCGTCATCGCGGTGCAGGTGGAGAACGAGTACGGGGCCTACGGCGACGACAGCGCCTATCTGAAGCACCTCGCCGACGCGTTCCGCTCCCGCGGTGTGGAGGAGCTGCTGTTCACCTGCGACCAGGGCGACCCCGAGCATCTGGCGAACGGAAGCCTGCCCGGTGTCCTCACCACCGGCACCTTCGGCAGCCGCGTCGAGCGGTCCCTGGCCCGACTGCGCCAGCACCGGCCCGAAGGCCCGCTGTTCTGCGCCGAGTTCTGGATCGGCTGGTTCGACCACTGGGGCGGCCCCCACCATGTGCGGGACGCGGCCGACGCCGCCGCCGACCTGGACCGGCTGCTGTCCGCCGGGGCGTCCGTCAACATCTACATGTTCCACGGCGGGACCAACTTCGGCTTCACCAACGGCGCCAACCACAAGCACGCCTACACACCCACCGTCACGTCCTACGACTACGACGCCGCGCTCACCGAGTGCGGCGACCCGGGCCCGAAGTACCACGCCTTCCGCGAGGTCATCGCTCGCCATGCCACCGTCCCCGACGAGCCCGCCCCGGCCCCGGGTCCCAAGCTTCCGCCCACCACCGTCGAGTTGAGCAGCAGGTCTGATCTCCTGCCGTTCGCCGGCTCGCTCGCCCCCGCCGTGCGCACCGACGCGCCCGTGACCATGGACGAGCTCGGGCAGCGCACCGGCTACGCGCTCTACCGCACCACCCTGCCCACCGACGGCGACGGGGTGCTGCACTTCGCCCGCGGGGTCGGCGACCGCGCCCAGGTCTTCGTCGACGGCGCCCCCGTCGGCGTGCTGGAGAGCGAGCGCCACGACGAGTCGCTGCCCGTGCGCGTGCCCCGTCCCGGCGCGACGCTGGAGGTCCTCGTCGAGAACATGGGCGGCGTCAACTACGGCCCCCGCATCGGCGCGCCGAAGGGCCTGCTCGGACCCGTCTCCTTCAACGGCACGGACCTGACGGGCTGGGACTGCTCGCCGCTGCCGCTGGACGATCTGGACACGGTGCCGTTCGTCCCGGCCGACGGGACACCGGTCATCGTCCCGGCCTTCCACCGCGGCACCTTCGACGTCGGCACCCCCGCCGACGCCTTCCTCCGTCTGCCCGGCTGGTCGAAGGGCCAGGCCTGGATCAACGGCTTCCATCTGGGCCGTTACTGGAACCGCGGCCCGCAGCGCACGCTGTACGTTCCCGCGCCGGTGCTGCGTCCGGGCTCCAACGAGCTCGTCCTGCTGGAGCTGCACGGCACCACCGCCGCCCGCGCCCTGCTCACCGACACCCCCGACCTCGGCCCGGAGAACACGTGGTGACACATCTCCTGCGCGTCCCGCCGCCCGCCGCTCCCCCGCTGACCGGCCACCTGCCGTTCACGGACGCGCCCGGCGTGCCCGACCCGATCGAGGTCGGCAGCCGCTGGCTGACCAGGGGCGGCCGCCCCTGGTTCCCGGTCTCCGGCGAGTTCCACTACTCCCGCTACCCGAACGGGGCGTGGGAGGAGGAGCTGCTGAAGATGAAGGCGGGCGGGGTGACAGCCGTCTCCTCCTACGTCATCTGGATCCACCACGAGGAGATCGAGGGGCGGGTCCGCTTCGACGGCGACCGCGACCTCCGGCGGTTCGCCGGGCTGTGCGCCCGCCACGGACTGGACTTCATCCCCAGGATCGGCCCCTGGTCCCACGCGGAGGTACGCAACGGCGGCCTGCCCGACTGGCTCCTGGCACGGACGGCCGCCCCGCGCACCGACGACCCGGCCTACCTGTCGCCCGTACGCACCTGGTTCACGGAGATCGCGGGGCAACTGCGGGGCCTGGAACGGGCGAGCGGCGGGCCGGTCGTCGCGATCCAGATCGAGAACGAGCTGTACGACCGGCCCGGCCACCTGCGCACGCTGAAGCGCATGGCCCAGGAGGCAGGGCTGAGCGCGCCGTTGTGGACGTCGACCGCGTGGGGCGGGGTCCGCCTCCCGGGCGAGGAACTGCTTCCGCTGTACGGCGGCTACCCCGAGGCGTTCTGGACGGAAGCCGACGGGGGCTGGCCCGACACCTGCCGCACACACTTCTTCTTCACCCACCAGCGCGACGACGAAGCCATCGGTGCCGACCTCCGGCCCACGGGCGCGCCGGACGCCGGCACCCTGGCCGATCGATTCCCCTGGGCCACCTGCGAGTTGGGCGGCGGCATGGCGGTGGCCTACCACCGGCGGCCCCGGGTGGAGGCCGCCGACATCGGTGCCGTCGGGCTCACGAAGATCGGCTGCGGGTCGGTGTGGCAGGGCTACTACATGTTCCACGGCGGCACGAACCCGCCCGGCGAGCTGACCTCCCTCCAGGAGTCGCACGCCACCGGCCACCCCAACGACCTGCCCGTCCTGACCTACGACTTCCAGGCCCCGCTCGGCGAGTACGGACAGCTGCGGCCCTCGTACCACGAACTGCGCCTCCAGCACCTGCTCCTGGCCGACCTGGGACACCGGATCGCGCCCATGCGGTCCGTGCTGCCCGAGCAGACGCCGACCGGGCGGCACGACCGGGACACCCTGCGCTGGGCCGTGCGGACCGACGGCACCTCCGGCTTCCTGTTCGTGATCAACCACCAGCCGCACGAGCCGCTTCCGGACCACCCCGGCACGGCCTTCACGGTCGACTTCCCCCTCGCGCCCTCGCTGACGCTGCCGAGCACTGCCGTCACGGTCCCCTCCGGCGCGTACTTCTGCTGGCCGCTGCGGCTGGACGTGGCCGGGCTGCGGTTGGAGTGGGCCACGGCGCAGCCCGTGTGCACCGTCGAGGCGGACGGCCGTACGGTCCTGGTGCTGGCCGCGACCGACGGCATCGCGCCCGAACTCGCCCTGGACGCGGACACGGTGGTGTCCGTGGCCGTGCCGTCCGGGGAGATCACGCCGGTCGCCGGCCGGGTCCTGGTCAGCGGGGTGCGGCCCGGCACCGACGCCCTGGTCGAGGTGGAGGCGGCCGACGGTTCGCGTGTCGGCCTGCTGGTCCTGGACCCGGCGACGGCCCGCACCGTCTACCGGGGCCCGGCGTGGGGCGCCGGGCGGCTGGTGCTGTGCGCGGACGGTGTCGTCTTCGACGAGGGCCGTGACGAGGTGCGGCTGCACAGTCCGGCCGCCGAGCCGTCGTTCGCGGTGCTGCCCGCCCCGGATGCCGCCCTGGTGGCGGAGGGAGCGCACCTACGGCAGGCCGCAGACGGCGTTTTCACGCGCTGCACGATCGAGGCCGAGCCTCTCCTCCCGGTGACGACAGCGACCGTGACGTCCGTCAGGCCGGGCGGCAGGGCGCCCGAGCCCGTGACCGGTGTGCGGGGCCGGGCGAGCGTGCCGGCCGTTGAGGACGTGGACGCGGCGGCGGCCGAGTACCGGGTCGACGTACCGGAGGACCTGCTGCGGGACCCCGCGGGTGTGCTGCTGCGGCTGCGCTGGACGGGGGACCTGGCACGGGCCTATGTGGGCGACGTCCTGGTCGCCGACCAGTTCTACTCGGGGCGGGTCTGGGACATCGGGCTGGACCGGCTGCCGGCCGGGACGCTGCTCACGGAGGGGCTTCGGCTGGAGGTGCTGCCGCTGGCCCGGGACGCGCCCGTGCACGTGCCGGGGCAGTCGGGTGACGCATGGCGGGAGGCGCGTGTGCTGGACGCCGCATGGGTCGTCACGCGCCGCTGGAGCGTCCGGGCCGGCTGAGACCTTCCGGGCACCCGCCCGGCCTATGCTGTGCTCCTGCCGGGCGGGTTCAGGACCCGCCGTACCGACATCGAGGATCACCCGCCATGACACCGAGCGCCCCCGACGGTCCTGTGGCCAAGGGCCGCAGCAGGCGCAACTTCGCCGGGGCGCGGCCGGTGATGGCCGACGTGGCCCGGATGGCCGGTGTCTCCAAGCAGACCGTGTCGCGGGTGCTCAACGACCATCCGGCGGTCCGTCCCGAGACGCGCGAGGCGGTCTCGCAGGCCATGCGCACGCTCGGCTACCGGCCCAGCCGCAGCGCGCGGTCCCTGGCCAGTGGCAGAACCCGGATGCTCGGGGTCATCTCCTTCGACGCCGCCCGCTACGGGCCCGCCTCGATTCTCACGGCGATCAACACGGCTGCTCAGGAGGCCGGTTACCTCGTCAGCTCCATCGCCCTCGACACGGCCGACCGCGCCACCGTCGTCGAGGCCGTGAACCGGCTGTCGGCCGAGGGCGCGGACGGCGTGATCGCGATCGCGCCGCAGCTGTGGGTGGGCCGGGCCCTGGCGGAGACGACCGATCTGGGTACTCCCCTGGTGGTGCTGGAGAGCCCGCTCGACGACGGCACTCCCCTGGTCACCGGCGATTCCCGCACCGGTGCCCGCAAGGCCACCGAGCACCTCCTCGCCCTCGGCCACGCCACCGTGTGGCACATCGCCGGCCCGGCCGGCTGGACCTCCGCCGACCTCCGGTTGACGAGCTGGCGGGCGACGCTCCGGGCCGCCGGTGCCGTTGTTCCGGACCCCCTCGTCGGGGACTGGAGCGCCGACTCCGGCTACGACCTGGGCCGTCGGCTGGCCCGGCGCCCGGAGGTGACGGCGGTGTTCGCCTCCAACGACCAGATGGCGCTGGGCCTGCTGCACGCCCTGCACGAGTCGGGGCGGTCCGTCCCCGGGGACGTCAGCGTCGTCGGCTACGACGACATCCCCGAGGCGGCGCACTTCCTGCCGCCGCTGACCACCGTCCGCACCGACTTCGCGGAGATCGGCACCCGTTCGCTGCGCCTCCTCCTGGACCGGATCGACGGCCCGGGCTGGCATCCCCGCGCCGACACCCTCGTGCCCGTGGATCTGGTGACGCGGGCCAGCAGCGGTCCCCCACCGGTGCGCTGAGGGCGCTCGTCAGCCGCTCTCCCCGGCGGCGGCCCGCTGCCAGGCCCCCTCCCTCAGCAGCCGCAGCCCGTTCAGGCCGACCAGGACCGTGGAGCCCTCGTGGCCCGCGACGCCCAACGGCAGCGGCAGGTCACCGGCCAGGTCCCAGACGACGAGTCCGGCGATGAACACACCGGCGATCACGAGGTTCTGCACGACCAGTCGGCGGGCGCGGCGGGACAGGGCGACCGTGGCGGGGACCGCGGCGAGTTCGTCGCGCACGATGACGGCGTCCGCGGTCTCCAGGGCCAGGTCGGAGCCGGCCCGGCCCATGGCGATCCCGGTGTGCGCGGCGGCCAGGGCGGGTGCGTCGTTGACGCCGTCCCCGACGACCAGCACCTTGCGGCCCGCGCTCTCCATCTCCCGGACGGCGTCCAGCTTGTCCTGCGGCAGGAGCCCGGCGCGTACGTCGTCGATGCCGGCCTCGTCGGCGAGGTGCGCGGCGGCCCGGGGATTGTCGCCGGTGAGGAGCACCGGGGCGCTGCCGGTGAGCCGGGCGAGGGAGGCGACCGTGGCGGCGGCATCCGGGCGCAGCCGGTCGGCGATGCCGAGCAGACCGGCGGGGACACCGTCGACGACGACCAGGACGGCGGTACGGCCGGACTCCTCAAGTTCCGCGGCCGTGCCGTCGGTGTCGTCCAGCAGCCGGGCCGGTGCTCCCACCGCGACCGTACGGCCGTCGACGACGGCGGTGACCCCCACGCCGGGCGCGGACGTGAAGTCCTGCGCATCGGGCAGGTCGAGGCCGCGCCCGCGGGCGGCGTCCACCACCGCCCGGGCCAGCGGGTGCTCACTGGGCCGCTCGGCGGCGGCCGCCAGCGTCAGCAACGCGCGCTCGTCCAGGCCGGTTCCGGGCAGTGGCCGCACGTCGGTGACCCGCGGGCTGCCCTCGGTGAGCGTGCCGGTCTTGTCCAGGGCGACCGCGTCCACCTGGCCGAGCCGCTCCATCACCACGGCCGACTTCACCAGCACGCCGTGCCGCCCGGCGTTGGCGATGGCCGACAGCAGGGGCGGCATGGTGGCCAGCACGACCGCGCACGGGGAGGCGACGATCATGAACGTCATGGCGCGCAGCAGCGCGTCGGTGAGCTGCGCGCCGAAGGCGAGCGGCACCAGAAAGACGGCCAGGGTCGCGGCCACCATGCCCAGCGAGTAGCGCTGTTCGACCTTCTCGATGAACAACTGCGTGGGCGCCTTCGTCTCGGACGCCTCCTGCACCATGCGGACGATACGGGCGATCACCGAGTCGGACGCGTCGCGCTCGACCCGGACACGCAGCGCGCCGGTGCCGTTGACGGTGCCCGCGAAGACCTCGTCGCCCCGCTCCTTCGGCACGGGCAGCGGCTCCCCGGTGATGGTCGCCTGGTCCACCTCGCTCGCCCCGTCCAGTACCCGGCCGTCGGCGCCGACGCGCTCCCCGGGGCGTACGAGGACGAGGTCGCCGACCGTCAGTTCCTCCACGGAGACGGCCTGTTCACCGCCGTGGGGGCTCAGACGGGTGGCCGTTGCGGGGGCCAGGTCGAGCAGCCCCCGGACGGAGTCGGCGGTGCGGGCGGTGGCCAGTGCCTCCAGCGCGCCCGAGGTGGCGAAGATGACGATGAGCAGGGCGCCGTCCATCACCTGCCCGATCGCGGCGGCGCCCAGTGCGGCGACGACCATCAGCAGGTCGACGTCGAGCGTGCGGTCCTTGAGCGCCTTGAGCCCCTCCCACCCCGGCTCCCAGCCACCCGTGACGTACGACAGGGCGTACAGCGGTCCCCAGGTCCAGGCCGGGGCGCCGGTCAGCTGCAGGGGCAGCGCGAGCAGGAAGAGGACGGTGGCCGCGGCGGCCCAGCGTGCCTCGGGGAGGGCGAGGACGCGGGTACGCCGCCGGGCCACCGGGCCGGTGCGTGCGGGCTTCGCCCGCTCGACCGGCTGCGGCGTGAGCGTGGAGGTCATCGAGGGTCCTTCTGGCGGGGGCGCATGGCCTCCTCACCATACAGGAACACATGAAGACTGATTCATGTCTTCATTCCCTCACCCTCCCGTCCGGTGGTGCGGGCGGTCCGCGCAGCCTGTCCTTCGCCTTGTAGTAGGCACCGCCGAACGGCAGGCACCACGCGGTGCCGTTGTAGAGGACCGGGACCTTCGGGAAGCCGAGGCCGCGCAGCGGGTTGGCCTCCGGGCGGCCGTCCATCATCTCGGCGACCGCGCGGCCCATGGAGGTGGCCATCTGGACGCCGTGGCCGCAGTAACCCATGGAGCAGGAGAGGCCGTCGGCCTCGCCCGCGTGCGGGAGGCGGTCCGGAAGCGCGGCGCCGGGCAGAATCCCGGCTCGGAGGGCCGAGGCGTGCCGCTGCCCCCTCCACCGCTAGCGCACGGGCACGGCCACGTACTGGCACTCCAGGAACTCGTCGATCCCGACCCGGCCGCCCTCGCGTCCGAGTCCCGACTGCTTGACCCCGCCGAAGGGGGCTGCCGGGTTGGAGACGAGACCGGTGTTCAGACCGACCATGCCCACCTCCAGGCCTTCGCTGACGCGCAGGCCCCGGTCCAGCCCCTGGGTGAAGACGTAGCCGACCAGTCCCCAGGGCGTGTCGTTGGCGCGGCGCAGGACCTCGCCCTCGTCGTCGAAGGTGAGGATCGCGGCGACCGGGCCGAAGATCTCCGTGTCCATCAGCCGGCTCGCGGAGTCGACACCGGCCAGCACGGTCGGCGGATAGAAGTTGCCGGGCCCTTCCGGCCTCCGACCGCCCACGAGCACCTCGGCGCCACGCTCGACCGCGTCGGCGACCAGCTCCTCCACCTTGGCGCGTCCGTTGGCGTCGATCAGCGGGCCGACGTCCACGCCGTCGCGGGTGCCGGG
The DNA here is from genome assembly GCF_014205055.1 of Streptomyces luteogriseus. Classification (NCBI taxonomy): domain Bacteria; kingdom Bacillati; phylum Actinomycetota; class Actinomycetes; order Kitasatosporales; family Streptomycetaceae; genus Streptomyces; species Streptomyces luteogriseus. The sequence goes on from NZ_JACHMS010000001.1 coordinate 642,145, forward strand.
CCCCACCACGAGCGCGCCCATCCGCTCGGCGAGTCGTCGCCCGAACTCGTCGGCCACCGACCGGTGCACGAAGAAGCGGTTCGCGGCCGTGCGGGCCTCGCCCATGTTGCGGTGTGCGAGCCGCTGCTGCGCGGCGGCCGGATCCGCAAGCTGTCCTTCACGGGCTCCACCGCCTCGGCCAGGGCAGGGACCTTCTCGTCCCCAGCCCTGCGCCTTCAGCTGGAACGAGCCGGATGCCGCTGGACCTGGGGTGGGCGAATCGCCCTACGACACAGCAGATCGGCATGCCGTGTGGTCGTTGTGGCATGGAGCAGGTGACAGGCACAGAAGCGAGGCTCTGAGCAGCCGCACCGTGAAGGGGGCGGACTGTGAAGGAGCGATCTCATGGGCCGATACGATCTCGCCCTCATCGGATTCGGCGGCGTCAATCGCGCGCTTGCCGAGCTCATATCCCAGAGCGGGGACCGCCTGGCCGGGGAACTGGGTTTCGCCCTGCGGGTGGTGGCGATCACCGATCTGCGGGCCGGTTCCCTGGTGGACACCGACGGCATCGATCTGACGCCGCTACTGGCCGCCGAGCCCGGGGAGCTGAGCTTCGCGGGCCTTGCCGGCGGCAGCGCTGATCCGCGCAACGAGTGGGTGATCCGCGAGGTGCCGGCCGACATCGTCGTGGAGGCGACGTTCACCAACCCCAGCGACGGCGAGCCCGCCCTCTCCCATGTGCGTTGGGCCCTGGAATCGGGCAAGCACGTGTGCACCACCAACAAGGGACCGGTCGCGCTCGCCGGCCGGGCGCTGAAGCGGCTGGCCGCCGAGCGTGGTGTCAGCTTCGAGTTCGAGGGCTCGGTACTCAGCGGCACCCCCATCCTGCGCACCGCCGAGCGCATGTTCGGCGGCCTGGAGATCACCGGCGTCCAGAGCATCATGAACGGCACCTCGAACTACATCCTGGGCCGTCTCGAAGTGGGCATCGAGCTTTCGGCGGCCATCGCCGAAGCCCAGGAGCTCGGGTACGCCGAAGCCGATCCCACCGCGGACATCGAAGGCCACGACGTCCAGCTCAAGGTCATGATCCTGGCCAACGAGGTCCTCGGCGCCGACCTGCGCCGCGAGGACGTCTTCCGCGAGGGAATCTCCGCGATCACCCCCCACGAGGTGCGGGACGCCGCCTCGAAGGGGCTGCGCTGGAAGCTGGTCGGCTCCGCCACCCGCCACGAGGACGGCAGCGTCGATGCCCGCGTCGCCCCGCTCGCCCTGCCCGCCGATCACCCGCTCGCGGGGATCTCCGGTCCGGTCAACGCGGTCGCCTTCCACACCGACCTCCTCGGCACCGTCACGGTCTGCGGGCCGGGCGCCGGCCGCGTCGAGACCGCCTACGCCCTGCTGTCGGACATCATCGCCATCCACCAGCGCCACGCGGACGACGAGACCGCCCCCGTCCGCCGCGTTCTCCAGGAGACTCACCGTGTCTGATACCGCCGTACCCCCCGGCCTCGAACTGGGCACCGACACCACGGCCGTGCACAACCCCTACACCGGCGAGGTCATCGCCTCGGTGCCCACCGTCGACGCCACCGCCATCGGCAGCATCCTGCAGCAGGCCAGGTGCGGGCGCCGCACCGCGGCCGCGCTCTCCCGCGCCTCCCGGGCCGCGGTCCTGGAACGCGCCGCCCGTCTGATCGAGCGGCGCGCCGAGTCCTTCGCCCAGCTGATCGTCAGCGAGGCCGGCAAGACCATCGCCCAGGCCCGCAACGAAGTCGCCCGCGCGGTCAACACCCTCTCCCTGTCCGCGGCCGAGGCACGGCGCAACGCCGGCGAGGTCATCCCCTTCGACTCCTATGAGGGTTCGGAGAAGCGGCAGGGCTGGTTCACCCGTGAGCCCCTGGGCATCATCGCCGCGATCACCCCGTACAACGACCCCCTCAACCTGGTCGCCCACAAGCTCGGCCCGGCCATCGCCGGCGGCAACGCTGTCATCCTCAAACCGTCCGCGCTGACGCCGCTGTCCGCGCTGCGCCTGGTCGACACCCTCATCGAGGCAGGCCTGCCCGAGGAGATCGTCACCGTCGTCAACGGCGATGCCGGCCTCGCCGCCGTGCTCGTGGCCGCCCCCGACGTGCGCATGGTGTCCTTCACCGGCGGCTTCACCACCGGCGAGGCCATATCCCGCACGGCCGGCCTGAAGAAGCTCGCCATGGACCTGGGCGGCAACTCCCCGGTCATCGTCATGGACGACGCCGACCTGGACGAGGCCGTGGCCTGCTGTGTCTCCGGCGCGTTCTGGGCCGCGGGCCAGAACTGCGTCGGCACCCAGCGGATCCTGATCGCCCGCCAGGTCTACGAGCGTTTCCGCGACGCGTTCGTCGCCCGCACCAAGCTGCTGCGCGTCGGCGACCCGCTCGACGAGCGCACCGACGTCGGCCCCATGATCACCCAGGAGGCCGCTGCCGCCACCCGGGCCAAGGTCGACACGGCGGTGGCCGAGGGGTCGGTGCTGCTGTGCGGCAACGACGTCACCGGCACCCTGTGCACGCCGACCGTCCTGGAAGACGTCCCGGCGACCTGCTCGATCTGGCAGGAGGAGGTGTTCGCCCCGGTCGTCGTGCTGCAGCCGTTCACGTCCTTCGAGGATGCCATCGAGCAGGCCAACGCCATCGACTACAGCCTCCACGCGGGCATCTTCACCTCGCGCCTGGACCGCGCCCTGACCGCGGCCCGGCTGCTGGAAGCAGGCGGAGTCATGATCAACGACTCGTCCGACTACCGCCTCGACGCCATGCCGTTCGGCGGGTTCAAGTACGGCAGCATGGGCCGCGAAGGCGTGCACTTCGCCTTCGAGGAGATGACCCAGCCCAAGGTCGTCTGCGTCAACCACATCAGCGAAGTGGTTCAATGACCGCCTTCCGTACCGAGCACGAACGCCTGGACCGCTGGAGCCGGAAGTCGATCGGCAGACCGACCATCGGCTGATGTGGCGGCGTCGTACAACCGACTGGGGTTCCGTTCGCCCGGCACTGACCTTGTCCTCCCCCTGCACACCTCTCCTACGGGACCGACGGGACACCGAACCCGGACTGACGTCGGACGGCGCACACATCGCGGCCGAGGGAGTCCGTACCCAGCGGGCGCGCGGCCGAGGGCGGGAGCAGTCGGGCCGCCGTGTCCACGTGCAGGGGGTCGCGGAGCAGTCCGGCGACGACCAGGATGAGGAGCGCGACGGCACGGGCTCCGGCCCAGCGGGTGGAGCGCCCTCGCGGGAGGGGCGGTGCGTGCAGGGCGGGCAGAGCCCCGTCCCGCAGAGCCGGACCGAGCAGCGCGCGGCGCAGGGCATGGATGAGGAGGCCGGCGACGACGCCGAGCAGGATGAGGGCCGGTGTCGCGGTCTGCAGGGCCGGGAGATCCTGGGCAGCCCGCCCAGCCAGTGCACGAGATGTGTGAACGGCCCCTCGGCCAGACCCAGTTGCTCCCGAACGGGGGCCGGCTGCTCGGGAGCTCGGAGCCTGGTCGGCGGAGCGGGCCCGCAGGAACGTCAGCGCGGGGTCGTTGCCGGACAGCCAGGGCACAAGCGCCCTTTCGCCTCCGCAGCGCAGAAGATCAGTCAGCAAGAGGTCCTGCGCAGCTGAGGCTGCCATCGCCCAATTCAGCGATGGAGCCGACCTCGTGGTCCAGCGCGGGCTGCTGGAAAGGGACGAGGCAAGAGCGCCGCTCACCCCCGTGCCGTAGAACTCCGCCCTCGTCGCGGGCGGTTGACGACACTGGACAGCGTGAGCGCCGTGACCGTGTCCCGTACGCCGGGCATCTTGGCGATGTCCTCCCAGATGCTCCGTACACGTTCGAGCGAGGCCGCCTCCAGACGCACCATGATGTCGAAGTCGCCGCTGAGGATCTCGCAGACAACGACCTCTGGAATGCGTTTGAGCGCGGCCAGGACGTCGCCGCCGCGCATGCGGTCCTGGCGGTAGACGAGGACCAGCGCCGAGGCGACATCGCCGGTGTCCTCGCCCGCGCGGACGATGGTGTATCCGGCGATGTGGCCCTGGCGCTCCAACCGTTCGACGCGCTGGCGTACCGCATTGCGGGACAGCAGCACCTTGCCGGCCAGCTCCGAGTGCGGCATGCGGGCGTTGTGGGTCAGCTCGGCGATGATCTTCTCGTCGACGGCGTCCACAGCGGACCATCTCCTTCGCTAATCGGTCGAGGTTGCAGACCTCCACGGCAAGCGGGGGTAAGTCTCCGGCACGTTCCGGCTTGGCTGGGCCACCTCACCGGGAGGCGTCGAACTGCTCGATCAGATATTCGCGCACGACCGCGATGCGGTCGGACATGGCCAAGGCGGCCGGGCTCGGCCGTCAGCGGGCCGATGGTCAGCGTCATGGCTTTCCTCGTTCGGGCTCAGGCCGCGGTGCGGCCGTGTGTGGTGATGAAGTCGATCGGCTGGGAGGTGCGGCCCTCAAGGGCGAGGTCCGCGGCGATGTCGCCCATGGCGGGCGAGATCTTGAAGCCCTGGCCGGAGAAGCCGGCCAGCAGGACGATGTCGTCGCAGCCCGGCAGGGGGCCGACCAGCGGGCGGGTGCTGTCGGTGTAGCCCTCCATGAAGACGGACAGGCGCACCGGATCGGGGTTCAGGCCGGGCAGGTGGCGTCGCACCGCCGTGGTGAAGGACTCCAGTTCCTCCGGTGCGACGGTCCGGTTCAGGCGGTTGGGGTCGTCCACGGGCTTGTGGTGGGGCTGGGGCAGGCCGAGCTTGACGGTCAGGCCGTCCGGGGACGGGATGCCGTAGAAGGGGGTGTCGCCGCAGCGGATGAAGGCTGGACGCTCGGCGTCTGCCGGGTGGTCCTCGTGGGGCAGGAACCAGGCGCTGATCGTGCGGTAGACGTTCACTTCCCACGGCAGGTCGGGCAGCAGGTCGCCCACCCAGGGGCCGGGGGTGACGACGGCGGCGTCGAAGCGCTCGGTGTCGGTGTCGGTGCGGATCTCCACGCCTCCCCCGGGGACAGGAGTGACTTCCCGCACCGGGGTGTAGCGGCGGATTTGGGCGCCCAGTTCCTCGGCGCGTCGGGCCGCGGTCTGGACCGTCAGCTCGGGGCGGACGAAGCCCGCGTGGGAGTCGAGGAGTACCAGGTCACCGTCATCGACACGGAACTGCGGGAAACGTTTCGTCATCGCCTCGGTGTCGATCACCTCGTGGTCGAGGCCGTGCTCGGCGATGCCGTCCATGACGGTACGCATCTCGGGATCGTCGGGCGGCCCCATGACCAGGGCTCCCGTCAGACGGCGCAGTTCCCGCCCGGTCTCCCCTTGCAGCTGCTTCCAGAGGGCGTCGGCGTGCCGGACGAGCGGCACATAGCGACCGTCGTGGGTCTGCACGCTGCGGAAGACCCGGGTCTCACCGCCTGCGGCGCTGCGGTCGTGGCCGGGCGCGAACCGGTCGTAGCCGACGACCTCGGCACCCCGTGCCGCCAGCCGCCAGGCAGCCTGGCTGCCCATCGTTCCCACGCCGACCACCGCGACGCGCTTCCTCGCAGCTGACACGAGACGTTCCTTTCGCATCGCCGACCCGCGGTGACTCGTACCACAATGTGGCATGCCGTGCTGTTATCTGGCATAGAGAATGGCAGCGGCCCAGGGGGGAGTCAAGAGTCAGAAGGCTGGTGCGGATCGCTCTGCAGGTTGGCTCTGCCGACGCGCCCCGAGGACAGCGTTCCGTAGCCGGTCCTGAACCAAGGCCAGGCCTGCGTACACCGCCCCTTGTGCCGTCGACAGACCGATCACCTGCGTCACCGCTTTGACCTCCGGCACCGCCGGAAGGCTCTGGTCCAGTCGTCTGCGCACCTCGGGAAGCACTTCTTCGACCAGCGGGCGCAATCGACCCACGAAGTAGACGGATTCAGGGTCCAGCGTCACGGCGACGACGCTGACAGCAGTCGCGATTGCCGTGGTGAACACTTCCAGCACCTCGGCGTGCGGCATCTCCTCGTGCGGTTCCAGCCAGAGGTCTTCTATGCGTTCCAGGTCGAGTCCGCGCCCACGAGCAAAGCGAAGAAGACCTCTTGTGCTCAGCAGCTCATCGAGGATTTCATCGTCAACCCCGGAGGAGAGCACACCAATGTCCCCGAAGGCAGGCGTCCGCCCGCGGGCGAGCTCGCGATCTGTGCAGCTGGCGAAGTTCAGGTTGGTGCTGAGGCTGAAGAGCGCGGCGTTCCTGACGGTGGCGTCGCTGGTGAGGATCCCGAGCAAGGACGCATTGGCGTCACTGTCGAGGAGCACGGGAGCATTGATCAGGTCTGCCATGGCTCGCTGAAGATCAGAGCCGACAAAGATCTTCATCGACTCCGCCGGGCCGAAGATCTCCTCGCCGTTCCGGACCCGGCCCGGCACCGCGGCGACGACCTGGCGCAGTGGCCCCTGCGCGGACTCACCGGCCTTCGCGATCATGCCGACCAGCCATTCGGCGCCGGCCCCGACCTCGTCGTGGTCCGCGGTGGGAACCGTCACATGGTGGATCTCGCGGCCCCGCAGATCGGTCACGAGGACACAAGTGGTCTGTGCTCCGAAGCCGATACCGACGACATGCCCGGTCGTGCCGGGCACGTCCAGATAGGTGGACCGCCTGCCGCGGCCGACAACCTCGTCGACTCCGCCGTCGATGACGAAGCCATCCGCCCGGAGCTCCTCTACGGCTCGGGACACCGTGGCCTTGCTCAAGCCCGTGAGCTCGATGAGCTCGTTTCGCGTCAACGGCGCCCGGGTCAGGACCACATCAAGGACCGAGGCCTTGTTGTAGTCGCGCGATGTGGGGTTGCTGGTCACCTCATGACCATAGCGAGCCCGATACGCCGAGCGAGCCGTGCCCGGGACCGTTTTTGTTTCAGATTGGAACTGAGACTAAAAATGGTAGGGTCACAGCGACGGCAGCGAGCAACTCCGACGGAACCAGGCCGAAAGGTGTGCCCACGATGACTTCGACGGTGAGTCGAGCCCTCGCCCACTACCCCAACCGGTTCGACCCGGGCGGACTGAGCGAACTCCCCGAACACCTCCAGGAGACCATCCGACGCCGGAACATGGTGCTCGGTCCTGGCTACACGCTCATCTACAAGGAGCCGGTCGAGTTCGTCTCCGGTCACGGAGCCCACCTGATCGACCGCGACGGCAACGACTACCTCGACGCGTACAACAACGTTCCGTGCGTCGGGCACGCCCACCCGCACGTGGCCGAGGCCGTCTCCCGCCAGATGGCCGCGGTCAACACCAACACCCGCTACGTCCAGGAGTCGCTGGTCGACTATGCGGAGCGGCTTCTCGCGACCTTCCCCGAGGAACTGTCAAAGCTGAGTCTCGCGTGCAGCGGGTCGGAGGCCAACGACCTCGCGGTGCGGGTGGCGAGGTTCCACACCGGCGGTGAGGGAATCATCGTGACCCGCTGGGCCTACCACGGCCTCACTCGTGAGGTGGCGAGCTTCTCGCCGACTCTGGGTAAAGGATCACCGCTGGGACCGAACGTCCGGCTCATCGATCCTCCTGACCCGCGCCTCGTCGCGCCCGGATCCACGCTCGCCGAGCACATGCGCAACCAGGTGCGCGGCGCGATCGACGACCTCGAGCGCCACGGTTTCCGGCTCGCGGCACTGATCACCGACTGCGCCTACTCCAGCGATGGGATCTTCACGGACCCGGTCGGTTACATGAAGGCCATGGTGGAGGAGGTACACGCGGCAGGCGGCGTCTACATCGCGGACGAGGTGCAGTCGGGATTCGCCCGGCTCGGGGAATCGATGTGGGGCTTCACCCGCCACGCCGTGCTGCCGGACATCGTCACCATGGGCAAGCCGATGGGCAACGGATTGCCGATCTCCGGTGTGGCTTTCCGCCCCGAGGCCTGCGAAGAGTTCGGACAGAACGTTCGCTACTTCAACACCTTTGCCGGCAGCTCGATCCCTGTGGCCGCCGGCGCCGCAGTCCTGGATGTCTTCGAGAACGAGAACGTGCAGCAGCGCGCTCTCGAGAACGGCACGGCTCTGCGCACAGGGCTCCAAGAGATCACGAAGGATTCCCCTTACGTCGCTGAGGTGCGCGGCAGCGGTCTCTACGTCGGTGTGGAACTCGTCAAGGACCGGAAGACGCTCGAGCCCGACCGCTCCCGTACCGAAGACGTCATCAACGACATGCGCGACCGTAGGATCCTCATCAGCGGCACGGGCAGGGCGGCGAACGTCCTGAAGATCCGCCCTCCGCTGGCCTTCACCTCCGCCGATGTGACCCGATTCCTGGAGACCTTCTCCGAGGTCGCGAAGGACCGTCTGTAGCAGGCCGGCCAAGGAACTGACCATGAACAACTCACCGGCAATGAAAATCGCTCAACGACTCTTCGAGGAGAGTGGCCTGGCATCGTCTCACGAGCCCATCGACGGCATGCTGGTGAGCGCCCTCCTTGAGAGGCGTTACCACGTCGGCGGACGTCTCGAGCGACTGGCGACGGAGAAGGATGACACGTTCAGGCTCAGGACCGGCTCGGACGACTACCTCGTGAAGGTCTCACCCCCTGACGAGGCAGAGATTGTTGTCGCTCTACAGACCGCCGTGATGCGTTTCCTCGAAGGCGCCGCTCCGGAAATGCCGGTCCAGCGGGTGAAGCTGACCGTCGACAGAGACGACCGCGTGGCCATCAAAACGAACGACGGCAGGACTCGAGTCCTGCGGGTGTTCGACTTCGTCGAAGGTACGGTCCTGGCACGAACGAATCCAACCGCGGAACAGCTCGCCAAGGTGGGCGAGATGCTGGGACGAGTCGACGTGGCGCTGAAAGTATTTGAGCACCCCGCGGACCGACGAGGGCTGGTATGGGACATTCGACATTTCCACCAGATGACCGGACTCGTCGAGCACACGCCGAATACCGAGCACCGTCAGTTGGCCCAAGAGGTCTTCCGGCTTTTCGACGGAGTCGTCGTCCCGAGGCTGAAGGATCTCGAAACGCAAGTGATCCACGGCGACTACAGCCCTTACAACGTTGTCGTGGATCCGCAGAGCGACGACTTTGTCACCGGCGTCATCGACTTCGGTGACACCATGCGCAGTGCCCTGATCTTCGACCCTGCTGTCTCCCTGGCGAACCTGCTCGGCCGGACGCCGGATCACCCCTGGCTGGATGCCCGCGCCTTCGTCGCCGGCTACGAACGGGCACGCCCTATCCAGGACTGGGAACTTCCGCTGCTGCCGATTGCCGCGCTGGCACGACTCACGCTGCGCGCCCTGATCACGAACTGGCGCGCGGAGCGCGTACCAGAACGGCGCGACTACCTCCTCGGCCACGCCAAGGACGACTGGATCAACGTCGGGCGGGCCATGGCCGTACCCCTGGACGACGTCGTTGCGCAACTCCGGGAAGGCCGTCATGACCTCGCCTGAACCAGGGGCCACCCGCCGGTCGTACGCAAGCTCGGCGGCGCCAGGCCCGAACAGGGCGTACTGAGGTCGAGACCCTCTCCCTGAAGCGGTCGTCCCGGTGACCAGGCCGGCGGTATCAAGCCGCCGCCGGAGACTGGCCACCCGGGCCGGAGTCGACCGCGCGCCGGTGGACGTCGCGGAACGGATCATCATCCCGGTCACTGCGTTGCCCGGCCTGCACGTGGGCGAGCCCTGCGCTGGAGTCCGCCTTGCTCAGGTGTTGAAGCCGGGCATGGACAGGTACTTGAGCTGCTGGTACTCGTGGAGGCCTTCGGGTCCGCCTTCGCGGCCCAGGCCGGACTGCTTGACCCCGCCGAAGGGTGCCGCGACCTCGGAGACCAGGCCGCGGTTGATGCCGACCATTCCGGCCTGCAAGCGGGCGGCGACCCGGCGGGCGCGGTCGATGTGGGACGTCATCACGTACGACGCGAGGCCGTGCTCGGTGTTGTTGGCCACAGTGATGGCCTCGGCCTCGGTGGAGAACCGGTGGATGGCGGCGACGGGTCCGAAGACCTCCTCGTGCATGATCGCGGCGTCGGCGGGGACGTGGTCCAGCACGGTGGGGGCGGCCCAGTGGCCCGGCCCGTCAGGGATGTCCGCCTTGCCCATGACGACGGCGCCCCGGGCCACGGCATCCTCGACGAGGTGGCGGACCTTGTCCACCGCACGGTGGTCGGCCAGCGGGCCGAGCTCGGTGTCCTCCAGGTCCGGGGAGCCGACCCGCTTCTCCAGGTCGGCGAGCCGGCCGTCCCAGACGGTGGACATCGTGACCTCCTGGCGGCTGAGCAGGACACCGGGGAGCGGGCCGCTGTCCCAGAACTTCTTGATGTCGCCCCGCAGCCGCGTCAGCACCTTGAAGGCCCGGTCCACATCCAGCGGATACAGCTTGTCCATCGGCACGCCGTCGGCCAGCAGCGCGAACTCCAACTCAGGCAGGTCACCGTCCGGGTTGCACATCGAACGGCCGCCCTTGAACGCCTTGGTGTCCCAGAAGTCCGCCCACGACTCCGGCTTCCTGCCCCCGAACGCGTCCGTGCGGTACCCGATGCACTGGCCGTAGAAGGCGTGGCTGATGGCGTGGTCGGTGATCTGGTTCTCGGGGATCTTCGCACTCTTCACGCTCTTGATCCGGTCGAGGTCCAGCGCCTCCAGCGCGTCCTGCTTCACGTACTTGGTGTGCGACATCATCGAGTTGTTGATGAGGTCACACTGCGGCCGACCCTGCTTGATCTGGGCCAGCAGCGGGGCGTCGTCCAGGTTCAGCACCTTCACCTGGATACCGGTCTCCTGCGTGAACGGCGTGTAGATCGCCTTCTGCAGAGCCGCACCATAGGAACCGCCACTGTCACGGACGACCACCGTCTTGCCGCCCTTGCCACCACTCCCACCGGCTGTCCGGTTGGAGCCGGTGCCGCAGGCGGAGAGGGAGGGAAGAGCGGCAAGGGCGGCCAGACCGCCTGCTCCTCGCAGGAGCGCTCTACGACCGATCTGGGCATCACTCATGGCAGTACTCCTCATTTGGGGACGCGTGGGACCAGCTGTGCGGGGGCTTTGCATCGCTGGCGGGGGGGTCGTTCAGGGCGGCGAACGCGGACAGGGCAGCGCCCGCTTGCCTTGCCGATCGCCGTGGGTGATCGGGTGGGTGGCGGTGGGGAAACCGGGGCCGGGACATGGGGTGACAAGCGGAGTGGGGGTGGTCCTCAGCAGAGCCGGAGCATGAGGGCTCTGCTGAGGGGTGCAACAGATCCTGGCCTGCGGCTGAGGGACGGGCCGAGCGGTCTACCGGCCCCGGCGTCGTTGCTCAGCAGGTGGCTTCGCGTAGGCCCCCCCGGAAGGCGATCGGGGCCGAGCATCGGCATCACGTCACGGTGACGTAGATCTTGCGCACGGTTTCGATTGCTTGCTGATGGTGGTGCCCAGCAGGGTGCTCAGCCGGCGGTGTACCCGCCGTCGACGGTCAGGACCGATCCGGTCACGTACGACGACTCCGACGATGCGAAGAAGAGCACCGCGTCAGCGACCTCTTCAGGGGTGGCGAGGCGTTGGAGCGGGATCGTGCTCTCGCGCTGGCGGCGGTAGCCCTCGGGGTCAGGCCTGCGCTGGAACGCCGCTTCGATGATCGGTGTGGCGGTCAGCCCCGGAGCGACGACGTTGACCCGGATGTTGCGCGGGGCCCATTCGATCGCGGCGCCCTTGGCGAGCATGATGAGGCCCCCCTTGGCGGCGGAGTACAGGACCTGCCCGGCCATGCCGACCATGCCCAGCCGTGAACTGACGCAGACGAACGAGCCGCCGGTCTCGGGCATCAGCGGGGCGAAGTGCTTCATGACCAGGAACGCGCTGAGCAGGTTGCTCTCGAGCACGTTCCTCGCGTCGTCGCAGGCCATCTCGGTGAGCGGACCGTCGGCCTGCAGGCCGTGGTTGAGGACGACGACGTCGACGGTGCCGAAGGACTCTGCGGCCTGCTTGGCCAGGTGCTCGACGAACGTCTCATCGTTGAGATCTCCGGGAACGTACAGGTCGTCGGGCCCAGCGCTGTCGAGCCGCTCCCTGCGGCCGCTGAGCAGGAGCCGCCCGCCCTCACGGCGGAAGTGGGAACTCACCGCCTGCCCTATGCCACTGCTGGCGCCTGTCACCAGGGATGTGACGTTCTTGAGTCTCATGTCAGGCACTCCTCTTGCGGGAGAGGTCGTCGGGGGTGGGGGCTTGGGAAGGACCGGGGTCTCGTTCCATGCCGGTCAGTTGAGGAATCCGCGGGCGTCGACCGGCCAGCGCTCCAGCGACGTGCCCGTGCTGTCGGTGACGATCAGTTCCTCGAAACCGAGGACGACGGGGCACACATGGTTGGGCACCACCGGTACGACGCTGCCGACGCGGGGGCGGAAGTCGCCGTCCGGCAGCGGGAGGAACCCGTGGTACTCGTTGACCTTGGACAGGACCGCCTTCGTGCCGGCGATGCCGCCGTAGCCGATCTCGGGGCTGCCTTCTTTGCTGAGGGCCTTGTTGCCCACATCGACGATGACCTGGTCGGGGACCCAGTCGCTCACCACGGTGCCGGCGACGAACAGCGCGATCTGGTCCTCCGTGCAGGAGCCCAGCCGGGCGTTGTTCAGATCGCCGAAGACGTACTCGCCGGGACGGATCTCGGTGATCACGCTGCTGCTGGTGGAGAACTCAAGAGTGGGCGTGGAGCCGGCGCTGACCACCTCTGCGGTGACCCCGACGCCTTCGAGGCTGCGTACCGCGGTGGTGAGTGCGGCTTCCTGGTCCTGCGCGGCACGCCGGCGAGCGTCCCGGTCGGCGCAGCCGTGACCGGGGTAAGTGAAGACGCCCGCCGGCACCAGACCGCGCTTGCGGGCGGCGAGCGCGAGGTCGCCCGCGAGCTCGGGCGGCGCCCCGGAACGGCGGGCGCCGCAGTCGACCTCGATCACGACCTGGAGGCGGTCCGGTTCGTCTCCCATCGCGTCGGCGAGGGCCTCGATCGCCGCGACGTTGTCGACGCCGACCCGCAGCCGGGCGGATTCGGCGAGCCGGCGGATCCGGGGCTTCTTCGATCCCGCGGCCCAGATCGGGTAGGCGAGGAAGATGTCGTCGAACCCGACCGCGGCGAAGACCTCGGCCTCACCGACGTTTCCCGCGGTGATGCCGACCGCGCCGGCCTCGATCTGGCGTCGTCCGATCTCCACGCACTTGTGTGTCTTGACGTGCGGCCTGACCTTGATGTTGTGCTGGTCGGCGAAGCTCTGTATGCGGTCGATGTTGCCCTGCATGACGTCGACGAGGACGATCGGCGCGGGGGTGTCGATCCGCTCGACCAGAGCGTCGAGTGCTCGTTGCAGCTGGTTCACGCTGCCCTCCTTGTGGTTCTGCCTGGAACGATCGAGGGGCGCGGGTGGCTGACTCCCCCTGGATGCCGAAGGCGCGTGCCCCGCGATGTCACGCGCGCTCGGGTACACCGCCGTTAGGGCCGCCCTACGCAGCGGTGATGACCATCTGGATCTCTACGGGACTGTTGAGCGGCAGCCCGGCGACACCGATCGCGGTGCGGGCGTGCCGTCCGTTCTCGCCCAGTACCTCGATGAGCAGTTCACTGGCCGCGTTGGCGACCTGCGACTGCTCACCGAAGTCCGGCGTACTGGCCACGAAGACCAGCATCTGCACGATCCGGACCCGGTCCAGATCGCCCACCGCCTGCACAGCGGCGGCGAGCGCGTTGAGCGCGGCATGGCGCGCGAGCTCCTGCGCGGCCTCCAGCTCCACGTCCCGGCCGACGACACCCTGACCAAGCAGGTCACCGTCCCGGTAAGGCAGTTGGCCCGAAATGTAGATGCTGGAGCCCACCGTCCGGTGGTGCACGTAGTACGGGTTCTCCCGGAGTTCGGGAAGGGCCAGCCCCAGGGCCTGCAGCCGATCGGAAGCCGAGTCGGTGTTCGCTGCCGAAGTCTCATGAATCTTGATCATCTGTACTCGGCTCTCCTCTCGAGCAATGGTGGTGACAAAACCTCTTATGGTGGCTTAAAACCGTCAGCCTATTGTCGTTTGTCGACCATATGGCCGCCTGTCGAGCACTGTCAATACGAACTTCAGCCTCGAACGCGGCCGCAGAATCAGTTTCGAGAGTGCGATGTGGCGGCGTAGCGGCCGCTCAGGGAAGCCCCTAGCGGCGTGAGACGCCAGGCGAGTTGGGGGCTTACCGAGTGCCTACGGGCACTCGCGGGCCAGGAGGGACGCCGGCCCTTCACCGTGGCCACGAAAGAGGCCCGGACGCCGCACCAGTGTGCGGGGCGGCATCCGGGCAGGTCGAGAACGGGGCGCTCGGACTGGCAGCGCGTTCGGCGACCGATGATGCGGTGCGACAAGCGCACCATGCGGGTCAGTGAAGACTGAGATTCGATCGCGATCGCATGACCGGTGCGCGAAGAGTGACCGGTCAGCGCTTGTCGATCAACGGTTACGCATGCGCCTCACCAGCCGCGACCGGCCGTGACTGCCACCACCCCTGACCGAGTCGACGGAAGCCGACCGATCGCGGCACGACAGGAGGCACCCAGGACTCGGCACAACCGCTCGATCCGGCATGCGCCCACCGGCGGACCCTTCACCGACGCCCTGCCCGTGGTCACACACCTCGATCACCGAACGCGGCGGCGTCGACGCCGCGGCGAGCGGGCTTGGATGTTTCACGCAGGCGGCAAGGCCTCAGACATGCCGGGACGTACGCTCCCCCGGATCTTCGGCCTGGTCCCCGAGCCCCATGGGGAAATGGGCAGCCAGTTCCTGACGGAACGCGTCGGTGTCGCCGCCCAGGGCAACGGCGGCCAACCTCTCGTGCTCGACGACCAGTTGCTGCGGGTCGTCGCTGTAGGTGCGGTGGTCGACGCTGAGGTGGAGGCGCAGCTTGGTCTCCCAGCCGTTCCAGAGACTCTGCAGGACGCCGTGACCCGAGAGATCGTAGAAGAGCCTGTGGAATCGGAGGTGCGCGTCGATGCTGGCCGGGATGTCGTCCTTCTCCATGGCCCGGCGGAGATCCTCGACGGTTTGCAGCAACTGGGGCCGCTCCGGACCGCGCAGCGCTTCGGCCGAGAGCTCGGCGGCGTACGGCTCGACGCGCAGCCGGACCGAGTCGATCTCGGCGACCTCCCGAGCGCTCACCTCCACGACGAACGCCCCACGGTAGGGGATCTTCACGACGAGGCCTTCCTCCTCCAGCTTGGTCAGCGCCTCGCGCAGCGGGGACCGGCTGATGCCGAGATCCGCGGCGATGTGCGCCTCGCGCAGCTGGCCACCAGGAGGCACGGTCCCATCAAGGATGGCGGCACGCAGTGTGCGGTAGACGCCTTCAGGCGTCGTCGTCCGCTGCTCCTGCCACTCGAACTTGTGGTCCACCCCGTGGCCCTCCCTCAGTGATTGCCGACCACTTGGTCGTTTGTCGACTATACCTCCGCCGGTTGCATCAACGTCATTGACGTGGGCTGCACCGCTGGATCACCTCATGCGGGCGGAAGGGGTCAGCGCCGCCCTACCCAAGACGCTCCTCTGACACCGTTGACAACTCAGCCACATTTGGTCGACAATCGACCAAGTAGATGGTCGACAATCGACCGACGCACCAGATTGCTCCACCTAAGCACACAGGAGGACCAGTGGCATTCGACATCAAGCCCAAGTTCGCGACGTTCGACATGAACGGAACGCTGATCAAGTTCAGCATCAACGACACGATGCGCGAGATCCTGGGTGACCGGCTGCCGGCCGAGGTCGCCGATGAGTACCTGCGGATCTGCAAGGCGTACCGGATCGACGAGTGCACGGGCGCGTACCAGCCGTTTCACCAGGTTGTCGCGCGCTCCATGGAACGCGCCTCGCGCAGCATCGGTCTCGAGTACCGCGAGGACGAGGCGCGGGCGGTGTACGAGCGCATCCCCACCTGGGGCCCGCACCCCGGTGTCACCGAGGCGCTGAACCGCCTGGCCGAGGAGGTCCCGCTGGTCATCATCACGAACAGCGACACCGCACACGCCGTGCGCCTGGCGGAGAACCTCAAGGCCCCCTTCGAGGTCATCATCAGCGCCGAGGAGATGGGTGTCTACAAGCCGCGACTGTACGCGTTCGAGTACATGTTCGGCAGGCTCGGCGTGACACCCGACGAGCTCGTGCACGTCTCCGCGAGCCCGATGTACGACCTGCGCTCCGCGGCCATCATGGGCATCGAGAACAAGGTGTACGTCGACCGCGGCTGGGAGCACGACGAGCACTGGCTCGGCTACGAGCGGATCACCGACATCGCCGACCTCCCGGTCCTCTTCGGCCTGCCCCGTCCCTGACGCCCGAGCGGAGAACCGAGAACGTGATGCGCAGCAAGGCGGTGACGGCATGAGTCAGCCCCTGCCTCAAACCGTCAAGGGCGACTCGGCTGCAGAGAGGCTCCGAGCCCTAGGACTGAAGCTACCCGTCCTCGCCGACAGCGTGTACCTCGTGCCCCACCGGACGGTGGGGTCCGCCATCCACCTCTCCGGCCAACTGCCTTACCGGGACGGTGAGCTGCTGGGTCAGGGTGTCGTCGGCCGGGACGTGGAGCTGGAGGCCGCGCAGGAGCTCGCGCGCCATGCCGCGCTCAACGCGCTCGCCGCCGCTGTGCAGGCGGTGGGCGATCTGGACCGGGTCCGGATCGTGCAGATGCTGGTCTTCGTGGCCAGTACGCCGGACTTCGGTGAGCAGTCGCAGGTCGCCAACGCGGCCAGTGAACTGCTCATCGAGGTACTGGGCGAGAACGGACGGCACGCCCGCACCGCGATCGGTGTCGCCGGGCTGCCGCTCAACAGTCCCGTAGAGATCCAGATCATCTGCACTGCCGTGTAGCGGCGCGTATCCAAGCGCCGATGGTGCCGGTCGACGTGATGCGGGAACCATCAGCCGTGTGCAGGACTTCGGCGCCGAGCACAGCCTCGACTCCAGGCCATACGTCACGGCGCACATTTCAAGGCCTCCTTCCAGCGCAGGCCCGCGGCCCCGAGCCGCCCATCCGCGGGCGTGGGGGCCTCGGTGCCGGCGCCGGCACCCGCTCAGGCACCTCGCCACTCCCCGAGGAGATCGCCGCCGCCGTCCACTTCGTCGCGTCGTCCGAGTCCTTGTACATCACCGGGGCGACGCTCCCCGTCGACGGCGGCTTCACCGCCTTCCAGCACCGGCCCATGGTTCCCAGAGACAGATGAAGGACACACATGAACGCGCTCGCGGCACCACCCCGAAACGGAGAACTCGGCTTCTGGGTGGCCCAACTGGCCGACAGGAAGCCGTCATTCCCTCGTTTCACCGGTCAGGACTTCGTCGACGTGGCCATTGTCGGCGGCGGCTACACCGGACTGTGGGCGGCGTATTTCGCCAAGAAGCTCGAACCGTCCCTCTCCGTCGCCGTCTTCGAGGCCGAACAGATCGGCTACGGCGCATCGGGGCGCAACGGTGGCTGGCTCTCGGCGATGCCTCCGGGAAACCGTGCCACCTTCGCCCGCGCCGGCGGAGGGCTGGAAGCGAGCCGGGCACTCCAGCAGGAGTTCGTCGCCGGCGTCGACGCGGTCCTGGACATCCTTGAGGCCGAGGGGATCGATGCAGATCAGCACAAGGGGGGAGCGCTCGTCGCCGCCCACACTCGGGCGGGGCTGGGCCGGCTGGTCACCAGGCGTGACGCCGACCTGAAGTACGGGCTGACCGACGACGAAGTCCACCTGTTCGACCGGGACGAGTTCCAATCCCGGATCAACATCTCCACCGTCCACGGCGGGCTCTTCTACAAGCACTGCGCGCGGATTCACCCCGCGAAGCTCGTCTACGGCCTCGCCGACACCCTGACCTCCATGGGGGTGAGTATCTACGAGGGCAGCCGCGTGGACAGTGTCGGGGGGGAAGACCCTCACCCTGGCCGACGGGCGTGTCACCGCGGCGAAGACGTTCATCTGCACCGAAGGCTATTCGGGGCAGCTGCTGGGTCGCCGGAGCCTGATCCCGGTCAATTCATCGATGATCGTGACCAAGCCCCTGCCAGAGGAGGCGTGGCAGCAGATCGGCTGGGACGGGCCCCAGTGCCTCAACGACTCCGCTCACACGTTCATCTACTCCCAGCGGACGTCGGACGGCCGTATCGCCATGGGGGGGCCGTGGTGTCCCCTACGTCTTCGGGTCCGGCACGGGGGGAGCCGGTGCGACCGCCCAGTCCACCATCGACCTGATCTCGCACAAGCTCAGTTCCTTCTTCCCGGGCATCCCCTTCGAGGTGGACCACGCCTGGTCGGGAGTCCTGGGCGTCACACGTGACTGGAACGGCGGCGTGCACTGGGACCCGGCGTCCGGGATCGGATCGTCCACCGGCTACGCGGGACACGGCGTCACGTCGGCCTACGTCGGCGGCAGGACTCTCGTGGAGCTCGCCTTCGAGAAGGAAACCGAACGGACCACGCTTCCCTGGGTGGGCTACCGGGCGCCGAAGTGGGAACCGGAGCCGATCCGCTGGCTGGGTGTTCACGCCATGTACCGGCTCTTCGGTATCGCGGACCAGTGGGAAGAGCGCAGGGGCTCCAGCAAGACCTCACTCCTGGCCCGATTCGGCAGCCGCCTCGCCGGACTTCACGAGTAGACGAAAAGGAAACCGCTCTCATGGACGCAAAACTGGCAGTCATCGGCCTGGGCAGCATCGGGAGCATGGCCCTGTGGCAGGCCTCCCGGCTGTCCGGCTCGGTGGTGGGCTTCGAGGCAGCCACTCCTGCCCACGGCCGCAGTGCGGTGGGCGGGGACACGCGCCTGTTCCGCATGATCTACCTCGGCAGGCCCGAGTACTACCCCATCATCGAACGCTCCCGTGGCCTGTGGGCCGAGCTCGAAGCGGAAACCGGGCAGGACATCCTCACCACTACCGGCGGCCTGTCCATCGGAACCGCGAACGGCAGCTACATCAACAGCCTCATCAAGGCAACACGCATCACCGGAGCCGAGCACAGCGTCCTCAGCCGGGAGGAGTTGGCCGAACGCTACCCGCAGCACAACCTCCGCCCCGACGACTGCGCCGTCCATGACCCCCACGGCGGCGTTCTGCGCACCGACCGCGCCGTCAGCGCCGCCGTCGCGGCGGCCCGAGCCAACGGCGCCACCGTCCTGCAGAACACCCCCGTCGACAGCATCACCGAAACCGACCACGGCGTCGTCGTCACCTCGGGCGACAGAACCTGGACGTTCGAAAAGGTCATCGTCGCCTCGGGCGGCTGGTCCCGAAGGCTCATGCCCGACCACCTCAAGGCCGTCACAGAAGCCCATCGGATCGTCCTGACCTGGTTCATCGCCCAGGACGGCACGCAGTTCTCTCCGGAGAACTTCCCCGCCTTCAGCCGGTGGTACGAGGATCGCTCCATGTACGGCGCACCCGCCGTCGACGGCGTGACGGTCAAGGCATCGGTGGACGGACCGCTGGCCGGGCGCGCACGGGCAACCCCCGACCCGGACGCCGTGCCCAGGGAACTCACCCGGGAAGAAATCGAAAAGGTCACCGAGATCGTCACCGAGTTCTTCCCCGGCCTGATCCCCACCATCGCGCGCTCCGACGCCTTCCCCGACCTGTTCACCGAGGACAGGCATCCCCTCCTCGGCTGGCTGGACGAGAACAGCAGGATCTACTGTGCCACCGGGTTCTCCGGAAAGGGCTTCAAAATGGCCACCGGCTATGGCCACATCGCCGCACACGAGGCGCTCGGCAAACAGACCATGGAAGGCCTGGACTTCGTACGGCCGGACCGGTTCAAGACCAGGTAGCCCACCCACGTCTGCCATCTGCTGAACGGTCCACCCGTGAAGACACTCGGTCTTGCGCTGATCCGGAGGACCGGAAACGGGAAAGCACTCGTAGCGGCGGTGCGAGGACTCGACGGGGTGCGGTTCCACGGCATCACGCCCATGGCACAGGTGTTGCTGATGGCGGCGAAGGCCAGTGCGCCGCCGACGAACGCGGACAGTGCCTGCAGGCCGGGGACGGCGAAGCTGCCGAGGCCGCCGACCAGGACAGAGCGTGTCTCTTTGATAGGTTGGTCAGTTGATCGGATGTGTCTGTCCGATTAGTGATCACCGGTGCGATGTGGGACCGGATCGAACCTCCGATGCCGGCCGATCCGGCCCGTGGGCGACGGTGGGCTGACCATCGCCGGACCCTTAAGGCTATTGCGTGGAAGTACCGCACCTGCTCACCCTGGCGCGACCTGCCCAGCACTGCGGGTGCGGACGCCGACGATCCCCCCCCCGTGGTGCTGGTCGGTGGCGTGGTGCCGGTCGGCGCGGTAGGCAGCCACCGCCCGGTCCGGGACGTCGCCGTCAACAGCCCCCGGCACACACCCGATCGCCGCCGACGACGGTGTACGCCGCCACCCGAGCATGTGACGGCCCACAGCGAGGGCCCGTGAACGGCCCACCCGAAGCCCTCGCACCCCGCTCGGCGAGTTCTCGACGCCCCCCGGCGCCGCAGACGACCGCCGCAGGCACACGTCGACCGGAGCGGCGTCAGTGAGTGTCACCGGCCCCGCCGCGAGCGCGGGTTGGGCACCGAGCCGAACCGGAGGCTCAGGTGAGTGACCTGGCCGGGGTCCGTAATGATCACCAAGCCCGTGCCCGCACCGCTACCTGCCCCTCAGTCAAAGACCCGCACAACCACGGGACTTGAAGCCGCTGGTTTCAGCTTGCGAACGTTTCTGCCCACGAATTGTGCGAGAAGTATTGACGTCATTCATGGGATGTCTAGCATTCCCACGATCGATACTTCGACCCCTGTTCGACATAACGAACAAGCCGCACTGTACCGGCAGCCGGACAGCCCCTGAGGGGCCAAACCGGAGTCGCTTGCTCAAGGATGACGAGGTCCTTATGCACAGACGTAGTTTCAGCCTCAGACGCGCGTCGGCGGTGCTCGCCGCCGTGGTTGCGGCCCTGGCCGCGTTGGCGGCGCTGCTCGTCGCCGGCCCGGCTCAGGCGGCCACCACCAGCGACGTGCGCGGTGTTGATTCCGGCCGGTGTCTCGATGTGGAGGGCTTCAGCCAGACCGACGGCGCGAACGTGCACATCTGGGACTGCCACGGTGGAGTCAACCAGCGGTGGACGTTGACGGACGGCAACCAGCTGACGGTGTACGGCAACAAGTGCCTGGATGTCCGGGGCGGCGCCACCACGTCCGGGAGCCCGGTGCAGATCTGGACGTGCAACGGCAGTGACAACCAGCAGTGGCGGGTGAACCCCGACGGCACGATCGTCGGCGTGCGGTCGGGGCTGTGCCTGGAGGTCTCGGGCTGGGGTAAGGCCAACGGCACGGGGGTGCAGATCTGGTCGTGCCACGGCGGCACCAACCAGAAGTGGACCGGCCTGTCCGGGACGGGCAACACGTGCGCTCTTCCGTCGACCTACCGCTGGACATCGACCGGCCCGCTGGCGCAGCCGGCGAACGGGCAGGTCGCACTGAAGGACTTCACCACCACCACGTACAACGGCAAGCACCTGGTCTATGCGACCACCTCCAACGGAACGGCGTGGGGCTCGACGATGTTCAGTCCCTTCACGAACTGGTCGGACATGGGGTCGGCCACCCAGACCCCGATGAACGAGTCCGCGGTGGCGCCCGAACTGTTCTACTTCGCGCCCAAGAACATCTGGGTGATGGTGTCCCAGTGGAGCCAGTGGCCGCTCTACTACCGCACGTCCAGCGACCCCACCAACCCCAACGGCTGGTCCGCCAAGCAGCCGCTGTTCACCGGCACCCTCCCCCAGAACCCCGATCCGAACCGGAAGGATGCCCCGATCGACCCGACCATGATCGCCGACGACCAGAACATGTACCTGTTCTTCGCCGCTGACAACGGCAGCATCTACCGGGCGAGCATGCCGATCGGGAACTTCCCCAGCAGCTTCGGCTCCTCGTTCACGACGGTCATGAGCGACACGGAGAAGAACCTGTTCGAGGCGCCGGAGGTCTACAAGGTCAAGGGCCAGAACCAGTACCTCATGATCGTCGAGGCTCGGGGTGCCAATGAGCAGCGCTTCTTCCGCTCGTTCACGGCCTCCAGCCTGAACGGTCCGTGGACCCCGCAGGCCGCCACCGAAAGCAACCCCTTCGCCGGCAAGGCCAACAGCAACGCCACCTGGACCAACGACATCAGCCATGGTGACCTGGTGCGCGACAACCCCGACCAGACCATGACCATCGACCCCTGCAACCTGCAGCTCCTCTACCAGGGGAGGAACCCCTCCTCGGACGGCGCCGAGTACCTGACACTGCCGTACCGGCCGGGCCTGCTCACCCTGCAGCGCTGACTCGCCTGATCCACGGTGATCGCGATGGGGTGCGGTCCGCCGACACGTAGACGAGCTGTCTACGGCGTGCGCAACTCCACCCGCTGACCGATACTCACCACCTTGAGGAACCCCGGCCGCGCGTCGGCTGGGGTTCCTCTCGTTCGTGGACTCTCATCGTGGGTACGCTTCTGGCCGTGCACGTCCACCAGCGGAATCTCTTCAATGGGGACCGGCGGGAGGACAACGTTCTGGCCGGCATCTTTGACGGAGATCAGAACCGGCTCGTCGTCCACGCGCTGGCCTGACGAATCCTTCGGACGCCTTGCTCAGCGCCGGGTCCAGATGAAGATTGCAGCAAGGTGGAGTGCGGCCTGGTATGCGATGGCGAGCTTGTCCGTCCGCATTGCGAGGCCGCGCCACTGCTTGAGTCGGGCGATGCACCGCTCGACTGTATTGCGCTCCTTGTATGTCTCGGCGTCGAAGCCGGGCGGGCGGCCTCCGGCTCGGCCTCGCCGCAGACGGTGGCCGATCTGGTCGGCGGGCTGCGGGATGACCGCGCGGATGCCGCGTCGACGTTTCGGTACTCACGGACAATCGCCATGAAGTCATGGGCGTCCGTCTGGATCCGTCCTCGATCTAAGAGGGCATCTGATCTCGGTAGTTGGCGTTCTGGGATGTTTTTGTGACTGGCGCAGTGGGTGGTCGTTGCATGGGACGTGAGTGTTCGTCGTCCGTACCGCAGTGATGTGTCCGACGCCCGCTGGGCCTTGATCGAGCCGGTCTTCACCGCTTGGCGGGCGAGACGGACCGGACCCGGCACGGCAGCTCGGGTGCACGACCTACGAGAGATCGTCAACGCGATCCTCTACGTCAACCGCACCGGAATTCCGTGGGAGTACCTGCCGCACGACTTCCCGCTCCACAAGACCGTCTACGACTACTACGCGAAGTGGGAAGCCCACGGCACCACCCAGCAGGTCCACGACCTGTTACGCGACAAGACCCGCCGATTCCACGGCCGTCGTGCTGAGCCGACCGCGGCTGTGGTGGACGCTCAGAGCGTGAAGACCTCGGCAAACGTCGCGGAGACCAGCCAGGGCATCGACGCCGGCAAGAAGATCAAAGGGCGCAAGCGGCACCTGATCACCGACACGCTCGGCCTGGTCTTGGCCGTCCTCGTCACTGCCGCGAACGTGCAGGACACCACCGGCAAGCTCCTGCTCGAGGACCTGGCCGCGACACATCCCAGCGTGACCAAGGTCTGGGCCGACGGCGGTTACCAGAACAGCACCTTCAACCACGGCGCCGGACTGGGCATCGATGTCGAGGTGGTGCACCGGCCAGGGGCGAAGGGGTTTGAGCCGCGGCCGAAACGGTGGGTGATCGAGCGGACCTTCGGCTGGCTGATGCAACACCGCCGCCTGGCGCGGGACTACGAAGCACTCCCGCAGAGATCGAGGGCGATGATCCACTGGGCCATGGCTAACAAAATGTCCCGCGAGCTGACCGGAGAATCTGCACCAACCTGGCGAATCGAAACGGACATCCCGCTCACAACAACATGAACGCTGATCAGATGCTCTCTTAGTGAGCGTTTGATACGCCTATTGGGCGGTTCATAGTGATTTGTCAGCGACCCGGCGTGAGCACCGAACCAAGCGATCCGCCGGAAATACGGCTTCTGCGGCAATCAGCAGACCAGTTATGCGCCGGGTTCCTTACCAAAGCTCCTGTCTCATTCAGAAACTTACCGGTTCACCCGAGATCGAGAACGCACGCCCCGATGCACCCAACGCCCCCGCCCACGCCCTGCTCAGACCGGCCGCCACCGCATACCCAGGCATCATGCAGCCCTCACGGCCCTACCCCAGCGACCTGTCCGACGCCCGCTGGGAACTCATCCGCCCCACCCTCGAAGCCTGGCGCCAAGCCCGCTACGGCATCCGCAAACCCACCCACGACCTACGCGCCCTGATGAACGCCATCCTCTACGTCGACCGCACCGGCATCCCCTGGCGCTACCTGCCCCACGACTTCCCACCCCACCAGACCGTCTACGGCTACTTCGCCCACTGGGAAGCCGACGGCATCTTTGACCAGCTCACCGGCCTCTTACGCGGCAAAATCCGCCAGGCCGAAGGCCGCACCAACGAGCCCAGCGCCTGCCTGATCGACAGCCAGAGCATCAAAACCTCCGCCACCGTCCCCCTGACCAGCCAAGGCATCGACCCCGCCAAGAAAATCATCGGACGCAAACGGCACATCGTCACCGACACGCTCGGCCTCCTACTGGCCGTGGCCGTCACCGCCGCCAGCGTCCACGACTCCGCCGCCGGCACCCAACTCCTGACCAAAATCCGCGAGCGCCACCCCACCATCACCAAAGCCTGGGGCGACAACGGCTACAAGACCAAAGCCATCGAACAAGCCGCCCACCTCGGCATCGACCTCGAAATCGTCCAACGCGACCCCACCACCCGCGGCTTCCGCGTCCAGCCCCGCCGCTGGGTCATCGAACGCACCCTCGGCTGGCTCATGCACCACCGCCGCCTGGCCCGCGACTACGAAACCCACCCCCACCGCTCAGCGGCCATGATCCAACTCGCCGCCATCAACCTCATGACCCGCCGCCTCACCCACGAAAACACCACCAACTGGCGCGACAGCTAAGCCAAATGAAACGGACAACTGAGAACCAAACGCTCACTTAGAGTGGTCTGCGCTGCTTGTTGGCGGAGACGGCGCGGCAGTGCGGTGCGATCCCGACTGCCTCGGCGGGGTCGCGGGTGGGTTGTGGCCAGTTCCGGTGCGGGATGCGTTTGAGTTTGTAGTTGGACATCTTGCGTTTGACGACGCGGGGGTTGCTGCGTCGTCGCCGTCTCGGCAGGAGCCGGGCCAGGATCTCGCGGACCCCGTCGAGCAGTGCGCCGGCCAATCGCTCCGGGGAAAACGCGGCCTGCCGTGCCTGTCACACGGCTCAGGGCGGCGCCACGTCTCCCGAGCGCGCTGCGCAGCACGCAGCGGTCAGGACCGGGCAACCCGGCGTTCGATCCTCTTCGGGAAAGATTGCCGCCCGGTCCAAGTCTTTTTCGGACCTCGCTGTCGGCCGTGCGACCTCGGGCGCGCGCCCACCGAAACTCCCCCTTGCCCAGCGGGCAGGGGGAGTTTCGGTGGGCTTGAACCGGATACCGGTGTCAGCAGGAGGGGAAACCCACGAAGCCGACGCGGACGAGCTTCCACTGCTGGTTCACGCCGCCCCAGTCCGAGTACTGGACGATGCCGGTCCCGTCCTCGGAGGAGAAGCCCGGTACCTCGACGGCCTTCCCGCTGTTGCGGTTGATCAACCGGACGTATCCGTCCGGTGAGTCCGCCAACCGGAACTGCTGGTTCGCGCCACCGTGGTCGCTCCACTGGTGGATGGCGGCGTTGTCGGCCGTCGACCAGCTGGCGACGTCCAGCAGCTTGCCGGAGTGCCTCGCCTTCAACCGGTAGTAGCCGTCACCGGAGTCCAGGAACTGGAACTGCTGGTTGGTCCCGTCGATCCGAGCCCACTGCGTGACCGCGGCGCCGTCCTCGGAGCTCACGCCCGACACGTCCAGTGCCTTGCCGCTGTTGCGGTTGACCAGGACGTACCAGGCGTTCGTGTCCACAGCGCCCGGATTCGCCGCCGGCGCGCACGCGCGCAACTCGAAGCGTTCCACCCGCACTTTGCCGCCGAGGGCCCGGGTGGCGTGGTTGAAGACGGCGAAGCGGTAGCCCATGAAGAAATGAGGCCGCTCGTTCATGGTGAAGGCCGGGCCGAGCCGGGTGAAGGTGGCGCCGTCGGTGCTGTAGGAGAACGTCGCCTGGCGGCCCGGCCCCGGGCTGATGTCGGCGGCGGCGCGCAGCCAGACGCGGCTGCCGGACGCGGGGAGGTCGGCGCGGGCCTGCTCGGTGCCGGTGCTGCTGGTGTTCCAGTTGGCGTCCATGGTCAGGCCGTCGAACATCACCAGCCTGCTGACGCCGTTCTGCCGCGTGACGCCGATCCAGGCGGAGGAGTCCCGCAGCATCGCCAGCCCGGCCCGGTCGCCGTCCGCCATCTCGGAGTAGTCGAGTACGACGGTCGCGGTGGAGGCGGGGCCCTGGATGCGGCGGGTGAGGGTGTTACGGGCGTTGTAGAGGTCGTCGGTGACGGTGGCGGTCCTGAGGGTGAGCCCGTTGTTTACGGTGAACGCGGCGGTGTCGGGGTTGTGGTTCCACTCCCAGTGCGGCGCCAGCGCCGTGCCCTCGAAGGTGTCGGCGCCGGTCATCGGCGGGAGCGGGTGCGGGGTGACCGGGTAGGGGTATGTCTCGCCCCACGCGCCGTCGACGGTCTGGAGCTCGGGCCAGCCGGCGGCGTTCCAGGTGACCGGGGCCAGGGCGGGGACGCGGCCGCCGGGATAGGCGTCGATGAAGCCCATGTAGTACCAGTCGCCGTTCGGGGTGTCGACCAGTGAGCCCTGGTGCGGTATGCCGCCGCCGGGGATCGGGCCGGGCAGGTTCAACAGCACCTCCCGCATCTCGTACGGGCCGAAGGGGCCTGAGGTGGACTTCCAGATGTACTGGCCGTTGGGCGGGCGGGTGACGAAGATGTAGTAGTTCCCGTTGATCTTGTAGAAGCGGGAGCCCTCCATCAGATGCAACGCGTCGGGCTTGGTGAGCACGTGCTCGGACCTGACCTCGGTGCGCATGTCCGCGGAGAGCTGCGCGACGCGGATTTCGTTGACGCCGTACGCCACGTACGGGGTGCCGTCGTCGTCGAAGAGCAGCCCCGCGTCGTAGTAACCGCTGCTGATCTCGGCGTGCCGGGTCCAGGGGCCCGCCGCGTCGGTGGCCCTGTATACGTACGACCGCTGCCAGCCGATCTGGCCCAGCCAGTAGAAGGTCTTGTCGCTGGGGCGGTAGCGCATCGAGGACGCATAGATGCCCTGGACGTACGCCCGTCCGCCCTTGAGGTCGTACGCGTCACCGAAGTCGAGGACCGGCACCGAGTGGCCGATGAACTCCCAGTTGACCAGATCGTAGGAGCGCAGGACGGGCGCGCCCGGCGAGAAGTGCATGGTCGAGCCGGTGTAGTAGTACGTGTCGCCGACGCGGATGACCTCGAGGTCGGCGAAGTCCTGCCAGATCACCGGATTGGTGAACCGCTCCTGCTGGGCCGTCGTGGCCGCCGCCGCGCGCATCGCCGGCAGCGTGGTGCCCGCGACCAGGCCTACGGTGACCACCATGACTCTCCGGCGGCTGTGGGGGTGTTGGAGCCAGGACATGCGAGATCAGCTTCCTCACGGGTAAGGGGACCGATATATCGGACATCAGTTCTGACTGTCGAACGGAAAAACAGGAGGGGGCAGGGGGTGTCAACGCCGGGCGATCAACGGGTGGTTAGCGGCTCGCCCACAGCAGTCGTCGTTCGGTGGTCCTCGGACGCCGGCGACCCCGGCTCGCTCGACAAACCCTGAAACCGACCGACTCACCAGGCTTGAGACGTTCCGCGTCTCGTGGTCGACCGGGACGAGGCCGCCACCATCCGGGTTCTCCGCGTGCACGGGCGGGCTCGGCCTTGCACCGAGCCCGCCGCTCCAACTCCACCCGTTGTTCCTGATCGCTCGCTGTGACGCTCACCCGGTTCGGCGTGCGTCGTTGCCCGCGAACGTCAGGAACAGCAGGACCTGCGTCACGCCACCGGCTAGCGCTGCAGTGTCAGTACCCCCGGCCGGTACGGCAGGAGGCCGTAGTCCATGCCGTCGGTGCTGGGGTCGCGCCCCTGGTAGAGGAACTGCAGATTGCAGGGGTCAATGGTCTTGGTCTGGTCGGGGTTGGTGCGAACCACATCGCCGTGGCTGACGTCCTTGGTCCAGGCCGTCGCGCCGCTGTTGGCACTGCCGGCGAAGGGGCTGGTCACGGTGTCGGCCTGCGGTGTCCACGTGCCGTCGAGGCTGGTGGCCGTGAACGAGCGGAAGAAGCGACCATATCCTGTGTAATTCTGGGCCTCGACGATCATGAGGTACTGGTTCTGCCCCTGGACCTTGTAGACCTCCGGCGCCTCGAACAGGTTGAGCTCCGTGTCGCTCATAATCTTCGTGACCGAACCGAAGGTGCCCGGGAAGTTGCCGATGGGCATGCTGGACCGGTAGATGTCGCCCTTGTCGTTGGCGAAGAACATGTACATGTTCGTGTCGTCGCCGATGAGGGTCACGTCGAGGGGGCCACCCTTCGGGAGGGTGCCCGTCCACAACTCCTGCTGCGCGGACCAGCCGTTGGGGTTGGTGGGGTCGCTCGAGGTGCGGTAGGAGAAGCTGTGTGGCCAACCCCCATTGTAGGCGAGCACCCAGAGGTTCTTCGGGGCGAAGTAGAACAGCGTCGGCGCGATGCCATCGAAGGGAATCGTGTGCTGGGTGGCGGTGGCCATGTCGGACCAGTTCGTGAAGGGGCTGAAGGTCGTCAATCCCCAGCGCCCATCGTCACCGGCGAGGTTGTTGTGCGTCGTGGCATAGACGACGTGCTTGCCGTTGTGGACGACGCTGGTGAAGTCCTTGAGCGAGGACCACCCCGCCTTCGGCTGCGCCAGCGGGCCGGTCGATGTCCAGCGGTAGGTCGACGGAAGAGCGCACGTGTTGCCCGTCCCGGACGGGCCGGTCCACTTCTGGTTGGTGCCGCCGTGGCACGACCAGATCTGCACCCCCGTGCCGTTGGCCTTACCCCAGCCCGAGACCTCCAGGCACAGCCCCGACCGCACGCCGACGATCGTGCCGTCGGGGTTCACCCGCCACTGCTGGTTGTCACTGCCGTTGCACGTCCAGATCTGCACCGGGCTCCCGGACGTGGTGGCGCCGCCCCGGACATCCAGGCACTTGTTGCCGTACACCGTCAGCTGGTTGCCGTCCGTCAACGTCCACCGCTGGTTGACTCCACCGTGGCAGTCCCAGATGTGCACGTTCGCGCCGTCGGTCTGGCTGAAGCCCTCCACATCGAGACACCGGCCGGAATCAACACCGCGCACGTCGCTGGTGGTGGCCGCCTGAGCCGGGCCGGCGACGAGCAGCGCCGCCAACGCGGCCAGGGCCGCAACCACGGCGGCGAGCACCGCCGACGCGCGTCTGAGGCTGAAACTACGTCTGTGCATAAGGACCTCGTCATCCTTGAGCAAGCGACTCCGGTTTGGCCCCTCAGGGGCTGTCCGGCTGCCGGTACAGTGCGGCTTGTTCGTTATGTCGAACAGGGGTCGAAGTATCGATCGTGGGAATGCTAGACATCCCATGAATGACGTCAATACTTCTCGCACAATTCGTGGGCAGAAACGTTCGCAAGCTGAAACCAGCGGCTTCAAGTCCCGTGGTTGTGCGGGTCTTTGACTGAGGGGCAGGTAGCGGTGCGGGCACGGGCTTGGTGATCATTACGGACCCCGGCCAGGTCACTCACCTGAGCCTCCGGTTCGGCTCGGTGCCCAACCCGCGCTCGCGGCGGGGCCGGTGACACTCACTGACGCCGCTCCGGTCGACGTGTGCCTGCGGCGGTCGTCCGCGGCGCCGGGGGGCGTCGAGAACTCGCCGAGCGGGGTGCGAGTGCCCGGGCGAGCAGTCCTGCTCATCCCGCACCGCAGCGACGCGGCCGATGAGGGCGCGCTGCCCGGCGACTACCGCAAGGTCCTGGCGATCGTGCGGGAGGCCGACGGCCCGGTGCAGGTCAGGGCGGTCGGCTAGCGGCTAGTGCTCTGACCGGGAAGGTTCACCGGGGCGCAGGTAGGGACGAGTGGATGGGGCGCGATCTGGTCGGGGCATGCATCAGCCACTGTGGAAACAGTTGGACACGTCCTGGACTCTCCACGACGATTCGAGCTGTGACAGACAAAGTCGAGCGCCGGACCCCGGCACCCACGAGCCCGAAGTCCGTGCGATTTGTTGAGTTGTCGAGCACGACCATGAGGGCCTTGCTGAAGGACGATCTGGCTCGCGCGAGTGCCGAAGCAGGTGTCGCTCTCACCGAGTACTTCGTCACCGACACGGCAAAGTGGGTGTGGCAGTATCGGGTCAATCAGCTGACCTCGGACCCGGGTTACACGGGGTGGCTCACTGAGATTGTGGTGGCCGAGCCGGAAGGTGCCGTCGTGGGGTATGCCGGGTTCCATGGGCCGCCGGATGAGGCGGGGATGGTGGAGCTCGGTTACTCGGTGGTCCCCGTCTACCGTCGTCAGGGCTACGCCAGGGCGATACTGACCGCGTTGGTGCATCGGGCCGTTGCCGAAGCCCGAGTCGGGACCGTGCGGGTGACGATCAGTCCTGACAACGCCGCATCCCTGGCCACGATTTCGGGGTTTGGCTTTGTGGAGGTCGGAGAGCAATGGGACGAGGAAGACGGCCTCGAAGTCATATTTGAAGTTCCTGTCTGATCAAGATGCTGCTGGAAGAGGTCGGCCTCCCCAGCGGATGCCTCTCTCGCTTCGGATGCGGGCGCGTTCCTTGCGCTGGGCGGCGAGCACGTCGGGGTGGCGGGCGTTGGCGTTGCGCCAGCGCAGGTAGGCGTGCAGGGCGCGGGTCTGCACGGTGTGGTTGTGGTGGTTCGAGTTGGCGATGGTGAACTGCCTCAGCGGTCCAAAGTGTGCCTCGATCGGGTTTGCCCACGAGGCGTAGGTCGGGGTGAAGCACAACTCGACCTTGTGCTTCTTCGCCCAGCGCCGGATGTCGGCGCCCTTGTGGGCGGACAGGTTGTCCATGATCACGTAGATCGGGGCGCCGTCGGGCCGTGCGGCGCGGATCGATTTCAGCGCGGCGAGAGTGTTCGCGGCGCCCTTCTTGCGGCGGTTGACGCCCCACAAGCGGTCGTCGCCGACCGAGTAGCAGCCGTGGAAGTACCGGACTCCGTGGGTGCGATGGTAGGTGGCGGGCAACCGGTCGGGACGCCGTTGCTCGGCCCAGCCAGAGCCCGCAATGGGGCGGATGCCGAGCGGGCCGAACTCGTCGAAGGCAAAGACGCGGTCCGGGAAGCGGTCCAGGACGTGCTCGATGCGGTCGAGTTTGGTGTCGCGCTCGGGGTCTGGTGATTCCTTCCAGCTCTTGGTGCGCTGGAAGGTGATGCCGCGGCGGGCGAGCAGGCAGCGTAATGCTTCGCGGCCGATGCGGATGATCCGGCCGTGGATTTTACGCAGGTAGGCGGCGAGTTTGCGGATCGACCAGCGGGTGAAGGGCTGGCCGAGCTTGGCGGGTCGGGTGGTGGCCGTTTGGATGACGAAGTCCTCGTCGTCAGGGCTGAGTTGGCGGGGACGGCCTCCCGCCCATTGAGGGTCCAGGCAGGCCAGGCCGATCTCGTTGAGCCGGTGGATCACGTCCCGGACGGTGTCCTCGTCGGCCTGCACCAGTTGCGCGATCACCGGCACGCGGTTCCGCCGGCCGAGGCCAGCAGCATCATCGCGCGCCGGTATCGCACCGAACTCGTGCTGCCACGACGCACGATCTGCTGCAGCCGCTGACCTTCCTGGTCGGTCAGTCTGCGCACACGGACAGGCTCAGCCACCGCGTCTCCAGCGGTCGGATCGGACGTCACCGCACATCCAACCGCCACGACCACCAACCCGGCGAACCTACGCTGTCACAGCACTAGCCCGGACGCCTCTGTGCGCGGCAAGCTGGAGCCGCTGCGGGCGAAGATGACCAAGCTCGCCGACCGCGGCTGGCTGCACAAGCGTCCCGACGGCAGGTTCACCGCACGCGCGCAGGGTAGGGAGGCGGGTGCCGACAAGGCCTAACTCGCACTCCCCCGGCGGCAGTTGAGTTTGGTGTGAAGAAAGACAACCATCCCGCGAGGGCCCTGACGGCCTTGTCTGCACTGTCCGCCTGCCGCTTTCGAGTGCCACCCTGAACTGGCTCGCCGATCTGATACGCGGCCACTGCAAGAAGATCAGATCACGGTGGCGGGCCCTGCCCTCGGGGAAGATCGCCGCCATCGTATTCGCGGTACTGCGCTGTGACCGGCGGCCGGGCGACCTGGCCGGCGGCAACGGGATACACCGCGCCACCGTGACCCGGTGGGTGCGGGAAGTCGTCGGCCTGCTGGCCGCCCGCGCCCCGCGCTTGGACCGCGCCCTCAAAGTAGTTACTCAGCGCTACACACCACCTGGCGGTAGCTATACGGCCGTCGCGGTGGCGGCGGCCGCCGTCTGTCTTTTCCTGTCCTGTGCGGCTTCAGCCGCTCGGCCACCGCGGGGCGGTGTGCGGCCGGAAGCATGTGATGGGTCGCGCCGTCGAGGTGGAAAGGGAGCCCGGGCGTGTCACCGGGTCACCGGGTCACCGGGTCCGGTGACCCGGTGCGACCGGGTCTCGGCGAAAAACGATTGAGATGGCAACCCTTCCGCTCTGAGTGGCCACATAGGGGTGTACCGACGAGGGCGAGCCGTGGTCAGCGGCGCTAAGCCCTCTGTGTCAACACCCGATCGGAGCACTACGTGTCACCAGACGACCCGAGATCCGCCGAGCAGCCGATGCCTCGGGGTCGCACGCCCCGCCGCCGTAGCCGGATGCTCCGGCGTTGTGTCGTGGGGGCGGTGGCGGTGCTCGCCGCCTCGGCCGGTGTCGGCGCCCTGGCGCCCGGCGCGGGCGCCGCGGCGACCGTCGGCATCAGTGTGGATGCCGGTACCTCCTTGGGCACGGTGCCCAGCAGTGGTGTCGGCCTCAACACGGGCGTCGGCGACGAGCACATGGGGGACGCCAAGGTGACATCGCTGATGAAGGCCGCGGGAGTTCGGCAGCTGCGCTATCCCGGCGGCTCCGGCGCGGACGACTTCCACTGGAAGACCCACACCATGGGCAACGGCGGCTGGATCGTACCCAACACCGACTTCGACCGCTTCATGGCCACCGCGAAGAAGGTCGGCGCCCAGCCGATCCTGACCGCGAACTACGGTTCCGGCACCCCCCAGGAGGCCGCCGACTGGGTCAAGTACGCCAACGTCGACAAGGGTTACGGCGTGAAGTACTGGGAGATCGGCAACGAGGTCTACGGCAACGGGCACTACGGCGACGGCAAGGGTTGGGAAACCGACAACCACGCTGACAAGAGCCCGAAGGCGTACGGGAAGAACCTCGTAGCCTACTCGAAGGCGATGAAGGCCGTGGACCCGAAGGTGAAGATCGGAGCGGTGCTCACCACCCCCGGCTTCTGGCCGGATGCGGAGAAGGCTCCCGGTGACACCGCCGACTGGAACAACACGGTGCTCTCCATCGCGGGAAGCTCGATCGACTTCGTCATCGTCCACTGGTATCCGGGCGGCAAAACCACGGCCGACCTGCTGAACACCCCTTCCCAGATCGCCGGTGCCAGGTCCTCGCTGCGCTCGCTGATCGCCAAGTACGCAGGCTCGAACGCCGCTTCGGTGGAGATCGCGGTCACCGAGACCGACGCCGTCGGCTCGCCCGCCTTGACCAGCCAGGCCGCGGCCCTGTTTGCGCCGGACACCTACATGACCTGGTTCGAGCAGGGTGCCACCCACGTGGACTGGTGGAACCTGCACAACGGCTCGGGCGAAGCACCCACCACCGTCCACGGCGAGACCGACTACCAGGACGGGGGCATTCTCTCCGCCGGAACCTGCGCCGGGGGGAAGTGCGAACCGCCGCGCGAGACGCCCTTCCCCACCTACTGGGGCATCCGCTCGCTGACCGCACTGGCGAAGCCTGGCGACACCATGGTCAAGTCGTCCTCGGGCAACTCGTCGGTTGCTGTGCACGCGGTGCGGAGCAGCAACGGCGGTCTGAACGTCATGCTGATCAACAAGAGCCCGAAGGACGCGGCGCAGGTGTCGCTCTCGTACGCCGGATTCACCCCGGCCGCAGGGGCGGTCACGACCGTTTCGTATGGCAAGGGAGACACCTCCCTGACGACGGCGAAGCGGGGCACGGCGGTCGCACAGACGCTGCCGCCGTACTCGATCACGACTCTTCAGCTGAAGCCCGCGTCGGGGACCGCCGTCGCTGACAGGCCGACGCCCGCCTCCACGCCGACCGCCGCTACGCCGGTTGTCTCCGCCGCCGGCAAGATCGGCAGCCGTGCGCAGGGGGAGATCGGCGCACCCGTCGGCCAGCCGACCCCGAGCAGCACGTCCGGCGACCTGGCCTCCACCGGGGCGAGCAACACTGTTGTCACGTACAGCGCCCTCGGTGGCCTGCTGGTCATCGCTGCCGGCGGCGTGCTGGTGCTTCGCGGACGTCGCCGCAGGGGTTTGCACGGGAAGTGAGACCGCGTGAGTGACTGACGGCCCGGCAGCAACGCCACCCACCCGTGGCGTGTGCGCCGGGCCGTCGGCCTCCGCGCCTCGCAGACCTCAGCGGCCACGAGCTCGTTGTAGAGCGCTGAGGCGGCCACGGTGTTCTCGTGATGCAGGGTGTGGATCGAGCCCCCACTTCCCGTCCAGGCGCTGCCCCATTCACGGACAGCAGCAGATGGTCATGGAGCAGCGGCATACCGGAGCGCGCCTCGTAGTGGCGGAAGCGCGCGGCGACCAGACCGCCGGGCGGCCGCACCCGGTAGAGGCCGTCCTTGCCGTACCGGATCACCGCCACCTCGTCCTCGATCCACTGCAGCACCCGCTCGATCGCCCGCTCGTGCACGGCCTTCTTGGGACATCCAATGTCTGGCTCTGTGTCAGGGCACCGGCCGGACATACATGCGCAAGGGGCCAGGCATTTTTTCGCAAGACTAGACAGCAGCAACGTACGTATCCGTTAATTCATCCCATGTATTAGTGGAGAAGGCGGATAGGACCGAACACCCATGGACCTCAGGCCCACGTGCCTAGCCCGGGCTGCCGCCTGGCCCAACACGTCCACTCCGTCCGCATCGCACGGTTCGCGCTGACCACACCCCGAGCGCAGCAACGTCCCTTCCCCGCATCTGACCAGCTGCTCAGTCCCCGACCCGCAGCACCAGGAAGGACCACCATGGCCAGTACCGCCGTCCACAGGCCAACGGCTCACCCGACCGCAGTGAGATCACCCGCCACCGGTACGAGACTCACCCGGGCAGCCGCCTGGGTGGTGGGCCTCCTGCTGGTGTTCGCCGTCGTTCCCGCCGCGGTGCAGCCCACCGCGGCCAGGGCCGACAAC
The DNA here is from genome assembly GCF_014205055.1 of Streptomyces luteogriseus. Classification (NCBI taxonomy): domain Bacteria; kingdom Bacillati; phylum Actinomycetota; class Actinomycetes; order Kitasatosporales; family Streptomycetaceae; genus Streptomyces; species Streptomyces luteogriseus. The sequence continues at coordinate 677,511 of NZ_JACHMS010000001.1, forward strand.
CCGATCGTGCAGCACCTCTACACCGCCGACCCTGCCCCACTGGTGCACAACGGACGGGTCTACCTCTACACCGGGCACGACGAGGACGGCTCCACCTCCTCCTTCGTGATGAAGGACTGGCGGGTGTGGTCCTCCGCCGACATGGTCAACTGGACCGACCACGGCTCACCGCTCAGCCTGGCCACCTTCAGCTGGGCGTCCGCCGACGCGTGGGCGGGCCAGGCCGTCGAACGGGGCGGCAAGTTCTACTGGTACGTGCCGGTGACGGCCCGGGCGACCGGCCGGATGGCCATCGGCGTGGCCGTGTCGGACAGCCCCACCGGACCGTTCCGGGACGCCCTCGGCCACCCGCTGGTGGAGAACAGTGAGATCGACCCGACCGTCTTCATCGACGACGACGGTCAGGCCTACCTGTACTGGGGTAACCCGAACCTGTGGTATGTCAGGCTGAACGCGGACATGACGTCCTACGCAGGCAGCCCCGTCAGAATTCCGCTCACCACCGAGGGCTTCGGCACCCGCACCGACAACCCCGACCGTCCCACGCTGTATGAAGAAGCACCCTGGGTCTACAAGCGGAACGGCCTCTACTACATGGTGTATGCGGCCAGGTGCTGCGCGGAGTTCATCGCCTACTCCACGGCACCCAGCCCGACCGGGCCGTGGACCTACCGTGGAACAGTCATGCCCGCCCAGGGCAACAGCTTCACCAACCACGCGGGCATCGTGGACTTTCAGGGCAATTCGTATTTCTTCTATCACAACGGTGCCCTCCCGGGCGGCGGCGGCTTCACCCGCTCGGTCGCAGTGGAGAAGTTCTCCTACAACGCTGACGGAACGATCCCGACGATCAACATGACGAACACCGGTGCACCCCAGCTCGGTGCGCTTGACCCGTACGTACGCCAGGAGGCCGAGACGATCGCCTGGGGTTCCGGGATCGAGACCGAATGGTCCAGCGACGGCGGAATGAACGTCGGCTGGATCGAAAACGGCGACTACATCAAGGTCAAGGGCGCGGCCTTCGGGCCTGGCCCATCCTCCTACACTGCGCGCGTGGCCTCCGCCACCGGCGGCGGCACCGTCGAGCTGCGCCTGGGCAGTCCGAGCGGGACGGTCGTGGGCCGGTGCAGTGTGCCGAACACCGGCCGCTGGCAGACCTGGACCACGGTGACCTGCCCAGTGAGCGGCGTGACGGGAACCCAGGACCTCTACCTGAGGTTCACCGGCGGCAGCGGCTACCTGTTCAACATGAACTGGTGGCAGTTCACCCGCGCCGCGTAACCGCACCGCGTTGACTTGCTCCTCGGGCTGAAGCCCGAGGATTCCGGCCTTTCCGTCCGAAGACTGTGCCCCGTAGCGGCACAGTCTTCGGACGGAAATCCGTGGCTTCCTGCTTCGTCACGCTGCGCCGGGACGAGTCCTGGCCTGCCCCGTCATCATCACCCCGGTACCTATAAACGCGCCAACCACCCTGCGCAAAAACCGCCACCCCACTCAGCTCACTGCGCAGCACCAAACAGCCAGCTCAACCCACGACCCCTCCGGCATCGGACACTCGACTCCGCGCAAACCCCACCGCGAAACCAACACGCCGCTCAATACGGCTGAGCAACACCAGGCCACAACCAAGATCAATAAGCAAACGCGTCAGCTACGCCACACCTCGCTGGGTGCTTCTGACGGGGCTTCGCGCGCTCCCCCGTACGCCGCAGTGCGCTCTGCCTTGGTGGCCGATACAGGGATCGCCTTCGAGGACCTCGAAGACAGGGGTCTCGACCGACTGGTCCCGGCGTACTTCCAACGCCTCGACGAACTCCTCGGCATCCTCGACGCGCACGGCATCGTGCCCGTCCTCCAGCCCGTCTTCCACGGCTTCGGCTGGAAGGGCCTGCGCGCGGCCGGTCCCGTCGTGGCGCCTTCCTCGTACGCCCGTTACTGCCGCTACCTCGTCGCGCGGTACGGTGCCTCGCCCGCCGTCTGGCTGGTCGGCGCGGACGGGCGCGGCGACGAACCACAGATCGCCGCCGGTGGCCGCGAGATCGAGGCCTGGGACGACTACCACCAGCCGACCGGCGTCCACCACCGTCCCCACGGCCCCAACAACGCCTCATAGGAGGCCAGTTGGCTGGGCTTCCAGTGGTGCCAGACCGGTCACCGCGGCGAGCACCTGCCCGAGCGCGTCGCCGACATGTGGCGCAACCTCCCGGTCAAGGCGGTCGCCAACGGCGAGCCCAGCTACGAGCACACCGGTGGGCGTGGCAGGGCGGCCGGCTGGTGGCAGGGGCGACCTTGCTGGTGAACCCGGCGGCCGAGCCGTTCTTCGCCGGGATGTCCGGCTCAGCGACCGAACTGGCGACGAAGGCCGGCAGCAGCTTCTTGGCCGCCTTGTCCGAGGTGGCCCCCTCCCGCTTACCGCTGTCGGAACTTCCGCAGGCGGTCAGGAACGAGGCACCACCGGCGACCGCCGCGGCGGCGACAAGGCGAGAAAGCTTCTCCGGCTGGGGCCCGGGGACCGGGAACCCGGCGACGAGTTCGGCGTCATTGTTCAACCCTTCGTGGCGCGACACTGCGGAACGAGCAGCGCGGGCAGGGATACAAGTCTTCGAAGCGCTTCGACGTTGCAGCGAGGTTAAGGGACCACCTGTGGGGTCACAAGGCTCGCGTCGTTTTTCCCTGAGACCATTGGAGAGTGAGGGGTTGGCGGGGTCTTCTGCGGGTCTGTGTGAGCTTGGGTGAACGTCTTGACGTCTGGGTCGGGGCGACGGAACATCGAAGCGCTTCGAACCTGACTCATCTGCTCCCTCACCACCGCCAGCTCGGCCTCCAGGTCTTCTTCCTGCTTCTCCTCCTGCTTCTCCTCCTCCTCAAGGGATCTGAGTACGTGACCGAAAGCTCGCCGCCCCTCTTCCGCGACCCCACCGCCGCCCTGGACCTGCGCGTCGACGACCTCCTCTCCTGCCTCACACTCGACGAACGCATCGCATTCCTGCACCAGTTCACCCCCGCGGTGGACCGTCTCGGTCTCGCCGCCTTCCGCACCGGGCAGGAGGCGCTGCACGGTGTGGCCTGGATGGGGCCCGGCGACGGTCTTCCCGCAGGCAGTCGGCCTCGGCGCGATCTGGAACAACGGCCTCCTCCGCCGGGTCGGCGACGCCGTCGCCCAAGAGACGCGGGCGATGCGCGCACGCGACGACCGGTTGGGGCTCAACGTGTGGGCGCCGACGGTCAGTCTGCTGCGGCACCCGCTGTGGGGCGGGAACGAGGAGGGCTACATCGAGGACCCGCACCTGACGGCGGCGATCGCCACGACGTACACCCGCGGCCTACGCGGTGACGACCCGGCGTACTGGATGACGGCCCCCGTCCTCAAGCGCTGGCCGGCCCACAACAACGAGACGGACAGGTCTACTTCGTCCTCCTCGGTACGGCCGAGGGCCCTCCACGAGTACGACATGCGCGCCTTCCGCCGCCCCGTCGAGGCCGGCGCCGTGGCAGGGGTGATGCCCGCGTACAACCTCGTCAACGGGCGACCGAACCATGTCTCGCCGTACCTGCGGGAACACCTTCGGACCTGGACGGACCAGGAAACTGCAGCCTCTGGGCAGACGTGGCCCCCCGATCAACATAGGCATCCACGGCAACCTCATCCGCGACGTCAGGTGCGACAACATCCGCGTCGAGGACATCCGCAAGGGCGTCACGTTCGAGAACCTCGTCGTCAACGGGCGGGTCATCCGCGACAGCGGGGGCAAGCCGGCCTGGTAGCTGGCCTCGGACGGCGTGCCCATGTTCGCCAATGAGCACGTCCACAAACTCCGCTTCCTCACCACCGAGGAGGCCGCGGCTCTGTAACCGCCGGCGCCCGGCCCCGGCGTCTTCCTCAGGCGACGCCGGAGCCGACCGCCCACCTTTGACACCGGCAACGAGCGGGTCGGTCGCGTCCACCAGTTCCTCGACAGTTGTCTCGAAGGCTCCGTACGGGGAGGTGCGCAGCCGCCCTTCACCCCGGTCTCTTGACGGCCTCCCCTCCAGGTACCCCCCAACTCTCTTACCGATACAGAATTCTCCCGAGCCTCTTGGAGCCCCCATGTCCACCGTTACCGCCATCGTCGACCTCGACATCGAGGGCCCGACGATCAGCCGACATCTCTACGGTCACTTTGCCGAGCACCTCGGCCGCTGCATCTACGGCGGCTTCTGGGTCGGGGAGGACTCGACGATCCCGAACGAGGGCGGCATCCGCCTTGACGTCGTCCAGGCGCTGCGTGCCCTGAACATCCCCAACCTCCGCTGGCCCGGCGGCTGTTTCGCCGACGAGTACCACTGGAAGGACGGCATCGGCCCCCGCGACCGGCGCCCCCGGATGGTCAACACCCACTGGGGCGACGTCGAGGAGAACAACCACTTCGGCACCCACGAGTTCATGGCGCTGTGTGAACTCCTGGGCACCGAGCCCTACATCAGCGGCAACGTCGGCTCCGGCACCGTGCAGGAGATGAGCGAGTGGGTCGAGTATCTGACCCGCGACGGCGACAGCCCCATGGCCAGGCTGCGCAGGGCCAACGGCCGCGACCAGCCGTGGCACGTGAAGTTCTGGGGCATCGGCAACGAGACGTGGGGCTGTGGCGGCAACATGCGCGCCGAGTACTCCGCAGATCTGGCCCGGCAGTACGCCACGTACTGCCGCGACCACGGCGACAACAAGCTGTACCGCATCGCCTCGGGCGCGGCCGGCGACGACTACAAATGGACGCGCACTCTGATGGAGCAGATCAACTGCTTCGGCTGCGTGGCCACACCGCGCACGTTCTTCCAGGCCATATCCGTGCACCACTACACGATGACCGGCACCTGGGAGTCGAAGGGCAGCGCCACCGGCTTCGACACCGAGGGCTACTACCGCACCATGGCCTCGGCACAGCAGATCGACCGTATCCTCACCGGTCACTCCACCGTCATGGACATCTACGACCCGGGCCGGAAGGTCGGCCTGGTCCTGGACGAGTGGGGCACCTGGTGGGACGTGGAACCGGGTACCAACCCGGGCTTCCTGTTCCAGCAGAACACCATGCGCGACGCGCTGGTGGCCAGCACCCACTTCGACATCTTCCACAAGCACGCGGCACGCCTGTACATGGCGAACATCGCGCAGACCGTCAACGTCCTGCAGGCCATGATCCTCACCGACGGCGACGCGCTGGTCGTCACCCCCACCTACCACGTCTTCGAGATGAACAAGGGCCACCAGGACGCCACCTCACTCGCCGTGCACCTGCGCACCGAGGACGCCCGGCGCCGGGTGGGGGATGCCGAGCTCGACACGCTGTCCGCCTCGGCCAGCATCAAGGACGGCGCGGTGCTGATTTCAGTGTCCAATCTGGACGCCGAGGAACCGGTCGAGGTGACACTCGACCTGCGCGGAGGAGCGGTCGGCGAGCCGACCGCTCGTCTGCTGACCGCGGACAGACTCCAGGTCCACAACTCCCCGGACTCGCCCGAGGCGGTGGTTCCGCGCCCGTTCGACGGCGTGAAGCCAACAGGTCAGGGGCTCGTTGTGACGCTGCCTCCCCACTCGTTCGTCACCGTCCAGGCCCCCGTGGCCCGCGCGCACTGAGGAGCCGTCATGACGAGCCGGACGCCCGACCCCGTGGTGCGGCGGTGCTGCGCCACGGCTGACACCGTCCGCTCCTCTCCGACCACCCTCAGAGCCGCTGGGACCGCTGCTTCTGCACAAGACCAGTACAGACCCACGCCAGAAAGGCAGGACCTCCATGTCCCCTACGCCGCACCTCTCCAGACGAGGACTGCTGGCCGCCGGCGCGGCCTCGGCCGCACTCCCCCTGCTCGCCCCCTCCGTCGCATCCGCCCGCCCGGTCGGCGAGGTCCGACGCGCCCCCTACACGTTCCGCAACGCCGAGATAGTCGGCGGCGGCTTCGTCACCGGCATCGTCTTCAACCAGCGCGAACCCGGACTGGTGTACGCCCGCACCGACATCGGCGGCGCCTACCGCATCGACACGGCGTCCCGGCGGTGGCTCCCCCTCACCGACTGGATCGGCTGGGACGAGTACGGACACACCGGCATCATCAGCATCGCCACCGACGAGGTCGACCCAGACCGCCTCTACCTGGCGGCGGGCACCTACACTCTTCCCGACTGGGACCCGACCATGGGGGCGATCCTGCGGTCGACCGACCGCGGCCGCACCTGGCAGACCACGCCCCTGCCGTTCCGGCTGGGCGGCAACATGCCCGGCCGGGGCATCGGCGAGCGGCTGGTGATCGACCCCAATCGCAACAGGATCCTCTACCTGGGAGTGCGCGGGGGCCACGGGCTGTGGCGCAGCACCGACCACGGCAAGACGTTCGCGAAGGTGACCAGCTTCCCCAACCCGGGCAACTTCGTCATCGACCCCTCCGACCCCGACGGCTACAACGGCGACAACCAGGGTGTGCTGCAAGTCGTCTTCGACAAGCGCACCGGCAGAGCGGGTAGGGCCACCCGGACCCTCTACGTCACCGTCGCCGACACCGACAACATCCTGTACCGGTCCACCGACGCGGGAGCGACCTGGGAACGCGTCCCCGGGCAGCCCACCGGCTTCATCCCGCACCACGCGGTCTTCGACCACGTCGGCGGCTACCTGTACCTGGCGACCAGCAACACCGCCGGCCCCTACGACGGGTCCAAGGGCGACGTGTGGAAGCTGGACACCGCCACCGACACCTGGACCCGCATCAGCCCGGTTCCCTCCACCAGCGACGACGACCAGTACGGTTACAGCGGCCTGACCATCGACCGGCAGAACCCGGACACCCTGATGGTGTCCACCCAGATCAAGTGGTGGCCCGACTGCATCCTGTTCCGCTCCACCGACGGCGGTGCGAGCTGGACCCGCGCGTGGGACATGGACACGAACTCCGAGCGCACCCTGCGCTACGACATCGACATCTCCGCCGCCCCCTGGCTGACCTGGAACGGCTCGCCGTCGCTTCCCGAGATCGCACCGAAGCTGGGCTGGATGATGGAGTCCGTCCAGATCGACCCCTTCGACTCCGGTCACTTCATGTACGGAACCGGCGCGACGATCTACGGCGCGGACAACCTGACCGACTGGGACAGCGGCGGCACGGTGCACATCTCCGTGCGGGCCCAGGGCCTGGAGGAGACCTCGATCGGCTGCGTGATCAGCCCGCCCGCCGGTCCGGCGCACCTCTTCTCGGGCGTGGGCGACGTCGGCGGCTTCCGGCACACGGATCTGAACAAGGCCACGAAGATGTACGACAATCCGACCTTCGGCGCCACCCCTGCCCTGGACTACGCAGAGCTGGCGCCCCACACCATCGTGCGGGTCGGCAACCCCACCAGCGGCTGGACCCAGCACTTCGGCATCTCCACAGACAGCGGCGACACCTGGACGCCCTCGCGCAGTGAGCCGTCCGGCGTCACCGGACCCGGGGTCGACGACCAGGCCGTCGCCATCAGCGCCGACGGCAGGCGGATCGTCTGGTCACCGGCGGGAGCTCCGGCCAGCTGGTCCGACGACCACGGAGCCACCTGGACGGCGTCGGAGGGGCTGCCGGCCGGGGTTTCGGTGTGCTCCGACCGGGTGAACCCCGCGAAGTTCTACGCCTACGGCTCCGGCGTCTTCTACCTCAGCACGGACGGCGGCACGAGCTTCAAAGCCACGGCGGCTACCGGTCTGCCCACTGCGGGGAACGTCCGGTTCAAGGCGGTACCGGGCCAGGAGGGCGACATCTGGCTGGCCGGTGGCACCACCAAGCCCACCACCCCCACGCCGTACGGGCTGTGGCGGTCGACCGACTCCGGAGCGTCCTTCACCAGGTTCGAGGCGGTGGACGAGGGCGACGTCGTCGGATTCGGCAAGGCCGCACCCGGCGCCACGTATCCCGCCGTCTACACCAGCTCCAAGATCGACGGCGTGCGCGGCATCTTCCGGTCCGACGACGCGGGCCGGACCTGGATCCGTATCAACGACGACCGCCACCAGTACGCCTGGACGGGCAACACCATCACCGGAGACCCCCGGATCTACGGCCGCGTCTACTTCGGGACCAACGGACGGGGAGTCATGTACGGCGACCCGAAGTGACGTCTGAATCCGGTCACCGCGATCCGCACCTGCCGTGACCGGATGTTCCGCCGGCGGCGGCCCGGACGCTGAGCCTGGGCGCCTCCTGGACGCCGCTCGCCGGGCTGACCCCCGCGCAGTTCAACTCCTACCGGTCGGCCCTCGGCGAGGGCTCCGGATTCCAGTCCGCGATGTACCGGCGGATGGAGTTCCTGCTCGGCGAGAAGTCCGCGTCCATGCTGGTCCCGCACCGGGGCGCGCCGCGCGTGCACGCCGAGCTGGAGAAGGCGCTGCAGCAGCCGAGCCTGTACGACGAGGCGCTGCGGCTGCCGGCGCGCCGCGGGCACGCGATCCCGGCGGAGGTCCTGGAGCGGGACCTCGCGCTGCGCTACGAGCCGTCGGCCGGGGTCGAGGAGGTGTGGACCGAGCTGTACCGCGGTGAGCAGGGCGCGGAGCTCGTACGGCTCGGCGAGGCCCTCACGGACGTCGCCGAGCTGGTGCGGCGCTGGCGCAACGACCATCTCGTCGCCACCCGCAGGGCCATGGGCGCCAAGGTCGGCACCGTCGGTTCGGCGGGCGTGGCCTGGCTGGACAAGCGCGCTTCGAAGAACGTGTTCCCCGAGCTGTGGACGGCGCGCAGCCATGTCTGAGACGCCCGAGTTCACGGACAAGTACGAGGAGAAGGCCGCGCTGGCGGCGAAGCTGGACGCCGCCGATGAGCTGGCCGGGCTGCGCGAGCGGTACCTGCTCGACGACGTTGTCGGCCAGCGCTTCGAGAAGCGCCTGAGCGTCCTGGAGCGCTCTGCCGTGGCGCTTCGCATCGGCCTCGGGGTGCTCCCCGCCCGGGCTACAGGACTACGAGCAGGGCGTCGGCACCCGCACCGAGCTGCGCGGGGACGAGGCGAACGGCACTTTGCCCGTCGGCCGCCCGGTGGGCGACTACCCCGGGCGCCCGGTCCGTCGCGTTGTACGCGCCCGGCTGGTCGAGCCGGGCCGGGGCTGGGCCGAAGCATCGGCGTTGTGGCTCACCGCCGAGCAGCAGCAGCGCCAGGAGCTGCGGATTCCCTTGCGACCGTCGCGATCGTCGTGGCGGCGGTCCTGCCCGGGGGCGCTGTCCCGCGTCCCCCTGTCCGTACCGAGAATGAATGGCTCCGCACCTCCCCGGTGCGGGGCCGTCGCTATTTGTTCTGTCGGTTCACTCCGGGCGGGTGGAGAGACGGAGCAGCACCGCCGAAGGGGCCGACGGGAGGGAGACGTCGAGCGTCGCGGCCTCCGGGTCCCACGTGGCTTGCGCCTTGGTGGTGGAGGGGTACAGCACGTCGAGGCCGACCCAGGCGCCGCGAAGGGTTGGGAACGGGAGAACGGCCGACTCGTCGGAGTCGTCACCGGGACGGCGCCACACGGTGACGTACGTGGTGTCGGGTGTGTGCAGAGCCAGGGCGACCCACGGGTCGTACCAGCCGGGGAGGCCCAGCGGCCAGGCGGGGACAGCGGCGGCCAGGTCACCGCGGATCGTCTTGTGGACGGCGACCGCCTCGTGCGCCAACGCGAGGGCTTCGGGGGCGAGTTCGGGGAGGAGGCCGGAGAGGTGGATGCGGCCGAGGAGGGCGCTGGCCATGGTGAAGGCGACCTCGTCGAGGGAGTCGTCGGGCAGCGGGTAGGCCCACACCGCCCCTTGTTCCGGCGTGACCGCGGTGGGTGCGGCCGCCGCGATCGGGGCGTACAACTCCAGGTTCTGCTGGTCGCTGGTGGAGTGCAGCTGGACGCGCGAGAGAAGGGCGTGATCGGCGCGCTTGCCGCCGGAGGCGCAGCTCTCCAGGACGAGGCCCGGGTGGCGGTCCAACACGCCGTCCAGCCAGTCGAGGAAGGCGCGGTTGTGGCCGAGCAGGCCGTCCGCCGGGGCCTCACCGGGGTGACTGCTGGTGCCGGAACCCGCGTCCACGTTGTAGTCGAGTTTGAAGTAGCCGATGCCCAGGCCGTCGACGAGCCGGTCCACCACCGAGTCCAGGTGGGCGCGGGCGGCGGGGTGGCGCAGGTCGAGGTGGTAGCGGCCGTTCGCGTTTACGCGGGCGCCGTGGCGGCGGAAGAACGCCGCGTCGGGCAGGGCGGTGGCGACCGGGCTTTCCACCCCCACCACTTCCGGCTCCAGCCACAGTCCCGGCACCATGCCGCGCTCCCGTATCCGATCCATGACCTCCCCCAGGCCGCCCTCGCCGGGAAAGCGGGAGGGGGCGGGCTCCCACGCGCCGACGGTGGTCCACCAGCCGCCGTCCCCGTCGTCGTACCAGCCGGCGTCGATGACGAAATACTCGGCGCCCGCCTCGGCGGCGGCGTCGATGTGCGGCAGCAGGCGGGCTGTGGTCGGGTCGCCCATCAGGCAGTTCATGTAGTCGTTGAAGATGACGGGAAGGTGCTGGTGGTCGGGGTGCGGGCGGCGGATCGCCCGCCGGTATCGGGTGAGCGCGGCGAACGCCCCGTCGATGCCGCCGGCCTCGGTGAGGGCGAGGGCCACGGGTACGGTCGTGAAACTCGCCCCCGGCTCAAGACGGTGCGACCAGCCGTGCCGGACGTTGGTGGGACCGGACAGGGACAGGAATCCCGTGTCCATGTTCTCCCCGCACTCCCACTGCCAGCCGCCGCCGTTGGTCTCCAGCTGCCACAGCCAGGTCCGCCCCGTCCCGCGGTCGCTCAGCGCGCCCATCGGCAGGTGACCGCCGCTGGAGCAGGACCCCTTCCCGGCGATGGTGAAGGCCCCCTTGCGGTAGGGCTGGTGGACGCGGCCGTTGATGTGCGGGACGACCTGGCGCAACGGGCACCGCTGCCAGCGGTGCTCGTCCATCCAATCGTTCTCCGCCCACAGCAGGTCCGCGGTCACCAACTGCGCCGGGTCCGTGGTGAGGACGCCGAGGACGAGGGAGGTGACCGACTCCAGGTCGAGCGGGTTGCTGCCCCCGTTGCGCAGCTCCACGTGTGCACGCAGGACCGGGATGCCGTCGGGCGAGCGGTAGACCACGTCAGCGGCGAGGTCCGTCTCGGGGTCGTGCAGGCGGACGGTCAGCTGGTGCCAGTCCCCGTCGCGCCGGGCGTCGTGGCTGAGGTAGCGCAGCCGTGCGCCGACACTGTCGACCAGGCGCCGGCTCGACGAGTCCGGGCCCTGGGCGCCCACGACGGCCTCGACCAGCGGCAGCGACTCCCTCGAACCGGCCGGCCTGGGCACGGTGTCGGGGGCGCCGAGGTGGCGGAGTCGCGGACGGCCGTCCTGGTCGGCGTCGATGATCAGGCGCAGGGCGTCGTGGCCCCAGTCGAGGAGAACGCGGGTGTCGATCATGATGAGTGTTCCTTCGCTTCTTCGGTGTCAGCGGCCGGTGTGCGCGGCGAACGCCCGGCCCGCGTGCGCCGGTACGGCAGCGGGCCGCACGGGGGTGCTGGTGATGTGGACCGGCTGTCCGGCTTCGGCCGCGGCGAGCAGCGCCTCCATGACCTCCAGGACGTGATGGGCGAGGCAGCCGTCCGCGCGGTGCGGGGTGTCGGAGGCGTGGGTGGCTGCCAGGTCAGCGATGCCGTAGCCGCGCTCGGCGCCCGGGTAGCCGCCCCGCACGGGGACGTCCTCCCAGTCCTTGGTCTCCGCGCCGGTCCGGAAGAGGCGCACCGGGCCGTCGAAGTGGTTGGGGTCGGGGAAGGACAGCGAGCCTTCCGTTCCGTAGATCTCGATGTGCGGCAGGCCCGCTACCCAGACGTCGAACGACATCACCAGTGTCGACAGCGCCCCGCTCGCGTGCTCCAGAACGCCGGTGACGTGCGTGGCCACCTCCACGGGGTGGTCCACGCAGGACAGTTGGCGCGAATCGTCGGGCAGACCGATGAGCGCGGCCTGCGTGCCCTGCTCCCGCAGTACCTGGATGCGCGGGTCGCCGAGCTCGACCTCCATGAGGATCACGCCGTCCGCGAGACCGCTCGCCGCGACGCGCGCCGCACGCCCTCAGGACCTTCGTCGCTCGTGATCAGCAGGACGTCGTAGGCGTGACGGCTGCCGGCCAGCGCCTTGGCGCCGGCGTTGGGGTGGTGGCCGAGCTCGGCCACGGAGCCCTGCACACGGCGCCGGGTCGCGTCGGACACTGAGGTCCTGCCGTTGAGCACGCAACTTACGGTGCTGGTCGAGACGCCCGCGCGCCGGGCCACATCGGCGATGGTCACCATGGTGGTGTCTCGGCTTCCTTCCTGTCGGCCGGGGCGGCCCTTCCCCCGAGGGAGAGCGCGAGAGTGTCGAAGCGCTTCACTTCGCGACGCAAGTTAATGAGGTCAAGAGGATCGCCCTGCTGCACCATGACGCGCCGCCTGTCGAGCGCCTGGGCGTCGCCTCCTTCCGGACCGGGACGGAGGCGCTGCACGGCGTGGCCTGGCTCGGCGAGGCCACGGTCTTTCCGCAGGCAGTGGGGCTCCGCGCCACCTGGGACAAGGACCTCGCGCGCGAGGTCGCCACGGCCCAGTCATCTGCGGCCCGTCGTCGCCTCTCGAAGCAGTGCCGAGGCCGTCATCGTCGTACAAGCGCAACATGCGAGCAGCGCTCATCACCACGAACCTTCGAACCAAGATCCGGACCATACCCAGCCGTCCGCAGCTTGTGGCGATCGGAGCTGTTCAAGCTGGTCAAACTGCATCTGAGCCGTGTACCACCAGCAGACGAAGAACCTGCTAGCCCCTCTCCGGCGCAGCGCTTTTCGGATCGGACACACGCGGCGCTGCCGACAGACAGCGGTGACATCGGCATCTTGTGGAATCTCAACAAGGCGGCGGTGGGAGCGACGCGTTCCTTTCCGCAACGCCTGACTCGACGGCCAGCCGGGTCAGCATCGGTCCGGACACCACCGAACCTGCAAACCCCTACACATGCGCTGAAGCCGGGAAAGGACCTCGCATCCCCGCCTGACAAGGCGTCAGCAAAGTCAGCATCAGGTCAGCAAGAGTCCTGCCAAAGCCACCCACAGACAGCCACACCGTGGATCGCCAACCGCACCGGCCTGAGCCGGCCAGCTGTTTGGACGCCTTCCGGCAAGCAGGTGGAAGACAGCGAGAACAGCCCGACCGTCCTCCGACCCGCGGCCACCAAAGCCTGACGTGTTTCCGCAGGTCAGCGGACCCTTCCCCGCGGTTTCAACGGCACCGGCGGCAGTTCCGGTGCGGGCAGTGGCGCCCCGTCGTACCCCTTCACTTCCCCGAACCGGGAGCCCTCCATCCAGTCCCGCCGCGCCTGCTCGATCTCCCCCTGCGTCCGTCCGATCCAGTTCCAGAACATGATCAGTTCCTCGTCGAACGGTTCGCCGCCCAGGAGCATCAGGCCCGCGTCCGACTCCGCCCGCAGGGGGAGTTCGCTGCGGCCGCAGCCGAGGTAGAGCATCGAGCCGGGGAGGACGGGGACGCCGTCGACGTGGGCCTCGCCCGACATGGACAGCACGGCGTACTCGAAGTCCGGCTCCAGGGGAAGCCGTACGTCCGTGCCTCGGGTCAGGGCGAGGTCGGCGCCGACGATCGGGGTGTAGGCCGTGCCGGGTGACGTCGCGCCGTCGAGGTCGCCGAGGATCAGGGTCGCCGTGACGCCGGGTGCCGTGACGACCGGCAGGTCGGCGTGGTGCTCGAAGCGCGGGTCGGTGTGGCGGTGGCTGTCGGGGAGCGCGACCCACAGCTGCGCGCCGTGCAGGAAGCGGGCGTGCGAGCGCGGGCTCTCCTCCGAGTGGCTGATGGCCCGGCCGGAGGTCATCAGGCCGAGTTCGCGCGGGCGGATCGTCTGGAGGCTGCCGGTGGAGTCGCGGTGCAGCACCTCCCCCTCGTGCAGCCAGCTCACGGTCTGCAGACCCATATGGGGGTGCGGCGGCACCTGCATGCCGGGCTCGTCGGCGATGTCGTCGGGGCCGTAGTGGTCGACGAAGCACCATGCTCCGACCATGCGGCGGCCGAGGTTGGGCAGCAGCCGTCGGACCTCGCTGGACTCACCCAGCTTCACCCGGCGAGGGCTGAGAAGTTCGCGCACCGGCTCCGCCACCACGAAGCCACGGCCACCGCACAGGGAGGGAGCCGCCTCGCGCTCAAGATTGCTCATGGCGCCCAACCTAGACCGGCGCGGGGCCCTGCGTCAGCGTCACGTTCGGGCCGCGCCGCGAGCGCCCCGTCGGCCCCGTCGCTGTCCCGTCCGACGGGGTCTCGCAAAAATAGTAACCATGTACATGGTAGCCATGTACAGTATCCGGCATGAGCAACGGTCCCGAGGGCGCTACGCCCGGCTTCATGGTGTGGCGGCTGTCGATGAAGTGGCGGGTCGCGGTCGACCGCGCCGTGGCCCCGCTGGGTCTCACCCACGCGCAGTACTCACTGGTCGCGTCGCTGTACGGCATGCAGCGCTCCGGCGAACGTCCCAGCCAGCGCCGCCTCGCCGACCACACCGGCCTCGAGCCGCTCTACGTGTCGAAGCTGGCCCGCGCACTGGAGACCGCCGGCCTCCTGGAACGCACCAGGGACCCCCGCGACCCGCGCGCGGTGCAGCTCGCCCTCACCGAGCAGGGCCGCGAGGTCACCCGGCGGGCGATCGACGTCGTCCACGGGCTCCTCCAGCAACTCCTCGACCCGCTCGGCGGGCTGGGCAGCGCGCGCACCCGGGCCTTCATGCGCGAGTTGACGGCCCTGCTCGACGCACCTCTTGATCCTTTCAGCGAGCCCGAGACGGAGCAGTCATGACCACCAGCACTCCCCCGGTCGGCCCCCGTGACATCGCCCTGGCCCACTACGCCGGCCGCGCCCTCCTCGAGACCGTGCTGGCCCGGCACGGCATCACCTTCCAGCAGTCCGTCACCCTCCGGCTCGCCGCCGTCGCCGACGGCCCGGTCGGCCGCGAGCAGCTCGTGGACGGTGTCACCGGCGCCCTGAAGACCGGCGCGGCCGAGGTGCACCGCGTGCTCGACGAGCTGATCGCCGCGCAGTTGCTGACGCCGGACGGGTCGTCGGACGTACGGATCACGGACGCCGGGCGCGCTCTGTACGCCACCACCTCGGGCGAGACGGCACCCATCACCGCCCGGATCTACGACGGCATCCCGGCGGAGGACCTGGTCGTGACGGGCCGGGTGCTGAGCCTCATCACCGAGCGGGCCGGGGCCGAGCTGACGGCGCTGCGCCGGTGAGCCCGATGGCGTAGTGGAATATTGAACCAACAGGTTCGGTTGTCGGCCTCGAAGGAGGCGACACGTGAACACCATCCAGGACACGACGTACTACGCCCAGGGAACTCCGGCCGAGCGCTGGGAGCGCGCGCAGCTGTTCTTCGACGCCAAGGACTACGCCGCCGCCGCGCGCGTCCTGGTCGGGCTCGTCGAGGAGGTGCCCGAGCAGACCGGGCCCCGGCTGCTCCTGGCGCGCTCCTACTACCACTCCGCCCAACTGCGTCGCGCCGAGGCCGAGTTGCGGACGATCGTCGAGCGGGACCCCGTGGAGCACTACGCCCGGCTGATGCTCGGCCGCACGCTCCAGCGGCAGAGCCGGCACGAGGAGGCGGAGTCGCAGCTGCGGATCGCCGCGACGCTCGCGGGTGACTTCGAGCAGCTCTGACCCGCGCCGTACATGAGGGTGCCCGGCTCCGTGGGGAGCCGGGCACTCGTGTGCCTGAGGGTCTGCTACCCGGCCGGTGTCCCGTACGACCGCCGCCCCCGCCGGTGGGCAATCTCCCCCAGCAGGATGTCGACGGCGAGGAAGGCCGCCAGCGGGATGCCGAACAGGGGCAGGAAATACCCGAGTACGGCGATGCCCGCCAGCAGCGGCACGAGGATCTGCGGCCGGACCTGCTGCCAGGCGCCGCGCGGAATCGGACGGCCGAAGGCGGTGCCGCGCCCGCGCTGCCACCACATGCGGTAGCCCCAGACGATCAGCAGGATCAGGGAGAGCGCCAGCAGCATCAGGGCGATCTGGTTGGCCAGGCCGAACAGGACGCCGGTGTGCAGGTCGATGCCCCATCGGGTGAGCTTCGCAAGGACCGGGTGGTCCGCGAACCGCGACACATCGGTGACCTCGCCACTGGCCGGGTCGACCGCGACGGCGTCCTGCTTGGAGGGCCAGCTGCGCTGCACCTGCTTCACGACGTACGCCGAGGTGGCGTCGGCGGGGGGCACGATCTCCACCGGGTCGCCGAGCCCCTCGGCCCGCGCCGCCGCCAGAACCTTGTCCAGGCCCACACCGTGCGCGGCGTCGCCCGCCCGCCCGGTGGCGGAGCCGTGGCCGGAGTGCTCACCGCCCGCCGCGGCCGACACCGACGGGGTGGCCTGGCCCAGCGAGGTCCGCAGCTCGTCGATGGTGGCCCCGGCGTAGGCCGACCAGGTCAGACCGGTCGCCGAGAGGAAGAAGAACCCGGCCGCCGCCCATACGCCGACGCTGCCGTGCAGTCCGAGGGTGCGGCGCCGCCCCTTCGCCCCCCGCACCTTGCGCAGGGCTCGGCGGCGGGAGAACCACAGCACCAGACCGCCCGCCGAGATGACCCACAGCCAGCTGGCCGCCAGCTCGCTGTACAGCCGCCCCGGCTCCCCCAGGCGCAGGTCCCGGTGGAACTCGTCGATCCAGGTGCGCAGCGGCAGCGCGCCGGTCGAGCCGTACTGTTCGAGCGAGCCGCGCACCTTCGCGGTGTACGGGTCGACGAACACGGCCAGCGCGTGGCCCTCGTCGACGCCCGGGACGCCGGACAGCATCACCCTGGTCGTCGCGTCGGCCTCCGGCGAGGGGCGTACGGCCGAGACGGTGCCCTCGGGGTGCGACTCGCGGGCGGCGGCCACCTGCTCGCTGATCGGCAGCTTCCGCTCACCCACGGGGACGGTCAGTTCGTGGTCGTAGACGAGCTTCTCGGCCTGGAAGGACCCGGCGTACAGCAGGCCGGTGACGGCGGCGACGAGGAGGAACGGCGCCACCAGCACCCCGGCGTAGAAGTGGAGGCGGAGGATCAGCGGGCGCAGGGGTGCCCAGCTGCTCTTCGACGGTGCCGGGGCGGCCGGCTGCGGGGCCTCGTCCGTGGTGGTCGAGGGAGCGGTGGTCATCGGCGGGCTTCTCCGGGGACGTCGTCAGGGCCGGTGCGGTGTGGGCGGTGGCCGTTGCGGTGCAGTAGTCGGAGCGGCGGGGCATTCAGTTCCCGGAGAACGTGTGTGACGTACATCACGCGGGGGTGGGGGGTGCCGTGTCATCCTGGCGCGATGGGAACCTCGGACGATCACGCACCCCTGACCGAGCGGGTCGAGCAACTCCTCGACGGAGGTGTCCCGTTGACCATCGTCGCGGCCGGCGACCCGGTGCTGCGGCAGGGTACCGAGCCGTACGACGGTCAGCTGGAGCCCGCGCTGCTGGCCCGGTTCGTCGAGGCCCTGCGGGTCACCATGCGCGCCGCGCCGGGGGTCGGCCTGGCAGCGCCGCAGGTCGGTGTCGGGCTCAGGATCGCGGTGATCGAGGATCCGGCGCCGGTACCGGAGGAGGTGCGTCTCACCCGCGGGCGGGTGCCGCAGCCGTTTCGGGTGCTGGTCAATCCCGCCTACGAACCCGTCGGTGAGTCGCGGGCCGCGTTCTTCGAGGGCTGCCTCAGCGTGCCGGGCTGGCAGGCGGTGGTGGCGCGGCACGCCGAGGTGCGGCTCACCGGGCAGGACGAGCGCGGGCAGGCGCTGGACGAGGTGTTCGAGGGCTGGCCGGCGCGGATCGTTCAGCACGAGACGGACCATCTCGACGGAGTCCTCTACCTGGACCGCGCCGAGCCGCGTTCGCTGTCGTCCAATCTGGCGATGGCGGAGCGCTGGGCCCAGCCGACACCGGAGGAGGCGGCGCGGGCGCTCGGCTTCGAACTGCCGTAGCGCACGCGGAGCGTCTCCGCCGAAATGCGGAGGCGCCCGCGGCGGGGGCTCCGTTACCGTGACCGCATGTCTACGCCCCGAATTTCCTAGCCGAGGACCCACTCCCACGCCACCCGTGTGTCCTCGTGCTTGTTCGGAGCGTCTTTCTCATGATCACCGTTCGTGACGTCGACGTGCGCGTGGGCGCGCTTCCGCTGCTGTCCGGCGTCTCCTTCCACGTCTCCCCCGGCGACCGCATCGGCCTGGTCGGCCTCCCCCGAGCTCTCGGCTTCGCCCGAGCAGGGAGGTACCCCCATCGGCGCCGGGAAGACGACCGGGTTTTCCACCTGGACCCGGGACGGGCCGCGCTCGACATCCACAACACCGGCTGGGACGCCTACCTGGAGCAGCGGGACGCCGACGAGCGGCGCCGGACGCGCGAGCGGGCGAACGCCGAGCGCAAGGCGGCGCTGCACGCCCAGGCCGACAAGATGCGCGCCCGGGTGGCGACCGCGGTGGCCGCACGGAACATGGCCCGCCGCGCCGACCGCCTGCTCGCGGACCTCGAAACGGCCCGGCACGCCGCGAAGCCGGCCAGGATCCGGCTGCCCGCGCCGGCGCCCTGCGGCCGGGTCCCGCTCGGCGCGGTGAGCCTGACCAGGTCCTACGGCAGCCAGGCCGTGCTGCGGGGTGTCGACCTGGCCGTCGACCGGGGCAGCCGCCTGGTGGTGCTGGGGCCCAACGGCGCCGGAAAATCACCCTGTTGCGCATCCTGGCCGGGCAGGACACGCCCGACAGCGGCCGGGTGGTCCACGGGCACGGTCTGCGCCTGGGCTACTTCGCGCAGGAACCCGACACCCTGAACCCGGAGTCGACGGTCCGTGAGCACCTGGCCGGAGCCGCGCCGCACCTCACCGACGGGGAGGTGCGGCGGGTCCTGGGCGCGTTCCTGTTCACCGACGACGACACCGGCAAGCGGGTCGGTGTCCTGTCCGGCGGCGAGAAGACCCGGCTCGCCCTCGCGGGTCTGGTGCACTCGGGCGCGAACGTCCTGCTCCTCGACGAGCCCACCAACAACCTGGACCCGGCCTCCCGCGCCGAGGTCCTGGCCGCGGTGGGCACCTACCCGGGCGCGATCGTCATGGTCACGCACGACGAGGGCGCCGTCGACGCGCTGCGGCCGGATCGGGTGCTGCTGCTGCCGGAGGCGGAGGAGGACCTGTGGGACGACGACTACCGGGACCTGGTGGTGCCCGCCCACCTGTGACCGCGCACGGGTGACCCGGCAGGGCCGTCCGGCGCGGGGCGCCGGACGGTCCGCGGGTCAGGCGTCGCGGTACGCCTCCAGCAGCCGCAGCCACACCTCGCTGATGGTGGGGTACGACGGGACGGCGTGCCACAGGCGGCTGACCGGAACCTGCCCGGCGACCGCGACGGTCGCGGAGTGGATGAGTTCGCCGACGCCGGGGCCGACGAGGGTGACGCCGCGCAGGATCTCGGCCTCCAGGTCGACGATCATGCGGGCGCGGCCCTGGTAGCCGTCGGCGTACAGGCCCGCCCCGGCGACGGTGGACAGGTCCACGTCGACGGCCCTCACCCGGTGCCCCGCCTCTTCCGCCTCGGCCAGGGACAGGCCCACGGCCGCGGCCTCCGGGTCGGTGAAGACGACCTGCGGGACGGCGGCGTGATCGGCGGTCGCGGCGTGGGCGCCCCAGGGCCCGGCCACGAGGGTCTCCCCGGTGGCCCGCGCGGCGATGGCGGCGCCCGCGATGCGGGCCTGGTACTTGCCCTGGTGGGTGAGGAGTGCGCGGTGGTTGACGTCGCCGACCGCGTACAGCCAGTCGTGGCCGTCCACACGGAGGCTGTCGTCGACCGGCAGCCAGGAGCCGGGGTCGAGGCCGATCGTCTCCAGGCCGATGTCGTCGGTGCGCGGGGCCCGGCCGGTGGCGAAGAGGATCTCGTCGGCCTCGATGCGGTCGCCCGTGTCGGTGACGGCCACGACCGTCCCGTTCTCCCGCGTCACCGACTCCACCGAGGTACCCGTACGGATGTCCGCGCCTGCCTCCGTGAGCGCCTCGGCGATCAGTTCCCCGGCGAACGGCTCCATGCGGGGCAGCAGGCCCTTGCCGCGGACCAGCAGGGTGACCTGCGAACCGAGGGCCTGCCAGACCGTGGCCATCTCGGTGGCCACCACTCCCCCGCCGATCACGATCAGCCGGCCGGGCACGGTCTGGGAGCTGGTGGCCTCCCGGCTGGTCCACGGCTTGACGGCGTCGAGCCCGGGCAGGCCGGGCAGGGCGGCGCGGCTGCCGGTGCAGACGGCGACGGCCTGCCGGGCGGTCAGGACGCGCTCGCCGCCGTCCGGGCCGGTGACCGTCACGGTGCGGGGGCCGGTGAGGCGCCCGTGGCCGCGGTACAGGTCGGCGCCGATGGAGTCGAGCCAGCCGACCTGACCGTCGTCCTTCCAGTTCGAGGTGTAGTAGTCCCGGTGGGCGAGGACCGCGGAGGCATCGAGGGGGCCCTGTACGGACTGGCGCAGGCCGGGGACGCGGCGGGCGTCCGCGCGGGCGATGACCGGACGCAGCAGAGCCTTGCTGGGCATGCACGCCCAGTAGGAGCATTCACCGCCGACCAGTTCGCTCTCCACGACCGCCGTGGTCAATCCGGCGGCGCGGGTGCGGTCGGCGACGTTCTCCCCCACGGGCCCGGCACCGAGCACCACGACGTCGTACGTGTTGGTTTCCGTTTCCGTCATGGGGTCAGTCTGGTGGGTGGTGTGCGCCCTGGCCACATGGGTAGGGGCGCGGAATACGTGTCCGGTCGGCCGTGTTGTGCCGACGGCTTGACCCCCCACCAGGAAGAGGGATGTACGCCATGAGCAGCACCGTGGAGCTCACCAAGGAGAATTTCGACCAGACGGTCACGGACAACGAGTTCGTCCTGATCGACTTCTGGGCCGACTGGTGCGGGCCGTGCAAGCAGTTCGCCCCGGTGTACGAGAAGGCGGCCGGGGAGAACCCGGACCTGGTGTTCGGCAAGGTGGACACCGAGGCGCAGCCCGAGCTGGCCGCGGCCTTCGGTATCCAGTCCATTCCCACGCTGATGATCGTCCGTGACCAGGTCGCCGTGTTCGCCCAGCCCGGCGCCCTGCCCGAGGCCGCCCTGACGGACGTCATCGGGCAGGCCCGCAACCTCGACATGGACGAGGTGCGCAAGTCGATCGCCGAGCAGCAGGCCCAGCAGCCGGCCGCCGAGTGACGGCTCCCGGGGCCCGGGGCCTCTCGGGCCGGCTCCTTGAAGGGGTGCCGGACCTGGAAGGGGTGCCGGGCCTGGAAGGGGCGTCGGCTCCTAGAAGGGGTACGGAGCGACGTCTCCGCGTACCGTCGTCCAGCGCAGTTCGGTGAAGGCCTCCAGATTGGCCTCACCGCCGAAGCGGGCGCCGGTGCCGGAGGCGGCGACTCCGCCGAAGGGCGCCACGGCCTCGTCGTTCACCGTCTGGTCGTTGATGTGGACGATGCCGGTCGGGATGCGCTCGGCGAGGTCCAGGCCGCGGGCCGGGTCCCTGGTGACGATGCCCAGGGAGAGGCCGTACGGGCTCTGCGCGGCCAGCGCCGCCGCCTCGTCGGTGGTGGTGAAGGGGCGGACGGGCGCCACAGGGCCGAAGACCTCCTCCGTGTACGCGGGGGAGCGGTCGTCCACGTGGGCAAGGACCGTCGGCCGGTAGAAGAGCCTGTCGTGGGTACCGCCGGCGGCGAGCTTGGCACCGGCGGCCGTGCTGGCCTCGACCAGGCCGCTGATCTTGCCGAGCTGGGCCGAGTCGATGATGGGCCCCAGGTGGACCTGGTCCCGGTGCGGGTCGCCGACCGCGAGCGAGTCCGCCTTGGCGGCCAGCCGCTCGACGTACTCGTCGTAGAGGGACGCGTGCACCAGATGGCGTCCGGTGGTCATGCAGATCTGGCCCTGATGGAAGAACGAGCCCCAGGCGGCCGTGGAGATGACCGCGTCGAGGTCGGCGTCCTCCAGCACGATCATGGCCGAATTGCCGCCCAGTTCCAGGTGGGCCCGCTTGAGGTGACGGCCGGCGGCCTCGCCCACGGCCCGTCCGGCGGCGGTGGAGCCGGTGAAGGAGATGACCGGCACGCGCGGGTCGGCGACCAGGGCCTGTCCGGCCTCCGGGCCGCCGGGGAGCACGTGCAGCAGGTCCTCGGGCAGGCCCGCGGCGGCGAAGACCGCGGCGAGGGACAGCCCTCCGCAGACGGCCGTGCGCGGATCCGGCTTGAGCAGGACCGCGTTGCCCAGCGCCAGGGCCGGAGCGACGGAGCGGATGGACAGGATCAGCGGGGCGTTGAACGGCGAGATCACGCCGACGACACCGGCCGGGACGCGGCGCGTGTACGACAGGCGCGGCGCCTCACTGGGCAGGACCTGGCCGACCGGGCGGGAGGCGAGCGCCGCTGCCTCGTAGCACTCCTGGGCGGCGACGTGCAGTTCGAAGTCGGCCTTGCCGGGGACGGAGCCCGATTCGCGGACGAGCCACTCGCGCAGTTCGGCGGCGTGCTCGGTGAACAGGTCACCGGCCTTGCGGAGCACGGCGGCGCGGGCGAAGTGCGGGGTGCGTGCCCATGCGCGCTGGGCGGTGGCGGCCCGTCCGGCGGCGGCCTCCACGTCCACGGGGGCGGCGAGGGCGAAGGTGCCGAGGGCTTGGCCGGTGGCGGGCTCGGTGACGGTGTACCCGGCCCCCGCGAGGCGGCGGGGCTGCCAGGCCCTGGTGTCGAGCAACGGCATGACGGCTCTCCGATCGATCGGTCACCGGCTGACGGGTTGGGCACAACTCCCGTACGTGCGCGGCCGGTTCGGCGGTCACATGGCGGGACGCGCCGAGCGGACGCGGCGGTGTGCCGCGGCCCGCGCAAGACGCGTCCCCGTTTTGTTGAGCATGCAACATCCTAGCCGTGCCGCGGCACGAAAGCCGGGCGGCCGGGCCGTGCGCCGGCCGGTCGAGCCGAGCAGGTCGAGCGGGCTGTGCCGGGCCGGTCCTGCCGAGCAGGTCGAGCCGGGCCGGGATGGTCCTGCAGGCCGGTCGAGCCGAGCCGGTCCTGCCGGTCCGCGCCGGGCCGGGCCGCGCCGGCCCTGCAGGCCGGTCGAACCGAGCCGCGCCGGCCCTGCAGGCCGGTCGAACCGAGCCGCGCCGGCCCTGCAGGCCGGTCGAACCGAGCCGCGCCGGCCCTGCAGGCCGGTCGAGCCGGGCCGCGCCGGGTCAGCTCGATTCGCGGTGCAGCACCGTCGCCCCCAGCACCTTGTGCGTCTCGGGCTCGGTGCTGGGCTTGCGCACCGCGCGGTCGACCAGTTCGGCCAGTTCACGGCCGCAGGGCAGCTCCAGGTGGACCGTGCTCAGCCTGGGCCGCAGCAGCCGCCCGAGCATCAGGTCGTCGGCGCCGATCACGGCGGTCTCCTCGGGGATGCGGATGCCCTCGTCCAGCAGGGCGCGCATCAGCAGCATCGCGTACTCGTCGTTGTAGGTGAACACGGCGTCCAGGCCGAGGGTGCGCCAGCGGGCGGCAAGGCGCGCCGCGGCCTGCTCGTCGTAGGCGAGGGGCAGTTCGGTCACCGTGGCGTCCGTGCCGCGCACCGACTCGCGCACACCGTCGAGGCGGGGCGCGGAGAACGCCTCGAGTCCCGCCTCCTGCGGGACGACGACGCCGATCCGGCGCCGGCCGCGGTCGTAGAGGTGGGCGCCCGCGCTGTGGCCGACCACGTCGTGGTCCATGAGCAGCGCGTGCGCGCCCTCGATGGTCTCGGGGCCGAGGGTGACCACGGCCCGGGCCCCCGAGCGCTTGAGCACCGCCACTCCGCGCGGGCCGAGACCGGAGCCGGGCACGAGCACGGCCACGGGCCTCAACTCGGCCCAGGCGCGGGCTGCTTCGTCGCCGTGCGGGCCACCGGTGCCGTACTGCACGACCGTGTAGTCCAGACTGCCGAGTGAACCCTGGAGGTCAGTGAGGAACCGGTTGTAGAGCGGGCCGACGGGGAAGGTCGGCGCGGGGATGAGGACCATGCGGCTGTGCCCGGCGCGCAGGCTGCGGGCCGCGGCGTGCGGTACGTATCCGATTTCCCTCGCGGCGTCGTGCACACGGCGGCGGGTGGGTTCGCTGATGCGTACGGCGCTGGTGTTGTTGAGGACGTAGGAGACGGTCGCGCGCGAGACGCCGGCCAGGCGGGCCACATCGGCGCTCGTGGGCACGGAGCGCGACGGTGCGGGGGACGGGGGCGCGGGCGTTTTCGGTATCTGCACCATGACGTACGGCATCTTGGCAGAAGCCCCAATGCGCGCTTCCGGCGGGGGAGTTGTGACGAACCCGTGAGCGCTCACGAAGTGGGGCGGAGGACCCTCAGCGGGCGGCGCCCGTGCCCGTCACCCGGTCGACCAGATCGGTCCACGCGGCTTCGAGACGGGACAGCGGTATGCCGCACTGCCTGGTCAGGTGGTGCACGAGGGCCGGGTCCAGCTGGCCCATCAGCGTGTGGGCGAGGAGCTCGCAGTCCGCCCCGGGCACCGCCTGCCGCAGCAGCATCTCGATGTGGTGCCGCAGCACACGACGAGCGGGCACCACATGGCGGCGGCTCGCGCCGGGCTCGGCGGCCAGTTGCAGCTCCAGCTCGTCGGTCGAACGGCGCAGCATCGCGCAGCCGAACGCCCGCAGTCGCTCCACGGGCGGCGCCCCGGGTCCGAGCGGCGGCGGGCCACCGAGGAACGCGGCCTGGAACTTCTTCTCGGAGTGGTCGAGCAGCGCCGTCAGCAAACCGGTGCGGTCGCCGAATCGACGGAAGACCGTGCCCTTGCCGACACAGGCCTCGGCAGCCACCGCCTCCATCGTGACGGCCTCCGCGCCGCGCTCCGCGACCAGCCGCCCGGCGGCCTCCAGCAGCCGGGCGCGGTTGCGCGCGGCGTCGGCCCGCAGGCACGGCTCGTCACCCTCCAGGGCGCTGCCGAGCTGGAGCAGCTCCGGGTGGTCGACGGGCTCCTGGGGCGTCGGGAAGGGCGGCGGGACGGTGGACATGAAGCCAGCGTAAAGCATCGGGAACAAAACTGGACCGCGGTCCGGTTAGGATGCTACAACCTTAAACGGACCCCGGTCCGGATCGATACGCAGTGTTTTCAGAGCAGTGCCTCATACGTGGGAGTCAGCATGTCCGTTCGTATCCTCGCCCTCGTCGGCAGCCTTCGCGCCGGTTCGCACAACCGCCAGCTCGCCGAGGCGGCCGTCAAGCTCGCCCCCGAAGGGGCCGAGGTGAACCTGTTCGAGGGTCTGGCCGAGATTCCCTTCTACAACGAGGACATCGACGTGGAGGGCAGCGTCCCGGCCGCCGCCGCCCGGCTGCGCGAGGCCGCGAACGCCGCCGACGGCCTGATCCTCTTCACCCCGGAGTACAACGGCACCATCCCGGCCGTCCTGAAGAACGCCATCGACTGGCTGTCCCGCCCGTACGGTGCCGGTGCCCTCAGCGGCAAGCCGGTCGCCGTGGTCGGCACCGCCTTCGGCCAGTACGGCGGTGTCTGGGCGCACGACGAGACCCGCAAGTCCGTGGGCGTGGCCGGCGGCAAGGTGCTGGAGGACGTCAAGCTGTCCATCCCCGGCTCGATGACCCGCTTCGCCGAGACGCACCCGGCCGACGACGCCGAGGTCGCCGAGCAGCTGACCGAGGTCATCGCCCGCCTGCACGGTCACGCGTCGGAGCCCGCCGCGGCCTGACCGCGTCATCCCGCACCCGTGGAGGGGCCGCGGCCGACAACGGCCCCGGCCCCTTCGGCATGCCGACGGCAGGGTGTGTACGGGCAACCGGTCAGACCGGCTGTGGCTCGCGGGCCGTCCGGTGGATCGGCCTGCCCGAGCCGGTGAGCGGCGCTCCCGTGCCGCCGTGCCGTACCGCGACGATCTCCGCCGCGATGGACACTGCGGTCTCCTCGGGCGTACGGGCTCCCAGGTCGAGGCCGATCGGCGACCTCAGCCTGGCCAGCTCGCGCTCGCTCACCCCCGCGTCCCGCAGCCGCCGGTTGCGGTCCTCGTGGGTGCGGCGGGAGCCCATCGCGCCGACGTAGGCGACGGGCAGCCGCAGCGCCTCCGTCAGCAGGGGGATGTCGAACTTCGCGTCATGGGTGAGCACACACAGCACCGTGCGCCCGTCGGTCTCGGTGCGTCGGAGGTAGCGGTCGGGCCAGTCGACGACGATCTCGTCGGCCTGCGGGAAGCGGGCCTTGGTCGCGAAGACGGGCCGCGCGTCGCACACGGTGACGTGGTAGCCGAGGAATGTGCCCGCCCGCACCAGGGCCGCCGCGAAGTCGATCGCGCCGAAGACGATCATGCGGGGCGGTGGGGCGGCCGACTCGACGAGCAGAGTGACACCACCGGGGCAGTGCGACCCGTCCTCGGAGAGCTCCACGGTGCCGGTGCGGCCGGTGTCCAGCAGCGCCCTGGCCCGGTCGAGCGCCGCGCGGTCCAGCTCCGGGCCGCCGCCGAGGCCCCCGTCGGACGAGCCGTCGGGGCGGACCAGCAGGGCCCGGCCCAGGAGGCCGGACGGGCCGCGCACCACCCGGGCCAGGGCCACCGGCTCGGACCGGGCGGCAGCCGCCAGCGCCGCACTCTCCGCCGAACGACCGCCCGCGAACGGGGTGATCATCACGTCGATCGTGCCGCCGCAGGTCAGTCCCACCGCGAAGGCGTCCTCGTCGCTGTAGCCGAACCGCTCGACGAGCGTCTCGCCGTCCTGGAGGGCCTGAAGGCACAGGTCGTACACCGCTCCTTCCACGCAGCCTCCGGAGACCGAGCCGAGGGCCGTGCCGTCCGCGGAGACGGCCAGCGCCGCGCCGGGAGGGCGCGGGGCGCTGCCGCCCACGGCGACGACCGTGGCGACGGCGAAGCCCCGGCCCTCCTCGATCCACTCGCGCAGAGGCCCCGCGAGATCAAGCATGGCCGCCCGCCAGCAGCACGCGGTCGGGGCGGATCGGCAGATTCCGGTGGCGTACGCCGGTCGCGTGCCACACGGCGTTGGCGACCGCCGCGGCCGCGCCCACGATGCCGACCTCGCCGATGCCCTTGATGCCGACCGGGTCGTCCGGGTCGGGGTCGTCGACCCAGTCGGCCTCGATGTGCGGTACGTCGGCGTGCGCGGCGACGTGGTAGCCGGCGAGGTCGGCGCCGTAGACGCCGCCGCTCGCCCGGTCCCGGACGGCTTCCTCGTGCAGGGCCATGGAGATGCCCCAGATCATGCCGCCGATGAACTGGTTGCGGGCGGTGAGCGGGTTCACGATCCGGCCGGCCGCGAAGATGCCCAGCATGCGGCGCACACGGACCTCTCCGGTGGCGGGGTCGACGGCGACCTCGGCGAACTGCGCACCGAAGGCGTGCCGCTCCTTCTGGGCGAGGGCGCCGAGGGCTTCGGCCGTGTTCGACCGTACGGTGACGCCCTCCGGCGGGATGTCCGCGCCCGGCGTGAGGCGCCCGCGCAGTTCCTGGGCGGCGGCCGTGACGGCCCAGCTCCAGGAGCGAGTGCCCGCCGAACCGCCGGCGATCCCGGCGGGGCCGAGATCGCTGTCCCCGATCCGCACCCGGACGCGGTCCGCCGGGACTTCCAGGGCGTCGGCGGCGACCAGGGTGAGCGCCGTGCGGGCGCCGGTGCCGATGTCCGCGGCGTTGATCCGCACGGTGAAGGTGCCGTCCGCCTCCGCGGTGAGGGCCGCCGTGGACGGCATGGCCAGCGTGGGGAAGGAGGCGGCGGCGGTGCCGGTGCCGAGCAGCCAGCGGCCGTCCCGGCGCACGCCGGGCCGCGGATCCCGCCCGTCCCAGCCGAACCTGCGGGCGCCTTCCCGGAAGCAGGGGATCAGGTTGCGGCTGCCGAACGGCAGGCCGGACACCGGGCCCACCTCGGGCTCGTTGCGGACCCGCAGCTCGATCGGGTCGATGCCGCACCGCTCGGCGAGCTCGTCGAGTGCCGACTCCAGCGCGAACGAGCCCGGCGCCTCACCCGGGGCGCGCATCCAGGTCGGGGTGGGGACGTCGAGTTTCACGAGCCGGCTGGCGGTGTGGTGGGCGTCGGCGGCGTACATGGACCGGCTCGACGCCGCGCTCGGCTCGAGGAAGTCGTGGACGGTGGAGGTCTGGCTCAGCGACCGGTGCTCCAGCGCGAGCAGCCGCCCGTCCGCGTCGGCGCCGAGCCGGACCCGCTGGGCGGTGGGGCTGCGGTGGCCGGCGAGGGAGAACATCTGCCTGCGGGTCATGACGACCCGGACCGGGCGCTGCAGCACGGTCGCGGCCATCACGGCGGCCACCTGGTGGACGCGGACACCCTTGCTGCCGAAGCCGCCGCCGACGTGCTCGGACCGGACCCGTACGGAAGCCGGGTCGAGGGAGAAGAGGTTCGCGAGTTCGCCGGCGACCCAGCCGGTGCCCTGGTTGGAGTCGACGACCTCCAGTCGGCCGCCCTCCCACCGGGCCGCCGCCGCGTGCGGCTCCATCGGGTTGTGGTGCTCCTCCGGAGTGGTGTACTCCGCGTCGATCACGACGGCGGACGCCGCGAGTCCGGCCTCCAGGTCGCCCTTCTCCACCACGGCCGGCATGTGCCCGTCGAGCGCGTACGCCTCGGCCTCGCGCCCGGCGGAGAACGCGACGTCGTGCGGCTCCTGGTCGTAGTGCACCACGAGGGTCTCGGCGGCTTCCCTGGCCTGCTCGGAGGTCTCGGCGACGACCAGGGCCACCGGCCAGCCCAGGTGGGGCACGCGGTCGTGCTGGAAAAGGCCGACCGTGGGGTCCGGCGGAGTGCCCATGATGCCGGTGTAGCCGGTGTCGACACGCGGGGCGTTGTGGTGGTGGAGCACGGTGAGAACCCCGGGCATGGCGAGCACGGCCTCGATGTCCAGGGCGCGGATGCGGCCGCGGGCGACCGTGGACGGCACCAGCCAGCCGTGGGCGAGTTCCGCGAAGGGGATCTCGCCGGCGTAGCGCGCCGCTCCGGTGACCTTGTCGCGGCCCTCCACGCGCGGGTGCGCGGTGCCGACGGCTCCCCTGGTGGCGGTGGTCATCGGGCGGCCTCCTCGGCGAGTTCGCTCAGCACGGCCACGACGAGGTTGCGCATCAGGGTCACCTTGTATCCGTTGTGGGGCAGGGGCCTGGCGGCCGCCAGTTCGGCGTCCGCGGCGGCCGCGAAGTGCTCCGCATCGGCCGGGCCGCCGGTCAGGGCGCGTTCGGCCGCGCGGGCGCGCCAGGGGCGGGAGGCGACCGCGCCGAAGGCCAGGCGCACGTCGTGGACGAGGCCGTCCCGGACGTCGAGCGCGGCGGCGACGGAGCCGATGGCGAAGGCGTACGAGGCCCGCTCGCGCACCTTGCGGTAGCGGGAGTGGGCGGCGGTGGCGATGGGCGGCAGGGTGACGCCGGTGATGAGCGCACCCGGCGGCAGGGCGGTCTCCCGATGGGGGGTCTCCCCCACCGGCAGGTAGAAGTCGGCGAGCGGCAGCTCACCAGGCCCGGCGGCCGTTTCGTACGACACTCTCGCGTCGAAGGCTGCCAGTGCCACGCCCATGTCGGAGGGGTGGGTGGCCACGCAGTGGTCGGAGGCGCCGAGGACGGCGTGGTTGTGGTGCTCTCCGGTGACGGCGGGGCAGCCGCTGCCGGGGGCGCGCTTGTTGCAGGGGGAGCTGACGTCGGCGAAGTAGCCGCAGCGGGTGCGCTGGAGGAGGTTGCCGCCGACGGTGGCCATGTTGCGCAGCTGCCCGGACGCTCCGGCCAGCACGGCTTGCGCGAGGGCCGGGTAGCGGCGCCGGACCTCGGGGTGGGCGGCCAGGTCGCTGTTGGTGACGGTGGCCCCGATGCGCAGCCCGCCGTCCTCGGCCGGCTCGACGCGGTTCAGGGGCAGTTCGCGTACGTCGACGAGCCGGGCGGGCCGTTCGACACCGGTCTTCATCAGGTCGACGAGGTTCGTGCCACCGCCCAGGAATCGGGCTTCCCCGTCGCCGTCGAGCAGGGCGACCGCGCCGGAGACGTCGTACGCCCGCTGGTAGCCGAACTCCCTCATGCCGCAGCTCCCTTGGTCTCCTCGGCGGCCCGGGCCACGGCCTGGACGATCGACACGTACGCGCCGCAGCGGCACAGGTTGCCGCTCATGCGCTCGCGTATCTCCTCCGGGGTCAGAGGTGGTGGTCCCGCCTCGGGCCGGACGTCGCCGGTGACCGCGCTCGGCCAGCCGGCCGCGTGTTCCTCGATCACGGCGATGGCCGAGCAGATCTGGCCCGGTGTGCAGTAGCCGCACTGGAAGCCGTCCAGGTCGAGGAACGCCTGCTGCACGGGGTGCAGTCGCTCGCCCTCGGCCACGCCTTCGATGGTGGTGATCTCGCGCCCCTCCGCCGCCACGGCGAGCTGGAGGCAGGCCACGCTCCGGCGGCCGTCGAGCAGGACCGTGCAGGCACCGCACTGGCCCTGGTCGCAGCCCTTCTTGGTACCCGTCATGTCGAGTCGTTCCCGCAGGGCGTCGAGCAGGGTGGTGCGGTGGTCGACGGTCAGCGTGTACTTCTCGCCGTTGACGGACAGGGTGAGGTCGCTGGACGTCGATGGGGGCATGGAAGCCTTCTCTCTCACATCGCGAGGTCGGTGGTGGGCAGGGTCGCTACGGGTGGCGATGCCGGTTCGCGACCGTGCAGGATGCGGGGCGGGCGGGCCCGGGGCACGCGACCGCGGGCTGTCCGCACACGCGGCACGCCGATACGATGAACAAGCGGACAGTTGTCCGTTACCGGAAAACGTAACGGACAGCTGTCCGCTTAACAAGGGGCTGGTTTCGGCCATGGCCCGAGAGGAGGGCGAGTGCGGCAGAAGAAGGACGCTCCCCTGCGCTCGGACGCGCAGCGCAACCGCGAGCGCATCCTGGAAGTCGCGCTGGAGGAACTGACGCGCTCGGCGGGCGTCCCCTTGAGCGCGATCGCCAAGAAGGCGGGCGTGGGGCAGGGCACCTTCTACCGTCACTTCCCCACCCGTGAGGCGCTCGTCCTGGAGATCTACCGGCACGAGATGCAGCAGGTCGCCGACACCGCCCCGGCGCTGCTGGAGAGCCGGGAGCCCGACCGTGCGCTGCGCGAGTGGATGGACCGGCTGGCCCGGTTCGCCATGACCAAGGCGGGCCTGGCCGACGCCATCCGCCAGGCCACCAGCGCACCCGGCCGGCCGGAGAAGCCGGGCCACGCCCCGGTGACCGAGGCGGCCGAACTCCTGCTCCGAGCAGCCGAGGACGCCGGGACCATCCGCCCGGGGGTCACCGTGAGCGACCTCTTCCTCGTCATCGGCGGGCTCTGGACGATGGACCCCCACACCGACTGGCAGCCGCGCGCCACCCGCCTGCTGGATTTCGTCATGGACGGGCTGCGGGTGGGGGCGCCCGGGGGTGACGCGCGCGGGAGGTGACGCGGGAGGGCCGCGCCGGAGGGACGCGCGGGGGGGGGCGATCCGACCGGGCCCTGTGGGTGTCAGGCGACCGCCGTCCGCGCCAGGCCCCGTAGTTCCTCCAGGGCCGCCGCCACCGCCGGGCGGGCGTGCCCGCCGGTCCGGGTGCAGGTCAGGAGCTTGCGGTGGGGGTCGCCCGTGCAGCGCACCCGGGTGATCGGCAGATGCGGGGTCAGATGGGCCAGGCGCGGGATGAGGGCGACGCCGAGCCGGTGGGCCACGAGGTGGGCGCAGACGTTCCAGTCGAGGGCGTGGTGGACGACCTCGGGGGTGAACCCGGCCGCGCCGCAGGCGGAGAGGACGTGCGGCCGGCACGGGCTGGCCTCCACCGGCGCGATCCATGCCTCCCGCGCCGCCTCGGCCAGATCGACCCGGGCCCGCCCCGCCAGCCGGTGCCCCTCCGGCACGACCAAGTCGAACGGGTCGTCGAGCAGCGGCTGCTGATCGAACCGCGTGTCGCTCAACGGCGGGTTGTGCGGGGTCGCTTCGACGATCGCCAAGTCGGTGTCACCCTCGAAGAGCAGGTCGAAACTCTCCGGGACGGCCGCCTCGGTGATCCGGACGGACAGCCGCGGGTGCCGCTCCCCCAGCCGGGCCGCCATCGGCGCCAGCAGCACCGAGACGGCCACCGGGAATCCGGTGACCCGCAGCACCCCGGAAGGCGCCCCGTGGTCGGCCCGTAGATCCAGTTCGGCCTGGTCCCAGCGGGCCTGGATGGCGTCGGCGTGCGCGAGCAGGCTCTCGGCGGCCGGAGTGAGACGCACCCCGCGCCCCTGCGGCTCCAGCAGGTCGACCCCCAGGTCCCGGGCGAGCTGCCGGACCTGCTGGGAGGCGGCGGACGGCGTGAAGTGCAGGGCCCGGGCGGCCGCGGTGACCGTGCCGTAGTGGGCGACCGCCCTCAGGACGTGCAGCCGGCGCAGGTC
This sequence comes from Streptomyces luteogriseus, assembly GCF_014205055.1. NCBI lineage: Bacteria > Bacillati > Actinomycetota > Actinomycetes > Kitasatosporales > Streptomycetaceae > Streptomyces > Streptomyces luteogriseus. The sequence continues at coordinate 709,850 of NZ_JACHMS010000001.1, forward strand.
AATCATGAAGCCCAGGCTTCACAGTGGCGTCCACAAAGTCAACCTGGACGTGTACGGATCCTTCGACGCACCCTGGCTGTGTCGCGACGGTCAACCAGCCACGACGTACGAGGAGTCAGTCATGACCAGCACGGATGCCACCGCCTGCCCGCACTGCGGCTGGCCGGACCGGGGCGAGCCGTTCCAGGTGCTGTCGCGGCACGCCACCGCGACGGGCCGCACGGAGTGGACGCGTTGCGGGTGCGGCTCGCTGCAGGTCCGGGTCGCCGACGGGTGCGGGACGCGCGTGGTCTCCCGCAGCCGGCTGGCGGTCCGGTCGGGTACCGCGAGCCACTGAGCCCGGATCCCGGCGCCGGGACGTGCCGGGGCCGGGATCCGGGCCACACCCCAGCCAGCCGCGTCACCAACCTGCCCGAACAGCACACCTAGACGGCCGCGTCGGCGGGGATGGCCTGCTCCGTCCAGATGACCTTGCCGGTCGTCGTGTAGCGGGTTCCCCACCGTTGGGCGAGCTGGGCCACGATCAGCAGCCCCCGCCCTCCCTCGTCGGTGGTCCGAGCGTGGCGCAGGCGCGGTGAGGTGCTGCCGCCGTCGGAGACCTCGCAGATCAGGACGCGGTCCCGGATCAGGCGCAGGCCGACGGGTCCGGTCGCATGGCGGATGGCGTTGGTGACGAGTTCGCTGACGATGAGCTCCGTGGTGAAGGCCAGGTCGGGCAGGGCCCACTCCTCCAGTTGCCCGCTCACGAGACCGCGGGCGTGCGCGACGGCAGCCGGATCGCGGGGCAGGCTCCAGGAGACGACCTGGTCCGGGGCCAGGGCACGGGTCCGGGCCAGGAGCAGGGCCACGTCGTCGGACGGCGGACCCGTCAGGAGGGTGTCGACCGCGGCCCCGCCGATCGCCTGCAGGTCGGACCCGCGCACCGCGAGGGCGTCGCCCAGCCGGGAGAGCCCGGCGTCGATGTCCCGGTCGTAGGTCTCGATGAGGCCGTCCGTGTAGAGGGCGAGGAGAGTGCCCTCGGCCAGCTCCACCTCGGTGGACTCGAAGGGCAGGTAGCCGAGGCCGAGGGGCGGTCCGGCGGGCAGGTCGAGGATGTCCGCGGTGCCGTCCGGACGGACGACCACGGGCGGGAGGTGGCCGGCGCGGGCCAGCGTGCACCGTCTGGCGACCGGGTCGTACACGGCGTACAGGCAGGTGGCCCCGAGGAACGCGGCGCCCGCGCTCTCGTCTCCGGCCGCCGCACGCTCCTGGCTGTCGTACGCCCCCAGATGGCCGATGACGAGGTCGTCGAGGTGCGCCAGCAGTTCGTCAGGCGGGAGGTCCAGATCGGCGAGCGTGCGGACCGCGGTGCGCAGGCGCCCCATGGTCGCCGCCGCGTTCATGCCGTGCCCGACGACGTCCCCGACGACCAGCGCGACACGGGCTCCGGAGAGCGGGATCACGTCGAACCAGTCGCCGCCCACACCGGTGGGGGCGTCCGCGGGCAGGTACCAGGAGGCCACCTCCAGGGCGGATCCGCCGGCCAGCTCCTGAGGCAGCAGGTAACGTTGCATGGAGCGGGCCGCGGTGCGCTCGCGTGTGTAGCGGCGCGCGTTGTCGACGCACAGTGCGGCGCGGGAGACGAGTTCCTCGGCGAGACGCACGTCGTCGTCCTCGAAGGGGCCCGTACGGGCGGTGCGGGCGAATGTCGCCACTCCCAAGGTGACCCCGCGCGCCCGCACCGGAACCACCATCAGCGATCGGAAGTCGAAGTCGCGTAGGGAGGCTCCCAGGGACTCGTCCTCGGTCACCCAGGCACTGCGGGAAAGGTCCAGGACCCGCTCCACCTGCGTCGTACTCTCCAGCAGGCTCCGGGTGACGGGCGACAGGGGAGCGCGCCGAACCGTTTCGCCCACGGCCAGGCTCGCCTCCGGACAGCCCTCGCGCACCGACCGCTGGCCGGCACGGCGGATGACGGGCGTCATGCCGACCGGTCCGGGGGCGGGCTCCTCGCCCCTCATGACCGAGTCCAGCAGGTCGACGGCGACGAACTCGGCGACGGCCGGCACCGCCTCGTCTGCCAGCTCCTGCGCGGTCCGCGTCACCTCCAGCGTGCTGCCGATGCGAGCGCCCGCGTCGTTCAGGAGTGCCAGGCGTTCCTGGGCCCGCCAGCGCTCGGTGACGTCGACGACCAGGTAGGAGATGCCCACGTAGCGGCCCTTGCGGTCCTGCATGCCGAAGAAGGAGGCGGAGCACGCGCGAATCCGGTCGGGATCGGCGTGGCTCGGCCCCCGGTACTCGTAGTCCAGCACCGCATCCCCGGTCTCGAGGACCTTGTGCATCTGCTCTTCGAAGGCCTCCGCCTCCGGCCCGGGCAGCACGTCCCGCACCTGCCGCCCCAGGCGCTCATGGAGGGGGATGAGGCGGTCAAGCGACTCATTCACCCACACGTAGCGCAGATCGGTGTCCAGGACGGCCATGCCGACCGGTGCGTGGCTGAGCAAGGGGGTGGCCGTCAACTGGCTCACCGCGCCCCCCGGCATGCGCCAGAAGGCCCGTCTCGGCGGTCGGCCGACGAACCGGCCGAAGACCAGTGCGGCGGACGTGGCGACCAGCACGCCCGGGACCATCTCGTAGATGCCCGACTCCAGGGGCCCGAGCAGTGGATTGACCTGGTCCCAGAACAGCACCGTGGCCGCGCCCGACACGATCCCGGCCATGGCCCCCGCCCACGTCATGCGCGGCCAGTACAGCGAGAGGAGGACCACCGGCCCGAAGGCCGCGCCGAAGCCCGCCCAGGCCTGGGCGACGATGTCGAGCAGCCCGCCGCCCCTGAGCGCGATCACGAAGGCCACCAGGATCACCACCACGACGGCGCCGCGGCCGACCCGCACCAGCACCTTGTCCTCGACACGCCGGTGGAGGAACGCGCGGTAGAAGTCCTCGGTGAGGGCGGTGGACGACACGAGGAGCTGACTGTCCGCGGTCGAGATGATGGCCGCCAGTACGGCGATCAGCATCACGGCGGCGACCCAGGGGGTGAGCAGGGTCTCGGCCAGAACGATGTACACCGTGTCCGGGTCGGTGAGTGGCGTGCCGAGCTGCCCGATCCCCACCAGGCCGACGAGCGTGGCACCGGCGAGCACGACACCGGCCCAGGCGGTCCCGATGCGGCGGGCCGCGGGGACGGCGCGGGTGCTGCGGATGCCCATGAAGCGGGCCAGGATGTGCGGCTGGCCGAAGTAGCCGAGGCCCCAGGCGAGCAGCGAGATCGTCGCCACCGCCCCGAGGGACCCGCCGTCCGACCACCGCCCGTCCGCGTAGCCGACCGTGCTCCCCATGTCGAGCAGACTCGGCGTCTTCTGCTCGATGCCGTCGCCCAGCGCCCCGAAGCCACCGAGCACCGCGACACCGGTGAGCGGGAGCACGAGCAGGGCGAGGAACATCAGGGTCCCCTGCATCACATGCGTCAGGCTCACGGCGAGGAAGCCGCCCAGGCACGCGTAGACACCGATCACCAGGGCGGTCAGGGTCACCCCGATACCGAACCGGATGTCGAAGACCTGCTCGAACAGCAGCCCGCCGGCGACGAAGCCGCTGGCCACGTAGACGGTGAAGAACGCCAGGGTCACGGCGGCCGACACCAGTCTGAGCATCCGGGTGCGGTCCTCGAACCGCTCCTCCAGGTAAGCCGACAGGCTCACGGCGTTCCCGGCCCGCTCGGTGTAGGTGCGCAGCCGCGGCGCGACGAACAGCCAGTTGAGGTACGTGCCGATCACCAGGCCGACGGCGATCCAGCTGGCGCCGATACCCGCCGCGTAGACCGCTCCGGGCAGCGCGAGGAACAGCCAGCCGGACATGTCACTGGCCCCTGCGGACAGGGCGGCTACGAGCGCGCTGAGTCTGCGGCCGCCCAGAGCGAAGTCGGTGAAGGTGCGAGTGCGGGTGTAGGCCCAGACACCGGTTCCGATCATGGCTGCCACGTACACGAGGAACGTGGTCACGGTCGGCGCACTCAAGTCGAACATGTGGTCCTCGCCTGCGAGGTTCATGCAACCGGCGTGGCCGTCGGCACGCCTGGTGCCGGTATGCCCTGTCGTACAAATGTACAGATCCGGGTCATGAGAGAGCGACCGGCACGGAGGGGGTGCCGCGCTTCGGCGCGGTGACCGGTCAGGGTCAGTCGTACGCGAAGCGGGCGGTGACCGTGCGCGGAGTGCCGGAGAGGATGCGCAGTTCGGCCTGTGCCGTGCGGTGCCCCGGAGGAACGCCAGTACGCAGACCACGACCAGCGCGGGCAGGCCGAGGGCAGGAGCAGCGGCAGCAGTGCCACCAGTGCGGCGAGCCGGCCCCGGCCGCGTTCCTCCCAGGCGGGGCCGTAGGCGGCGCCGGCAGCGGCTTCCAGGTCTCCGACGAACGCATCGGCCTGTGCGGGCCGTTCCCGCGGATCCTTGGCCAGACCACGGCGGATCAGCTCCCGCACCGCCTTGGGGGCCTCCTCGGCCGGGACGGGTGCGTCGACGTGCTGCAGCGCGAGCTCCGCGATGTCGTCACCCTCGTACGGCTTGTGACCCGTCAGGCACTCGAAGAAGGTGGCCGTGGCCGCGTACACGTCCGCGGCGGGCGAGGCGGGTGCGCCGGTCCACTGTTCGCAGGGTCTCGCTGAGGTACTTCACGGCCACGGGCACGCCGGTCTCCTCGTGCACGGCGAGTACGCCCCGCCCGCTCGCCCCCGACCCGGGTTCGAGCGACTGCGTGTATCCGGGCACTGCCCATATGTTCATTCCAGCCCCCCCGTCCGCCTCGCCACCGCGTCCCCGCCCCTCGGCGAAGCGGTCGGCCGCGCGTTGAGAGACACATTTCAGCCACCGCGGTTGCGGTGGACCAGCCCTCGGTCACGGGAGGCGCCCGGGGCGTCGCGGAACTCGTGTGCGGTGACCGTCGCGTGTGCGGGGTCGAGAGGCAGGCGAGGTCGGTGATCAGCCGTCGGCGTCGGGTGCGTCCTGTCCGGGGACGCCGACCAGGAGCAGGGTCACGTCGTCGTCGTAGGCGGCTGTGTCCGTGATGAGGGTTCTGATCAGCCGGTCCGCCGCCCGGTCGAGGCTGCCGGGGTCGTCGGCGGAAGCGCCCTTCAGCGCGACATCGACGGTGTGGGTCAGGACGTCGACCTGGACCTCGATGTCGGTCCCGGGCCTTTCGATCAGCCCGTCGGTGTAGAGCACCAGAGCGCTGCCCGGCGGCAGCGGCCTGGTCACCTCCTCGAACGGCACCCCGCCTCCCAAATCGTTGACGCCCAGCGGCACCCCGACCGGTGCTCCCAGCCGGCAGGCGGGCCCGTCGGGCGGCAGGGCGATGACGGGCAGGTGCCCCGCCGAGCACAGGGTGACCTCGTGCCTGCCCTGGTCCAGGACCAGGTAGACGCAGGTGACCAGCTGGTCGGGCAGGTCGCTGACGAACGTGTCGAGAGAGTTCATCAGCCCGCTCGGCGGGGCACCCGCGCGGGCCAGGGCGTGGGAGGCGGCGCGCAGCTGCCCCATGACGGCTGCGGCCTCCAGACCCCGGCCCATCACGTCGCCGATGAGGACGCCCGTGCGGCGCTCGTCGAGCGGAATGACGTCGAACCAGTCACCGCCTACGCCGGGGTCCTGGACGGACGCCAGGTACCGGTAGGCGCAGGGCAGGTACGCAAGGCGAGGCGGCTCCCCCATGAGGCTGTGCTGCAGGGTGTACGCGATCCGCCGCTGCTGCTCGTACCGCTGGGCGCGTTCGGCCTCCAGCCGTCTGCGTTCGGTGATGTCCCGGACGGTCAGCACCACGAGCGTCTCCTGCTCGGACTGCAGGCTGCTGACGCTCACCTCCACGGGAAACTCGGAGCCGTCACCGCGCAGCCCGTACAGCTCCCTGTCCAGCACCGTGGGCTTCGGATCACGCAGGCGGAGGTAGGCACCGAGGAGTGCGCGGTGGCGCCGGCGCCGAGAGACGGGCACCAGGCCGACCACCTCGGTTCCGACGAGCTCCCCCGGCGTACGGCCGAAGAGGCGTCTCACCTGGGGGTTGGCCAGGACGACGGTGCCGCTGCCGTCCGTGATCAGGGTGGCGTCGGGAGCGGACTCCAGCAGCGCGAGGAAGCGCCGGTGGGACCGCTGGACCTCGCGCTCGGCCGCGACGCGTTCGGTGATGTCGGTGTACACGCCGCACACGGCGTAGGGCTTGCCGGAGGCGTCGTTGAGCGGGAACCGAGTCGAGAGGAACTCCCGCGGGCCCCCCGGCAGGGCGAGTGTCTTCTGCCGCTGTATGGGCCGGCCCTCCGCGAGCACGGCGAGGTCGGAGGCCCGCGACTGACGGGCGAGCTCGGACGGCAGGACATCCTGGTCCCGGCGGCCCAGGGCCTGGCTGCGGGGCAGGCTGAAGGCCTGCTCGAACTTCGTGTTGACCTCCAGGAAGCGGCCCTCCAGGTCCTTGATGAACACCACCGAGGGCGTGTGCTCCAAGAAGGCCTGCAGCAGTTCGTTCTGGCGCACCTGCCACGCGAGACGGCCGTGCGCCACCTCGACCCGGCGGCCGACGGTCAGCGTCACGAAGATCACCGACGTGAACACGGCCACGTGCCCGAAGACGAGCAACGCGGTGCCCAGCCGCGGCCCGAACACTTCCGCGTCCTCACCCGCCAGGACGGCCCAGCCCAGCAGCGGCGGCACGATCAGGACGGTGACAAACAGCCATCGTCCCAGCGCGCCGGTTGTACCCACGTTCAGCAGCAGCCCTGCGAGCCCCTCGCGCGGACGGGCCAGGAAGAGGGCCGCGCCCAGCAGCACCAGGGCCACCGCGGTGGGCGGGGCGATGCCGATGTAGGCGCCGAACCGCTCCAGTTCGGGCACCCCGTAGGCAGCCCCGTACAGCCGCAGCACGCCGAGTGCTCCGACGGCCAAGCCCGGGATCTGACTCGCCCAGGCGGAGATCCGGGACGCACCGGCGCACACTGAGGCCGCCCCCGCGAGCACGAGCGCCACGGCCGTGTTCGGCGCCATCCGTCCCGGCGGCTGCCCTTTCGCCTCGGCGAGGCGGTCGCGGTCCTGGAAGAGCAGCTCGTCGATTCCCAGGTTTGCCCCGGTCACGTACTCCACCAAAGTGAGCGCGCCCAGCAGGGCGGCCAGGACCGCCGCCGCACGGGCCGCGGCGAGCATCCACGGGCGGGTCTGAGCGCGGGTGGTCACGAACATGGAGAAGCCGAGGGCGATGAGGCCCACGGCGGTGTTGGCCTTCATGCCCGCCAGGCCAACGGGCAGCACGCTCGTCGGCACGCCGGTGATCCACCGGATGAGGCCCACCAGGCCCACCAGACCTGCCGCCAGGGCCGCGGCCCTGGCCACCGCCCGCGCGGCACGGAGGACGGGCAGGCGGAACGGCAGACCGTCGACCTGCTCCGGGCGATGCGCGCCAGGCAGCCCCGGCGTCTGCTGCTCCCTCGTCACCGCATTCTCATCCCTGCCGGATTCCCCGCCGCACCAACCTGCATCAATCATCCTAAGTAGTAGGAAAGGGTATAGCTGTGGCGGGCAGCGGGCCCTGCGAGACGACGACGCCGCTGGACGGCAGGAGCCGGCGGCCCCCGCCGTGCGGGGGCGTCAGACCGCTACCCTGACCGCCGAGCCCGAGCGGCAGGCGCGCGCTGGACACGCCACTCACCGCGGTGCCCGCCCCCGCCCCCGCCCCCGCCACACCCGCCGAACGGCGGGCAGCTTCCGCCGCCCGGCGGCGTCCGCGGACGGGGTCCTGGGACCGACCATGACTGCACGAGCCGCCGCGACCTCGTGTGAGGAGACGTCCATGACGCATGTTCCGCCCCCGTTCGACCCCGAACTCGCCGCCGCCCTGGAGCTGATCAAGGACATGATCAGTCCGGGGCTCACGCTCGACGAGATCGCGGAGGTGCGCCAGGGCCCGGGCATCCGGATGCTGGCCGAGCTCGACCTGACGATGGGCGGGACGTTCGAGGTCGAGGACCGGCGGGTGCCCGGCCCGGAGGGTGCGCCGGACATCTCCCTGCTGATCTGCCGCCCGGCCGCGCCGGAGACGCCCGGCCCGCGTCCGGTGATCTACCACGTGCACGGCGGCGGCATGGTCATCGGGAACAACCGGGTCGGAGTCGACGTCCCACTGGCGTGGGCGCAGGCTCTGGACGCGATCGTGGTGTCGGTGGAGTACCGGCTGGCGCCGGAGCACCCGCACCCCGCGCCGGTCGAGGACGTCTACGCCGGGCTGCTGTGGACGGCGGACCACGCCGCCGAACTCGGCGCCGACCCCGAGCGGATCGTCGTCGCGGGCGCGAGCGCGGGCGGCGGGCTGTGCGCGGCCCTGGCCCTGCTCACCCGGGACCGCAAGGGGCCGCAGCCGATCGGACAGGTGCTGATGTGCCCGATGCTCGACGACCGCAACGACTCGCCGTCGACGTACCAGATGGCGGGCCTGGGGGTGTGGGACCGCACCGCCAACGAGACCGGCTGGACCGCGCTCCTCGGTTCGCGCCGCGGCGGCCCCGACGTACCGGCGTACGCGGCACCGGCCCGGGCCGAGGACCTCACGGGGCTGCCTCCGGCCTTCCTCGACGTCGGCTCGGCGGAGACCTTCCGCGACGAGGTCGTGGCCTATGCCTCGCGTATCTGGCAGGCCGGTGGGGTGGCCGAGCTGCATGTGTGGCCGGGCGGATTCCACGGTTTCGACGGGTTCGCTCCGCAGGCGGCGTTGTCGCAGGCAGCGCGGGCGGCGCATCTGACGTGGCTGCGCAGGCTGTTGGGGGTCTGAGGGCCGGGGCGACCGGACTCGTCGGTGGCCGTGCCCGGAAAGCCTTCGTACGCCGACCGTCCCGGAAACGGCCGCATACCGCACCATGGGGCCTATGAAAGAGCTGGCCGGGCGGCTGACCGCCCTCGACCCGGACGCCGGCGCTGCGGTCCGGGTCATCGCCTACTTCGACCGCCTGGCCGAGTCCAGGGCCGGGCTGGAGGCACTCGTGCGCGGTGCCGCCGTCCTGGCCGGCTGCCCGGCCCGGCTGGTGGATCCGGAGCGGCGCGTCCACGTCAGGGTGGAGACCGACGGCACCCGGCGTGACACCGGCACCCCGCCCGACCCGGCCTGGCCCGCCGTCCGGCTGGGCCCGGACGGTACGGGGATGCTGTGGCTGGAGCGCGGCGGGGACGGTGCGGGGCCGGCCGGGAGCGTGTCCGGACCGGCCGGGGTCGCCCCGGGTGGTGGGGGCGATGCCGAGCACGGCGGCCCGGCGGTGACGGTGCTCGATTCGCGGCCCGCCCCGGCCGCCGCACCCGGACAGGTGCCGGTGCAGCCCATCCCCAGCGTGGTCGACGCCGTGATCCTCGAACGCGCCGCCGGCGCCGTCCGGCTGGTCCTCGACCGCACCCGCGGCCGGGCCCCGGCTCACGACCCGGCGCTGGTCGAGACGCTCCTCGATGCCACAGCCCCCGAACCGGCCCGCCTGCACGCCGCCCGCCGCCTCGGGCTTGACCCAACGGCACCGGCCCGGGCCCTCGCGCCGCTGAACGGCCGACCGCGGGTGATACCCGACGCCCCGGAGGCCGGCTCCGGCAACCGACTGCCGCCTTCCGCCTCCCTTCAAGAGACGGAAGGGACGGACCGCGCCCCGGCGAACGTGAGCGCCGACCGGCCGGAGCTCCCGGGCCCCCCGCTCACCGCCGGGCGCCTCGGTGTCGGATCCGCCGTCCCGGTGCTCGAGCTGCCCCGGTCCTGGGCCGAGGCCCGTACGGCCCTGCGGTTCACCGCCGAGGGGACCCCGTGGGACCCCGGGCCCCGGGCCGTGTACGCCGACGAGCTGGGCGGTGTCTCCCTGCTCGCCGATCTCGTCCTGCCGGGCTCGGAGCCGCCACCGGACGTCCGCGCTCTGGAGACCGCCGCCGCGTCCGCCCCCTGGCTGCCGGTCACGCTGCACGCGATCACGTACACGTCGAGCCTGCGGGCCGCCGCCGCCGAGATCAACGTCCACCACTCCACGCTCCAGGAGCGCCTGGCCCACGCCGAGCACCTGCTCGGCTGGCCGATCCGTACCCCGCAGGGACGGCTCCGGCTGCACCTGGCCCTCACGATGCGCAGGCTGGCGCGCCCCTGACCGCCGTACGCCGGGGCGCATCCACCGCACGCGGGCCATGACCTCCACCGCCGGACGCCCTCGACGCGCACAGGCTCTCCCTCGTCGAGCCGGCGAAACCGCACCCCACCGGCACCGCCGCCCCGCCAAACCGCCCGACGGCGTGATCCGGATCGCGTCGGTGACCCGCCTCCGCGTCCGTCCCCTGCGGCAGACTGTCCGAGCGCCTTCCGTACCGGATTCAGGAGCTTGAGGCATGAGCGTGCAGCGGTATCCCCTGGCCGGGGTCACGGTGGTCAGTCTGGAGCAGGCCGTGGCCGCGCCCTACGCCACCCGGCAGCTCGCCGACCTCGGGGCCCGGGTGATCAAGGTGGAGCGGCCGGGCGGCGGTGACTTCGCCCGCCGGTACGACACGACCGTGCACGGCCACTCCAGCTATTTCGTGTGGCTCAACCGCTCCAAGGAGTCCCTCACGCTCGACCTGAAGGACCCCCGCGGCCACGAGATCCTTCACGACCTGCTCGACGGCGCCGACGTGTTCGTGCAGAACCTCGCCCCGGGCGCCGCCGCCCGGCTCGGGCTGGATGCCGCCACCGTCACCGAGCGCCGACCGGGCCTGATCCCGTGCACGATCTCCGGCTACGGCACGACGGGCCCCTGGTCCGACCGCAAGGCCTACGACCTGCTCGTGCAGTGCCAGACCGGGCTGGTGTCGCTGACCGGAACCCCCGAGGGGACCGCGCGGACCGGGATCTCCGTCGCCGACATCGCCGCCGGGATGTACGCCTACAGCGGCGTCCTCACCGCGCTGTACACCCGTGCCACCACCGGCGAGGCGCATCCCGTGGAGGTGTCGCTGTTCGAGGCGCTGGCGGAGTGGATGGGTCAGCCCGCCTACTACACCCGGTACGGCGGCACCCAGCCCCCGCGTCTGGGCACCCAGCACGCCACCATCGCGCCGTACGGGACGTACACCGCCGCCGACGGCAAGGAGGTGCTGTTCTCCATCCAGAACGAGCGGGAATGGGTGGCCCTGTGCGCCGAGTTCCTCGGCCGTCCGGAGCTGGTCGACGATCCGCGTTTCGCCACCGGCTCGGCTCGTGTCGCCCACCGCGAGGAGCTCAACGCCGTCGTCGCCGAGCGGTTCGCCCGCTCCGGCTCCGACGAGATCCTCAAGGACCTGGAGCGCGTCGGCATCGCGTGCGCCGGGGTCAACGACGTCGCCGCGTTCCTGGACCACCCCGTGCTGGCCGCCCGTGGCCGCTGGAGCGAGGTCGAGGTGCCGGGTGCCACCGTGGAGGCGCTGCTCCCGCCGGCCGACCTCGCGGGCCTGCCCGCGCGCATGGACCCCGTGCCGGACGTGGGCGAGCACACCGAGGCCATCCTCGCCGAACTGGGCCGCACCGCCGAGGAGGTGGCGGGCCTCCGCGCGGACGGCGTCGTCTGACGGCTTCACCCGACGGCGAGCCCCCCACCCCGAGGTCTAGCCGGCCTCCGCCTCCGCGGCCGGTTCAGCCTCCGCCGCCGCCTGCGCCTCGGCCTCCTGCCGCCTCGACGCGCGCAGGCTCGTGACCGTCGTGACCGCCAGGACCAGCACGATGAAGCCCAGCGAGAACGGGATGCCGATCTCGGGGACGTGGACGCCCGACTCGTGAAGGGCGTGCAGCACCAGTTTCACGCCGATGAAGCCGAGGATGATCGACAGGCCGTAGGAGAGGTGGACCAGCTTCTTCAGCAGACCGCCGATGAGGAAGTACAGCTGACGCAGGCCCATCAGGGCGAAGGCGTTCGCGGTGAAGACGATGTACGGGTCCTGCGTCAGGCCGTAGATGGCCGGAATGGAGTCGAGGGCGAACAGCACGTCGGTGGAGCCGATCGCGAGCATCACGACCAGCATCGGGGTCATGATCCGCTTGCCGTTCTCGGTGATGAACAGCTTCGTGCCGTGATAACGGTCGGCCACGCCGAAACGCTGTTCCGCCATCTTCAGCAGCTTGTTCTCCTGGTACTCCTCCTCGTGCTGGTCCTTGCGCGCGTCCTGGACCAGCTTCCAGGCGGTCCAGATCAGGAAGGCCCCGAAGAGGTAGAACACCCAGGAGAAGGTGGAGATGATCGCCGCGCCGGCCGCGATGAACACGGCCCGCAGCACCAGGGCCATCAGGACACCGATCATCAGCACCCGCTGCTGGTACTGCGAGGGCACCGCGAACTTGCCCATGATCAGGACGAACACGAAGAGGTTGTCGACGCTGAGTGACTTCTCGGTGATGTACCCGGCGAAGAACTCGCCCGTGGGCCCGCTCCCACCGAAGTACCACAGCCCCAGCCCGAACAGCACGGCCAGGACGACCCACACCACCGTCCACGTCCCGGCTTCCTTGACGGACACGTCGTGCGGCTTGCGGCCGACGAAGAAGTCGACGGCGACCAGCACGCACAGGGCTGCCACGGTCAGCAGCCACACGGACAGCGAGACGTTCACTTGTTGCTCCTGATGCAGGTGTGGGGAAGGCACATCCTGGTCCGCCGTGGCCGATTTCCGCCACTCCTGTCAGGTGAACATTCCGTCAAAGCTGCACGTGCAACGCCTCCAGGACGTCCTGGTCCGTCAGCTGGTCGAAGTTCTCGTACCAGAGGCCCACCGCCATGAACGCGGCCGGCCGGTGCAGGCAGACCACCTCGTCGGCCTCGGCGCGCATCGACTCGGCTCCCTCCGGGGAGCACACTGGCACCGCCAGCAGCACCTTCCCGGGCGCCTGACGGCGTACGAAGCGCAGCGCGGCCCGGGCCGTGGAGCCGGTGGCAAGGCCGTCGTCGACGACGATCACGGTCCGTCCGCGCAGGTCCGGAGCGGGTCGGCCCTGCCGGTACAGCCCCTCACGGCGCCGCAGTTCGGCGCGCTCCCGCTCGATGACGGGGGCGAGCGCGGCCTCGCCGATACCGAGGTGGCGCAGGGCCTCCTCGTCGAGGAGCGGCACCTCGTCCCCGGCCATCGCGCCGACGCCGAGCTCCTCCTGGTAGGGCGCCCCGATCTTCCGTACGACGAGCACGTCGAGCGGGGCGTCCAGCGCGGCGGCCACTTCGCGGGCCACGGCGACTCCGCCGCGGGGCAGGGCGAGGACGAGGGGATCGGGCAGCCGCCCTTCGCGCTGCCGGATGCGCAGTGGTTCGGCCAGTTCCTCACCGGCCTGCCGGCGATCACGGAACCGCATGACGGTCACCTCCGCCTCCCGCACGAAAGAGGGCCCCGGGCGGTCCGGCTCCCGCGCACCCCCGCCCCGGCTCCCGCGTACCCCCGGGCCCGCAGGACGAAGCGCGCCGCCCGCTCACCGGCCCGTGGCGGCCCGTATCCGCTCGTCGCACCACTGCCGGACCGCCTCGGTGACCTGGTCGAGCGCGCCCGGTTCCTCGAAGAGGTGGGTGGCGCCGGGCACCACGTGGAGAGTGGGCGGGACGGGCAGCCGTCGAGCCGCCTCCTCGTTGAGCCGCAGCACGTGCGTGTCCCGGCCGCCCACGATCAGCAGCACCGGGGCCCGTACGGCGTCCAGGGCGTCCCCGGCCAGGTCGGGCCGCCCACCACGCGAGACGACCGCCCGTACCCGGTCGGGGCGTTGCGCGGCGGCGACCAGGGCGGCGCCCGCGCCGGTGCTGGCACCGAACAGGACGACGGGCAGGTCAGAGGTGCCGGGCTCCCGCGCCAGCCAGTCGAGGGCGGCGACCAGCCGGCGGCCCAGCAGGGGGATGTCGAAACGGAGTTCGGCGGTGACGGCGTCCTGGTGTTCCTCCTCCTCGGTGAGCAGGTCGATCAGCAGGGTGCCGAGCCCCGCGGTGCGCAGGCCGGCGGCGACCTCGCGGTTGCGGGGACTGTGCCGGGAGCTGCCGCTGCCGTGCGCGAACAGCACGACCGCGCGGGCGTCCGGCGGCAGGGCCAGGTCGCCGGTGAGGTCCGCTCCGTCGGCGGGCAGGGTGACCGTCCGGGAGTTCATCGTCAGCCTCCTCTCCCCCGGTTCCCGCTCTCCCCCGCCTCCCGTGGTACCCACGCCGCGGTGGACCTCCCATGGCGCGATCTGTGGGATGCGTGTCGTTGACGCCGTGCCCCACGCCGATGGAGCGTGAGGGCGTGACCGATCGCCGTATCGTCTTCGTCGTCTTCGACGGTTTCCAGCCGCTCGACCTCACCGGACCGCACGAGGTGTTCCACAGCGCGGGCGCATACGCCTGTGAGGTGGTGGCGACCCGGGCGGGGCCGGTCCGGTCGGTGAGCGGGCTGGTCATGCACGCCGCGCACGGCGTGACGGACCTCGACCCGGCGGGTACGGACACCCTCGTGGTGGTCGGCGGCCGGGGCGTCGACCGGGCCCGGGAGGACGAGGCACTCGTCGCGTGGGTCGCGGCCGCGGCGGCGACAGCCCGGCGGGTGGCCTCGGTGTGCAGCGGGGTGTTCCTGCTGGCGGCGGCCGGCCTGCTGGACGGGCGGCGGGTCACCACGCACTGGGCGCGTGAGGAGCAGCTGGCCCGGGAGAATCCCGAGGTGCGCGTGGACTGCGACCCGATCTTCGTGCGGGACGGGCGGGTGTGGACGTCGGCCGGGGTGACGGCCGGGATGGATCTGGCGCTCGCTCTCGTGGAGGACGACCTCGGCCGGGACGTCGCGCACGAGGTGGCCCGCCGGCTGGTGCTGTTCCTGCGCCGCCCGGGCGGGCAGTCGCAGTTCAGCGTGGCTCTGTGGTCGCGGCAGCCGGCGACGGACCCGGTGCGGGCGGCCGTCGGCGCGATCCACGCCGATCCCGGTGCCCGGCACGATATCGCGGGTCTCGCCGCGCACGCCGGGCTGAGCCCGCGTCATCTTCAGCGCCGTTTCACCGCCGAAGTCGGCGTGCCGCCGGCGGCGTACGTCGAGCGGGTGCGCGTCGAGGCGGCCCAGCGGGCGCTGACGGGCGGGGACGAACCGGTCGAGGCCATCGCCCGGCGCTGCGGCTTCGTCACCGCCGAGACCCTGCGCCGCACGTTCCACCGCCGGCTCGGTGTCGCGCCGGCGGACTACCGCGCCAGGTTCCGCTCCACGACCGGAGCCCTGGCCGGTCACGCAGACCTCTCGGAGGAAGGAACAAGCCCATGACGACCTACGGCCTGCTGGTCTTCGAGGACGCCGAGGAGCTCGACTTCGTGGGGCCCTGGGAGGTCTTCACCGTCTCCGCGCGGCTGCGGGACGGCGGCGACACGGCCGTGCTCGTCTGCGAGCACCCCGGCCCCGTGCGCTGCAACAAGGGCCTGCGGGTGCTGCCCGACCACACCTTCGACGACCATCCGCCGCTGGACGTGCTGCATGTGCCGGGCGGGCTGGGCGCGCGTGAGACCCAGCTGCACAACCCGGTGGTCACCGGCTGGATCGCCGAGACGGCGGAGCGGGCCGCGTGGGTGCACGGTGTGTGCACCGGCACGTTCCTGCTGCATGCCGCCGGGCCCGCCCGGGGGCGCCGGGTGGCCACGCACTGGAGCCAGGAGGACACCCTGGAGGCGCGCGGGGACGTGACGGTGGTCCGGGACGCCCGCTATGTGGTCGACGGCAACCTGGTCACCAGCCAGGGCGTCTCAGCAGGGATCGACAGCGCGTTGTGGCTGGTCGGGCGGCTGCACGGCCGGGATCACGCGCGGGCCGTACGGCGCTGCATCCAGTACGACCCGGCGCCGCCGTACCTCGCGGACGAGCCCGTCTGATTCACCCGTCCGGCGCCGGGGCCGCATGGGCGGGCGAGCCTCGGGCAGGCGATGTTCATGGGCGGTGACACGAGCGACGGCGGACAAGGGCGGCAGCCGGGCGAGTCCGGGCACCGGGCGGTGCCGCATCCCGGGGACATCCGGATCGAGGCGTGGGCGGCGTGCAGAGAGCACTGTCTGGCGGAGGCGGTGCTGGCGATGGTCGAGTGTTTCGCGGACGTCTCCGGGGTACGGCCCACCGCCGTGGACCGGGTGCGGCTGGCCGAGGCGAGCAGCGACGACCTGCTCGCCTCGCTGCTGGACGAGATCATCTTCCGGCTGGAGGCGTACGGGCAGGTGCCCGTGGACGTGGAGGCGGACGAGGCGGACGGCGGCCTGGACGTGCGCCTGGCGGTCATCGGTATCGACGACGTGGAGATCACGGGCTCGGTGCCCGTGGCGGTGGCGTGGGACGAGGTGCGGATCGGGCCGGATCCGTACGGGTGGTCGTGTGCGGTGACGGTCGACGCCTGACTCCGGCGGGCGGGCCGCGCCTGTCATAAAGTCGGCGCCTGGCTCCGGCGGGCGGGCGGCCGCGCCTACCGTGGAGGGGTGGGCGGCGGCGTCGTGACGCTGTTCCTGTGCGGTGACGTGATGCTCGGGCGCGGCGTCGACCAGATCCTCGCGCACCCCGGCGATCCGGTGCTGCGGGAGGCGTACGTCAGGGACGCCCGGGCCTACGTCCGGCTGGCGGAGTCGGTGCACGGGCCGGTGCCCGTGCCGGTGGACGCGTCGTGGCCGTGGGGTGAGGCGCTGCGGGTGCTGGACGAGGCGGCCCCGGACGCCCGGATCGTGAATCTGGAGACGTCCGTGACGGGCGGCGGCACGTTCGCGCCGGGCAAGGAGATCCACTACCGGATGCACCCTGCGAACCTGCCCGCGCTGGCCGTGGCCCGGCCCGACGTGACCGTCCTCGCCAACAACCACGTCCTGGACTTCGGCCGCCGAGGCCTGCTGGACACCCTGGACGCGCTGGCCCGGGCGGGCCTGCGGACGGCGGGCGCGGGACGCGACGCCGACGAGGCCTACGCGCCCGTGGTGCTCCCTCTCCCCGGCGGCCGCCGGCTGCGGGTGTCCGCCCTCGGGGCGCGCTCCAGCGGCATCCCGTCCGGCTGGGCGGCCACGGCGGACCGGTCGGGTGTGGCGTATCTGCCCCGTCTCTCGCCCGGTGCGGCCGACACCGTGCTGCGGCGGCCGGTACGGGCCGGTGGTGACCTCACCGTGGTGTCGGTGCACTGGGGCTCGAACTGGGGGTATCGCGTGCCCCGGGAGCAGGTCCGTTTCGCGCACGCGCTGATCGACGGTGGTGCCGACGTCGTGCACGGGCACTCCTCGCACCATCCCCGTCCGCTGGAGGTGTACCGGGACCGGCTGATCCTCTACGGCTGCGGTGACTTCGTCGACGACTACGAGGGCATCTCCGGGTACGAGGAGTACCGCGACGACCTGCGGCTCGCGTTCCTCGTGTCGGTCGAGGCGGACAGCGGACGGCTGGCCGGGCTGCGCATGGTGCCGTTCCGGGCGCGCCGGATGCGCCTCGAGCCCGCGTCCCGTCAGGACGCTGCCTGGCTGCGCGCCACGCTGGACCGGATCAGCGGTGGGGTGGGGGTGCGGCAGACGGCCGGCGGGGCGCTGGTCGTTCCCGCGCCGGCGGCGTGACGTGAGGGCCACCCGGCAGGTCAGCCCGCGCAGGCCACCAGCCGCTCGCGGTTCTCCGGCTCCCGCAGCCGGGTCAGCGAGTCCTATCTTCCTCCCCGACGCTCGGCTCACGCTCCAGGTCGAGTCGCAGCCGCCGCTCGATCTTGGCGATCTTCTGCAGCCGCTCCACGACATGCATCGGCAGCCGGACGGAGCGCGCGTGCGCGGCCAGGCCCCGTTCGATCGCCCGGCGGATCCACCAGGTGGCTCACGTGGAGAACTTGAAGCCCTTGCTGTGGTCGGATTTCTCCACGGCCCGGATCAGCCCCAGGTTGCCCTCCTGGATGACGTCCAGCAGGGGCAGGCCGCGGTGGGCGGGCCGTTTGGCCATCGACACCACGAGCCGGAGATTGGCCCGAACCATGTGGTCCTTGGCCCGCTGCCCGTCGCAGGCGGCCTCCTCCAGGTCCCGGTGCCGCTCGGCCGTGAGGTGCTGTTCGCCCGTGTCTGCCAGGTCCAGTTCCTCCAGCGCCCGCACGCCGGTCTCCACCCGCCGCGCCGGCCGCACCTCGTTCTCGGCGGTGAGCAGGGGGGGTCGCGGAGATCTGCGTGAGGTACTGGCCGAGAAGGTCCGGTTCCTCGTCCGGCTCGGGGATGCGGCGGCGCAGCCGGGCGGTGCGGGCGGGGGCCCGCCGGTCCTCCCGGACGTCGGCCGCGGGGTCTTCTGCCAGGGGAGACATCGTCGCGTCCCTCCCTCTTCCGTCTCCTTCCGGCTCGCCCCGGCGGGTGCCCCGGGGCAATCCGTCCCGAACCGTGTGCCGCGGGGGCCTCGGGGGTACCCCGGGCCACATGACCGGCATCGAACTCAGCAGCAACGCGTTCAACGACCACTCGTTCATCGCGCGCCGGTACGCGTACGAGGGACCGAACATCTCTCCGCCGCTGGCCTGGAGCGGTATACCGGACGACGCGGCCGAACTGGTCCTGCTGTGCGAGGACCCCGACGCGCCGTCGGGCACCTTCGCGCACTGGGTCGTGGTCGGCATCGATCCGCACAGCGACGGCGTGGAGGCCGGGCAGAGCCCGCCGGGCGGCACGGAGCTCGTCAACGGCTACGGCCAGCACGGCTGGGGCGGCCCCCACCCCCCGCCCGGTGACGACGCCCACCACTACGTCTTCCGGCTCTACGCCCTGTCCGAACCGTGTGTCCTGCCCGACGCGCCGCGCGCGGACCAGGTGCACGCGGAGGTGGAGAAGCGCCGCCTCGCGGACGGGACGCTGGTGGGGCTGTACCAGCGCTGAGCTTCCACCCCGTCCGCCACGCGTCACAACGGTTGGTTGTGGACCTGGGGGTGGTTGGTTGTTTGCCCGGCCCGCCCGCTTCTGGCTTGGATGACTCCCGGACAACGCGAGGTTGTCCGGGAGTGCGGGGAGTGCGCCGGACATGGCGGGCAGACGGTCACTGGGGCGGCGGTTCGGGTGGCTGTGGGGCGCGTACGCGGTCAGTACGGCGGGCACATGGCTCGCGTTCGACGCGTTCGCCCTGATCGCGGTCCTGGCGCTGGACGCCGGGCCGACGCAGGTGTCGCTGCTCGCGGCGGTGGGACCGGCGGTCGGCGCGGCGGTGTCGGTGCCCCTCGGGCCGTGGGTGGAGATCCGTCGCAAGCGGCCGGTGATGATGACGGCGGACCTGGTCCGGTGCGTGGTGCTGCTGAGCATCCCCGTGGCGTTCACGCTCGGCAGGCTGGGCTTCGGCCAGCTGCTGCTGGTGTCGGTGGCCGTCGCGGCGGCCGACATCACCTTCAACGCGGCGGCCGGGGCGTTTCTCAAGGACCTGCTGCCGCGGCAGGACCTTCTCGTGGCGAACGGCCGGTTCGAGGCGACGACCTGGACCGCCAGCATGGTCGGTCCGCCGCTGGGCGGGGCCGCGATCGGTCTGTTCGGTCCGGTGACGACGGTCGTGGCCGACGCGGTGAGCCACCTGGTCTCGGCGTTCGGCATCCGGGCGATCGGGGACGCCGAGAAGTACGCCCCACGACCGGGCCCCGCGGTGCGCCGGGCGGGCGACGTGCTGGAGGGCTGGCGCCACATCCTGTCCGACCCGGTCCTGCGCCCGCTGTTCCTCAACTCGCTCCTGGTGAACTCCCTGATCATGGCGGCCTCTCCCCCGCTCCTGATCCTGATGGTGGACGACCTGCACTTCGCGCCCTGGCAGTACGCCCTCGCGTTCGCGGTGCCCTGCACCGGCGGCCTGCTCGGCTCCCGGCTGGCCCCGCGCCTCGTCGCACGCCACGGTCGGCACCGGGTCCTGCTCACGACAGGGGCGCTGCGGGCCTGCTGGCCGGTCGGCCTTGCCTTCACCGGCTCCGGGGCGCCCGGCCTGGCCTGGGTCATGGTGGTCGAGTTCGGCCTGATCGCCTGCTGCGGCGTGTTCAACCCGGTCCTCGCCACACACCGTCTCGACCGCACCCCGATGAGCCGGGTCACCCGCACGCTGTCGGCGTGGTCGGCCACCGGCAAGGCCACCACCGCGGCGGTCACCGCTTTCTGGGGCGTACTGGCCGCCTGGACGAGTCCCCGCGCGGCGATCGCGGTGGCGGGCGCTCTGCTGCTGGTCACGCCGTTGCTGCTGCCCCGCCGGGACCACGCCACGGGGGCCGGCCGTGAACCGGCCCCCGTGGCGGTCGAGCCGGACGGCGGCTGACCCGGCAGGGGCGGCTCAGACCGCCCCGGGCACGTCCTCCGTGACACCGTTCAACTCGGAGGCCGGGTCCGTTCCGTACGGGCGGGTGAGGATCTCCAGGCCGTGGCCGGCCGGGTCGAGGAAGTAGACGCCCCGGCCGCCGTCGTTGCGGTTGATGCGGCGGGGGTGGTTGCCGTGCGGGTCGGCCTGGATGGGGATACGGGCCCTGACGAGACGGGCCAGGGCCTCGTCGAACTCCTCCTCGGAGACGAGGAACGCGTAGTGCTGCATGGGGATGTCGGCGTCGATGGTGAGGAAGTCCAGCGTGACGCCATTGGCGGTCGTCACGGGTAGGAACACCCCCGTCGGTGCCCCGACCTCGAGTCCCAGGATCTCGGCGAGGAAATGAGCGGACTTCTCCCGGTCCTTGGACAGGACGATGGTGTGGTTGAACTCGACTGACACGGTTGAATGCCTCCACGGGCATCTCGGCGGCGCCTCCATGCCTCACCCGGCCGGTGACCGGCACGCGATGCCGCGCGGTGGATCGTAGACAGCGGTCGTGGAGGTCGTCGAGCGGTTTTCGGCCGTGTTCGCAGGCTGCCGGCCGGGCCGGCACCGCGCGCTGCTGTCCCGGCCGGTCCTGACAATTGTCAGGACCGTGTGGCTCCGGGTCTCCCTACAGTTCTGAACGTCGGCAAGCAGCCCTTCCCGGGCGCTGCGGACCCGGAAACAGGACCGCTTCCGGCCACACCATCGTCCTTCGGGGGACAGACATATGAAGCGACTGATCAGCCGTGCCGCCATGGGCCTCGCGGTGACCGCTCTCGCCGTCGGCGGCCTCGCCACCACGGCTCAGGCGGCCCCGGCCGCCGCGGCCGACAATGGCGATCCGACCCTCACCGACGTCTACATCTGGGCCACCGACGTCAACCTGCGCCAGCAGCCGACCACCGACTCCCCGCGGCTCGCGGTGCGTTCGCAGTGGTGGGGCGACGCCCTGTGCCAGAAGCAGGGCCAGACCGTGCACGACCCGGCGGTCGGCACCAACAACTGGTGGACCGCTGTCATGGAGTTCTCGGGCAGCGACATCGCCTGGGTGAACAACCTGTACATCCGGGGCGGCGAGAAGATCGCCGGCGTCCCGGACTGCTGACGCACCGCACCCTCCACACGTCTGCGGCGGGTCACCGGTTTCCCGGTGGCCCGCCGCAGACGTGTGCGCGCCGAAGGGGCGGCCGGCGTACCGGCCGCCCCCGTTGGGCGAGTCGGGCGGCTCAGTACCAGCCGGTGTTCACCAGGTCGTGGCCGTCGCACGAGAGCAGGGCGCGCGAGACGCGGCCGTTGAGGTTGTTGCCCATCTGCGTGTAGGCGTAGTTGATGCCGGAGTCGACGGTCTCGGAGACCCAGCCGTCGTTGCGGCCCGCGCCGCTGTCGGAGCGCTGCAGTACGGCCGCGCAGCCGGGCCGGGAGTTCTCGATCCGGGCGAACGAGCCGCACTTGTCGGAGTAGAAGTACTTCAGAGCCATGCCCTCGAAGTACTTGGTGGCACCGATCTGCCGGAACGTGCCCGAGCAGAACGAGGTGGTGGGGTACTGCCCCTCCTGCCCGTACAGCCCGTAGTTGCCGCCCGAGAACGGCTGGGCCTGGGCGGTGGTCGGAAGGAGCGCCATCACCGCGGCGGCGCCCCCCGCGGCCAGCAGTGTCGAGAGTGATCGGCGGCTCATGAACCCTCTTTCGTGTGTCGGCGGGTGATGCGGTCGTGCGCGGCGACCGGCCCCCGGCCGGCCGTCGCTCGCTGATCGTGACCGTACGGGGCGTCACCGCACCGCCGACACCTGACACTTATCAGGGTCGAAGCCGCAGGTCGCCGTGCTCGCCACGGGCCCTGACATTCGTCAGGACCGCCGGCCGCGCCCGGACTCCTATCGTGGCGCCGCGGGCCAAGGCCCCGTAGGACCACTCGGGCGATCCAGGAAGGGCAACCATGCGCATGCTCCTGCGCGGCGCGGCCGCGCTCGCGGCCGTCGTGACGGTCGCGTCACTCACGAGCGGTGCGGCGGCACACCCGCGGACGGGCAGGGCCGCCGAGGCCGCCGGGACCGTCCGGGCCTCCGCGGCCGCCCAGATCCCGCCCGGTGTCACCGCCGGTGTGGCCGTCTACGACCGTGAAGCCGGAAGGTTCACCGAACAGGTCGACGACAGCGCGCAGTTCCGGTCCGCGTCGGTCGTCAAGCTCCTGCTGACCCTGGACTTCCTGTGGGACCGCGGGCCCGACTACACCATCCCGCCGGCCGACCGCGCCCGGCTGGAGCCGATGCTGCGCGGCAGCGACGACGACGCCGCCGACCACTACTGGTCGACGTACGGCGGCTCGGCGATCATCAAGCGGATGACCGGCCGGACCGAGCTCGGTCTGCGCGACACGGCGCCACCGCCCGCCGGCTACCCGGGCTTCTGGGGTTACACCGCCGTCTCCGCGCGGGACACCGTGGCGATCTACCGGTACATCCTGGAGAGGGCGCCCGCACCCGTCCGTGACTTCATCATGGACAACCTGCGCCGCTCCACCCGCTGCTCGGCCACCGACCACTTCGACCAGCACTTCGGCATCGCCGGGGCGTTCGACAAGCCCTGGGCGGTGAAGCAGGGCTGGTCCGGGAAGTACGCAAAGGGCACCTGCGGCTCTCAGGCCGCGTCCTCGGGAGTGCGGGCGGAGTCGGCCGCCCCGGCTCCCCGGGCCGCCGCGGCCGTGGACCTCTCCCGTCCCGCGCTGCACTCCACCGGCACGGTGGGCGCGAACGACCGCTCGATCGTGGCCGTGCTGACGCTGCACCCGGTCGGCACCTCGTACGGCAAGGCGTACACCGACATCGGGCGGCTGACGCGCTCGCTGAACGTGCCGGGGGCGAAGCGGCCCGCCGGGACCTGGTTCGGCACCTGGGGCGAGTTCGTGAACGTCCGCAGGGGGCCGGCCACGGGCGGTGACCGGATGACGCAGCTGCCCGCCGGAGTCGAGGTGCTGGTGGGCTGCCAGGTCCGTGGCGAAGTGGTCAATGTGCCGCCGTACACCAACGAGTGGTGGGCCTATCTGCCCCAGTACGGCGGCTACATCTCCAACATCTACATCAGCTCGCCGGACAACCGGCTGCCGAACGTCCCGGAGTGCGCCGCGTAGCGGCCGTGACGGGAACGGGGGACGAGCGGTGGGCAGGGCTGCGGCCCCGCCCACCGCTCGCGGTCGTACGGGTCAGCGCTCTCGGTCGTACGGGTCAGCGCTCGCGGTCGTACGGGTCAGCGCTCGCGGTCGTACGGGTCAGCGCTCGTGCTCGGCACGGGTCAGCGCTCGTACTCGGCGAGGTAGCCCATCACCTTGTCCACGTGCGGTTTCACCCGCTCCGGTACGCCGCGCTCCTCGATGACCGTACGGTCGCTGGTGCGGTAGCCGGCCGCAACGAGCGCGGGCAGGTCCTTCTTCGGCAGCCCGGCCTGTTTGAAGCGCTGGTCGAGCCAGCACACGTACAGGCTCATGGTGGAGATCGCGTCCGGCGGCGACATGTGGTCCTTGTCGCCGTCACCGTCCCCGTCCACCGCCCAGGCGCGGAACACCGACGGCGTCCACATGGCGATGCCGTACTCCTCGCTCTGCGGGCGGGAGGCCTTCGGGTCGAAGTTGCTCTCGGCCTTGATCAGCGCGGCGAGCAGGGCGGGCGTGATCTCCTCGTCGGTGCAGCGGTGGGCCGCGCGGGCGATGACGGGGCGCAGTGCCTCGGGTACGTCGGAGTCCTCGGGGATCTCACCGGCCGGCGTGCCGGTGACGGTGGGGGTGACGTGGTCGCGTTCGTCGTCCTGGGTGCCGCCGTCTCCCCCGAGGAGGGCCGCACCGGCGACCGCGGCGGCGGTCAGCACGACGAGCCCGGCCGCGACGGCGGGCACCAGGCGTCTTCGGCGCCGGTGCGGACCGACCGTGATGGCATCGACCCGGGCGGCGACGCCGTCGGCCGTGTGCGGGAGCCGGGCGGCGTGATCCGGGGCCAGGCAGTCCGCGATCAGCCGGCGCATGTCCTCGTCGAGGCCGGCGTCGAGCCGCAGGGGTGCGGTGCCGCGGGCGTAGGCCTGGGCGGCGAGCGAGCGGGCCCGGGCCGTCGCACCCGGGAACGGATGGAGCCCGCCGGCGAGGACCTGGTGGGCGAGGACGCCGAAGGCCCAGATGTCGGCGGTGGGCCGGACGACGGCGCCCTGGGTGCCGGTGCGCTGGGACCACCACTCGGGGGGCAGATGGTCCAGGGTGCCGAGCGGGGGCAAGTGGGCGTGGGTGCCGTCGAGTTCGGCGGCCAGGCCGAAGTCCGCCAGCCATACCCGGCCGCCCGCGCCCAGCAGGACGTTGGCGGGCTTGAGGTCGCCGTGCACCCACCCGGCGTCGTGCATATGGGCCAGTCCGGCGGCGACCCCGCGCAGAACACGGTCGGCGTCCGCGATCGGCCCGCCCGTCTCGGCGGCATCCAGTACGTCCTTGAGACTGGCCTCGGCCCGGTCCATGACCAGCGCGATCGCGCCGTCCAGGGCGGGCAGCTCCGGTGCCTCGACGGTGCAGACGGCGTGGGTGCGGACGAGGTGGGGGTGGTCCGCCTCCTCGCTGAACCGGACCTCGCGCGCCACGAGTTCACCGAGCGCGGCACGCTGCCCGGGCCCGAGGGAGCCGGTCGGGAGCACCTTCACCGCGGCGGGAGTGCCGTCGGCGGCCGCACGGGCTTCGTACACCGTTCCCCAGCCGCCGGAGCCGATGACCGCACCGACCTCCCAGCCCTCGATGCGGAAGCCCTCCGGGAGTCGGGGCGGGCGGGGTGTTTCGAGCTCGTCGTCACGCTCCTCGGACGTCGTCACGCGCCGGCCTCCTGCGGGTCGGCGAGGCGTGCGGCGCCGCGGGGCGGCAGCAGGCCGAGGTGTTCCTCGCGGACCAGCCCGAAGCGCAGGGCGACGGAGGCGAGCCGGGTGCGCTTGGCGCCGGTGCGTCCGCCGTCGGTCGCGGCCGCGGCCTCCTCGCCGAGGTCCAGGCGCAGTTTGGCGAAGGCGAGGTAGTCGATGTGGTAGTTGACCGCGGAGCGTGTCAGGTCCCGGCAGGACTCCAGCGGCCGCAGCCGCTCCACGATCTGCCCGACGCCGGGCAGCGCCGAGTCGGAGGGGTCGCGCAGCCGGGGTTCGCACAGGGCCACCAGGACGAGGAAGTACTTCGACGTCGGGTCCAGGGCGAAGGGGTGGACGGTCTGTTCGCCGCCGCCCGGCACGGACTGCTCGCCGAGATAGGCGTGTTGGGGCGCGAACACCTTGAACGTGGCGGTGCCGGACAGTGCGGGCAGCACCACGCGGGAGAACTCGAAGGGCACGGGCGCCCCGAGCCGCCCGGGTGCGACGGTGAGGTACTCGCCGGCCCCCTCCAGGTTCTCGACCACGTACGACACGCTGCGGCTGAAGTTGGACAGCCGCCAGTAGTCCCCCGCTGCCTCCAGTTGCCCGGCCCGGCGGGAGATCCCCGGGTCGGGCAGGACGATACGGACCCCCGCCCCGCCGCGTCCGAAGTCCGCGATGTCCCCCGGCCCCAGGTGGATCAGTTCGGGACTGCCCGTCTCCACCTCACCCCACTGGGCGGTACCGGGCAACTGCACGATGATCGTTTCCACGCGGACTCCCCCGCTGATGTCGCCCCCGATTTGGTCGCGAGGATTGTACGGTCGGCCTCCATGTGCCGCGGAGTCGGCGGGGCGCCCCGGCGGGCGGTTTCCGGGCGCCGCGCGACGAACACGAACTCCCGGCCCGGCCGGTCCGGTGCGTCACGTACGTCCTCCAGCACATCGGCCTGCGCTGCGAGCGCCGCCTCGTCCTCCTGGCGCTCGCGAAAGCGCAGCGTCGAGTCCGACGTCAGCGTCTGCCCGTCCGCGGCGAACACATAGGTCCACCGGGACGTCACCAGCGGTCCGCTGACGTCGAGCAGGTCGCCCCAGGACTCGACGGCGCCGGCCCCGGCAATCTCTGTCACGCCGTACGTGGCCTCGCGGTTCCACTCCTCCCAGACGTGACGGGCCGGTATCCGCGGCTCGAACACCAGGCGCCCGCCGGGCCGCAGCGCCGCCCGGATGCCTTGCAGGGTCCGCTGCCAGTCCTCCGGGCCGGTGATCTCCTGGGCGGCGTTGCCCGTGATCGTCGCGAGGTCGACGGTGAGGGGCGGCAGGGTCGTCGCGTCGCCGTGGATCCACCGCACCCGCTCGCCACCCGGCTTGCCGCGCGCCACGTCCAGGGGCGCCCGGGCGGGATCGACGCCGGCGACTTCGATGCCGCCTCCGGCCGGCAGCAGCGCGAACACCCCTGTTCCGCAGCCGATGTCGAGGACATGCCGGGCCCCGGTCTCCTCCGCCGTGCGCAGGCACGGGTCGAGGCCGCGGCGGTCGGGGCCGAGCCGGTCGTACACCGCGGCGAGCCCCGGACGCCGGAAGCACTCGTCAGCCATGTGCCCGACGGTACGAAGGGCGGCTGCACGCGGCCACCGGTCTGCGGCGACCGCGTGGGCGCCCCGCGTCGGTGGCCGCGTTCGCTCGGCCGTGGGAGGTGCCTGTCAGCCGAGGCAGATGACCAGGAGGCAGAGTTCCTTCGGCTTCGTGTCGGCGGGAGACGTCTCGGGCGGGGTGGTCGACGCGGGCGGGGGGGTCGAAGGGGACGTCGGCTGCTGGGCGTCGGAGCCGGACCCGGCGGCCGGCGGTGTCGTCGGCTCGGTGGCCTGCGACGCGGACGAACCCGAGGTGCCGGTGGCCGTGTCGACGGTGTCCGTGACGGTCTTGCGGGGCGCGGTCGTCAGCGGCAGCTCGCGGGGCGCGGCGGCGGCTTCCGTGCGGGTGTCCGACGGCGTGGTGCGGGGGTCGGCGGCCCGGGACCGCTGGTGGCGCGAGGCGCGGTCGGCGTGCGACGGGGTCGTGGGGGTGGACGCGGCGCGCGGGGTGTCGTCCTTGCGCGACGTCGGTTCGGCGTACGTCGGCACCTCCCCCGCGGCGCCGCCCATGGTCGTGTCCTCCGGCGTCGCGGCCGCCTGCACGCCGGGCTTGGCGTTGCCGTTCATCGCGGCGACGGTCAGACCGCCTCCCACGAGCGCGACCGCCGTCGCCACCACGGCCCTGCGCTGGTTCTTCTTCCAGCGGGCCATCTGGCGGCGCCGGGCCGCCCGTCCCTGCGGCCGGGCTTCGTACCCCTCGGCCGCGTCCGTGTGTGTGTCCGCGTCCGCGTCCGTGTCCGGGGCGTCGTACCCGTCGGACGAGCCGGAGCCGGGGCCCTCCTGCGTGCGCGCGGGGATCTCGTCCCACACGGTCCCGTCGTGCCAGGTGGCCGGGTGGTCCCAGACGACCGGTCCACCGGAGGCCACGGCGCGTACGGGGGCCACCGCCGGCGCGGGGGCCGAGGCGGTACGGCCGCCGATGGCGGCGGGGTCGATGTCCGGGGCGTAGGCGCCGCACCCCGGGCAGACCAAGGCGCCGTTGAGGTGCCGACGGCACGAGGAGCAGTAGTCCATGTGTGGTTTTCCCGATCTGGCTGTTCCGGCGGCTCGCCGGCCGCGCCTGGTCACGTTCGCACGTGGGATCGAGCCGTAACGCTAACGAGACTTTGGAAGGACGGTGTGCAGCCGATGTGACACCCCTGCACAGATCTTCTGGATCTCGCGTGTGCCATGAGAGGCCGGCGAGTAAGCGAGCCGGAGTCGGGGAACGCTGGGGCACCCGCGGTCGCCGCGCGGGACTCCACACGTGCTCGCCCTCAACTCCCCTGATTTTCCTGCGAACTGACGCACAACCCTTTCGATACCCCGAGGGTCACACCATGCAGGAGCAACCATCTCGAAGAGTTGCAAGGGGGAAATATGCGATTCACCCGTTCCATCCTGGCCGCGTCCGCCGTGGCGGCACTGTCCATGGGCACCATGACCGCCCTGGCGTCGCCCGCCTCGGCCGCGCCCAACACCACTCCGCAGAAGGTCTGCGGCAGCGGCTACACGACGGTCAACTCGGCGAAGGTCGGCTCGTTGGGGACCGTCTACCTGACCTACAACGCCTCCAACGGCCAGAACTGCGTCACGACCATCCGCAACAACCCGGGCAAGGCCGTGAACATGTCCGCCTGGGTCTCCGTCCCGGACACCGAGGAGAGCCACTACGACGAGGGCCTGTTCACGTCGTACGCCGGACCGACGTACGTCTACGGCAAGGGCCACTGCGTGGACTGGGGCGGCAGCATCGCCAACACGTACGTGCAGGTGTACGGCTCCAACTGCGGCTCCCTGAAGGAGCACCGGGTCACCTTCACCCGCTGACCCCCCTCCGGCCGGGCCCCACGGGCGACCGTGGCGGCCCGGCTTCTCCGTGCCCGCCCTACGCCCAGGCCGTCACCGGCACGAACGAACTGTCCTGCCGGAACAGGTCCGTCCCGTCGGAGCGCTCCACGCGGAGCTGGTAGGCGTAGTGGCGCAGGTAGTACCCGGGATAGTTGTACGACTCGAAGCGGACGGAGCCCGAGGACGCGCCGGCGCGGAGGAAGAACGTGGCGTCCTTCGCGAAGGTGCTCGTGCCGTCGTCGGTGTCGAAGCGGGCGCGGAAGTCCCAGTGGCGCAGGTACTTGCCGGCCGCGTCCCGGAAGGAGTAGCCGCTGCCGTCGGCGAGGCCGGCGACGACCGTGAAGGTGGCGGCCTGCTTCTCTGCGGTGGTGCTGGAGGTGGTGACGACGGGCAGGTTGAGCAGCGAGGACTGCTGCTCCCAGTAGCGGGTCGAGTAGTTGGCCGAGCGGAAGGAGCGCGTGATGTTCCGGGCCAGGCTCGGGCCGCCCGCCACCGTCTCCTTGACCACCGTGAAGTGCCGGGCCGTGCCTGAGATCGCGGGCAGTGCGACCGGTGCCGTCCAGGTGGCGAAGGTGTCGCGGCTGTCGCTGTAGTAGTAGTTCCCGTCGCCGTAGCCGTCGAAGAACATCCGCCAGCCGCCGTTGTCGAGCTGCACGAGCGCCGGGCCCTCGCGGTAGCTGCCCCAGCCCGCCCAGTCGCCCGTCCGGCGGATCGTGTAAGGGCCCGCGAGGCTGGAGGCGGTGGCGTACTCGATGTACTTCGTCGTCTCGTTCTTGGGGAAGGCGTGGTACGTCGAGCCGGTCTTCACGATGAAGGTGTCGATGTGGTTGGCGCCGATGCCGGAGAGGACGACCGGTGAACTCCACGCCGTCAGGGCCGAGTTCGTGGCTCTCAGCAGGTACGGCGTGAAGATCCACTCATCGTTCGTGGTGGAGCAGGACACGATGACGTGCACGCTGCCGTCGCTGTCGACGAACCACTCGGGCGCCCAGGCGCGGGACAGGCCCGCGATCGGCACGGTGTAGTCGTACAGGAACGTCCAGTTGACGCGGTCGGAGCTGCGGGCGAAGCCGATGGTCGTGCTGGGGTCCTGCCAGGTGTGCGTGGTGTAGGTGACGTAGTAGTAGCCGTCGGTGTGCCGGATGACGCTGGCGTCGCGGATCCGGTTCGCGGGCGGCGTGTACGCGGAGGAGCGCAGCAGCCGGAAGTCGGTGGCGTCGTCCGACTGGTAGACGTTGACCGTGCCGTCGTTGCTGTTGAGGAAGGGCACAATGGTGTAGCGGGTGGCCGAGCCGTTCGGGGGTGCGGCGGCCAGGGCGCTGCCGAGCAGCCCGGGGGCTTCGCCGAGCAGGGCGGCCGAGGCGGGCACGGCGGCCAGGGCACGCAGCAGGGCACGGCGGGACGGGACGGCGGGGTGTGGGGTCACGGCGGCTCTCCCTGAGAAACCGGGATTCGATATACCGAACAGAGTTCGGCAACTCGATCAGACGTAGGGGCTCGAAAGGTAAGGGCGGGGCGAAGGTGCGTCAATGGTTTGAGCAGGTGCCGATGCGCCCAGTGAGGAGGGGTGTGGCCGATGGTGAACTTCCACTCCCGTCATCGGCATTCCGCCACCGACCACCGGACGTTACCGTTCGGTAGAGAAGCCGCTTCCGGAGGTGTCCGTATGACGCTCGACCGTTCCGAAGGCCTGGCGGAGACCGCCCGTGCACTGGCCGCCGGGGAGGTGACGTCGCGGGCGCTGGTGGAGCGGACGCTGGCGCGGATCGAGGCGACGCAGGGCAGCCTCAACGCCTTCCGGATCGTCCGGGCCGATGCCGCGCTCGCCGAGGCCGACGCCGCGGACCGGGAGCTGGCAGCGGCCTCCGTCCGGGACCTGCCCTCCGAGCGCGCGCACCGGCCGCTGCTCGGCGTCCCCGTCGCGGTGAAGGACGACATGGACGTGGCCGGTGAGCCGACCGCGTTCGGCTGTTGCGGGGAGTTCCCGCCGGTCGCCGAGGACGGCGAGGCGGTGCGGCGGCTGCGCGCGGCCGGGGCCGTGATCGTCGGCAAGACCAACACCTGTGAGTTCGGGCAGTGGCCCTTCACCGAAGGGCCCGCCTTCGGCGCCACCCGCAACCCGTGGAGCACGGAGCACACGCCCGGCGGATCCTCGGGAGGGTCGGCCGCCGCGGTCGCCGCCGGTCTGGTGCCCGCCGCGCTCGGCTCGGACGGTGCCGGCTCGGTGCGGATCCCGGCCGCGTGGACGCATCTGATCGGCATCAAGCCGCAGCGCGGCCGAGTCTCGACCTGGCCGCGCGGCGAGTCCTTCCAGGGCATCACCGTCAACGGCACCCTGGCCCGCACGGTCGCCGACGCGGCCCTGCTGCTGGACGCGGCGAGCGGCAACCACGCGCAGGACCCGCATCAGCCCCCGGCCCTCGACCTGTCCGGGGTCGTCGGCCGTGACCCCGGGCGGCTGCGCATCGCGCTCTCCCTGAAGCCGCCCTTCACGGCGGTGCCCGCCCGGCTCCTGCCCGAGGTACGGGCGCGGGTCGTCGAACTGGCCGAGCGGCTCGCCGCGTCGGGGCACTTCGTGGAGGAGGCGGACCCGCCGTACGGGCAGATCGGGCTGACCTTCGTGCCGCGCGCCACGGCCGGGATCGCCGAACGCGTGGGCGAAGCGCCCTTCCCGGCGCTCCTGGACCGGCGCACCCGGGGTGCGGCCCGGCTGGGACGGCTGCTCGGCGGTGCCCCGCTGCGGGCCGCCCGGCGCGCGGAAGCCGTGCTGCACCGGCGCATCGGCGGGTTCTTCACCTCCTACGACGTCGTCCTCGCGCCGACGACCGCCGCTCCCCCGCCGCGCATCGGCGCCCTGCTCGACCTCAGCGGCTTCGCCACCGACCGGGCGATGATCGCCGCCTGCCCGTACGCCTGGCCGTGGAACGTGCTGGGCTGGCCCGGCGTCAACGTGCCCGCCGGATTCACCCCGGACGGACTGCCGGTCGGCGCGCAGTTGCTGGGCCCGGCGAACAGCGAGCCGCTTCTCGTGCAGGTGGCCGCGCAGTTGGAGGCGGAGCTGCGCTGGGCCGAGAAGTGGCCGTCGCATCCGGTCACGGCACGTTCCGCCGCCGCCTGAGCGCCCGTACGCTGTCCTCATGGCGGACGCGTCGATGGTCGGGCTCATGGGACGGGTCACCGGAACGGTCGGGCCCGGGCTGGTCGGCGAGGTGATCGTCCGGGTGCGCGGCGGCGCCGAGCACTTCCTCGCCCATCCGGCTTCCGCGGGGGACCGGATCGAGACGGGCACGGTCGTGATGGTGGTCGAACACCTGCCCCCGAGGACCGTCTACGTCACGGCGGCGTACGACAGTTGAGCCCGCTGCGACGCAGGTGAGGGCCGTAGGCGTCAAGGTTCGGCCAAGGATGCGCCGGTGTCTGTACCCGGGCTCCGACGAGGAGCACACTCCCCTTCGTTCGGTGCCGAGAGGGCACCATGCAAAGGGGGCGAATGCCGATGGTCGTCGGCGTCGTTGCGGGGGTGGCGGTTGCCGCCGTCCTCGTTCTGATCGGTCTGTTCAAGCTCATGTGGCGGGTCGCCGAACCCAACGAGGCACTGATCATCTCGGGGTCCAAGCACCGCACGGAGGGCATCGAGGAGGGCATGGGGTTCCGCATCGTCACCGGACGCGGGACGCTCGTGATGCCCGGGGTGCAGGCGGTGCGCAAGCTCTCGCTCGACCTGAACGAGACGGAACTCCAGGTCGACTGCGTGACCCACCAGGGCATTCCGCTGAAGGTGCGGGGCGTGGTCATCTTCAAGGTGGGCGACGACTTCGTGTCGATCGCGAACGCGGCCCGCCGGTTCCTCGACCAGCAGAAGCTGATGTCGGAGCGGGTGCACAACGTCTTCGCCGGTCATCTGCGGTCCATCGTGGGCGGGTTGACGGTCGAGGAGATGATCCGGGACCGGGAGAAGCTCACCGGCCAGACGCGGGCCGCGTGCGGCACCGAGATGGAGAAGCTGGGCCTGATCGTGGACTCGCTGCAGATCCACGAGATCGAGGACCCGACCGGGTACATCCAGAACCTGGCCATGCCGCACGCGGCGGCCGTGCAGCGCGACGCACGCATCGCGCAGGCGGAGGCGAACCGGCTGGCCACCGAGGCCGAGCAGCAGTCGTTCGCCCGGATGGCGGAGGCGACCCGGGACAGCGAGATCCTCCAGGCCGGCTATCAGGCCGAGCGCGACAAGGCGGCCGCCGAGGCCCGGCAGGCCGGGCCGCTCGCCGAGGCCGGTGCCCGGCAGGAGGTCGTCGTCCAGGAGACACGGGTCGCGGAGCTGGAGGCGCACCGGCGCGAGCAACAGCTCCAGGCGGACGTCCGCAAGCCCGCCGACGCGGCGGCCTACGAGACGCGCACCCTGGCCGAGGCCGACCGCGACGCGCGGATCTCGTCGGCGCAGGCACAGGCGAAGGAGACGGAGCTGGCCGCTGCCGCCGAGGCGACCCGCGTCAAGGCGGCAGCGGGGGCCGAGGCCGAGGCGACCAAGGCGCGGGGCGAGGCGGCCGCGCAGGCGACCCGGGCCACCGGTGCGGCCGAGGCGGCGGCGGCGCAGGCCAGGGGTCTGGCGGAGGCCGAGGCGGCCAAGGCCAAGGGCCTCGCGGAGGCGGAGGCCATCAAGGCCCGCGCCGCCGCCCTGGCCGAGAACCAGGAGGCCGTCGTCGCCCAGCAACTCGCCGAGAACTGGCCGGAGATCGTGAAGGCCGGCGCGTCCGCGTTCGGCAACGTCGACAACATGGTGCTGCTGAACGGCGCCGACGGCATGGCGGACATGTTCGCCAAGGCGCTGACCATGGGCGGCACGGGGCTGGGCCTCGCCCGTCAGCTGCTCGCCTCGATGGACCGCGACGGGCAGGCAGCGCAGGGCGCCTCGTCGCTCAACGGTCAGTCGCGGAAGGTGCCGGTGGACGACAAGTGACCCGCCGGGTGTGACTCACGGGGGCAGCCTCTAAGGTGCCCCCGTGAGCACGTTTGCCGAAGAGAACGTCCCCGGCCGTCACGGCCCCTCCGCCACCGTCCAGGCCGACCCGCGCGAGGTGGGCCGGGTGCGGACGGAGTACTCCCCCGCGCACGACGGAGACCCGGACCCCGGAGAGATCGTCTGGACGTGGGTGCCCTACGAGGAGAACGACGGCCGGGGCAAGGACCGCCCGGTGCTGGTGGTCGCCCGCGAGGCCGGCGGCACCTTCCTGGCCGTGCCGTTGTCCAGCAAGCGGCATGACGGCGACCTGGAGTGGGTGCCGATCGGCAGCGGGCCGTGGGACCGCACGGGCCGCGACTCGTGGGTCGATGCGGACCGGGTGCTGCGCCTGCACGAGGACGGCATGCGCCGGGAGGCCTGCGCCTTGGACCGCATGCGGTTCAACCTGGTCAGGCGTCGGCTGCAGGAGCGCTACGGCTGGAGCTGAACGTCTTCTCGAAGGCGCCCAGCACCGCACGGTCCCGTGTCCGGTCCAGGATCCCGAACACCACATGCTCGAAGGCCTGTGCGAACCGGCCGCCGGGGGCCAGCAACGCCCGGAACGCCTCCGCCACCTGCGCGGGGTCGTTGCGGAACACCCCGCAGCCCCAGGCGCCCAGGACGAGCCGGCGGTAGCCGTTTGCCGCGGCGGTCTCCAGGACGCGTTCGGCGCGGGCCGCAAGGGCACGCGGCAGTTCGGCGGCCCGTTCGGGCGCCGTGCGGTGCACGACGCCCGCGTTGGGCGCGGGAGAGGTCAGGAAGCCGGCGGTGTACGGCTCGGGCAGCAGACCACCCCGGTCGTCGCGGAAGACGGGAACGGCCGGTGAGTGGATGACACGGTCCGTGTAGAACGGATCGCGGTGGGCCCGGTGGTGGTCGTAGAAGGCACGGGCCTCGAGGAGGCAGGTGTACAGCGCGGAGGCCCGGCACAGGGCCTCCTCCTGGGCCTGGGCGCCGTTGAGATAACCGCCGCCGGGATTGCGGGCCGATGCGAAATTCAGCACGGCCACCTGCCCGCCGAGTCCCACAGGGGCCGCTGAGCGGCGAGGCACAACATGGCCGTGCAGCCGGCGGGCGGCCTCCAGGCTGCTCTCGCCCGTGACCTCGAACAGCGGCGCCCGCACCCCTGTCACCCGATCGGCGGGCACCGGCACCGGTTCCGGCCCGTACAGGCGCGTGCCCTCGCGCGCCGCCCGCAGCTCCGCCGCGATCGAGACCTCGCGCCCGTCCGGCGCGCGGTAGACCCCCGCGGCGACGATCTGCTCGGTCTGCTGAGCGATACCGCGCAGGCGCGCGCTCACGGCGCGACCCCCGTACGCGCCGTGACCGCGCGCCGCGCGGCCGTTCTTGTCGTGCTCACGCAGGCATCGTGAGTGATGCCGGATCACCGGTGCAACAGATTTTTCGCCCAGGGAGAACGCCGGGGGAAAGTGCCTGGACATGCCGCGGACGGCCGGATGACCGCCCGGGAACGCCCCGCTTCGCCCCCTTGTGCCGAGCGGCATGAGCGTCTTGGGTGGGACGGGTGATCCCGCCCCGGGCCGCCGAAGAGCCCGGACCGGTGGCATGGTGGAATCTCAGGAGGATCCCGACATGTCCGATTCGGTAAGTGGCTGTACCCGGCCACGCACCTCACTGTCCGAAGCCGAGGTCGAGGCTCTCGTCCGCGGTATCTGCTTCAAGACCGGCCCGCCACGCCGCCTCGGCGTCGAGGTGGAATGGCTCGTCCACGAGCTGCGCGCACCGCAGCTCCCCGTCACACCCGAACGACTCGAAGGGGCCTACGCCGCCCTGCGGTCCGTGCCCCTGAAGTCGGCGCTCACCGTGGAACCCGGCGGCCAGCTGGAGCTGAGCTCACCCCCCGCCGACTCACTGACGGACGTCATCACCACCGTCTCCGCCGACCTCGACGCCGTCCGCGCGATTCTGCGCGAAGGCGGCCTCGCCCTTGTCGGCCTCGGCCACGATCCCTGGCACGAACCCCGCCGGTTCCTGCGTCAACCGCGCTACGACGCCATGGAGGCGTGCCTGGACCGCACGGGCCCCGCCGGCCGCGCCATGATGTGCTCCTCCGCCTCCGTGCAGGTGTGCCTGGACGCCGGCCACGAGGAGCCCGGACCGCTCGGCCTTGCGCGGCGCTGGTGGCTGGCCCACCATCTGGGCGCGGTCCTGGTGGCCGCGTTCGCCAACTCCCCGCTCGCCGGGCACCGGCCGACCGGCTGGCTGTCCACCCGGCAGCTGATGTGGACCCGGATCGGCGCCGGCCGGGCGGGCGGACCTCGGCTGGACTCCGACCCGCGCGGCGCCTGGACCCGGCATGTGCTGGACTCCCCCGTGATGTGCGTACGGCGGGACGGCGGTCCCTGGGACGTCCCCGAGGGCCTCACCTTCCGGAACTGGATCCGCACGGGCGCGCCCCGGCCGCCCACCCGGGAGGATCTCGAATACCAC
This sequence comes from Streptomyces luteogriseus, assembly GCF_014205055.1. Taxonomy (NCBI): domain Bacteria; kingdom Bacillati; phylum Actinomycetota; class Actinomycetes; order Kitasatosporales; family Streptomycetaceae; genus Streptomyces; species Streptomyces luteogriseus. The sequence continues at coordinate 745,845 of NZ_JACHMS010000001.1, forward strand.
ATCACGACGCTGTTCCCGCCGGTCAGGCCGCGCGGCCATCTCGAACTGCGCATGATCGACGCGCAGCCAGGCGACAACGGCTGGATCGTGCCGCTCGCCGTGACGGCGGCGCTGTTCGACGACCCGGAGGCCACCGAGACCGCCTACCGGGCCGTGAAGCGACTGGCCGAACGGACGCTGGGACTGCCCGCGCCGCACAACCCGCTGTGGCTCGACGCGGCCCGCGGCGGTTTGGCCGACGCGGAACTGCGCGAGGTGGCCGTCACCTGCTTCACGACCGCACTGGACGCCCTGCCCCGGCTCGGTGCCGCCCCCGAGGTCGTCGAGGCCGTCACGGCCTATCTGGACCGCTACGTCGTCCTGGGCCGCTGCCCCGCCGACGACCTGCTCGACCGACAGCGCGGCATCGACGGCCGCGCCCACGGAAGGGACTTCCGCCCATGACCGACACCGATCCCGCCGTCGACGCCCGGGCCGTCGACCCCGAGGTCCTCCGTGAGCGGGCGGTCGCCTCACTCGTCGTGGCCCGCGACCGCACCACCCTGCTGACGAGTTGCGTGGAGGATCCCGATCTGACCGCGCAGCACTCGCCGCTGATGTCGCCGCTGGTGTGGGACCTCGCGCACATCGGCAACCAGGAGGAGCAGTGGCTGCTGCGGGCCGTCGCCGGGCACGAGGCGATACGGCCCGAGATCGACGGCCTCTACGACGCCTTCGAGCACCCGCGCGCCGAGCGGCCGAAGCTGCCCCTGCTGTCGCCCGCGGAGGCCCGCACCTACGCGGCCGACGTCCGCGGAAGGGCACTGGACGTGCTGGAGCGGCACGCGTTCCACGGGACGCGGCTGACGGAGGCCGGGTTCGCCTTCGGGATGATCGCGCAGCACGAACAGCAGCACGACGAGACGATGCTGATCACCCATCAGCTGCGGACGGGCCCGCCGGCCCTGACGGCTCCCGACCCGGAGCCGGCACCGCTGTTCACGGGCCCGTCCGAAGTCCTCGTCCCGGGCGGCCCGTTCACGATGGGCACCTCCGGCGAGCCATGGGCCCTGGACAACGAACGCCCCGCGCACCGGCGCGAGGTCGCGCCCTTCCACATCGACACCACCCCGGTGACCAACGGCGCCTACCGGGCGTTCATCGAGGACGGCGGGTACGACAACCCGCGATGGTGGACGGCCGACGGCTGGGCGCACATCCGGAAGCACGGCATCGACGCCCCGCTGTTCTGGCGGCGTGACGGGAAGCAGTTCCTCAGGCGGCGGTTCGGCGTCACCGAGGTCGTCCCGCCGGACGAGCCCGTGCTGCACGTGAGCTGGTACGAGGCCGACGCCTACGCCCGCTGGGCGGGACGCCGGCTGCCCACCGAGGCGGAGTGGGAGAAGGCCGCCCGGCACGACCCGGCCGGCGACCGCTCGATGCGCTACCCGTGGGGCGACGACGACCCGGGGCCCGAGCACGCCAACCTCGGCCAGCGGCATCTGCGCCCGGCGCCCGCGGGGAGCTACCCGGCCGGCGAGTCGCCGCTCGGCGTACGGCAGTTGATCGGCGACGTGTGGGAGTGGACGGCGAGCGACTTCCTGCCGTACCCGGGGTTCAGGGCGTTCCCGTACAAGGAGTACTCGGAGGTCTTCTTCGGGCCCGAGTACAAGGTGCTGCGCGGCGGTTCCTTCGCGGTGAACGCGGTGGCCTGCCGGGGCACCTTCCGCAACTGGGACTATCCGATCCGGCGGCAGATCTTCTCCGGGTTCCGCACGGCCCGGTCGGAGGACGGCTGATGTGCCGGCATGTGGCGTACGTGGGGCCGGAGGAAGCGCTGGGCCGGATCCTCGTGGAGCCCCCGCACGCGCTGTACCGGCAGTCGTGGGCGCCCCGGCACCAGCGGTACGGGACGGTCAACGCCGACGGTTTCGGCGTGGGCTGGTACGCCGAGGGCGACCCGGTGCCGGCCCGCTACCGCCGGGCCGGGCCGATCTGGGCCGACCTGTCGTTCGCCGATCTGGCCCGGGTCGTACGGTCCACCGGGATGCTCGCCGCGGTACGCGACGCGACCCTGTCGGGTGCGGACGCGGAGGCCGCGGCGGCGCCGTTCGCCGCGGGGACCTGGCTGTTCAGCCACAACGGGGCGGTGAAGGGCTGGCCCGGTTCGCTGGCGTCGGTGGCCCGGACGCTGCCGCACGAGGACCTGCTGTCGCTGGAGGCGCGCAACGACTCGGCGCTCGTGTGGGCGCTGGTGCTGGCGCGGCTGCGGGGCGGCGACGAGGAGGGCCGGGCCATGGCCGACACCGTCCTGGAGGTCGCCGCGGCGGCCCCCGGATCGCGGCTCAACCTGCTGCTCACCAACGGCGACACCATCACCGCGACCGCCTGGGGCGACGCCCTGTGGTACCTCACCCGGCCCGGCGGCGGCACCGTCGTGGCCTCCGAGCCCTATGACGACGATCCGCACTGGCAGGAGGTCCCCGACCGCACCCTGCTCGCGGCGAGCCGCACCGACGTGCTGCTGACGCCGCTCAAGGAGCCGACCGACGCCTCCGTGCCCGCACCCTTCAAGGAGCCCCGTACGTGAGCCCGTTCCGCCTCACCCGTACCCTGCCCGAGGACACCACGGGCGCCGCGCTGCGCGCCGACGTCCACCAGGGCCTGACCGGCCGCCCCAAGACCCTGCCGCCGAAGTGGTTCTACGACGCGCACGGCAGCGACCTGTTCGAGAAGATCACGGAACTCCCCGAGTACTACCCGACGCGCGCGGAGCGGGAGATCCTCCTCGCGCGCTCCGGCGACATCGCCGCGGCGACCGGGGCGCGCACCCTGGTCGAGCTCGGCTCCGGATCCTCGGAGAAGACCCGCCATCTGCTCGACGCCCTCACCGGCCTGCACACCTACGTCCCGGTCGACGTCAGCGAGAGCGCCCTCACCCAGGCCGGGCAGGCGCTCGCCGCCGAACGGCCGGGGCTGGACGTGCACGCGCTGATCGCCGACTTCACGGCGGAACTGACCCTGCCGGACACACCGGGGCCACGGCTGGTGGCGTTCCTGGGCGGCACGATCGGCAACCTGCTCCCCGCCGAACGCGCCGCGTTCCTGGCGTCGGTGCGTGCCCTGCTCGCCCCGGGCGACGCCCTGCTGCTGGGCACGGACCTGGTCAAGGACGAGGAGGTGCTGGTCCGGGCCTACGACGACGGGGCCGGGGTGACGGCCGCGTTCAACAAGAACGTCCTGACCGTGATCAACCGCGAGCTGGGCGCCGACTTCGAGCCCGCCGCGTTCGACCATGTGGCGCAGTGGAACGCGGAGCACGAATGGATCGAGATGCGGCTGCGCTCCCGTACGGCGCAGACGGTGAAGCTGCCGGCGCTCGATCTCGCCGTCGACTTCACCGCGGGTGAGGAGATGCGGACCGAGGTGTCGGCGAAGTTCCGGCAGGAGGGTGTGCGCGCCGAACTGTCCGCGGCGGGGCTGGAGCTGGCCCACTGGTGGACGGACGGCCCGGGCCGGTTCGCGCTGTCGCTGAGCGTGGCGCGCTGACATCGGGGAACCCGGGGGCGGCGGCGACGGCGGGAGACGACGTCTCGCGCTTCGCCGCCGCTTGGGGCACGGTGGAATGACGCGTGACACTGCCGTCACAGGAACGTCATGGGAAGAGGAGCAGCGGTATGTCGAACCACACCTACCGGGTCACGGAGATCGTCGGCACCTCACCGGACGGCGTCGACCAGGCCGTCCGCAACGGCATCGAGCGGGCCTCTCGGACGCTGCACAACCTGGACTGGTTCGAGGTGACGCAGGTGCGCGGCCAGCTCGAGGACGGGCAGATCGCCCACTGGCAGGTGGGGCTCAAGGTGGGCTTCCGGCTCGACGAGTCGGAGTAGGGCTCAGGTCCGCCCCTCGCGCTCCTGCGCCGCCTTCAACTCGGCCGACCGGGTCACCCAGTCGGCCCGTACCACGGTGAAGCCCGCACGCCGGGCGTCCGCGCAGACCAGTTCGTCGTCGTCCACGAGGACGCGGACCTCGCGGGTGCGGGCCAGCCGCCGCAGGATCTCCAGCTTGGTGGACCGGGCGGGCCGCCGGTCGGCGTCCCGCCGCATGTACACGCGCCCCTCGGGCAGCCCTTGGGCGGCGAGCCACTCCAGCGTGTCGCGCCGGCAGCGCTCGGGGCGCCCGGTGAGGTAGACGATCTCGCAGTCCCGCGCGCGCTCCAGGAGCAGGGCGACGCCCTCAGGGACGGGCGGGTCCTGCGGCGCCGCCGAGAAGAAGCCGTTCCAGTCCTTCGGCGTGCGTTCCAGGAACCTCTGCCGGTGCGTGGTGTCGGCGAGGGTGTTGTCCAGGTCGAACACGGCCAGCGGTTCCCTGCTGCAATCGTCACTCACGCCGCCCAGCCTAATACTCCAGCCGTAGATCGTGATCTTCATGCCCGAGTGGCTTGTCTACGGTAGCGGCCGGCCTGGGATCGGGCCTGGTGGCGGCGCCGCCAGTCGGACCAACCGAGCCGGTGGGCGGCATCGTGGACGTAGCGGCGGACCTGGTGCTCGTCGAGTGCGGCCAGGCCCTTGCCCGACTGGAAGAACTCCTCCACCCGCCATCTTGACCCAGCGACTCTGACCAGCACGGTCAGCGGCACGGGTGCGCGCGAGTAGCAGCGGTGGTAGGCGAGTTCGCCGGTGCTGCGGTTAGGGCGGATCAGCAGCTGACGACTCGCGGGTCGGGGTCGGCGAGGTCGATGACTGCCCAGTCGTAGAAACGGTGTCCCTTGGCCCCGGCCCCTGCCCCTGCCCCTGCCCCTGCCCCTGCCCCTGCGGAGAACTTCTGCCAGACCCAGATTGCAGCAGCGGGTTCTCGAGAACGGTAACGCTCTGCGCGCAGGACCCCAGGAGATGCGGGATGCCTGCGCCTTCGTCACCGGCTACGAACGGGCACGCGCCATCCGGGAGTGGGAACTTCCTCTGCTGCCGATTGCCGCGCTGGCGCGGCTCACGCTGCGCGCGCTGATCACGAACTGGCGCGCGGAGCACGTACCGGAACGCCCTCGGTGAGGCGAAGACCGTCAGCCTTCCCGGAGTCGCGCTATGACGTCGTCCAGGGGTACGGCCACGGCCCGTGCGACGTTGCTCCAGTCGTCCTTGGCGTGGCTGAGAAGGTAGTCGCGTCGGCGGCGGTGAACAGGGGGAGGGCCGAAGCCTCACCTGCTCACCGCCTTCGGTGATCGCGGTGGCGCGAACGGCTCCTCAGACGAGCCGCTTACGACCCCAGAAGAAGAGGAAGACCACGATGCCCGCCGTCAGGGCGAACAGAATCGACGCCCCGAACCACTGCATACTGCTCATCTGCGATATGGGGATGTAGTCGGTCGACGCGCCGACGATGTCCGCTTTCTTCATGCACGCCGCAGCCACTTCTTCCCTCACCATTGGCGTACACGTGGTCCCGGGGTCGAACAGTTTGCCGCTGCCGCTGACATACGAGGTGTCGAGCCAGTGCGCGGTGCGGGGCACCGAGGGGAAGGTGATCGGAGTGCCGGGACTGACCGGCTTGCTGGTGGCTGTGACGATGTCGCCGAGCGACAGCTTGAAGTAGCCCCAGACGGCCTGGAGGGCGACGGTGAATCCGAGGGTCACGACCATGGCCGCCAGCGTGCGGCGCAGGATCACACCGATCAGCACCCCGCCGAACACGGAGAGGAGGGAGAGGGCGACGGGCGCGGGGCCCGTGGTGTTGAAGAACTCCCGGGAGGTCCAGTCGATGTCCAGGTAATGGAGCTTGATGGGGTTCCACCACCAGGCGAACACAGCCGACAGCGTGACCGTGGTCACCGTCACCGCCAGCCCGGTCAGCGCCAGCTTCGTGGCGAGCCAGCGGTTGCGGCTCACGGACTGGGCGGCGATCAGCTTGGCCGTGCCGTTCTCCAGGTCGCCTGCGAGCAGCGGGGCGCCGAGGAGGACACCGAGCATGATGGGTATCGCCGTGAGACCCGTGGTGACGGAAGTGAACGCGCCGATGTAGGGCTCGAACTTCTTCTCCGCGTCGTCGAGGTTCTTGGCGGGAAAGCCGTAGGCGTTGAGGAAGTCCATCATCTGGGCGCGCTGGTAGATCATCCAGGCCGCGCAGAGCACGGTGGCGGCGATCATGGTCCAGAACGCGGCCCGGTGCTGGCGCCAGACCAGCCAGGTCATGCCGCTCAGGCGGGGGCGCCGGGTGGCCTCCGTGGTGCTCGCGTTCCCGGCCCCGTGCCTGGGTCCGTTCTTCGTTGCGTTCATCGTCCCGTTCATCGTCCGGTTCGCCGTCCCGTTCCTGCCATCGGTCGAGGGGTTGGTGAAGGTGCTCACGCCGCCACCGTCCCGGCGCCGAACGCCTGGCCCTGGACCTGGGCAGTGGGAGTGATCAGCGGTGGCGCGTCGGGTGAGCGGAGATAGGCGAGCAGGAGTTCCTCCATGCTCGGGGCGGCCACCTCCCAGGGGCCGGTGACCGGGCCCTCCGGGCGGATGAGCGCGGTGAACTGCCGTCCGCTGGTCCGGGCCTCGACGAGGGTGTGGTACCCGAGGAAGTCGGGCAGGCCCTCACCCTCCCTGGCCCCGGTGACCACGGTGTGCATGGTCATCAGCTCGTCCACGTCACCGGCGACGCGCACTCCGCCGCCGGAGACGACGAGGAGGAAGTCGCATACGTTCTCCAGCTCGGCGAGTACGTGGGTCGACATCACCACGGTGGTGCCGCGCTCGCCGGCCTCGGCGAGGAGGGTGCCCATGAGTTCGTGGCGCACGACCGGGTCGAGGTCCGCCATCGGCTCGTCGAGCAGCAGCAGGTCGGGGCGCTTGCCGAAGGCGAGGGCGACGGCGACGCGGGTGCGCTGGCCACCGGAGAGGGTGCTGATCTTCGCGTCGAAGGGCACGTTGCCCGCACGGACGATGTCCTCGGCGGCGCGCTGGTCCCAGCCGGGGTTCAGCTCCCGCCCCAGCCGCAGGGTCTCCGCCACGGTGAAGCGACGGAACAACGGCTTCTCCTGCGCGAGGAAGGCCGTACGCCGGCCGGACTCCACCGAGCCCGGCGCCTCGCCGAACAGACTGAGCGAGCCCTGCGTCGGCTTCAGGACATGGGCCGCGATGTTCAGCAACGTGGTCTTGCCCGCCCCATTGGGGCCGACCAGCCCGCAGATCCTGCCCGCCGGAAGCCGGAAGGTGCAGTCCCGCAGCGCCCAGCCCCGCCGGTAGCGCATCCCCAGTCCGTGTGCCTCAAGCGCCGGCTCCCCCGCGTACATGACGTCACTCACCTGTGCTCCTCGTTGTCCTGACCCCCGCGACCGCCGTGGTCCCGGGGGCGTACTGCTTCTCCAGCGCCGACGCGACCAGCGCGGCCACGTCCTCCTGCTCCAGACCGGCCCCGGCCGCCTTCGCCATCCACGCCACCAACTCCCCGTACAGCGGCGAGTCGGTGCCCGTCTCGGGGCGGCCCAGCGTGCGGCGTACGAAGGTGCCCTGGCCCGGTCGCGGTTCGACCAGGCCCTCGCGCTCCAGCTCGCGGTACGCCTTGAGGGCGGTGTTCGGGTTGACCGCGCTCGTCTCGGAGACCTCCTTGGCGGTGGGCAGCCGGTCGCCCGGCACCAGTACGCCCAGCCGCAGGGCCTGCTTGGTCTGCTGCACGATCTGCTGGAAGGCGGGGATCCCGCTCCGCCTGTCGATGCGGTACTCCACGGCGACCACTCCCTTCCATCATCATTCCACTATGTGATTAGTGGAATGATGATGGAAGGGAGTGGTGGCCGTTGTCAACCGGGTCCGGGAACGGTCCGGAAACAGACCAGGGGAGAGCAAGGGGGAAGGACGAGGCGAGGAACAGGCGAGCACGTCGCCGGTCTCGTCGACCGCCAGCACCGCCTCGTCGTCGTGCAGATGCTCCACCACGTAGTCGCCCACCTCGTCGCGGACCTGGTCGGCATCCCACTTCGCCCTCCCGAGCAGGTGCTGCATGCCGTCCGGGGTCCTGCCCCGGCCCACTCGGCGATGGTCCAGCAGTTCTTGCGCGGCAGGTCCGACAACAGGCCGAGTACCAACTTCCGGGCCCGGCATCGGGATTCGACCCGTGTGAAGCGTCCCGCTATCCGGCTCATCAGGCCCTCGAACGCCTCCTGCCAGCAGGCAGGGTCTACGCTGTGACCTGCGGCCACCGCATGATCGTTTGTCTTCGCACACCGATGATCAACGGTGGCCGCACCCGTTTCCACACCGCGTCAGGTCGCGCAGCGTCGCCTGCCGTCCTGTGTATCGGAGGGCTTGTGCAACGTGGCGAAGTCTGGTGGGTCCAGTTCGACGAGCGGAGGTTGGTCGTACTGCTGTCAGGAGACGACGCGTCCGGGTTTCAGGTGATGCAGGTCGTCGCTCCGGCGGGCCTCGACGTCAGCGGTCTGGGCATCGAAGTGACGGTCGGCGCCGGTGAAGGGCTGCCGCTCGAAGGCGTGCTGCGGCTCGCGTTCCGGCGTCCAGGCTTCACCCCGTGCACGTGGCTGACCACCGTGTCCCGGGACGACCTGATAGAGCGGGCGGCCGTCCTGTCCTCCAGGAAGCTCAGCGAGATCGACGATGCCCTCCGACTCGCTGAACAAGCACAGGAGCGGACCCCGGCAACGACCGCGAAGCTCAGCGAGATAAGGGACGCCCTCCGTCGCGGTGAACTCGGGTAGACGGAGAGGGAGCCGACGCCCGCGACGGCATGGGCGATCTCGGGCGAGATGATCCACGCTGGACACCTGCCGCCTCGACGCCCCTCACCATCGAGATCACGATCTACGGCTGGAGTACTGAGCGCATTTCAGACAGCCCGCGTGAACAAGCCATGTACGGCGGTCAATTCACCGTCACAGTTGATGGCTCAAGCACAGCACTGACATACTCCGCTCTCAGCCTCGCCACCACCCGTGGCCGGGGCTCGTCGGGGGTCCCCACAAAGAGCCCCGAGGCCGTCCGCGTGCATCCGGACAGCACGTGATCCGGATTCACGAGCCCCCCACAGAGCCCGCACCCCACCGCGCGTCCGGCACCCTTCCCCCTGCCCGGAAACCGGACGCGTCCACCGACCCGACGGGGTCGAGTGCGGGGCACGATGCAGCGAAGAAGGTGCGCCTGTGCCCGAATTTCCACCACGGCGGGAAGACACTCCCACATTCCCGCTCCCGCACATCGAACAAACTCCGCCGTCTCGCATATCCGACCATCCCGAATTTCACTCTCTGCGCCGCGCGCAGCGCCGGTTCGGCATCCGGGCGACAATGCTGTCCGTCGGCGGATTCCTGCTGTATGTGCTGCTGTCGAGTTTTGTGCCCGCGGTGATGAACCAGCCGCTGTTCGGCCGCCTCACGCTCGGACTCACGCTCGGTCTCGGGCAGTTCGCCGTCATGGGCGTGACCGCCTGGTGCTACGTCCGGCACATGCGCACCCGGGTCGATCCGCTCGCCCGCGGCCTGAGGTCCCGGCTGTACGAGACCGAGAGCCGCCGCGGCCGTTCCGCGGCACCTCCCCAGGGCGCCGGGCAGCCGCTCCAGCACGGGACGAGGGGGTTCCGCACGTGGTGAGCGCCGCCGCCATCGACGACAGCAGCCTGCAGCTGACGTTCGTCCTGTTCCTGACCGTGGTCGTGATCACCTTGTTCACGGCGCTGCTGACGGCTCCTCAGCGTGACGAGATCAGCGAGTTCTACCTCGGCAACCGTGCCATGTCGCCGCTGCGCAACGGTCTCGCCATGTGCGGCGACTACCTGTCGGCCGCCACCCTGCTGGGCAGCACCGGGCTGGTCGCGCTGACCGGCTACGACGGGCTGATGTACCTCGGCGGCACCACCGTCGCCTGGATGATGGTGCTGCTGCTGATCGCGGAACCCCTGCACCGCACGGGCAGGTTCACGCTGGGCGACACGGTGGCGCTGCGCCTGCCCCGGCAGCAGCGGCCGGTGCGGGTCGCGCTGGCGGTCTGCATCCTGGCCATCGCCACGCTCTATCTGGTGGCCCAACTCGTGGGCAGCGTAGCCCTGCTGACACAGTTCACCGGTGTGCCGAGCGGCACCACCCGCACCCTGTGCGTGGTCGTGATCGGCGTTTTCGTGATCCTGTACGCCTCCCTCGGCGGTATGCCCGGCGCGACGGTCATCCAGATCATCAAGGCCGTGATGCTGGTGGTGGGCGTGCTGTTCACCGCGGGCTGGGTGCTGCACCACTTCGACTGGAACCCCAACTTGCTGCTGGAGAGGGCGTCCGAACGCAGCGGGTCGGGCCTGAGCTTCCTCCAGCCCGGGCTGCGCTACGGCGGCACCGTCAGCAACAAACTGGACTTCCTCAGCCTCGAACTGGCCATCGTGCTCGGACTCGCCGCCCTCCCGCACGTGCTGATGCGGCTGCTCACCCCGCGCAACAGCGGCGTGCTGCGCTCTTCGGTGCTGTGGGCCGTCGGTCTGGTCGGCGCGGTCTGCTTCGGAGCCGGCATCATGGGGCTCGGCGCCACCGCGCTGCTCGGCCGGGACACCATCGAGAGCACGGACCGCACCGGCAACGCCTCCGTGCTGCTGCTCGCCCACGAGCTGGGCGGCAGTGTCCTGACCGCGCTGCTGACCTGTCTGGCGTATCTGACGCTGCTCGCCGTGGCGGTCGGCCTCACCCTGGCCGCGGCCTCCTCCCTCGCGCACGACCTGTACAGCGAGGTGATCCGCAAGGGCCGGGCGAGCGAGACGGAGGAGCTGACCGTCGCCCGGCTGTCCGGGGCCGTCATCGGCGTCCTCGGCATTCTGCTGGCCCTCGTCGCCTGGGGCGCGAACACCGCGACGCTCGCCTTCCTGGCCTTCGCCATCGCGGCGTCCGCGATCCTGCCGACGATCGTCTACACCCTGTTCTGGCGACGCTTCAGCGCGAAGGGCGCCCTGCTCAGCCTCTACGGCGGGCTGCTCTGCTCCGTCCTGCTGGCCGCCTTCTCCCCCGTCGTCTCCTCCGCCCCGGGCTCGTTCTACCCCGAGGCCGACTTCGCCTGGTTCCCGCTCCAGAACCCCGGCATCGTCTCCATCCCCGCGGGCTTCCTGCTGGGCTGGCTCGGCACGGTGCTCGACAAGGGCCCGGCCGAAGAACCCGCCGCCCACGAGGAGTTCGAGGTGCGGATGCTGGTGGGCGCCGACGACTGAGACATCTCCGGGGGACACCGGTGACCGGGCACCGGGACACTCATTGTTAATGGGATCCATTTTCATGTAGCGTCCTGGTTGCCCGATCACCGAGGAGGAGTCCCATGGCTGTCCCGAAGCGGAAGATGTCCCGCAGCAACACCCGCCACCGCCGCGCCCAGTGGAAGGCGGCCACCCCGGCGCTGGTCCCCGTCACCGTCGACGGAGTCCGTCACCTCGTCCCGCAGAACCTGGTCAGGGCCTACGAGCGCGGCCTGCTACGCCCCGACGGCTGAGTTCTGCGCCTCGGCGAGGAAGTGGGCGCGGACCCGCCGCAGCCAGGCCTCGACCGGCGCCTCGTCGGGTTCGTCCGGCAGCACCGTGGGGCCTTCGTCGAAGGCGTCCTCGTAATACCTGAGCAGGGGCAGGGCGAGGGACGGATCGGCGGCGACACGCTCGCCGAAGGCGTGGTACTCGTCCGGGTCCTCGACGCGGATCGCCAGCCGCCCGGTGGTGTAGAGCTCCAGGCCCTGCCCGCACAGCCGTTTGAGATGCCGGGCGTGCTTCGCGGTCCGCTTGCGGGTGTCGGCGGAGAACGACCCGTCACCGCGTGCCTCCAGCCGCCGGAACTGCTGGGTGGCGTACCCGAGGTAGGCGTCCCTGACCCGCTTGGCGCACAGGAAAGCCGAGCGGATGCCGATGAGCTCGTCGCCGAGCGGGGTGCGCACCTCGTACAGGTCGTCCGGGAGCCACACCAGTTCCATCGCGGTCGGGTTGCCGCCGAGGGCCAGCCGGCACCACTTGGCGGCCTCGTGCAGGGTGCGGTCCGGCGCGGTGCTGACGTGCGACTCCTTCGGCCGGCGCAGACCGTGCAGCTCCTCGGTGGGCGCGGCGAACAGGCCGAGGCGGTCGATGTCCGAGCCCGGGCGGGCGAGACCGTAGGCGGTCGATCCGACGATGCCGGAGAGCAGGACGTTGGGGACGGTCACGGTCGGCCGCCTTTCGCTTCTGGATACCGGGCCATTGTCCTGAGCTGCCGGGACGCGGTCACCCGGTTTTCCCGCGCGGCGGTCCACCCGGGGCCGCGGCGGAATACCGGCGGCCCCGTCCGGCGTAGAACCAGGTATGGATCCCGTGCGTCTGTCCGTCCTCGACCGCTCCCGCACCCGCGAGGGGCACACCCACCCCGAGGCGCTGCGCGACACCGTGCGGCTGGCCCGGGAGCTGGAGCGGCTCGGCTACCACCGGGTCTGGGTCTCCGAGCACCACGGCGTGCCCGGGGTCGCCGGTTCCGCGCCGACCGTGCTGGCAGCCGCCGTCGCGGGCGCGACCCGGACGATCCGGGTCGGGACCGGCGGGGTGATGCTGCCCAACCACCGGCCGCTGGTCGTGGCCGAGCAGTTCGGCGTCCTGGAGTCGCTGTTCCCCGGGCGGATCGACATGGGTCTGGGGCGGTCCGTCGGCTTCACGGACGGGGTGCGCCGGGCCCTGGGCCGCGACAAGGGCGACGCCGAGGACTTCGAGGCCCAGCTCGCGGAGCTGCTCGGCTGGTTCCGGGGCACCTCCCCCACCGGCGTGCACGCCCGCCCCGCCGAGGGCCTGACCGTGCCGCCGTTCGTCCTGGCCATGGGCGAGGGCGCCGGCATCGCCGCCCGCGCGGGCCTGCCCATGGTGATCGGCGACCTCAGGAACCGCGAGAAGATGCGGCGCGGCATCGACCACTACCGCGACCGGTTCCGCCCCTCCGTCTGGGCCCCGGAGCCCTACGTCGTCGTCTCGGGCACCATCGCCGTGGCCGGCACCCCCGAGGAGGCCCGGCGGCTGCTGATCCCCGAGGCCTGGTCCATGGCGTACTCCCGCACCCACGGCACCTTCCCGCCGCTGCCGCCCGCCGAGCGCGTGGAGGCACTCACCATGACCGGCAAGGAGCGCGACCTCTACGAGTCCGGCCTGACCGGCCACATCGCGGGCACCGAGGAGCAGGTCGCGCACGAGCTGGAGACCCTGCTGAAGGAGACGGGTGCCCAGGAAATCCTCGTCACGACCAGCACGTACGACCGCGAGGCCCTGCTGGACTCCTACCGGCGGCTGGCCGCGATCACCTCCGGTTAGATCCGGTTAGAGTCGTCTTCCATGCGCGACCGCGACCCCCATGACCCGTACGTCCGTGTCCGCGGAGCCCGTGAGCACAACCTCAGGGGCGTCGACGTCGACATCCCCCGGGACGTGCTGGCCGTGTTCACCGGCGTGTCCGGCTCGGGGAAGTCGTCGCTGGCGTTCGGCACGATCTACGCAGAGGCGCAGCGGCGCTACTTCGAGTCGGTCGCGCCGTACGCGCGCCGGCTGATCCACCAGGTCGGCGCGCCGAAGGTCGGGGAGATCACCGGCCTGCCCCCGGCCGTCTCGCTCCAGCAGCGCCGGGCGGCGCCCACCTCCCGCTCCTCCGTCGGCACCGTCACCAACCTTTCGAACTCCCTGCGGATGCTGTTCTCCCGGGCCGGCACCTACCCGCCCGGCGCCGAGCGGCTCGACTCCGACGCCTTCTCGCCCAACACGGCGGTCGGGGCGTGTCCGGAGTGCCACGGGCTCGGGCAGGTGCACCGGACGAGCGAAGAGCTCATGGTCCCCGACCCCTCGCTGTCGATCCGCGAAGGGGCGATCGCGGCGTGGCCGGGAGCCTGGCAGGGCAAGAACCTGCGGGACATCCTCGACGCGCTCGGCCACGACGTGGACCGGCCGTGGCGGGAACTGCCCGCCGGCGAGCGGGAGTGGATCCTGTTCACGGACGAGCAGCCGGTGGTCACGGTGCATCCCGTGCGGGACGCCGACCGCATCCAACGGCCGTACCAGGGCACGTACATGAGCGCCCACCGGTATGTCATGAAGACGTTCTCGGACTCCAAGAGCCCGGCCCTGCGGGCGAAGGCCGAGCGGTTCCTCACCAGTGCGCCCTGCCCGGCGTGCGGCGGCAGCCGGTTGCGCCCCGAGGCCCTGGCGGTGACGTTCGGCGGCCGGACCATCGCCGAGCTGGCGGCACTGCCGCTGGTGGAGCTGGCCGCCGGTCTCGACGGGACCTCGGAGGCCGCCCGGGTCCTCACCGACGACCTGCGCTCCCGTATCGCGCCGGTCCTGGAACTGGGGCTCGGCTACCTCAGTCTCGACCGGCCCACCCCCACCCTCTCCGCCGGCGAACTGCAGCGCCTGCGCCTGGCCACCCAGCTGCGCTCCGGCCTGTTCGGGGTCGTCTACGTCCTCGACGAGCCGTCCGCCGGACTGCACCCGGCGGACACCGAGGCGCTGCTCACGGTGCTGGAGCGGCTGAAGGCGTCCGGGAACTCGGTGTTCGTGGTGGAGCACCACCTCGACGTCATGCGGGGCGCCGACTGGCTGGTCGACGTGGGTCCGGACGCGGGCGAGCACGGCGGGCGGGTGCTGCACAGCGGCCCGGTGGCCGACCTGGCCGGTGTCGGGGAGTCGGCCACGGCCCGCTACCTGTTCGACCGCTCCCCCACCCCGGCCCGGACCGTGCGCGAGGCGACCGGGTGGCTCACCACCGGCCCGATCTCGCGGCACAACCTGCGCGGGGTGACCGCGGAGTTCCCGCTCGGCGTGTTCACCGCGGTGACCGGCGTGTCCGGGTCCGGCAAGTCCACGCTCATCGGCGAGATCACGGAGGACTCGGCGGGGGTGGGCCGGCTGGTCTCGGTCGACCAGAGGCCGATCGGCCGCACCCCGCGCTCGAACCTCGCCACCTACACGGGCCTCTTCGACGTCGTGCGCAAGGTGTTCGCGGCCACCGACGGGGCCCGCGCACGCGGTTTCGGCGTCGGGCGGTTCTCCTTCAACGTGGCGGGCGGGCGCTGCGAGACCTGCCAGGGCGAGGGGTTCGTCAGCGTGGAACTGCTGTTCCTGCCGAGCACTTACGCACCCTGCCCGGACTGCGGCGGCGCCCGCTACAACCCCGGGACGCTGGAGGTGACGTACCGGGGGCGGAACATCGCGCAGGTGCTGGATCTGACGGTGGAGAGCGCGGCGGAGTTCTTCGCGGACACCCCGGCCGTGGCCCGCAGCCTCTCCGCCCTGCTCGACGTGGGTCTGGGCTATCTGCGCCTCGGCCAGCCCGCGACGGAGCTCTCCGGCGGCGAGGCCCAGCGCATCAAGCTGGCGAGTGAACTGCAGCGCGGCCGGCGCGGCCACACGCTCTACCTCCTCGACGAGCCCACGACCGGTCTCCACCCGGCCGACGTGGACGTGCTGTTGCGCCAGTTGCACGGCCTCGTCGACGCCGGGCACACCGTGATCGTCGTCGAGCACGACATGTCCGTCGTCGCCCGCGCGGACTGGGTGATCGACCTGGGCCCGGGCGGCGGCGACGCGGGCGGACGCATCGTGGCGGCGGGGCCGCCGGCGGACGTCGCGCGCTCGGCGGAGAGCCGGACGGCGCCGTATCTGGCGCGCACCCTCACCGGCTCCCGCTGAGCCCCTACGCGACGAGCACCGTGTGCGTCCAGGCGGGCGCGGCCGTCTCCGGCTGCTGTGCCGCGCGGGCCAGGGCGCGGCGGTCGGGGCTGCCGCCCGGGGGGATGGGGGGCCGGACCTCGACCTCCGCAATCAGGCCGCGGGACGTCGCCACCCGCCACAGGGAGGCGAGCAGCGTGTCCTCGCCGACGTACGCGGGGGCCGTGGAGGCCCTGCCGCCGCCGAGCCGGTAGCCGATGCGCACCGGCTGGACCGGCACCCCGGCGTCCAGCGCGGCCTGGAAGACCGCCCGGCGGAAGGTGCCCTGCGCCCGGCCGCACCAGGTGCTGCCCTCGGGGAAGGCCGCGACCGCGGCGCCCTCACGCAGCGCCCCGGCGATCCGGGCGACCGTGTCCGGGAGGGCCCGCAGCCGGTCCCGGTCGATGAACAGGGTGCCGCCGCGGGCGGCCAGCGCACCGGCGACCGGCCAGTGCCGTACCTCCGTCTTGGCCAGCATCCGGGCGGGGCGGACGGCGGCGAGCAGCGGGATGTCCAGCCAGGAGATGTGGTTGGCGACCAGCAGCAGTCCGCCGGTGGGGGCGGCGGCCCCGGTGATACGGACGCGGACACCGGCGGCCCGCACGATCCACCGGCACCAGCGCCGCACCAGGGACGGCGGTATGCGGGCGCCGAAGGGTGTCAGCGTGATCCCCGCTAGGAGGAGCAGCAGGACCGCGCCGAGCCGCAGCACGGCACGCGGCACGGCCCGCGCCCGCACGGCCGCCGACGCCTCGACACAGGCGCGCGGCGTGCAGGGCGCGGTGGGCAGCCAGGCGCTCATCCGGCCGGGGCGAGAGAGAGGAAGTGGCGCAGGTAGCGCGCGTTGACGCGGCTCATCGGCAGCAGCACGTACAGGTCGGCGACGCCGAAGTCCGGGTCGTGGGCCGGTGCGCCGCACACCCAGGCGCCGAGGCGCAGGTAGCCGCGCAGCAGGGCGGGCAGTTCGACGCGGGCGGCGGGCGCGGGACCGGGCGTCCACGGCAGCAGCGGCCGCACCCGGAACTCCTGCGGCGCGAGGTGCTTGTCGCTGACCCGGTCCCAGGTGGCGGAGGCGAGGGTGCCGCCGTCGGCGAGCGGGACGGAGCAGCAGCCGGCGAGCCACTCGTGGCCGCGGTCGACCATGTAGCGGGCGATGCCGGCCCAGATGAGGCTGATGACGGCCCCGTCGCGGTGGTCGGGGTGCACGCAGGAGCGGCCGACCTCGACGAGCTGCGACCGGATCCCGTCGAGCGCGGTGAGGTCGAACTCGCCCTCGGAGTACAGCCGTCCGGCGATCGCCGCGCGCTCCGGCGGCAGCAGCCGGTAGGTGCCGACGACCTGGCCGGTCGTCTCCTCCCGGACGAGCAGATGGTCGCAGTACGCGTCGAAGGAGTCGGCGTCGAGGCCAGGCTGCGGGCCTGCCAGCAGGGCGCCCATCTCCCCGGCGAAGACGTCGTGCCGCAGCCGCTGGGCGGCACGCACGTCCTCCTCGTTCCGGGCGAGGGCGACGGTGTAGCGGGTGGGGGCCGTGGGCTGCGCGGGGCGGTCTACGGTCAGTACGCCGGTCATGGCACTCTCCTGGTCACGGGCCGGTCGGTGAGGCGGGGCGGGGCGCTGAGCGGTGGCGTGCGAACCTCCGCCTCTGTTCTCCCGAGGGCGACTGACCTGCGCGTGTCATGTGCAGAGAGAACGGGTGTGAGGTTGTTGAACGGCTCGCACCCCCGTGCCCCGGCCGGTTTCGCGACCGCGGCCCGGATGGCCTAGCTGCGCACGCGTGCACCGGCTCCTGCGGCGAGAGTGGGCTGCATGACAGAACCCGGATCCGGCGGGCGACGGGGTGGCTCGGCCCCGTCCACCAAGCGCCGGCGCACCGTGCGCGGTGCCGGTGAGGCCGCCCGGCGCGCCGCCGAGGCGCTGACGGAGTTGATCAGCCACCGCCTCGAAGGGGTTTCGGCAGTGTGCCGGGGCGAGGAAGACGGCTGGGTCGTCGACGTCGACGTGCTCGAACTGGCTCGTATCCCCGACACCACCAGCCTGCTCGCGACGTACCGGGTGGAACTGGACTCGGAGGGCGAGCTGGTGCAGTACCGCCGGATCGCGCGCTTCCGGCGCGGCGCCCAGGACCAGTGACCGGACCGTCGCACCCGCTGACCGGAAGGACCGCCGCATGACCGTCTACAGCGATGAGATCGTCTGTTCGCCTCGCGCCGGAACGCTCTACGACGTGCTGGAGCTGATTCTCGACCGCGGCATGGTGATCGACGTCTTCGTGCGCGTCTCGCTGGTCGGGATCGAGATCCTCAAGGTCGACGCGCGCATCGTGGTCGCCAGCGTCGACACGTATCTGCGCTTCGCGGAGGCGTGCAACCGCCTGGACCTCGAGAACGACACGCGTTCCAAGACCGTACCCGAGCTGTTCGGCGGGCCGGTCTCCAAGGCCGTGGGCAAGGCGGGCGCCAAGCGCGCCGCCGGTTCCCTGACCGACAAGGTGCGCGACGTCCTCACCCCGGACGACGACACGGAAGACGAGGCGGGCGACGACGAGGCCGAGACCCGCACCGAACGCGCCCCGCGGCCCGCGCGCAAGCGCCGCAGTGACGACGACCGCCCGCGGCCCCGGCGCCGCAAGGCCGAGGAGGAATGACCGTGACGGCCACCGCCGCCCTCACCACCGCCGGCACGCTCGGCACCCTGTACGTGTACGGCATCGCCTCCGAGGGCGTCCGGACCCCGCGGGCGCCCGGGGTGGACGGCGCGACGGTGCGGCTGCTGACCGAGGACGGGCTGTGCGCGGCCGTCTCGGACGCCCCGGAGTCCGTCCGGGCGCGGCGACGAGACCTGATGGCCCATCAGGCGGTGCTCGGTGAACTCGCCGCACAGGGCCCCGTCCTGCCCATGCGGTTCGCCGTCCTCACTCCCGACGCGGAGGCGCTGCGCGGTCAACTGCGCACCGACCGAGCTCACTTGGCGGCCCAGCTCGACGGGGTTCGGGGCTGCGTGGAGATGAACGTGAAGGGCACGGTGGTGCCCGGCTGCTTCGCCGACCTCGTGCGCAGGGACGACACGCTGCGCACGCTCGCCCGCCGGACACGGGAGCGCCCCGGCTACGAGGCGAACGTGCGGCTGGGCGAAGCGGTCGCCAAGGGCGTCGCGCGCGAGGCCCGGGGCGCGGCGCGGGAGGTGCTCGCCCGCCTGGCTCCGCTCGCCGTGCGCACGGCGCAGGGGCCGGTCGACGACGAGCAGGTGCTCAGCACGTCGTTCCTGGTGCGTTCCGCCGACGAACACCGCTTCCGGCACGCCGTGGCCGCGCAGGCACGCGAGGTCGGGGACCGGCTGGCGCTCGGCGTGACCGGTCCGCTGCCGTGCTACAGCTTCGTCGACGCGCCGTCCGCCACCGCGGGCCGGTGACACGGTGGGACTCGTGACCGGGCTCCTGTTGCTGCCGCTGGCCCCGGTGCGCGGCACGCTCTGGGTCGCCGACCACCTGCTGCAGGAGGCAGAAAGGCAGATGAGCGACCCGCGTACGGTGCAGGCCCGCCTGGCGGCGCTCAACCGGGCCCTGGAGGAAGGCGCCATCGACGAGGCGGCCTTCGAGGAAGAGGAGGAGCGGCTGCTCGCCCGCCTCGACAGTCCGGTCCGGTACACAGGACACCGCGGGGGCGCTTCGTGACCGACCTCGGCACCTGGCCCGCCGGCCCCGGAGCACAGCCGGCCGGGCCGCCCTCCGGAAGCCTCGCGGACCTGCTCGAACGCGTCCTGGACAAGGGCATCGTCATCGCGGGCGACATCAAGATCGACCTGCTGGACATCGAACTGCTCACCATCCGTCTGCGTCTGTTCATCGCCTCGGTCGAGACCGCCAAGAAGGCGGGCATCGACTGGTGGGAGACGGACCCGGCGCTGTCCTCGCGCGCGGCGCGGGACGCGCTGTCCGAGGAGAACGCGCGGCTGCGCGCCCGCCTCGAGGCCCTGGAGGACGCCGATACCGACCCCACCGAGGTGGCCCGATGACCACGCTCCCGGCCGACCGGGTGCCCACGACCGGACCGGCCGTGCCGCGCCCCACCGTCACCTGCGTGTTCGCCGTGACGGACACACCTCCGCCGGACGAGGCGGTGTCGGTGACGCCGGGCCATGACGGCGGCGGTCCGCTGCGTGTCCTGGCCGCGGGACCGCTGCACCTGATCGTGCAGGACGTCCCCGCGGCGGCCTTCGGCGAGGAGGCGCTCGCGGAGCGTCTCAACCGGCCGGAGGAGCTGGAGCGTTGTGCCCGCGCTCACCACCGGGGAGTGGAGACGGCCGCGAGCGCGGGTCCCGTCGTTCCCCTGCCGATGGCGACGCTCTACCTGGACGACCGCAACGCGGTGCGGGCCCTGACCGACCGGGCGGCGTCCCTGCGCACTCTGCTGGACCGGCTGCGCCACCGCACCGAGTGGGCGGTGAAGGTACACGGCCCCGGCATCGCGCATGCGTCCGGCACCGCCGGGGACGGGCCCGCCGACGGGCGGTCGTATCTGCGTCGGGTCAGCGAGCGGCGGCGCACCGAGCGCGAGGAGCGCGAGCGGGCCCTGGCCCGGGCCCACGCCGTCGACCGGGAGCTGCGGCGGTACGCCGTCGCCGCGACGCGGCACCGGCCGCAGAGCGAGCAGCTGACCGGCAGGAGCGTCCCGCAGCTGCTCAACGCGGCCTATCTGGTCGACGACGGGCGGCGCGCCGAGTTCGTCCGGGCCGTCGGCGAACTGGCCCGCGACGCCCACCGGTCGGCCGTCGAGGTCACCATGTCGGGGCCCTGGATCCCGTACTCCTTCGCCCGCGCGGACGAGGTGGAGCGCGACGCGTACCAGGAGGCCGGCGCATGACCGTACCGGTCCCCGGCGGTGGAGACCGCACGGCGGTGCCGTGGGACGTCCCGGAGCCGTACGCGCCCGTCGGGGTGCCGCTCGTCGACCTGCTCGACCGGGTGCTGGCGACGGGTGTCGTGGTCAGCGGTGACCTGGTGCTGGCCATCGCCGACGTGCCGCTGGTGCGGATCTCCCTGCACGCCCTGCTGGCGTCGGTCAGCGACCGGGTCCCCGCGCCCTGGCCGGACAGCGGGCCGCTGTGACCGCGCCGCGCACCCACGCGCTGGACCTCGATCCCGAGCGCGTCACGAACGACCTGGCGGCCCTGGTGCTGACCGTGGTGGAACTCCTGCGGCAGCTCATGGAGCGCCAGGCGGTACGCCGTTTCGACGAGGGCACGCTCAGCGCCGAGCAGGAGGACCAACTCGGTACCGCGCTGATGCTGCTGGACGAGCGCATGGACGAGCTGTGCGCACAGCACGGGCTGCGGCGCAGCGACCTCAACCTTGACCTCGGCCCGCTGGGTCCGCTGCTGGCCGATCCCGGCGTCTGACGACGCCCTCAGGGGCGCGGGGAACTGCGTGATCACCACGACGCACCAGAAGCCGCCCGCGCACCGAAACCGCTACGGCGCTACCGCTTCACCTTGCGCGCGGCCCGCAACCACTCCTTGTTCATGCTGGTGATGGACATCAGAGGGATCCCCTTCGGGCAGGCCGTGGCGCACTCGCCCGCGAGCGTGCACCCCCCGAACCCCTCCTCGTCCATCTGCTCCACCATGTCCAGCACCCGCGTCTCCCGCTCGGGCACCCCCTGCGGCAGCACGTTGAGATGGTTGATCTTGGCGGACGTGAACAGCATCGCCGCCCCGTTCGGACAGGCCGCCACGCACGCCCCGCACCCGATGCACTCGGCGTGCTCGAAGGCGAGGTCGGCATCCGGCTTCGGCACCGGCGTGGCATGCGCCTCGGGAGCCGCCCCGGTGGGCGCGGTGATGTAGCCGCCTGCCTGGATGATCCGGTCGAACGCCGACCGGTCCACGACCAGGTCCTTGATCACCGGGAACGCGGACGCCCGCCACGGCTCGACGTCGATGGTGTCGCCGTCCTCGAAGGACCGCATGTGCAGCTGGCAGGTGGTGGTCCGCTCGGGCCCGTGCGCATCCCCGTTGATGACGAGCGAGCACGCCCCGCAGATCCCCTCACGGCAGTCGTGGTCGAAGGCGACGGGGTCCTCGCCCTTGACGATGAGCTCCTCGTTGAGCGTGTCGAGCATCTCCAGGAACGACATGTCGGGTGAGATCCCGTCCACCTCGTACGTGGACATGGTGCCGTCGGCGTCGGCGTTGCGCTGCCGCCAGACGCGCAGGGTGAGCTTCATGCGTAGCTCCGCTGGGTGGGGTGGACGTACTCGAAGACCAGGTCTTCCTTGTGCAGGACGGGAGCCTCGCCGGTGCCGGTGAACTCCCAGGCGGCCGCGTACCCGAACTCCTCGTCCCGGCGGGCGGCCTCGCCGTCGGGCGTCTGGGACTCCTCGCGGAAGTGGCCGCCGCAGGACTCCTCGCGGTGCAGCGCGTCGAGGCACATCAGCTCGGCGAGCTCCAGGTAGTCGACGACGCGGTTGGCCTTCTCCAGCGACTGGTTGAACTCCTCGCCGGTGCCGGGCACCTTGATGCGCCGCCAGAACTCCTCGCGGATCTGCGGGATGCGCTCCAGCGCCTTGCGCAGGCCGGAGTCGGTGCGGGCCATGCCGCAGAACTCCCACATGAGTTCGCCGACCTCGCGGTGGAAGGAGTCGGGGGTGCGGTCGCCGTCGACGGACAGCAGCAGGTTGAGCCGGTCCTGGGTGTCGGCCAGCACCTCCTGCACGACGGGGTGTTCGTCGGTCAGCGCGTCGTGGTGCGGATTGCGGGCCAGGTAGTCGTTGATGGTCGAGGGGAGGACGAAGTAGCCGTCCGCGAGTCCCTGCATCAGCGCCGAGGCACCGAGCCGGTTGGCGCCGTGGTCGGAGAAGTTGGCCTCGCCGATCGCGAACAGCCCGGGGACGGTGGTCTGGAGGTCGTAGTCGACCCACAGGCCGCCCATCGTGTAGTGCACGGCGGGGTAGATCCGCATCGGCACCTCGTACGGATCCTCGTCGGTGATCCGCTGGTACATGTCGAAGAGGTTGCCGTACTTGGCCTCGACCGCCTTGCGTCCCATGCGTGCGATGGCATCGGCGAAGTCGAGGTAGACACCCTGCCCGCCGGGGCCCACTCCCCTGCCCTCGTCACAGACGTTCTTCGCGGCGCGGGAGGCGATGTCGCGCGGGACGAGGTTGCCGAACGACGGGTAGATGCGCTCCAGGTAGTAGTCGCGCTCGTCCTCGGGGATCTCGTTCGGGGGCCGCTGGTCGCCCTTCGCCTTCGGCACCCAGATGCGCCCGTCGTTGCGCAGCGACTCGCTCATCAGCGTGAGCTTGGACTGGTGGTCGCCGGTGCGCGGGATGCAGGTGGGGTGGATCTGGGTGAAGCAGGGGTTGGCGAAGTGGGCGCCGCGCCGATGGGCCCGCCAGATGGCGGTGGCGTTGGAGTTCATGGCGTTCGTCGACAGGTAGAAGACGTTGCCGTAGCCGCCGGAGGCGAGGACGACGGCGTCCGCGACGTACGTGTCGATCTTCCCCGTGACCAGGTCCCGGGCGACGATCCCGCGCGCCCGTCCGTCGACGACGATCAGGTCGAGCATCTCGGTGCGCGGGTGCATCTCGATGTTCCCGGCGGCGATCTGCCGGCTGAGGGCCTGGTAGGCGCCGAGGAGGAGCTGCTGGCCGGTCTGGCCCCGGGCGTAGAACGTGCGTGACACCTGCACGCCGCCGAACGACCGGGTGTCGAGCAGTCCGCCGTACTCCCGGGCGAAGGGCACGCCCTGGGCCACGCACTGGTCGATGATCTCGACGGAGATCTGCGCGAGCCGGTGGACGTTGGACTCGCGGGCGCGGAAGTCGCCGCCCTTGACGGTGTCGTAGAACAGGCGGTGGACGGAGTCGCCGTCGTTGCGGTAGTTCTTCGCGGCGTTGATGCCGCCCTGCGCGGCGATGGAATGGGCGCGGCGGGGCGAGTCCTGGTAGCAGAACTGGACGACGTGGTAGCCCTGTTCGGCGAGGGTGGCGCCGGCGGAGCCGCCGGCGAGGCCGGTGCCCACGACGATCACGGCGTGCTTGCGCCGGTTGGCGGGGTTGACCAGCCTGGCCTCGAAGCGGCGCTTGTCCCAGCGCTCGTGGACGGGGCCGGAGGGGGCCTTGGTGTCGACGACGGGTTCGCCCGTCGTGTAGTCGGTGTAGGTCATCTTCAGCTCACCACTCCGGTCATGACGCCCACGGGTACGGCGATGAAACCGGCCGTGAGCAGCAGCGCGAGAACGCCTGCGACGGTCTTCAGGGCGCGGTCGCGGGTGCGGCTGCCCGCGCCGAGGGTCTGGGCCGCGCTCCAGAAGCCGTGCCGGACGTGCAGACCGAGCGCGAGCATCGCGACGATGTAGACGACGTTGCCGTACCAGGTGGAGAAGGTGTCCACGACGTTCTGGTACGGGTGGCCCTCCTGGAAGCCGCCGGAGTGCACGGTGCCGGTCGTCAGGTCGAGGATGTGCCACACGATGAACAGGCCGAGGATGACGCCGCCCCAGCGCATGGTCCGCGTCGCGTAGCTCGCCCGTGCCTTCTTGTGCACGTACTTGCTGGGTCGGGCCCTGATGTCGCGGCGGCTGAGCTGGTACGCCGAGGTGGCGTGCGCGACGACGGCGACGACCAGCACGATCCGGACGAGCCAGAGCGTCCACTCGTAGTGCATGAACGGCTCGCCCACGGTGCGCAGCCAGTGCGCGTAGTGGTTGAACTCTCCCGCCCCGAAGAAGATCTTCAGGTTTCCGATCATGTGGACGACCAGGTACAGCAGCATGATCAGACCGCTGACCGCCATCACGGTCTTCTTGCCGACGGTGGAGTCCCACATGGTGCGTGCGAGAGACGGCCGTCGGTCCGTCCGCGTTGCCAGAGCCATGGAACAGCACGCTACGGATCCGCGACCGATCGGTCCAAGACATGGTCCGGCTTGAATCCATAGGCTGCAGCTATCGTGGATGCATGCAGTTCCAGCAGCTCCAGTACTTCGTGGCCGTCGCCGAGACCCGGCATTTCACCCGGGCCGCCGACTTGGTCCACGTCGCTCAGCCTTCGCTGTCGCAGCAGATCAAGGCGCTGGAGCGGGAGCTGGGCGCGGATCTGTTCCTGCGCGCCAGGGGCAACATCACGCTCACGGACGCCGGGGAGGCGCTACTGCCCCTGGCCCGGCGCATCCTGGCCGACGCCGACACGGCCCGGCACGAGGTGCAGGAACTGGCGCAGTTGCGCAGCGGCCGGGTGCGGCTGGGGGCGACGCCGAGTCTGTGCACGGGCCTGCTGCCGGATGTGCTGCGGGCGTTCCACGACCGCTACCCCGGGGTCCGGCTGCTGATCGAGGAGGGCGGTTCGCACGACCTGGTACGGGAGCTGGCGCGCGGGGCGCTGGACCTGGCGCTGGTGGTGCTGCCGCTGCCGACGCCGTCGCCGGCGCTGACCACGGTGGAGCTGCTGCGGGAGGATCTCGTCGTGGTCTCCTCGCCGGACGCCCCGCGTCCCGGCCGGGGGCGCCGCACCGTGCGGGTCTGCGACCTGGAGGGTGAGCGGCTGGTGATGTTCCGGCACGGGTACGACCTGCGGGAGCTGACGGTGGCCGCGTGTCGCGCGGAGGGGTTCGAACCCGACTTCGCCGTAGAGGGCGGCGAGATGGACGCCGTACTGGGTTTCGTACGAGCCGGGCTGGGGGTCGCCGTGGTGCCCCGGATGGTGGCGGCCAGGTCCGGGCGCGGCCTGCGGGTCACTCCGCTGGCCCGGCCCGGCCTGCACCGCACGATCGCCCTGGCGCACCGCAGCGACGTGGCTCCGCCCCGGGCCGCCCGGGAGCTGCAGCGGATGCTGCTCGAGCGGTGACGCGACCCGTGCCCATGGGGGCCCGCCGACTGCCGGCCGACCTCCGTGACTCCTCGTTGCGGTGCCGCAGCGGCCGCGGCTATCCCGCCGGGAGCCGGCCGGCGGCCGGCCGGCGGGAGGACGCCAGGCGCAGCAGTTCGTCGACGGGCCACTGGTCGTAGACGTGCTCACCGTACTTGGCGGCGAGGATCCGGCCGTCGGAGCCGATCAGGAAGTCGGCGGGCAGACCGAGCCTGCCGCCTGGCTGGTGGGGCGCGGGGAGCCGCTCGCGGCCGCGGAGGACCTCCCATCCGCCGCGCAGCACCGCCGCGACGACCGGCCCCCATGCGCGCGGACTGAGCAACGCCCGGGGGGCCGACTCGACGCCGAACTCGGCGTACAGGCGCTTGCCGGGATCGGCGACGACCGCGAAGGGCAGGTCGGCGGTGTGCCGGAGCAGTTCCTCGGCGGACGAGTGGAAGACGACGACCTCGCGGACCCCGGCGGCCTCGATCTCCGCGTGCCTGCGGACCACCGACCGCAGGTGCAGATGACACACGGGGCATCCGGCGAACCGCCGGAACTGGAGGTGGACCAGGCGGCCGGGGTCGGGGAGGGTGACCGGGCCGCCCGAGACGGTGGCGATCCGGCGGTCGGTGATGGTGGAGCCGGGCCGTAGCGGCCGGGTGGGCCTGCGCATCAGCATGGACGCTCCTTCGTAGGTGTACGGCATACTCCTATCGAGTGTAGGCGTACGCCATACACCTAACAAGGTAGGCGTATCACGTACGCTGATGGGCGCCATGCCACGTCCCCGCTCACTCAGCCACGCCCAGCTGGCCTCGGCCGCCCTCGTCGTGATCGACCGCGACGGGCTCGCCGGGCTGTCCATGCGCTCGGTCGCGAAGGAACTCGGTATGAGCACCATGGCGCTCTACCGGTACGTCGACGACCGCGGAGAGCTGGAGAGGCTGGTCGTCGACCTCGTGCTCGACACCGTGGACACCGAGGCTCCCGGTCCCGCAGGCCATTGGCACGACCGCATCGAGGTGCTGGTGCGGCGGCTGCGTGACGCCGTGGCGGCCCATCCGGAGATCGTGCCCCTGACCGTCGCCCACCGGCACCGGTCGCTCGCCGGGCTGCGCTGGTCGGAGTCCGTGCTCGGCGTGCTCACGGAGGCCGGATTCGACGGCACCCAGCGGGTGGTCGCGCTGCGGGGCCTGCTCGGCTATGTCATCGGCGCGATCCAGCTGGAGCACCTCGGGCCCCTGTCCGGCGAGGGCACGGTCGCCATCACCGAGCTGCCTCCCGACGCCTTCCCGTACATGACCGAGACCGCCCGGGACGCCCGGAAGGTCAGTGCCGACCGGGAGTTCCTGGGCGGTCTCGCGCTGCTGCTGCGCGGACTGGGTACCTGACCCGGCCGCGCGCAGCGTCCCGGGGCGTCAGCCCGTCGCGTCCACCAGGGCCAGCTGGTGCAGGCGCTCCGGTGGGCCCGGCCTGGCGTAGTACCAGCCCTGGGCCGTATCGCAGCCGAGTATGCGCAGTTGTTCGGCCTGGGCTCCCGTCTCCACGCCCTCCACCGTCACGGCCAGGTCCAGGCTGTGGGCCAGGGAGACGATGCCCTCGACGATCTTGAGGTCGACGGGGTCCGCCGGGAACTGCTGCATGCTCTGGGTGAAGGACCGGTCCAGCTTCAGGACGCTGACCGGCAGCCGTCGCAGATTGGCGAGGTTGGAGTAACCCGTCCCGAAGTCGTCCAGGGCGATGTCGACGCCCATCTCCGCCAGTCGCCGCAGTGGCTTCAGCAGATCGTCGTCCGCCCCGATCAGTGCCGACTCCGTGACCTCCAGGCACAGCGCGTCCGGCGCGACGCCGGTGCGCTCCAGGATGTCGACCGTGTCCTGGACCAGACCGGGATGCGTCAACTGGCACGGCGACAGGTTCACGTTGATCCGCAGGGGCACCACCGCCTCGCCGCCGCCCTGCAGTTCCCGCCACTCACGGGCCTGGCGCACCGACTGCTCCAGCACCCACCGCCCCAGTGGCACGATCAGCCCGGTGTGCTCCGCGAGTGGGATGAACCGGTCCGGCCCGAGCACGCCGTGCTGCGGGTGCAGCCAGCGCACCAGGGCCTCGGCTCCCCGGACGCTGCCGTCGCCGAGGTGCACCAGCGGCTGGTACTCGATGAAGAACTCGCCCCGCTCCAGCGCCGTCGGCAGCGCCGTGGTCAGCCCGTGCCGCGTGATGGCCCGGGCGTCCGCCTCCGCGTCGGCCAGTTCGAAGCGGTTGCCGCCCGCCGACTTGGCCCGGTACATGGTGATGTCCGCGCTGCGCAGCACCTCCGCCGGGCTGCGTTCCCCGGCCGGACCCTCGACGATGCCGATGCTGCCGCGCACGGTCAGCTCCCGGCCGTCGACGCTGATCGGCGCGAGCAGCGCGTTCATGATGCGTCCGGCGAGTTCGTCGACCTCGTGCTGGGTGCCGGGCCCGGTGGTGAGGGCCACGAACTCGTCGCCGCCGAGCCGCGCGACCATCTCGCCGGGCGCCGTGGCGCAGGACTGCAGCCGGTCGGCGACCTCCACCAGCAGCCGGTCGCCGGCCGCGTGGCCGAGGCTGTCGTTGATGGTCTTGAAGCCGTCGAGGTCCAGGTAGCACAGCCCGAACCGCTGGCCTTCCCCGGCGCCCAGCGCCTTCTCCAGGCGCTCGAAGAAGAACGTGCGGTTGGGCAGCCCGGTCAGCGCGTCGTGCGTGGCCTCGTAGCGCAGCCGCAGGTTGAGCAGCCGCCGTTCGGTGGTGTCCTCCATGAGGGCCAGCTGGTACTGCGGATCGCCGTCGGCGTCGCGCAGCAGGGAGACCGTCAGATTGGTCCACAGGACGGTTCCGTCGGGCCGGTAGAACGCCTTCTCCAGGTGGTAGTGCTCCCGCTCGCCCCGTACGAGTTCGTCGTAGAGCCGCCAGGTCTGCGGAGCGTCGTCGGGGTGGGTCCAGTCCCGGACGTTACGGCTGCGCAGCGTCGGCTCGGAGACGCCGAACATGCGCAGCAGCGCGCCGTTGACCTGCAGTATGTTGCCCTCGAGGTCGGCCATGCCGATGCCTATGGCAGCGCCCTCGAAGACGGCGCGGAACCGCGCCTCGCTCGCGTGCAGGGCCTGCGCCACCACGCCCTGCGCCTGGAGGGCGGCCTGCGCGATGGCCTCCTGCTCGGCCAGGGTCCGCTCGCGCAGCGTCCGGGCGAAACCGGCGGCCATCGCGTGCTGCAGCCGCGCGCACCGGGCCCGCAGGTCCTCCTGGTCACCGCCTCCGCCGCAGTACAGGACCAGGTAGGCGTCGACGCAGTCCAGCGTGCGGCTGAGCGCCTCCGGGTCGGTGCAGTGCGCGTCCACGAGGGCGGAGCCGACCGCCCGGCCCGCGTCGGAGTCGAAGGTCCGGGCCAGCAGCGCCTCGCTCAGCCGCCGGGCCAGAGGCAGCAGTTGCGCTTCGAACTCGGGGCGGGTCGACGACGTCGAGGTCACCGGGAAGACGGCCCGGCTCCAGATCGTCGCGAACCGGCGCAGTCTGTCCTCCGGCCCGTCCGGTTCCGCGGTCACGCCGTACGCCCCACGCCCGCGAACCCGGAGAACGCGTACGGATCCTCGTCCTCCGGTGTGGTGTCGGGGCGCCAGCGCGGCATCGCCACCAGTCCGGGTTCCACCATGTCGTACCCCTCGAAGAACCGCGCGATCTCCTCGCGCGAGCGCATGATCAGCGGGTTGCGGATGTCCTCGTACACGTCCACCGCACCCCCGGCCCGCTCCGGCGGCAGCGGGATCCCCTCGTAGGAGGCGTGGGTGAGCACGAGCAGGCTGCCGGGCGCGAGCGCCTCGCGCAGTTCGGCCACGGCACCGTACGGGTCGTCCTCGTCTTCCACGAAGTGCAGTATGGCAACGAGGAGCAGCGCCACTGGCTGATTCAGGTCGATCAGCCGCTCCACCTCGGGGCTGCGCAGGATCTCCTGGGGCTTGCGCAGATCCGCCGCGACGACGCCGGCGTCGTCGTTGCCCTCCAGGACCGCCTGGCTGTGCGCCACGGCCACCGGGTCGTGGTCGACGTACACCACGCGCGCGCCGGGGCGGGCGGCCTGCGCCACCTCGTGCACATTGCCGAAGGTGGGGATGCCGGAGCCGACGTCCAGGAACTGGGAGATGCCCTGGCCGGCCGCGTACTGCACGGCGCGGCGCATGAACGCGCGGTTCGCCTGCATGACTTTGGGGAGTCCCGGCATGAACTCCATGGCCCGGCGGGCCGCTTCCCGGTCGACCTCGAAGTTGTGCGATCCGCCAAGGTAGTAGTCGTACATCCGGGAGACGCTGGGCACCGAGATGTCGATGCTCCGTGGGGCCCAGGCGGGACGCTCCATCTATCTCTCCAAGGCGTAGGCGATCCGGTGTTCGAGCAGAGGCTACTGATCGCCCGCCAATGGAGCGACCCGAAACGGAAATTGACCATCCGTTCCCGGTCACTGCCTGCGGCACGTGCCGAATTGATACCCGTCCGCATGCCCTTCGAACGCATGACGAACCGTGTCCGAGGCGTTCCGGAGAGTTCCCGCGCGGAAGGGGAAGAGTGTCAGGAGTTCGATGAGGTCAGGTGAAGCACGGCAAAACGGTCCGCCCCTCCGTGGAACACGGAGGGGCGGACCGGGTCTGCGCTTCGGGTGGACGAGACGATCAACCCTGGGGAGGTTTCGCTGCTACTCCGACGCGCCGACCAGCTTTCCGTCGGGCCGCACGGCGTACCAGGTGCCGCCGACGCCCTGGCCGTTGGTGTCACCGGGAGCCTTGTCACCGGCGAAGGTGTAGATGGGCGAGCAGTTGATCGTCTGCTGCTTGCCCTTGCCATCGGTCCGGTCGAAGATCATGTAGCCCTTCTTCTGGATGCCCTTGGTGTCGTTGAAGTCGACGGGCTCCACGAGCGGCCACTTCTCCAGGCACGCGCCGGAGCAGTTGGAGACCGGCTTGGGCCAGGCCTCGTCCTTCTTGAACCGGTAGACGGTCATGCCGTTCTTGTCGACGACGATCTCGCCGAGCTTGGCGTCGTTGCGCGTGGACAGTCCGGCCTGGACCGCCTCGCCGCCGCCACCGGCACCGGCTCCCCCCTGCGCCTTCTTGCCGTCGGGGGCGAGCGCGTACCACTTGCCGCCCACGCCCTGACCCTTGACGTCACCGGCGTTGACGTCCTTGGCGTAGCGGTAGGCGGGCCAGCCGCCGACCGTGAGCTGCTTGGTGCCGTCGGCCCGGGTGACCGTGCCGAGCAGCGCCTTGTCGATGCCCTCGCCGGCCTCGGCGTCGTCGGCGGGGACCGGCGGCCAGGTCTTGGCGCAGTCGCCGTCGCAGTTCGACTTGGGCGGCTCCTCCGTGTCCTGGTCGAACCGGTACAGGGTGAGGCCGAGACTGTCGGTGACCACCTTGCCGACCTTCTCGGCGGTGGAGACGGACAGCTTGCCGGCGGGGTTGGACGGGCTGGAGGCGCTCGGCGCGGACGGCTGAGGGGTCGCGGCGCCGCCCGCCGCGCCCGCCGTGCCCGAGCCGATGCTTCCGTAGTCCCCGGGCGCGGCCGTGGCGCCCACGTTCTGGCTGGCCGCCGGTGGGCTGTCCTGACCGCACGCCGTCGTCAGCGCCAGGACCGCCGCGGCGCTCGCCACGAGTGAGGCGCTCCGCCAGGAGGTCTTCATCGTCAACTCCCCATAATCGCAAGGGTGTTGCAGCGCCCTGCTGCGCCGCCGCACGGTCATGAGTACGCACGGGGGTGGCGGTTGTGTTCAACCGTCGGCCAAATTTCTTTCCGGGACCTGCGACGAGCCCCTCGGGCCGTCGTACGGATGTACGCCGGGAGCACCCTGCGGGTGACCGCCGATCAAACCGGCACCCCCCGGAGATCCCCCTTTCGGGGCAATCCCCTTGCGCCCGGGCCCGTGCAGGCGGCACAGGGCTCATGATCTTCGTCGTGCATGGACCCCTCTCGACTCAATCCGCCCTTGCGGCACGGGCCTTGGCGGCGGCGACGCTGACCTGGGCGCTCGTCGGCGCACCGGCCGGGGTCGCGGTGGCCGACGCCTGCGCGTACGCCTCCACGGGGCCGGACGGCGCGGAGGCGGTGGCGTACGCCGGAAGCAAGAAGACCTGGCCGTGCCCCACCCCCACGCCGAGCCCCTCCCCCACCCCGACTCCGACCGCGACCCCACCACCGAAGCCACCGCCGAAGCCGAAGCCTCCGCCGAAGCCGACGCCGGACCCGCCGCCCCCACCGAAGCCCCCGCCCCCCGAGCCGCCCCCCACGGCCAGGCCCGAGCCGCCGCCTCCACCGCCGCCCGCGCCACGCCCCGTACCGCCCACGCCCCGGCCGGCCCCCCGGCCCGTGCCGCCGGCACCCGCTCCCCCGGCGCCGGCACCGGCCCCGCCGGCCACTCCCACGCCGCGTCCGTCCGCAACGCCCGTGCACTACCCGCACTACCGCGCCACGCCGCCGCGACCACGGAGGGCGCAGGGCACGCTGTCGCCGCTCACCTTCGTCCTGCTCGTCACGGTGCCCGCGGTGGTGGCCGTCGCCGCGCTGCGCGCGCGCTGATCCCTGAAGCCCTGGAGGTACCTCTTGCCGGAATGGCTTGTTCTCACCCTCGCGATGCTGGCCGCCTGTGCCGTGGTGGTCATCATCACCTTCGTACGCCACCGCGCGGCGCCCGACGACGAGGACCCCAGTGAGACCCCGGACGTCATCGAGTACATGACGATGTGGATCGGCGTGGTCTACGCCATCGTCCTGGGCCTGGCCATCGCCGGGGTCTGGGAGGGTCGTAGCGCCGCGCAGGACCACGTTCAGGCCGAGGCGACCGCGCTGCACGAGATCTCGGAGCGGGTACGGGTCTATCCGGCCGAGGAACGCGACCGCATCCGGGACGACATCCGGACGTATGTCAGCCATGTCGTGACCACCGAGTGGGACACCATGGCCGACAAGGGCGAGGTCACCCCGCGCGGCGCCGAGCTCTTCGAGCAGATCCGCCAGGACGTCACCGACTACGAGCCGGCGTCGGACTTCGAGGCGCAGGCCTACCAGCCACTGCTGGACCAGGTGACCGCGGCGAACCAGGCCCGGATCGCCCGGGCGGAGTCGACCGGGGAGACCATGCCGGGGGTGGTGTGGTTCGGGCTGATCGCCGGGGCCGTCATCACCATCGGGATGATCTTCGCTCTGCAGATCCG
This sequence comes from Streptomyces luteogriseus, assembly GCF_014205055.1. Classification (NCBI taxonomy): domain Bacteria; kingdom Bacillati; phylum Actinomycetota; class Actinomycetes; order Kitasatosporales; family Streptomycetaceae; genus Streptomyces; species Streptomyces luteogriseus. The sequence goes on from NZ_JACHMS010000001.1 coordinate 778,531, forward strand.
CAGAACGACCCGCGAACTGGTCCTCGCCGGGCTGTTCTCGGCGCTGATCGCCTTCCTGCTGTTCCTGATCTGGGACTTCGACTCGCCCTACAGCAGGGGCGTGACCGCCTCGGCGGACCCGTTCCTGAACCTCTTCCCGGGCGTCGGGAACTGACGGCGCCGCACAGCACGGACACCGGCCGGGGGGCGCGCGACACACCGTCGCCGTCCCCCGGCCGCGTCAACGGTGTTCCCCCGGTCGGCCCACGCCCGTGCCCCATTCGCACTACTGCGATCGCGCCCGCACGCTCGTCTTCTTAGCGTTTCGGACATCGAGGTGCATTTGTGACGTGAGCGGAACAGGTCCGCGATTGCTCCTCGGGGACCCGGAGGATTCACCATGCGCGCGATAGGCCTCGCTTCGGCCGTACTGCTGGGCGCCGGCGCCCTCACCTCCTGCGTGCCCGCCGACGCGGCGACCGGGACCGACTTCGGCTTCAGCGTCATGCCCTCCACCGTGGCGGCGGGAGGCGAGGTCACGCTGCGGGTGGACCGCAACGAGGCGTGCCAGGGGGAGGCGGCGGTCAACTCACCGGTCTTCGACATGGTCACCATCCCGCCGGAGGAGTCCTGGGCGACGGCCGTCGTCGACTGGGACGCCGAGCCCGGTGCCGTGTACGACGTGGAGTTCGAGTGTGACGAGTCGAGCGGCACCGCCCGCCTGACGATCGCGGGCGGCCGTCCGACACACCACCCCACGCACCACCCCACCCATCACCCGACGCGCCACCCCCACAAGGGTGTGCACGCCGGTGAGGGCGGGACCCTCGGCGGGTTCGACCTCAAGGAGATCGGCCTCGGCGCCGCACTGATCGCCGGATCCCTCGGCGTCGCCTACCACTTCTCGCGCCGCCGCACCGACGAGGACGCCGGCTGACGGACACCACGGCCGCAGGCCTTCGCCCCGGCTCCCCCGAAGACCTGCGGAGGGGGAGCCGGGGCGAAGGCCGTTCACGTGCGAGGCGGTGACTCGTCGAAGGAACGCGGCGCGAGGCCTCAGATGCGCCGCTCGGCCCGGCGGCGCATCCAGAACACGCCGCCGCCGACGACGGCCGCGGCCACGAGACCCCCGCCGATGGCCACGTCGGTCGGGGTCGCCCCGGTGGTGGTGCTGCCCCCGAGACCGCCGCGGACACCGCCGATCACGGTGAAGGCCTGCGGCTTGGTCATCCTCCTGCCGCCGCAGTCGACCGTGATGTCGTACGACCCCGGACGGGCGTCGCTGTTGATGGTGGCGGTGCCCCGCGCGGTCCCGTTGCCGACGCCGCCCCGGTCGCCCTCGTTGCCCTTGCCGCCGCCTCCGACCGGCGAGAGCTGCGTCGGCGAGAACGCGTTGGACGTCGCGGTGCCGCCGCCCCGGCAGTTGTCGACCGTGATGGCCAGCTGGCCGCCGCGGGCGATCACGCTGGGCAGGGCGGTGATGTTGCTGGGCGTCTCCCACGCGACGGCCGCGGGGGCGGAGAGGCCGAGGGCGGCGACCGCTGCGCCGGCGACCGCCAGGGCACGAGTGTTACGCATGTGAACCTCCGCGGAAGACGCCCCGGGACCCGTCCCCGGTCGATCGGCGAGAAAGCGCCTCCCAGAAAGACAGTCAGTTGCCGTGCCGCGAGCCGCACTTCGGGAATGGTCCGTCCTGGTGAGAGGAGGCGGTGCGGCAGAACCGCGCAATCGGTTATCGCCGCAGGTCACGGACCGTCAGAAATTTCCTCGCGGCGGCAACTCGGATGGCGCACCTCCCGCCCCCGAGGCACCCCTTCCGTCCGGCGGGGGCCACCCGTTCGCCCCCGCCCCGTCGCCGGTTTCACAGGTGCCGCTTAGCGTTCGGATATGCGCGATTGACACGGCGACGGCCGCGTCGAGAGGGGATGGCGAATGTTGGCGTCCGAGCTGGCCCAGGCGGAAGAGGAGGCGCGGCCGAGGAAGCGCGCACCGTGGGGCGTGATAGCGCTGGTTCTGCTGACCGGCCTCGCCCTCATCCGGAACGGTTCGGGGGAGTTCGACGAGGGCCCCCCGCAGCCGGCGACGGCGGCCGCCGCGGACAGCCGGGTACCCGGGGGCACCTTCGCCGGGACCGTACGGCCGCTGCCCTACTCCCTCCCGGACCGGGTCAGGATCCCGGCGATCCAGGTCGACGCGCCGATCATCCCCGTGGGGCTGGACGCGGACGGCTGGGTCGGCGCACCACCGCCGGAGGACCCCAACCTGGCCGGCTGGTTCACCGGTGCCGTCACCCCCGGCGAGAAGGGCACCGCGGTCGTGGTCGGCCATGTCGACAACCAGCAGGGCCCCGCCGTGTTCTACGGGCTCGGAGCCCTGAAGAAGGGGCATCGCGTCGAGGTGGCCCGGCAGGACGGGAAGACCGCGATGTTCGAGATCTACGGCGTCGAGGTGTTCGAGAAGGACAACTTCCCCGGCGACCGTGTCTACGCGTCCAAGGGCGCGCCGGAACTGCGGGTCATCACCTGCGGCGGGGGTTTCACCAAGCAGGAAGGGTATGCGGGGAACGTCGTCGCCTTCGCCCGCCTGGTCGAGGTGCGCTGAGCGTTCCCGGCCGGGCGGGCGAGAGGCCCCGGGGGCGTCCCGTTACGCGTAGTGCCGCCGGGGCACGGTGACGTGGTAGCCGGAGTCCAGCAGTTCGGGCAGGTAGCGCCGCAGGGCCCGCACACTCTGCGAGCGGTCGCCCCCGGCGTCGTGCGAGAGCACCACGACGCCGGGGGCGGCACCGTGTTCGACCCGGTTCGCGATGGACCGGACTCCCGGGGTGGTCCAGTCGAGGGTGTCGACCGTCCATCCGAGCGGCTCCATGCCGAGCTCGGCACCGATCTGGAAGGCGGCGCGGTTCCAGGCGCCGTAGGGCGCGCGGAACCACTCGGGGCGCTCCCCGTAGGCGTCCTCGATGACGTTGCTGGTGCGTTCCATCTCGGAACGGATCCGGCGGCGGGTGAGACGGGTCAGCAGCGGGTGGGACCAGGTGTGGTTGCCGACGACATGGCCCTCGTCGGCCATCCGGGCCAGCAGCTTCCTGCCGCCGGCGACCATTTCGCCGCACACGAAGAACATCGCGCGCACGTCGTACTCGGCCAGGGTGTCGAGGATGTCCGGGGTGAAGCGGGGGTCGGGGCCGTCGTCGAAGGTCAGCACCATGGTCCGGCCGCGGCCGGACACCTTCAGTGGCGCCTCGCGGCGTACCAGGGTCCGGCGGGGCGCGGCGCGTGGCGGGCCGTAGCCGGTCACCGGCTGCAGCCGGTACGCGGAGGACCTGACGGGCCGGGCCTTGGGCCCCGCGGCCGGGGCGGACGCGGCGGGTCCGTCCCCGGTGACAGTCGTGATCACTCCGGCCGTCGCGGCCGCTCCCACGGCGCCGGCGCCCGCGATCAACGCCCGGCGCCGGGTGAGTAGCCGGGTGAGCAACTGATCCTTCTTCATGACTCATCAGTCGCCCGGCCGAAGGCCGACGCACGCGAGCGACACCGGTGTGGCGGCACACAGTCACCCGTTCGGCTCACGCAAGCGGGTCAGCGGCGGCGTACCAGGGGGAAGGGCAGCGTCTCCCGGATGGTCAGTCCGGTGAGGAACATGACCAGCCGGTCGACGCCGATGCCGAGGCCGCCGGTGGGCGGCATGGCGTATTCGAGGGCGTCGAGGAAGTCCTCGTCGAGTTCCATCGCCTCGGGATCGCCCCCCGCGGCCAGCAGCGACTGGGCGGTGAGGCGGCGGCGCTGCTCGACGGGGTCGGTGAGCTCCGAGTAGGCGGTGCCGAGTTCGGTGCCGAAGGCGACGAGGTCCCAGCGTTCGGCGAGGCGCGGGTCGGAGCGGTGCTGCCGGGTCAGCGGGGAGACGTCGGTCGGGAAGTCCTTGTAGAAGGTGGGCAGCTGGGTCTTCTCCTCGACGAGCCGCTCGTACATCTCCAGGACGACGTCGCCGTGCCCGTCGTCGGCGGTGTACGGCACACCGACGCGGTCGCAGAGCCGGAGCAGCTCCGGCAGTTCGGTGCCGGGGTGGATCTCCTCGCCGACGGCCTCGCCGATGGCGCCGTAGACGGTCTTGACGGGCCACTGCCCGGAGATGTCGTACTCCTCACCGTCCTTGTGGGCGACGGGCTTGCCGAAGGCGGCGGTGGCGGCACCCTGGACCAGTTCGCGGACGAGGTCGAGCATCACGTCGTAGTCGGCGTACGCCTGGTAGGCCTCCAGGATGGTGAACTCGGGGTTGTGCTTGTAGTCCGTGCCCTCGTTGCGGAAGGTGCGGCCCATCTCGAAGACCTTCTCCATACCGCCCACGCACAACCGCTTGAGGTAGAGCTCGGGGGCGATGCGCAAGTAGAGGTCGAGGTCGTAGGCGTTGATGTGGGTGGTGAAGGGGCGGGCGTTGGCGCCGCCGTGGATCTGCTGGAGCACCGGCGTCTCGACCTCCAGGTAGCCGCGTGCCAGCAGGCCCTGACGCACGGCCTGAACGGCGGTGGAGCGGGCGCGGACCACCTCGCGGGCATCGGAGCTCGCGACGAGGTCGAGGTAGCGGCGGCGGACCTTGGCCTCCGGGTCGGCCAGGCCCCGGCGCTTGTCGGGCAGCGGGCGAAGGCACTTGCCGGTGAGCTGCCAGGAGGTGACGAACACGGTCGGCTCGCCCTTGTCGCTGACGCCCGCCTGGCCGGTGACGTTGATGTGGTCGCCGATGTCGGTGTCGGCGGTGAAGCGGTCCAGGGCGGGGCCGGAGCGGTCGCGGGTGAGGGCGATCTGGTGGTCGCCGGACCAGTCGCGCAGGACGGCGAAGACGATGCCGCCGAAGTCGCGGACCAGCATGATCCGGCCGGCGACGGTGACCTGCTCGCCCGGCCGGACCTCGGCGAGGGTGTGGGTGCGGGCCGGGATGCCCACCGGGTAGGGGTCGGTGCCGTCGGCGCGCAGCCGGTCGAGCTTGTGGTGCCGGACGCGGACCTGGTCGGACAGGCCGGAGAGGGGGTCGGCGGGCTCGGTCCCGTCCCCTCCGGCGAGGCCGAGCGCCGCCAACGACGGCAGCCCCTCCGTGGTGGCGGGCCGCTGCCCGCCCTTCGGGTGCCCCTTTCCCTTTCCCCACAACGTGCGCATCGACGGTACGGAGACGAAGCCTTCGGCGATGCCGGAGGCGAGACCGACCCGGGCGAGGGAGGCGGCCTCCGCGTAGCAGAGGAAACGGGGGTACCACTCGGGGCGGTACTTGGCGTTGGAGCGGTACAGGGCCTCCAGTTGCCACCACTTGGAGAAGAACAGCAGCAGGCGGCGCCAGAGGCGGAGCACCGGGCCCGCGCCGATGCGGGCGCCCTCCTCGAACACGGAGCGGAACACGGCGAAGTTCAGCGAGACCTTGCGCACGCCGAGTTTCGGGGCGGCGGCGCACAGTTCGGCGACCATGAACTCCATGACGCCGTTGGGGGCGGTGCGGTCACGGCGCATCAGGTCCAGGGAGACGCCGTCCTTGCCCCAGGGCACGAAGGACTGGATGGCGAGGAGCCGGCCGTCCTGGTCGAGGGCCTCGGCGAGGAGGCAGTCGCCGTCGGCCGGGTCGCCGAGGCGGTCCAGAGCCATGGAGAAGCCGCGTTCGGTCTCGGTGTCGCGCCAGGCGTCGGCGCGTGCGACGAGCTGCCGCATCTCGTCCTCGGAGAGGGTGGAGTGACGGCGGACGCGGCAGGTGACGCCGGAGCGGCGGACCCGGTTCACGGCCTGGCGGGTGACGCGCATGTCGCGGCCGTCGAGGTCGAAGTCGAGGACGTGCAGGATCGCCTCGTCGCCGAGCTGGAGCGCGCCGAGCCCGGCGCGGACGTAGGCCCGGGCGCCCTCCTCGGAGGCGCCCATCACGGCCGGGACCCAGGCGTAGCGGCGGGCCACGTCCTGCCAGGCGGCGATCGCGTGCGGCCAGGCCTCCCGGTCGCCCACCGGGTCCCCGCTGGCCAGGCACACCCCGGCCTCGACGCGGTAGGTGACGGCGGCCTTGCCGCTGGGTGAGAAGACGGCGGCCTTGTCGCGGCGGGTGGCGAAGTAGCCGAGGGAGTCCTGGTCGCCGTAGCGGCCGAGGAGGGCGCGGATGCGGGCCTCCTCGTCGTCGTGCAGGGCGGCCTCCAGGCGCTGGGAGCGGAAGAGGGTGGCGGCGGCGTTCAGCAGGGCGAGCGCGCCGAACAGGCCGAGCAGGAAGTACAGCGCGTGCGGCGGGCGGCCGTCGAAGCTGCCGGCGGGCACCAGGCCGCCGCAGACCCGGTTCGCGGCCCAGGCCAGGCGTTCGCTGCTCGGCAGACTGCCCGGGAACGCCGCGACCAGGGCCCAGCCGGCGAGGATCGCCACGACCAGGCCCACCACCAGGACGGCCAGGGCCCGGCGTACGGCGGCGCGGCGGGAGGCGGCGTAGAACTCCTTGCGGGCGTAGATCAGCAGGACGAGGGCGAGGCCGCACACCACGAAGGAGGGGACGGACTCGGCGAACTCGCCGACGGCCATGCCGAGGATGTCGGTGAGGACCAGCAGCCCCAGGTAGACGACGACCAGCCACCAGGCGATCTTCTTGCGGGCGCCGGTCGCGGCGGCGAGCAGGAACAGGAAGACCGCGTAGGCGAGGTTGGCGCTGACCGGGACGAGCAGCAGGTCCAGGAAACGGACGAGGGGGCGCAGCCCGGTGCGCAGCGGGGGGATCAGCGCCAGCAGGGCGCAGAGCAGTCCGAGGGCCCCGAAGAAGACGGCGAAGCCCTGCGGTACCCGGCTCAGGAAGCCGTGCGCCCGGCGGGGCGGCCGTATCGGTCCTGAGGTGTCCTCGGCCGTCCCGGTGTCCGCGATGACGCTCATGCTTTCGACTCTAGGAACACCCGCGCCTCCTCGCCCGTCGAGCGCTCCCGCACCGCGGGGCCCAGGCGTCCCGTCCGCAACCGGGTGCGCGGACTCCGCCTCCCGCCCGGCGGGCGGACCGGGAGGTTCCGATAGCCTCGCGGCGTGACGGAACAGCACTCCCATCGGTTCGAGCGGGGCACGGACGGTCCGAAGGTGATCGTGGTCGGGGTGGACGGCTCCGATTCCTCCCTGCGCGCCGCGGCCTACGCCGCCGGCCTGGCCCGGCGGCAGCACGCGCTGCTCGCCGTGGTGTACGTGCAGCCGGTGCTGGCGGCGGGCGCCGCGCTGGGGGTGCCGGTGGCCGGGACGACGGACGAGATCGCCGAGGATCTGGTGGCGCAGATCCGGGACGCGGCCGAGCGGCTCAAGGGGATATTCGAGGTCCGCTGGGAGTTCCACACGTTCCGGGGTGACCCGTACAACGGCCTGGTGACGGCGGCCGACGAACTGAAGGCCGACGCGGTGGTCGTGGGCGCCTCGGAGCAGGCGGGCCACCGCATCGTCGGCTCGGTGGCGGTCCGCCTGGTGAAGGCGGGGCGGTGGCCGGTGACGGTGGTGCCGTAGGGGACCTCGCGATGTTCGGCCGCCATCGGCGGGAACCCGGCGATGGCGGCCGAAGCAGGTGCTACTCCCCCATGACCAGTCCGTCCCCGACCGCGCCGCGGCTCAGCACGATGTCGCGGATGCGGTCGCGGACGGCCCGGACGTCGGCGCCCTGGGCGAGCGCCCGGTTGAGGTTCACGACCCGGCCGGCGTCGACGTCGAACAGCTGGGGGACGAACTCCGCCTTCGTCACCTCCCAGCGCCCGCCCGGCCGTGCGGGCTGGGCGAAGGTGAAGCGGCCGAGGGTGGACTGGTTGCCGCGGGGGTCCTTGGCGCCCTCGTGGTTGGTCATCTCGCCGGCGATCTGGTCACCCATGCCGTAGATGACCCAGGTGCCGTTGACCTTCTCGTAGGCCTGCGGGACGTGTGCGTGGGTGCCGAGGATCAGGTCGATGTCGGGGCGGTCCGCGGTGCGCGCGGCGGTGAGGTTCCGGGCCAGGGTCAGCTGCCGGTCGTCGGGGGCGTCCTGCCACTCGGTGCCCCAGTGCAGGGAGACCACGACCACGTCGGCGCCCGCCCGGCGTGCGGCCCGGGCGTCCTCGACGATCCTGGCCTCGTCGATGAGGTTGACGGCCCAGGGCTGCCCCTCCGGGAAGGGGAGGCCGTTGGTGTCGTAGGTGTAGGCGAGGTGGGCGACCTTCGCCGGGCCCGCTCGGAGGACCGTCGCCGTGCGTGCCTCTTCCTCGGTGCGTGCCGAGCCGGCGTGCCGGACGCCCTCGCGGTCGAGGGCGTCGAGGGTGCGGCGGATGCCGTCGGCGCCGTCGTCCAGGGTGTGGTTGGAGGCGGTGGAGCAGCCGTCGTAGCCGGTGACGGCGAGGGCTCGGGCCACCTCGGGCGGGGATTTGAAGGTGGGGTAGCCGGTGTAGGCGCCGTCCGCGCCGTAGACCGTCTCCATGTGGCACAGGGAGATGTCGGCGCGGGAGACGACGGAGCGGATTCCGGCGAGCATCGGCCGGAAGTCGTAGCCGGTGCCGCCGGCGTCGAAGCGGGCCCGGTCGATGATCGTGCTGTGCGGGAGGACGTCACCGGAGGCGACCAGTGTGAAGCCGCGGGGCCCGGCGGCGGCCGGCGCCGGGCGTCCGGGGCCGGGCTTGTCGTGTCCGCGGGCCTGGCAGGCGGCGCCTGCGGCGAGGACGACGGTCAGGGCCAGGGCGATCTGTCGACTGCGTGCGAGCATGCATTCACCCCACTGTGGGCGTTGTGGTCGTATTTACGCACAATCAGGAAAGAAGGCACACGGCGCCCCACGCGGCTCCGACACGCTCATCAGACCGTCCGGCACCCACATGGCCGGGCGCCCTGACCGTTCGTCGAACCGTTCGTCGACGCGATCGACCGTCCGCCGCACAGCCGGGTACGTGCCCTGTGCCCGGGCCGCGCCCTGCGGTGGCATACGGCCATGACGGCCGGATCCACTCTCACGAACGGAACGACCGCCGAGCACGAGCTCGCCGCACTGCAGCGGGAGCACGGCCGGCCCCTCTTCGCGCTGCTGCTGCGACTCTGCGACGGCGACCGGCAACGCGCGGAGGACTTGGCCCAGGAGACGCTGGTGCGCGCCTGGCAGCATCCCGAGGCCCTGCGCGCCGACGACTTCGACTCCGTGCGGCCCTGGCTGATGACGGTCGCGCGGCGCCTCGCGATCGACGCCCGGCGGGCCCGCCAGGCGCGTCCGGCCGAGGTCGGCGACGCGGTGCTGGAGAACGCGCGGGTCATCTCCGACCACGCCGAACGGGCCGCGGCGATGCTCGACGTCCGCGAGGCTGTGAAGACACTCACTCCGCAGCACCGTGAAGTCCTGGTGCTCGTGTACTTCCAGGGGGCGAGTGTGGCGGAAGCCGCGGCGGCCCTCGGCATCCCGCCCGGTACCGTGAAGTCCCGCGCGTACTACGCGCTGCGCGCCCTGCGCAGGGTGCTACCGGGATACGCCGCCGACCTGCGATGAAACCGATCGGTGGGTCAAGCCTCCGTAAAGCGCCTTGCCGATGACCCCGGTTGAGTAATCGGCTGTTCTCATCCGTGTTCCGGAGGGGGCCGTCAGCGTCCCCCGGGGCCCGGTGTCGGGCGACGCGCACGGACCGGAGGAAGGCAGGAAGGGATGCTGGACAGAGAGCAGGGGAGCACGGACGGTGCCGACGGTGAACTGACCGTCCCCATGGCGTGGTTGTACGCCGAGTACATCGCCGACGAGCTGCTGCGGACCGGCGATCTGATGCCGCCGACGTCGTTCGAGTTCCGCGCCGGGCGCGATGCCCTGGCGCTGACCATCTTCCTGTCCGACACCGACGGGGAGCTGTCCGGCATCCGGGTCATCACCCAGCTGGAGACCTGGCTGTCGCTGACCGCGTACGACCAGCCGTGGCAGGAGTGGGTGCGTGAGCGGCTGGCCGAGCTCGCCGTCGGCGCCGCGCGGTCGGGCCGGCCCGCGCCGGACCTGGGCCTCGCGGAGGAGGCCTGGCGCTGGCTGCAGGAGACGGAGCTGCTCGCGCCCGATCTGAACGCGGTGCCTGGGGGCGCTCCGGTGGTCGGGGAGGACGAGGGGCCGAAGGTCTGGACGCCCGCGTGGCAGCTCGGACTGCCGCTGGGACACCTCGCGATCCATCTTTTTTAGATTTCCGCGGCCCCGGACCAATCCGGGGGCCGGAGGGCTCCGAATCCTTTGGTTGCGATTGTGTCACCGGCTTGAGTGATTCCGCTGCCTGGTCCGTACCGGTGGGAGCAAGGAGTAACCCCACCCGCACCCAACGGCACGAGGATTCGGCATGAGGTCCCTGGAGAGGCATCGCGACGTCGCGGCCTACGCGCTCGGCGTGCTGGACGAGGCGGAGGCCTTCCGCTTCGAGGACCACCTCATGGAGTGCCCTCGGTGCGCTGCAGAGGTGACGGAATTCGGCGTGACCACACGGCAGTTGATGCTGTACCGGCGGGCGACGCCACGGTTCGTGCACCCGATGGCCCAGCCCGGTCCGCGCATGCTGGACGGGCTGCTGGCCGAGGTGGCGACCCGGCGCCGGACCGGGCGCAGGCGCCTGCTGTTCGCCCTGGCCGCCTCGGTGGTCTTCGCCGCGTCGGTCCCCGGCATCGCGATGATGGCCGAGGGCAGCGCCGAGGAGTCCCGGACAGTCGCGGCGACCGATGTGCGCACGGGAGTGTGGGCACAGGTCACCACCGAGGACGAGGCCTCGGGCAGCCAGGTCGAGCTGAAGGTGAAGGACGCCTCGGGTCCGCGCCCCTGCCACCTGGTGATCGTCGGACACGACGGCACCGAGGAGACCGCGACCAGCTGGCACGGGCCCGGCCACGACGACCACCCCCACACGATGATGGCCAGCTCCTCCATGCATCCGGAGGACATCGCCCGCTACGAGATCCGCTCGGCGTCCGGCGAGGTCCTGTGGAGACTCCAGCCGAGCTGACCATCCGTCCGCCCTCGTCACCGGGCACGGCCCGCGCCCCGGTGTGAGGCTGCCGGGTGACGCACCCGGACAGCGCGCGAGGGGGAGACGAAGGGGCGACGGCGGAGACCGGCGACAGTCGTCTGGAGGAGTTCCTCGGCGACCCGGAGACCGCTGCACTCGACCTGACCTCCGCGGCGGCCCGCTGCACCAGAGCCCTGGGTATCCCGCACTCCGTGGTCTACCCGACCGACATCCGGCAGCGCCGGCTCGTACCGCTCACCGGCATCACCGCGTCCCTCCGCGTCGAAGACTCGCTCGCGGGCTGGGCCTACCGCACCGAGTCGCTGCGCGTGACGGACTCCGAGAGGGGCGGCATGACCGCCTGGCTACCCCTGGTGGACGGCGCGGAACGCCTCGGCGTCCTCGCCGTGCACGTGCCCGCACCGACGCCGGCCGTCCTGCGCAGCGCCCGGGCCCTCGCCACGCTGATCGCCATGATGCGGCTGCCCGCCGAGACGCTGCGGGCCTTCCTGCCGCCCCGCACGATCGGCACCGCCCACGTCGTGTCCACGACCGTACTGGAACCGGCCTACGAGATCGGCGGGGACGCCTTCGACCACGCGCTGACCGAGACGACCCCGCACGCCACGGTCCTCGACGCCGGATCCGGCCTCGGGAGTGCTGCGGTGGACCAACTGCGGTCTCCCGCCCCGCTCGTGATCCGCGACCGGCAGCTGCTCGGCGACGCCATGCTGCGCCAGCCGGATCCTCCGATGGGCCTGCCGTCCCTGCTCGCCGGCCGGAGGCGGCCGGTGCACGAGATCGCGCCGAAGCCCGGCGACCGGGTGCTGATGTACACCGACGGGGTGACCGAGGCGCGGGCCGAGAGCGGCGGGCAGTTCGGCCCCGAACAGTTCGCCGGCTACATCATCCGGGCGACGGCCACCGGCGAGCCGGCGTCCGAGACACTGCGGCGCCTCATCCACCCCACCCTCGACTCCTCCCCCGACCGGCCGCGGGACGACGCGACGATCCTCATGCTCGAGTGGTCGCCGCCGTCCGGGTGAGGTCCGACCGGGTCACTTCAGCAGCCGGGACATCCTGCGGTCCGCGAGCGGCTTGCCGCCCGTCTGGCAGGTCGGGCAGTACTGGAGCGAGGAGTCGGCGAAGGACACCTCGCGGATGGTGTCGCCGCACACCGGGCAGGCCTCGCCGGTGCGGCCGTGGACGCGCAGTCCGCTCTTCTTCTCGGCCTTAAGCCGCCCGGCCGCCACGCCCCGGGAGCGTTCGACCGCTTCGGTGAGCGTGTCGCGCAGGGCCGCGTACAGCCGCCCGGTCTCCTCCTCGCTCAGGGACGCGGCCAGCTTGAAGGGCGACATCTTCGCCGCGTGCAGAATCTCGTCGCTGTAGGCGTTGCCCACACCCGCGATGAGGCTCTGGTCCCGCAACGCGCCCTTGAGCTGCCTCCGTTCGCCGGCCAGGAGCTCCGCGAGGCGCCGCTCGTCGAAGTCGCCGGCGAGCGGGTCCGGACCGAGCCGCGCCACGCCCGGGACCTCCTGCGGGTCGGTCACGACGTACACCGCGAGCCGCTTCTGCGTACCCGCCTCGGTCAGGTCGAACCCGGCGCCGGTCTCCAGGGCCACGCGCAGCGCGAGGGGGCCCTTGCCGGGGCGGGGCGGCCCGTCGGGCAGGCGGTCCTTCCAGTGCAGCCAGCCCGCGCGCGCCAGGTGTGTCACGAGGTGCGGTCCGTCCGCGGTCCGGACGTCGAGGAACTTGCCGTAGCGGCGTACGGCGGTGACCTCCCGGCCCTCCAGCGCGGACAGGGGCGGTTCGTACGTCTTCAGGACGCTGATCGCGAGGGGCAGCACCCGCACGATCTCATGGCCGACGAGGTGCTCGGTCAGGAAGTCCTTGAGCGCCTCGACCTCGGGGAGTTCCGGCATGAGTCCAGAGTGCCACGCCGGGTCAGCCGGGGCCGGGCACCACGAACTCGCACCACACGGCCTTGCCGCCGCCCCGGGCCTCCACGCCCCATACGTCGGTGAGCAGCTCGACCAGGAGAAGGCCGCGCCCGGAGACCCCCGACTCGCCCGCCTCACGGCGGCGCGGCAGCGCGCTGGAGGAGTCCTCGACCTCGACGCGCAGCCGTCGCTCGGAACCGGTGAAGGCCCGCAGGGTGACGACGGCGGAGCCCTCGGTGTGCATCAGGGCATTGGTGATCAGCTCGTCGGCGACCAGTTCGATCTCGTCGGCGCGCTCGCCCGCTCCCCAGCCGGCGACCGCGGTGCGGATCATGTGCCGGGCGTCGGAGAGGGCCCCGGGGTCGCCGGGCGCCACGCGCCGCTGGAGCCGGCGGCCGGACTGCGGGTGCTCGGGGCCGCGCCGGCGCAGCAGGAGCAGCGCCACGTCGTCGTCCCCACCGCGCTCGGCGGCCACGTCGATGAGCCGCTCGGCGAGGTCCCGTACGTCGTCGGGGCCGGTGGCGACGAGTGCGCTCAGGGTGCGCATGCCGTCGTCGAGGTCGGCGCCGGGCTGCTCCACCAGACCGTCGGTGCACAGCAGCAGGGTGTCGCCGGGGTCGAGCTCTATGGTGCCCACGGGGTATTCGAGGCGGCCGAACTCGGCCGACAGGCCGAGCGGCAGCCCACCGGGGACGGTGACGCGGCGGCAGGAGCCGTCCGTGTGGCGCACCAGCGGATCGATGTGGCCGGCCCGGACCATCTGGAGCACGCCCGTGGACAGGTCGGCCTCCGCGTAGAGGCAGGTCGCGGAGCGGTCGGTGTCGAGTTCGTGCAGGAAGACGGAGGCGCGGGCCATGACGGTGGCCGGGGGGTGCCCCTCGGCGGCGTAGGCGCGCAGCACGATGCGCAACTGGCCCATGACGGCGGCGGCGTGCGTGTCGTGGCCCTGGACGTCGCCGATGACGGCGCCGACCCGGCCGCCGGGCAGCGGGATCAGGTCGTACCAGTCGCCGCCGATGTCCCGGCCGACGGAGCCGCCGATGGTGGCGGCGCGGTAGCGGACGGCGACGTCGGCGCCGGGCACGCTCGGGATGGTCCGGGGCAGCATGGCCTGCTGCAGGCCCTGCGCGAGGTCCATCTCCTGCTCGTAGAACATGGCACGCTGCAGGCTCTGCGCGATGCTGCTGCCCAGGGCGACGAGGATGTTGCGCTCCTCCGACGTGAAGCCGTACCGGTCGCTGTAGAGCAGGCCCATCGCGCCGATCGGCCGGGCCTGGACGATGAGCGGCAGATAGGCGGCCGAGGTGATGTCGAGGTCGATGATGTGCGGCCACAGGAGCGGGTAGCGCTCGGCGAACTCCTGCGGTGACTCGATGAAGCACGGGCCGAGGGTCCGTACGGCCTCGCTCATCGGGTAGGGCTCGTCGATGCGGGTGACGCGGGTGCCGGGCACGAAGCTGTCCGCCGGGCCCTCGGCGACCAGGCGGATGCGGCCGGCCTCGACCAGGCCCATGACGAGGCTGGTGGCGCCGAGGTGGACGAGGCCGTGGGTGTCCTTGAGGACGTCGATGACGTCCTGGACGGTGCGGGCGTGGGCGAGGGCGGCCGTGGTCAGTTCGACGACGCTGGTCTGCTCGCGGCGGGCCTCGTCCCGGGCGGCCTGGTCGAGGCGGGCGTCGCTCTCGCCGAGTTCCCGGGTGGCGTCCCGGATGATGCCGATGATGCGGCGGGGCCGTCCGGTGTCGTCGCGCCGGATGTAGCCCTGGGTGTGGGTCCAGCGCAGGGAGCCGTCCCGGCGGCGGATGCGGAAGTAGGCGCCGTAGTTCTCGCTGCCGTCCTTCAGCGCCCGGGAGACCGCGGTGTCCAGGCGCCGGGACTCGTCGGGCGGGACGCGCTTGGCGAGGGTCTCGGGGTGGTCGTCGTACTCGTCGGGGCGCACGTCGAAGACTTCGTGGGCCTGGGCGTCCATCTGCATCAGGCCGGTGTCCAGATCCCAGTCGAAGCTGCCCATCCGGTTGAGTGCGAGGATCGGGTCCGGGTGGGCGGGCCAGTCGTCCGGAAGGGACAGGGCGCTCGCTCCCCGATCAGCCATGGGCCCACCTTGCCAGGATTCGTCCGATTCTTCGACTGGATGTGCTGAGTTTACGAGCCGCGCCGCCGGTTCGGCTCTCGGTTGCCGAAGATGCCTGTGGGGCTGCCGGGGATGCGTGCGGCGGCCCGGTCGTCGGGAATCAGCCCGGCTCCGTCGGGCGGATCGGGGTGGTCCGGAACGGCCTCGGGGCCGATCTCGTCGGGGCCGCCGGGGTCCTCCGGGGCGGCCGGCGGGTCGGGGCGCGGGGCGGTCCCGCCGGACGGCGGAAGGGGCGTTTCCGCGTCCGGGAGACTCACCTCGGCCGGAGTGTCCCCGGGGGAGGCGCCGCCCGGGTCGGCATCCGGCTCCGTGGACGGCTCCGCTTCCGGCGGGACATGGGGCTGCGACGGCGACGGTGCCGGCCGGGACGGGTCCGGGGGGTCCGTCACCCGGGCGGGAGGCGGCAGGGCCCGGTCGTGGCGCACGTCGTGACCGGTGAGGCGTTCGATCCAGGTCCGGGTGGCGAGGTCGATGATCGTGAAGCCGATGACGGCCTGCGGGGCCGGGGTCACGGCGATCACCCGGCCGGGCCGGTAGCCGGGCCAGGCAGTGCCCCTGGTGACAACGGTGCCGCGGGACGCCTCCGGCGGCCCGAGCGGGTTGCCGCAGGCGCACCGGACACGCGGCAGGCCCCGGTCGTCGACGAGGACGGCGGTGCCGGCCTGGAGGACGGACTGGTAGCGGGTGATCCGCCCGGCCCGTAGGCCGTGGCCGGTGACACGGGTGTCGGCGCGCAGCACGACCGGGGTCAGTGCGCGCACGTGGTCGGGGAGCGCCGCCGGGGAGATGCCCGCGGCCTCGGCGAAGGCGCGGCCCCGGGCGGGGTCGCGGGTGAGGTGGCCGATCTGCCGGCCGATGTCACAGCTGCCGACCCCCTCGGTGCCGCCGTACAGGCCGGGTGTTCCGCCGGAGAGGATGCGTGGCCCTTCGGCGTCGGAGGCCCGGTCGGTGCGGTGTGGCGTTCGCGGGGCCGGGGACGGGGTAGCCGCCGTGAGGGCCGTGGAGTCGGTGAAGGGGTCGGGCCCCGGGGCCGCGGCAGGCTGGAGGAGGAGTTCTCGGACGGTGCCGGCGTCGTCGTGGCGGGCGGTGTCGCGGTGCCGGGTGGTGTGGCCGCCGCAGCCCGGGAGGAGGAGCACCGCGGAGAGCACACAGGCCAGGACGACGGTCCCGGTGGGTGTCCGCACCTCGTCCTCCCGCTCACCTCGGCCCGTTCGAGGCCGTTCGTCACTATTGTTTGCTTCGGCCACCGTGGTCACGCAACCAGAGTGACGAAACACGGAGCGTGACGACCGGGCCGGGCGCCGCGCTGGAAGGAGGACCGCACGCCGTGGACTGGTTCGGTACGTCCGACTACTGGCTGACCCGGCTGGTCTTTCAGCGGGCGCTGGCCGCCGTCTACCTGGTGGCGTTCCTGACGGCCGTGCTCCAGTTCCGTCCGCTGATCGGGCGGCGCGGCCTGCTGCCGGTGCCGCGGTTCGTGGAGCGGGTGCCGTTCGAGCGGGCACCGAGCGTGTTCCAGTGGCACTACTCGGACCGCTTCTTCGCGCTCTGCGCCTGGGCGGGCTGCGCGGTGTCGGCGGCGCTGCTGGCGGGGCTCGACTCGCTGCTGCCGTTGTGGGGCGGCATGCTGCTGTGGCTGGTGCCGTGGGTGCTGTACCTGTCGATCGTCAACGTCGGGCAGACCTGGTACTCGTTCGGCTGGGAGTCGCTGCTGCTGGAGGTCGGGTTCCTCGCCGTGTTCCTCGGCAACGACGAGGTGGCGCCGCCGGTCGTCGTGCTGTTCCTGCTGCGGTGGATCCTGTTCCGTGTCGAGTTCGGCGCGGGGCTGATCAAGATGCGCGGGGACGCCTGCTGGCGCGAGCTCACCTGCCTGGACCACCACCACGAGACGCAGCCGATGCCGGGCCCGCTGAGCTGGTTCTTCCACCATCTGCCGGGGCCCCTGCACCGCGTCGAGGTGGCCGCGAACCACGTCACCCAGCTCGTGGTGCCGTTCCTGCTGTTCACCCCGCAGCCCGTCGCGACGGCCGCCGCGTCGCTGATGATCGTCACCCAGGTGTGGCTGGTGCTGTCGGGCAACTTCTCCTGGCTGAACTGGATCACCATCGTGCTGGCGCTGTCCGCGGTGCGGTTCCCGGCCGATCCGCCGGACGTGCCGGGTGCCCCGCTCTGGTATGTCGTGGTGGTGCTCGCGGTGGCCGTTTCGCTCCTGGGTCTCAGCTACCGTCCGGTCCGCAACATGCTCTCCCGCCGTCAGGTCATGAACCGCTCCTTCGACCCGCTTCACCTGGTCAACACCTACGGGGCGTTCGGCAGCGTGAGCCGGGTGCGGTACGAGGTGGTGGTGGAGGGCACCGCGGACGACGTGCCGCGCGCGGACTCGGGCTGGCTGGAGTACGAGTTCAAGGGCAAGCCGGGCGATCCGCGGCGCTGGCCGCGCCAGTTCGCGCCCTACCATCTGCGGCTGGACTGGCTGATGTGGTTCGCGGCCCTCTCCCCCGCCTACGCCGACCCCTGGTTCGGGACGCTGGTGGAGCGGCTGCTGGAGAACGACCGGGCCACCCTGAAGCTGCTGCGCCGTTCCCCGTTCCCGCCGGACGCGCCCCCTCGGTTCGTGCGCGCACGCCTGTTCCGGTACCGCTACACGACGTGGCGCGAGCTGCGGGAGACGGGCGCGTGCTGGGAGCGGACGTACGTGCGGGACTTCCTGCCGCCGACGCGGCTGGCGGGGCAGGTTCAGAGGCCGTAGACGCGGGTGGCGGTGGTCTCGAGGATCTGCGGGTGGTCGTGCGGGTCGGTCAGCCGGCGGGTGAGGTCCAGGGTGTCGCCGTAGGCCGCGCCCAGGGTGGACACCGGCCAGTCCGAGCCGTACATCAGCCGGCCGGGCCCGAAGGCCTCCAGGGCCACGTCGGCGTACGGGCGCAGGTCCTCGACGGCCCAGGAGGCGGGGTCGGCCTCGGTGACCATGCCGGACAGTTTGGCGACCGTGTTGGGCAGGGCGGCCAGGGCGCGCAGGCCGGTCGCCCAGGGTTCGAGGGCGCCGGCGGCGACGGGCGGTTTGCCCAGGTGGTCGAGGACGAAGGTGAGGCCGGGCAGGGCGGCGGCGGCCCGGGCGCAGGCGGGCAGTTGGTGCGGGAGCACCACCAGGTCGTAGACCAGCCCGGCGTCGGCGACGGCGGTCAGTCCGCGGTGCACGTCCGGGCGCAGCAGCCACTCGGGGTCGGGTTCTCCCTGGACCTGGTGGCGGATGCCCTTGAGGTACCGGCCGCCGGGGAGCGCGCGCAGCCGGGCGAGTTCGTCGGCGATGTCGGGGCGGGTGAGGTCGGTCCAGCCGACGACGCCCGCGATCAGGTCGTGCTCGCAGGCCAGGGCGAGGAATTCGGGGGTCTCCTCGGGCACGGTGACCGTCTGGACGAGCACCGTGCGCGCCACTCCGGCGGCCCTCGCCTCGGAGGCGAGGTCCTTCATGGTGAAGTCGCGCCGGAGCGGGGCGAGTTCGGGGCCGGTGATCCAGTCCTGGTCCCGTACGGACAGGTCCCACACGTGGTGGTGGGCGTCGACCACGGTCATGCCGGCAGCTCCCAGACGACGGGCAGGCCGGCGTCCGCGCCGTCGCCGGAGTAGTCGTGCACGACGTCCAGGAGTTCGGCCATGCGGGCCTGCCAGGCGACGTTGACCGGCAGCTTCTCCAGTGCGGCGAGGAGCCTCGCGTAGTCCTCGCAGTCCAGGACGTGGAAGAGGTCCGTTCCGCTGCGCCAGATCGTCCAAGAGGTGGCACCCGCGGCCCGGATGGCGTCGGTGAGTTCCTCCGGCACCTCGCGGTGGGCCGCCTCGTACGCGGCGATGCGGTCGGCGCGGACCTGGGTGTGCAGGGCGACTCTCATGACGACTCCTTCGGCGTCTCGGCGGGGACGGGCGCGTCGGCGGGCAGCAGGCCCTCGGCGTGCAGGTCCTGCCAGAACGCGGCGGGCACCCGGGCGGCGAACTGGTGGGCGCAGTCGCGCACTTCGTGGGCCGAGCGGGCGCCGACGAGGACGCTGGCGACGGCCGGGTGGGCGGCGCAGAAGGCCAGGGCGGCGGCGCGCAGTGTGGTGCCGTGCCGGTCGGCGACGGACTTCAGGCGCAGGGCGCGCTCGACCAGCGCCGAGGGGGCGACGGTGTAGTTGTACCTCGCCCCGGGCTCGGGGTTGGCCAGCAGGCCGGAGTTGAAGGCGCCGCCGATGACGACGGACGTGCCGCGTTCGTGGGCCGCGGGCAGCAGGCCGGTGAGGGCGCTCTGGTCGAGCAGGGTGTAGCGGCCGGCGCACAGGACCACGTCGACGTCGGTGTCGCGGACGAAGCGGGTGAGCATCCCGGCCTGGTTCATGCCGGCGCCGATCGCGCCGACGACGCCCTCGGAGCGGAGCTTCTCCAGCGCCGGGTAGCCCTCGCGGAAGGCGTCTTCGGCGTGCTCGTCGGGGTCGTGGAGGTAGACGACGTCGACCCGGTCGAGGCCCAGGCGTTCCAGGCTGGACTCCAGGGTGCGGCGGATGCCGTCGGCGCTGAAGTCCCACACGCGGCGGTGGGTCGCGGGCACGGCGAAACCGCCCGCCAGGTCGTCGCCGCCGCCGTCCGAGGGTTCGAGGCGGCGCCCGACCTTGGTGGAGAGGGTGTACCGGTCGCGGGGGTGGTCGCTCAGGGCGGCGCCCAGGCGGCGTTCGGACAGGCCGAGGCCGTAGTGCGGGGCGGTGTCGAAGTAGCGGATGCCCCGCTGCCAGGCGGCCTCCACGGCGTCGTGCGCCTGGGCCTCGCCGACCTCGGTGTACAGGTTGCCGATGGCGGCGGCGCCGAAGGACAGGGCGCTGACCTCGACGCCGCTGCCGCCGAGCCGGTTCACCGGGCCACCGGGCGCAGCCGCAGGCCCTGCATGCCGCCGTCGACGGCTAGGGCGGTGCCGGTGGTGGCGCCGGACAGGGGGCTCGCCAGGTAGGCGATGGCGCCGGCGACCTCGGCCGCGGAGACCAGGCGGCCGGTGGGCTGGCGGGCCTGAAGGGCGGCCCGTTCGGCGGCCGGGTCGGGCGCGGCGTCGAGGAGGCGGCCGACCCACGGGGTGTCGACCGTGCCCGGGTTGACGCAGTTGACGCGGATGCCCTCGCGGACGTGGTCGGCGGCCATGGCGAGGGTGAGGGAGTACACCGCGCCCTTGGTGGCGCTGTACAGGGCGCGCTGCGGCAGGCCCGCGGTGGCGGCGATCGAGCAGGTGTTGACGATCGCGGCGTGCGCGGAGGCCCGCAGATGGGGCAGGCAGGCCCGGGTGGTGCGGACCATGCCGAGCACGTTGACGTCGTAGACGCGGTGCCATTCGTCGTCGGGGTTGTCCTCGACGGTGCCCTGGGCGCCGATGCCGGCGTTGTTGACCAGCACGTCGAGTCCGCCGAGGCCGGTGACCGCGGCGGCGACGGCCTCGCGCACGGACGCGTCGTCGGTGACGTCGGCGCGGTGGCCGCACAGTGGCTTCTCGACCGATGACGGGTCCAGGTCAAGGACGGCGACCTGCGCCCCGCGCTCGGCGAGGAGCTCGGCGGTGGCCCGGCCGATGCCGGAGGCGCCGCCCGTCACCAGGGCCCTCAGACCCTCGAAGTCGCTCATTCAGCCTGCTCCTTTTGGAGGTCGGCGGCCCAGAACGCGCCGCCCGGGTAGGTGTACCGCGCCAGCGACTCGGGCCGCATGGCCGCCGAGAAGCCCGGCGCGGTGGGTGCCGTGTACCGGCCTTCGCGGATCACCACCGGGTCGAGGAAGTGGTCGTGCAGATGGTCGACGTACTCGATGACGCGGTCCTCGGTGGTGCCGGTGAGGGCCACGTAGTCGAACATCGACAGGTGCTGGACGAGTTCGCACAGGCCGACGCCGCCCGCGTGCGGGCAGACCGGCACACCGAACTTGGCGGCGAGCAGCAGGATCGCGAGGTTCTCGGGGACGCCGCCGACGCGGGCCGCGTCGATCTGGACGATGTCGAGCGCGCCGGCCTGGAGGAGCTGTTTGAAGACGATCCGGTTCTGCACGTGTTCGCCGGAAGCGACCTTCACGGGGGCGACGGCCCGGCGGATCGCCGCGTGGCCGAGGATGTCGTCGGGGCTGGTGGGTTCCTCGATCCAGTACGGGTCGAACTCGGCGAGGGCCTTGGTCCAGCGGATCGCCTCGTCGACGTCCCAGCGCTGGTTGGCGTCGACGGCCATGCGCACATCGGGGCCGATGACCGAACGCGCCACGCGGCAGCGGCGGATGTCGTCGTCGAGGTCGGCGCCGACCTTGAGCTTGATCTGCCGGAAGCCGTCGGCGACGGCCTCGGCCGCGAGCCGGGTGAGTTTCTCGTCGTCGTAGCCGAGCCAGCCGGGCGAGGTGGTGTAGGCGGGGTAGCCGGACTCCAGCAGGCGGGCCGTGCGTTCCCCGGCGCCCGGCCGGCCCCGGCGCAGGAGGGTCAGGGCCTCCTCGGGGGTGAGGGCGTCGGTGAGGTAGCGGAAGTCGACCTGGCGCACGATCCATTCGGGGTCGGCCTCGGCCAGCAGCCGCCACAGCGGCAGGCCGGCGCGTTTGGCGGCCAGGTCCCACACCGCGTTGACGACGGCGCCGATCGCCATGTGCATCACGCCCTTCTCGGGTCCGAGCCAGCGCAGCTGGCTGTCGCCGATCAGGTCGCGGTTCAGGGTGGAGGGGTCGGCGCACAGCGCGTCGAGGTCCCGGCCGACCAGGTGCCCGCTCAGTGCCTCGATCGCGGCGACCTGCACCTCGTTGCCCCGCCCGATGGTGAAGGCGAATCCGTGCCCCTCGTGCCCGTCGGCCGCGTCCGTGCGCAGGACGACGTAGGCCGCCGAGTAGTCGGGGTCGGGGTTCATCGCGTCGGAGCCGTCGAGCTCGCGCGAGGTGGGGAAGCGGATGTCGTGGGTGTCGACCGCGGTGATGCGGGCGGGCGTCGGGGACACGGAGGGCCTTTCGGGTCGGGTGCGGAAGGGCGGGGAGGTCAGTCCTGGGCGCGGCCGGTGGTGACCCGGGCGATCATGAGGGCGATCAGGATGATCCCGCCGTAGATGGCCTGGATCCAGAACGACGGGACCTGCGCGAGGGTGAGCAGGTTCTGCACCACACCCAGAAGGAGTACGCCGGTCAGAGCGCCGAACATGGTGCCCTTGCCGCCGTCGAGGGCGATGCCGCCGATCACCGCGGCCGCGAACACCGTGAAGATCATGTTCTGGCCCTGGTTGGCGCTGATCGCACCGACGTAGCCGGTCTGCATGATGCCGCCGACGGCGGCGAGGACACCCGCGACGACGAACACGCCGAGCATGACGCGTTCCACGCGGATGCCCGCCGCCCGGGCCGCGTCCGCGTTGCCGCCGATGGCGTACAGGGCGCGCCCGACCCGGTGGTACTTCAGGACAAGACCGGCGACCGCGAAGGCGATCGCGGCGAGCCACACCGACAGCGGGACGGTGAGGAAGGTGGTGGTGGCCAGCGCGTAGAAGCCGTCGGGCATGCCGAACAGCGTCTTGCCCTTGGTCGCGCCGACCAGCAGGCCGCGCAGCACGATCAGCATCGCCAGCGTCACGATGAACGCGTTGAGCTTGAACTTCACGACCAGGATGCCGTTGAAGGCGCCGACGGCCGCGCCCGCGACCAGGACCGCGAGCAGGGCCAGGGCGGCGGGGAACTCGGTGCCCCAGCCGGACTGGGCGGCGGGCAGCACGAGCAGCGCCCCGACGGCGGGCGCGATGCCGACCACCGACTCCAGGGACAGGTCGAACTTGCCGGTGATGAGGACGAGCGACTCGGCGAGCACGACCATCGCGAGGGCGGCGGAGGCGCCGAGGATCGAGATCAGGTTGCGCTCGGTGAGGAACGAGTCGTTGACGACCGCTCCGAGCACCATGAGCAGCAACAGGGCCGGTACGAGGGCAAGTTCGCGGGCCCGGCGCAGCAGCACGGTCCTCGCCGACCCGGTGCCGGTCACGAGCACCGGCTTCACCGGCGGGGCCTTGGTGTCAGCCATGGTCCACTCCTTCGATGGAGGCGATGAGCTCGTGGTCGCGCCAGCCCGCCGGGTGTTCGGCGACGACACGGCCGTGGAAGAGGACGAGGACCCGGTCGCAGCGCCTGAGGTCGTCGAGTTCGTCGGAGACGACGAGTACGGCGGTGCCGTCGTCGCGGGCGCTGTCGACACGGGCGAGCAGGGACTCCTTGGACTTCACGTCGACGCCCGCGGTCGGGTTGACGAGGACCAGGAGCCGCGGGTCGGAGGCGAGGGCCCGGGCCATGACGACCTTCTGCGCGTTGCCGCCGGACAGGTCCGAGACGGGCTGCCCGGGGCCCTCGGCGTGGATGTCGAGCCGTTCGATCAGCGCGCCGGCGACGCCGCGCTTGCGGTCGGTGCCGACGAATCCGAAGCGGCCGAGTCGGTCCAGGACGCTGAGGGTGGCGTTGTCGCCGATGGACATGCCGAAGACGAGGCCCTGCTCGTGCCGGTCGCGGGGCACGAAGCCGACTCCGGCTTCGAGGGCGCCCCGGACGTCGCCGAAGGGCAGCGGCGTGCCGTCCAGGCGGGCCGTCCCGCCGGTGGGCGTGTGCAGTCCCGTGAACGTCTCGGCCAGCTCGATCTTGCCGCTGGCGCTGGACCCGGCGAGTCCGACGACCTCCCCGCGGCGGACGGTGAGGTCGACGTTCTCGTACGCCGTCGAGCGCAGGCCGCGGACGTCGAGGAGGACGGGGCCCGCGGCCTCGACGGCCCGCTGCCGCTCGGCCGCCTCGGCGATCGTCTCCCCCGCCATGGCCGCCACCAGCGCCTGGCGTGGGAGGTCGGCGACCGGCGCGGTGGTGATCCAGCGGGCGTCGCGCAGGACCGTGACGGTCTGGCAGACCTCGTACACCTCCTGGAGGTGGTGCGAGATGAACAGGAAGGTGACGCCCGAGTCCTGGAGGGAGCGCATACGGGTGAAGAGCCGCTCGATCTCCCGGTTGTCGAGCTGGGCGGTGGGCTCGTCGAGGACGATGAACCGGGCGCCGAAGCTCAGCGCCCGGGCGATCTCCACCATCTGCCGGTCCTCGACCTTGAGGTCGGCCGTACGGGCCTCGGGGTCGACGCGCACGTCCCAGGTGTCGAGGAGGGCGGCGGCCTCGGACTTCAGGCGGCGCCAGCTGATGAAGCCCCGTCTCAAGGGCTGCCGGTTGATGAACAGGTTCTCGGCGACGGTCAGTTCGGGGACGACCGTCGGGTGCTGGTAGACGCAGGCGACCTTGCGGCGCCAGGCGTCCCGGTCGGCGAGCGGCGGCGCGGGCTCGCCGTCGAAGCGGACGGTGCCCCCGTCTGGTGCCTGGAGGCCGGTGAGGATGCGGACCAGGGTCGACTTGCCGGCGCCGTTGCGGCCGACGAGGGCGTGGGACTCGCCGGGCAGGACGGTGAGCCGGCCGTCGGCGAGGGCGGTGGTGGGGCCGTAGCGCTTGACGACGCCCCGTGCCTCGACAAGTGGGCTGCTCATTCGACCGTGTTGCCCCACAGCTCGGGGTCGTCGACGTTGTCCTTGGTCACCAGCGGGGCGGGCAGCTGGTCCTCCAGGATGCCGCTGGGCAGCTTGACGATGGTCGAGTCGTGGTCCGTCGGGCCCGGCTCGAACGTCTTCCCCTGCATCGCCGCCTTGATGTAGTACATGCCGTACTTGGCGTAGGCGTCGGCGGGCTGGGAGACGGTCGCGTCGATCTCGCCCTTGCGGATCGCGTCGAACTCCTGCGGAATGCCGTCGTTGGAGACGATGGCGATGTGGCCCTGCTGCCCGGCCTTCTTCAACATGCCCTTGGACTTGAGGGTCTGGAGCGTCGGGGCGAGATAGACGCCGCCCGCCTGCAGGTAGATGCCCTTGATGTCGGGGTTGGCGTTGAGGAGGGTGTCGAGCTTGGAGGCCGCCGTGTCGGACTCCCACTTGGCGGGGATCTCCAGGACCTTCAGCTTCGGGAAGTCCTTCTTCACGCAGGCGCGGAACGCCTCGGAGCGGTCGCGGCCGTTGACCGAGGCGAGGTCGCCCATGATCTGCACGACCTTGCCGGAGGTGATGTGCTCGCCGAGGTACCGGCAGGCCTTCTCGCCGTACGCGACGTTGTTCGCCCGGACCACCATGGCGACCTTGCCCTTGTCGGGTGCCACGTCCACGGCGACGACCGGCACGCCCTTGCGTTCGGCCTGGTCGAGTCCGGCCTCGATGGCGGCGCTGTCCAGCGGGGCGACGACCAGGCCCTCGACGCCCTGGTTGAGCTGGTTGTTGATGTCGGTGATCTGCTGCGAGGGGTCGCTGTTGGAGTTGACGGTCTTCATCGCGTCCACGCCCTCGGACTTCGCCATCTTCGGCACGTAGTCGTTGTACGACTGCCAGAACGGCGAGGTCAGCAGGGGCAGCACCACCCCGACCTTGCCGGTGCCGTCACCGCCTCCGGCCCCGGCGGCTCCGGTGTCCTTGGTGCTGCCGCACGCGGCGAGCACCAGGGACGCTCCGGCGGCCAGGGCCACCGCGCCGAGCATCCGTGACGTGTTCCGCTTCCGCACTGTGCTTCCGGGCATCTCAGGGGGCTCCCATCGACCGGTGTTCCAGCAGATGCCCGCATACTTATCAGACCACTCCCGCGCCGGAACACCCTTCGACGGCGAATTTCCCCGCTTCCGGCTCGTAGTGGTCCGACCACCTGGCTGGTTAGACTGCGCCGGAGCGCTGTGATCGGAGGAGTGGCGTGGACGACGAGACAGCCCCGCAGAAGGGCACCGTGACGCAGCGCGCCATCGAGCGGATCAAGGCGATGATCGGCGAGGGCCGGCTGGAGCCGGGCCAGCGGCTGCCCACCGAGCGCGATCTGGCCGTCCAGCTCGGCATCTCCCGCAGCTCGATGCGGGAGGCGATCCGCGCGCTCACGGTGCTGGGCGTCCTGGAGGCCCGGCACGGCTCGGGCATCTACGTCACGCAGCTGGAGGCCGGCGACCTGCTGGAGACCTTCGGTGTCGTCGCGGACCTGTCGCGCGGCCCGCAGCTGGTGGAGCTGCTGGAGATCCGGCGGATCCTGGAGTCGACGGCGACGGCCCTGGCCGCCGCCCGGATCACTTCCGATCAGCTCGCCGAGGTGGAGAAACACCTGGCGGCGATGAACGCCACGGACGATCCGGAGGAGATCCTCGCCCACGACCTGGCCTTCCACCGGGAGATCGCGGCGGCCGCGGGCAACGAGACGATGGCCGCGATCCTGGAGGGCCTGTCGTCGCGGACGTTCCGCGCCCGTGTCTGGCGCGGCTACCAGGAGGAGGGCGCCTTCGCCCGCACCCGCCGCGAGCACGCGGCGATCCACCGCGCCCTGGCGGCCCGTGACCCGGAGGCGGCCCGCGCGGCGGCTGCCGCGCACGTGGGCGAGGTGGAGCAGTGGCTGCGCGCGCAGCTCGGGCCCTGAGACGGTCCCAGGGCCCGGTGTTCCGCGGCTACTTGAACTGACCGGCCTGATAGTCGCCCGCCGGCTGCTCCAGCATGACGTTCAGCCGGTTCGCGGTGTTCATGAAGGCGATCAGGGTCACCAGCGCCATGAGCTCTTCCTCGTCGTAGTGCTTGGCGGCCCGCTCCCACACCTCGTCCGGCACGCCACCGGCGCCGTCCGCGATCCGGGTCCCCTGCTCGGCCAGCTCCAGCGCGGCACGCTCGGCGTCGGTGAAGACCGTCGCCTCCCGCCATGCCGCGACCAGATGGAGCCGCACGGCGCTCTCGCCCGCGGCGGTGGCCTCCTTGGTGTGCATGTCGATGCAGACCGCGCAGCCATTGATCTGGCTCACCCGCAGCGAGACCAGTTCCCGGGTGGCGGCCGACAGCGGTGACTCCGCCACCAGCCGCCCCACGGAGGTGAACTGCTTGACGAGCTTGCTCGCGGTCGGGCTGCCGAAGATGTCCAGTCGTGCGCTCATGGTGAGCTCCTCTGCCGTTGTCGGTGCGTACACCCCTATGAGGCAGCGGCTCCTCACCATGTGACATGGACGGATGTGACCTGCGTCTCCCCCCCCGCCCGCTAGGCGCGTGCAGCCGGAGCGTCACCAGCTCGAACGGGCGCAGCCGCAGCGCGATCCGCCCGTCCGCGCCAGTCGAATGGAGAGCACGCGTGACGGGAAAGCGCTCACCGACGCGGCGGCCGACGATGAAGGACACCGCCCGGCGGGCCGGGGTGTCCGAGAGCGCGGTGTCCTTCGCGCTCAACGGAAGGCCCGGGGTCTCGGAGGTGACCCGGGAACGGGTGCGCCGGGGCGCCGAACAGCTGGGCTGGCGGCCCAGCACGGCGGCCCGCGCACTGTCCGGGGAGGGCGCGGCGACGGTCGGTTTCGTGCTGGCGCGTCCGGCGGGCACGCTGGGCGTGGACTCGTTCTTCCTCCAACTGGTCTCGGGCATCCAGGAAGTGCCGGCCGAGCGTCACCTCGGGCTGCTGTTCCAGATCGCCGAGGACATCGACGACGAGTGCGCGGTGTACCGGAGGTGGTGGGCCGAGTACCGGGTCGACGGGGTGCTGGTGGTCGACCCGCGCACGGACGACCCCCGGCCCGGCCTTCTGGACGAGCTCGGCCTGCCCGCCGTGGTGATCGGGGGCGAGCCGGACGAGCGGCATCCGGGTCTGTCGACGGTGTGGGCGGACGACGCGGGTGCCATGGCGGCGGTGGTGGACGGGCTGTACGCGCTCGGCCATCGCCGGATCGCGCACATCGCGGGGCTCCCCGGGCTGGCCCACACCGAGCGCCGGATCCGCACCCTGCGGGCCGAGGCGGAGCGGCGCGGCCTGTCCGAGGTGCAGTCGGTGCCGACCGACTACTCGGACGAGGCGGGCGCGGCCGTCACGCGCCGGGTGCTGGACGGTCCCGGTGCCCCGACGGCCCTGATCTACGACAACGACGTGATGGCCGTCGCCGGGGTCGCCGCCGCGACCGAGATGGGGTTCGCCGTGCCTGCGGACGTGTCGGTGGTGGCCTGGGAGGACTCCGCCCTGTGCCGCCTGGTCAAGCCGTGGCTGTCCGCACTGTCCCGGGACAGCGTGGAGTTCGGCCGCACGGCGGCGCGGGAACTGACCGCCCTGCTGGACGGCGGCCCGGACGGTGCGGGTGCCGGTGCCGACGCTGATCGAGCGGGACAGCACGGGGCCGGCGCGAGGCACCGCCCAGGCCGGGCCTTCCGTCCCGTACCCGGCGGGGCCACACTGGACCGTATGCGGCTTCGGGGCACCGCCTGCGCGGCCGCCGGACTGCTGCTGGCCGTCGCGACGGGCTGCACCGGCGGTGCGGAGGACGCCGCGCCCGAGACGTCCCCGGTGCCGGCCCGGGCCACCGGCGAGAGGCCCCCCGGTGAGAGCCCCCGCACCGCGCCCTCCCCCACTCCGGCCGACCCCGTCTCCCTCCAGGCCCTGATGCGGCGCGAGCACACCGGCTCCGGCCTGCGTGTCGGCGAGGTGCTCGACCGCACCTCCGCCTACACCCGCCACGCCGTCACCTACGAGGCGAACGGCCTGACGATCTCGGGGATCATGAACATCCCGGAGGGCGAGGGGCCGTTCCCGGCGGTGGTGCTGGCGCACGGCCACATCGATCCGGACGTCTACTTCAGCGGCCAGGGCATGCCCCGTGAGCAGGACCGTCTGGCCCGCCACGGCTATGTCGTCCTGCACACCGACTACCGCAACCACGCCCGCTCCGACAAGGACCCGGACAACGACGTGAACCTGCGCCTCGGCTACACCGAGGACGTCATCGGCGCCGCCCTGGCCCTGCGCGACTCCGGGCGCCCCGAGATCGACGGCGACCGCATCGGGCTGTTCGGGCGGTCGATGGGCGGCGGGGTCCTGTACAACACGCTGGTCGTGGCGCCCGGTCTGTTCGACGCGGCGGTCGCGTACGCCCCGGTCAGCGCTCGGCCGGAGGAGAACATCGACCACTTCCAGCGGCCGAACGGCGACCCCGTCGTCACCGAGATCGAGGAGAGGCACGGAACGCCCGAGGAGAACCCGGGGTTCTGGCGCGGAGTCACGCCGCTCAGCCACGTGGACCGCGTCACCGAACCCCTGCTGATCCAGCACGGCTCCGCGGACGACACCTGCCCGCCGCGCTGGTCTCGGGAGGCCGCGGCAGCTTTCGAGAAGGCGGGCAAGGACGTCGAGCTGCGCACCGTCCCCGGCGAGGGACACACCTTCGGGCCGAAGTGGGCGGCCTCGATGGACGTCACCGAGGCCTTCCTATCGCGGCATCTGCGCTGAGCCCGCGCAGGGGTGAGGCGGGGAAACGGTCGGCGATCTCGACGCACGGTCCCCACCCGGTGCACAGTTCTCCCTACGTACTCGTCAGTAAGTCCGCCCTCTCCCCTCCGAGGAGCCGCTGTGACCACCTGGGCCGGCCGCACCGCCGCCGAGATATCCGCCGCCGTACGCGAGAAGCGGGTCACGCCCCGCGAGGTGGTCGCCGAGCACCTCGCCCGGATCGAGCGGCTCGACGGCCGGGTCGGGGCCTTCCGCACGGTGCGCGCCGAGGCGGCCCTGGCCGAGGCCGACGCGGTGGCGGCGCGCGGCGACTTCGCCGAACTGCCCCTGGCCGGGGTGCCCGTGGCCGTCAAGGACAACCTCGCCGTGCGCGGCGAGTCCCGGCGGATCGGCTCGGCCGCGACGCCGGACACCCCGGCGCCACGGGACCATGTGACGGTGGCCCGGCTGCGGGCCGCGGGCGCGGTGGTCGTGGGGCTGACGAACGTCCCCGAACTGTGCGTCTTCGGCACCACGGACGGTGTGCTGGGCATCGCCCGCAACCCCTGGGACCCCACGCGTTCGGCGGGCGGTTCGTCGGGCGGCAGCGCGGCCGCCGTCGCCGCCGGGATGGTGCCGATCGCCCTCGGCAACGACGGCATGGGGTCCCTGCGCATACCGGCCGCCAACTGCGGCCTGGTCACCATCAAGCCGGGGCAGGGGGTCGTCCCGACCGGCGACGGGGACAGCACCTGGTTCGGCATGTCGGAGAACGGGCCGCTCGCCACGACCGTCGAGGACGCCCGCCTGATGTTCTCGGTCCTCGCCGGCACCGAGCCCGGTCCCGTGTCCGCACCCGGCGTCCTCAGGGTCGCCGTGTCACTGCGCAGTCCCCTGGCGGGCGTCACCATCAGCCGTCCGTACGCGGCGGCCGCCCGGGACGCGGCCGGACTGCTGATGCGGGCGGGGCATCAGGTCCGGCGCGCCGACCCGCCCTACCCGCTGTCGCTCGCCATGACCTCCCTGGCGCACTGGACGGCGGGCACCGCCGCGGACGCCCGGCCTCTCGACCCCCGGCTGCTGACCCGGCGCACCCGCGTCCACGCGCGGCTCGGCCGGCCCTTCCTGCGCACGGTGAGCTCCGGGGCGAGCCGGGAGCAGCTGCGCCGGAGGCTGGAGCCGTTCTTCACCGAGCACGACGTGCTGCTCACGCCCGCGCTCGCCCGCCGCTCCCCGAAGGCCGGGCCCTGGCACGAGCGGGGGTGGCTGAGCAATGTGCTGGCGAACACGAACTACTCGCCCCTGACGCCCGCGTGGAACCTGACCGGCTGGCCCGCCCTGTCCGTCCCGTGCGGGACCCTCCCCTCCGGTGCGCCGTGCGCCGTGCAGCTGGTGGGCCTGCCCGGCACGGAGTCCCGACTCCTCGACCTGGCCGGGCAGTTGGAGGAACGAAACCCGTGGCAGCGGACGGCGCCGATGGACTAGGGTCGGCCGGGTGACTGCCGGGTCGGCCGTAGGCCATGCACGAGTGAGGCGCCCGGCCTCGGAGTGAGCGTGGCGGGGGCGACCCCGCCCGGGCCCGCCCGAGAGCCGGAGAGGGCACGCGCCCCGCCTCCCGTCCTTCGTGTCCTCATCCCCGCGCCCCTCAGCGGCGCTTCATCACGGATCCCGAAACCCGGAGACGAACCCACGTATGTCCGACACCCGGCACACCACCGACCTCCCGACGACCGTCGCCCATCTGAACCACACCGCCGTCTACGCCGCCGACCGCCGGCTGTCGGCGGAGTTCCTGGCGGCCGTCCTGGGCCTGGAGGTCGGCGCCCCCTTCGGCCCGTTCCTGCCCGTCGACCTGGGCAACGGCGTGACCCTCGACTACTACGAGAAGACCGACGAGCCGATCCAGTCGCAGCACTACGCGTTCCTCGTGCCCGACGAGCGGTTCGACGGCATGATCGACCGCTTGGAGGCGCTCGGCGTCACCTACTACGCCGACCCGAACCACACCCAACCCGGCCGGGTCAACGACCTCTTCGGGGGGCGCGGCGCCTACTTCGACGACCCGGACGGCCACAACATGGAGATCATGACCCGGCCGTACGCCCGGCCCTGAAAGCTGGGGCCGCCCGGTCGCGCTACAGCGCCCGATACATGACGTGCAGCCCCACCCGGCCGTGCCGGGGGTGGTCGAACGCCTCGGGGACGGTGCCGAGGACCGTGAAGCCGAGGGACGTCCACAGCGTCACGGCCGGGTTGGTCTCGACGACGGCGTTGAAGACCATGCCCCGGTAGCCGGCGGCCCGGGCCTCGGCCAGGAGGTGCTCGGCGAGGGCCCGGCCGTAGCCGCGGCCGCCCTGGCCGGGGTCGACCATGAAGCCGGCGTTGGCGATGCGGGCGGCGGGGCCACCGTAGTTGGGGGTGAGATAGGCGGAGGCGACCACGGCGCCGCCGTCGTCCTCGACGACGTAGACGCGCTTCGCCGGGTTCATCCACAGGACCCGGGCCTCCTCCTCGGAGGTGCCCGGGTCCCATGCGTAGGTCTCGCCCGCGGCGACGATGCGGTGCCAGAACGGCCAGATGCGAGGCCAGTCGTCAGCCGTTGCTTCCCTGATCAGCATGGTCGCGAGTCTGGCACGGCCATGCGCTCGGAGGTCGCGGAGGGGTCCGCCCGGGGTCAGTCGACGCTGGGCAGGATGTGGGGCTCTGCGAGGTCGTCCTCGTAGCCCGCGAGGCGGATCGGGGCCGAACGGGCCCACACGTCGAGGCTGCCGAGCTCGTCGGCCCGTCGGCCGGCGCGCTCGCCGCGTTCCTTGGGGCGTTGATCGCGATTCGTCTTCTCCGGTGTCACCGCGCACTCCTTATGTGTCGGTCACCCTCGGGACGTACGCGCCGGTCCTGCTGCGCCTGACGCCCGCTCGGGCCTCTATGTCAAAAGCAGTTCGGACGCGGTGGCGCCGGTCGACTCACGGGAGAGCAGGCCGTGGTGTACCGGCTGGTCCCATGACGGACCGTGGGTGTGGGTATGACCCGTGCTGCTGTCCGTCCGCATCAGACTAACCAGATGAGCGGAGCCCCGCTCGATGGGGCTGGAAACAGCCGGTAACAATCACGCGTCATCCGCCGTTCAACTCGTGTTTACGTACGGATCTGTAGGCATAAGCCCGTTTTGCAAATCACTCGAACGGCGTACGTCGGTGACGGCGCTTTCCAGACGGTTGCGCAGTTCAAGCGCCGTTGGCCGAGCCGCAAGCTCGCCATGCTCTGCTGCCGTACGCAACGGCTGTCTCGCGGGAGGACTGACGCATGGAGCTGCGCAGCGTCGAGGAGCTGATGGATCTGCTGTACGCCTGCCGGGGCACCCGGGACGTCCCGGGCCGCGCCCGACCGCCGGCCGTCGACCTGCACGACCACGCGCTGCGGACCGCGGCGCTGCTGCGCCGCGGACGCCCGGCGGACAAGGAGCTCCAAGTCGCGGGCCTGGTGCAACCCGTCGGCGGGCTGCTGTGGCCCGGTGACCCCGCCGGGCGCGCGGACCACGCGGCCGACGCGGTGCGCACCCTGCTCGGCGAACGGGTGGCCCGCCTCGTGCGCCACTGCCCCTGCCGGGACACCCCGGCCGACGACGACCTCCTCGCCCTCCGTCAGGCATCCGAGGAGGGCCGCACGGCCGCCTTCGACGCCGGGGTCCTGGAGGACTGGCGCACGGTCCTGGAACTACTGGCGGCCCGGAACTCCCCTCTCGGGGCGATGGACTGACGTGCCGTCACCACCCGTGACGCCCAAGGCCACGATCGACTCGAGGGCGGGGGGAACCGGTCCCGCCTACCACTTGCCCGGCGCGTAGTCCTTCATGAAGACGCCGTACAGGTCCTCGCCCGCCTCGCCCCGCACGATCGGGTCGTAGACCCGGGCCGCACCGTCGACCAGGTCGAGCGGGGCGTGGAAGCCGGCCTCGGCGAGCCGCAGCTTGTCGTAATGCGGCCGCTCGTCCGTGATCCAGCCCGTGTCGACCGAGGTCATCAGGATGCCGTCGGTCTGGAACATCTCCTGCGCGCTGGTCCGCGTCACCATGTTCATCGCCGCCTTGGCCGCGTTGGTGTTCGGGTGTCCCGCACCCTTGTACCCGCGCCCGAAGACACCCTCCATCGCGGACACGTTCACCACGTACGCGCGTCCGCTCTCCGCCTTCTTCGCGGCCTCCGCCATGGCCGGCCGCAGCTTGCTGATCAGGATGAACGGTGCCGTGTAGTTGCACAGCTGCGTCTCCAGCAGCTCCACCGGCGAGATCTGCTCGATCGTCTGCACCCAGGTGTTGGAGTCGACGACGTCGGGCACGAGGCCGCCCGCGTCGATCGCCGTGCCGTCCAGGTGCCGTTCGACGCTGGCGTTGCCGGCGACCAGGGCGAGGTCGGCGACCTTCTGGGCGTCGAGGCCGCTGGTGCCGAGGGGCAGCGCCGCGATGCCGTCGACCGCGCCGGAGTTGAAGGCGCCGATGACGTGGTGGGCGGGCAGCTCACCGGCGGGCAGCGGCGCGCTCTCGCCCTCGACGAGCGCGGCGTAGGCGGAGGGCAGGCGCCGCACGGTCTGGGTCGCGTTGTTGACGAGGATGTCGAGCGGGCCGGCCTCGGCGACCTGGTCGGCGAGGGCCACGGCCTGGGCGGGGTCGCGCAGGTCGATGCCGACGACCTCCAGGCGGTGCATCCAGTCCGCGGAGTCGTCCATCGCCTTGAAGCGGCGGATGGCGTCCTTGGGGAAGCGGGTGGTGATCGTGGTGTGCGCACCGTCGCGCAGCAGCCGGAGCGCGATGTACATGCCGATCTTGGCCCGGCCGCCGGTGAGCAGGGCGCGCTTGCCGGTGAGGTCGGCGCGGACGTCGCGCTTCTCGCGGTTCACGCGGGCGCAGTCCGGACACAGCTGGTGGTAGAAGTAGTCGACTTCCACGTACCGGGACTTGCATGTGTAGCAGGAGCGCGGGCGCTGGAGTATCCCCGCGATCCTGCCCTCCTCGGTGGCCGACGACGGCAGCAGGCCCTCGGTCTCGTCGTCGATGCGCTGGGCCGAGCCGGTCGCGGTGGCCTCCGTGACCGCCTTGTCGTGGGCGGTCTTGGCGGCCCGGCGCTCCTGGCGGCGGCGCTGCTTGACCGTGCGGTAGATGCCCGCCGTGGCCCGTCGCACCGCGATGGCGTCCGGGTGGTCGACGTCCAGCTTGTCGAGTTCCTCGAGCACGCCGAGGCAGACGGCCAGGCGCTCCGGGTCGATGCCGGGTCCGTACGAGAGCCCGCCGGCCCCGTCCATGGCCTGCGGGCCGTCCTCTGTCACCGTCATCGCCGCTGTCGTTCCCTGCTCTGCCGTCGCGGCGCGCCGGTCGCGCCCGCATTCGAAGGCCGAATTCTACGGAGCGTCGGGCCGCACCGCCAAAGTCGCCTTGATCACGACCGGCAGGCCTTGATCAGCGTCGCCACCTCCTTGGAGAGGGAAGTGGCGAACAGGTCGAGGTCGGGTACCGCCTCGCCGTCGGCGACGAGGCCGTAGTGGACGCTCCCCCGGTAGGTCGAGACCGCGACCGCCAGGGAGTGGCCGGGGGCCAGCGGGGCGAAGGGGAAGACGGCGGTGAGCGGGTGTCCGCCGAGCTTCAGGCCCAGGCTGGGCAGGGGCACGCTGGTCACCAGGAGGTCGAACCAGAGCCGGGCCGCCTGGCCGACCAGGGGGCCGCCGAGCCGGTGGGCGAGGGCGGGGACGTGGTCGGCGAGCAGGGCGACGGCGCCCGCGCCCCGGTTGGGGCCGGCGTCCTTGTTGCGGTCCATCGCGTCCCGGACCGAGGCCAGCCGGGCCAGCGGGTCCGGGTCGTCGACCGGAAGCCGTATCAAGTACCCGGAGAGCCGGTTGCCCTGCGGGTACGCGGTGCGCGGGCGGCGCTTGGAGACGGGGATCAGGGCCCGGGGCGCGACGCCCTCGCTGCCGTCGCCGCGCTCGTCGAGCCAGCGGCGCAGGGCTCCCGCGACGACCGCGATGAGGACGTCGTTGACGGTGCCGCCGACGGTCTTGCGGACGCGGTGCACGTCGTCGAGGTCGAGCGCCACTCCGGCGGTGCGGCGGGTGCCGCTCGGCTCGCAGGTGAGCGCGGGGGTGGAGCGCACGTCGAGGGAGGAGCGGGCGACGGAGGCGCCGATGTCCAGGGCGCGGCTCATGTCGGACAGGGCGCCGCGCATCATCCCGGGCAGATCCCGCACGTCCGGCACGAGGCCGCGGGGCGCCTCGGCGGGGCGGGGCCGGGGAGCGGGCAGGTCCATCGGGTCCATGACGCCCGCGGCGAGGGTCAGCGCCCGCAGCCCGTCGGCCAGGGCGTGGTGGAACTTGAACAGGACGGCGAAGCAGACACCGTCCTCGCCCGGCAGCACGTGGGCCTCCCAGGGTGGCCGGTCACGCTCCAGGGGGCGCTCCATGAGGCGGCCCGCGACCGTGTGGAAGTCGGCGGTCGGCGCGTGCAGCCGTACATGGTTGAGGGGGTCGAAGTCCGGGTCCGCCTCGCGGGCGGCACCGCCGAAGGCGAGCGGCCGGCGCAGGGCGGAGGGCAGCGGCTGCCACACGTCGCGGATGCGCATCCGCAGTCCGGGAACACCGGCGGCCCGGGCCGCGAGCAGGTCCGCCGCATGGGCGCCCGCGGCGGGCGAGTGCGCCGAGAAGATCCCGAGCGCGCCGAGGTGCATCGGGTGTTCGGCGGACTCGATGTTCCAGAACGCCAGGTCGAGGGGGGCGAGCAGATCAGCAGTCAAGGCCTTGCCTCGCGTCGACGACGGGTGGGTCAGCAGTCAACCGCCCCCAGCCGATTACGGTCAAGTACGATCACGCTACGTACAGTTAACAGCAGATTAAGTCCCGCCCCTGTGAAGGGGCGGGACTTATGGTGCATGTGGGGTCAGTTCAGCACAGGTTGCGCCGCCGGGCACCCGGTGGGAGTCACCCGGGAGGCGTCACGGATCAACGCCTCGTGCGCGGCCTTCAGCTTGGCCGTGTCGGGTTTCAGCACCGTGCGGTCGTAGGTGAGGAAGCCGTTCAGCTCACCCTCGACGTCCGCGATCTGGGTGTACACAGCCCCGTTGCCCCCCTTGCAGGCCAGCGCCCGGACCTCGTCCAGCTTCGTCAGATAGTCCTCGGTGTAGGTGGCGGGGTCGACGTCGACGTAGGACTGCTGCACCGGCCAGGCGTGGCCGGGCACCGCGAGGCCCAGGCCGCCGTACTCGCCGCTGACCAGGGCGCGCTCACCGTCCGGCCGGGGCGGCAGGGCGGGACTGGGGTAGCCGTGCTCGTCCATGAGGTCGCCGGCGCCGCCGTCGGCGCCGAGGTTCAGCCCGGACTGGCCGTTGACCAGCCGGGTCGGGTCCCAGGACTTGGCCTGCTCGGCGACCCGGCCGACGTCGTACTGGCCCCAGCCCTCGTTGAAGGTCACCCACATGACGACCGAGGGGCTGCTGATGTGCTCGTCGATCATCTCCTTCATCTCACGCTCGTAGCGGGCGCGGGAGGCGGCACTCGGGTTCACCCCGGCCGTCATCGCGGGCATGTCCTGCCACACCAGCAGCCCGAGCCGGTCGGCCCAGTGGAACCAGCGGTCCGGCTCGACCTTGATGTGCTTGCGGACCGAGTTGAAGCCGAGCCGCTTGTGCGCCTTCAGGTCGTAGGCGAGGGCGTCGTCGGTCGGTGCGGTGTGCAGGCCGTCCGGCCAGAAGCCCTGGTCGAGGGTGGCCATCATGAAGACCGGCTTGCCGTTGAGAATCGTGCGCGGCACGCCGTCGATCCTTTCGACGGCGATCGAGCGCATCCCGAAGTAGCTGCCGACCCGGTCGGCGCCGGCCTTCACCTCCAGGCGGTACAGGAAGGGGTCGTCGGGTGACCACAGGTGCGGATCGGGGACGGTCAGGGTCAGCGTCCGGCCGGTGCGGCCGCTCGCCGTGGCCACCTTGCGCCGGCCGTCGTACGCCGTCGCCGTGATCGGCACGCCGTCCCGGACGCCCCGGGCCTCCACGGTCAGCTTCTCGCCGGCCACGTCCGGAGTGAGCTTGAGGGAGTCCACGTGGTCGCGGGCCACCGGCTCCATCCAGACCGTCTGCCAGATGCCGGAGGACGGGGTGTACCAGATGCCGCTCGGGTCCAGGCGCTGCTTCCCGAGCGGCGGGTTCTCGCCGGATGCCGCGTCGGTCGGGTCGTACACGCCGACGATCAGTTCCTGAGTGCGGCCGGGCTTCAGCGCGTCCGTGACGTCGGCGGAGAACTTGTCGTAGCCGCCCTCGTGCGTGGCGACCTTCGTGCCGTTGACGTAGACCTCGGAGCGCCAGTCGACGGCGCCGAAGTTGAGCTGGAGCCGCTTGCCGGAGCCGATGTGCCAGCCGGCGGGGACCGTGAAGGTGCGGCGGTACCACATGCGGTCCTCGTGCCGCTCGATGCCGGAGAGCTGCGACTCCACCGGGTACGGGACGAGGATGCGCTCCTTCAGCGTCTTCCCCACGGGCGGCTGCTCGCCCGGCTCGGCGGCGGCGAACTGCCAGCGGCCGTTGAGACCCTGCCAGGCGTCCCGGGTCAGCTGCGGACGCGGGTACTCGGGGTGGGCATTGCCCGGGCCCACCTCGTCGGCCCAGCGGGTGCGCAGCTGGTGCGTCGAGTGGTTGGGGCCGCTGGTCCAGAAGGCTTTGACAACGTTGCCTTCAGTGTCGGTGAGGCCGCCCTCGCCGTCGTAGCGGAGGTCCGCCGTGCCACGGGCCGTGCCGGTCTTGTTGCCGACGACCGGCTCGTCGAGCGCGACGAGGAGCGCGGTGGGGTCGGACGGGTCGACCCGGGCCGCGCCCAGGGGCCATGCGGCGCCGCCGATCACGGCGTCGAGGTGGTCGGTGAAGTCCGCCGGGGGTACGGCGAGGGGCTGGGCGAAGTCGAGCTTCAGGCTGCGGCCGGTGGCCTGGACGGTGGCCGCGAGGGCTCCGTCGTAGTCGAAGCCGTCCGGGAGGCGGAACGCCGACTGCGGTACGGGTTCCTTGGCGGCGCCCGGCCGGGTCCAGCGCAGGTGGAGGTTGGAGCCGCCGTAGTGCTCGAAGTACTCGACCTTGATGTCGTGGGCCCGGCCGGCGGTCAGGTCGACGGGCCGGGACGTCTGCTCGCGGTCCCAGTCGTCGACCCAGTGGTCGATGGCGAGCTGTCCGTCGATCCAGAGGCGGAAGCCGTTGTCGCCGGTGATCGAGAAGGTGTGGGCGCCGGTCGCCTCCGGGACGATCTTGCCGGTCCAGCGGACGCTGACGTCGTCGGAACGTCCGGTGGTGAAGTTCAGGCGCGGCTCCAGGTTGTCGAAGTCGAGGTCCTGGTCGAACGTGGTCGCCTTGAGGGTGTGGAAGTCGAAGGCGCCGGGGGCGGACTGGATGAAGTACTCGCCCTTGAGGCCGTGGATCTCGGCGGGGTCGTCCGCCAGGGCGGGTGCGGCGGCCAGGCCGGTAAGGGCGAGGAGCGCGGAGAGCAGTAACGCGAGGCGGTTTCTGAGGCGTCGGGGACGCATGGAACCTCCGTGCCAACGTTGTCATGTACAGGAGGTGGCATGACAACATGGATTCCGTTCTTCGTCCAGAGTCAGGACAAAGTCCCGGTAGCGCCCCGCGTCAGGTGACCAGCTGCCCCTTCCCGAGGGCGATGACCCCGGCCTTGGACACCGTGTACAGCTCGGCGTCCCGCTCCGGGTTGACACCGATGGTCATGCCCGGCGGCACTTCCACGTTCTTGTCGAGAACGGCGCCGCGCACCACCGCACCCCGGCCGATGTGCACGTTGTCGTGCAGCACCGAGCCCTGCACCACGGCCCCCGGGTCGACCAGCACGCCCGGCGACAGCACGGACCGCGTGACCTGGCCACGCACCAGGCAGCCTGCGCTGATGATCGACTCGCTGGCGATGCCGCCCGCGTTGAAGCGGGCCGGGGAGAGCTGGTACGAGTGCGTGTAGATGGGCCAGCTGCGGTTGTACAGGTTGAAGGCGGGCCGCTCGGCGATCAGGTCCATGTGGGCCTCGTAGTAGGCGTCCAGCGTGCCGACGTCCCGCCAGTAGCCCTGGTCGCGGGTGGTCTCGCCGGGCACGTGGTTGGCGCTGAAGTCGTACAGCGCGGCCTCGCCCCGGTCGGTGAGCTGGGGCAGGATCGAGCCGCCCATGTCGTGCACGGAGGACTCGTCCTCCGCGTCCCGCCGGAGCGCCTCGATGAGGGCCTTGGTGGTGAAGATGTAGTTGCCCATGGAGGCGAAGACGCAGTTCGGGTCATCCGCCAGCCCGGGTGGGGCCGACGGCTTCTCCAGGAAGCGCTCCACCGTCTGCCCGTCCGAGCCCGGCGTGATCACCCCGAACGACGAGGACTCCGTGCGCGGCACCCGGATCCCGGCGACCGTCACTCCCGCGCCGCTCTCGATGTGCTGGTCGAGCATCTGGCGCGGGTCCATGCGGTAGACGTGGTCGGCGCCGAAGACGGCGACGTACTCGGGGCGCTCGTCGTAGATCAGGTTCAGCGACTGCAGGATCGCGTCGGCGCTGCCCAGGTACCAGCGCGGGCCGAGGCGCTGCTGGGCGGGCACGGGCGTCACGTAGTTGCCCAGCAGGTTGGACATCCGCCAGGTGGTCGTGATGTGCCGGTCCAGCGAGTGCGACTTGTACTGCGTCAGGACGCAGATGCGCAGCACACCGGCGTTGACGAGGTTGGACAGGACGAAGTCGACCAGGCGGTACGTGCCGCCGAAGGTCACCGCCGGTTTGGCACGGTCTGCGGTCAGGGGCATCAACCGCTTGCCCTCACCGCCCGCCAGTACGATCCCCAGGACCGAAGGACCACCACCACGCATGGCCGCTCCCCTCACGCCGATTTCCCGATGCCTGCCCCTGAGCAGCACGCACTAAGCCTGTTTGAGGATCTCCTCGTAGAGCCGGACCGTGCGGCGGGCCACCGCGTCCCAGCCGAACTCGCCGACCGCGCGCTCCCGCCCGGCCCCGCCCATCCGCCGGGCGGCTCCGGGATCACCCAGAACCGTGTCCATGGCCCGGGCGAGACCCGCCTCGAAACCGTCGCCGGGCGGGACCAGCAGCCCGGTGGTGCCGTCGTCCACGACCTCGGGGATGCCGCCGACCGCCGAGGCAACCACGGGGGTGCCGCAGGCCATCGCCTCCAGGTTCACGATGCCGAGCGGCTCGTACACCGAGGGGCAGACGAACAGTGCGGCGTGCGTCAGAAGCTGGATCACCTCCGGGCGCGGCAGCATCTTCGGGATCCAGAACACGCCGTCGCGGACCCCGCTCAGCTCCCCGAACAGCTCGCGGAACTCCTGGTCGATCTCCGGCGTGTCCGGTGCGCCCGCGCACAGCACGACCTGCGCGGCCGGGTCGATGTCCCGCACGGCGCGCAGCAGGTGGGGTACGCCCTTCTGGCGGGTGATCCGGCCGACGAACAGCACGTACGGGCGGGAGCGGTCGAGCCCGATACGGTCCAGGGCGTCCGTGCCGGGGTCGGGCCGGTACAGGCTCGTGTCGATGCCGTTGTGCACGACGTGGACCCGCTCGGGGTCCAACGATGGGTAACAGCCGAGGATGTCCTCGCGCATGGCTCCGGAGACGGCGACCACCGCGTCGGCGGCCTCGATCGCGGTGCGTTCGGCCCAGCTCGACAGGTCGTAGCCGCCGCCGAGCTGCTCGGCCTTCCAGGGGCGCAGGGGCTCCAGCGAGTGCGCGGTCATCACATGCGGGATGCCGTACAGCATCTTGGCCAGATGGCCGCCGAGGTTGGCGTACCAGGTGTGGGAGTGGACCAGTTCACGGCCTTCGAGGGCCGCGGCCATGGCGAGGTCGACGGAGAAGGTGCGCAGCGCGTCGTTGGCGCCGTCGAGCGCGGACCAGGAGCGGTGACGCCGCACGCCGTCGGCGCGGCCCTCGCCCCAGCAGTGCACGTCCAGGTCGACGAGCGGTCTGAGCTCGCGGGCGAGGAACTCCACATGGACGCCTGCACCGCCGTAGACATCCGGCGGGTACTCCCGGGTCAGCAGTCCCACTCGCACCCGCAACTCCCTGCTCTCAGCGGCCGTTCCCTTTCATGGTCACCCAGAAGGGGCGCGTGGGGAAGAGCGGGGCGGCCGTGTGAAGCAACAGTCACCGCAGACGCCCCCGCCGGGAACCCGGTAGTACAGGCAGCAGCTACGACGCCGGAAGGCGATGCCGTCGAGGTTTCCGGCGCCGGTGAGCAGGGGGTGGGCGAGGAGTTCCGCGGTCAGGGAGCGGGCCCGGCCGGCGACGTCCGTACGGCCGTGGCGCCGGGCCCAGCGGTCCAGTTCCCGGGCGGCGCCGGCCAGCGCGGAGGCGGCGTTGCCCCGCAGCAGGCCCGGGGCGAGGTTGTGGCGGGCGCGCAGGGCCACCGCCAGGGGGTCGAGATGGCCGTGCAGGACGACGTCCGCGAGCGTCGGAGCGTCCCCCGGGAGGGACCGTACGTCCGTGAGGAACAGGTCGTCGGGGGCGCTGCCGTCGGCGTCCCAGCGCAGCAGCCGGGCGTCGAGGTCGGGCACGCCGCCGTAGAGCGTGGCGCAGCCGAGGGCGATCGACCAGAGCCGGGCCGCGAGCCCCTGGTGCGTGATGGACGCGGCGACCCGCGACTCCGGGGCCCGCAGGGCAGCCGCGACCTTTCGCACGCGAAAAATCAGGGGATTTACGGACACATCCGGTGCCACTAGGGCGTAGGCCTGTGCGAGAGTGGGAAGAGACCCGGCCGATGCTCCTTCCGTGCGCAGCACGAAGAAGCCGGCGAGCGGGCGGAGCGCGGCAAGGTCGGGGTCGAGGTCCACGAAGAGCAGTAGTACCAAGGCCCCTAAGGGATGCGACCCGGTGGCCCCCGACCGGGCTCGCCCACCCTGGGGATGATGGGGGTCCCCGCGTACTCCATCGGCAGTAGGACCCAATGAGTGCTCTGGGACGACGACGGGAAGACCTGGACACGGCAGGGTGTTGGTCATGAAAGCCCACCTTTCGCCGCGCCGGGCCGAGCGCCCCCGCCTGACGCAGAGGATCAGCCGATGAGCGCCCTCGCGTTGTCCGTTCTGCTGTCCCTCGTCTCCGCGTTCGCCTACGCGGGCGGGGCGATCGTGCAGGAGCGGGTGGCGGAGTCCTCGCCGGGCGAGCAGTACGCGCCGCTGCGGCGGCCCGGCTGGTGGGCGGCCGTCGCGCTGAACGGCCTCGGCGGGTTGCTGCACGTGGTGGCGCTGGCGTACGGACCGCTGAGTCTGGTGCAGCCCCTCGGCGCCCTGACCATCGTGGTGGCCCTGCCCATGGCGGCGCTGTTCGTCGGGCGCAAGGCCGGTGCCACGGCCTGGCGGGGCGCGATCATGGCGACGGTCGGACTGGCCGGCCTGCTGTCGCTGGTCGCCGCGTCGGACGCGCGGTCACTGAACACGGCGGAGCGGGTGGCCGTCGCCGTCGTCACGGCCGGTGTGGTCGTGGCGCTGATGATCGCCGCACGGGCCGCGCACCGGCACCCGGCGGTCCGCAGCATGCTGCTGGCGACCGCCTCCGGTATCGCGTTCGGCATGTCCTCGGTGTTCACCAAGACCGTCGCGGTCGACTGGACCGGCGGTGTGTCGACGGCGGACGTGCCCTCGCTCGCCGTGATCGGCGTCCTGGCCACGGTCGGCATGCTGCTGTCGCAGGCCGCTTACCGGGGCGCGGGCCTCGCGGCCCCGCTGGCGACGCTGACGGTCGTGAACCCGGTGGTGGCGGCCGCGGTCGGCATCACGATGTTCGGGGAAGCCTTCCGCTACGGCACGACGGGCACGGCGCTCGCACTGAGCTGTGGTGTGGTGGCGGCGGGCGGCCTGATCCTGCTGACGACGGAACGGCTCACGCACGGGCAGCCGGCGCCTGCGGACGGCCTGCCGGCCTCGGGGCTCGCATCGGAGGCCGGGGGTGCCGGTGCCGGTTCGGCGCAAGTGCCCGCACGAGTGGGCAGGGCCCCCGAGGGCCTGGACGGCCCGCCCGCGCCTGTGACTGCGGGAGCCGAGACCGTGGCGGCCGGTGGGCTACTGCTCGTGGAGGACGTGCTCGCGGCGGGGCCGGCGGGGACGGTTTCGGCGGTGCTCGTGCCGGGGCCGGGGACGTCGGCAGCGGTGCTCGTGCCGGGGCCGGGGACACCAGCGGCTGTGCTCGTGCCGGGGCCGGCGGCGGGGACACCTGCCGTGGTACCGGGGTCGGAAGCCACTGGGCCGCGGGGCGAGCAGGAGACGCCCACGGAGGTGCCGGACGCGGCGGGCGCGGTGCTCGGGCCGGGTGCCGTTGCCGCGGCGGCAGCGGTGGTGGCTTCCGTGGAGGCCACCTCGTACGAGAGCGGGGAGCCGTCGGTGGTGGCGGCCTCCGACGACGAACGCCCGCTCTCCTACGTGCCCTTCTACGGCATCCCGTACGTCCCGCTGCCCACGGTCGACCGGCACCGCATGCGGGTCAGATCCTGACGCCGCCGGCCCGGAGGTACGCGACCGGGTCGACGTCCGAACCGAAACCGGGCCCCGTCCGCACCTCGAAGTGCAGATGCGGGCCCGAGCTGTTCCCGGTGGAGCCCGAGCGGCCGATGCGCTGGCCGGCGCTCACCGACTGCCCGCCCCGCACGGAGATCGCCGACAGGTGGGCGTACTGGCTGTAGCGGCCGTCGGCGTGCCGGACCACGACCTGGTAGCCGAACGAGCCGCCCCATCCCGCGCTGACGACGCTGCCCGCCGCGACCGACTTGACCGACGTGCCGGTGGGCACGGGGAAGTCGATGCCGGTGTGGTAGCCCTTCGACCAGGAGGAGCCCGCCTTGCGGTAGGGCGTCCCGAGGGAGGCTCCGACGGGGGCGACGAGGCCCTGCCGGGTGGCCGTGGACCGGCCGGCGCGTTCCTTGCCCTCGTCGTGGGTCCGCTCCGTGGAGCGCTCTTTCGGCCGCTCCTTGGCGCGGTCCTGGACCGGCTTCTCGGCCGAGGGCTTCGCCGACGGCGCC
Organism: Streptomyces luteogriseus; assembly: GCF_014205055.1. Classification (NCBI taxonomy): domain Bacteria; kingdom Bacillati; phylum Actinomycetota; class Actinomycetes; order Kitasatosporales; family Streptomycetaceae; genus Streptomyces; species Streptomyces luteogriseus. Next base: position 822,777 of record NZ_JACHMS010000001.1, read on the forward strand.
GGCCGGTGCGCGGGACGCGTCTTCGTGGCGCCCTCGCCGCGCAGTGCGAGGCGCTGACCGGGCACGATCAGATCGGGGTCGGACCCTATGGCCGAGCGGTTGGCCGCGTACAGGCCCCGCCAGCCGCCCCGGACGTCCTGGTCGTCCGCGATGCCCGAGAGTGTGTCGCCGTGGACCACGGTGTACATCTCGGCGTTGCCCGCACGGGACTGCGGCGTGGACTGCGGCCGCACGTCCTCGATCGAGGTCTTCTTCGTGTCCTTCTGCTTCGTGTCCCTTTGTTTCGTGTCCTTCTGCTTCGTGCGCTCGGCGGCCGGCCGGATGTCGGGCTCGCCGCCTCCCCGGGTCAGTCCGGCCCGCACCGAGCAGACGGGCCAGGCGCCGGGCCCCTGCCCGTCGAGTACCTTCTCCGCGACGGCGATCTGCTGGTCCTTGCTCGCCAGGTCCGCGCGGGCCGCGTAGGCCCGGCCGCCGTAGGCCTCCCAGGTGGACTGGGTGAACTGCAGTCCGCCGTAGAAGCCGTTGCCGGAGTTGATGCTCCAGTTGCTGGTGGACTCGCAGGCGGCGACCTTGTTCCAGGTGTCCATGTCGGCGGCCTGGGCGGCGCCGGTGCCCATGAACGGCAGTGCCATGCCCGCGCCGCCCGCCGTGACGGTGAGCGAGGCGCGGTTGATCCTGTTCGGCTGATACCGGCGGTGCCGGCCGCGTGCGGCCATCGAAAGCCCCCCTAGACATGCGTCAGGAGGGGCAAAAGTAAGCGCTGCGAACCGGCCAGAACAAGACGGCTTTTCGCCGCCCGGGAGTCCAAATGGCCGGTATGAGGCCCCTGTTGCGCGACGTGCGCCACGGTGGTGCACCGTGGACGGCACACGGTGCGCCGGTGCGCCGTGCGCGGGGACGCGTGCATCGGCTGAGTGCGAGGGGGCTCTCGTCCGTATCAGCCTGCGCGACGCCGTGCGACCCGGGCGTGCGTACGAAGGAGCGGCACGTCAGGATGGTCGACGGAGGGTGCCCGAGGGCATCCGCACCGGCAGCACCGATACCGAGGCTTTTAGGAGCGAACCGAATGAGCAGTACAGCGCAGATCGGCGTCACGGGTCTCGCGGTCATGGGCCGCAACCTCGCCCGCAACTTCGCCCGCAACGGCTACACGGTCGCGGTGCACAACCGGACGCCCGCGCGCATGCACGCCTTGGTGGAGGAGTTCGGCGGCGAGGGTGAGTTCGTCGCGTGCGAGAGCGCGAAGGACTTCGTGGCGGCGCTGGAGCGGCCGCGGCGCCTGGTCGTGATGGTGAAGGCCGGTGAGCCGACGGACGCGGTGATCCAGGAGTTCGCGCCGCTGCTGGAGCCCGGCGACATGATCATCGACGGTGGCAACGCGCACTTCGCGGACACCCGGCGCCGCGAGCGCGACCTGCGCGAGCAGGGCATCCACTTCGTCGGCATGGGCGTCTCCGGCGGTGAGGAGGGCGCGCTGAACGGCCCGAGCATCATGCCGGGCGGTCCGAAGGAGTCCTACGACTCGCTGGGCCCGATGCTGGAGAAGATCTCGGCGAAGGCCGCCGACGGCTCGCCGTGCGTCTCCCATGTCGGTCCGGACGGTGCCGGGCACTTCGTGAAGATGGTGCACAACGGCATCGAGTACGCGGACATGCAGCTCATCGGCGAGGCCTACCAGCTGCTGCGGGACGTCGCCGGGTACTCCCCCGCCGAGATCGCGGAGATCTTCCGGACCTGGAACCGGGGCCGTCTCGACTCGTACCTGATCGAGATCACGGCCGAGGTGCTGTCGCACGTGGACGCGGAGACGGGCAAGCCGTTCGTCGACGTGGTGGTGGACCAGGCCGAGCAGAAGGGCACCGGCCGCTGGACCGTGCAGATCGCCCTGGACCTGGGCGTGCCGGTGTCCGGCATCGCCGAGGCGGTGTTCGCGCGCTCCCTGTCGGGCCACGCGGCCCTGCGGGACGCCTCGCGCGAGCTGGCCGGCCCGAAGGCACAGCCGCTGAGCGAGGCGGAGGCCCGGGCGTTCGCGGACCGGGTGGAGCAGGCGCTGTACGCGTCGAAGATCGTGTCCTACACGCAGGGCTTCCACGAGATCGACGCCGCCCGCGATGAGTACGGCTGGGACATCGACCTCGGTGCGGTGTCCGCGCTGTGGCGGGGCGGCTGCATCATCCGCGCGGCGTTCCTGGACCGGATCCGCGCCGCGTACGATGCCCGGCCCGACCTGCCGAGCCTGCTGTCGGACGCGACGTTCGCGCAGGAGATCGCCGACGCCCAGGACGACTGGCGCGAGGTCCTGGTCGCCGCGACCCGCCAGGGTGTGCCGACGCCCGGTTTCGCCGCGGCCCTCGCCTACTACGACGCCCTGCGCGCGGAGCGGCTGCCGGCGGCGCTGACGCAGGGGCAGCGGGACTACTTCGGTGCGCACACGTACCGCAGGGTGGACCGTGACGGGTCGTTCCACACGCTGTGGGGCGGGGACCGGTCGGAGACCTCCGCGTAGGCGCTGCCGCTCAGGGAGGCGAGCGGGGCGGTGGACGGCACGGGATGCCGTCCACCGCCCCGTTCGCGTACCGGGGTCAGGACAGGGGCGGACCCGGTTCCGGGTTCGGTACGGGTTCCGGTCCCGGGGGGATCGGGGACGGGTCGGGGCCCGGCACGGGGTCGGGGCCCGGGGGTGCCGGCGGGGTCGGGCCCGGCGGTGGGGTGGGCGCCGGTGGCGGCGGGGTCGGCTCCGGGCCCGGCGGGGGCTGTGGGTTCGGCACCGGGTCGGGGTGCGGCTCCGGGCGCTGGGGATCCGGGCCCGGGGTCGGCGCCGGCGGCACGGGGTCGGGAATCGGGTTCGTCATCAGGTCCTCCAGCCAGTGGGACGACTCCGGCTCTGGACTACTGCCCCGCCTACCCGGCCCTCGCCTCGGCAGTCACTCCCCGGCAGGACGGGGAGGGGACCAGGTGGGGGTAACGGGGCAACGGGGGCGGGGGGTGACGGGAACGGCCGTCGGAAACGGCCGGGTGGGCCCTCGGAAACGGCCCGGGTGGGTCCTCAGAACCGGCCGGGATGGGCCCTCAGCCAGTCCTTCGCCGCCGCCAGCAGGTCCGGATCGGCAGGCGAGGCCTCGTCCGGGTGGCGTTCGGCCCACTTGGTGACGTACGGGCAGAGCGAGGCGACGGCGCCGTGCTCGCGTCCGGCGAGGGCGTAGAGCTCGCGTGCGAGCGAACCGGCGATGCCCTTGCCCTCGTGGGCCGGCTCGACGATCGTGTGGACGGGCACGAGCGCCCGCTCGGGGCTTTCGAGCACGAAGTACTCGATGCGGCCGACGACTTCACCGCCGGACACGGCCTCGAGCCTGCCCGCCGCCCGGTCGTCACGGATCTCCGGGTCGCTCATCGACACGCTCCTCCTCTGTTCGCGGTCAGGCCCCGACGGCCTGCGGGCTGCGCTGCTGGTCCGAACCGGGCACCGGCTCGGACGGGTCCGCACCCAGGGCCACGATCCGGTTGTCGCGGTCCACGTGCACGACCCGGGGGGTGAGTGCCCGCGCCTCGGCGTCCGTCACCTGGGCGTAGCTGATGATGATCACCAGATCTCCGGGGTGGACGAGATGGGCGGCGGCCCCGTTGATCCCGATCACACCGGATCCGCGCTCGCCCTCGATGACGTACGTCTCCAGGCGGGCGCCGTTGGTGATGTCCACGATGTGCACGAGCTCGCCGGGCAGCAGATCGGCGGCGTCGAGCAGGTCGGCGTCGATGGTCACGGATCCCACGTAGTGCAGGTCGGCCTGGGTGACGGTGGCTCGGTGGATCTTGGACTTGAACATGGTGCGCAGCATGTTGAACTCCTGGAGGACGGCTCCCTGCCTGCTTTGTGCAGGTCAAGGGCGGTATCACTCTACAACTGGCACGCGCCCGACTCGAAGATTGTGAGGAACATCGCTTCACTCTGAAAAGGCTCCCTGCCTGCATTTCCGCAGGCACCAGGCCCGTTGTGACGCCACCCACCAGGCATCTCTGCTCGGGCAGCCGTCTCGGAGTGTCTCGGGGTTGATGCTGACCAATTGCTGACTTACCCAACGACACGTCAGGGGCATGGGGCGAGATGCTTCCCCCTGGAAGCATGCTCTGCTGTGAACCGTCGGAGATCCGTCGTGTTTCGGTCCTCGTCCAGCACATCGCTCCGCTGTGTCGCCTGCTGCGCGAGGCCGTACGGAAGCATTCGAAGTGACCTTGAACCGCCTCGTCCGTACCGTGGCGGCCGTCGGACGGTACGGGCACGCGGACGGGCGGAGCGCGAAGACCGGGGCCCGATTCTGTCGGGCGTGTGGTCGGCGTCTGCGGTGCTCTTGCAGTACCTGCGGACGTGGGCCGGTCGAACCAGCAGCAGCTCGGGGATGCCATCGGCTACTCACTGGAGCGGATGGCCTCACGCCCGCAGCGGATGCGCGGGCTGCCGTCGCGTCATGCGGGGCGCGGAGTGGGAAGGGCGTGCCGCACCATTCGCGGATGATCGTGTTGCAGCCCGTCCTCAAGGGTCTACGCACCCGCCAGTTACACATTCTGGCCGATCAGCGAGCCCGGACAGTCGTACGGCTTCATGCATCTCGGCGGCGAACTCTCCGCCGCCGGGGCAGGCACGACGGTCATGCGCATCGCCGAGTGCAACAACGTCCAGCCGGAGGCCGGCAGCCGCCCGCGAAGCCCGCCGACCCGTTCGCTTCCTTCCTGCACGGGCTGCTCACCATGGACGACCTCCTGACGTCCGGAAGTCTGTGCGTCTCGCCGTGCGGCACCAAGCGGGCCGTACCTGTAGCGCCAGCACGTGCCCTCCGGTGCCGTCATCCCAATGAGGCGGTCTTCCGCATCCCACTCGTAGCGCCTGGTGTCCGGTTTTGAGGGACAGCGCGTCTTCGGGCGCAAGGCCCTGCAAGTACTGGCGGCTTCCCGCACAGACACGACCTCACCCCGAGCGGTGCTGTCCCTGCAACTGACCAGCCCAAAATGAGGTCGAGAAAGCTCACTGCCTCAGTCTTCCGAGATGTGCACCTGCAGCAGATGCTGGATGATGAGTTCGAAATCCGACATCGCTTTGAGGCAAAATTCTTGATCTTGAACGTTGATAGAGTGAACAACGTCTCTGAAGCCGGGGTCGGCGAGCCCGTGCGCCTCGAGCAGGACCCGCGTCGGGACCAGCACCCAGTTTCTGCGCGTTCTGTCGATCTCCCAGTCAACTTGCGTCGGCAGATCCCTTACGGCAACTTCAATGAGCTGAGCCACCCCTTCTTCGGGGAACGCGTAGCGCCACCCCATGTAAGGAACCTGAGCGTAGCCATATGCAGCATTGAATTCCGTGGGCAATTTGAACCATGCGAGTTCTCCAAACCTGCTCAGCGCCTGCACTGCCTGCTCGCCACGACTCGACACAATCATCCATTCATTCGTCACCAGAGGGGACGGCGGTCTGCGCCTCGGCGAGCGCGTCCTCGGGCGACATGGAACCGCTGAGGGCGGACAGGACCGCCTGCCACATCTGCTCGGAGATCTTGGGGTACTTGGTGCCGAGGTCATCGCTGGTACGGCCCTCGGCCGCACTCACCGCCTCGACCCACGGCTTCAGCTTCGGGTCGGCCGTGACCTGCTTGTCCTGCACCTCGGTGGTGAGGGCCACGTACGACAGGGTGGTGTCGGTCGCAGTACAGGTTCTCGGTGCTGGTCAGGCAGGAAACCAGCTTCTGCGAGGTGGCGTAGCGGCCGGTCTCGCCCTGGACCGGGAGGGTGACGAACTCCCCGCCGGCCGGGGCGGCGGCACTACCCCCGTCAGCGGCGTCCGCGCGCAACCTGCCCGGCGTCGTCGGCAGCTTGTTCGGCTGCGTGTGACAAATCTGCTCGGGAGCAGGCCTCAGGGGTACGCGGAAAGAGGCACCGATCAGTTCGCGAGTGTCGGCAGCGAACCGACCTCGCCGGTTCTCACCCACAGCCATTACATGCTACCGAAAGACGTCCCGATCAGCCGCTCTCGCCCGGCCGGGTCCGCGTAACCCACGACGAGCCCTGAGGTCCGGCAAGTCAAAACGAAGCGTGAAAATCGACTGCTCCACCCATTGCCTTGACCCCGGACTCCCTCTTACGCTGTCCGGCAATTTTTCCTTACTCGCCGACCGTGATGGCGGTGAGGGTCGCCCCTCTTTCTAGCGTTCCCACCACTTCGCCTGACATGTGGACCTTGGCACTATGGGGCGGATCAATAAAATCCACTAGCCGGTCATAGCGGTTGATCCAGTCCAGGGTCACGGGTGCTGCAATCATGTTGGAGCCAGCATCTGAGTCGATGCTGAAATGCTGGCCAGTGCGCACCACGCCCGCCACGCAGCGAACGATGCAAGTCGCTGCCGTGGCAGTACTCTCCTCAACCTCATAGATCTGCAACTTCCCCGCAGTACTGTCAGCCATGCCTGTAGGCCTCCGCCACAAATTGTTTGATCTGTTCAGGTGCAAGTTCCGACTGGCGCCAGGCCGAAAGGGTCGGCCCATGTCTGTGGATTGTGGACGTAGGCAGCTGCGTTGGGTGCGGGTGCCAGACCGAGAGGATCGGGAGTAAGGTAGCGCGCCGTTTCCGGGTCGTAGTGGCGGAAGTAGTTGTAGTGCAGACCCGTCTCCGGGTCGTAGTACTGGCCGGGGAAGCGGAGGGGTGTGTAGGTGGCGCTGTTCGCGGACCATGAGGTGGTGCCCCACAGAGTGCTGCGTGTTCGCCAAGCCAAGTCTCCGTGTTCGTCGACCAGCTCGGTCGGCGTGCCGATCAGGTCGGTGACGATGGAGAAGAAGCGATAGTCGATCTCCTCCTGTGGTGCATCTGCGGCCGTGATGCGCTCGGTCTGGGCGACGGGGTGCAGGCCCCGGTGGTCCCACGTCAGGGTGACTGGATTGGGTAGGTCGATGGACATGGTGGTCTGTTCGCGGGTGACCGTCTCGCCGATGCGGCGGGTCAGTTCGCGGCCTGCCGGGTCGTAGGTGATGTCGATCGAGCGGCCTGAGGCCACCATGCCGGTGCGGCGGCCCGCGGCGTCGTACGACCATGTCGTCGTCGCGCCGGTCGGGGTCGTACGGCCCGTGCGGCGGCCCATCTCGTCGTAGGTGTAGGTCAGCGTGCTGCCGTCGACCGTCTCCGAGCGCAGGCGGCCGAAGCGGTCGCGCAGGAGGGTCAGACGTATGTCGTCCGGGCCTATGGCCTCCGCCAGTTGGTCCGTCATGTCGTACGCGTACGTCGTGATCCGGCCCGCCGCGTCCTTGCGGATCACCTGGCCCAGCTCGTTGCGCTCCCGGCGTGGTGGCCCCCGGGTAGCCGTCCTACCGCGTGCAGGACATCGACCTGCGCCCTGGTGACCGCCTGTTCATGCTGACCGACGGCATGCTCGGACGTCACGGGGAGAAGGTCGACCTGATCGCCCTACTGGAGCGCACCCAGGGCCTGCACCCGCGCGAAACCGCCCTGCCGCTGACGTCCGCCGTCCTGGGAGCCGCCGGCGGCCTTCTGGAAGACGATGCCACCGCGATGTGCCTGGACTGGCACGGCCCTCAGCAGACCCAGCGGCACGTCAGTTCCGGCGCGGACATCCAGCAAGCCTCAGCCGGCCGCACCACGGAAGCGCCTTGACTGACGCCCAGCGGCCGGCACGCTTGTGCCCACCGCCGCTTGCCGGGGAAGGGCGTGCTGACCTGCGTGTTGGGCGAGGGCAGGCCGACCGCGCGCACCGCTCGGGGCGTACGTAGTCCGTGTTGCCTGTGCCATCCATTGACCACGAGTGGTGGCCGCTGGCGCTACGGCCTCGTCGCCTGAGGCTGGGTCGTCGGGATCCGTGAGGTGAAGAACAGGGCGAGAAGAGCGGCGAGGGCGAGCGCGGCGAGGGCCGCCCGGAGGCCGTCGAGCCTTGCTTCAGTGTTCGCGTCGAACACTTCCTGGGACGTCTCCTCGCTCACCCCGGCATCCTCGAGCGCCTTCTTCAGCTGAGCGTCCGACAGGAAGGGCGCTCCGCTTTGCAGCTGGACGGACGCCTGGCTCTTGACCCGGTCCGGCACTGCCGGGTTCTGCTCGACGTTCGTCAGGAACGACGACGTGAGCGCGGCGATCATGATCGACCCGGCGAGTGCCGTACCGATGGAGGCGCCGAGGTTGGTGACGGCGTTCTGGACGCCGCCGACCTCCGCGCTCTGTGCTTCCGGCACTGCGGACACGGTCACCGAACCGAGCTGGGACGCCAGGGCGCCCATGCCGAGCCCGATCAGCAGCAGGGGAATGGTGACAATCTCCCCGCCGGCGTCCGCGTCGAGCGCGGCCATCAGGATCACCGCGCCCGCGAGCAGCGCGAGGACCCCGAAGCGCACCACCCGACGCGGCGAGACGTGCGGGAGGAGGCGCGGGATCAGGATCGCGGCTGCCAGCAGCGTCAGCGAGAGGGGCAGGATGCGTGCGCCGGTCTTGAGTGCGGACAGGCCCAGGGCGACCGAGAGATAGAGCGGTACGACGAAGAAGACGCCCATCTGCACCAGGTACTGGAAGAAGAACATCGTCAGGCCGCCGGTGAGCTGCTTGTTGTGCAGCATGGCCGGGTCGACGAGGGGTTCCCCAAGCCGATGCGCCACGCGGGCCTCCCAGCGGAGGAAGAGCCAGATCAGCAGCAGGCCGATCAGCATCAGCCACACAACCAGTGAAACCCCGAGCCACGAGGGAGCGTCTGGCTTGGGCCGGAACCAGCCCCACTCGTCCGAGCGGAGCACCCCGTAGACGAAGGTCCCGAGCCCGAGGGCGGAGAGTACGGCCCCCACGAAATCGATCCGAGCGCGTTCGCCGAGCGGCGCGTCGGCGATGCGGCGGGCGAACAGCACGATGCCGAGCACCATCACGACCTCGCCCGCGAAGACCCAGCGCCAGGAAAAGTACGTGGTCGCGAGACCTCCGATGAGCGGCCCCAGCGCGATGGCCACGGCCCCCGCGGCCGCGACGAGGCCGTAGGCGGCAGGACGACGTTCCACCGCGAAGTTGCTCGCCACGAGCGTCACGATCGCCGGCAGGATGAGCGCCGCCCCGATCCCCTCGAGGAACGCCCAGCCGATCAGCAGGACGGTCAGGTTCGGCGCGAGCGCCGTCGTCAGTGAGCCGCAGCCGTAGACGGCGCAGCCGATCATGAACGCGCGTCTGCGGCCGATGAGTGCACCGACCTTGCCGCCGGGAATCATGAACATCGCCATCACGAGGGTGTACGCCGTGATGGCCCCCTGGATCCCGGTCACCGGCGTGTCCAAGTCCTCGGCCACGGTAGCAATGGACACGTTCATGACGGAGCTGTCCAGGGCCATCAGGAACTGACCCGCCGCCAGTGTCAGCAGCACGAGGCGCTCCGCCGCCGGTTTCGCAGCAGCGTCCACAGGAGGTGCCATGGGTGCATCGTGGCAGTTGCTCCCGGGCCCCCACTGCGACCCGCCACGGGGGTCAGCCGCTTGGCGGCGAGACGATCGCTGGCGCCCAGAGGCGCCGGGCCCCTGCGCATCGATGCCACGGGCGAGCCCGTGAACAGCGGTCGGCACGCGTGAGCCGTGTGCTTCTCCTCGACCAGCCGGCGAAGGGAGCGCTGTGCTGTCCGGCCACACTCGCGCCGAGTGCGGCCTGCGGTGCCTCGACGCTCGTCTCACCCTCCGCGCCCCGGACGCGGACGGTGAGGCGCGGGCCGCTTGGGGGGCTGCAGGTCCGGGAGAAGCTGTAATGCTGTAACTGCCTTGTCATCGCGGTAGGGGTGCACGACGGTCGGCCAGGCGCCGAAGGAGGCGTTGTTCACAAAGACGCGGTCCCCGATGCAGCCCAGGTCGATGCGTAGCTCGACGCCGTCCGTGAGCGCGTCCAGGCACAGAATGGGAGCGTCCCCGCCCCGGCCGAGGTGGTGAAGTTTGCGGGTGCCGGCGGCGATCACAGGGACGACAGACCGCCCTCGGTACCCGCGACCAGTGCCCGGGTGCCGTCGCCTCCGGCGACGCCGATGGGTCGGCGCCGTCCTCGGCGGCCTGCCGGGCGAGCGCGGTCACGTCCCGGCGTTGGTCCGCGTCCAGGACGGCGACCTGCGCGCCGAGGGCCTTCACCTTCTCCTGCGAGTGGAACATCCCGACCTTTTCGCCGCCCGAGCGCAGGTTCATGATGAGGAAGGTCGCCGGGGGCGGCGAGCGCGTGGTCCGGAACACCAGCCGGTCCGGGTTGCGGTGGACAACGCGGACGGAGCAGTCGACTCCGGTTCGCGGAGATCGGCGGTCACGGAGCGGTCCCCATCCGACGCCAGAACCGGTGGGAGCGTGGCGCCTCTCGGAGACGACCGCCCCCGTGGCAACCCGGAGCCGTGGCCGTCAGCACGGATGCGGGTTTGTGAAATGAGCAGGCGTTACCCCGCCCCACCATTTCGGATCCGGCATCTCGAACGAGGAAACGCCCGCGCGCTGGGTGAGCGGCGCTTCCGCAGCGGGTCAGTTACCGAGAAGCTTGCGCTTCTGGTCCTCGAACTCCGCCTCGGTGAGAACGCCTTGAGCCCTGAGGTCACCCAGCTGCTTCAACTGTTCGAGATTGCTGGACATGTCGGAGGCCGCCGGAGCGGCCCCGGCGGGAGGCGCCGGTTGCGCTGCGGGCTCCTGGTACCCCTGCTGGGCCGCCCATCGCCCCTGCTGTCGGCGGGATACACGGTTCGACACAGCGGTCGCCGTTCCGGCGACGACGGCCGTTCGGGCAACCCCTCGGAGGAGTCCCGGCATGGTGATCTCCCTTCTTGTTTCCCCGTGTCTTGCTTCCCCGTGCTTTTCAGGGCGCGGTTTCGGTCGCGTCGAGCGCGGCCAGAACCGCGGGCACCGGGATTCTCCCGGAGGCCACCAGCTCAGCACCGCCGCGTCGCAGGGCGGCGGCGAACGGTGCGGCCCAGAGGTTCTCGTAGATCAGGACGCCGGCGGAGTTGCCGGGTGCCAGGGCGTTGGCTGCCTCTTCGAGGTCGTCCTGGCCCAGTAGGCCGGAGGACGCTCCCTCGAAGACGGCCAAGTCGAGATCGCCGTCGCCGGTGAGATCGCCGATCTCCAGGCCGCTCACGGTTCCGTCGGATTCCTTGCGGATGAACGTCAGGTCGAGGATCCGGATGAGGCCGCGATCCACCAGATCGACCAGGAGGGGGAGGCCCTCACCGGTCATTCGGTTGCCGGGGAACTCGACGACCAGATAGTCGATCGGTCCCATCTCGCCGGATGTGTCGACTGCGTCGAATGCGTCGCTCACAGCGTCACCTCTGGGCTCGTGCCTGCTCCCCCAGGCCATTGCATCACCGCACCGGGGCGGTCGCACCTCGTGCGCGATTCACTCGTCGGGCTCACCCGGGTCGCGCGCCCGGCAACGCGCGGATCTTCTGGTGTGCATGGCCTCCACAGGCGACGAGCCGCTCTCGAGTCGGGAGCGCGGCGAACTGGATGAACTGCGGCGTCGCGTTGGCGCTCTCGAGAGTGGCGCAGGGTCGCGGGCGGCGCGGCATCACCCCTTCCGGTCCGCAGGCTCCGTCCTGCTGATCCTCCTCGCGGCCCTGCTGTCGCTGCTGTCCGTCGTCGCGGTCTGGGCGAACAGCATCGTGCGGGACACAGACCGCTACGTCGCCACGGTGGGGCCGCTGGCCTCCGACCCGGATGTGCAGAAGGCGGTCACCAACCGGGTCACCGACGCGGTGCTCGCACAGATCGACGTCGACGCATTGGTCAAGGAGCTGCAGGATGCCGTGTCGGAGACGGGCGTCCCACCGAAGGCGGCTCAGCTGGTCGGCAATCTCGAGGCGCCGATCACGAGCGGTCTGAAGCAGCTGGTGAGCGGGACCGTGGAGCGGGTGGTCACCAGCGGTGCCTTCGAGACGGTCTGGGTGGAGGGCAACCGCAGGGTGCACGCGGCCGTCGACAAGGCACTGACGGGTGAGGCCGACAGTGCGGTCTCGCTCAAGAACGACGAGGTGGCCATCGACGTGGCACCGATCGTGGCCCAGGTCAAGGAGCGGCTGGTCGACGCCGGCCTCGGAGCGGCCGCGAAGATCCCGGACATCCACACCGACTTCGTGGTGGTCCAGTCGAACGACATCGGCAAGATCAAGACCTATATGAGGGTCTTGGAGATCATGGGTGGTTGGCTGCCCGTCATCGCCCTGCTGGTGGCCGCGGCGGGGGTGTACACGGCGTTCAACCGCCGGCACGCGCTGATCGGCACAGGGCTGGCGGTGTTCGCGGCCATGCTGTTCCTCGGGATCACCCTCACCGTGTTCCGTGACGTCTACCTCGACCATCTGCCTTCCGGCGCGTCCCCGGCCGCCGCCGGAGCGGTGTACGACGCGCTGATCAAGTTCCTGCGCGCCGGTGTACGGGCACTCGGTGCCCTCGCCCTCATCACGGCCGTCGGTGCCTTCCTCTGCGGCCCGTCCAGGATCGCCGTACTCGCCCGCAACGGCTGTCGCAGGAGCATCGGTGCTCTGCGCGACGTCGCCGTCTCCGGAGGACTTCGGCTGGGGGCGGTCGGTCGGTTCGTGCACCGCTTCAAGCGCTGGATCGGGGTCGCGATCCTGCTGGGCGCCGCCATCGTCCTGTTCACCTGGAGCTACCCGACCACGATGGTCGTGGTGTGGACAACGGTCGTCGTGCTGATCGGCTTCGCGATCCGGGAATTCCTGGACACCGGCTCCGCTCCGACCGCCCCCGAGTCCCGGAAGGCCGTCGGTCCCTGAGGTATCCCCGCGCCGCAGGGACGGCCACTATTTACAGGCGGGGGCCGCCAGGCCGTCCACAGTTCGCCGGACATCAGGAGCCGGGCGAGGACAACCGACAGCGTGGCGGGGCGAGCCTGCCAGGGGTGGCCGCGTGAGCGTGTACGCCCCGCGGACCATCAGGACGTGACCGCGAAGGACGCATCCGGCTGCTCCCGTCGGCGCTGCGGTGCCGTCCGAACGGCGAGCACCATGGTCAGGCCGCCACCGGGGGTGTCCTCGGCCTCGAGCGTGCCGCCGATGGCCTCGGCGAAGCCGCGGGCGACCGCCAGGCCGAGGCCGACGCCGCTGCCGCTGCCGCGCGGAGCGTCACCGTAGCGCTGGAAGGGCTCGAAGATGCGGCTTTTGGCCTCGTCCGGGACCCCAGGGCCGCGGTCGACGACCCGCAGTTCGACCCGGTCCACGAGTCAGCGAGCGAAGGGTGGCGCAGGTCCCGACGGGACAGCTGCCATCGCGTGTCTCCCAGTTCGACCTGCGCCGCACGGGGGCGGTCCTGGGAGGCTACATCGTCTCGCATGTGCGGTCAGCTGTTGTCCGGTGTTCCAGGGCTCGCACTGACCCGTCGCCGGCCTTTCCGCATCCTCATCAGGCGGCCGTGATGAGTGCTTCGCACACTCACGCGGACCCCACTGTGGCGACGGCCCGCCTCAAGAACTCCTCTGGTCCGTGGAACCGCGGCACCACCCCGTCGTCGCGTCCGCCTGGACGACGGATCGACGGACGCTCTCGGCCCGGTGATCGCCCCGGCCGGACTGGAATCCGGAGAGCTGGAAGGGCTGCCGCACGCCGAGCCGGCTCCCGGTCAGGAGGGGACGGCCGGGATGACCCGCCGTACCGCCCGGGCTGTTTGAGGGTGTCGGCGTTTCGGCCATTTCCTTCCCGCAGCCGCTCCAAGCCAGACCAGGGATCCCGCACCCGCGGGGTTCCCTGACGCGGAAACAGCGGGCTCCCCAGCACGACCGAATGACGTGTGTTCGATAGCGCAGCCGTGTCGTTAGACCTCACGACTCTGCCGCAGCGACCGTCCTAGGGGGAACGATGACCTCGGCCATTACACAGGATCAGCCGCCGCAACAGCCCAAAGGGACCGCGCCGGACGACGAAGCGCAGGAGGCCGGTGTTCGAGAGGAGGAATACCTCTACCGCGACGAGTCGAGGCTCCAGGCCGGCTCCCTGCTGACCTCCCGCACCATGGCGCGGCGCCTGCCCTCGCTCGTGCGGCGCTCGGTGCAGATGGCCTGGCGGGTGGACCGCGGTGCGACCATCGGGCTGCTGGTGTGCCAGATCGGGACCGGTGTCCTCGCGGCCCTCGGCCTCCTGGCCGTCACGGGCACGATCACCGCGCTGATCTCCTCGGGCGACATCACCGAGCGGCTGTGGGACGCCGCCCCGCAGCTGGCCGTGATCGCCGCCGCAACCGGCCTGCGCGCGCTGCTGGGCATCGCCGTCGTCTGGCTGACCGGCCGTCTGCGCCCGGTGCTCGGCCGTGCAGCGGAACTGACGATGATCGAGGCCGCGCTCGGCGCGGAACTGGCCGCCAACAACAAGCCCGGCTACAACGACGCCTACGACATCGCCGACCGCGGCGCCCAGGTCACCCCCGACCTCGTCGAAGAAGCGCAGGACGTTCTCGCGGCGACCGCCACGCTCGCGGCCGGCGCCACCGTCCTGACCGTCCTGCACCCCCTGCTCCTCCCCCTGCTCTTCCTCGCCTGCCTGCCGCAGGCCGCCGCCTACGTCCGTTCCGCGCGCGTGATCTACCTCGCCGGTCTGGAGACCTCCGGGCGGCGCCGGATGCTGGGCAAGCTGCGCTGGCACATGGCCTATCAGGAGTCCAGTGAGGAGATGCGGGCCTGTCTGGCCGGCCCCTTCCTGATCGGCCGGTACCGGCGGCTGGCCGCCTCGGTCAACGCCGCCGAACGCGAGGCCGCGAACACCGGTGCCTGGATGGGGCTGGCCGGCGCAGCGGCCGGCGGGATCGCCTCGGCCGCGGTGTGGGCGGCGCTGCTGTGGCTCCTGGCCTCCGGGCGGATGAGCCTGGCGGCCGGCGGCGGCGCCGTCTTCGCCCTCCAGACCGCCACCGGCTCGGTGCGCGGCATCATCAACGGCGGCGCACGCCTGGTGCGCACCGGCTGGTACGTCCAGGACTGGCAGAACTTCCTCGACAACGCCCACGGCCAGGCCATGACCGATTCCCGCGGCACCGCGCCCGTGACCGCGGCCCCGGAGCGTTTCGAGGTCCGCGACGTCACCTACCGCTACGACGGCGCCCCGAAGGACAGCCTGAGCAACGTCTCCCTGCACGTGCGGCGCGGGCAGATCGTGGCGCTGGTCGGGGAGAACGGCTCCGGCAAGACGACCCTCTCGCGCCTGCTGTGCGGGCTGCTGCTGCCCACCGAGGGCGACGTGGCCTGGGACCACGCCTCCACCGCGGACCTGGACCCGTGGGGGTCGTGGGAGCACGTCGCGCTGGTGCCGCAGAAGTTCACGTACCTGCCGCTGACGATGCGCGACAACATCACGTTCGGGCAGGGCGACACCAGTGACGCGGCTCTGCTCGCCGCGTGCGAGGCGTCCGGGGCCGCGGAGATGCTGCCGGGCCTGCGCTCCGGCCTGAACACCCTCCTGACCAGTGAGTGGTTCGGTGGACAGCAGCTCTCCGGCGGGCAGTGGCAGCGCCTGGTCCTCACCCGCGCGTTCCACCGGCAGGCGGCGCTGCTGGTGATGGATGAACCCACGGCCGCGCTCGACGCCCGCGCAGAGCACCGGATCTTCGCCGGCCTGCGCGAACTGGCCAAGGACCGCGCCATCCTGCTGATCACGCACCGGCTCACCAACGTGGCCGTCGCCGACCGGATCGTGGTCCTGGACGAAGGGCGGATCGTCCAGGAGGGCACCTACGCCCAGCTCACCCAGCAGCCAGGTCTCTTCCGGACCCTGTGGGAGCTGCAGCGCCGGATGAGCGGCGACACCCCCTGAGCACCCCCCGCCGTTCCGCACTGCCCACTCCCCCGTCCACCGTCTCGGAAGGCAGAGCTACGTGCCCTCTCCCGTGTCCCCTTCGGATCACGTCTCACCGCGTGCCGCTCTGCCCGCGGCGCAGTACGCCGCATCCCGGCATGCGGCGTGGCTCGGCGCCGCCGCGATCATCACCGACGAGGTCGGCCGGGTCCTGCTGGTGCACCCCACCTACCGCGAGGACGACTCGTGGCTGCTGCCCGGAGGCGTCGTCGAAGCCGGCGAACACCCGCACGTCACCTGCAGGCGCGAAATCACCGAGGAACTGGGCCTGCCGGACCTGCCCTTGTCGGCCGTGCTCACTGTCCACTCCTTCTCCCGAAACCACCCCGACCTCCAGCCCGCCACGGCATGCCCCGGCGAGATCCGGTTCGTCTTCGACGGGGGGGCCTCCGCCCCGACCAGGTGGAGGCGATCCGCCTGCCGCGCGAGGAGCTGTCCGAGTACGCCTTCCTGGAGACCCGGGACGCGGTGCAGCGGCTACGGCCCGTGGACGGGCAGATCATGCTCGCCGCCTACCGTGCCCGGCTCGGGAACACCGCCACCGCTCACCTCGCCGACGGCCGGCACATCCACGACGTCCCGGCGCTGGACCGCCATGACGTCCACGTCCGCTACCGGCCCCTGTGGGACAGCCCTCTCCACCGCGGCCCGGTCCCCGAGCGGCTGCCCATACAGCAAGCCTGGGCGTGGTGCTTCGCCCCCGACGGCCGGGTCATCCTGGTGGCCGACCCCGGCCCGCGGGGTGCGCTGCCGATGCTGCCCGGCGGCACCGTGGAGACGACCGACGCGACTCCCGAGGACACCTTGCACCGCGAAGCCGCCGAGAAAGCCCAGCTCACCCTGGCCGATCCGGTGCGCCTGGGCTGGGTGCTGGACGAGACCGGTGAGATCTGTGGCGGCGTGGGGCCCAACGCCCGGCTCCGCCTGGCCGCCCGGATCACGTCCATCACAGGGGCGGCCGTCGACCCCGCCACCGGCCACCCCTTCGCCCGCCTGCTCACCACCCCCGCCCAGGCAGCCGCCTTGCTGGGCTGGGGCCCGCCCGGCGCGCGGCAGGCCCAGCTCGCGGCGGAGACGGCACGAGAGCGGTGGGGCCTGCCCACCGCTCGCCCCGCCGCCATCGAGGAGATCCCGGCGGAGGGGATGCGGCTGACCTGACCCGAACGAGCACCCCGCCTCAACACGTCTCGCTCCACGCCCCTTTGAGGTAGCCCCATGCCGTTGTCGCACGACCACATCCGCACCACCGTCGAGACCTACCTCGCTCGCCACCCTCACGAGCGCGAGCAGCTCGGCGGCCTCCTGGACGCCCTCGAACGTCCCACCGACATCGCCAGCCGCTCCACCTTCACCGGACACGTCACCTGCGGCGCGATCGTCGTCGACCCGCTCGGCCGCGTCCTGCACGTGCTGCACCTGGCGAGCGGGAAGGTTCTCGCTCCCGGTGGGCACGCCGAGCCCGAGGACGAGTCCCTGACAGCAGCGGCGCTGCGGGAGCTGCACGAGGAGACCGGGATCCCGCCCCAGGCCGTGGCACCGTGGCCCGGCTACGAGGCTGTGCCGTTCGACATCGACACCCACGACATCGACGCCCACCCGGGCAAAGGCGAACCCGGCCACCAGCACTTCGACCTCCGGTTCCTCTTCCGCCTGCACACCGCGACCGAGGCGCCAGTGGTGCTGCAGGAAGAAGAGGTCGGCGGCATCGAGTGGCGGCCCGTGGACAGGGTGACCTCCCCCTCCCTGCGCGACAAGCTGCTCAAGCTCACGCCGGAGACCGAACCGGAGAGGGCCAACGCCTCCGCCCTGATCTACAACGACCGCGGCGAGTACCTGCTCCACCTGCGTGACTACTTCCCGGGCCGGATCTGGGAGCCGGGCATGTGGTCCCTGCTGGGTGGCGGCCGAGAGCCCCAGGACGCCACCCTGGAACACACCGTGCGGCGCGAACTGGCCGAGGAAGCCGGCCTCGACATCGCCGACCTGACCCCGTTCGGCACCGAGTACGCCTCCGACGACGCCGGCGCGACCGTGCCCATCGCCGTCTACGCCGGCCGCTGGAACGGTGATCCCCGCCAACTCCTCCTGACGGAAGGGGTGATGCTGGCCTGGTTCGCCCCCGACGACCTCCACCGCCTGCGCATCGCCGACACCACCTGCGACCTCGTGCGGCGCCACGCCGCCGGCCGCGCGGTCGGCACAGCGCCACAGAGCGAGCTCTCGCCGCACGACGAGCGCAGCCCGACTTCGCCGCACGGCACGGTCCTCAACGTCATCGGCGTTCACCTCTACCTGGAGCGGCCCGACGGGACGGTGCTGCTCGGGCTGCGCCACCCCGACTCCGTGTTCGCGCCGTCCACCTGGCACGTCCTGGCCGGCCACTGCGAGCAGGAGAGCGCCATCACCTGCCTGATCAGGGAGGCACAGGAGGAAGCGGGCCTGCACATCGAGCAGCAAGACGTCGAACTCGTCCACGTCGTCCACCACCTCGACCAGGCCGGCGACCGGCCCCGCATGGGCCTGTTCTTTCGCGCCCACGCCTGGAGAGGCGAACCGGAACTGCGCGAGCCGGACAAGTGCACCCAGTGGACGTTCTGGGACCCGGCCGCACTCCCCGACGATCTCGTCCCCTACACCCGGGTGGCCATCGAGGGCATCCGCGCCGGACGCCTCTACTCAGAAACGGGCTGGGCATGAGCACGGCCGCCGCAGCGCGTCCAGAACTCCCGCCCGGAAGTACAGCAGTTCGCCGAGCGCGCGGGGTACTCGTCGCCCCTTGGCGGGCGCTCTCCGGGGCCGCGTCAGCAGCCGGGTACGCCCGGCCGAGGGGCCTCTCGCCGCTGGGCACCTTCACGAAAGCGGTCGGTCGCTTCCGGTAGTCGAACAGACGCCGAAGGGGCTCTCGCGCCGGAAAATGTGCGGCTCAAGCTCGCTCTCGCAGATGATTTTGCGGTGATCCATTGACCGGGGCCAAGGCGCCCGGATAGAAAGATCACGACCAGCACCGCGATCGCGAGTCCGGTCCGTACAGCTGTACCGCCGGGGGACGCAGGCGCTCGGCGATCTCGTCGAGTTCATCGAGAACAACCCGGCAGGCTGCGCTTCCCGGCGGACTGGCTGGTCCTCGCGGCGCTCTTCGCCCTGCCCGGGCTCGCACGCCACCGTTGGTGCGCGGTCTGGAGAAGGCCCGCTCCCGGACGGAGCCTGCGTGGGCCTGAGCAGACCGGCCGGGCGCCCGTCCGGACCGCATGTGTCACACCCGTCCATCGAGACAAGTAGGCGAGCACCTTGACCGTACAGCGACGACACGACCCTGACGAGCGCGGCTTCGCCAGCGACAACTACGCGGGTGCGCACCCCGAGGTCCTTGCGGCGATCGCCCTGGCCAACGGCGGTCACCAGGTCAGTTACGGAGCCGACGTCTACACCGAGCGCCTTCAGGAAGTGGTGCGCGGCCACTTCGGCCCCACCGCGCAGACGTATCCGGTCTTCAACGGCACCGGCGCGAACGTGGTCGCGCTGCAGACCATGCTCGACCGCTGGGACGCCGTGGTCTGCGCCGAGTCGGCCCACATCAACGTCGACGAGGGCGGGGCGCCCGAGAAGGTCGCCGGGATCAAACTCCTGACGGTGCCCGCATGGGACGGCAAGCTCACCCCGGAGCTGATCGACCGTCAGGCATGGGGCTTCGAGGACGAGCACCGGGCCCGGCCCAAGGTCGTCTCGATCGCCCAGGCAACCGAGCTCGGCACCTGCTACACGCCGGACGAGATCCGTGCGATCTGCGACCACGCGCACGACCTCGGCATGCTCGTCTACCTGGACGGCGCCCGGCTCGCCAACGCCGCCGCCACCCTCGGCGTGTCCCTGCGCGAGATGACCACCGACGCCGGTGTGGACGTCCTCTCACTCGGCGGCACCAAGAACGGGCTGCTCTTCGGCGAGGCGGTGATCGTGCTCAACGCGGACGCGGTGCGTGGCATGGCCCACCTGCGCAAGACGAGCATGCAGCTGGGCTCCAAGATGCGTTTCATGTCGGTGCAGTTCGAGGCGCTGCTGGGCGGCGACCTCTGGCTGCGCTCGGCGGCCCGCTCCAACGCGATGACCCAGCGGCTGTACGAGGCGGTGCGCGAACTGCCGGGCCTGGAGATCTCTCGCCCGGTGCAGGCCAACCAGATCTTCGCCGTCCTGCCGCCGGCCGTCACCGAGCGCCTCCAGAAGCGTTTCCGCTTCTACACCTGGGACGAGCAGGCCGGCGAGGTCCGCTGGATGACATCCTTCGACACCACCGAGGGCGACGTGGAGGCGTTCGCGGCGGCGATCACGGAGGAGCTGGCTGCGGAGCGGGGCCAAGGACAGGCGGGCGCG
Organism: Streptomyces luteogriseus; assembly: GCF_014205055.1. NCBI lineage: Bacteria > Bacillati > Actinomycetota > Actinomycetes > Kitasatosporales > Streptomycetaceae > Streptomyces > Streptomyces luteogriseus. Next base: position 842,969 of record NZ_JACHMS010000001.1, read on the forward strand.
CTGACCGTGGCCGAGCGTGAGGAACTGGTGCAACTGCGCCGCAAGGTCCGCGAGATGGAAGAGACGATAGAAGCGCTGGGGAAAGAACCTGCCTCCTCCGCGAACCGCAAGACGAAGTAGCCGGCGGCGGAGCCTGGGAGGCCGGGCGAGCGTCCTGCCCCCGGGCAGGAGAAGCACGAAGAGGTGTCCCGGTTCGAGGTCCCACTGCTCGGCAGCATGCTCGGTGATCACGTGGGGAGGCTGCCACTGGTCGACTACCGTCCCGCCACACTCCAGCCGCCCGGCTTCGTCCCAGGTCAGATGCCAAAATACTGCTGGAACACGAGGGCGTGTTGCGAAAGTGAGGCAAAGGACTCGTTCGGTGTCTGGTACGGGTCGTGTGATGCTGGCGCAATGACTGATCGACGCGAGGTTGTCATCGTCCGCTGGCCAGGTCAGGGCCCTTCCGTGGATCGGTTGGCCGAGTTGCTGGCGGCCTACCATCTGCGGACGGAGGCAGAGAAGGGCGAGGCCGTTGTCGATGTGGACGGGTTACCGGACCGCTATCGGGCAGAAATCCTGGACCCGCGGGCCGCGTTCGCCGACGATGTCGTGCTGATGGCTCTGAGCGGCGACACAGCCGTGGGCTGTCTGGTGGTGACCGCCCCCGTCGGCGGCCGGTCAGAGGTCAAGAGGCTCTGGACAGACCCGGCATTCCGGAGCCGGGGCATCGCGTCCGGCCTGGTCGGCGCCGCGCTTGCGCATTCCGCGGAGAGCGGCGTCGGTACGGTACGGCTGTCGGTGTGGAAGTGGCGGGCAGGTGCCATCGCTCTGTACGAGCGGCTCGGTTTCACCGTCGCCCCATCATGGGAGGAACGGGATCAACTGGTGTGCATGGAGCGTGCCGTGTGAGTGGCCACAGCCACTCGTTGATGGCTGCGACCAGCTGATCGTCCTTCTCCGGGATCGTGCAGCGGATGCTACGTCGACGCAGGTAGGCACGGTTCACGCGTGACCCGTACGCGCCGGTGACGTACCAGCAGGCCTCCTACGCCCGTGATCCGGCCAGGGCGAGGCACTGGAGTCGTCCTGGTACGGCGATTGCCTACCGAGCCGGGACTTCCCGATGCCGATCAACCTGCATCCGCAAGAGCCCCTTCCGTCGGACGGGTTCGTCACCGAGACAATCCAACTACCCCCGTCCCAGCCGCAGTTGCAGACACCCCCGCCGGCACCTTCAGCCTGGGAGGCCGGTCGGCGACCGACGGCTGAGGCTGACGGCTGACGGCCAGTCGCTTGCACCCCACGCCCACAACGACCACATCCATGCCGCGCCCGCCCTCGCCGACCGGCCCGGCGCACCGGTCTTTCTGCACCTGGGCGACCGGTTGTCGTGGAAGCACAAAACACACCGACCGTGCACCCGGCGGCCACCTCCCGGACGCCGCCGCCTCACCGTCGCGGCGGCGGAACTCAGGGTCTGGCACACCACCGGCGCCCGGACCGAGGTGCGCCGGCACCTCGGCAGGGGCATGGTCCACCCGACCACTGGGGCCGACTCCGGGCATCCCTCCGTGCCGGGACAACAGCAGGCACCAGCTCGCGCGACGGGCGTCTTGACAACCTGGAACACAAGAGAAAAGCTGTTGCGCATTGAGATGCCGGTTGCTCAATCAGAAACCAAGGCATCCGCGGTCGAGAGGTTCCGCTCGCACCTCCCGCCACACCCACGCGCAGACAAGGGAGCCCGCTCGTGGCCATCTCCGTCTTCGACCTCTTCTCCATCGGCATAGGCCCGTCCAGTTCGCACACGGTCGGTCCCATGCGGGCCGCCCGCATGTTCGCCGGCAGGCTGGAGAAGGAGGATCTGCTCGCACGGACGGCGTCGGTACGGGCCGAGCTCTTCGGGTCACTGGGGGCCACCGGCCACGGTCACGGCACCCCCAAGGCCGTCCTGCTCGGCCTGGAGGGCAACGAGCCGCACACGGTGGATGTCGGCGTGGCCGAAGGGGACGTGGAGCGGATCAGGTCGACGGGGCGGCTGCGTCTGCTGGGCCGCGAGCTCGGCGACACCCACGAGATCCCCTTCGACACGGAGCGGCACCTGGTCCTGCACCGCCGCCGTTCCCTGCCGTACCACGCCAACGGCATGAAGCTGTTCGCATACGACGCCGAGGGACTGCCCTTGCTGGAGGCCACCTACTACTCGGTCGGCGGCGGGTTCGTCGTCGACGAGGAGGCCGCCGGCGCGGACCGGGTCAAGGTCGACGACACCGTGGTGAAATACCCGTTCGGCAGCGGCGACGAGCTGCTGCGCCTGACCCGGGAAACGGGTCTGTCGATCTCGGCGCTGATGCTGGAGAACGAGCTGGCCTGGCGGACCGAGGAGGAGATCCGCGCGGGGCTGCTGGAGATCTGGCGGGTGATGCGGGAATGCGTGGCGCGCGGCCTGTCCTGTGAGGGGATCCTGCCGGGCGGGCTCAGGGTCCGCCGTCGTTCCACCGCCGTGGCCAAGGCGCTGCGAGCCGAGGGCGACCCGGCGGGGCGGGCACTGGAGTGGGTGACCCTCTACGCCATGGCGGTCAACGAGGAGAACGCGGCCGGCGGCAGGGTGGTCACCGCTCCGACCAACGGCGCGGCCGGCATCATCCCGGCGGTCCTGCACTACTACGTCAACTTCGTGCACGGAGCCGACGACGACGCCGTGGTCCGGTTCATGCTGGCGGCCGGCGCCATCGGCCTGCTGTTCAAGGAGAACGCCTCGATCTCAGGCGCCGAGGTCGGCTGCCAAGGCGAGGTCGGCGCCGCCTGTTCCATGGCCGCGGGCGGCCTCGCGGAGGTACTCGGCGGCTCGCCCGAACAAGTGGAGAACGCCGCCGAGATCGGCATGGAACACAACCTGGGCCTGACCTGCGACCCGGTCGGCGGCCTGGTGCAGATCCCGTGCATCGAGCGCAACGGCATGGCGGCGGTCAAGGCCGTCACCGCGGCCCGGATGGCCCTGCGGGGCGACGGCCGCCACCACGTCTCCCTGGACAAGGTCATCAAGACCATGAAGGAGACGGGCGCCGACATGAAGGTCAAGTACAAGGAGACGGCCCGCGGCGGGCTCGCGGTCAACGTCATCGAGTGCTGACGAGGCTGCAGCCGAGATCTGGGGAGGGTGCGTGGGACGGGTCACCGAGCGATGGCGCGTACTGCGCATCCGGGACGGGGTGGTGGGCAGCCGTCCGGACACCCTGGTCGCGGAGGAGCCGCTGGAGATCCGGCTGAACGGCGAGCCTCTCGCCATCACCCTGCGCACGCCCGGCGACGACTTCGCGCCGGCCGCCGGGTTCCTGGTGAGCGAGGGCGTCCTCGGCCGGGTCGAGGAGGTGGCGAACATAAGGAGGAGCTGCCGGCGCGGCTGCGCGACTTCACGCAGGGAGTGGCGCGGGTCTGGGCCGGGCAGCGCCCCGGCTACTACGACGTCGTGCACTCGCACTACTTGTACGCGGCGGCAATGCGCGAGGCCGCGTGGGAGCGTGACTGACCGGCAGTCAGGTCAGTGCGCCGGTTCCAGCCGGACCACGATGGACTTGGACGTCGGCGTGTTGCTGACCTCCGCGGTGGAGTCCAGCGGTACGAGGACGTTGGTCTCGGGGAAGTAGGCGGCGCAGCAGCCACGCGGGGTGGGGTAGGCGACCGTTCGGAAGGCGGGGGCCCGGCGCTCGACCCGGTCGGAGAACTCGCTGACGATGTCGACCGGATCGCCCTCGGTCAGGCCGTGCGCGGCGAGGTCGTCCGGGTGGACGAAGAGCACCCTTCGGCCCTGGTGGATGCCCCGATAGCGGTCGTCCAGGCCGTAGATGGTGGTGTTGTACTGGTCGTGCGAACGGATGGTCTGGAGGAGCAGCCGCCCCTGCGGGACGCGCAGCACATCGAGTTGGTTGACGGTGAAATTGGCCAGCCCGGTCCTGGTGGGGAAGCGCCTCTCGTCGCGTGGCGGGTGAGGCAGGGCGAAGCCTCCCGGCCGGCGCACGCGGGCGTAGAAGTCCTCGAAGCCGGGGATCACCCGGGCGATCCTGTCCCGGATGCGGTCGTAGTCCGCTTCGAAGTCGGCCCAGGGCACTTGCGGACCGCCGCTGTCGAGGGCCGCGTTCGCCATGCGGCAGATGATCGCGACCTCGCTCAGCAGGGTGTCGGAGGCGGGCGCAAGGCTGCCACGCGAGAGGTGGACCATGCCCATGGAGTCCTCCACCGTCACCCGTTGCTCCCCGCCGGCCCGCAGGTCGGCTTCGGTGCGGCCCAGGCAGGGCAGGATGAGCGCCTGTCTGCCGGCCACCGCGTGGGACCGGTTGGGCTTGGTGGAGATCTGCACCGTGAGCTCGCAGTTGCGCAGGGCTCGCTCGGTGAGTTCGGTGTCCGGGGCGGCGGAGACGAAGTTGCCGCCGAGCGCGACGAAGATCCGTACCTGTCCGTCCCGCATGGCACGGATGGCCTCCACCGCGTCGTGGCCGTGGTGGCGGGGCGGCACGAAGCCGAACTCCGCGCCGAGCGCGTCGAGGAAGGCGGCGTCCGGTTTCTCGTGGATGCCCATGGTCCGGTCGCCCTGGACGTTGGAGTGCCCGCGCACGGGACACAGGCCGGCACCGGGGCGCCCGATGTTGCCGCGCAGCAGAAGGAAGTTGACGACCTCGCGGATCGTCGGCACCGAGTGGCGGTGCTGGGTGAGGCCCATGGCCCAGCACACGACGATCTTCCGGGCGGACAGCACCTCCTGGAAACCCTCCCGGATCTCCCGCGCCGACAGGCCGGTCGCCTCCAGGACGTCGTCCCAGGACGTCTTGCGGGCCTGCTCGGCGTACTCCTCGAAGCCGTGGGTGTGCGAGGCGATGAAGTCATGGTCGAGGACCGTGCCGGGGGCGTCGTCCTCCGCCTCCAGGAGCAGGCGGTTGAAGGCCTGGAAGAGGGCCTGGTCGCCGCCGAGCCTGATCTGCAGGAACAGGTCGGAGAGTTGGGTTCCCGCCCCCGCCGGAGGGCCGCTGGGGGTTCCTGAAACGCAGCAGGCCCGCTTCGGGAAGGGGGTTGACCGAGATGACGCGGGCCCCCTTGTCCTTGGCTGTCTCGAGCGCCGAGAGCATCCGGGGGTGGTTGGTGCCCGGGTTCTGCCCGACGACGAGGATCAGGTCGGCCTCGTACAGGTCCTCCAGGCGGACGCTGCCCTTGCCGATGCCGATGGTCTCGGTCAGGGCGGAGCCGCTCGACTCGTGGCACATGTTGGAGCAGTCCGGCAGGTTGTTGGTGCCGAGGAGCCGGACGAACAGCTGGTAGAGGAACGCGGCCTCGTTGCTCGCACGGCCGGAGGTGTAGAAGGCGGCCTGGTCGGGAGAGTCGAGAGCGCCCAGTTCCCGGGCGATGACGGCGAACGCCTCGTCCCAGGAGATCTGCCGGTACCGGTCGCCGCCCGCGGGGCGGTACATGGGGTGGGTGAGGCGGCCCTGCTGACCGAGCCAGTAGTCGCTGCGTCCGGCCAGCTCCGCCAGGGTGTGCTCGGCGAAGAAGCCGGGGCCGACCCGGCGCAGGGTCGCCTCCTCGGCCACCGCTTTGGCGCCGTTCTCGCAGAACTCGGCACGGTGCCGGTGCTCGGGCTCGGGCCAGGCGCATCCCGGGCAGTCGAATCCCGTCTTCTGGTTGACGCTCAGCAGGGTCAGCAGGCTGCGGCGGACGCCCATCTGCGCGTGGGCGTGGCGCAGCGAGGACGTGACCGCGGGAAGGCCCGCGGCGTAGTCCTTCGGCGGGCCCACCCGCAGACGGGAGTCACCGGGGTCCTCGGCAGGTGCCTTGCGGGTCATCGCCTAGCGCTCCGCGAGGTTCGCGCGGGTGCCGAGGCGGTCCTGGACCCAGTCGTGGAACTCGCCGATGTGGTGCTCGCTGGGCACCAGGACGCCGCCCTTGGCGTACAGCCGGGAGCTCATGGCGGGCTGGCAGCGCTCACAGGCGTCGAAGTCCTGCCGGTTGACGCGGTCGAACAGCTCGACCGACCGGCTCACGTCCCGGCCGCTTGCCACCACGTCCTTCAGGTACAGCCAGTCGCACTCCACGATCGTGCGGTCGACCGCCACCGGGAACATCCGGTGGAAGATCACGTGGTCGGGGACCAGGTTGATGAACACCTGCGGGCGCACCGTGATCGCGTAGTACCGTCGGTCCTGCTCCTCGGAGACCGTTGGGATGCGGTCCAGCCCCTCCGAGCCGTCCACGGTGAAGCCCTGGACGTCCGAGCCGAACTCGGCGCCGTGCCCCACGTAGTACTGCGCCGCGAACCCGTCGGCGAATTCCGGCAGTACGTCGGTCAGCTCGGGGTGGATGGTCGCGCAGTGGTAACACTCCATGAAGTTCTCGATGATCAGCTTCCAGTTGGCCTTGACGTCGTAGACGATCCGCCTGCCGACCTCCAGGCTCTCGACGTCGTACCGCTCGATGGACTCCGCGTCGCCCAGGCGCGCGACCACGTCCGCGATCACCGACTGTTCGAACTCGGGCGGGTTCTCGGCCAGGCACACCCACACATAGCCCAGCCACTCGCGCACCGCCACGCTCGCCAGGCCGTACTCCGTGCGGCCGATGTCCGGCATCTTCGTCAGGTTCGGGGCCGCCACGAGCTTGCCGTTCAGGTCGTACGTCCAGGCGTGGTACGGGCACTGGAAGGCCCGCTTCACCTCACCGGACTCCTGCGTGCACAGCTTCGCGCCCCGGTGCCGGCACACGTTGAAGAAGGCCCGGACGGAGCCGTCCCGCGACCGGGTCAGCAGGACGCTCTCCCGCCCGACGTCCACGGTCCGGAAGGCGCCCGGCTTCGACAGTTCCGACGAGCGTGCCGCGCAGAACCACATGGATTCAAAGATGTGTTCCTGCTCCAGGCGGAAGATCTCCGGGTCCGTGTAGTGGTCACCGGGGAGGGTCGCGATCAGGCTCTCCGGCAGGCCGGTCGTAGTCATGGTTCACCTCGGAGTGAAGCGCCCCGGGCGGGCGAGTGGTTGCCTCATGTGCAACGAGCTTCTTGCTACGCAACTCACGGTGCAGCCCGGCCGAAGCACTGTCAAGCCCTTGACCGCAGACCGTCGCTGCCTGGACCATGTTGCGCATCAGTCAGGCTGTTGCGTAATACGCACCTCTCTGGGAGGGCTCCGTGTCACTTGGACCCACAACCGGCCGCGAGTTCGTCCTCACCCTGTCGTGCCCCGACCGCTCGGGCCTCGTCCACGCCGTCACCGGCTTCCTGGTCCGGCACTCCGGGAACATCCAGGAGAGCCAGCAGTTCGACGACCGGCTGCAGGACCGCTTCTTCATGCGGGTGCACTTCGACGTCTCGGAGCCGGGCACGTCGCTGGAGGACCTGAAGTCCGGCTTCGCCCAGGTGGCGGAGGCGTACCGGATCTCCTGGCAGCTGTACGAGGCGTCGACGCCGACGCGCACGCTGATCATGGTGTCGAAGTTCGGGCACTGCCTGAACGACCTGCTCTTCCGCTGGCGCACCGGCGCGCTGAACATCGAGGTGCCGGCGATCGTCTCCAACCACCGGGACTTCGAGCCGCTCGCCGAGAGCTACGGGATCCCCTTCCACCACGTGCCTGTCACCCGGGAGACGAAGCCCGAGGCGGAGGCGCGGCTGCTGGAGCTCGTCGACGAGCTGGACATCGACCTGGTGGTCCTCGCCCGCTACATGCAGATCCTGTCGAACGACCTGTGCAAGCAGCTCGAGGGCCGGGCGATCAACATCCACCACTCGTTCCTGCCGAGCTTCAAGGGCGCCCGCCCGTACCTCCAGGCGTACGACCGCGGCGTCAAGCTCGTCGGAGCGACGGCCCACTACGTCACGCCGGACCTCGACGAGGGACCCATCATCGAACAGGACGTCATCCGCGTGAACCACTCACAGGGACCCGACAGCATGGTCGCCCTGGGGCGCGACGTCGAAGCGCAAGTCCTGGCGCGGGCGGTGGAATGGCACAGCCAGAGCCGCATCATGGTCAACGGCAACCGTACGGTCGTCTTCCGCTGAGGAAAATGACCTCCACCCCCTCACACCTGTTGACTATTTCGCTTAGGGTTTCGCCATGAGCAACCTCGGTGCTGAGTCCGCAGGCGCTCCCAGTGGCGGAGTGCAATCCGTTGACCGTGCTGTCGCCGTGCTGGAGATCCTCGCCCAGCACGGCGAGGCGGGCGTGAGTGAGGTGGCCGCGGCGATCGACGTCCACAAGTCGACCGCCTTCCGTCTGCTCGGCGCGCTGGAAGCGCATGGGATGGTCGAGCAGGAGAGCGAACGCGGAAAGTACCGTCTCGGCTTCGGCGTCGTGCGCCTGGCCGGCGCCGTGACGGGCCGCATCGCCGTCACCAGGCACGGGCGCGGGATCTGCGAGCGTCTCGTCGACGATGTGGGCGAGACCCTGAACATCGCCGTGCTCGAATCCCCTCACGCGATCAACCTCTACCAGGTGCGCGGCTCTTCGGCCATCGCCGCGCAGAACTGGGTGGGACGGCTGACGCCGCTGCACTGCACGTCGAGCGGCAAAATCCTCCTGGCCCACATCGACCGCGAGGCCCGAGACGCGCTCCTCGCGGAGACCGGCCTCCCCCGTCTGACACCGCACACGGTGACCTCCAGGAAGAAGCTGGAGGCGGACCTGTCCCAAGCCCGTGAGCAGGGCTATGCCATCACGGTGGAGGAATACGAGGAGGGGCTCAACGCCCTGTCCGCTCCCGTGCGTTCGGAAGACGGCGAGGTCATCGCCGCCCTCAGCGCGTCGGGACCGGCGTTCCGGCTGACCGACAAGCGGCTGCGCGAACTCGCGCCGCTGCTGGTCGCGGGAGCGGACGAGCTCAGCCGCCGTCTCGGCTATGCCGGCTGAGGCCCGAGCGGCCCGGTCCGGTCGCTGACGAGGAGAGAACCCCCACGACAAGTGGCGGTCGGCGATCCGGACACCGGATCACCGACCGCACTTTCGTGCTGACCGCGTCAGCCCGTCCACTCCACAGCCGCGTCCAGCAGCCAGTCCGTCAGGTGGCCGGCGAAGGACGAACGGACCAGCACCCAGAACCCTGCCCTGGGGTCGTCACGGGCTACGAGGACGACCTGGGTGCGGCCCAGGTTCGTCTGGGCGCAGCGGCCCGGCCCGAAGGCCCGCGGGTGAAGATCCAGCGAGCAGCCGTGGGCCAGCAGGGCGCGGGACCGGGGACCCGCGACGAGGAGCGTGGTGCGCTGAGCCGAGACATCGATGACGGACACGGGCTCGTCGCCCGCGGCCTCACGGATCCTGCTCTCCAGGTCCTTCTGACCGCCCGGCGGGCCCACCACGAGCCACTCGTCGGGGCCGAGCCACAGCGCGGTCAGCTCCCCGGCGCGGACCACGGTGTCGGGTTCGACGGGCAGTGGGAGGCCCAGCGCCAGCCCCACGGCGTCCGCCGCCGCTCCCTTGGGGTCGAGACGCACATTGATCTGGGTCAGGAAGGGCAGTTCCGCCAGCCGGATCGTGCCCCCGGAGGCGCGGGTCGCGGCGGCCAGCCGGTCGACGGCATGCGACAGGGGGCTGCGGAGCGGGGTGGTAACGGCGGTGTCAGCCATCGCGGCGGGCTCCCTCGGGGTCGTAGAGGACGGGGCTCGCGACGGTCACCGGGACCAGCCGGTCGCCCACGGGGGCATAGAGTCGCTCACCGATACGGTCCCGGCCGCCCTTGACCAGGGCGAGGGCGAAGGTCCGGCCGAGGGCCGCACTGCGGTAGCTGGACGTGACGTGGCCGAGCATCGGCACGGGCGGCTCCGGCAGCACACTGCCGGCGACCAGGTGCGTGCCTTCGGGGAGGAACGTGGCCGGGTCCTCGGGAAGCAGCCCGACCAGGTGCTTGCGGTCGGGGCGGGCGGTGTCGGCACGGGCGTGGGACCGCTTGCCGATGAAGTCCCGCTTCTTCTTCGACACCACCCAGCCCATGCCGAGGTCCTGCGGCGTAACGGTGCCGTCGGTGTCCTGGCCGACGATCGGATAGCCCTTCTCCGCGCGCAGGACGTGCATGGTCTCCGTGCCGTACGGGGTGATGCCGTACGGGGCGCCGGCCTCGTACAGTGCCTCCCACAGGGCGAGGGCCTCCCATGGTGACACGTTGATCTCGTAGGCGAGTTCACCGGAGAAGCTGATCCGGCACACGCGCGCGTCGATGCCGGCGACGGACGTCTCGCGCCACGCCATGAACGGGAAGTCCTCGTTCGCGACGGCGAGTCGGGGCGCGAGCGAGCCGAGGACCTCACGGGAGCGGGGCCCGACCAGGGCGACGGTGGCCCACTGCTCGGTCACCGACGTGCAGTGGACGCGCAGTTCGGGCCACTCCGTCTGGAGCCACTCCTCCATCCAGTCCAGCACGGCGGCGGCGTTGCCCGTCGTGGTGGTGACCAGGTAGCGGTCCTGGTCGAGGCGGATCACCGTGCCGTCGTCGAAGACCATTCCGTCCGGGCGGCACATCACGCCGTAGCGGATCATGCCGACCTTCAGGGTGCTCATCATGTTGGTGTAGAGCAGGTCGAGGAAGACGCCGGCGTCCGGGCCCTGGACGTCGATCTTGCCGAGGGTGGAGGCGTCCATGAAGGCGACGCCCTCGCGGGCCGCGGCGCACTCGCGCAGCACGGCCGTCTCCATGTCCTCGCCCTCCTGCGGGTAGTACCAGGGCCGCTTCCACTGGCCGACGTTCTCGAACAGGGCGCCGTGCGTGACATGCCACTCGTGCAGGGCGGTGGTGCGGATCGGGTCGAGCAGGAGACCACGGTCGCGGCCGGCGAGGGCAGCGAAGGAGACGGGGGTGTACGGCGGGCGGAACGTGGTCGTGCCGAGCGCGGAGATGTCCACGCCGAGCAGTTCGGCGACGACGCCACTGGCCAGGACTCCGGAGGTCTTGCCCTGGTCGTTCGCCGTACCGGCCGTGGTGTAGCGCTTGGTGTGCTCGACGGAGCGCATGCCGGCGCCGGTGGCCCGGGCCAGGTCGTCGACGGTGACGTCGCGTTGCAGGTCGACGAAGCGCGGGGCTCCGTCCCGGCCCGGGACGGTGAAGACGAGCATGGGCGGCGTCTGCGGCGGTGTGGCCACCTGGGGCAGCTGGACCTCCCCTGGGGAGTAGCCCTCGGCCTCGATCGCGCGGGTACCGGCGGCGGTCCCCTGTGCGAGAACGCTCGCCAGGTCGTAGACACCGCTCGCGCCGCCCGCGACCTCGACGGCCTGCCGGGAGGCGTCGGGGACGAACGTGCCGAGCTCCTCGTCGTAGCGGAGCTTGCCTCCCGCCTGGCTGAACAGGTGCGCCACCGGGTTCCAGCCGCCGGAGACCAGGAGCAGGTCGGCGGCGAACTCCCGCTGTCCCACGGACTGCCCGTACGGGGCGACGGTCACGGAGGTGAGCCGGGGGGCGCCTTCCGTGGCAGTGACGGCATGGCCCGTCAGCACCTCGATGCCGGCCTGCCGGGCACGGGTCGCCCACTCCCCCGGCTCGGTGCGCGTGTCGACGACGGCCTCGATGGCCACGCCCGCCGCGGTGAGGTCCAGGGCCGCCGCGTAGGCGCTGTCGTTGGTGGTGAGGACGACCGCGTGGCGACCGGGCAGGGTCCCGTACTTGTTGACGTAGGCGCGGGCCGAGGTGGCCAGCATCACGCCCGGACGGTCGTTGTCAGCGAAAGCCAGCGAGCGTTCGTGCGCGCCGGTGGCGAGGACGACGCGGCGGGCGCGGATGCGCCAGACGCGTTCGCGGGAGACGTGCTCGGGGGCCTGGGCGCCCAGGTGGTTGGTACGGCGCTCCACGGCGAGCAGGTGGTTGTCGTCGTAGTAGCCGAAGACGGTCGTGCGGCGCAGGACGTGTACGTCGGGGGCGGCGTCGAGCCGGGCTGTCGTCTCGCTCACCCAGTCGAGGTGTTCGCCGGTGCCGAGGAGGCTGCCGCCGGGTTCCGGCTGGTCGTCGGCGAGGATGACGCGGGCACCTGAGCGGGCGGCGGCCGCCGCTGCGGCGAGTCCGGCCGGGCCGGCGCCCACGACCAGGAGGTCGCAGTGGGTGTGCACGGCGTCGTAGCGGGCCGGGTCCGGGTCGGTGGCGAGGCGGCCCTGGCCGGGGAGACTGGTCGCGACGAGGCCGTCGTAGAGCTCGACGGTGGTGGCGGGGAGCATCGGCTCGGGGAACGGGGCCTCGATCTGGACGACCGCGTTGGGTTCCTCGACGCCGGCCGAGAAGATGCCGCGTGGACGGCCCAGCTTGATGCTGGTGCCGGTCTGGATGACGCCGTTGGCGAGGAGGGCGGAGGCGAGGGTGTCGCCCTTGTAGCCCTCGTATTCGGTGCCGTCGAAGGTGAAGGTGACCGGGGTGTCGCGGTGGATTCGGCCGCGGGTGGGGTGGCGGAACGGCTGGGTTGTTTCGCCCCCGCCGCCCCTACCCGTCCCATCCTCCAGGGGCTCCGCCCCTTCGACCCCGCTGGGGGCTGCGCCCCCAGACCCCCGCGGGGGCTTCGCCCCCTGCACCCCCACCGGGGCTGCCGCCCCGGACCCCGCTTCGGCCTGAACGGCCTCGTCATCAAGCGCCGGACGGGCTGGATACACCGAACGGGACTCGAAGGTGGCAGGGCGCTCCTCCCCCGCCCGGTACACCGTCAGGATCTCGTTGGTCGACGTGTCCCGCACCGCGTTGAACCAGCGGCGGCAGCCCGCCGCATGGCTCCAGCGCTCGGCGAAGGGGCCCCTCGGGTTGTCGCGGAAGAAGAGGTAGCGGGCCCACTCCTCGTCGGTGAGGGAGGACGGGTCCTGCGGGTACGGCACGTGGGCCTGGCCGCCATAGTGGAACTCGGCCTCGTCGCGGGGCCCGCACCACGGGCAGGGGATCAGCAGCATGGATCGGCTCCCAATACTTCCAGTGGTCCTAGTGGGCCACCGCGGCTGCGCCGTGCTCGTCGACGAGCGCGCCGGTGGTGAAACGGTCGAGCGAGAAGGGGGCGTTCAGCGGATGCGGTGTGTCGTGGGCGATGGTGTGGGCGTAGACCCAGCCGACGCCCGGGGTGGCCTTGAAACCCCCGGTCCCCCAGCCGCAGTTGAGGTAGAGGTTGTCGACCGGACTCAGGCCGATGATCGGTGAGGCGTCGGGGCTGACGTCGACGATGCCGCCCCAGGTGCGCAGGACGTGGGCGCGGGCGAAGACCGGGAAGAGTTCCAGGGCCGCCGACATCTGCTCTTCGATGATGTGGAAGGCGCCGCGCTGAGTGTAGGAGTTGTACGCGTCGATGCCCGCGCCCATCACCAGCTCGCCCTTGTGGGCCTGGCTGACGTACACGTGGACCGCGTTGGACATGACGACCGTCGGGTGCACCGGCTCCAGCAGCTCCGATACCAGGGCCTGCAAGGGGTGGCTCTGGACGGGGAGTTCGACGCCCGCCATGGCTGCCAGGACCGAGGTGTGGCCCGCCGAGCAGAGCGCGACCTTGCCCGCCGCGATAGGGCCGCGGGTGGTCCGGACTCCCACCACCCGGTTGCCGACGACGTCGAGGCCGGTCACCTCGCAGTTCTGGATGATGTCGATCCCGGCGGCGTCGGCGGAGCGGGCCAGGCCCCACGCCACGTGGTCGTGCTTGGCGATGCCCGCGCGCGGCTGGTACGTCGCGCCCAGGACCGGATAGCGCACGTCCGGGGAGATGTTGACGATCGGGCAGACGTCCTTGACGCCGTCCGCGTCGAGCCACTCGGCGTCCACGCCGTTGAGGCGGTTGGCCTCGACGCGGCGCACACTGTCGCGGACGTCCTGGAGGCTGTGGGCGAGGTTCAGGACGCCACGCTGGGAGAACAGGATCGGGTAGTCGAGCTCGTCCGCCAGCCCCTCCCACAGCTTGAGCGCGTGCTCGTAGATGCCGGCGCTCTCGTCCCACAGGTAGTTGGAGCGGATGATCGTGGTGTTGCGGGCCATGTTGCCGCCCGCCAGCCAGCCCTTCTCGAGCACGGCGACGTTGGTGATGCCGTGGTTCTTCGCCAGGTAATGGGCGGTGGCCAGACCGTGGCCGCCGCCGCCCACGATGACGACGTCGTACGAGCGCTTCGGCTCGGGGTTGCGCCACAGCCAGTCGGGGTGCTCGGGGAGTTCGGCGCCGGGGGTGCGGGGGCTCATCGGGCGTCTCCGTCCTCGGACAGGTGCGGGTAGAGCGGGTGCTTGGCGGCCAGGCCCTCCGTGCGGGCGCGCAGGGCGGGCACGTCCGGCTCCGGCTGGAGGGCGAGCGCGATCACGTCCGCGACCTCGGCGAAGTCCTCCTCGGTGAAGCCGCGGGTGGCCAGGGCCGGGGTGCCGATGCGCAGGCCCGAGGTGACCATGGGCGGGCGCGGGTCGAAGGGCACGGCGTTGCGGTTGACGGTGATGCCGATCTCGTGGAGCAGGTCCTCGGCCTGCCGGCCGTCCAGCTCCGAGTCGCGCAGGTCGACCAGGACGAGGTGGACGTCCGTGCCTCCGGTCAGAACCTTCACCCCGGCGGCCGCCGCGTCCGCCCGGGTGAGGCGTTCGGCGAGGATGCGGGAGCCGGCGAGCGTGCGGGCCTGGCGTTCGGCGAACTCCGGTGACGCGGCGACCTTGAACGACACCGCCTTCGCGGCGATGACGTGCTCCAGGGGGCCGCCCTGCATGCCGGGGAAGACCGCTGAGTTGATCTTTTTGGCGAGGTCGGCCTCGTTGGTGAGGATGACGCCGCCTCGCGGGCCGCCGAGCGTCTTGTGGGTCGTGGTGGTCGTGACGTGGGCGTGCGGTACGGGGCTGGGGTGCAGTCCCGCCGCCACCAGGCCGGCGAAGTGCGCCATGTCGACCATCAGCAGGGCGCCCACCTCGTCGGCGATCCGGCGGAAGGCCGCGAAGTCGAGCTGCCTCGGGTACGCCGACCAGCCCGCGATGATCATCTTGGGGCGGTGTTCCTTGGCGAGGTGCTCGACCTCGTCCATGTCGACGAGGTTGTCCGCCTCGGACACGTGGTACGGCACGACGTTGAGCATCTTGCCGCTGTAGTTGATGCGCATGCCGTGCGTGAGGTGCCCGCCGTGCGCGAGGTCCAGGCCGAGGACGGTGTCGCCGGGCTGGAGCAGGGCGAAGAAGACGGCGGTGTTCGCCTGGGCCCCCGAGTGCGGCTGCACGTTGGCGAAGCCCGCGCCGAAGAGGGACTTGATCCGCTCGATGGCCAGCCGCTCGGTGACGTCGACGTGTTCGCAGCCGCCGTAGTAGCGGCGGCCCGGGTAGCCCTCGGCGTACTTGTTGGTCGCGACCGAGCCCTGGGCCTCCATCACGGCGGAGGGCGCGAAGTTCTCGGAGGCGATCATCTCCAGGGTGGACTGCTGGCGGTGCAGTTCGGCGCGGAGCGCGGCGTGGACCTCGGGGTCCAGCTCCGCCAGGGGGGTGTTCAGCGCGTTCATACGGTGTTCGCGTTCCTCTCGGCGGCCTCGACGACATTGGCGAGCAGCATGGCCCGGGTCATGGGGCCCACGCCCCCGGGCATCGGGGCCAGCCATCCGGCGACCTGGTCGGCGTCCGGGTGGATGTCACCCACCAGCCCCTGGTCGGTGCGGGTGATACCGACATCGAGGACGGCCGCGCCGGGGCGCAGCATGTCCTTGGTGATCAGTCCGGGCGATCCGGCGGCAGCGACGACGATGTCCGCCTCGCGTACGTGCCAGGCCAGGCCCTTGGTGCCGGTGTGGCACAGGGTGACGGTGGCGTTCTCGGACCGGCGGGTGAGGAGGAGTCCGATGGGCCGTCCGACGGTGATGCCCCGGCCGATCACGCACACCCGCGCTCCGGCGAGGGGGACGCCATGGCGGCGGAGCAGTTCGACGATGCCGCGCGGGGTGCACGGCAGCGGGGCCTCGGCGCCGAGGACGAGCCGGCCGAGGTTGACGGGGTGCAGTCCGTCGGCGTCCTTGGCCGGGTCCATGCGCTCCAGTACGGCGCCCGCGTCGAGGTGGCGCGGCAGCGGCAGCTGGACGATGTAGCCGGTGCAGGCGGGGTCGGCGTTGAGTTCGTCGATCGTCTCCTCGACCTGCTGCTGCGAGGCGTCGGAGGGCAACTCCCGGCGGATGGAGGCGATGCCCACCTGGGCGCAGTCGCGGTGCTTGCCGCCGACGTAGGCGTGGCTGCCGGGGTCGTCGCCGACCAGGACGGTGCCGAGGCCCGGTGCACGGCCCGTGGTGGCGACCAACTTGGATACCCGCTCGGCGAGTTCGTGGCGTATGGCGGCGGCAGTGGCCTTGCCGTCGAGCAGTTGTGCGGTGGTCACCGGCGGTGTTCCTTCCCTGCGGTCAGCCACGGAGGCGGGACATGGTCGGGTCGAACAGGGGCTCCTCGGCGACCATGGCTTCGACGGACTGGTCGAAGTAGCCGATGTGCACAGTCGTGCCGGGGGTGGTGAGTTCCGTGGGCAGCCACGCATAGGCGATGCCCTTGCCGATGGTGTAGCCGTACGCGGCACTCGTGACGTACCCGACCGCACAGTCGCAGTCGTACACCGGCTCCTTGCCCATGACGACCGCCGTCGGGTCGTCGATGGTGAGACAGGTGAGCTTGCGCCGCACCTTCGCCTTGCGCCGCTCCAGCGCCGCCTTGCCGATGAAATCGTCCTTGTCGAGCTTGACGGCGAATCCGACACCGGCCTCGTAGGGGTCGTGCTCGTAGGTCATGTCCGTGCCGAAGGAGCGGTAGCCCTTCTCCAGGCGCAGGCTGTTGAAGGCGCCGCGGCCGGCCGCGATGCCGCCGAGCGGCTCGGCCGCCCGCCAGAGGGTGTCCCACAGTTTCCCGCCCAGGTCGGCGGTGGTGTACAGCTCCCAGCCGAGCTCGCCGACGTACGACAGGCGCATCGCGGTGACGGGAACGGAGCCGATGTGGGCGCGCTGGGCACGGAAGTACTTCAGGCCGGTGGCCGAGAAGTCGGCGTCGGTGAGCGGCTGGAGGACCTCGCGGGCGCGCGGGCCCCACAGGCCGATGCAGCAGGTGCCGGGGGTGATGTCGCGGACCTGGACCGTGCCGTCGGCGGGGAGGTGGCGGGTGAACCAGTCGAGGTCCAGGTTGCCGTTGGCGCCGACCTGGAAGAGGTCGGGGGCCAGCCGGGCGACGGTGACGTCGCTGCGGATGCCGCCGTCGTGGTCGAGGAGCAGGGTGTACGTCACCGAGCCGACGGACTTGGCGACCTTGCCGGTGCACAGCCGCTCCAGGAACTCCCCGGCGCCGCGCCCGCTGACCTCGAGTCGCTTGAGGGCCGTCATGTCGTACATCGCGACGGTCTCGCGAGTGGTCTGGGCCTCGGCGGCGACGATGGGCGACCAGTACCGCGCGGCCCAGTCGTTGGGGGTGACGATGGAACGGCCTTCGACCAGGCCCGCGTTGGCCTCGTACCACTGGGGGCGCTCCCAGCCGTTCGCCTCCAGGAAGAAGGCGCCCAGCTCCTGCTGGCGGGTGTGGAACGGGCTGGTGCGGATCGGGCGCGGGTCGCCCGACGGCTGGAGGGGGTGGAGGATGTCGTAGACCTCGACGAAGTTCTGGCAGTCGCGGGCCAGTACGTACTCCGGCGAGAGCTGGTGCGGCTCGAAGCGGTTGACGTCGCACTCGTGCAGGTCGAACGAGGAGCAGTAGCCGTCGACCAGCCATTCGGCCATGGCCCGTCCGACGCCCGCGGAGTGGGTGACCCAGACGGCCTCGGCGACCCAGAATCCCTTGACGTCCGGGGACTCCCCGAGCAGGGGCAGGCCGTCGGTGGTGAAGGAGAACAGGCCGTTGATGCCCTCTTCGACCTTGGCGTCCTTGGTCGTGGGGAGCAGCGACTGGGTCTCGCTCCAGGCCTCCTCGAAGTCCTCCTCGGTGAACTTCAGGACGGACGGCATCTCGTCGGCCTCGTCCACGGAGAGGATGTCGTCGGCCGAGATCGGCATCGGGCGGTGGCCGTAGTAGCCGATGCCCAGGCCGTCGAAGCGGTCGCGGTAGTAGAGGTCGGCGTCCTGGTGGCGCAGGATCGGGCGGACCGCCTCCTGCGTCTGGCCCGCCAGGGCCGGTACCGGGCCCGTCCAGGCGAGCTGGTGGCCGAGCGGCGTGAGCGGGAGGTTCATGCCGACCATGCGGGCGATCTTCGGGCCCCAGATGCCGGCGCAGCACACGACGATGTCCGCGGGGATCTCGCCCTGGTCGGTGACGACGCCCGTCACCTTGCCGTCGGCCCGCTGGACGTCGAGGACTTCATGGCGGGCGAGGAAGCGCACGCCACGCTCGGTGGCCCGGCGGATCTGCGCCTCGACGGCGAGGACCGCCTTCGCGAGGCCGTCCGTGGGCACGAGGAGGCCGGCGAGGACCTTGTCCGGGTTGACGAGCGGGTGCTGTTCGAGGCACTCCTCGGTGCTCAGCAGCCGGGACTCGATGCCCCAGGAGGCCAGCCAGCCGTGGCGCCGCTGGAGTTCGGTGACGCGCTCCGGGCTGGTCGCCACCTCCAGGCCGCCGACCTGGAGGAAGCAGGGCTGGCCGTCCACGTCGAGCGAGCAGAACTTCTCGACGGTGTAACGGGCCATCTCCGTCATGGTCTTGGAGGGGTTGGTCTGGAAGACCAGGCCCGGGGCGTGCGACGACGATCCCCCGGTGGCGGGCAGCGGGCCCTGGTCGACCACGGTCACTTCGGTCCAGCCTCGCGCGGAGATCTCATCGGCGAGCGCTGCTCCCACGACGCCCGCTCCGATGATGACCACCCGGGGTCCCGCCATCGCCGCACCTCCGACGTTGAAAGCGATCCAGTTGCTTTGTGCGCAACATGGTTCAGGTTGCGCAACTCAATGTGCCCGCCGCGGACAGGCGTGTCAAGGGGTCCGCGACGCCGGAAAAGCCCCTGGGAGCGGCAGGGAGGAATCACCGGAAAACGACGAGGCCCGGCAGGCTGAGGACACAGCCTGCCGGGCCTTTCCGGCGGGGTTCACCAGGGCGGTCGTGCGCCCTACTTGATCCAGGCGTCGACCTTGTCGCGGTTGGCCTCGACCCACTTCTTCGCGGCCGCGTCGGGCGACATCTTGTCCACCGCGATGTACTTGGCGACGGTGTTCTGGTCGTCGTTCGTCCAGGTGAAGTTCTTCACCAGGTCATAGGCCGGGCTGCCGGACTTGGCGAACTTGGCGCTGACGATCTTGTCGAGCTTGTACACCGGGTAGTCGCAGGCGACCTTCTCGGCGTCGGCGTCGCAGCCTTCCTTGTACTCCGGCAGGCTGACCTTCTTCAACGGCACCTCGGAAAGGAACCACTGCGGCTCGTAGAAGTAGCCGATCACCCATTCCTTGTTCTTCTCGGCGTTGCGGTACGCCTGGATGAGCGCGGTCTCGCTGCCCGCGTACACCACCTTGAAGTCCAGCTTGAGGTTCTTCACCAGTGCCTCGTCGTTGGTGACGTACGAGGGGTCGCCGTCGAGGAGCTGCCCCTTGCCGCCCGACTCCGAGGTCTTGAACTTCGACGCGTACTTGTTCAGGTTCTTCCAGTCCAGGATGTCCGGGTGCGCCTTGGCCAGCCACGGCGGCACGTACCAGCCGATGAGGCCCTCGTTGCCGGTCGGGCCCGCGTCGACGGCGGTCTTCTGCTGGGTTATGTACTTCTTCTTCAGATCGTCGTGGCCCCAGTTCTCGACGACGGCGTCGACCTCGCCCGTCCCGAAGCCCTGCCAGGCGATCTCCTCCTTCAGGTTCTTCTTCTCGACCTTGCAGCCGAGGTCGTGCTCGGCGACGTACGCGAGGACAGCCGCGTTCGCCTCGTAGCCCACCCACGGGTTGATCGCGAGATTGAAGGTGCTGCACTTGCCCGAGCCGCCCGAGCTGCCCGAGCCGCCCGCGCTGTCGTCGCCGACCTTCGCGCCGCCGCAGGCCGTGAGGGTGAGGCCGAGGACGGCCAGGCCGGCCGCGCCGGCTCTCCAGTGTCGTGCCATGGTGTGGTTGCTCCTTATGCGCCGGCGCGGCGAGCCGCTGCCTGAGTGATCCGGTCGAACATGACTCCGAGCAGGACGATGGCCAGCCCGGCCGCGAGTCCCTTGCCGTACAGCTGTCCCTGCGAGAACCCGGCCACGACGTCGTAGCCCAGGGCACCCGCGCCCACCAGGCCGCCCACGACGACCATGGACAGCACGTAGATCAGGCCCTGGTTGGTCGCGAGGGTCAGGGCGCCCTTCGACATGGGCAGTTGAACCTTGGTGATGATCTGCCAGGTGTTGCACCCGGTGGACGTCGCCGCCTCGACGGTGGTCTCGGGCACGGCCCGCACCCCGTCGGCGATGATCTTGATGGCGACCGGCGCCGCGTAGACGACGGCGGCGACGATGGCCGTGAACCGTGTCGCGCCGAACAGCGCGAGGAACGGCACGAGATAGACGAACGGCGGCATGACCTGTGCCGCGTCCAGGGAGGGCCGGATCAGCCGGTCCACCAGGGCGCTGCGTCCCATCCACACCCCGACCACGACGCCGAGCAGCATCACCAGCACCGTCGCCACCGCCGTGGAGGCCAGTGTCGTCATGGCGTCCGACCAGACACCGGTGGCGACCAGCAGGCCCACGCACACGAGGGTGGTGGCCCCGGCGCGCCAGCTGCCGAGCACCGTGCCGACCGCGACGAGGGCGGCGCCGACGAGCCACCACGGGGAGTCGGTCAGCAGGCTCTGGAACGGATTGAGCAGGCCGTTGGTGAGGACGTCACGGAAGGCGTTGGTCAGGCCCGACAGGTTGTCCTGTGCCCAGGTGGTCACATCGGCCGCCGTCCTGGCGATGCCGCTGCCGACGCCGCCCTCGCCGGGGAACTCGGCCGCCCATATGTAGGTGTGCGACAGATACACCAGCACCGCCGCCACCACCGCGCCTGCCGCGAGCAGCTGCCGCCGCCACTTCAGGAACGGGCTGTCCGAGCCCCGGGCGGTCTCCGCCCGGCCGCTCGCCGCGGTGGTGACCCGGTCCAGCACGATGGCCAGGACGACGATGGCCAGACCGGCGTTGAAGGCCGTGCCGACGTCCAGCGACTGCAGGGCCTGGATGACGGTCGCGCCGAGGCCGGGCGCGTTGATCAGGGCCGCGATGGTCACCATGGCCAGGGCGGCCATGATGGTCTGGTTGATGCCCATCACCACGGTCCGCTTGGACATCGGCAGCAAAACCTTCAGCAGCGCCTGCCGCCGCGTCGCGCCCATCGAGTCCGCCGCCTCGACCGTGGCCTGTGGCACGGAGCGGATGGCGTGCGCGGTGATGCGGATCGCCGGGGGTGCCGCGTAGATCGTGGTGGCGATCGTGGCGGAGGCGGGGCCGATCAGGAAGAACAGGGTCAGCGGCGCCAGATAGACGAAGGTCGGCATCGTCTGCATGAAGTCCAGGAACGGCGTCACGATCCGGTTGACCCGGTCCGACAACCCGGCCCACACGCCCAGGGGGATGGCGAACAGCAGTGCCACGCAGACCGCGGAGAGGGTCAGCGCCAGGGTGTCCATGCTCTCCTGCCAGAGCCCTTGCAGGCCGAGGAAGGTGAAGCCGGCCACGGACAGCAGCGCGACCCGCCAGTTGCCCACGGCCCAGGAGACGTAGCCGACGACGCCGACGACACCGAGCCAGCCGACTTGCGGAACCGGGCGGCCCGGCGTCGGCTGCGAGATCAGATCCTGCACGAAGGTCACCAGGGAGTCGATGACCAGGCGGATCTCGTTGAAGAAGTAGAGGAAGAGCGGGTTGGAGTTGCGGTTGGCCCCGATCGAGTCGTTGACGTCGTTGAACCACCGGTGCAGATCGGTCAGGTCGGCCGCGGCCAGGGACAGGGTCTGCTTGCCGCGCAGCACGGCGAAGAGCACCAGCCAGACGAGCAGGATCCCGGCCACCACCACGCCGCGGTTGACCGTGCGCACGCGCCGGGCGGGAGCGGGCGGCTCCACGGCCCCTGTCTTCTCCGGCTTCTCGATCGCGACGGTCATCACGCGTCGCCTTCCTGCCCGGCGACCACAGCGAGGATCTCCTCGTCACCGACGATGCCGAGCAGCTTGCCGTCCTCCACGACCTTGACCGGCTTCTCAGCCGCGAGCACCGCCCTGGTGGCCTCCTTCACCACCACGTCCGGGCCGAGCTCGGGACCGTCCAGCGGGTCGTCGGGCTCCGCCGGGCGCATGATCCACCGCAGGGTCAGTACGTCACCGCGGGGCACGTCCCTGACGAAGTCACGCACGTAGTCGTCGGCGGGGGCCCCGACCAGTTCGTCGCCGGTACCGCACTGGACCATCCTGCCGTCGCGCATGATGAGGATGCGGTCGCCCAGCCGCAGCGCCTCCGACAGATCGTGCGTGATGAACACCATCGTCTTTCCGACCTCGTGGTGCAGCCGGACGACCTCGTTCTGCATGTCACGGCGGATCAGCGGGTCGAGCGCGGAGAACGGCTCGTCGAAGAGGAGTACGTCCGGGTCGCCGGCCAGTGCGCGGGCGAGACCCACACGTTGCTGCATGCCGCCGGAGAGCTGGTCCGGGTAGGAGTTCTCGTACCCGGAGAGGCCGACGAGTTCGACGACCTCCAGCGCCCTCTTGGTGCGCTCGGCCCGGCTCATGCCGCGGATCTCCAGCCCGAACGCCACGTTGTCGACGACCCGGCGGTGCGGCAGCAGCCCGAAGTGCTGGAAGACCATGGAGAACTTGCTGCGTCGCAGCTCGCGCAGGCGACCCGCGTCCGCGTCGCGGATGTTCTCGCCCTCGAAGAGGATCTCTCCCGCGGTGGGTTCGATGAGCCGGGTCAGACAGCGCACCAAGGTCGACTTGCCGGAGCCGGACAGGCCCATGACGACGAACACCTCGCCGGGCGCGACCTCGAAGTCCACGTCGCGCACGGCGGCGGTGCAGCCGGTGCGGTCCATCAGTTCGCGGCGGGTGAGCCCGCGAAGCTCCTCGGAACCCGGCACCCGGTCCGCCTTCGGCCCGAACACCTTCCACAACTCGCGTACGGATATGACCGGGTCGGGTACCGAGTCCTGGGGCGTGCCGCGCTGCTGCGGAACCTCGGTCGTTGCTGGGGTCATGTTCGACCTCTTTTCGGCGTTCAGCCGCGGAACCAGTGCTGCGGCCGGGGTTGGATGTTCTGCCAGATGTGTTTGGGCTCCCGGTACTCGTTCAGGCCGGTCGGCCCCAGTTCCCGGCCCACCCCGGAGTGCCCGAACCCGCCCCATTCCGCCTGCGGCACATAGGGATGGTAGTCGTTGATCCACACCGTTCCGTGGCGGAGCCGGCGGGCGACGCGCTGGGC
Organism: Streptomyces luteogriseus; assembly: GCF_014205055.1. Lineage (NCBI taxonomy): Bacteria > Bacillati > Actinomycetota > Actinomycetes > Kitasatosporales > Streptomycetaceae > Streptomyces > Streptomyces luteogriseus. The sequence goes on from NZ_JACHMS010000001.1 coordinate 866,223, forward strand.
CTTCCCGGCGTCCTGCGTCCAGACGGCGCCGGCGAGTCCGTACTCGGTGTCGTTGGCGATGCGTACGGCGTCGTCCTCGTCGGTGAAGCGCTCCACGGTGAGCACGGGCCCGAAGGACTCCTCGTGCACCACCCGCATGTCCTGACCGCACTCGTCGAGCACGGTGGGCGGGTAGTAGTGGCCGTCGGTCAGCGCCGGGTCGACGGGGCGTTCGCCACCGCAGCGCAGGACGGCGCCCTCGGCAAGTCCGGCCGCGACGTACGCCTCGACCTTCGCCAGGTGCTGCGCGGAGATCAGCGGGCCGGTCTCGGCACGCTGGTCGAAGGGCCCGCCGAGCCGGATCCGCCGGGCACGGCGGACGACCTCGTCGACGAACCGGTCGTGCAGGGCGTCCTCGACGATCAGCCGGGCGCCGGCCGAGCAGACCTGGCCCGAATGCAGGAAGACGGCCGTGAGCGCGAAGTCCACGGCCGTCTCGAAGTCGGCGTCGGCGAAGACGACATTGGGGTTCTTGCCGCCGAGTTCCAGCGCGACCTTCTTCACGGTCGCGGCCGCGGTGGCCATGATGCGTCTGCCGGTGTCCAGGCCGCCGGTGAAGGAGACCATGTCGACGGCGGGGTCCTCGGCGAGGGGTGCGCCCACCTCGGGCCCGGTCCCCAGGACGAGGTTGGCGGCACCGGCCGGGAGCCCGGCCTCCTCCAGTGCCTTCATCAGCAGGATGGACGTCGAGGGGGTGAGCTCACTGGGCTTGAGGACGATCGCGTTGCCCGCGAGGAGAGCGGGCGCCACCTTCCAACTCGCCTGGAGCAGCGGGTAGTTCCACGGGGTGATCAGCCCGCACACTCCGATCGGCTCGTACACGACGCGGCTGACCGCGTCGTCACGGCCGGTGTCGATCACCCGGCCGGCGTCGGTCCCGCCGAGCCCTCCGTAGTAGCGGAAGCAGGAGACGACGTCGGCGACGTCGTACTCGCTCTCCACCAGCCGCTTGCCGGTGTCCAGCGATTCGGCGCGGGCGAACACGTCCGCGTCGCGTTCGAGGAGGTCGGCGGTGCGCAGGAGCAGGGCGCCGCGCTCGCGCTCGGAGGTGCGCGGCCAGGGCCCTTCGTCGAAGGCCCTGCGGGCCGCGGCGATGGCCGCCTCCGCGTCGGGGCGTGTACCTTCGGAGACGGTCACGGAGACCGTGCCGTCGGCGGGGCAGCGGATGTCCCGGTGGCCGCCGGCCATGGGATCCCGCCATTTTCCATCCACGTACAGGTCTGCCACGTCGAGGGCCCTTCGAGCGAATCGCGTTGCGCATCGCGCACCGTATTGCTTGTGGTGGAACACTCTGTAGAAGGCCGCACCCCACGTCAAGGGGGTGACCGATGACGGTTTCGCCAAGGAGACAGCTGCGGAGAGGCTACGCCGGCCGGCCCGGAACGCATCACCTCCGGGCCGGCCCACTGTCTGAAAACCGCTGGTTACGGCAGGGAGCGGTGCCGGTAATACGCGGCGGTGGACGGCGGCAGGGGGTCCTTGCCGAGGATGAGGTCGGCCGCCTTCTCCGCGATCATCATGACGGGCGCGTAGATGTTGCCGTTGGTGATGTAGGGCATCACCGACGCGTCGACGACACGCAGCCCCTCCACCCCGTGCACCCGCATGCTGGCCGGGTCCACGACAGCCATCTCGTCGGTGCCCATCTTGCAGGTGCAGGACGGATGCAGCGCGGTCTCGCCGTCCTCGGCGACCCAGGCGAGGATCTCCTCGTCGGTCTCGACGGAGGGTCCCGGCGAGACCTCCCCGGCGTTGTACGGGGCCATGGCGGGCTGGTTGAGCAGCTCGCGGGCGACCCTGACGGCCTCGACCCACTCGCGGCGGTCCTGCTCGGTGGACAGGTAGTTGAAGCGCAGCGCGGGGTGCTCGGCCGGGTCCTTGCTCTTGATCTTCACCGAGCCGATGGCATCGGAGTACATGGGCCCGACGTGCACCTGGTATCCGTGTCCGCCGGCGGGCACGGAGCCGTCGTAGCGGACCGCGATGGGCAGGAAGTGGAACATCAGGTTGGGGTAGGGCACGTCCTCGTTGCCGCGGACGAAGCCGCCCGCCTCGAAGTGGTTGGTCGCGGCGGGGCCGGTGCGGAAGAGCCACTGCAGGCCGATGAAGGGGGCGCGCCACTTCGCGAGGTACGGCTGCATGGAGACGGGTTGCTTGCAGGCGTACTGGATGTACACCTCCAGGTGGTCCTGGAGGTTCTCGCCGACACCCGGCAGATCGTGTACGACGTCGATGCCGAGCGCACGCAGTTCCTCGGCGTTGCCGACGCCCGAGAGCTGGAGCAGTTGCGGGGAGTTGATCGCGCCTCCGCAGAGGATGATTTCGCGGGCGTACACCCGCTGGGGTCTGCCGCGGCCACGCCGGTACTCGACGCCGACGGCCCGCTTGCCTTCGAAGAGGATGCGGGTGACCAGGGTGCGCGTCCTGACCGTGAGGTTGGGGCGCTTTCGCACGGGCTTGAGGTAGGCCTTGGAGGCCGACAGGCGGCGGCCGCGGTGGACATTGCGGTCGAACCTGGCGAAACCTTCCTGCCGGTAGCCGTTCACGTCCTCGGTGGGGGCGTGGCCCGCCTCCTCGGTGGCCTTCAGGAAGGCCTTGAAGAGCGGGTTGGCCCCAGGGCCGCGTTCCAGGACGAGAGGTCCGTCGTGGCCGCGGAACTCGTCGTCCGCGTCGGCGGCGAGGCAGTTCTCCATCCGCCGGAAGTACGGCAGGCAGTGCGCATAGTCCCAGGTCTTCATGCCGGGGTCGGCCGCCCAGCGCTCGTAGTCCATGGGGTTGCCGCGCTGGAAGATCATGCCGTTGATGCTGCTGGAACCGCCCAGCACCTTGCCTCGCGCGTGGTAGACGCGCCGACCGCCCATGTGGGGCTCCGGTTCGGATTCGTACTTCCAGTCGTAGAACCGGCTGCCGATCGGGTAGGTCAGAGCCGCGGGCATGTGGATGAAGACATCCCAGGGATAGTCGGGCCTGCCCGCCTCCAGAACCAGCACCCGGTTGCCGGGGTCCGCGGAGAGCCGGTTGGCCAGTGCACTGCCGGCCGATCCACCACCGACGATGACGAAGTCGTACTGCAAGTGAGCCATGAGGCCTCGTCTCGCTCGCGCCGTTGAGAATGCGCGGCATGCTAGTACCTGTATCTCTATGCGCACCAGGTTGCGGACAACGCAACTTGCACAAGGTTGGCACCAGGCCCGTGACCTGCACCGCTGTCGCCTATGTTTAACGCCCGTATAGTTGCGTTGTGAGCAACTACCATCCAGATACCGAAACGACGACTGCGCCGACCGGTGGGGTGCAGTCCGTCGACCGCGCCATCACCGTGCTGGAGATTCTGGCCCGGCGCGGCGAGGCCGGGGTCAGCGAGGTGGCCGCCGAGATCGATGTCCACAAGTCCACCGCGTTCCGGCTGCTCGGCGCCCTGGAGGTGCGCGGTTTGGTGGAGCAGGCCGGCGAGCGCGGCAAGTACCGCCTGGGTTTCGGCCTCGTCCGCCTCGCCGGCGCAGTCACCGGCCGCATCGACATCACCCAGCAGAGCCGTCCGGTCTGCGAGCGTCTCGCCGAGGAGATCGGCGAGACCGTGAACCTCGCCGTGATGCAGGAGCAGTACGCGATCAACCTGTACCAGGTGCGCGGTCCCGGTGCTGTCACGGCGTTCAACTGGGTCGGCCAGCTGACGCCGCTGCACGCCACCTCCAGCGGCAAGATCCTGCTGGCCCACATGCCGGCGAAGGAGCGTGCCGCGCTGCTGTCGGCGGCCGGTCTGAAGAAGGTGACCCCCCGCACCCTGACGGCCAAGACCAAGCTCGAGAAGAACCTCGCCGAAGCGCTCGAGCGCGGCTACTCCTGGACCCTGGAGGAGTTCGAGATCGGGCTGCACGCCATGGCCGCCCCGGTCCGCAACAGGGACGGAGAGGTCATCGCTGCGATCAGCGCCTCCGGACCGGCGTACCGGCTCACCGAGGACCGTATGCACGCCCTCGCTCCGGTGCTGGTCAAGGGCGCGGACGAGATCAGCCATCGCATGGGCTATCTGGGCTGACCCCGCCGCGCCACCTTCGACGGGCGCCCCACACACCGGGTGCCGGCCCGCCCGTGGACCGCCGCTACTGTGGCCGCCCCACGTCCAGCCGCTCCTGGACGAAGGCGTGGAAATCGCCGATGTGATGCTCGCTGGGCACGAGGACTCCGCCCTTGGCGTAGAGCCGGGAGCTCATCGCGGGCTGGCAGCGCTCGCAGGCGTCGAAGTCCTGCCGGTTGACTCGGTCGAAGAGCTCCACCGACCGGCTGACGTCCTTGCCGCTCTCCACGACGTGCTTGAGGTAGAGCCAGTCGCACTCGACGATGGTGCGATCCACGGCGACCGGGTACATCCGGTGGAAGATCACATGGTCGGGCACGAGGTTGATGAAGACCTGCGGCCGGACGGTGATCGCGTAGTAACGGCGATCCTGGTCCTCGGTGATGCCTGGAATGCGGTCGAGGCCCTCGGAGCCGTCGACGGTGAAGCCCTTGACCTCGGAGCCGAACTCCGCGCCGTGTCCCACGTAGTACTGGGCGGCGTACCCGTCGGCGAACTCGGGGAGCACCTCGGTCAGTTCGGGGTGGATCGTCGCGCAGTGATAGCACTCCATGAAGTTCTCGACGATGAGCTTCCAGTTCGCCTTCACGTCGTAGACGATGCGCTTACCGACTTCGAGGTTGTCGAGGTCGTAGTGCTCGATCGACTCCGTGTCGCCCAGGCGCGCGACCACATCCCCCACGACCTCGTCGAAGGGGGGCGGGTTCTCCGCGAGGCACACCCACACGTAACCCAGCCATTCCCGCGTGGTCACTGCCGCCAGGCCGTATTCGGTGCGGCTGACGTCGGGCATCTTGGTGAGGTTGGGTGCCGCGACCAGTTTGCCCGTCAGGTCGTACGTCCAGGCGTGATAGGGGCATTGGAAGGCGCGCTTGACCTCGCCGCTCTCCGCCGTGCAGAGCTTGGCTCCGCGGTGACGGCAGACGTTGAGGAAGGCGCGTATGGAGTTGTCCCGTGCGCGGGTGATCAGGATGCTCTCGCGGCCCACCTCGACGGTCCGGAAGGCACCGGGCACGGCGAGGTCGGAGGAGCGCACGGCGCAGAACCACATCGCCTCGAATATGTGTTCCAGCTCCTGGGCGAAGATCCCGGGATCCGTGTAGGAGGAGCCGGGGAGGGTGGTGATGAGGCTTTCCGGCAGGCCGGTCGAGGTCACAGTGCACTCCTCGGGGAAACGTCGGGGATCGGGGCATGCACGCGCCGGGACGAGCGACACCGGACGTCGTCGGGGGGGGGAAGGAGCAGCGGCGCTTTGTGCGCAGCGGAGGCTGTGAGAGCGAGGTCTGCGACCCTGTCAGGGCGTCGCGACCGCGAGGTGCTTGCGCCAGCGCATGAACAGCTTCGGCTGGTTCATCCCGAGGACGGCGACCGGGTGTCCGGCGCGTCGGTAGACAGCCAGGACGTTGCGATCGTCCGCGGTGCCTTCCTCGATCGTCACGCTGTCGGCGCGGGCCGCGTTGCCGACGAACTGGATCTTCACGCCGTACTGGTCGGACCAGAAGTACGGCGGCCGGGGCAGGCCGGGTTCGGACTCGCCCCAGGACAGCAGGGCGGCGATGGCCGCGTCCGGGCGCTCCCGGGCGCCGGTCCAGTGCTCGACGCGACGGTGGGTGCCTGCGCGCGGGTCGTACCAGGAGGCGCAGTCTCCGACCGCGACCACCCCGGCCAGGCTGGTACGGCCGTCCGCACCGCACTTGACACCGTCGTCGAGTTCGACGCCGGAGCCTGCCAGCCAGTCGACGCAGGGACGGGCCCCGACACCCACGACCACGATGTCGGCGGGGATGCTCCGGCCGTCCTCCATCAGGACCGCGTCGACGCGGTTCTCGCCGCTCAGCCCCTTGACGCCCACGCCGCACAACAGGCGTACGCCGTGGTCCGCGTGGAGGGCGGAGACGATGCGCCCCATGGCCGGGCCGAGCGGTCCGGCCAGTGGTGTGGGCGCCGCCTCGACGATGGTCACGTCCAGGCCGAGGGCGCGGGCGGTGGAGGCGACCTCGGCACCGATGAAGCCGCCGCCGATCACGACCAGGCGTCCGCCCCGGGACAGTTCGTCCCGCAGGGCGCGGGCGTCGTCCAGGGTGCGCAGAGTGTGCACACCGGCGAGTCCGTCCATGCCGGGCAGGGCCCGGGCGGCGGCGCCGGTGGCGATGACGATGCCGTCGGCCCGCACCTCCCTGCCGTCGGTGAGCCGCACCGCGCGGGGCGTGGCGTCGAGTCCGGCGGCGCGGGCCCCGAGCAGCCACTCCGCTTGCAGGTCCTCGCCGTCCGGTTCCAGCGCGAGTTCGGCCTCGCCGATGCCGCCGGCCAGGAACTCCTTGGACAGGGGAGGCCTGTCGTACGGGCGATGGACCTCGTCGCCGATGACGACCAGCCGTCCGTCGTAGCCCTGTTTGCGCAACGAACGCGCCGCCGACAGACCGGCCAGCGACGCGCCCACCACGGCCACGGTCCTCACGCGACGCCCCCGGCGAGCCGGGCGGCGATGCAGGGAGGCAGGTTCGGGGCTGCCGTGGACAGCCGGACGTAGATCATGCCGTCCTCGACGAAGACCTCGTGCGTGCGCACCGGGAGCTTGGCCGGCGGGGCGTCGACGGCTCCGGTCTTGAGGTTGAACTTCGAGGCGTGCAGCGGGCATTCGACCTCGCAACCCTCCAGCCAGCCGTCGGCGAGCGAGGCGTCCTGGTGGGTGCATGTGTCGTCGATGGCGAAGAGTTCGCCGTCATCGGTGTGGAACACCGAGACCGGCGGGTCGATGTCGAGCCTGTGGGCCTCGCCTCGGGGCAGATCCACGAGACGGCACGCGGCAATCATCATGACACCTCGGTGCGTATAGCGAAACGGATTGCGGTGAACGCAACGCCAGTTTGAGGGCGCTCGCGAATCCTTGTCAAGAAGTTCGCGAGACGGCTGATACGCCAAATCTTCGTTGCCTGATGCGCAACGCCCCGCATCATGAGAAACGCAGGTCGGAGCGGGGCGCCTCTCAGAACCGGGGCACGGGCAGCGGCGACACCGCGGACTCGAGGCCCCACCGAGCGGTCACTCGCACCGCGTCGGCCGTCGAGGCGACGTCGTGGACGCGCACGCACCAGGCACCCTGCGCGGCGGCCAGAACCGACACCGCGGACGTGGCCGCGTCTCGCAGGTGGGCCGGCCGGGGCCGCCCCGTCTCCGGGTCCGTCAGCAGGTGGCCCAGAAAGGACTTCCGCGCCGCCCCCACCAGGACCGGCCGACCGAGCGCGACGACCTCCCGGAGACGGCCCAGCAGCCGCCAGTTGTGCTCGGCGTGCTTGGCGAACCCGAGCCCCGGGTCGACGACGAGACAGTCCGCCGGGACTCCGGCGCGCAGGGCCGCGTCGACTCTCGCCCGCAACTCGTCGACCACGTCGGTGACGACGTCGTCGTACACGGCGTTCGCCTGCATCCCCGCGGAGTGCCCGCGCCAGTGCATGAGCACGTAGGGCTTTCCGGCCCGCGCCATCAACGGCAGCATCGCCGGGTCGGCGAGTCCGCCGGAGACGTCGTTGACCAGGGCGGCGCCGGCCTCCATGGCATGGGCGGCGACCTCGGCCCGCATGGTGTCGACGCTGACCGTCGCGCCCGCGGCGGCGAGTTCACCGACGACCGGCAGCACGCGCCGCAGCTCCTCCTCGACAGTCGGGCGGGCGGCACCGGGCCGGGTCGATTCACCACCCACGTCCAGGATGTCCGCGCCCTCGCCGAGCAGCGCGAGGCCGTGCGCGACGGCCCGTGCCGGGTCGAACCACCGCCCGCCGTCGGAGAACGAGTCGGGGGTGACGTTCACGATGCCCATCACGAGCGTCCGGCCGCGACGGGGAAGACCTCGCGGATGGAGCACGAAAGCGGCCCGGCCGGGCCGGGCGGCGGTGCTCATGCGACTCGGGGCGGGTCGGCTATGGGGTGTGCGGGGCTCATCATGGGACCAGTCGACCTCGTTGCATATAGAGGAACACCGTGCGATGTGAGCAACGAGTCTGAGGACGGCCGTGCGGCGCTGTCAAGGCAGGTGGAAGGCCTCGGCCCCGCGATGCGGCATCGACGCCAGAGCGAGCAGCCGAGAGGCCTTGAGTTCGGTCTCGTCCCATTCCCTCTCGGGCTCGGACCCCCAGGTGATGCCGGCGCCCGTACCGAAGCGCAAAACCGGCCCCGCGGGGGCGGTACGGTCGATCCAGAAGGTGCGGATGCCCACGGCCAGTTCACCGGTCCCCCCGGTCGGCGTCGACCCAGCCGACGGCACCGCAGTACGGGCCGCGGGGCGTGGTCTCCAGGGTGTGGATGATGCGCAGTGCACTGGATTTGGGCGCGCCGGTCACGGAACCCGGTGGGAAGGTCCCGGCCATCAGCTCGGGCCAGCCCGCGCCCTGTGCCAGCTCCCCGCGCACGGTGGAGACGAGGTGGACCAGCCCCGGGTGCCGCTCGAGGGCGCACAGGGCCGGAACGGTCACGGATCCGGTGGCGCAGACCCGCCCCAGGTCGTTGCGGACCAGATCCACGATCATCACGTTCTCGGCGTGGTCCTTGGGCAGCAGGTCGCCCACGGTACGGCCGGTGCCCTTGATCGGCCCGGACTCCACGGTCCGGCCGGTGCGGCGCAGGAAGAGTTCGGGCGAGGCGGTGGCCACTTCGACGCCGTGCGCGGGAAGCCGGACCGTACCGGCGTAGGGCGCGGGGTTGCCACGGGCGAGCACCGCGGTCAGCGCGTCGATGTCGGTGGCGCCCGGGTCGGGAAGGGGTCCGGTGAGCACGCGGCAGAGATTGGCCTGGTAGACGTCGCCCGCCGCGATGTGCTCGCGGATGCGGCGCACGCCGGCGGTGTAGGCGACGCGGTCCAGTGACGAGGTCCAGTCGCCAGCGGCCGGCCCCGGCCAGGCGCCGGCCCGCGGAGCGGGCACCCGCGCGCGACGCAGCCGGCCGAACCGCGCACAGACCAGGCGGCCTTCGAAGTCCGCGACGACCGCCCAGAAGCCGGAGGAGTCCAGGGCGGCGGGATCACTGGTCACCTCGCGCAGATCAGTGGCGACGAGGCCGCCGAAGCGGGCCATCGGGGCGGGAGCGTACAAGGCGGTTCGTCCAGGGGGGCCGACGGGGCGGATGGTCCTTGTCTTGACGGTCGTTCCTGTCCACGGCGGCCAAAGGCACGGCCCCGACGGTCCGGGGCAGGGCCACCACGACCGGCGGCACGGCCACCCACAATGGAGGCCCGGCCTCAACCGCCGGGCGACCGGCAGGCCGGCCAGGTACGCGGGCGTTCCGACGGGGTCGCGGGCATGCCGGCCGGGGCGGGCTCTCGTTCGCGGGTCTCGGGCGAGGAGACACGCATCCGCTCGTCCCGGCCGGCCTGGCGGCGCCTCGTCACCAGCCGCGGGCGGCCCACTCCTCCAGGTGCGGTGCCTCCGCCTCGACGGTCGTCGTCCCGCCGTGCCCGGTGTGGACGACCGTGCCGCCGGGGAGGGTCAGGAGCCGGTCACCGATCGAGCCGATGATCGTGCCGAAGTCGCTGTACGAGCGCCCGGTCGCGCCGGGGCCTCCGGCGAACAGCGTGTCACCGCTGAACAGCGCGCCCAGGTCGGGGGCGTACAGGCACACGGCACCCGGAGCGTGTCCGGGCGTGTGGAGGACACGCAGGCCGATGCCCGCCACCATGAGTTCGTCACCGTCGGCGAGCGGGCCGTCGGGCCGCCGGCCGGGGTGCACCATCTTCCACAGCACCTGGTCATCAGGGTGCAGGAGGATGGGCGCCCCCGTGGCCAGAGCGAGGTCCGGCGCGGCGCGCACATGGTCGTCGTGGGCGTGGGTGCACACGATGGCCGAGAGGCGGCGGTCACCGACGGCCTCCAGGACGGCGTCGGAATCGTGCGCCGCGTCGATGACGACCACCTCGTCGTCGTCACCGATGATCCAGACGTTGTTGTCGACGTCCCAGGTCCCGCCGTCGAGGCTGAAGGTCCCGCTGGTGACGAGGTGTTCGATGCGCGGCGCGCCGGCCATCACAGCACCACCACCGATCGCAGCACGTCGCCGCGGTGCATCTTCTCGAACGCCTCCTCCACGTCGCCGAGGCCGATGGTCTCGGAGACGAACGCGTCCAGGTCGAAACGGCCGCCCAGATACAGGTCGATGAGGGCCGGGAAGTCGCGCGAGGGCAGGCAGTCGCCGTACCAGCTGGACTTCAGCGAGCCGCCCCGTCCGAAGACGTCGAGCAGGGGCAGCTCCACCTTCATCTCCGGGGTGGGCACGCCGACCAGCACGACCGTGCCGGCCAGGTCGCGGGCGTAGAAGGCCTGCCGGTACGTCTCGGGGCGGCCGACCGCCTCCACGACGACGTCCGCGCCGAAGCCGCCGGTCAGCTCACGCACCGCTGCCACGACGTCGCCCTTCGCTCCGTCGACCGTGTGGGTGGCTCCCATGGTCATGGCCCGGTCGAGCTTGCGCTGGTCGATGTCGACGGCAATGATCTTGCTCGCCCCGGCCAGCCTCGCCCCCGCGACGGCGGCCATGCCCACGCCGCCGCAGCCGATGACGGCGACGGAGTCGCCCCGGCCGACGGTACCGGTGTTCACGGCCGCGCCGAATCCCGCCATGACGCCGCACCCGAGCAGACCGGCTGCCGCAGCCGAGGCCGCCGGGTCCACCTTGGTGCACTGCCCGGCGGCGACCAGCGTCTTCTCCGCGAACGCGCCGATCCCGAGTGCCGGCGAGAGCGGGGTGCCGTCGAGCAGCGTCATGGGTTGTGTCGCGTTGTGGGTGGCGAAGCAGTACCAGGGCCTGCCCTTGCTGCAAGCCCGGCACTGGCCGCACACCGCACGCCAGTTGAGGATGACGAAGTCACCAGGCTCGAGGCCGGTGACTCCCTCTCCGACCGCCTCGACGCGACCTGCCGCCTCGTGCCCCAGAAGAAAGGGGAAGTCGTCGTTGATCCCGCCCTCGCGGTAGTGGAGATCGGTATGACAGACGCCGCACGCCTCGACCTTGACCAGCGCCTCACCCGGGCCCGGGTCGGGGACGACGATCGTTTCGACGGAGACCGGAGCGCCCTTCTTACGGGCGACGACGGCACGAACCTCGTGGGCCATGAGCTGCTCCTCAAGCGGGAAACCCTCGCGAGTGCGTTGCCTTATTCGATACACGCACCGCTATACGCAACCGAGCATCGCGGAGGAGTGCGCCGAGGGTCAAGGGCTCGGTTCCAACCGGGTCGGCTCGGCCGGATCCGCCGGAACGAAGGGGCTCGCCAGAGGCACGCGTGAGGGCCGCACCCCCGGAGACTCCCGGGATGCGGCCCTCACGCGCGTCCGGTTCCGGCCGCGTCGCGCTCCTCCGGTCCGCCCGGCCGGGCAGCTCAACCCGTGGGCCGCGAGTCCGCCATGACCTCGGCGGGCCGTACACCGTCGTCCGGCCCCGGCTCACCGGCGGCGTCGGCGACGCCTTCCCGTTCCGCTTGCCGTAGCCCGTCCCGGAATGAATCACACACCGCTACAACTTAGGCTAGGCTAAGCTGAATTGAACTCCCCTGGTGCGGGCCTGCCCGGCCTCGCTGCGAAACGGAGTGCCCCCGTGACCGTGACAGCCGCCCGAGAAGGGGATCCGTCCGTCCAGGCACTTCCCTGGCCGGAGGAACTGCGGGGCAGTGTGGTCGTCGTCAAGTTCGGCGGCAACGCCATGGTGGACCCAGGGCTTCAACTCACCTTCGCCCAGGACGTCGTCGAGTTGCGGCACGCGGGCCTGCGCCCGGTCGTCGTGCACGGCGGTGGGCCGCAGATCAGCGCGATGCTGGACCAGCTCGGCCTGGAGACCCGCTTCGAGGCGGGGCTGCGGGTGACCACGCCCGAGACCATGGACGTGGTGCGCATGGTGCTGACGGGTCGCGTGCAGCGGGAGCTGGTCGGGCACATCAACGCCCACGGTCCCTTCGCCGTGGGTCTGACCGGGGAGGACGCGCACACGATGACGGCCGTGCGGCGGCCGGCCCGGGTGGACGGCAGGGCGGTGGACATCGGCCTCGTCGGCGACGTCGTGGACGTCAATCCGGCCATGGTGCGCGCCCTGTTGGAGCAGGACCACATCCCCGTCGTCTCCCCCGTGGCACGCGGCGCGGACGGGCAGGTCTACAACGTGAACGCCGATCTCGCCGCGGCCGCCCTCGCCGTCGCGCTCGATGCCGAGCGGCTGGTGATGCTCACCGACGTCGAAGGGCTGTACGCGGACTGGCCGCACAGCACCGAGGTGATCGGGCATCTGACGGCCCGTGCGCTGGACGGGCTGCTGCCCGGGCTGGCGAGCGGGATGCTGCCGAAGATGGAGGGCTGTCTGCGGGCCGTCCGCGGCGGGGTACGCAAGGCGCATGTGGTGGACGGGCGCGTGCCGCACGCGGTGCTGCGCAGTGTGCTTGCCGGGACCGGCCCCGGGACCACCGTGGTTCCCGACCCGGTCACCACGTCCTGACGAGAACGCGCGCGCCGCGCCTCGGGTCCAGGGACTCCGCCCAGGGCCGCGGCGCACGGTGCGCGGTCGTGGGTGTGAAGCCGTAGCGCAGGAACAGTCCGGCGCCTCCGGTGGTCGCCGTGAACAGGGCGTCGAGCGACTGCGCGTGTGCCGTGGCGAGCACCGCGCGTAACAGCCCGGCGCCCGCCCCGCTCCCCTGCCGGTGCGCGGCGACGCAGAAGTTGTAGACGACGCCCGCGCGTTCGCGGCCCTCCTCCGGGTCCGCCGGGTAGGCGCGCAGGCCCACGCAGCCGTCGAGAGTGCCGTCGGGAGCCCGGAGCACCAGGAAGTCGGCCGCGTGGGCGGCGTAGAGGGAGACGGGGCGTTCGCGCAGTGCGCCCGAGCGCACGAAGGGCCGGGACAGCGCGGCGAGGGCGGCGGCCTCGTCGGGACGGGCGGTACGCACCGCGGGGGTCGGTGCGGCAAGGGCGTGCGGGAGCACGGCAGGGCGTGGCGAAGCCGTGGGCAAGGGGTTCCTTCCTCGGTTGCGGACCGGGGATCAAGCGCGCGGACGACTCGGACGGCCGCCCACGTACGTCTCCACGACCTCGATGTCGCCGATACGCGAGATGTCGACGCTCCGAGGGTCGTCGGCGAGGACGGCCAGGTCGGCGTGTTTGCCCGGGGTGAGAGAGCCCAGGCGGTCCTCCCAGTGGCAGGCGTGGGCGCCGGCGACGGTGTACGCGTGCAGGGCCTGGTCGACGGTGACGGCCTCGTCCGGGCCGATGAGCTGCCCGGAGACGGAGGCACGTTCGGCCATGAACTGGACGGCACGCAAGGGCGATCCGTCGGCGACGGGCCGGTCGGAGCTGCCCACCAGGGGAATGCCGTGGTCCAGGAAGGCCCGGCCCCGGTACATCCAGGGCGCCCGTTCCTCGCCCATGATCGCGGCGTAGTCGTCGCCGAAGCAGCGCAGGAAGTTGGGCTGGACGACCGCGCTGACGCCGAGTCGCGCCATGCGCGGGAGCTGGTCGGGCCGGATCAGCCCGGCGTGTTCGATGCGGTGGCGTGCCTCGGGGCGGGGCCGGATCCGCTGGGCGCGCTCGATCGCGTCCAGGGCGATGTCGGCCGCCCGGTCGCCGATGGCGTGCACGGCGAGCTGCCAGCCGGCGAGGTGGCCGTCCACGATGAGGTCCGTGAGCACGTCCGGGGCGTCCTGCAACTGCCCGGTGTGGTCGAGCCCTTCGTACGGGCGGGTCAGTGCGGCCGTACGGGCCATCATGCCGCCGTCGGTGTACACCTTCAGCGCGCCCACGGAGAGCCGGTCGTCGCCGAACCCGGTGCGCAGGCCGAGGTCGAGGGCGCGCGGGATGCCGTCGGTCTCGTGCGCGGTGACCGGGCGCAGCCGGTCCGCGGACACCATGAGCTGCACCCGCAGCGGCAACAGGCCTTTTTCCCGGGCGAGTTGATAGGCGCCGAGTTCGACGGGGCTGTGACCGAAGAGGGTGCCGCCGATGCCCGCTTCGGCGCAGGCGGTGACGCCCTCGGTGAGGCAGGTACGGGCCGCCCGGCCGATCGCCTCGGCCAGGTCCTCCTGGGCGTGCGGCAGGCGCAGGGCGCGGGCGGCGCCCATGGCCTGCTCGGCCAGGAAGCCGTTCTCGTGCGGGATGTCCGCGGGAAGCAGGTCCAGGACGGCGGTGTTGACGACGCAGCCGTGTCCGGAGTCGTGCAGCAGGTAGAGCTTGCGTCCGTCGCTGACCCGGTCGAGTTCGGCGGCGGTCAGGTGGCGGCCCAGGGCGCGCTGGTCGTAGCCGGCGATGCTCACCCAGTCGCCGGGTGCGCGAGTGCGGGCGACGGCCTCGGCCACGGCCGCGAGCACGTCGTCGACGCGGGTGCGGCCCGCGATGCTCGGGGTGTTCTGCTTGAACCCGGTCCAGGCGAGGTGGACATGGGCGTCGATGAATCCCGGCAGCACCGTGGCGCCCTGGAGGTCGACGACCTCCCGGGCGGGCAGGGAGGTCACGGCCTCGTCGAGGCCCGCGATCCGGCCCTGCCAGATGCCCAGGTCGTGAGCGACCGGGTGGTCCGGATCCATGGTGAGGAAACGGGCGTTGGTCAGCCTGGTGCACAGCATCGGCGGGATCAGGCGTCCTGGGATGCGGCGAGGGACCGGGGGCGCAGGTCCGTCCAGTGGGTCTCGACGTACTCCAGGCATGCCTCGCGGGTGTTCTCGGCGAAGGCGATCGCCCACCCCCCGGGCACTTCGGCGAAGGACGGCCAGAGGGAGTGCTGGCCCTCGTCGTTCACCAGGACGAGGAACCGGCCTTCGGGGTCGTCGAAGGGGTTGGTGCTCATGCGTCGTGCCTCCTCGGAAGGCCAAGATTAGGTTAGGCTCGCCTAATTGACGGAGCTTAGCCTTTTGCCCTTCCCTCTCACAAGGAGACGTTCATGCGCGTGGCCGCGGCCGACAGTCAGGACGTGTTCGCCGGGTTCGGGCTGCCGGGGGCGCCCGGCGGTGCCGCGTTCTGGGCCGCCGTCGGGGCGCCCTCTTCGGTGCCCGCCGAGGGCGGCGGCTGGGTGACCCTGTTTCTGTGGCGCGGGTCGTCGCCGGTGACCATCGAGTTCGAGAGCTGGTCGGATCCGGTCGCCCTGCGGCGCTGGGAGGACACCGACTGCTGGTACGCCGAGGTGCGCATGCCCGAGCGGCTGCGGGTGACGTACCGGTTCGTGGCGGGGGACGACGCCCATGCCGACCCCTTCAACCCGGCCGGGGCGGGCGGCGAACGGTCCATCGCCGCGACGCCGGACGCCCCGGAGCAGCCGCACTGGCCCATTCTCGGGGCGGACGCGGTGCTGCCCCTGCCGCGGACCCGAGTCCGGTGGGCGAGTGAGCGGCTGGGCGGGCGGCGGACCGTGCGGGTTCATCCGGCGGGGGGCGGTGGGCCGGTGGTGTTGCTGCTCGACGGCGACGACTGGCTGCATCTGCATCCGGCCGTGACCGCGTTCGACTCGGCGGTGGCGGCGGGGGACATGCCGCCGGTCACCCTGGTCTTCCTGCCCGCCAAGGACCGGGCCGCCGAGTTCACGTGCCGGCCCGAGCTGTGGAAGGCGGTGCGGGACGAACTGCTGCCGCTGGTGGCGGAGTCGGGCGTGCCCGCCGATCCGGAGCGGCTGGTGGTCGCCGGGCAGAGTCTCGGGGGGCTGAGTGCGGTGTACGCGGCGCTGGAGTTTCCGGAGCTGGTGTCGCGGGTGGCGTGTCAGTCGGGGTCGTTCTGGTGGACGCCGGGTGCCCTGCGGGCGGCCGATCCGTTGGGGGGTTCGGTGGGGGGTGTCATCGCCGAGCGGTTGCGGGGCGGTGTTGATCTGTCGGGGCTGCGGGTCGCGTTCGATGTCGGGGAGCACGAGGAGCGGATGCTGCCCCATTGTGAGGTGATCGAGGGTTTGGTGGAGCGGGCCGGGGCGGCCGTGCGGGTGTCACGGTCGGCGTCGGGGCATGACCGGGTCGGGTGGCGTCATGCGCTGCTGAGGGATGTGGGGTGGGCGCTTCGGGCGTAGCGCCGTCGTCGGGTGCGGGTGCGTGGGGGCCATCGCGCAGTTCCCCGCGCCCCTGAAGGCATCTCCCCCGGGCCCCCTGAACATGCACACGCGGCCTCGGCGCAGCGCGCCCAGCGCCGTCGTCGAGTGCGGGTGCATGGGGGCCATCGCGCAGTTCCCCGCGCCCCTGAAGGCATCTCCCCCGGGCCCCCTGAACATGCACACGCGGCCTCGGCGCAGCGCGCCCAGCGCCGTCGTCGGGTGCGGGTGCGTGGGGCCCGTCGCGCAGTTCCCCGCTCCCCTGAAGGCATCTCCCCCGGGCCCCGTTGAAGGGTCAGCGTGCCACCGCCGAGCAGTAGTTCTGGTCTCTTGCCAGGAGGTTGCGGTGGGTGTCCTCTGCTGTGATTGTTCCGGCGTCCAGGATCAGGACCCGGTCCGCCGCGTCCAGGAAGGCCGGGCTGCTGGTGATGACGATCGTCGTGCGGCTCCGGCGCAGCTTCGCCACGTTGCGGGCGACGAGTTGTTCGGTGACCGCGTCCACCGCCGTCGTCGGGTCGTGCAGGACGAGGATGTCGGTGTCGGCGGCCAGGGCGCGCGCCAGGGAGAGGCGTTGGCGCTGGCCTCCGGAGAGGTTGGCGCCCCGGTCGCGGACGCCGTAGTCGAGGCCCTCGCGGTGCAGGGCCACGACGTCGGTCAGCATGGAGGCCTCGACCGCCTCGGGGACCGTCCGGCTGGTGCCCGACGGGTCGATGTTCGTGCGCAGGGTGCCCGCGAAGATCTCCCCGTCGTAGGGGTTGACCAGCAGGTGCTCGCGGACCGCCTCGACGGGGAGGTCCGCCAGGTCCTTGTCGCCGATCCGGACCGTTCCCTCGTACGCGGTGGGCGGGACGCGCACGGCCAGGACGGCGGCGAGGTCGGCCGCCGCGCGGGGCTGGTACGAGGCGATGGCGACGAACTCGCCCGCCTTCACCTGGAAGGACAGGTCGGTCAGCGTGCCGTGGCGGACGCGGTCGATCTCCAGGTCGCCGCCCTCGGAGGGGCGTTCGGAGCCCGGGGTCATCACCGGCGGGGCCGACAGCACCAGAGCCATCCGCTCGGCCGAGGCACGCGCGATCATCACGTACTTGGGCATCTCCGAGAACAGCTTGAGAGGTTCCATGATGAACTGCGCCAGGCCCACGGCCATGACGAGTTCACCGATGGTGATCCGGCCCTCGAACGCCAGCCAGCCCGCCATCAGGGTGACGGCGCCGGCGAGGACCGCGTTGAGAGCCAGGGCGGTGCCCGCGTAGGCGCCGTTCACCTTGGCGACGGTGATCGACTGGCGCTTCGCCTCCGTGCTGACCTCGCGGTAGGACCGGAACGCGGCGTGGTTGCCGCCGAAGCCGTGCAGCGGGCGCAGGCCGGTGATCAGGTCGGCGACCTTCGCACCCGCCCGCGCCACCCGGGCCTGCTGCTCCTGGGTGCTGCTGCCGATCCGCTTGGACATCACGCTGAGGATCGACAGGATCGCGACGGTGCCCACGATCACCAGCAGCCCCAGCCGGACGTCCGCCAGGCCCAGGGCGACCGCCGCGACCAGCACCGCGACGAGCGAGCTGATGAGCAGCGGCACCACCTCGATGATGTCGGCGGTCTGGTCGGCGTCCTCGGTGGCGATGGTCAGCACCTCGCCGGACTTGAGGTCGACGTCCCGTGCGACGGGCTGCAGACCGCAGGCCGCGACCTTCACCCGCCAGCGGTGCGCCTCGGTCGTGTTGGCCTTCTGCAGGATCCGCATGCCGAACCGCCACGACAGCGACACCGTCGTGATGATCACGGCCAGGGCCCCGATCGACACGGCGAGCGCCTGGAGGCTGCGGCCGTCACGCATCGTGTGCTCGACGATCAGGCCGAGTGCGATGGGGAAGGCCGTCTCGCCGGCCTGGTAGAGGCCCATGAGGAGGGTGCCCCAGGCCATGGCGCCGAGGTTGCGGCGCAGGGCGGTCCGGAGGATGGCGGTCCCGTGGCGGGGCCGCTGGGTGTCAGTTGTCATCGAGGTGGCGGGCAATCGCTTCCGGGGTTCGCAGGGTGAACAGATCGCGGATGGTGATCACGGGACCGTACTCGCGGCGGAGCAGCCCGACGAGCCGCACCGCCAGCATGGAGTGTCCTCCCAGGGACACGAAGTCGCTCACCGCGCTCACCTCGTCGTCGTCGAGATCCAGTGCCTCGGCGAAGTACTCGCACACCACGGTCTCGGTCTCGGTCTGCGGGCCCCGCTCCCCCGCCGTGGTCAGCGCGCCCAGC
Organism: Streptomyces luteogriseus; assembly: GCF_014205055.1. Taxonomy (NCBI): domain Bacteria; kingdom Bacillati; phylum Actinomycetota; class Actinomycetes; order Kitasatosporales; family Streptomycetaceae; genus Streptomyces; species Streptomyces luteogriseus. Next base: position 884,608 of record NZ_JACHMS010000001.1, read on the forward strand.
GGCTTGGCCTCGGGCAGTGCCTTGGTGTCAGCCTTCCCGTTCACCGTCAGCGGGATGCCGTCGACCTGGGCGTAGTGCGTGGGCCGCAGGAAGTCCGGCAGTCCGGCGCCCACTTCGGTGGCGACGGCGGCGAGTTCCGCGCTTTCGAGGACCAGGTAGGCGGCGAGCCTGTGGGCCCCGTCGACCTGCGGGTCGGGCTGGGCGACCGCGGCGACGAACCGCACCGCCGGGTGCGCCGCGAACGCCGCCTCGACCTCGCCGAGTTCGACCCGGTGACCGCGGATCTTGACCTGCTGGTCGGTGCGGCCCAGGTACATCAGGTTGCCGTCCGGGCGGCGGACCACCAGGTCGCCGGTGCGGTACATGCGCTCGCCGGGCTCGCCGAACGGGCAGGCCACGAAGCGGTGCGCGGTCTGGGCCTGCTGGCCGAGGTAGCCGCGAGCGATGCCGATGCCCGACACGTACAGCTCGCCGGGCACACCGTCCGGCAGCGGCCGCAGCCACGGGTCCAGGACGTACACGTCCGTGTTGTCGATGGCGACGCCCACCACCGGGTCCTCGCACTCGAAGGTGCCGACGCCCAAGGTGTTGATGGTGTACTCGGTGGGCCCGTACAGGTTGTAGCCGACCGTGCCCTCGGTCTCGGCGAGCCGCTGCCACAGCGTCGGCGTGACGGCCTCGCCGCCGAGCAGCACCAGCGCCGGCCGCCGCTCCGGGTTGTCGAGCAGGCCCTCGGCCACCAACTGCTGCGCGTAGGTCGGCGTCACGTTGACGACGTCGATCCCGTGCTCCAGGCAGTACGCGACCAGCCGGGGCGCGTCCCGGCGCAACTCCTCGTCGCAGATGTGCACTTCATGGCCGTCGGCGAGCCACAGCAGCTCCTCCCACGACATGTCGAACGCGAACGACACGGTGTGCGCGATCCGGAAGACGCGGTGTCCGTGCTCGGCCAGCACCGGCTCGAAGATCCTGCGCTGATGGTTGATCAGCATGTTGGTGAGACCGGCGTACTCGGTCACCACGCCCTTGGGCTTCCCGGTGGAGCCGGAGGTGTAGATCGTGTACGCGGGGTGGCGCAGCCGGTCCGGGTCGTCCGGCGCGAACGACACGTACGGCTCTGCCTCCGGAAGCGGCCGGTCCAGTTCGATCAGGTCGCCGGTCAGCCGGGGCGAGACCCTGCTCACGGTGAGGATCACGTCCGGGCGGGCGTCGTCGACGATCGCGGCGATCCGCTCGTCCGGGTGGTCGAGCTCCAGTGGCACATACGCGGCGCCGACCCGCAGGACGGCGAACAGGGCCGCGATCCAGTCGAGGGAGCGCGGGATCGCGAGCCCGACGGTCGTCTCCGGTCCGATGCCTCGCGCGGCGAGCACGCCCGCCACGGCCCGGCTGCGGTCGCGGAGTTCGGCGAACGTCATCGTCGAGCCGTGGGCGACGAGTGCCACCCGTTGCGGGTCGCGGTCCGCCGCCCGGTCGAAGCGGTCGACGACGGTGTCCGTGCCGACGTCGGTGCGTGCGGCCGGTCCGGGCACCGGGCCCGGGCCCCGCAGCGCGCCGACCGGCCCGGTGGCACGGGCCAGGTCTTCGAGCACGCCCAGGTAGTCGTCGAGGAGACGGCGGGCGTTGCCGGTGTCGCCGTCGCGGTACTCCAGCTTGACCGTGAGCCGGTCCCCGGGCGTGACGACCCAGGTGAACGGGTAGTGGGTGGAGTCGTCGGCCTTCACCGAGGTGATGCCGTGCCGGGCGTTCATCTCGGCGAACGCGTCCATGTCCAGGAAGTTCTGGAGCACGAAGAGGTTGTCGAACAGGGTGTCGTGCCCGCTGGCCCGCTGGATCTCGCCGAGCCCGAGGTGCTCGTGCTCCATCGCCTCGACCCGGGCGGCCTGGACGGCCGACAGGTAGGCGCCGACCGTGTCGTCGGGTCGGGCCCGGGTCCACATCGGCACGGTGTTGAGCAGCACGCCGACGATGTCGGAGCGCCCCTCGCCGTCCCGGCCGGAGACGGTCACGCCGAACACGGCGTCGGCGCGGCCGGTGTGCGCGCCGAGGAGCAGGCCGAACGCGCCGGTCAGCACGGAGTTCAGGGTGACGCCGTGCACCCGGGCCGCCTCGCGCACCAGCGCGGACTGCTCGGTGGACAGGGTGTGCACGAGCGCGCTCGGCAGGTCGTCCGAGAAGGACGGCGCCGGTCCGGCGAGCAGCGTCGGACCGGGGAGAGCGGCCAGGTGGTCCGCCCAGAAGCGCTCCGACACCGCCGGGTCCCTGGCGTCGAGCTCCCGGGCGTACTCCTCGAAGCTCGGCGTGGCGGGCGTCGGGTCGAGCGTCTCGCCCACGAGGACGGCGCGGTAGGCGTCGAAGAGGTCCCGCAGGACGATCTCGCGGGACCAGCCGTCCCACAGCAGCAGGTGGTAGCTGAGCAGCAGGCCGTCCCGCTCGTCGGGCAGGTGCACGACGGTCAGCCGGATCAGCGGCGGCTCGCCCGGGTCGAAGCCGGTGTCCCGGTCCCGGGCCCGCAGGGCGTCGACCTCCGCGTCCGTCGACAGCGCGATCGTACGGACGTCGACCCGTCGCCCGGCCTTGAGGACCTGGACCGGGTTCCCGTCCTCGTCGGTGCCGAAGCCGGCGCCGACGACCGGGTGCCGCGCGATCACGTGGGCCATCGCCTCGGCCAGCGCGCCGGTGTCCAGGCGCCGGTCGAAGGTGAACCAGTTCTGTGCGACGTAGTGTCCGGCCGAGCCCGCCATCTGGGCCTGGAAGAACAGGCCGCGCTGGAGCGGGGTGACCGGTGCGGTGCGCTCGGCCGTCGTCGCGGCGTCCGCGAGGTGCTTCAGCGCGCCGCGCCAGTGCTCGGTGATCGCATCGGGGATGCCCTCGGCGAGGACGAACTCGGCGAGCAGGCTGCCGGTGGCCTCGTCGGTCCACGCGTTGACCTCGACGGCGTAGGGGCTGCCCTGGTCGCCGCCGGTGAGGTGCAGCGCCTGGGACTCGCTGCCCCGGCCGAGGTAGTTGAACAGCACCTGCGGGCGGGCGGTGAGCAGCGGCGCCGTCTGCGGGTCGAGGTACCTGAGCCGGCCGTAGGCGACGTGCCCGTCCTCGTCCGGCTGGCGCTCGGCGACCTCGCGGGCGGCGGCGACGGGGTCGGTGTGCGGGGTGAGCCGTACGGGCGCGATGGCGGTGAACCAGCCGACGGTTCGGGTGTAGTCGTGCTGCTGGAGGGCCGGGACGCGGCCGTGCCGCTCCAGGTCGATCGCGAGGTCGGTGGGCGACGGCTGGATGCGGGTGAGCGCGGTGCGCAGGGCGCCGCAGAGCAGTTCGGTGAGGCCGACGCCGAGTGCGGCGGGGGCGGTGCGGGTGACGCTGTCGCTCACGTCCGGGGCGACCACCACCGTCGTCTTGCGCAACGCCCCCGTGACCGGGAGCAGTTCGGGAGCCTGGAGGGTGGTGATCCAGCGGCCCAGGTCGTGGACGTCCTGGGCCGCCCGGAGCGTCAGGGCTTCGGCGTACTCGGCGTACGAGGTGGTGGGCGGGGCGAGGGGCTCGCCGCGCAGGGCCGTGGCCAGGTCGTCGAGCAGGATCAGCCAGGAGACCGCGTCGACGGCGAGGTGGTGCACGGTGACGACGAGGGTGTGACTCGCCTCCAGCCATGCGAACGCGATCACCTCGCCCGACTCGGGGTCGAGTTGTCCGGCGGCCTCGTCCGCGACGGCCGTCGCGTCGGTGGTGTCCGGGCGTACGACGGTGATCTCGCGGGCGGGTTCGGTGCGGAGGGTCCACACGCCGTGTGCGGTGTCGAGGCGCAGCCGGAGGGTCGGGTGCGCGGCGACCACGGCGTTCGCGGCGCGTACGGCGTCCGTGAAGCCGGTGCCCTCGGGGGCCCGGAGTGTCCTGGCCTGGGCGAAACGGGTGAGGGAGCCGCCGAGTTGGCGCTGGCGGAGGATGATCGGGGTGGGGAGGAGGGGGCCGTCCTCGCGTGGGGCGTCCGCCGGGGTGGCCCGGTGTGTGCTCGTGCCCAGGTGTTCCGCCAGTGCGCGGGGGGTCTTGAGCAGGAAGACGTCCTTCGGCGCGATGGGCAGGCCGAGGGTGCGGGCCCTGTTGACGACCGTGATGGCGATGATGCTGTCGCCTCCGGCGCGGAAGAAGTCGGTGTCGGCGGTCACTTCCGTGCCGGGCAGCGTCTCGGTGAAGATCTTGGTGAGTGCGGCTACCGCGGTGGTTTCGTCTGCGGGTGCGTTGTGGCTTGTCGCGCCGTTCCCCGCGCCCCTTAGGGAGCGCTCCACCAAGGCCGTTCGGTCCAACTTGCCGTTCACCGTCAGCGGCAGGGCATCGATCTTCAGCACCCTGCCCGGCACCATATGAACGGGAAGACTGGACGACAGACGGGCCGTCAGGTCGGTCGGCGCGCTGCCCACCACATGTGCGACCAAGTGGTCACCGGTGTCCGCAACCGTCACCGCCACGTCGGTCACGCCGTCGAAATCCCTGATCGCAGACTCCACCTCCCCCAACTCAATGCGGAATCCCTTGAGTTGGACCTGGTCGTCCGCGCGGCCGGTGAAGACCAGCTCGCCGTCGAGGGTGCGGACGGCGAGGTCGCCCGTGTGGTACATGCGGGAGCCGTCGGCCGTGAACGGGTTCGCCACGAAGCGGCCCGCGGTGAGGCCGGGCCGGCTCAGGTAGCCGAGGGACACCTGGTCGCCGGCGACGTAGATGGCGCCCTCGCGGCCCGGCGGCACCGGGCGGAGCCGGTCGTCGAGCAGGTGGGTGACCAGGCCGGGGATGGGGCCGCCGATGGGGCTGACGTCGTCGCCGGGGCCGAAGTCTTCGTCGGTGAGGACCCGGTGGGTGACATGGACGGTGGTCTCGGTGATGCCGTACATGTTGACCAGCTCGGGGGCGGCCGTGCCGTGCCGTTCGACCCAGCCGCGCAGCCGCCCGAGGTCCAGTGCCTCGCCGCCGAAGACGATTCGGCGCAGTGCGGGCAGCGGTTCGCCGGCGAGCCGGTCGGCCTCGATGAACTGGTAGAAGGCGGACGGGGTCTGGTTGAGCACGGTGACGCCGCGTTCGCGGACCAGCCGGTGGAAGTCGACCGGGGAGCGCGTCAGCCCGTACTCGGGCACCAGCAGCTCACCGCCGTGCGCCAGCGCGCCCCACAGCTCCCAGACGGCGAAGTCGAAGGAGAAGGAGTGGAACTGGACCCAGACGTCCCGTGGGCCGAAGTCCATGTCCGGCCTGGTGTTCGCGAGCAGCGACACGACGCTGGAGTGCGGGACGACGACGCCCTTGGGGCGGCCCGTGGATCCGGAGGTGTAGATCACGTAGGCGGGGGTGTGCCAGTCGGGCGCGGGGGCGGGCTCCGTGCGGGCGGCCGGGGGCTCCTCGCCCTGGACCAGCACCCGGGCCGGCACCCCCGACCGGGCCAGGAGGCCGGTGAAGCGGTCGCGCTGGTCCCGGTCCACGAGGACGACCTGCGGGGCCGCGTCGGCGAGGATGTACTCCAGCCGCTCGTCCGGGTACGCCAGGTCGAGGGGGACGTACGCGCCGCCGGCGCCGACGATGGCGACGAGGGCGACGACCTGCTCCAGGGAGCGCGGGACGGCGACGGCGACCCGCTTGCCCGGGCCGACCCCTGCCGCGCGCAGGGCGGAGACCAGGTCGTTCTTCGCGTCGGACAGTTCGCCGTAGGTCAGGGAGCGGGTGGCGCCGTCCAGGCCGCACTGGGTGACGGCGGTTGCCGCCGGGTCGCGGCGGGCCGCGGTGTCGAACAGTTCGCCCAGGGTGGTCGGGGTGATGGGGGCGGGGCGTCGTTCGGCTCCCGCCGCCAGATCGTCGACCAGGGTGTCCGGGTGCGCGAGCAGGCCGGTCAGGGTGCGGCTGAACGTGTGCAGGATCGTCCGGGCGGTCGTCTCGCGCAGCAGGTCACCGTCGTAGATGAGGTTGAAGCGCGGTCGGCCGTCGGGTGCGCGCTCGACCACGAGAGTCAGCGGGTAGTGCGGGGCGCCCTCGTTGACGAGGGCCGTGATGGTCAGTGTGTCGCCGGGCCTGCGGAGCGAGGTCGGGTCGGTGGCCACGTCGAAGACCACGAGCGTGTCGAAGAGCGGACCGGAGCCGGCCTGGCGGCCGATGCGTGCCAGGGAGACGTGCTGGTGCGGCAGGACCGCGCTCTGGTGGTCACGCACCGAGGTGAGCAGGTCGGCGGCGGTGGCCCCGGGGGTCCAACGGGCCCGTACGGGGATGGTGTTGATGAAGAGCCCCACCATGTCTCCGATGCCGGGCACCTCGGCGTCGCGGCCGGAGACCGTGGAGCCGAAGACCACGTCCCGGCCCTGGAGGATGCCGCCGAGGGTGACGGCCCAAGCGCTGTGCACGGCGACGCTCAGCGGCACTCCGGCCTCGCGGACGGCGGTGTCGATGTCGGACTCGGGTTCCACGGAGGTGTCGTCGAAGCGGTCGGAGGGGGTGTGTCCCTCGGCCACCAGCGACGGGCCGGGCAGGTCGGCGAGTTCCTCGCGCCAGACGCGGTCGCTCTCGTCGGCGTCGCGCCCGGCGAGCCAGTGCACGTAGTCGGCGAAGCCGCCGAGCGGGTGGACGGTGCCCGGTGCGTGGTACTCGGCGAGCAGCGCGCGGAGCATCGGCGGCACGGACCAGCCGTCGGCGATGATGTGGTGCACGGTCTGCACCAGGACGTTCCGGCCGGAGCCGGTGCGGATGAGCGTGTACCGCATGAGCGGGCCGGTGGCCAGGTCGAAGCCGGTGCGGCGGTCCCGTTCGGCGAGGTCGCGTATCTCCTCGTCGGTGATGCCGGGGCGGTCCAGTGTGGTGAAGGGGGCTTCGACGCCGTTCTCCAGGACGGAGACCACGCGGCCGTCGGCCAGGGCCGTGAAGCGCGCGGCCAGGTTCGGGAACAGGGTGAGCAGCCGGGTGGCCGCCGCGGCGAGCCGGCCGGTGTCCACCTCGCCGTCGAGGGTGAGCAGTTGCTGCTCGACGTAGGCGCCCGCGGAGTCGTCGTCGAAGACCGAGTGGAAGTAGAGGCCTTCCTGGAGCGGGGTCAGCGGCAGGACGTCTCGCAGCGCCGGGCCGTCCAGGGCGTCGACGTCGGCCTGGGTGAGCGGTACGAGGGGAAAGTCGCTGGGCGAGTGGCCGCCCCGGTCGAGCGCGGCGAGGCCGGTCAGGGCCGTGCGGAAGTAGTCGCCGAGTGTCGTGATGTCGGCGTCGGTGAACAGGCCGTCGGGCCAGGAGACGGTGGTGACGAGCTCGTAGGCGCCGGAGGCGTCGGGTTCGGCGATCGCGTTGAACTCCAGGGCGCGCGGCAGGCGCATCCGGGGGTCGCGCTTCTCGCCCAGCTGGCCGGTGGTGCCGGCGAGTTGCCAGTCGCCGGGGGCGCCGGCGGCGAAGCGGCCGAGGTAGTTGAAGAGCACCTGGGGTGCGGGGGCGTCGAACTCGCTGTGGGTGAGGTAGCGCAGGGCCCCGTAGGAGACGCCGTTGTCCGGTACCCGGGCGAGGTCCTCCTTGACCGCCTTGAGGGCGGCGGTCAGGTACTCGGGGGTGGTGAAGTCGGTTGCCGTTCCGGGGTCGACGGTCACCGGGAAGAGGGTGGTGAACCAGCCCACGGTCCGTGACAGTTCCGGCTCGAAGCCGGCGGAGCCCGCGACGAACTGCCCTTCGCGGCCGTGGCCTTCGAGTTCGATGTGGGCGAAGGTCTGGTCCTGCCCGAGGTCGCGGCGGTACCGGGCGAGGGCGACGGCGAGCGCGGTGAGCAGGACGTCGTTGACGCCGGCGTGGAACGTCGCGGGGATCTCGTTCAGCAGCGCGGCCGTGACCTCGGGGCCGACCGTGACGGTCCGCAGGCGTTCGTTCGCGACGGTGTCGGTTCCGGCCAGGGCGCGGCGGGCCAGCGGCCGGTCCTCGCCGGGCAGGGGCCGCCGGTAGCAGGAGCTGTCGGCGTCGAAGGCGGCGCGTTCCAGCAGCTGGGTCCAGCGCCGGAACGACGTGCCCACCGGCGGGAGTTCGATGGACTCGCCCGAGTTGAACTGCCGCCAGGCGGTGGCCAGGTCCTCCATCAGGACGCGCCAGGAGACGCCGTCGACGATCACGTGGTGGGCGACGAGGACGAGTTGGTGTGCCTCGGGGCGCCAGACGGCGCGGAGCATCACGCCGTTCGTGGGGTCAAGTCCGGCGGTGGCGAGGGCGACGCACTCCTCGAGGGGCAGGTCGCTGCGCTGCCAGCGGGGCTCGGCCCGCTCCGCCTCGGGGATGTCGAAGCTCCAGCGGTCGCCGCGCATCAGCTTGGCGCGGAGCATGTCGTGCCGGGTGACGAGGGCGGTGAGGACGGCGTCGAGGGCGTCGTCGGTCAGGTCCGACGGGGTGTTCAGGACGACCGACTGGACGAAACCGTCGATGGCGTCCGTGGTCTCGCCGAGCCATTGCACGATGGGTGAGCCCACGACGGTGCCGGTGGCGACATCGGCGTGGTCGACGGTGGAGACGTCCTCGCGGCTCGCGACCGCGGCCAGTGCGCCCGGCGTGCCGTGGGTGAAGATCTGCCGTGCCGTGACGTGCAGGCCCCGCTCGCGCAGCGCGCTCAGCAGGGAGATCGCGAGGATGCTGTCGCCGCCGAGCTGGAAGAAGTCCTGGTCGACGCCGACCTCTTCGAGGCGCAGCACCTCGGCGACCGCTGCGCACACCGCCCGCTCGTCGTCGGTGGTGGGGCGCAGGAGCGAGCCGGTCTCGATCGTGGGTTCGGGCAGCGCGTTGCGGTCGAGCTTGCCGTTGGCGGTGAGCGGGAACTCCGCCATGACGACGATGTGGGCGGGCACCATGTACTCGACCATGTGCGCGCCGGCCCAGGCCCTGACCTCGTCGGCCCGCAGGTCCGCACTGCCGGCGGCGGGTATGACGTAGCCGATCAGGTAGGTGCCGCCCGCCGCGTTCTTCTTCGCGACGACGCAGGTGTGCCGTACCCGGGGGTGCTCGGCGAGACCGACCTCGACGTCCTCGATCTCCAGCCGCATGCCGCGGATCTTGATCTGGTTGTCGGCGCGGCCCAGGAAGTCCAGTGATCCGTCCGGGGCGAAGCGGGCGAGGTCGCCGGTGCGGTAGAGACGGGAGCCGTCGTTCGCGAAGGGGTTGGCGACGAAGCGGGCGGCGGTGAGGCCGGGGGCGCCCACGTAGCCGCGGCCCAGGAGGAAGCCTCCGACGTAGAGTTCACCGCCGACGCCGACCGGGACCGGGCGCAGTTCGTCGTCCAGGACGTAGAGCTGGGTGTTGGGGTTGGCCTTGCCGATGGACGTCGACAGGCGTTCCGCGGCGCCCCGGTAGATGACGTGCGAGACACCGATGGTCGTCTCGGCGGGGCCGTAGCCGTGGTACATGGGGATGCCGTCGAGCTTGGTGCGGAACCGCTCGTACAGCTCGGGGGTGAGTACTTCCCCGCCGCACCACACGTGCCGCAGGCTGTTCAGGCGACCGGAGTCGCCGGTCATCTCCAGCAGCACGTCCAGCATGGACGACACCAGATAGGTGAAGGTGACGCGCTGTTCGGCGATGACGCTCAGCAGGTGGTGCGGGTCGCGTTCGCCGCCTGGCCGCAGGACGACGAGCCGGCCGCCGCAGACCAGCGGCAGGAAGATCTCGTTGATGGAGATGTCGAAGGACAGGGGCGCCTTGAACAGCGAGGCGTCGTCGTGGCCGAAGCCGAGGATCTCGTTCACCTGCCACAGCAGGCGCTCGCTGATCGCCTCGTGGCGGATCATCGCGCCCTTGGGCCGCCCGGTGGAACCGGACGTGAAGATCACGTAGGCCAGCGCGTCGCCGAGGACGGTGACGCCGGTCCCGTCCTTCGGGTACGCGTCGTACCGCCAGTCACCGAGGTCGACCGCCACGGCGTCCGGTTCGGCCGGGTCGTGCTCGCCCGAGGCGTTCAGCTGGACGACGACCCGGGCGTCCTCGATGACGACGGCGCGGCGCGCCGCGGGCCACTGCGGGTCGAGCGGTACGAAGGCGCACCCGGCCTGGAGGACGGCGAGCAGCCCGACGACCATGTCGGCGGAGCGGCTCAGGGAGATGCCGACGACCTGTTCGGAGCCGAGCCCGCGGGCGAGGAGATGATGGGCCAACTGGCTGGAGAGCTCGGCGGCTTGGCGGTAGGTCAGCGACCGGTGCTCGTCGACGACGGCCACGGCGTCGGGCCTGGCGCTCGCCTGGGCGCGGAACATCTCCACGATGGTGGGGCGGTCCCGGTCGGCCCGGTTGTCGTTCCACTCGGCCAGGGTCCGCAGCCGGGCCGCCACGCTGGAGGGGCCGATGGTGCCGAGCGGGCGGTCCGGGAAGTCGGCCAGGTCGTCCAGGGCGAGCTGCGCGTCCTCGGGCGTGACGCCGTCGGGGACGATGATGCCGCGGCCGTCCGGGGTGATGTCCCAACCGCCGGGCGCCGTACCGCCGTTGTCGACCCAGCCGAGGACGTCGGCGAAGAGCGTGCCGGGGGTGAGGTCGATGCCCTCGGGGCTCCGGCCCGTCGCCCAGTACGACAGGCCGATGGCGCAGGCCTCGGTGATGGTCCTGTCCGGGTAGTCGCCGATCCGTCGGCGCACATCGGCCAGGCGCGTGGGAGAAAGCAGTGCGTGACGAGCGCGCGGTTCCATCATCGAAGACTCAGCGTCCCTTCCAGAATGTGGAGTTAGGCTAACCTAAATTAGGGTTGCCTAACTACCCTCTCGCCAGGCTCGCCACAGGCGTGCGTACCGGCCGCCCAGAGCCACGAGTTCCTCGTGCGTCCCCTGCTCCACGACGCGTCCCGCGTCGAGCACGGCGATCCGGTCCGCCGCCATCGCCTGGGTCAGCCGGTGCGCCACGAACAGCGTGGTCCGGCCGGCGCACGCGGCCACCACGGCCCGCTCCAGTTCGGCGGCGCCCTCGCTGCCGGCCTCGGCGGTCGACTCGTCGAGCACCACCACCGGCGCCCGGCCCAGCACCAGCCGCGCCAGGGCGATCTGGGCGACCTTGGTGCCGTCCAGGCGCTCACCGCCCTCCCCGACCGGGGTGTTCAGCCCGTCGGGCAGCGTGGCGACCCAGCTCTCGGCACCGACGGTGCGCAGGGCGTGAAGCAGTTCGGCGTCGGTGGTCCCCGGGGCGGACAGCCGCAGGTCGTCGGCGAGCGGGCCGGAGAAGACGTGCGTCTCCTGCGTCAGGATGCTGACCAGGGCCCGCGCCCCGGCCTCGTCCAGGTCGGCGAGATCGGTCGTACCGATGCGCACCGACCCTGCCTGCGGGGTGCCGATGCCGGCGATCAGCGCGGCCAGTGTCGTCTTGCCCGCTCCCGTGGCGCCCACCAGGGCGAGCGATCCGCCGGCCGGGATCGTCAGGTCGACGTCGCGCAACACGGGCTCCTCGGAACCGGGGTAACGGAACGTCAGCCCCTCGACCGTCACCGGGTACGCACCGGCCCGGGCCGCCGTGACGGACTCGTCGCCGACCAGCCGCTCCCCGGCGGACTCCCCCAGCACCCCGACCAGACGGGTCAGGCTCGCGCCCGACTTCTGTGCCTCGTCGAAGGTGAACATGATGGCGCCCAGCGGGGTGAACAGCCGGTGGAACAGCAGCGGGGCCGCCGACACCTCGCCCAGGGTGGCCGCGTCGGCCTCCAGCAGGGCGTATCCCACCACGAGGATCAGGACCAGACCGATGAACTCGGCGCGGTTCTCCCGGCCGACGAACCGGCCGAAGAACCGGAACACCTCGATTCCGAGTTCGCGCACCCGCCACGACTCCGTGGTGACCTTCTCGCGGAAGGCCCCCTCCAGACGGTACGCGCGGACCGTGTCGATGCCGTTCAGGCCGCTGATGAACGCCTGGGCGCGGTCGGCCTGGGCCACGCGCTGCTTCCGGTAGAGCGGGGCGGAGCGGGGCAGGTACCAGCGCAGCGCCAGCGCGTACGCGGGCAGCGCGCCGGCGCCGGCCAGGCCGAGCCGCCAGTCCAGCCCGAACATGCCGAGGGTCGCGATGACGACCAGCACGCCCGCCGAGAACACCGTGGGGACGGCCGTGCGGATGCCCTTGGAGATGACGGCCACGTCGTCACCGACCCGGGAGAGCACGTCCCCCCGGCCGACCTGCTCGATCCGTGCGCTCGGCATGCCGAGCACCGCCCGGACGGCGCCTTCGCGCAGCCGCGCCAGCAGATCCGCGCCCAGCCGTCCGATCAGGTAGGTCGACACCGCGGTGGCCGCCGCGCCGAGCAGCGCGGCGGCACCGATCAGCACCCCGATCGTGACCAGGACCGAACGGTCCTCGCCCCCGACTACCCCGTCGACCACCCGGCCGAGCAGGAGCACCGGGAGTACCTGGAGCGCCGCCCCCGCGACCGTGGTGAGCACGGTCGCGACGGTCAGGCCGGGCATCGCGCGGCAATGGTCCGCGACCCATCGGGCGGCCTCACGGCCGGTCGTCGTGCGCAGCGTCGCCGGGGCGACGCGCGTGTCGGTGGTGCTCACTTCCCTACTCGACCGACTTGACGAGCTCGTCGATCGCGTACGGCATGGACAGCAGGGTGCCCTGGGAGATGGCCGCGCCGACCGCGGGTCCCTCGCTGTCGAGCAGGTAGGACACGTTGCCCTTCTTCACCGCGTCGAGGTTGGCGAACAGCTTGAACTTCTTGAGCGCCTCGGTGTCGGCCTTGTCGTTGATGACGAAGATGTGGTCGACGTCGACGAGGTCGATGCGCTCGGGCGAGAGCGTGGTGTAGAAGTTGCCGCCCGCGACCTTGTCGATCTCGGTCTGGTACTTGTAGCCGATGCCCGTGACGAGCCGGCCGCGCACGTCGGTGGAGGTGAAGGGCGCCACCGAGTCCTTGTACCAGGACAGGGCGACCGCGGTCTCCTTGCCGAGCTCGGGGTGGTCCTTCTTTGCCGTGTCCAGCTGACCCTGGATGTCGTCGACCATCTTCTGGCCTTCATCGGCCTTGCCGAGGGCCTTGGCGATGTGCAGGGCGTTGTCCTGCCAGGGGGCGCTGAAGGGCTCCTTCTCGCCCTTGGTGCGGGCCACCGTGGGAGCGATCTTGGAGAGCTTGTCGTAGGCGGCCTGGTCGATCTCGGAGTACACCGCCACGATCAGGTCGGGGCGAAGGGCCGCGATCTTCTCGTAGTTGGGGCCGGAGTCGCCGTTCTTCATGACGACCTCGGGCTTGGTGTCGCCCCACTTGTCCTTCACCCAGGGCCACTGGGTGTTGATGTCGGGGCTCTTGCCGGGCGGGTTCGGGTACTGGTCGACCATGCCGACGGGCTTGATGCCGAAGGCCAGGACGGTCTGGTCGTCGGTGTAGCCGACGGAGACGACCCGCTGGGGTGCCTTCTCGACGGTGGTGGAGCCGAAGGCGTGCTCCACGGTGACCGGGAAGTCACCGGCGGCCGCGGCCTGAGTGCCCTCGCCCTTGTCGCCTGCGGTGTCCGACGAGCCGGAACCGCATCCCGCGAGGAGACCGACGCCGAGGGTGGCCGCGGACAGGATCGCCGCCAGCCGCCGCCAAGGCTTCCCGGGCGTCGTTCGATGGAGGAGCATCCAAATCCCCTTGCTTTCGCGCTAGTTCGCTGCACCCTCGCCTAAGGGCAGGCAAACCTTATCGCGAGAGAATGAGGTTAGCCTAGCCTTACTAGAGCTCCGCTGCCGGGAGGTGGTCGGGCAGCACATGAGTGCGCCCGATCGGCACGATGAGCGGCCGGTCCCCGACCGGGTCGTCGATCACCCGGGCACGCAACCCGAAGGCCTCGTACAGCAGTTCGGCGGTGATGACGTCCCGTGGATGCCCCTGCGCCAGGATCGACCCCTCCCGCATCACCACGAGGTTGTCGCTGTAGCGGGTGGCCAGGTTCAGGTCGTGCAGCACCATGACGACGGTGCAGCCCGACTCGTGCAGGTCGTCCACGAGGTCCAGGACATCCAGGGCGTGCGCCAGGTCCAGATAGGTCGTCGGCTCGTCCAGCAGCAGCAGATCGGTGCCCTGGGCCAGGGTCATCGAGATCCAGACGCGCTGGCGCTGCCCGCCGGACAGCGCGTCGACCGGGCGGTCGGCCAGGTCGGAGACCCCCGTCATGGCCAGGGCGCGCTCGACCACCTCGGCGTCGTCGGACGACCACTGCCGCAGCCAGCTCTGGTGCGGATGGCGACCCCTGGCAACCAGGTCGGCCACGGTCAGCCCCTCCGGCGCGACCGGCGCCTGCGGCAGCAGGCCAAGCTTCTTCGCCACGTCCCGCGTCCGGAGCCTGCCGATGTCCTCGCCGTCCAGCACCACCGCCCCCCTGGCCGGCTTGAGCAGCCGCGAAAGGGTCTTCAACAGGGTGGACTTCCCACAGCCGTTGGGGCCGATGATCGTGGTGATCACACCAGGCGGTATCGCCACGTCGAGTTCGTCGATGACGGCCCGGGCGCCGTAGCCGACCGTGACGCCTCGGGCTGCCAGCCGCGAGGTGCCGCCGACCGCGGCCTCGGTGACGGACTGTGCGACCACGGGTCCCCCCTTGCTTAGGTTCACCTGACTCTTGTACATCTACCGCAGGTTCGCCCGCACCAGCAGATAGACGAGGAAGGGCCCGCCGATCGCGGCGGTGACCACACCGACCGGGAGCGAGACCGGCAGCGCCGTGCGCGCGACGAGGTCGGAGCCGATCAGCAGCAGCGCGCCCACCAGGCCCGAGGCCACCATCGGCGGCGTGGGGCAGCGCGCCAGACGCATCGCCACCTGCGGCGCCACCAGCGCGACGAACGGCACCGGCCCCGCCGCGCTCACCGCCACGCCGGCCAGCAGCACCGCGCACAGCAGCAGCACCGCCCGCACTCTCGTGTACCGGACGCCCAGCCCGGCGGCGACCTCGTCGCCGAAGTGCATCGGCCTGAACTGGAAGGCGACGCAGGCGACGACGAGCAGGAGGGCGAGCCCGCACCACAGGGCCGTCCAGACCTCGCCCCACGAACGGTCCTCCAGCGAGCCGACCAGCCACGCCTGGGCCCGGGCCACGTCCCGGATGTCGGCCGTGACCAGCAGCCAGGTCGTGATGGCCTCCATCACGGCGCTCACCGAGATGCCGATGAGGATCAGCCGGAAGCCGTCGACGCCGCGCCGCCACGCCAGGAAGTACACCAGCAGGCCCGTGCCGAGCCCGCCCGCGAGGGCCGCGGCCGGCAGTCCCACGGAGTCGACGACCGCCGCGGCGGTCCCGCCCGAGACGGTCACCAGGAACACCGCGACCGCGCTGGCGCCCGAGGTGATGCCCAGGACGTCCGGGCTGGCCAGCGGGTTGCGCGCGATGGACTGCGTGAGCGCTCCGGACACCCCGAGCGCGACGCCCACGACGAGCCCGGCGAGGGCGCGCGGCATCCGCAGGTCCATGATGATGAACCGGTCGACCTGCTCGCCCCGTCCGAGGATCGTGGCGATCACCTGCGGGAGGCCGATCGGGAAATCCCCGACGGCGATGGAGACGCAGAACAGCAGGAACGTGGCCGCCGCGAGCAGCAGTGTGACGCTCAGCAGCCAGGGCCGCCAGACGAACGACACCCGGCCGAGCCGCACACCGGACGGCAGCGACGGCTTCACATCGGTCACGTTCATGCGTTCCTGAACTTTCCGCGCCAGACGAGAACCGCGAAGAAGGGGGCACCGAGCAGCGCCACGAGGACACCCGCGTCCAACTCCCCCGGCCGCACCACCAGTCGGCCGACGATGTCGCAGAGCAGCAGCACGACCGCCCCGAGCAGCCCGGCGTACGGCACGAGCCAGCGGTAGTCGGGACCGGTCAGGTACCGGGCCACGTGGGCCACCATCAGGCCGAGGAAGGCGATGGGGCCGCACGCGGCCGTCGCCGCGCCGGCCAGCAGGGTGATGGCGGTGATGCCGACGGTCCGGCTCAGCGCGATGTTCACGCCCAGGCCCCTGGCCACGTCGTCGCCCAGGTTGAGCAGGTTGAGGGAGGGCAGCGTGGTCAGGGCCAGCACCAGGCCGACGCCGATGAACGCGCTCACCGGCCAGATGACGTCGAATCCGACACCGGCGAGGGAGCCCGCGTTCCAGAACCGCAGCGCGTTCAGCGACGCCTGGTTCGACAGCGCGACCGCCGTGGTCATCGCCATGAGGAACACCGTGATCCCCTGCCCGGCCAGGGCGAGCGTCAACGGGTTGCCGGCGCCGCGGCCGATGCTCGCGAGACCGAACACCACGACACCGGCGACCGCCGCGCCCGCGAAGGCGAACCAGACGTACTGGAACGGGTCGGAGAACCCGAACACGGCGATCACCGACACCACGGCGAACGAGGCGCCGGTGTTCACCCCCAGCAGGCCCGTGTCGGCGATCGGGTTGCGCGTGTATCCCTGGATCAGCGCCCCGCCGACCCCCAGGGCGACACCCGCCACGATCCCGAGCACCGTTCTGGGCACCCGTACGGTCTCCACGATGAGCCGGATCTCGGTGAGCCGCCGGTCGGACTCCGGGTCCGCGAACAGCCCGTGCCACACCTCGGTGGGAGTCAACGCGCGTGCCCCGACGGCCAGTGACATCACCACGGCGATCACCAGGAGCGCCACGAGGATGCCCAGACCCACGGCCCGTCGCCGACGGGCCGGTGACGAGCCCCTGGTCGCGGGGCGCTCCACTACAGCAGTCGTGCCCATGTCGACGTACGTTATCCCTTGCGCGGTCGGCGACTTGACGGGACGGTTCCTTCCGGCCTAGCGGGCCGCGCTGCCACCGTCGGCGAGCGTTCGCGCCTGGTCCGCGGCGGGCCCGGCCACGCGGCCGAGGAGCGAGTCCAGTATCTCGCCCACCCTGATGGCGGTGTTGGAGAGCAGCGACGAGGTGATGCCGTGCGTGTGCTCCGTGCCGCCCTGGAGGTAGACACCGCAGCGCAGGGTGGGGTCGGTCGCGATGCTCCAGTCGCGCTCCACGCGGACGCGGCCCTCGTCGTCGCGCAGGCAGCGGTCGGCGACCTCGCCGAGCAGGCTCGTGGGGTCGACGGGGCTGTATCCGGTGGCGAAGACGACGACGTCCGCCTCGAGGTGGGTGTCCTCGCCGGTCACGAGGGATGTGACCGTGGCGCGGACACTCGACGGCGTCTCCTTGACGCCGGTGAGCCGGGAGACGTTGAGGAACCGCAGGCGCTCGGTGCCGAGCACCTTCTCCCGGTACGACTGCCGGTAGAGGTCGTCGATCAGGTCGATGTCCACCACGGAGTAGTTGGTGTTGCCGTGGTAGTCCATCAGCCGACGCTTGACGTCCTCGGGGGCGGCGAAGTACTCGTCGACGGCCTGGGGGTCGAAGATCCGGTTGGCGAAGCTGCTGTCGTCTGCGGGGCTGTAGCCGTACCGGGAGAAGACGGCGCAGACCTCGGCCTCGGGGAAGCGGCGATGCAGGTAGGCGACGTTCTCGGCGGCGCTCTGACCGGCGCCCACGACAACGAACCGGGAGGGCGAGGAACCCTCCAACTCATCTACCCTGGCGAGCAGTTCGGAGTTGTGCCAGACGCGTTCGCCGCGCTCCACGCCCTCCGGCATCAGGGGGCGCAGGCCGGTGCCGATGACGAGGTTGCGGGCGCGGTGGACCTCGAGGCCGCCGCCCGAGCGGACGGTCACCTCCAGGTGCTCCACGACGCCGTCCCGGGTGACGGGCGCGACGCCGACGACCTCGTGGCCGTAGGAGACCATGTCGTCGACCTGGGCCGCGGCCCACTCGAAGTAGTCGTGGAACTCCACGCGCAGCGGGAACAGGTTCTTGTGGTTGATGAAGTCGATCAGCCGGCCCTTGCTCTGCAGGTAGCAGAGGAAGCTGTACTCGCTGGCCGGGTTCCGCAGCGTCACCAGGTCCTTGAGGAAGGAGACCTGCATGGTGGCGTCGTCGATGAGCATGCCGCGGTGCCAGCCGAAGCGGGGCTGCTGCTCGAAGAAGTGAGCGGTGACCGCCTCGTGCCTGCCGACGCGGTTGTTGTGCTCGCGGAGCGCGATCGCCATGGCCACATTGGACGGCCCGAAGCCGATACCGATCAGGTCGTGGACCGGTGGTGCGTCACCAGGAAGAACCTGCGACATGTCACTCCCATCGTGCGGGGCAGCCGCGTGTCAGGTGTGGAGGGGACGAAAGGCGGGCATGCCAACGAGGCGGCACGCCAAGGAACTTAGGTGAGCCTAAGCTAAACGGGTTGAGGTGTCGACAGGGCAAAACGGACACCCCTTGGATCGGGTTCCGTCAACTGAGCCATCCTGCACACCCGTTGCGGACTAAGGTAAGCCTTGCTTTACTTGCGTCGGTCAACACCTTGCTCTGAGGAGGAACCCCATGCGGGTCGTCATGTTCGGTTACCAGACCTGGGGGCATCGCACCCTGCAAGCCCTCCTGGAGTCCGAGCACGACGTCGTGCTGGTCGTCACCCACCCCAAGAGCGAGCACGCCTACGAGAAGATCTGGAGCGACTCCGTCGCCGACCTCGCCGAGGAACACGGCGTGCCGGTGCTCATCCGCAACCGCCCGGACGACGACGAGCTGTTCGAGCGCCTCAAGGAGGCCGACCCGGACATCATCGTGGCCAACAACTGGCGCACCTGGATCCCCCCGCGCATCTTCGGCCTGCCGCGGCACGGCACGCTGAACGTGCACGACTCCCTGCTGCCGAAGTACGCCGGATTCTCCCCGCTGATCTGGGCGCTCATCAACGGCGAGCCCGAAGTGGGCGTCACGGCGCACATGATGAACGACGAGCTCGACGCCGGCGACATCGTCCGGCAGGAGGCGGTTCCGGTCGGTCCGACGGACACGGCCACCGACCTCTTCCACAAGACCGTCGACCTCATCGCCCCCGTCACCATCGGCGCACTCGGCCTCATCGCCTCCGGCCGGACCGAGTTCACCAAGCAGGACCGCTCCCAGGCGTCCTTCTTCCACAAGCGCGCCGACGAGGACAGCCGCATCGACTGGAGCTGGCCGGCCGAGGACCTGGAGCGCCTGGTGCGCGCCCAGTCCGAGCCCTACCCCAGCGCCTACACCTTCCACCGGGGCAAGCGGCTCGAGATCCTGGCCTCGTTCGTCTCCGAGGGCCGCTACGGCGGCACACCCGGCCGCATCTTCTACCGCGAGGGCGACGGTGTGGTGATCGTCGCCGGTGCCGACGCCCGGACCGGACGCAACCGCGGCCTCGCCATCACGCGCGTACGCACCGAGGACGGCCGGGAGTTGCCCGCGGCCGAGTACTTCACCTCCATGGGCGGCTACCTCACCGACCGCCCCTGACGTGCCGGCCCCGGTACGGTCCCGGGGCCGGCCGACGTCACCGCCGCGCGGACCCGGTCCGCGCGGCGGTGACCGCGCGCGCGATACCCCCGCCTCCCGCTCCCAAGTGGCCGATTTCCGAACGGCGTTCACAGCGTGGGCACAGCCGGGCTACCGTTCACGCATGACGCCCCCCAGCGTGCTGAACCTCAGCGCGTACCTGATGTACGCGACGGGAAAGGCCGCCCGCCGCACCCTGTCGGAGAAGCTCACCGCGAGGGGGCTGCGGTTGTGGCATCTGACCGTCCTGACCCTGGTCGCCGACCTCGGTGCGCAGCCCAAGGGCGTGCTGGCCGCCCGGCTGGACATGAACGCCAGTGACCTCGCGAGGATCGTGAAGGATCTGGCCGACGCCGGGCAGGTCGAGTGCGTCCGCAGCCTCGCCGACCGCCGCCGCGTCGACGTCCGCATCACCCCGGAGGGCAGGAGTGCCCTCGACCACCTCAACGCCGACATCGCCTCCGCGGACGACGACATCCTGACGCCGCTGAACGAGGCCGAACGCGAGCAACTCGCCTCCCTGCTGCGGCGCGTGCACGCCCACCACGAAGGGACGGGCCCCGCCGCCGGGTCGCGGGCGGCTGCTCAGGCCCGCCAGGCGTAACGGCGTTCGGGCCGGCCGGTGGCGCCGTATCGCAGGGACACCTCCGCGCTGCCCGTGCCGTGGAAGTGCTCCAGGTAGCGGCGGGCACTCACCCGGGACACACCGGTCAGGGCCGCGCACTCGGTGGCGGACAGGGTGCCGTCCGCCTCGCGCAGGGCCCGTTCGACGAGTTCGGCGGTCTCCACGCTCATGCCCTTGGGCAGGATGTGTGCCGGGGCGGGGACGAACGCGCCGGCCAGGACGCGGTCCACGTCCGCCTGCCCCCGGACCACCGCGGTGAGCAGCCTGCCCCGCTGGGCGGCGTATCTCTCCAGGCGCAGACGCAGATCCTCGAAGTCGAAGGGCTTGAGGAGGTAGTCGACCACGCCGCGGCGGACCGCGCCGCGTACGGTGTCGGCCTCCGTCGCCGCGCTGATGACCATGACGTCGCAGTCATGGCCCGCGGCGCGCAGCCTGGGAATGACGTCGAGTCCGAAGAGGTCGGGCAGGTACAGGTCGAGCAGGACGAGATCGGGGCGCAGTTCGTCGACCGCCTCGACGGCCTGCTCCCCCGTGTGGGCCGTGCCGACGACGCGGAACGGCTCGACGCGTTCGACGAACGCGCGGTGGACGCGGGCCACCATGAAGTCGTCGTCGACCACGAGGACGTCGATCGCGCCCGCCTTGTCGCTCGCCTCGGTCATGGGGCCGCTCCTTCCGCCACCGTGCCGGTGCGGTGGCCGACGGTCATGCGTGCGGTGAACACGGCCCCTTCGGGGGTGTTGGCCACCGAGATCTCTCCCCCGTGCCGTTCGCAGACCAGCTTGGTCAGGGCCAGTCCGATGCCGCGCTCGCCCTCGCGGGCGGCCTTGGTGGTGAAACCGTGGGAGAACACCTCGCGGGCCAGCTCGGGAGCGACCCCGGGCCCGGAGTCGCGGACCGCGATCTCCACGCTGGAGGCGTCCTGCCGCAGCGCGACCTCCACCCAGGCGTCGTCCCGGGCCGCGGCGGCGTCGACGGCGTTGTCCACCAGATTGCCCACCACGGTCGCCACATCGGCGGCGTCCTCCGGGGCGAGGCGCTCCAGCGCGGTGTCGTCCGAGATCCGCAGGCTGACCTTCCGCTCGGCGGCGAGGGACGCCTTGGCCATCAGCAGCGCGGCCACCGCGGTGTCCCGGACACGGCGGCTGAGGGTGACGTCCAGGGACTGGCGGTGCCGGCTCAACGCGCGGATGTAGCTGACGACTTCGTCCTGCTCACCGATCTGGATCAGCCCGGAGATGGTGTGCAGCTGGTTGGCGAACTCGTGCGCCTGTGCGCGCAGCAGTTCGGAGGAGCTGCGGAAGGATCCGATCTCCCGCTCCAGCCGGGCGAGTTCGGTGCGGTCGCGCAGGGTGGTGACCGAGCCGAGGGGCCGGTCGTCCTTGGTGACGGTCATCCGGTTCATCACCAGGACCCGGCCGTGGCGCACGACGACCTCGTCGCGCTCGCCCGCGGCCGTGCCGGACAGCACGTCGCGCAGCCGGCCGTCGATGCCGAGGCCTTCCAGGCTCTGTCCTACGCAGTCCTCGGGCAGGCCGAGCAGCCGGCGCCCCATGTCGTTGACGAGGGTGAGCCGGTGCTGCGGGTCCAGGGCGATCACCCCCTCGGCGATCCCGTACAGCATCGCCTCCCGGTGCTCGGCGAGCCCGGCGATCTCGCCCGGCTCCAGTCCGAGGGTCTGGCGTTTCACCCTTCGGGCCAGCAGCCAGGAGCCGGCGACGCCGAGTCCGCTGGCGATGCCCAGGTAGGCGAGCAGATAGGAGGAGGCGCCGCTGAGCCGCTGCCACACCGTCGGGTCGGCCTCGCCGATCATCACCGTGCCGAGGATCCGGCCCAGGTTCTCCTCCGTGGCCCCGAGGACGGGCACCTGGGCGGCCAGCTCGCGCTCGCCGTCCAGGGTCAGCTGCCCGGACCAGCCGCGCCCCCGGGCGGTCCCCGGCCCGAGCCGCATGCGCTCGCCGACGAGCGTGGGGTTCGTGGAGCTGACGATCCGCCCGGCCCCGTCGGCCACCGACACCGACGTGACCCCCGACTGGGCCTGTGTGGCGAGCACCAGTGGGGCGAGCGCCTCGCCCGGCGCGGGGCGCACCAGCTGGCTGCGCACCAGCGGGTTGGCGGCCAGCTGCTCGGCTAGCGCGCTCACCCGGCGCCCCTCGACGCGGTTGAAGGTGGCCTGCGACTGGGCGAGGGAGACCGCGGCGACAGCCAGCAGCACCACCACGACGATGGCGAGCTGGAGCACCAGCATCTCGCCCGCGAGCGAATGGCGACGAAAGGTGGCGACCACGACGAACTCAATCTCCGATGCCGCCGCCGGGGGGGGGCGGCTCATGTGCCGAGCCGCACCATCATGACGCCCACCAGCCGAAATCGAAAGAGAGCTGTCACCGACCGCCCGGCTTGGGGCCGATGCCCCGCAACTCCCTGATCGTGCCGCCGAGCTTCGCGCGGAAGGACTCCAGCAGCGCCGGTTTCACGCTGACCACCCAGCGCGTGCCGACGAGGTACTTGCCACCGTAGACGCGCGCCTCCTCCAGCCAGGTCTCCTTGAACCGCTCCTCGGGGAAGGTGGTGATGAGGTAGTCGGCCTTCTTGGTGTGGCACAGGCCCTGGCGCAGCTCGTCGGCGTCGATGCGGATCTTCGCCTTGCAGCCGGTCAGTGCAGCGATCACCTCCACCTTGGCCGGTGCGACGACTCCGGCGGCGGGAGCGGCGGTCACGCTCGGCGCCGCCTTGCCGCCGTCGGCGCCCTTGCCGTCGTCACCGCCGCCGCAGGCCGTGACCAGGGGGAGGGCGACCAGGGCGCCGGCCGCCGCGAGGGCGCGCGGCCGGTGGGCGCGGGAGGGTGTGCGGCGGGGGGATCGTGCGGTCGGTTGCTGCTGGGACACGTCGCCTCTCCGGGTGCGGGCTCTCGGCAGGTGTTCGACAGGAGTACGCACAGGTCCGGGCGGGCGTTCACGCCTCACGCGGCCTCCTCCACCGCCTCGCCCCGCGTCCCGTCGGCCGGTCCCGCGAACTGGGTGCGGTACAGCTCCGCGTACCGCTGCCCCGCCGCCAGGAGTTCCTCGTGCGTGCCCCGTTCGACGATGCGGCCCGCCTCGACGACCAGGATCTGGTCGGCCGCGCGGACGGTGGAGAGGCGGTGGGCGATCACGACGGCGGTACGGCCCTCGAGCGCTTCGGAGAGGGCTTCTTGGACGGCGGCCTCGGAGGTGTTGTCGAGATGGGCGGTGGCCTCGTCGAGGATGACGACGCGCTGGCGGGCCAGCAGCAGCCGGGCGATGGTCATGCGCTGGCGTTCACCTCCGGAGAGGCGGTAGCCGCGTTCGCCGACCACGGTGTCGAGGCCGTCGGGCAGGGACCGTACGAGGTCGTCCAGGCGGGCCCGGCGCAGGGCGTCCCACAGGTCGTCCTCCGTGGCCTCGGGGCGGGCGAGCAGGAGGTTGGCGCGGACGGTGTCGTGGAAGAGGTGACCGTCCTGGGTGACCATGCCCAGGGTCTGCCGCAGCGACTGCGCCGTGAGGTCGCGGACGTCGACGCCGCCGATGCGCACGGCGCCCTCGTCGGTGTCGTACAGACGCGGCATCAGCTGCGCGATGGTCGACTTGCCCGCGCCGGAGGAGCCGACGAGCGCCACGGTCCGGCCGGGTTCGGCGCGGAAGGACAGGCCGTGCAGGACCTCGTCGCCGCCCCGCTTGTCCAGGGAGGCGACTTCCTCGAGGGAGGCCAGGGAGACCTTGTCGGCGGCGGGGTACCCGAAGCGGACGTTGTCGAACTCGACCGCCACGGGCCCGTCGGGCACCGGACGCGCGTCCGGCTTCTCCTCGATGAGGGGCCGGAGGTCGAGCACCTCGAAGACCCGCTCGAAGCTGACCAGGGCGCTCATCACCTCGACGCGTGCCCCCGCGAGCGCCGTCAGCGGCGCGTAGAGCCGGGTCAGGAGCAGGGCGAGCGACACGACCGCGCCGGGTTCCAGGGAGCCGCGCAGGGCGAACCAGCCGCCGAGGCCGTAGACGAGGGCCAGGGCGAGGGCGGAGACCAGGGTGAGGGCGGTGATGAAGGCGGCCTGGGCGGTCGCCGTCCGGATGCCGATGTCCGCGACCCGGCGGGCGCGTTCGGCGAACTCCCGCGACTCCTCCTCGGGCCGGCCGAAGAGCTTGACCAGGGTGGCGCCGGGGGCGGAGAACCGCTCGGTCATGCGGGTGCCCATCGCCGCGTTCAGCGTGGCGGCCTCCCGCTGCATCCGGGCCATCCGGCTGCCCATCCGCCGGGCCGGGATCACGAACACCGGCAGCAGCACCAGGGCGAGCAGGGTGATCTGCCAGGACAGCGTGAGCATCACCGCGAGCGTGAGCAGCAGCGTCACGAGGTTGCTGACCACTCCGGAGAGGGTGTTGCTGAACGCGCGCTGCGCGCCGATGACGTCGTTGTTGAGCCGGGAGACGAGGGCGCCCGTACGAGTGCGTGTGAAGAACGCGACCGGCATGCGCTGCACATGGTCGAAGACGGCGGTCCGCAGATCGAGGATGAGGTGCTCCCCGAGCGTCGCCGACAGTCTGCGGCCGAGGATGCCCAGCGCCGCCTCCGCCACTGCGATCAGCGCGATGAGCAGGGCGAGGCGTACGACCCTGTCCTCGTCCCCGTCCGACACGATCGTGTCCACGACCCACCCGGCCAGGACGGGGGTCGCCACGGCCAGCAGGGCGGTGCCCACGCCGAGCAGGACGAAGAGGGCGATGCGGCGCCGGTGCGGGCGGGCGAACGCGCCGATGCGGCGCAGGGTCGTCAAGGCGAAGGGGCGGCGGTCCTGTTCGGCGTTGATGACGCTGTGCAACTGCGTCCACGCCGTGGTCTCCATGCTCATGAGAGCGACAGTAGAACCTCAAGCAATCTTGAGGTCAAGGAGCTCGCACATTTCCCCGACATCCCGCACAATCAGCCCGATCCCCCCCGTCCCCGTCCCTCCGCGCAAAGGCCCCGATGACGCTCCCCACCCAGCCGCTTCCCGCGCGCAATCCCCAGTCCCCGCTTCCGCAACCCGCAGTTGGCACGGCCTGGACAGCCTCTGGAGACGTGACAGCGGTACACCTCCCCGAACTGAGCCCGGGACGACTCCCCCGTCGCGTCCCGGTCCGCCGCCTGCGGCAGATCCTGTGTCTGCTCCCGCTCCTGCTCGTCACCGTGGTCGCGGTGCAGCACCGGTCGGTACTGGCCGCCGGTTTCGCGCATCTGGGCACCGCCGAGTGGCCCTGGCTGCTGGCCGCGGCCGGCACGACCTGCCTGACCTGGGTCGCCGCCTCCTTCACCCGGCAGGGCGCGGTCGTCGAGCGGCTGCCCCGACGACGGCTGCTGGCCACGCAGTTCGCGGCCGGCGCGGCCAACCACCTGCTGCCGACCGGGCTGGGCGCGAGCGCGGTCAACCTGCGGTTCATGACCGTGTGCGGGCTGCCGCTCGCCCGCTCCTCGGCGGCCCTCGGCCTGTATCTGCTCGCCGAGAGCGTCGGCCGGGTGGCGCTGCTGGGTGTCCTGCTCGTCGCGTTCCCGGGCGCGCTGCGGCTCGGCGCGCTGGTGCCGGAGGCGGCGTTCGGCCCCTTGCTGGCCGGCGTCGCGGTGGTGCTCGTGATCGCCGTGACGGTGCTCGCCCTCGTGCGGCGGCTGCGCTCGGCCCTGGTGTCCTTCCTGCGGACGGCGCTCGGCGAGGCGCGTACGGTGCACACCCGTCCGGCGCGGGCGCTGGCGCTGTGGGGCGGGTCGTTCGCCTTCCCGGCCCTGCAGGCGTCCGTGCTGGTGCTGGTGGGGCGGGCGCTGGGGCTGGACGTCCCGGCCGCGCACATGGCGGTGGCCTACCTGGCGGCGACGGTCGCCGTCGCGCTGGTGCCCACCCCGGGCGGCATCGGCTCGGTGGAGGCGGCGCTCGTGATGGCGCTGGTGGCCGCGGGCGGACCGGCCGCGGTGGCCACCGCGGTGGTCCTGGCCTTCCGGGTCATCACCGTCTGGCTGCCGCTGGTGCCGGGCGCGTTGACGCTGGCGGCGCTGGTCCGGCTGAAGGTGATCTGATCCGGGTTCCGGCTGAAGGTGAGCTGACGGGGAGGGTGCCGACTCGGTCCGACGGTGATCCGCCCCGGGTAGCGTGCCGGTTCCGTCACGCAGAAGGGACGTCACCATGCCGGTGCGGATCGAGCGTCAGGGCCATGTGACCACCGTCGTCCTCTCCCGCCCGGAGGCACGCAGTCCTGGACCAGGAGGGCCTGGACGAACCGGCCGCGCTGCGCGCCGAGTTCCGGCACGGCGCGGGCGTCCTGACCGAGAGCCTGGAAGGAGCCGCCCGGTTCGCCTCCGGCGCGGGTCGGCACGGGTCGTTCACGGACCTGTGAGCGAGCCGGGCGTGACGGTGCGTCATGTGCAGTAACTCACCCTCCGCCCACCCCCGTCTCCGGTACGGAACCCCGTACGGGATACGGCAGGATGAACGATCGTGCCGACCGCAGGTCAGGGTGGTCTGGCACCTTCGGACATCCCGGAAGACGAGCAGGTGACGACGTGACGAGACTTCACATCCGGCCGCCGGTGACGGCGTTCGCGGCAGCTCCCCGCCCCGGAGGTGACCGGTGAACCGGGCACTCACCGTGGACGATCTGCTGTTCGCCGGCATCGCCCTCGCCTCGGGCCTGCTGGCGGCGTTCGCGCTGCGCATCCTGCTGCGCTGGCTGGGCGGGCACGCCGACCGCACCCGCTGGACCGGCGACGACGTCATCGTGCACGCGCTGAGGGCCGTGGTGCCCTGGGCCGCGATCGTGGGTGGCGTGGCGGGCGCGGCGGCCGTGCTGCCGCTGACCCGCACCGTGCAGCACACCACCAACCAGGCGCTCACCGTGCTGCTCATCTTCGTCGCGACGGTGTCGGCGGCCCGGGTGGTGACCGGGCTGGTGCGCACGGTCACCCAGTCCCGCTCCGGGGTCGCCGGATCGGCCACGATCTTCGTCAACATCACCCGGATCCTGGTCCTGGCGATCGGCTTCCTGGTGGTGCTCCAGACCCTGGGCATCTCCATAGCCCCGCTGCTCACCGCCCTGGGTGTCGGCGGTCTGGCGGTCGCGCTGGCGCTCCAGGACACCCTCGCCAACCTCTTCGCGGGCATTCACATCCTCGCCTCCAAGACCGTCCAGCCCGGTGACTACATCAAGCTCAGCAGCGGCGAGGAGGGCTACGTCGAGGACATCAACTGGCGGCAGACGACCATCCGCAATCTGTCCAACAACCTCATCGTGCTCCCCAACGGCCAGCTCGCGCAGGCAAACATGACCAACTTCATGCGCCCCGAGGAGCAGCTGACCATCCTGGTCCAGGTCGGGGTGGCCTACGACAGCGATCTGGAGCACGTGGAGCGCGTGACCAACGAAGTCATCGCCCAGACCATGACCGAGGTCGAGGGCGCGGTGCCGGACCACGAGCCGATCATCCGGTTCCACACCTTCGGCGACTCCCGCATCGGTTTCACCGTCATCCTGGGCGTCGGCGAGTTCAGCGACCAGTACCGGATCAAGCACGAGTTCATCAAGCGCCTGCACAAGCGCTACCGCGCGGAGGGCATCCGCATCCCCGCACCGGCCCGCACGGTGGCGCTCCAGCAGGGCGGGGTCGCCATCCCGCAGCAGCGGACCGGCGAGGTCGAGCCGGGCGGGCTGAGTTCCGCCCGGTTCGACTGAGGTGCGCCGGTCCGACCGAGGTGCGCGCGGGCGCGGCTGACGGGCGCGGGCGCGGCTGAGGGGCGTCTCGGCCGAGGCACGCGGGCCCGGCAGGGACGCCCCGGCTGTTACAGCGTCGCGGAGTTCTCGTGGTGGTGGCTGTCCCTCCGGTCGCGCGGCGCCGAGAGGGACGCCTTCACCGGCGTCACGGTCCAGTCGGGGTGCCCCGGCATGCGCGGCGTCTTCGTGCCGTACAGCCAGTCCCGCAGGAAGCCGTCGAGGTCCTGGCCGGAGACCTCCGAGGCGACGGCGATGTAGTCCTGCGTGGAGGCGGTGGAGTCGCGGTACCGCTCCAGGAACGCGCGCTCCAGGGCCGTGAAGGCCTCCTCGCCGACCTGCTGCCGCAGCGCGTACAGCACGAGCACGCCGCCCAGGTAGCGCTGGCTGTCGAACAGGTTTGCCGCGTTCGGGGCCGCGACCGGCCCGGAGTCGCGGCGCCACTGGTCGCCCTGGGCGTAGGTGTGCTTCATGCGGGCTTCCAGCGTGGTCAGGCCCAGCGAGTCCGCCCAGCCGCGCTCGTAGCGGTACAGCAGCCCGTAGAAGTCGGCGTGGCCCTCGTTCAGCCACAGATCGGCCCAGGTGGCGGGGCTGACGCTGTTGCCGAAGTAGGAGTGGACCAGCTCGTGCATCATGTGCGAGCCGATCTTGCTCTCCTCCTGGAGGAGGTAGTTCGGCTTGTACAGCGTGAGGGTCTGGGTCTCCAGACCGGTGAAGTCGAAGGCGTCCGGGGCGTCGTTGTTGCAGGGCAGCAGGCCGTACGTCTCGAAGGGGTACGCCCCGAGCCGCTGCTCGACCCACGACACCAGCGCCGGGGTGAGTGCCAGGGCCGGCTCCAGCGCGGCGGCCCGGGCGACGGGGACGACGTCCCGCAGCGGCAGCCCGTGCGGGCCCTGCCGGTCCTTGATCACGTAGTCGCCGACGGTGATCTGCACCACCTCGGTGGCGATCGGCGAGCGGGAGCGGTACGTGTACGCGGTCCGGTCGCCGGACAGCTGCTCGGTGCGCACCAGTGTGCCGCTGGCGACGCCCCGCAGCCCGGCGGGCACGGTCAGGCGGAAGGTGAAGTCGGCCTTGTCGGAGGGGTGATCGTTGCAGGGGAAGACGGTGTGCGCCAGGTCCGGCTGGCAGCACACCGCGAATCCGTCCGGCGTGGCCACCCAGCCGCCGGCGGGCGGCGGGGTCCGGCGCGGGTCGGCGCCGTAGGCCACGCACACCGTGGCCCGCGTCTTCGCCGCGAGCGGGCGGGCGGGGGTGATCCGCAGTTTCTCGGCCACCTGCTCGAAGGCGGCCGTGCGGCCGTTGATCCGGACGGAGCGTATGTCCAGGCCGCGCGCGTCCAGGGAGAGGCGGCTCAGGGCCTGGGTGGTGCGGATGGTCAGGGTCACGGTGGCCTCGACGAGCCTGGTCGTGGCGTCGTACGCGACGTCGAGGTGGTACGCCGACACGCGGTATCCGTCATTGCCGAGGGCGGGGTAGACGGGGTCACCGAGGGTCTCGGGGCCCGGGACGGCGCCGGTCCTGCCGGCCGCCTGGGCCGGGATCCCCGTGGTCAGTGCCGCCGCCGTGCCGAGAAGGGCAACCGCCGGGGCCGTCACTCTGGTGCGATATCTCATGGTCCGCTTTCGCTCGGGCGGCCGGGTGGTCAGGTCCGGCCGTGGCTTGGAGTGAGTGATCTCTCTCCCAGACACGGGAGCGGGGCGATCGGTTGCACGAAACTGGTCGCGGACCCCTGTCGAGACGAGGTCGATCACGAGATATCTTGATGTCGAGCAATGTTGCAGACGTGGAGCGGAGCACCCGGTGACTGACTCGACCATCATCTATACGCACACTGACGAGGCCCCCGCCCTGGCGACGTATTCCTTCCTGCCGGTGGTGCGGGCGTACGCGTCGCAGGCGGGTGTCGCCGTGGAGACCCGCGACATCTCGCTGGCCGGACGCATCATCGCCCTGTTCCCGGAGTACCTGACCGAGGACCAGCGCATCCCGGACGCCCTCGCGGAGCTCGGTGAGCTGGCCAAGACGCCCGCCGCCAACATCATCAAGCTGCCGAACATCTCGGCGTCCATCCCGCAGCTCAAGGCCGCCGTCGCCGAGCTGCAGGGCCAGGGCTACGCGCTGCCGGACTACCCGGACGACCCGAAGACCGACGAGGAACGGGAGATCCGCGCCCGCTACGACAAGGTCAAGGGCTCCGCGGTGAACCCGGTCCTGCGTGAGGGCAACTCCGACCGTCGCGCCCCCGCCTCGGTCAAGAACTACGCCAAGTCCCACCCGCACCGCATGGGCGCCTGGACCCCCGAGTCCAAGACCAACGTGGCGACCATGGGCCAGAACGACTTCCGCTCCACCGAGAAGTCCGTCGTGATCGCCGAGGACGGCGCGCTGCGCATCGAGCTGGTCGGCGACGACGGCACCACCACGGTGCTGCGCGAGTCGGTACCCGTGCTCGCCGGTGAGGTCGTCGACGCCTCCGTGATGCGCGTCGCCGCGCTGCGCGAGTTCCTGACCGCGCAGGTCGCCGAGGCCAAGGCCCAGGGCGTGCTGTTCTCCGTGCACCTGAAGGCCACGATGATGAAGGTCTCCGACCCGATCGTCTTCGGCCACGTGGTGCGTGCCTTCTTCCCGAAGACGTTCGCGCAGTACGGCGACAAGCTCGCCGCAGCCGGCCTCACGCCGAACGACGGTCTGGGCGGCATCTGGAAGGGCCTGGACTCCCTGCCCGAGGGCGCCGAGATCAAGGCCTCCTTCGACGCCGAGCTCGCCGAGGGCCCGGAGCTGGCCATGGTCGACTCCGACAAGGGCATCACGAACCTGCACGTCCCCTCGGACGTCATCGTGGACGCCTCCATGCCCGCCATGATCCGCACCTCCGGCCACATGTGGGGCCCGGACGGCAATGAGCACGACACCCTCGCGGTCCTGCCGGACTCCTCCTACGCGGGCGTCTACCAGGCCGTGATCGAGGACTGCCGGGCCAACGGCGCCTTCGACCCGTCGACCATGGGCACGGTGCCGAACGTCGGCCTCATGGCGCAGAAGGCCGAGGAGTACGGCAGCCACGACAAGACCTTCGAGGTCCCCACCACGGGCACCGTCCGCCTGGTCGACCAGCACGGCACCGCGCTCATCGAGCAGACCGTCTCGGCCGGCGACATCTTCCGCGCCTGCCAGACCAAGGACGCGCCGATCAAGGACTGGGTGAAGCTGGCCGTCACCCGCGCCCGCGCCACGGGCGATCCGGCGGTGTTCTGGCTGGACGAGACCCGCGCGCACGACGCCAACCTGATCGCGAAGGTCAACACCTACCTCGCCGAGCACGACACCGAGGGCCTGGACATCCGGATCCTCAACCCGGTCGAGGCGACGAAGCTGTCGGTGGAGCGCATCCGCCGCGGCGAGAACACGATCTCGGTCACGGGCAACGTGCTGCGCGACTACCTGACGGACCTGTTCCCGATCCTGGAGCTGGGCACCAGCGCCAAGATGCTGTCGGTCGTCCCGCTGATGGCGGGCGGCGGCCTGTTCGAGACGGGTGCGGGCGGCTCGGCGCCGAAGCACGTGCAGCAGCTGGTCAAGGAGAACTACCTGCGCTGGGACTCCCTGGGTGAGTTCTTCGCCCTGGTGCCGTCCTTCGAGCAGCTCGCGAAGGTGGCGGGCAACGCCCGCGCCCAGATCCTGGCCGACACCCTCGACCGCGCCACGGCGACCTTCCTCAACGAGGACAAGTCCCCGACCCGGCGCGTCGGCGGCATCGACAACCGCGGCAGCCACTTCTACCTGTCCCTGTACTGGGCGCAGGAGCTGGCCGGGCAGAGCGATGACGCGGACCTGGCGAAGGCCTTCGCCCCGCTCGCCGAGACGCTCGCCGCGAACGAGCAGAAGATCGTCGACGAGCTGAGCGCCGTGCAGGGCAAGCCGGTCGACATCGGCGGCTACTACCAGCCCGACCCGGCGAAGGCCGCGGCGGCCATGCGCCCGTCCACCACGTGGAACGAGGCCCTGGCGTCCCTGAGCTGACGCCCCGGGCCCCTTCGGCCCGCTGACTCCGCCCCGGCCGGCACAGCGCCCGGCCGGGGCGGAGCCGTGTGCGCCCCTCCCCCGGCCCTCACCACTCCCGCGTGGCGATCAGCTCCTCCACGTCCGCGTCCGGGAAGTCGTACGCACGCGCGAGGAAAGCGAAGTCCTCGGCTATCTCCTCCCGGGCCACCGTCTCGATCTCGCTGTCCGCCGCCTCGAACGCGGCCTCCAGGTCGTTGAACTCCTCGGTGGCCGCGTGGGTCAGGACGTACAGCGCGTCGAGGCCGGCGGGCCGCTCCCGCTCGATGCGCTCGCACAGGGCGAGCAGGATCGCGCGGCCGCGGTCCACCACGTGGTCCGGGTAGTAGTCGTCCTCGTACAGCGCCCGGAGGAACGGATGGGTGCTCACCTGCTCGTTGCTGATCGGCATGACGTCCTCGGCCTCGATGGTCCGGCGATGTGGCACCTTGATCCTGCCGGACACCACTGACAACGCCCCCGGAGCCGCCTCGTGACCGACGCCCCGCCGCCCTTCGAGCTGCTGCCCGGGGCCGGGCAGTCTCCGGTGATCCTCCATGTGCCGCACGCCGCACGCGAGATACCGCGGACGGTGCGTGCGGGAATCGCGCTCGGCGACGAGGAACTGGCGCGGGAGCTGGACCACATCACCGACGCGCACACGGACCGGATCGCCGACGTGGCGGCCGGGCGGGCGGCCGTCACACCGTGGCGGTTCGTCAATCGGCTGTCGCGGCTGGTCGTCGATCCGGAGCGGTTCCCGGACGAGCGGGAGGAGATGCTCGCCGTCGGGATGGGGGCGGTGTACACGCGGACCACGCACGGCGCCGCGCTGCGGTCCGGGGGTGTCGATGCCGGGCCGCTCGTCGAGCGGTACTTCCTGCCCTACGCGCGGGCGATGACCGAGGCCGTGGCGGACCGGCTGGCAGTCACCGGGCGGGCCGTGATCATCGACGTGCACTCCTACCCGAGCCGCAGGCTGCCCTACGAGCTGCACGGGGAGGGGCCCCGCCCGGCGGTCTGTCTCGGCACCGACTCCTTCCACACGCCTCCCGAGCTTGCGGCCGCCGCCCGGGAGGCGTTCGGGGAGACGGAGCTCGACACCCCGTTCAGCGGGACCTACGTCCCCCTGGAGTTCTACGGGAAGCGGCCCGAGGTGAGCGCGCTCATGGTGGAGATCCGCCGGGACACCTACATGACCGAGCCGGGCGGCCCCGCCGGGCCCGGGCTGGAGCGGCTCGGCGGGGCACTGGCCCGGCTGGTCGACGCCGTGTCCCGCTGAACCGCCCGGACGGTGATCCGGGGCGCCGGCCCGGCGACTGGGCCCCTGTCCGGTGGCCAGGCCCCTGTCCGGTGGCTAGGCCCCTGTCCGGTGGCTAGGCCCCTGTCCGGTGGCCAGGCCCCTGTCCGGTGGCCAGGCCCCGGCCCGGTGGCTAGGCCCGCAGCCACTCCGTGACCACCACGTCCCCGCCCGTCCGCAACCGCAGGGCGAACGGGCCGGACAGGCGCACGTCGCCGGTGAAACGGCCCAGGTCGTCCGCCGTGAGCGCGGAGCCGGGACGCGGTCCGCCCAGGACCTCGATCCGGGCCGGCTGCGGCGGCAGCACCTGCCCCATCAGCCCTCGCGCGCTCACCTCGACGTCGACGGTCACCTCGCCCGCCCGGAAGGTCAGCATCCGGGGCGCGTCGCCGACGCCCCGGACCGGGAGGGCGTCGACCAGCGAGTCGAAGGTCAGCTCGGCCACGCGCGCGTCCAGGTCGTGCAGCGCGTAGGCGTCCACCGCGATCTGCTGGAGCTCCGCCGGCACCGGGTCGAGGACGGCGGCGGCCTGCCGCAGCTCCTCCTCCAGGAACCCGGCGTCGAACTCCTCGTCGCCCCAGTCCTCTTCGCCCGGCAGGCCGCCGTCGTCCAGGCCGCCGTCCAGGTCGTCGTTCATGCCGCTCACATCGCCCCCCGCGCCTCGAGCCGGGCCCGCAGGCGGCGCAGACAGCGCTGGCGCAGCGGCCCGATGCTGCCCACCGCGATCCCCAGCGCGGCGGACACGTCCTGGTAGCTGGGCGGCGGCGTGGCCATCAGTACGCGCAGCAACTGCCTGCACCGCTCGCCCAGTTCCTCGAACTCCTGCCACAGCCGCCGTACGCGTTCGCTCTGCGCGGCGGCCTCCTCGGAGTCGAGCAGCGACTGCTCCGGGGTGCCGTCCTCGCTGACCCGGTCCAGCAGCCGTGGATCGTCCGTCAGGGTCAGCCGCTGGGAGTTCCTGATCACCTTGAGACACTCGTGACGTGCGGTGCTCGCCAGCCACGCGCCCGCCTTGCCGGGTTCACGGATCCGCCCGAGATGCTGGGCGAAGCGGAACCAGGCCGTCTGGTACACCTCGTGGGCGTCGGCGTCGGAGAGCCGGTGGGCCCGGACGACGGACCACACCAGGGGGCTCAGCCCCTCCACGAGCGCCTTCCAGGCCGCCGCGTCGCCGTCGGCGGCCGCCTGGACTAGCGCGCCGGCATCAGTACGGTCCACGGCAGCCCCACCCCTCGAATACGGCACGTCATCGTACGCCGTGGAGGGGGCGGCTCCGGTCCTCACAGCCCGGGGCCGAGGCGCACGACCGGGACCGGGCGCCAGGTGGGCGGACGCAGTGCCGGGACGTGCGCGCCGCGCACCTCCGCGAACTCCGCGTTGCCGTCCAGGAGTTGCTGCCGGGCCGTGCGCGGGTCGGTCTCCTTGTGCGCCGTCATGTGGGCGGCGACCAGGCCGGCGGTGACGGGAGTGGCGAAAGAGGTGCCGCTCCACTGCGCGTACCCCTCGAACATCACCTGGTCCGGCTTGGCGGCGTCGCCCTCGTCGCTCAACACACCACTGTGGCGGGGGTGCTGGCAGGTGCAGCCGTAGGAGAAGCCGTAGCGGCAGGCATCGTAGGTGGAGTGCTGGTACACGTACGGGACGGGCGAGTCGAAGCCGGTGAGGGCGCTGGTGAGGCGCTCTCCGGGGGCGTAGACCTTCACCCACGGGCCGTGGTTGGTGAAGCAGGCGCCGAACTCGCCGTCGCTGCGCAGGGCGCCGACCGACAGCACCGAATCCTCCCAGCCGGGCAGATCGGCGTAGGCGGCGGGCCAGAAGGGCGCGGCGCTGGCGTTGTTGCCGGCGGCGGCGACCAGCAGGGTGCGCTGCTCGCGCAGTTCCCGCATGAAGTTCTCGACGCCGAGCAGACCGTCGGTACGGCCGTTGGAGGTGCCGGCGGAGAGGCTGAGGACGTCGGGCCAGCCGCCGGCGTCGACGGCCTCGAAGAGCTTGTCGCCGAACTCGGACTCCAGGATGGCGCCGGCGTCGTTGAGGGTGCCGCGCACGGTGATGTCGGTGTTGGGTGCGACGGCGGCGACGAGCCCGGCGATGAACGTGCCGTGGCCGACGTACTGCCGGAGGACGCCCTGGTCGTCGCACTCCTTCAGCTGGGCGTCGCCGCCGGCGTGGGCCAGCAGGCCGCAGGAGCGGTAGTCGTGCATGAGGCCGGTGTCGACGACGAGCACGCCGACGGCGGTGTCCGGATCGTGGGGCGTGCCGGCGGCGGCCGGGTTGGGGGGTTCGCTGAGCGGGGCGGGGACGGGTTCGTCGCCGGGGCAGGCGTTGACCGCGATGTGCACCACGTGGTTGCGGGCGACCATCCGGCGCCCGGCCCGGGACTCCTGTTCCCGTACGGAGCGCAGGGCGTGGGCGACGGCCCGGTCGGCGCCCCGGGCGCCCTCACCGGGGTCGCCGACACGGATGCGGGTGATGCCGCTGCGGTTGGCCTGCGGGCCCGACCGGCGGATCTGCTCCTGGTCGAGGTCGGGTGCGGCCGTGAAGTGCGCCCGTACCGTGTCCTCGACGATCCGGGCCTCCTCGCCGTCGCGGACGAGGACCACGCCCTTCTCGTACATGAACTCCGCCGAGTCGTCCGGGCCCATCGCCAGGGGGACGTCCGGCATCGAGCGCTGGATCTGGTCGAACTGCTCGTGGAATCGCTGAGGTGCCATGCGGGTCCTCCCGTTGGTGCGACGGCGTCGGCCGGTGCCGCTGAGCGGTCGTCAGCATGAGCCGCCTCGCCGTCTCCTGATACAGCTCGACACCTGTGTGGTGCGCTCCGGGACCACTACCATCCGAGGAGTGACAGCGGGAAGCAGCGACTCGGTGACGAAACTGCTGCCGATGGTGTTCGCCGACCCGGGTGAGGCTCTCGCGAGGGCCCGGGCGCTGCTCGACGCCGTCCCCTCCCCGCTGGACGCCTCGGTCGCCCACCAGGTGATCGGTATCTGGCAGCGGGACTTCGGCGATCTGCGGCTCGCGCTGCACCACCTGCGGCGGGCTCGGGAGTGCGCGGCGCGCGCCGACTCGGCCGACCGGGAGGCGGACGTACTGGCCACGCTGGGCGTGGCGCTGGTGCACGCCGGCCGCACCCGGGAGGGCCTTGCGGCCTTCGAGCGGGGTGTCGCGCGGGGCGCGGGGCACACCAGGGCGCGGGTGCTGTACCGGCGGGCGTACGTGTGGTGGGTGCTCGGTCACCATCGCGAGGCGCTGGAGGACGTGCGCCGGGCGGTGCCCGTGCTGCGGCAGGCGGACGACGTGATCTGGATGGCGCGGGCGCTGACCCTGCGGGCCACGGTGCATCTGGCGCTGGGATCGGTGGAGCGGGCGGAGGCGGACTTCACCGCGGCCGAGGCGCTGTGGGACACCACCGGCCAGGAGCACGACAAGGCCGACGCGGTGGAGAGCCGGGGCCTGGCCGCGTTCCGGTCGGGGGACGTACCGGCGGCGCTGCGGCTGCTGGACGAGGCGGAGGAGCGGTACGCCCGGCTCGGCACGCCGACGTTCATGCTGAACATCCGGCGCTGCGAGGTGCTGATGGCGGCCGGTCTCGCGCCGGAGGCGCTGGCCGAGGCGGACGCGGCGATCGGGAAGCTGGACGGGCTCGGCGGGCAGTCCACCCGCAAGGCGGAGCTGCTGCTGGCGGCCGCGCGGGCCGCCCGGCCGGCGGGCGATCCGCACACGGCGATCGCCCGTGCGGCCCTCGCGGTACGGCTGTTCGCCGGGCAGCGGCGCACCTGGTGGGAGACGCACGCCCGGCTGGTACTGATCGAGGCCCGGCACGCGGCCGGACGCGGCTCGGGGCGGCTGGTCGCCGACGCCGCCGCGGTGGCCGCGAAGCTGGCGTCCTTCGGCTCCCCGGCCGCGCCGGAGGCGTCGCTGCTCGCGGGCCGGATCGCGCTGGACCTGGGCTGGACGGCGGACGCGGAGCGGCACTTGGCCGTGGCCGCGCGCAGTCGGCGCAGTGGTCCGCCCCTGGCCCGGATGACGGGCTGGGCGGCGCAGGCGCTGCGGGCGCAGGCCGCCGGGTCGGCCCGGGGCGTGCTGGAGGCCTGCCGACGGGGCCTGGACGTCCTGGACGACCACCGCATGACGCTGGGCGCCTCGGAGCTCCGGGCCCGCGCCACCGAACAGGGCGCGGAGCTCGCGGCCTTGGCCCAGCGGGCCAGTCTGGTCTCCGGCGGGCCGCGGCGGCTGCTGGTGTGGAGCGAGCGCTGGCGTGCGACGGTGCTGTCCACGCCGCCGACCCGGCCGCCCGCCGACCCGGAGCTGCTGAGCGGTATGACGGCCTTCCGTGAGATCGCCTCGCGTGCGGAGGCCGCCCGGATGGAGGGGCGGCCGGTCCCGGCGCTGGAGCGCGAACAGCGGCGCCTTGAGCGGGAGATCCGTTCCCGCACGCTGCACATGAGGGGCGAGGCGCCCGGGAGCGGGGACCGGTTCGACGTGGGCAGGCTGCTGGAGCGGCTGGGCGACGAGGTCCTGTTGGTGGAGCTGGCCGTCCTCGACGGGCGGGTGCAGGTCCTGCTGTGCGGGCGGGGGCGGGTGCGCCGGTTCGAGGCCGGGCTGCTCGCCGAGGCCGAGACCGAGGCCGAGCATGTGCAGGCGGGGCTGCGGCGGCTGGCCCACCCCGGGGCGGAGGCCCGGCTTCCGGTGGTGGAGGCGGCGGGGCGGCGGCTGGAGGAACTGCTCCTCGGACCGGCGGCGGCGCAGCTGGGCGGGGGGCCGGTGGTGATCGTGCCGCCGGGGCGGCTGCACCGGGTGCCGTGGGCGCTGCTGCCGTCGCTGCGGGAACGGGTGCTCAGCGTGTCGCCGTCGGCGGGCAGCTGGCTGCGGGCCCGGGAGACCGCGCCGCCGCCGGAGGGCCGCCCTGTCCTGGTGCGCGGCCCGGGCCTGGCGACCGGCGGTGCCGAGGTACCCGAGCTGGCCGCCCGGTACGGCTGTGCGACGGTCCTGGAGGAGGACGGGGCGCGGGTGCCGCGGGTGCTGGAGGAGCTGGACGGGGCTGCGCTGGCGCACATCGCCGCGCACGGCACGTTCCGCGCGGACAGCCCGCTGTTCTCGTCGCTGCGGATGGCCGACGGGCCGATCGTCGTGCACGACTTCGAGCGGCTGGCCCGCAGCCCGTACCGGATCATCCTGTCCTGCTGCGACACCGCCCGGCTCGCCTCCGTCGGCGCCGACGAACTGCTCGGCCTGGTCACGGCGTTGCTGCCGCTCGGCACGGCCGGGGTGGTGGCGTGCAGCGCACCCGTCAACGACGCCGCGGTGGTACCGCTGATGCTCGCGTTGCACAAAGGCCTCGACGCCGGCCTGTCCCTGGCGGAGGCGCTACGTGACGCCCGGGCCGCCCTGCCGGGCGACGCGCTGCACCAGGCGACGGGGTGGGCGTTCTCGGCGTTCGGGGCGGCCTGACCGGGGATCCAGTAGATCGGCCGGCCCGCCCCGGCCCGACCCGTGGGGGTGACCCGGCCCGGCCCCACTGCTCGGCGGGGGCGGTCTGACCCGCTCCCGCTGCCCGTGGAGGGGCAGCCTGACCCGCTCCCACTGCTCGATGGGGGGCAGTCTGACCCGCTCCCACTCCCCGGCAGGAGCAGCCCGACCCGCTCCCGCTGCCTGGGAGCCTGGCCTCACGGTTCGGGATGGCCGCCCCGGTCCCGCTGCCCAGGGCGGCCGGCCCCGGTCCCTCCGTGGGCTCGACCCGGCCCCGCCGTTCGGCGCGGGCTGCGCTGCCCGGCCCCACTCCCCGGGGGGGGAGCCTGACCCCGCCCCACTGCCCGTGGGGCGGGAGCAGCCCGACCCGCTCCCGCTGCCTGGGAGCCTGGCCTCGCGGTTCGGGATGGCCGCCCCGGTCCCGCTGCCCAGGGCGGCCGGCCCCGGTCGCTCCGTGGGCTCGACCCGGCCCCGCCGTTCGGCGCGGGCTGCGCTGCCCGGCCCCACTGTTCGAGAGGGCCCGCCCCGGTCCCGTCTTCGTGGCGGCCTGACCCGTCCCCTGTTCGGGTCGGGCCGCCGGTCCTGGGCCGGCTCAGGCCGGCTGGGCCTCCGGTGTCCGGTCCAGCCACGGCAGGGCGCCGCGGTCGCTCGCGCCGAGCCGGGCGTAGGCGCTGTACAGGTGGTTGCCGACGGTGCGGACGGACAGCGTGAGGCGCTCGGCGATCTGCCGGTTGGTGAGGCCTGCCGCCGCCAGGGTGACGATCTGCCGCTGCCGGGCGGTGAGTTCGCCGAGGACCAGCCCGGACAGTGCGGGGGTGCGGGCGCCCTGGCAGCGCCGGGCCAGGGCGACGGCCCGGGTGCGGGAGTGCCGGGCGGCGCGCGGGTCCCGGTGGACGCCTACGGCCTGGGCGTACGCCTCGGCGGCGAACAGCAGGAAGCCCCGCCGCTCCAGTTCCCCGGCCACCTCGTCCAGATCCGGGCCGTCGGCACGGGTGAGTGCGTCGGCGTGCCGGGCGAAGACGCCGCCGAGTCGGTCGATGACCTTCTCCGGGGCTCCGAGGCGCACGGCGTCGTAGGGGTCGGTGAGGGCCTCCAGGTCCGGATCCAGATCGCCCCGGCTGTCCAGCGCCGCCGAGGCACGGTCGAGTTCGACCCGGCAGGACACGTCCCCGGGCTCGCCCCGCAGGCCTTCCCGCGCCCAGGCGGCCGCCTCCCGCACCTCCCCGCGCAACCGCGCGAACCGGGCGCGCACCGCCGCGTACCCGCACGGCAGCACTCCGCCCTCGGCGACCAGCCACTCCCCCAACGGCGTGGCCGCCGCCCGTACGTCGGCCCGGTCGATCCGGCCGGCCAGGGCGGCCGACTCGGCGTCGAGGGCGGTGGCGTACACGTCAGCCG
Source organism: Streptomyces luteogriseus (assembly GCF_014205055.1). Classification (NCBI taxonomy): domain Bacteria; kingdom Bacillati; phylum Actinomycetota; class Actinomycetes; order Kitasatosporales; family Streptomycetaceae; genus Streptomyces; species Streptomyces luteogriseus. The sequence goes on from NZ_JACHMS010000001.1 coordinate 924,480, forward strand.
TCGGGGCCAGCCGGCGGGCCCGCAGCCGGCCCGCCGCGGCCCGGAGCACCGGCCCGTACAGGGGGTGGGCGAGACGGACGGCACCGTGGTCGTCGACCTCGATCAGGCCGTCGGACTCCAGCGCTTCGAGGGCGCCGAGGTCCAGGCCGTCCAGGTCCGGGGACAGGGGCTCGGCGAAGGCGAGGCGGTCCAGGGTCGCGCGTTCGAGCGGGCAGGTCCGGCCGAGGACCGGGGCGGTGCGTTCACGGACGGCCGTGGTCAGCGGGACCGGGCCGCGCCAGGCCCGCTCATCGGTGCCCGGGACGGGGGTCAGCAGCCCGCGCACCGCCCCCAGCAGGTCCCGCAGCAGCCGCAGGTCGCCCCGGCTCAATCGGCGCAGCCGGTTCGCGGTGAGCGCGTCGAGCGGGCCGGCCCCGGCCGTGAGCAGCCGGCCGGTCTCCTCCTCGGGCAGCGGCTCCAGCGCGAGGCGCGGCAGGAGTTCGCCGGTCCACAGCCGGGAGACCGCGCCGGGCACCGGGGCGCCGTCCGTGGCGACGACCAGCAGCCGGGTGCGCCCGTGCACGGCGAGCTGGTGGACGAGGGCGGCGGAGGCATCGTCGAGCAGGTGTGCGTCGTCCACCAGCAGCGTGCGGACACCGGACAGCGACCGGACCGCGCCGGGCAACGTGACCGACTCCGGCAGCAGATGGGCGAACGCCGCAAAGGGGATGGTCCGGCTCCCGGGCGTTCCGGCCGCCCGGGCGCAGTCGGTGCCTCGGATCGCCTCGGAGACGAGGCGGGTCTTGCCGCAGCCCGCCGGACCCGTCACCACGATGCCGCGCCGCGCGCCGGTCAACGACCGCCTCACCAGCTCCAGTTCGTCCTCCCGCCCGGCGAACGGCCAGCGCGGCTCCAGCGTCGTCGCGTCCCTCTCGTAAGTCATCACACAGACAAGAGCGCGGCTACTCACCTTTGATACAGGGTGACTTGAGTAGCCCCCGACTCAGGCGCCCGGGGCGGGCCGCAGGGCAGTCTGTGGCCCATGACCGCACGCTACTGCTCGCTGGCTCAGACGCCGGCGCCCGCCTTCGCACCGGGGCTGGCGGCCGAGCGGCTGAGCGCGCTCGCGGGCGGGCGGCGGAGGTGGGTCAACGGCACCGTCCTGCACTACTGGTTCTTCGACGGTGACACCGACGCGTCCGTCATCCCCGTGCCGGGGAGGGGGATGACGCGACGGGTGTCGTGGGCCGGTGCCGAGGAGCAGCGCGACGTCGTGCGGTCATGCTTCCGGGAGTGGCAGGACCTCGGCATCGGGATCGCCTTCGCCGAGGTCGACGACCGCTCCGAGGCCGAACTGCGCATCGGGTTCCAGGCCGGCGACGGCTCCTGGTCGACGGTGGGCCGGGACGCGCTGCTCGCCGGGCGGCAGGAACGCACCATGAACTTCGGCTGGGACCTGACCGCGCCCGGGGAGCGCGGGACGGCCCTGCACCAGATCGGGCACGCGCTCGGCATGCTGCACGAGCACCAGAGCCCGTTCGCGGGCATCCACTGGGACGACGAGGCCGTCCACGCCGAACTGGCGGGCCCGCCCCACCACTGGAGCCGGGAGCGGACGCATTACAACATCCTGCGCAAGCTGGGCCCGGACGAGACCAACGGTTCCTTCTGGGACCCGCAGTCGATCATGGAGTTCCCGTTCGCGCCGGGGCTGATCCTGGAGCCGGAGCAGTATCGCGGGGGCCTCAACCCGCCCGGCACCCTGTCGGCCGCCGACAAGGAGTCCGTGCTGCGCTGGTATCCGCCGGCGCATCCGCAGGGCTCGCCCGCGCTGGTGCCGTTCCGCTCGGCGCCGCTCGGGCTCGGCCCGGGCGAACAGGCGGACTTCGCGATCGACCCGCCTGAGACCCGCACGTACACGCTGGGGACCTTCGGCGACTGCGACGCCGTCGTGGTGCTCTTCGAGGAGCGGGACGGGGAGCCCCGCTACCTCGCCGGCCGGGACGACGGGGGAACCGAGCACAACGCCACGATCGGCGCCCGGCTCGTCAAGGGCCGCCGCTATGTCGTCCGCATACGTCTGTACTCCGCCTGGGGGAGCGGGGAGGCGGCGGTGATGTGCTGGTGACGGCACACATCCACCGCGCGGACACCTGAGCCACAGTCCGGCACCGGGGGAGCGGTCGAGGACGTCGCCCATGGGGGTGGGTGACGTCCTCGACCACGCCATGTGCCGGGAGGGCACCGGCTTCCGGGCGCCGCGTACGGCCCACCGGCGCGTGCGCCGCCACCCGCCGGGGGCGGCGGCCGGACGGGGGCGCACCGGCCGGGGCGCCGTGGATCCACCCCAGGGGTGAAGGAAGTTCAGCGGCATTCGCCACCGGGCACGGTGCAAGGAACGGCCGGCAATGGTGTTACGCCGTCCGAGTACCGACCTCTACGCTTGATTGCTCCCGCGGTTGCATATCCGTATCGACAAGCGCACGAGGTGCCTGTGGCCCGGCTGCGCTCGCGGCGCGACACCGGGGGATGGGGGGAAGCGAGTGGAGACGTCCCGACGCGACCGCGGCCGGCGGAGGCTGGCGGCGGTTCCGGCCGTTCTGCTCGGCGCGCTGGGTGCGCTGGCTCTGGGCACTCTGATCGGCCTGGCGGCGGACCCGTCGCCCCTGGTCGGCACCACCGGATACGTCGTCGCCACGGGGCTGCTGCTCGCCGTGGGGCTGTACGGCAGCACGTACGGCATCGATCTCGCGGACCTGCGCCATGACCTGCGGGGTGTGGTGGCCGCGGTCACGCTGGGGGTCGTCCTCAAGGCGGGGATGATCTCGGGCGTCATGGTCCTGGCCTTCGACCGCCCGGAGTACCTGGTCCTCGGCATCGTCGTCGCGCAGATCGACCCGCTGTCGGTGGCCGCCCTCAGCGAGGACGGGCACATGTCGCAGCGCGCCCGCTCCCTGCTCACGGCGTGGGCCTCCTTCGACGATCCGATGACGGTCCTGCTGACGCTGTACGTCGCCGGTTACGCCTACACGGCCGCCGGGCACACCGGCACGCCCTCGGTGATGGGCGGCGGCGCCGGGGGTTACGCCCTCGACCTGGTCCTCAACGCGCTGCTGCTGGCCGTCGCCCTGCTGGCGTGGTGGGCGGGCGGCAGGCTGTGGCCGGCGCGGCGGGCCGGGGAGCGGCCCGAGCGCCCCCCGCGCCCGGCGACACCGCTCGCCGTCCTCCTGGTCGTGGCCATGCTGCTGCTCGCCGCGGCGAACATGCTCATGCTGGCCGTGGCGGTGGCCGGACTGTTCCTGCGCACGCGGGCGTTCACCCGGCCTCTCGCGCGGGCGGTCACCAGTGCCTTCCTGCTCGCCACGGTGCTGCTGGGCCTGTTCGTCGCCCAGGGGGTCTCGCTCGCGCCGGGGCTGCTGCTCGGCGCCTCGGCGTTCGCGGCGCAGGCGGTGGTGGCCGTGTTGCTGATGCCGCTCTTCGTCCGCGGTCTGTCCCGAAGGGACCGGATCCTGCTGGGAATCGGCCAGCAGAACGGGCTCACGGCCGTGCTGCTCGCCCTCACTCTCGAACGCGACTTCCCGAAGACGGTCGGCATCGTCGCCCCGGCGGTGGTGACGGTCAATCTGCTGCACTACGGGGCGCAGATCGCGTTCGGCTGCTGGTCGCGCCACCGAGCCGGGAAGAAGCCGGACCCCGCGGTGGTGCCGAAGCCTCTCCCCCGGCATCCGGCGCCCGGCGACGGCACGCCGGGCGTGGCGCCGGCCTCGACCGACGGACTGCGGTCCTCCGCGTACCCGCACGGATGCGGTGGTCCCTGACGGCAGACTCCGTGGAGTAGCTGACGGTCCCCCGGCGGTGGAGCATGGAGGCGGAGCGGAAGGGGGGCTCTCGGCAGGAGACGCCGGTGGTGGACACAGACGTACTGATCGTGGGCGCGGGACCGGTCGGGCTCACCGCGGCGGCCGAGCTGCGGCGGCAAGGGGTCACCTGCCGGATCATCGACAGACTGCCGGCCCGGCTGCCCTACGCCAAGGCCGTGGGCGTGCAGCCGCGCACGCTGGAGGTCTGGGACCGGATGGGCATGGTGCGCGCCGCCCTGGAGGCCGCCGTGCCGCTGCGCGGGCAGCTGACGTACGCCGACGGCGTCGAGCAGGCGCGCTTCGAGATGCGGCTGCCGCCGGAGGTCCCCTACGGCTTCGCGGCCCTCCCGCAGTACGACACGGAGCGGATCATCGAGGAGCACCTCGCCCGCTTCGGCACCGGGATCGAGCGGGGCACGGAACTGCTGGGGTTCACACAGGACGAGGACGGGGTCGTGAGCCGGATCGTCACGGCGTCCGGCGCACGGGAGGAGGTGCGGTCACGCTTCCTGGTCGGCTGCGACGGGGCGCACAGCAGCGTCCGCAAAGGGCTCGGGCTCACCTTCGAGGGGGGCGCTTTCCCGGAGGAGTACATGCTCGCCGACGTGGAGGTGGACTGGAACCTTCCGGAGGGCTACGGGGTGCGGTCCATGCACCACGGCGCCGACGGCCGCATCGACGACGCCCTGGTCTGCGTCCCGCTGCCCGGAGAGCGCCGGTACCGCATGTCGATGCTGGTGCCGCCCGAGCTCTCGACGAAGGCCGAGAACGCCGCGCCGGGAGAGACGGCCCACGGCCTGGAGGGCGGACGGGCGCCCCGCCTCGAGCACATCCAGGCGGTCGTCGACCGGCTGTCACCGGAGCCCGCCAACGCGTCCGCCATGCGCTGGTCGTCGGTGTTCCGCATCAGTCACCGCCTCGTCGACCGGTACTCCGTGGGCCGGGTCTTCGTCGCCGGGGACGCGGCGCACATCCACCCGCCGACCGGCGCGCAGGGCATGAACACCGGTATCCAGGACGCCTGCAACCTGGCCTGGAAGCTGGCCATCGTCCTGGACGGCGGCGCCCACCCCCGGCTCCTCGACAGCTACGACGCCGAACGCCGACCCGTCGGCGAGGAAGTGGTCGGACGCACGGTCCGCCATGCCACGGCGGGCGGCGTCCAGACCGCGACGGACGACAGGACGACGGTGATGCTGCGCGAGGCGCAACTGCTCGTCGCCTACCCGGACGGTCCCCTGACCGCGACGAACGGGGCGGGCCCCACGGACGCGGACTGCCCCGGCCCGGGCGACCGGGCTCCCGACTGCCGCGGCCTCACCACCAGCCTGGCCATGACGCCCCTGCGCCTCTACGACCTGCTGCGCGACCGCGGACACGTCCTGGTCCTCCACGCCGACTCGGCCGACGCGCTCACCGCCTGCCGCGACACCGCCGCCACCGCCGACCGGCTGACGGGCGGCACCCTGCCCGCGTTCCTCGTCGCCGCCGGCGACTCGGACGCGGCGCAGGCCGTGCACGTCCCGGTCGGCGCGAACGGCAGGCACCTGCCCGTGTTCCGGGACGAGGCGGGAGAGTTCGCGCGACTGTACGGCGTGAAGGGTGCGATGGCCTTCCTCATCCGCCCGGACGGCTATCTCGCCGCCCGCCTGACCGGGCTCGCGGCCGCGGAGACGGAGCCCGCGCTGACCGACGCACTCGGACGGGTCTTCCGCCTCTGACAGCACCGGATGGCCGGGGGGCCGTGACGCGCCTGCGAACGCACACGGGTGAGTGGCGGCTGCCACTCACCCGTGTGCGTCGGCGCGCCCGCAGGACTTCTCAGGACTGCGGACGGCTGCCGTGGTTCGCGCCGTTCTTGCGGCGGGCCTTCTTCTTGCGACGTCGCTTCGAGGACATCGGACCTCCTCTTTCCGGCTTTCGGTCACCATCCACCGGATTGCGCGTCCGGTGACTACAGAGCCACTTTCCATCCGACGCGTACGCAAACGCACACGATGAAGATGCACCCGGGTGGCCTATGTCACGGTGGCGGCCCGGCCTGGCCCCGTGGTGCCTCGTCAGTCCGCCCGCACCGGATGCGTGAGGTTCGCTCCGGTCGCCGGGTCGAACACGTGGGCCTTGGCCATGTCGACCCGCAGCTCCAGCGGTTCTCCCTCGCGGGCACGCGTGGCGGCGTCCAGCCGGGCCACGAGGTGACTGGTGTCGGCGCCGGTGTCGCGCAGGCCCGAGTCCTTGGCGAGCTCCTCCAGTTCGGTGGTCTGCACGGGCCCGCCCTCCGCGGCGAAGTAGACATACGCATCGGAGCCCAGGGACTCCAGCACCTCCACGGTGACGGTGAAGACCGGGCCCGTCCGGTCCCGGTCGCGTGACAGGGCCACGTCCTCGAATGCCTCCGGTCGCAGCCCGACGATGACCTCGCGGGGCGCGTTCTGGCGTTCCAGCGCCTGCCTCGTACGGTCGTCGAGGGTCAGGTCGCCCAGGGGCGAGCGCAGGGCACCTGCCTCCAGAGTGGCGTTCACGAAGTTCATCGCCGGGGAGCCGATGAAGCCCGCGACGAAGATGTTGCGCGGCAGGTCGTACAGCTCGGCAGGGGTGCCGATCTGCTGCACCAGGCCCTGTCTCATGACCACGACACGGTCGCCCAGCGTCATCGCCTCGGTCTGGTCGTGGGTGACGTACACGGTGGTCGTGCCGAGGCTCCGCTGCAGCCGGGAGATCTGAGTGCGCATCTGGACCCGGAGTTTGGCGTCCAGGTTGGACAGCGGCTCGTCCATCAGGAACGCCTTGGGATCACGGACGATCGCCCGCCCCATGGCCACCCGCTGGCGCTGACCGCCTGAGAGGTTGGCGGGCTTGCGGTCCAAGTGCTCGGTGAGGTCGAGGATCCGGGCGGCGTCCGTCACCTTGGCGTCGATGGTGTCCTTGTCCACCTTGGCCAGGCGCAGCGGGAAGCCCATGTTCTCCCGGACGCTCATGTGCGGATACAGGGCGTAGCTCTGGAACACCATGGCCACGTCTCGATCCTTGGGAGCCAGGTCGTTGACGACTCGGTCTCCGATGCGCAGGGTGCCTTCCGTGATGTCCTCGAGTCCGGCGATCATGTTCAGGGTGGTGGACTTGCCGCATCCCGACGGACCGACCAGGATCACGAACTCGCCGTCGGCGATCTCGAGGTCCACGTCCTTCACGGCGAGGGACCCGTCGGGAAAGCGCTTGGTGACTCCCTCAAGGATGATCTCGGCCATGGATGGTGCCTCCTTGCCTTCCCCGTTCAGCCCTTGACTGCCCCGGAGGTCAGTCCGGCGACGATCCGCCGCTGGAAGAGCAGGACGAAAACGATGATCGGGATGGTGATGACGACAGCGGCGGCGGCGATCGACCCTGTGGGCTGCTGGAACTGGGAACTCCCGGTGAAGAACGCGATCGCGGCGGGCACGGTGCGCGCGGACTCGGTGGACGTCAGCGAGATCGCGAACAGGAAGTCGTTCCAGCAGAAGATGAACACGAGAATGGCCGTGGTGAACACGCCCGGCGCGGCCAGCGGCGCGATGACCAGCCGGAAGGCCTGCACGGGCGTCGCCCCGTCGACCTTGGCGGCCTTCTCCAGATCCCAGGGGATCTCCCGGAAGAACGCCGACAGGGTGTAGATCGCCAGCGGCAGGGAGAAGGTCATGTACGGGATGATCAGCCCGATCCAGGTGTCGAAGATCCCGATGATCCGCTCGATGTTGAACAGCGGTGACACCAGGGAGATCGGCGGGAACATGGCGATCAGCAGGGACATGCCGATGAGTACCCGCTTGCCGGGGAACCGCAGCCGGGCCACCGCGTAGGCGGCCATGGTGCCCAGTGCCACCGCGATCACCGTGGCGATCAGGGCGATGCCGATCGAGTTGATCAGCGCACGGGTGAACTCGGCGGTCTCGAAGATGCCCCGGTAGTTCTCCCAGGTCCAGTCCCTGGGGATGTAGTCACCGTCCGTCAGCGTGCCGGGGTCCTTGAACGACAGCGCGGCGATCCACCACACCGGGAACAGGGCGTAGAGCACCACCACCACGTTCAGGACGCCCCATCGGGCGGCATGCGTCTTTCCCACGGCGGCCATCAGCGCTTCACCTCCGCGCCGGGTGCGGCGGCGCCGAACAGTTTGACGAAGGTGAAGGCGATGATCCCGACGCAGATGAAGATCAGGACCGAGATCGCCGACCCGATGCCCAGGTTCAGCGCGGTGAACAGGTTGTCGTACCCGAGGATCGACAGCGAGCCGGTCCCCTGGGCGCCCGCGGTCAGGACGTAGATGTTGTCGAAGATCCGGAACGCGTCCAGTGTGCGGAAGAGCAGGGCCACCAAGATGGCCGGCTTCATCAGCGGCAGCATGATCTTGGTGAAGCGCTGCCAGGCGGTGGCACCGTCCACCATGGCCGCCTTGAGGGTCTCCTCGGGGACCAGTGCGAGGCCCGCGAGCAGCAGCAGGGCCATGAACGGCGTCGTCTTCCACACCTCGGCGAGGATGATCAGCCAGAGCGCGGGCCACTGCTCGGTCAGCGGAGCCTCTCCGCTGGGCAGCAACTCGGCGAGGTATCCGAGGTCCGGTGTCCAGGCGTACTGCCAGGAGAAGGCGGCGACCACGGTGACGATCCCATAGGGAACGAGGACCGACGTGCGGATGACGCCGCGCCAGAAGATCGTGCGGTGCATCACCAGGGCGAGCCCCATTCCGAGGACCAGTTCGATCGCCACGGACACCGCGGTGATGAACAGCGTCACCCAGAACGCGTCCCACCAGAACGGGGAGGACAGCACGGCTCCGTAGTTGCTCAGGCCCACGAACTCCGCCCGTCCGGGAAAGCGCAGGTCGTACCGCTGGAGGGACAGATAGACGGCGTACCCGATGGGGTAGGCGGTCACGGCGATCATGACGACGACGGCGGGCGCACAGAGCAGCCAGCCGAGCCGCCGCTCCTGCCGGGCGCCCGCCGAGAGTGCCGCCCGGTCCGGCCCCCTCTGCTCCGTCTCCGCTTCGGGGGGCGGCGGGGTTCCGGCGGGTTGCGCCCGCGTGCTCATCTCGGGCCGCCCGGGGACGAGGCCCGCGCGCTGCTGCGCCGGGCGACGACGTGGTGCGGGAGGTGGTGGTTCACGGGATCACACCCTCGGATCGCAGGGCATCGTCGATCTGCTCCCTGATGGTGTTGACGGAGCTCTCCGGTTTGATCCCGGACGGCGGAGACAGCGTGTGGGAGACCGCGATCGACACGTTCTGGTAGACCGGAGTGATCGGGCGCACGCTCGCCGACTCCAGCGCGGCCAGCACCTCCGCGGAGAAGGGGTACTCCTTCATGAACGCGGGCTCGTCGTACAGGGCGCGCAGGGTGGGCGGCAGGCCGCCCTCGAGCGCGGCGGTGAGCTGGTTCTCCCTGTTGCGCAGGCACAGTGCCGCCTCGAAGGCCAGGTCCGGGTGGCGCGAGTAGGCGCTCACCGCCAGGTCGATGCCGCCGATGGTGGGCCGTGCCGGGCGGTTCGCGTCGACCCGGGGGTACGGCGCCCAGCGGAAGTTCTTGAACAGCTCGGGGTTGTTCGCCTTCATCGACGGATAGACGAAGGGGTAGTTGAGCTCGAACGCCGCCACCCCCGACTCCATGGCGAGGCGGTTCTGGTCCTCCATCTGGTTGGGCAGGGAGGGGTCCGCGGCCGGGGACGTCGCCAGCTCCCGCATGATCCCCGCAGCCCGCACAGCGGGAGGACCGAGGGAAGGCTCGGTCGCGCTCGCGTTGAGGATGGAGCCGCCCGCACTGTTGATCAGGGTGTTGAACCAGGCGGTCAGACCCTCGTACTGGGCGCCCTGGATCTCGACGAAGTGCGGTTTGCCCTGCCGGGCGAGGGCGCCGGCCATGTCCAGCATCTCGGCCCAGGTCCTCGGCGGTGTGGGCACCAGGTCCTTGCGGTACCACAGGAGCTGGGTGTTGGTGTTGTACGGGACGGCGTACAGCTTGCCCTTCCAGGTCGAGGTCTGGAGCGGTACGCGCAGAGTGCCCTCGACGGCCTGCCGCTTCGCCGCTCCTGTCCATTCCCGGATCCAGCGCGCCTCGGCGAACTCCGCCGCCCAGGTGACGTCCAGGCCCAGGATGTCGAGGGAGTCGTCCTCGGCCGCGAGCCTGCGGACCATCTGCTGACGCTGGCCGTCGGCGGCACGCGGGAGCTTGTTGTAACTGATCCTGTAGCGGCCGCCCGACGCCTGGCTGCACCGGTCGGCAGCTTTCTGGAGCGCACCGGAGTCGTCGGGGAAGTTGTACCAGTTGAGGGTGGGCCTGCCGGAGCCTTCGTCACTGCCACAGGCCGCGAGCGCCGACGCCAGCAACGGCAGTACGGCGAACGCACGCAGCCATCGCGTCCCTCTGGGATGTCCCCTCGCGTGCACGCGCTCCACACCTCACTTCCGGACGGTGGCACGGGCTCGGGCCTCGCAGTGCTTACCTCCCGGCGAACACTAAGGATCACCCGACACGACATCAAGGACATATGACACTAAACGACTCATTAGCCAGATCTGAGGCATACACGGCGCCGGCAAAGATCCGCGCCCCAAGGACCTCGGGCCGGCCTTCCAGTCGAACTGTGAGAACGCCGAGAGGTAGCCCTTGTTCTTTGTGCCGGCCGGGAGGTAGTAGAGCTGGCCGCCCGCGGGGAATGCCCAGTCGACCTGGATGAGGCAGCTGTTGAGAGCGATTCCGCCGCTCGTCCAGGCGTCGGCCGCGGCCGACAGTTCGGAATCCCGTTCGATCGGGCGCATCTGCTTGGCCATGTCCAGCGCTTGGAGCATGAACTGGGTGGACCGGCTGACCAGTTCGAGCACACCGGGTGTGGAGCGCAGCCGGCTCTCGCTCAGGAAGGGGTGCAGGAAGCCGTCCAGCCCCGGTGCGTCGAGGTCCCAGTCGACCACCAGCACGCTCTTGCCCGAGGAGGCGAGGATCCAGGCCGTGTTGGCCAGTGCCATCGTCCGTCCCGCACCGCCTTTGTACGAGTAGAACGTGATGATCCTGCCCGCGTCGTCGCCGGTCATGGCCTGCCCTCCACGAGACGTCCGTCGCTCGGCGCCCCGTTGTCCCTGCCGAGGCCGGGCCGTTGGGGGAGGTGCGCACCGGCGTCCGGAACATCCCGGGCGTCAGTACTGCTCCGGGACAATTGCGAATGGATGTACCGCAAATAGCGCATCCAGGTTGCCTCAACCAGCTCACCGAACCAGCGGACGAACACGTCCGCCCCGGCCAGACCGCGTACCGCCTCCTGCTCCCCCGCACGGCCCTCGCTGTGGAAGCGGGGAAAGTGTGTCCGCAGTAGCCCGCGCAACCGATCGGACTGTTCCATGGTCTGCAGATCGTCCCCTGCCAAGATACTCAGCACCGCCGTCCACGGCCGCCGGACTCTGTCGAACTCCCGTGCCTGACTCGCAATGCGGGGATCTTCCAAGGCCCAGGGGTCCACCACCAGAATCCAGGGAGCTGTCGGGATCTCCGTGCTCCTCAGCTCCGTCTGATGCTTGTGGAAGGGCAGCACAGTGGGCTCGAAACCGAGATGGCGCGCCAGGGCCTCCATCTGCTCGACCAGCGGCCCCACCGCCTGGCCATAGGGCCGCCAGCCGTCGACGCGTGAACCGTAGCGCGTGTTGTCCCGGCCGACCGGTAACTGCTCCTCGGTCGGGGCGAGCACGGTGATGTGCAGCGGGGAGGCGAAGGGCGGGTCGGCGAAGGCGTCGTCCAGTCCGGCCAGTGTCGTCGGCGCCGTCGCCCGCCCCCCGCCGGAGGACGTCCGCGACTGTCTGGGCACCGTGGCCGCCTGGTCGACGATGTGCTTGGCGAGCCAGTCGGTCACCTGGGCGACCTGGGCGGAGACCTGGGCCGTCGCATGCTCGTTCTCTGGGTCCGGCCGTTCGGCCAACCGGAGCAACTGGCGCATTCCCATGGAGGCGTAGTTTGCGGCAGCTTCACCGATGCCTTCCGGCACTTCGGGGTATTGCTCCTTGACCCTCGTGGGGAGTGACGTTGGCGAATGCGGCGTCCAGAGCACCGGGACGATGCTCGGGCGGCTCCCTTGAGCGACCCTGTGAGTGGCGACGGTCCACTCGCGCCCGCACCGAGGGCTGCTGAAGTACCGCTTCGAGTACAGGGGAACGAAGACTTGGGACTCGAAGAGGGCCTTGATCGATTCCTCGCCCGGCATGCCCGGCCGCTCGACGAAACCCGCCTCCTCCCTGGGAACTCGCGCCTGGCGCGCCACGTTCCCGCAGAGTTCGTCGAAGAACTGGAGAACCAGCCGATGGGGATCCTGCGAGGCGTCCAGGTACCGGGGAACAGGAATGCGCGCATAGCTCATGAAGAACACCGGCATCCCGCTATTCCTCCTCGAAGACGTTCCGGAGGTCGCGGAACAGCTCCACGTCGCACGGTTCGAGGCTGGTCTGCTGAGCCACTTCGACAATTGTCCGCGCGAGGGCCCATACGGTACTGCGGTGCTTGACGTGGCGGCCCGCCTGCCGTAGTCCGTAGAGACCGGACTGCAGGTAGTCCTTACAAACCCCCGCCGAACTTCCCGGTGGTCAGTCGCAGCACATCACCCTCACCCGTGCGCTGACCACCCGCACCACCTGCTCCTCCGCGACGAGCCACTCGCCGCCTTGCACTACCCGACGCAGCAGCTCACCAGCGGACGAAGAACCTTCAGCGGGCCGCACGGCGCACCTTGACCGGGTCAAGGTGCGCCCCAGCTCAGTCGAGTGCGCTGGTCCCCCACCGGTCCCCGAGAATGATCAAGGGGCCGTTTCAGATCTCCTCTGAAACGGCCCCTGAACTGCGACTTCGTAAAGTCGGGACGACAGGATTTGAACCTGCGACCCCTTGACCCCCAGTCAAGTGCGCTACCAAGCTGCGCCACGTCCCGATGCGCATCGCGCGGGTGAACCGCGTGATCACGCAGGTCAACCCTACCGCATGGGGAGCCGTCCCCCGGCCCGTGCCGACGGCCGTTCCGGGCGCCGGGTCCAGCCGGCGAGACCCACCGCCGAGACGGCGACGGCGAGGACGGCCCACCAGGGGAGGTCCGCCTTGGTCGCGTGACCGGCGCAGGCCGCCACAGCCAGGAGTGCCGTGACAGCGCCTCCGGGCAGCCCGGTCCGCCGGGCGGGTCGTCGCCCCGTCTCGTCCACGTCCTGCTCCCCTTCACCCACGCACTCGCGCGCCCCTGGACATCTCAACGCCCGGGCATATGCCGCAAACAATACGCGAGTCGACGGGAACTCCCGACCAGGGCATAGGGGTTGAGACGGACATAGGCGGTGGGATGGGGTACCGCTCCGGTCCCGGCCGCGCCCCGCGGCCCCGGAAACAGGTGCGACGGAGTGTCCGCCCGGCCCGGTCGGCACCCCACACTCTGTCCAGGCCTCTCCCCCGCTCACCAGGGCTAAGGTCGCCGCATGACGCACAGCTTCGTACTCCACATCCCCGACGCCGAGCTCGAACCCGAGCCCCTCGCGCCCGAGCAGATCGTCTCCGGGACGCCCGAGGTGACCGGGAAGGTGGTCTGGGAGTCGGAGGACGGCCATCAGGTGCGGGGCGTCTGGCAGATCACGCCCGGCGTGGTCACCGACACCGAGGCCGACGAACTGTTCGTCGTCATCAGCGGCTCGGCGACGATCGAGGTCGAGGGCGGGCCGACGCTCACGGTCGGGCCCGGCGACATGGCCGTCCTGCGCGAGGGCGACCGCACGACGTGGACGGTGCACGAGACCCTGCGCAAGGCGTACGCGATCAACCTCTGAGCGAGGGGGACGGTCAGGGCGACGGGGCCGTCGAGCCCCGGATCTCCAGGGTGGGCGTGGCCAGTTGGACCCGGCCCGCTCCGCCGGCGCCCTCGAAGCGCTCCAGGAGGCAGCGGGCCGCACGCCGGCCGACCTCGTGACTGGAGTTGTCGGCCGTCGTGAGCCACACGTGCCGCAGCCGGGCGATGCTGGTGTTGTCGTAGCCGACGACGGACAGGTCGCGCGGGACGCGCAGCCCGAGTTCCTCCGCCGCCGAGAGCACACCGATGGCGGCGATGTCGTTGACGGCGAAGACGGCCGTGGGCCGGTCGGGGCGGCTGAGCAGCCGCACGGTCGTGCGGTAGCCGCCCTCCTCGGTCATGTCGCTCGGCTCGACCACCGCCTGCTCCCCGAGGCCGTGGCGGCGCATCGTCGCCTCGAAGCTGCGGCGCCGCAGCTCGCCCACCGCTCCGTAGCCCGCGATGTGCGCGATCCGGCGGTGCCCGAGGCCGATCAGGTGCTCGGCGACCAGCCGGGCGCCGCGCTCGTCGTCGCCGGCCACGACGTCCACGCCCGGCGGGGCCGGTTCGCGGGAGCCCGCCAGCACGACCGGGATCCTCTCGGCCACCCCGCCGAGGGCCGCCGGGTCGGGCAGCGTGCCGACCACGACCAGGCCGTCGACGCGCAGGTCGAGCAGCGGGTCGGCCGGGTCCTGGCCGGTGCGGCGGTTGAGGCGGGCGTCGGCCAGCAGCATGTGCAGGCCGTTGGCGTGCAGCAGGGAGTTCAAACCCTCGAGGAGGTCGACGAACCAGGGGTTGCGCAGGTCGTTCAGGAGGACACCGACCGTGCGGGTGCGCTGCTCGCTCAGGCTGCGTGCGGCGGTGTTGGGCCGGTAGCCGAGCTCCCGGGCGGCCCGGAGCACGGCGTCCCGCTTCTCGGGGCGCACCTGGTCGGAGCCGCGCAGCGCGAGGGAGACCAGCGACTTGGAGACACCGGCCCGTTCGGCCACGTCCCGGATGGTCGGCGCTCTCATGGGATGGACCGTTCCATGCTGCGCCACGGCTTGTCAAAGGGTTGACAGCGTCGGTGAACCCCGCCCAGGGTGGCCTGGACAGGTTCTGGAACGGTCCAAAGAGGGGCTCTCATGGTGGACACGCTCGGCGTCGCCGTCATCGGATTCGGCTGGATGGGGCGGGTGCACACCCAGGCGTACGCGCGCGTGCGGCACCACTATCCGCAGCTGCCCCTCGTACCGGAGCTGGTGACGGTCGCGGAGGAGGTGCCGGGCCGGGCGGAGGAGGCCGCCGCGCAGTTCGGGTTCGCCTCGACGACCCGGGACTGGCGCGAGGTGGCCGCCGACCCCCGGGTGCGGGCGGTCAGCATCACCGCGCCGAACTTTTTGCACCGCGAGATCGGTGTCGCCATGGCCGAGGCGGGCAAGCACATCTGGATCGAGAAGCCGGTCGGTCTGACCGCCGAGGACGCCGGCGCGGTCGCGGACGCGGTCGCCAAGGCGGGCGTGCAGGGCGCCGTGGGCTTCAACTACCGCAACGCGCCCGCCGTCGAGGCGGCCCGCGAGCTGATCGCCTCCGGGGAGATCGGCACGGTCACCCATGTCCGCGTCCGGCTGTTCAGCGACTACGCGGCCCATCCCGAGTCCGCGCTGACCTGGCGCTACGAGCGGGAGCGGGGCGGCAGCGGGGTATTGGGCGACCTGGCGTCGCACGGCGTGGACCTGGCCCGTCATCTGCTCGGCGACATCACGTCCCTGACGGCCGACACGGCGATCTTCCTCCCGGAGCGGGCCCGCCCGACGGGCGCCACGGCCGGTCACATCCGCGCCGCCGGGGGCGAACTCGGTCCGGTCGAGAACGAGGACTACGTCAGCTGCCTGCTGCGCTTCGCCTCCGGTGCCCGCGGTGTCCTGGAGGCCTGCCGGGTCTCGGTCGGTGAGCAGAACAACTACGGCTTCGAGGTGCACGGCAGCAAGGGCGCCGTGTTCTGGGACTTCCGCCGCATGAACGAGCTGGGGATCAGCCGCGGGACCACCTACCAGGACCAGTCCGTGACCACGGTGTATGCCGGCCCGGGTCACGGGGAGTTCGCGGCGTTCCAGCCGGGCGCCGCGAACGCCATGGGATACGACGACCTGAAGGTCATCGAGGCGTACCGCTTCCTCAGGTCGGTCGCCGAGGGCACGCCGCACGGAGCGACGCTCAAGGACGCCGTGCACAGCGCGGCCGCGCTGGACGCCATGGCGCGGTCGGCGCAGAGCGGGAGCTGGGCGGAGGTGACGGGGCGGGCCTGACACCCGCCCCCGGCCCCGGCCCCGGCCCGGTCTCGGGCCGGCACCGGCCCGGGCTCGGCCTGGGGCCCTGCACGGTTCGGGCTCGGTCTCGGGCCCGGCCCCCGCCCTCAGCCCGGGCGATGGAGCCTTCGGCCCAGATAGACCTTCACCGGCACGAGGACGAGCCACAGCCACATGATCCTTGGGCCCGTCACCATGACCAGCGGGACGGTGGCGAGGAAGACCACCACCGAGGTGGCGCTGTCGATGAGGTAGAGCGTGGTCGCCGCCTCGGAGGGCCGGTCGTGGCGCAGCCAGGGGCGCCTCGCCAGGACGGCTGCCACCCCGAGATGGCAGGCGCCCAGCGCGGCGACGGCGCCCGCGTAGACGGCGACCGACACGGACTGCGCCCCGTACTCGGCGAGCAGCCGGGTCGGAAAGGGCACGAGGGCCGCGACACCGAGCCCGACCATCGAGATGCCGATCACCTGGCCGTCGATCTCCCGGACGTCCTGGAAGATCCGCCGGTGGTCACGCCAGAAACTCCCCAGCACCGCGACGCTCAACGCGTAGGCCCCGAGGTCCGGGATCAGCTCCCCCAAGGCCCTGCGGTAGGCGTCGGGGTCCAGCTCCCGGGGCACGGAGAGGTCCAGGACGAGCAGGGTGATGGCGATGGCGAACACACCGTCGACCAGGGTCACCAACCGCTCGGGGCCGCCGTCCGGGCGCGAGGTCCACATGCGCCCGACGGTAGGGGGAGGCGCGGGTCTCCCCCCGGACCCACGCCCGGCATCCCCCACGGATCACACGGCCGCCTGCGGGGGCATGTTGTACGGCGTCACCACCTGGATCGCCGACGGCAGGGTCGGGCCCGCCGGCGGCAGCGCGTCGTGGGCGCGCATGACGGTGTGGCAGGCCTCGCGCACGTCCTGGCGCAGGTCGTGGTGGAGCACGGCGGACAGCCGGTGCTCGCGCAGCAGACGGGTGTTGTCGTGGTCGAGGTCGTGCGCGACGAACACCGCGCAGTCGCGGCCGAGGTCGTCGAAGGCGCGCAGCGTGGCGATGTTGCCGCCGCCGATCGAGTACACCGCGCGGATGCCGGGGTCGCGTTCCAGCGCGGCCCGGACGAGGTCGTACTGGGTGGCGTCCAGCCCCTGCCCCTCGGCGATCTCGACCAGCGTGCGCTCGGGGTGCCGGGCGCGCATGGCGCTGCGGAAGCCCATCTCGCGCTCCTCCTCGTTGCGGAAGAAGCCGCTGCTGAGGCTGGTGAGGATGTTGCCCGGGCGCTCCCCCAGCCACTGGCCCATCAGGTACGCGGCCGTCGCACCCGCCGCCCGGTCGTCTATGCCGACGTAGGCGCGGCGGGCGCTGGCGGGCAGGTCGGTCACCAGCGTCACGACCGGGACGCCGGCGGCTTCGAGCCGGCCGACCGCGGCGGTGACCTCGGGGACGTCCGGGGCCTTGAGGATCACGCCCTGCGAGCCGCGCCGGGCGATCCGGTCCAGGATCCGCACCAGTTCCCCCGCCGGGCCCGTCTCGCGGAAGTGGAAGCGGGAACGGAGCACCGCCGGACGCAGCGACGGCAGCTCGGCCTCCAGGGCGGAGCGGATCGCCGTGGTGAACCGCTCGGGTGCCTGCATCACGATGTCGACCATGAAGGTCCGGCCGACGAGGCGCACCTGGGTGCGCTGCCGGTCGAGGTCGGCGATGGCCTGGCGGACCTCGCGTGCGGTGCTCTCACGCACGCCTCCCCTGCCGTTCAGCACCCGGTCGACGGTCGCCTCGCTCAGGCCCGCCTGACGTGCGATCTCCCGGATCGGGAACGGGTGGCCCATGCGCCGGCTCCTTGAGGGGTTTTTGATGGCTCGCTGCTGGTTGTTCGAGGGGTTTGTACTGACAAGAATGACAGGGCTGCGTCGCTCCGTGACCCCGAAGGGACGACGATGTCCTTCACTTCCGTCCACCGCCGTGCCTGGCTGTCCGAACAGGACTGCGATCTCGACGCGTTCCGCGCGCTGGTCGAGCAGGCCACCGACCCCGCCGACTATCCGCACGCCAGTGCCGTGGAGCGGAACGTGCTCGTCTACGACTGCGGCCTGCTCGAGGGCGACCGGGTGATCCAGGCCGAGCTGGTGCGGGCGCTCGCCGACGGGCCCGGCATCGTGGTCTTCCGCGGTGCCTTCCCCGACCCGGAGGTCGTGGACCGGGCCACCGAGGTGTTCGAGGCGCTGATCGCCGAGCAGCGCGCCTCGGGTGCCGAGGCCGGTGACCACTTCGCCAGACCGGGCGCCAACGACCGGGTCTGGAACGCGCTGGAGAAGGCGGCCCTCTACGACCCGGAGGCGTTCGCCGACTACTACGCGAACGACATCCTGGCCCTGATGGCGACCGCCTGGCTCGGACCCGGCTACCAGGTGACCTCCCAGCTCAACGTGGTCAACCCGGGCGGCGCCGCCCAGACCGCGCACCGGGACTACCACCTTGGCTTCCTGTCGAACGAGGCCGCCGCCGCCTACCCGGCGCAGGTGCACCGCCTCTCCCCCGTGCTGACGCTCCAGGGCGCGGTCGCACACTGCGACATGCCCGTGGAGTCCGGGCCGACGATGTACCTGCCGCACTCGCAGAAGTACGAGCCGGGCTACCTCGCCTGGCGGCTCCCGGAGTTCCGGGCGTACTTCGAGGCGCACCAGGTGCAGCTGCCGCTCGCCAAGGGCGACGCGGTGTTCTTCAACCCGGCCCTCTTCCACGCGGCCGGCACCAACCGCTCCGCGGACATCCGGCGTATGGCCAACCTGCTGCAGGTGTCGTCCGCGTTCGGGCGTGCCATGGAGACGGTGGACCGGGAGGCGGTGGCCAACGCGGTGTATCCGGCTCTGCTCAAGCGCAAGGCCGAAGGCGCCGACCAGGCGTGGCTGGAGCACGTGATCGCGGCGAGCGCCGAGGGCTACCCCTTCCCCACCAACCTCGACAGCGACCCGCCGGTCGAGGGCCTGGCCCCGCCCTCGCAGGCGGATCTGATGCGGCGCGCGCTGCGCGAGGAATGGACGCCGGAGGCGCTCCGGGCGGAGCTGCGGGCCGGTGCCGAACGGCGAGAGAGCTGAGGAACTCGATGGGACTTCTCGACGACAAGGTCGTCCTGGTCAACGGCGGCAGTCAGGGGGTCGGCGCGGCCATCGCGCGGGCCGCGGTCCGCGAGGGGGCGGTCGTGGCCGTCACCGGGCGGCGCCCGGAACCCGGCGAGGCGCTGGTGGAGGAGCTGACCGCCGTCGGCGGCAAGGCGTTGTACGTCCGGGCCGACCTGTCGGACGCCGAGCAGGCCAAGGCCTCCGTGGCCCGGGTCGTGCAGACGTACGGCCGGGTCGACTGCCTGGTGAACTCCGCCGGCCTGACGTCCCGGGGGACGCTGCTGGACACCACGCCCGAGCTGTTCGACCAGCACATCGGGATCAACCTCAAGGGCCCGTTCTTCGCGATGCAGGCGGTGGTCGCGGACATGGTGGGGCGCGAGGCGCCCGGCACGATCGTCAACATCATCACGTCGTCGGCGCACGGCGGGCAGCCGTTCCTGGCGCCGTACGTCGCCGCCAAGGCCGGGCTGATCGGCCTGACCCGCAACGCCGCGCACGCCCACCGGTGGGACCGGGTCCGGATCAACGGCCTGAACATCGGCTGGACCGCGACGGAGGGCGAGGACGCCACGCAGAAGGCCTTCCACGGGGCGGGGGACGACTGGCGCGAGGAGGCCGCCGCGAAGCTGCCGATGGGCAAGCTGGGGCAGCCGGACGAGATCGCCGACTTCGTGGTCTTCCTGCTGTCGGACCGGTCCGGGGTGGTCACCGGGTCGGTGATCGACTGGGACCAGAACGTCCTCGGTGGACTGGACTGACAACTCTCCGCAAGAAACCCTCCCCCCATCTAGGAGCAACACCCCCATGCGTATCGGAATCCTCGGCCTCGGCCGCATCGGCGCCTTCCACGCCGAGACCCTCTCCGGACTCGACGCCGTCGACTCCCTCGTCGTCACCGACCCGTTCGCGGACGCCGCCAAGGCCGCCGCCGAGCGGTTCGGGGCGGACGTCGTGGACTCGCCGGAGGCGCTGCTGGCCGCCGGAGTGGACGGCATCGTCGTCGCGGCCGCCACGGACGCCCACCCGGCGCTGATCCTGGCCGGTGTCGAGGCCGGTGTCCCCGTCTTCTGCGAGAAGCCCGTCGCCCGGACCATGGCCGAGGGTGTCGAGGTGCTCAAGGCCGTCCGCGGCCGGGACGTGCCGATCCAGATCGGCTACAACCGCCGTTTCGACGCCGGGTTCGTCAACGCCCGGGCCGCCGTGCAGAGCGGTGAGCTCGGCACGCTGCACACGGTCCGCTCGACCACTCTGGACCCGGCGCCCCCGCCGGCCGCGTACATCGCCGCCTCCGGGGGCATCTTCCGCGACTGCTCGGTGCACGACTTCGACATCATCCGCTGGGTGACCGGCCGCGAGGTCAGGGAGGTGTACGCCGTCGGCGGCAACCGGGGCGCCGACTTCATCGAGGAGGCCGGCGACGCCGACACCACCGGCGCGATCCTCACCCTGGACGACGGCACCCTCGCGGTCGTGTCCAACTCCCGCCACAACGCCCGGGGTTACGACGTCCGCATGGAGATCCACGGCTTCCAGGACTCCATCGCCGTCGGCCTGGAGGACAAGCTGCCGCTGCGCTCCGTCGAGCCCGGGGTGACCTTCCCGGCGGGCACGCCGCACGACTTCTTCATGGACCGCTTCACCGACGCCTACCGCGCCGAACTGACCGCGTTCACCGAGGTCGTCGCCGGCACCCGCCCCTCCCCCTGCACGATCGAGGACGCCCTGGAGGCGGGCTGGATCGCCGACGCGTGCACCCTGTCCCTGCACGAGCACCGTCCCGTGACGATCGAGGAGGTACGGCAGGCATGAGCGAGACGGGCCGGGAACCCCTGCGCATAGGTGTGCTGGGAGCCGCGCGGATCACCGAACGCTCCCTGATCGCCCCGGCCCGGGCGACCGGCCACCGCCTCGTCGCGGTGGCCGCCCGCGACCGCGACCGCGCCGAGGCGTTCGCCGCCGGGCACGGTGTGGAGCGGGTGGCGTCGTCGTACGCCGACCTCATCGCCGACCCCGAGGTCGAGGTCGTCTACAACCCGCTCGCCAACGGCCTGCACGGCCCGTGGAACCTGGCCGCCCTCGCGGCCGGCAAGCACGTGCTGTCGGAGAAGCCGTCGGCGAGCAACGCCGCGGAGGCGGCCGAGGTACGGCAGGCCGCCGAGCGGGCCGGGACGGTCTTCATGGAGGCCTTCCACTACCTCTTCCACCCGGTCACCCGGCGCCTCCACGAGCTGCTGGCCTCGGGCGAACTCGGCGAACTGCGCCATGTCGAGGCCGTGGTCGCCATCGCCGCGCCGCCGGACACCGACCCGCGCTGGTCGCTGCCGCTGGCCGGCGGCGCCCTGATGGACCTCGGCTGCTACGGCCTGCACGCGCTGCGGATGCTCGCCCCCTGGGCGGGCGGCGCCCCGCGCCTGGCCGCGGCCCGGGCCGGAGAGCGCGCGGGCGCGGCCGGGGTCGACGAGTGGCTGGACGCCGATCTGGAGTATCCGGGCGGCGCGACGGGCTCGGCCCGCTGCCACATGGCCCACGACGGCCTGGACATGGGCATCCGGATCATCGGCTCGCGGGGCGAGGCGACGGCCCCGAACTTCGTCCTGCCCCAGTTGGACGACCGCATCGTGATCCGCACCGCGCGGGGCGAACGGACGGAGCACCTCGGCCCCCGCTCGTCGTACACGTACCAGTTGGAGGCGTTCGCCGCCCGGGTGCGCGGCGGTGCGCCGCTGCCGCTGGACGCGGACGACGCGGTGACGACGATGGAGCTGATCGACGCCTGTTACCTGAAGGCCGGCTTCGAGACCCGGCCGCGTACCAGGATCTGAGGCACGCCGAAAGGGCCCGGGGGTCGCCCCCGGGCCCTTTCACGCGTACAGAGCGGGTCTCTCGACGAGTTCGACCTCGACCCGGCCGCCGTCCTCCAGCGCCCGTACCCCCGCCTCGCACACCGCCGCCGCGGCGTAGCCGTCCCAGGTGCTCGGGCCAGTGACCTCACCGCGGCGGGTGGCGTCGACCCAGGTCTGGATCTCCTGGTCGTAGGCCGTCTCGAAGCGTTCGGTCCAGTCCTGGGCGATGGTGCCGCCCCAGCGGCCGGCCATGTTGGTGACCAGGGCGTGGCCGTCGCCGATGCGGGCGGTGCCGCGTTCGCAGACGACCTCGGCCTGGACCTGGTAGCCGAACCCGCAGTTGACGAAGATCTCGACGTCGCTGAGGGCACCGCCGTCGGTCTCGAAGACGACGAACTGGGGGTCCTGCAGAGCGTCCGGGGCGCTGGCCGAGGGGGTGGGGCGCAGCACCGTGACGGCGGTGATCTCGTGGCCGAGCAGCCAGCGGGTCACGTCGGCCTCGTGGGCGACGGAGTCGCTGATCAGCATGGAGCTGGTGAAGAAGGGCGGGCTGGCGACGTTGCGGTGCCGGTTGTGCAGCATGAGCGGACGGCCCAGCTGACCCGTCGCCAGCAGGGCCTTCAGCTTGGCGTACTCGGGGTCGTAGCGGCGCATGAAGCCGACCTGGACCCGGCGGTGGCCGAGTCGCTGTTCGGCTTCGAGGACGCGCAGCGCGGAGGCCGCGTCGGGGGTGAGCGGCTTCTCGCACAGGACGGGCAGATCGTGCTCGAAGGCGGCGAGGAGGGCGGCCTCGTGGGCCGGGCCCGGGGAGGCGATCAGGACGGCGTCCACGCCGGGCGCAGCCATCGCGGCAGCCGGGTCGGTGTGGGCGGTGCAGCCGTCGACACGGGCGGCGACGGCCTTCGCGCGCTCCGCGTCGACGTCCACGACGGCCGCCACCCGTGCTCCGCTGGTGACTTCGTGGATGCGGCGCACATGGTCGGCGCCCATCCTTCCGGTACCGATGACCGCGACTCCCAGAGGGGCACGCTCCGTCATGGCCGTCCTTTCGGGTCGTCAGGCGCCGCAGGACCTCAGGAACTTGCGGGTGCGCACCGCGATCGGCAGCGGCTTGTCCGGCTCACAGGGGTACATGTCCTGCTCGACGATGGCGAAGAGGTCCACGCCGAGCTTCTGGGCGGCCGTGAGGACGGGGCCCAGCTCCGGGACACCGGCGGGCGGTTCGCACATCACGCCGCGGGCGACGGCGGGGCCGAACGGGACCTCGTTCTTGACGACGTCGGCGAGGATCTCCGGGTCGACCTGCTTGAGGTGCAGATAGCCGATGCGCTCGCCGTAGGTCTCGATCAGCTTGACGCTGTCGCCGCCGCAGTAGGCGTAGTGCCCGGTGTCCAGGCAGAGGTTGACGGCGTCGGAGTCGGTCGAGTCGAGGAACCGCTCGACGTGCGCCTCGGTGTCGATGTGGGTGTCGGCGTGCGGGTGGACGACGATGTCCAGGCCGTACTTGTCCTTCACCTCGCGGCCGAGACGCTCCATGCCCGTGGTGAGGTTGCGCCACTGCTCGGTGGTGAGCTCCGGCGCCTCCAGGATCTCCGCGGTCTTGTCGTCGCGCCAGAAGGACGGGATGACGACGAGGTGCCCCGCGTCCATGGCCTGGGTGAGCGCGGCGACGTTGCTGACCTGCTCCCAGGTGGAGTCCCACTCGGAGGGGCCGCGGTGCAGTCCGCAGAAGATGGTGCCGGCGGAGACCTTCAGGTTCCGCTTGGCCACCTCGTCGGTGAGCCGGGCCGGGTCCGTCGGGAGGTAGCCGTACGGGCCGAGTTCGATCCAGGAGTAGCCGGCCTCGGCGACCTCGTCGAGGAAGCGTTCCCAGGGCACCTGCTGGGGGTCGTCGGGGAACCAGACGCCCCAGGAGTCGGGGGCGGAGCCGACCCGGATGCGGTCGAGCGCGTGGGCCATGTCAGGACTTTCCTTCCGAGGACGTGGCTACGGGAGCGGTGAGGTCCCCCTCTTCGGGGAGCTCCTCGACGTCGACGCCGCGGACCTGCGCCAACTCGTGCTTGAGGGAGGCCAGTTCGGTTCCGCCGGCCATGTGGTTGGTCAGTTCTTCGAGGCTGACGTCGCTGCGGGAGGCGGACAGTTCCATGGTGCCGAGGCGCAGCACGCTGAAATGGTCGCCGACCATGTAGGCGTGGTGGGGGTTGTGGGTGATGAAGATGACGCCGAGGCCCTTCTCGCGGGCGGCGGCGATGTACTTGAGCACCACACCGGACTGCTTGACGCCGAGGGCGGCGGTCGGCTCGTCCAGGATGAGGACGCGGGCGCCGAAGTAGACGGCGCGGGCGATGGCGACACACTGGCGCTGGCCGCCGGAGAGCGTGCCGATGGGCTGCTCCAGGTCGTCCAGGACGATGCCCATGTTGCGCAGTTCCTCGTCCGCGGTCCTCTTCATCGTCTCGATGTCGAGACGGCGCACGGGCCAGGGGCCCTTGGTCATCTCGGAGCCGAGGAAGAAGTTGCGCCACACCGGCATCAGCGGGACGACCGCGAGGTCCTGGTAGACGGTGGCGATGCCCTTGTCGAGGGCCTCGCGCGGGGTGGAGAAGCGCACCGGTTCGCCGTCGACGAGGAACTCGCCCTCGGTGTGCTGGTGCAGCCCGGAGATGATCTTGATGAGGGTGGACTTGCCGGCGCCGTTGTCACCGAGGACGCAGGTCACCCTGCCGGGGTGCACTTCGAGGCTCACGCCGTGCAGGGCGCGGATGTTGCCGTAGGACTTGCCCGCGTCCCGCAGTTCCACCAGGGGACGCTCGTCGGCGGGCGGGGTGTCCTTCAGGACGGCACCGTGGGTGCCCGTTTCTTTGCTGGTCATCGCGGTCACCTCCGGGTCGCCGTGCGCTGGACCCACAGATTGATGAGGACGGCGCCGAGAAGCATCACGCCGAGGAAGGCCTTGAACCAGTCCGGGTTCCAGCCGGCGTAGACGATGCCCTGCTGCACCATGCCGAACATGAAGGCACCGAAGACCGGGCCGATCGCGGAACCGTAGCCACCGGTGAGCAGACAGCCGCCGATGACGGCCGCGGCGATGTAGATGAGCTCCTGGCCCACACCCTCGCCGGACTGCACCGTGTTGAAGGAGAACAGCTGGTGCATGCCGACGAACCAGGCGCCGAAGCCGACCAGCATGAACAGCGAGATCTTGGTGAAGGTCACCGGGACACCGACGGCACGCGCCGAGTCCTTGTTGCCGCCGACGGCGAAGATCCAGTTGCCGTACTTGGTGCGCAGCAGCACCCAGGTCGCCAGGGCCGCGAAGGCCAGCCACCACACCACGGTGATCTTGACGTTGACCCCGCCGACGGTGAACGTCGAGGCGAAGAGCTTCTGCGCCTGCGTGAAGCCGTCCATGTCGCTGATGTCGTCGGTGGCCACGTTGCCCGTGACCAGCTTGGTGATCGCGAGGTTCACGCCTTGGAGGATCAGGAAGGTGCCCAGGGTGACCAGGAAGCTCGGCAGGCCGGTCTTCACCAGCAGCCAGCCGTTGAACGCGCCGATCGCGAGCGACACCAGCAGGGCGACGATCACGCCGACCCAGACGTTCATGGTCAGCTGGTAGCTGAGCATCGACGCGGTCAGCGCCGAGGTGATCACGGCGACACCGGCGGACAGGTCGAACTCGCCGCCGATCATCAGCAGGGCCACGGGCAGCGCCATGATCCCGATGGTCGACGACTGGTACAGGATGTTCGCCATCGAGCTGCCGTCGCGCACCGGCGGTGCCGCGAACAGGAAGAACACGAGCACCGCGACGGCGCCGAGGAAGACACCGACCTCGGGCCGGGCGAGCAGCCGCAGCGCCAGCGGGCGCTGCCGCGTCCGGCCGTCGGACTGCTTGCGGCCGGGGGCCGGCGGTGTGTCCACCGCCGGCTCGGCATGCTGGGTCATGCTCATCACCGGGTGCCCTTCGCGGCGAACTCCCCGATCTTGTCGACGTTGGACTTGTCGACGAAGGCCGGACCGGTCAGCACGGGCTGCTCACCGCCACCGCTGTAGTTGCCGTTGTTCTTGTAGAGCCACAGGCCGTCGACGGCCAGGTACCCCTGGAGGTAGGGCTGCTGGTCCACCGCGAACTGGATGTCGCCGCTCTTGACGGCCTTGATGAGGTCCTTGTTGAGGTCGAAGGTGGCGACCTTCGCCTTGCTGCCGGCGTCGCCGATCGACTGCACGGCGGTCAGCGCGAAGGGCGCGCCGAGCGTGACGACGTAGTCGATGGACGGGTCCTGCTTCAGCTTGGCGGTGATCGTCGACTTCACGGACGGCATGTCGGTGCCGTTGACGTTCTGGGTGTCGAGCTTGCCGTCGAAGGTCTTCTCCACGCCGTCGCAGCGCTGGGTGAGACCCACGTTGCCCTGCTCCTGCACGACGCAGAGCGCGTGCTTGGCGCCGACCTCGTTGAGCTTCTTGCCGAAGGCCTCGCCCGCGACGGACTCGTCCTGGCCGAAGAACTCCAGCAGGTTGAGGTTCTTCCAGTCGCTCAGGCCGGAGTTGAGTCCGACCACGGGTATGCCGGACTTCTCGGCCTTGCCTATGACGCCCTTGAGGGCGTCCGGCTTGGCGAGGGTGACGGCGATGCCGTCGACCTTCTGATCGATGGCGTTCTGGACCAGGTTGGCCTGGTTGCCCGCGTTCGGGTCGGCGGAGTAGACGAGCTTGATGTTGTCCTTGGCGGCCGCGGCCTCGGCGCCCTTGCGGACGGTGTCCCAGAAGGTGTCGCCGGGCGCCTGGTGCGTGACCAGGGCGACGGTCATGCGCGGCGTGGTCGCCTTGCCCGCCGAGGCGTCCGCCGCGCCTTCCTCGGACTTCTTGCCTCCGGAACTGCTGGAGCAGCCGGCGAGGGTCAGGGC
This sequence comes from Streptomyces luteogriseus, assembly GCF_014205055.1. NCBI lineage: Bacteria > Bacillati > Actinomycetota > Actinomycetes > Kitasatosporales > Streptomycetaceae > Streptomyces > Streptomyces luteogriseus. The sequence continues at coordinate 951,274 of NZ_JACHMS010000001.1, forward strand.
CGCTGCCGCGGCCACGGCGACGACGGGCGCGAACCTGCGAGAGCGGGGGTGAGAAGAGCGGTCCATCTTTCCTGGCACCTCACTGTGCTACTGCGGGGGAAAGGAAGGGATCACGAAGGGATCCGTGGTCCCGGAGCCTTACGGAGTCCGGATCATGATGCCGCAAACCGACTGTTGCGATGGCACGGGATACAAGTCCCTGCCGCGCCCGCTGTCAATACTTTGTCAAGACATCATTTCACGAGCAGGTCCGAATGTAAGTACAAACTATTGACAGCACCGCCCTCCGAGACCTACACCTGGGAGGCGGCAGGTCCCGTGGATCCACGCCCCCACCGTGGCAGGGCGGCCCAGGACCCGCATCCCCAGCTTCCCGAGGAGGTCGCGCATGGCCGAGCCAGCCCAGTATTTCGATGTGATCACGATGGGCCGCATCGGGGTCGACCTCTACCCCCTGCAGACCGGGGTCCCCCTGGCCGAAGTGGAGACCTTCGGGAAATTCCTGGGAGGTTCGGCGGCCAATGTGGCGGTCGCCGCGGCCCGCCTGGGACGCCGTACGGCGGTGATCACACGCACCGGCGACGACCCCTTCGGCACCTACCTGCACGAGGAGCTGAAGGGCTTCGGCGTCGACGACCGCTGGGTCACCCCGGTCGGCGCGTACCCGACGCCGGTCACGTTCTGCGAGATCTTCCCGCCGGACGACTTCCCGCTGTACTTCTACCGCCGCCCCAAGGCCCCGGACCTGGAGATCCACACCGACGAGCTGGACTTCTTCGCCATCCGCGGGGCCCGGATCTTCTGGATCACCGGCACCGGCCTGAGCGAGGAGCCCAGCCGCTCCGCCACGCTCGCCGCCCTCAAGGCCCGCGACAAGGCCGGCACCACCGTCTTCGACCTCGACTGGCGCCCGATGTTCTGGCGCGACCCCGAGGAGGCCCGCCCGTACTACCGCGAGGCCCTGCGCCACGCCACGGTCGCCGTCGGCAACCTCGACGAGTGCGAGATCGCCACCGGTGTACGCGAGCCGCAGGCCTGCGCGGACGCGCTGCTGGAGGCCGGCGTGGAGCTGGCCGTCGTCAAGCAGGGGCCCAAGGGCGTCCTGGCCGTGCACCGCGACGGCACCCGGGCCGAGGTGCCGCCGGTGCCCGTCGAGGTGGTCAACGGCCTGGGCGCGGGGGACGCCTTCGGCGGCTCGCTCTGCCACGGTCTGCTCGCCGGCTGGGACCTGGAGCGGACCATGCGCCACGCCAACGCCGCCGGCGCCCTCGTCGCCTCGCGCCTCGCCTGCTCCTCCGCGATGCCCACCGAGTCCGAGGTCGCGGACCTCCTCGCCGGGGTGCCGTCGCCGAGCACGAGCCACTGAAACGGAGCCTTCCTTGAACATCGGCATCCCCGACCTCACCACGGTCAGAGCCCGGAACCCCGAGGCGGTCGCCGAAGCGGCCGCCCGCCGGGTGCGCCGCCCGCTGATCGGCGACAGCGGCCGGATGATGATCGTGGCCGCCGACCACCCGGCGCGCGGCGCCCTCGGGATCGGCGACCGGCGCCTGGCCATGGCCAACCGCGCGGACCTGCTGGAGCGGCTGTGCACCGCGCTGTCGCGACCCGGCGTCGACGGGGTGCTCGCCACCGCCGACATCCTGGAGGACCTCCTGCTCCTCGGCGTCCTCGACGACAAGGTTGTCATGGGCTCCATGAACCGCGGCGGCCTGGCCGGAGCGTCCTTCGAGATGGACGACCGCTTCACCGGCCACCGCGCCGAGGACATCGCCCGGCTCCGCTTCGACGCGGGCAAGCTCCTGCTCCGCATCGACTACGACGACCCGGGCTCGCTGACCACGCTGGAGTCCACCGCGCGGGCGATCGACGCCATGGCGGAGCGGCGACTGCCCCTGTTCGTCGAGCCGTTCATCTCCCGGCGGGTCGACGGCACGGTCCGCAACGACCTGTCCGCCGAGGCCGTCACCCGGTCCGTCGCCATAGCCTCCGGCCTCGGCGGCACCTCCGCCTACACCTGGCTGAAGCTGCCCGTCACCGACGACCCGGACGACATGGCCGAGGTGCTGGAGACCTCCACCCTCCCGGTCGTGCTGCTCGGCGGCGAGGTGGGCGAGGACCAGGAGGGCGCCTACGAACGCTGGCGCAAGGCCCTGCGGCTGCCCACCGTCCAGGGCATGGTCGTCGGGCGGTCGCTGCTCTACCCGGCCGGGGGCAGCGTGGAAGAGGCCGTGGACACGGCCGTCGGTCTGCTGTGATCCGGAGGATGCAATGACGTACCACCTTCCCGTCGGCAAGACGCTCGGCGGCCCCTACACCGTCGACGTCACGCCCGAGAAGGCCGGCTGGGGCCACGCCGGCCTGCGGGTCCTGGAACTGCCGCCCGGCGGCACGCACTCCTTCGCCACCGGTGACAGCGAGTGGATCGTCGTCCCGCTGAGCGGCGGCTGCACGGTCGCCGCCGCGGACGACTTCGGCCAGGAGACCTTCGAGCTGAACGGCCGCCCCGACGTGTTCAGCGGCGTCAGCGACTTCGCGTACGTGCCGCGCGACGCCCGCGCGACGGTGACGTCGGCCGGCGGCGGCCGCTTCGCGCTGACCGGCGCGCGCTGCACCCGCCGGCTGCCCGCCCGCTACGGCCCGGCGTCCGAGGTGCCCGTCGAGCTGCGGGGCACCGGGAACTGCTCCCGGCAGGTCAACAACTTCGGCGCCGCCGGGGTCTTCGAGTGCGACAAGCTCATCGCGGTCGAGGTGATCACCCCGGGCGGCAACTGGTCGTCGTTCCCGCCGCACAAGCACGACGAGCACCGGCCCGGCGAGGAGTCCGTGCTGGAGGAGATCTACTACTTCGAGTTCGCCGGCCACGACGGCATCCCCGGCCTCGGCTACCAGCGCGTCTCCCCGTCCGGACCGGGCCGGGACACCGACGTGCTGGCGGAGGTGCGCGACGGCGACGTCGTCCTCATCCCGGACGGCTGGCACGGGCCGTCCATGGCCACGCCCGGCCACCACATGTACTACCTCAACGTCATGGCGGGCCCGGAGGCCGAGCGCGCCTGGCTGATCTGCGACCACCCCGACCACGCCTGGGTCCGCGACACCTGGCCGGACCAGCCGGTCGACCCCCGGCTCCCCCTCTACACCGCCCCGGAGACCTCCGTATGAGCGCCCCCACCCGCAGACTGACGACCGCCCAGGCGCTGGTCCGGTTCCTGTCCGTCCAGTACACCGAGCGCGACGGCGTGCGCCGCCGGCTGATCGCCGGGACCTGGGGCATCTTCGGCCATGGCAACGTCGCCGGGGTCGGCCAGGCGCTCCTGGAGGCCGGCGAGCACGTCATGCCGTTCCACCAGGGCCGCAACGAGCAGTCCATGGTGCACGCGGCCGTCGGTTACGCCCGGCAGCTCGACCGTCTGTCCGCGCAGGCGGTGACGACCTCGATCGGCCCGGGCGCCACCAACCTGGTCACCGGTGCCGCCCTGGCGACGATCAACCGGCTGCCGGTGCTCCTCCTGCCCGGCGACTACTTCGCCTCGCACGCCCCCGACCCGCTGCTCCAGCAGCTGGAGCACCCCGTCGAGGCCGATGTGTCGGTCAACGACACACTGCGCCCGGTGTCGAGGTACTTCGACCGGATCACCCGCCCCGAGGCGCTGATCCCCGCGGCGCTCCAGGCCATGCGGGTGCTGGCCGACCCGGCCGAGACCGGCGCCGTCACCCTCGCCCTGCCGCAGGACGTGCAGGCGGAGGCGTACGACTGGCCGGAGGAGTTCTTCGCCGAGCGGGTCTGGTACGTACGGCGTCCCGAGCCGGACCCGGTGGAACTGGCGGCCGCCGTCGAGGCGATCAGGTCGGCCGAGCGGCCGCTGATCGTGGCGGGCGGCGGCGTGCACCACAGCGAGGCGGAGGAGGCCCTGAAGGCGTTCGTGGAGGCCACCGGCATCCCGGTCGCCTCCACCCAGGCCGGAAAGGGCTCGCTGCGCCACGACCACCCCGCCGACCTCGGCGGCATCGGCCACACCGGCACCGCGGTCAGCGACGCGCTCGCCCGCACCGCCGACCTGGTGATCGGCGTCGGCACCCGCCACACCGACTTCACCACCGCCTCCGGCACTCTCTTCCAGCACCCGGACGTGCGGTTCCTCAACCTCAACATCACCGGCTTCGACGCGCACAAGCTGGCCGCGCGGACGCTGGTGTGCGACGCGCGGTCCGGTCTGGAGAGGCTGGCCGAGGCGCTGGCCGGGCACCGCGTGTCCGGCGCGTACGAGGCCGAGTACCGCGCCGGCAAGGACCGCTGGGACGAGGTCGTCGAGGCCGCCTACCGGGCCGGCGACGAGAACGCGGCGCCGACCCAGACGCAGGTGCTCGGCGCGCTGGACGCGGTCGTCGACGACGACGACGTGGTGATCAACGCGGCCGGTTCGCTCCCCGGCGACCTGCACAAGCTGTGGCGCTCCCGCAGCCCGCGCCAGTACCACCTGGAGTACGGCTACTCCTGCATGGGCTACGAGATCCCGGCCGGCATCGGCGTCCAGCAGGCCGCTCCGGGCACCCCGGTGTGGGCGCTGGTCGGCGACGGCACCTACCTGATGATGCCGACGGAGATCGTCACCGCCGTCCAGGAGGGCCTTCCGGTCAACATCGTCCTCCTCCAGAACCACGGCTACGCCTCCATCGGGGGCCTGTCGGAGGAGACCGGCGGCGAGCGGTTCGGCACCGCCTACCGCTTCCGGGCCGCCGACGGCACGTTCACCGGCGCCCCGCTGCCCGTCGACCTCGCCGCCAACGCGGCCAGCCTCGGCATGGACGTGCTGCGCGCCAAGACGGTGCGCGAGCTGCGCGAGGCGCTGGCCGCGGCCCGCGCCTCCGACCGGCCGACGTGTGTGTACGTCGAGACCGACCCGGCGGCCACCGCTCCCCCGGCCGAGGCCTGGTGGGACGTGCCGGTGGCCGAGACCGCCTCGCGCGAGGCGGCCGTCGAGGCCCGCGAGCGCTACGACCGCCAGGTCGCGGACCGCCGCCGCCACCTCTGAACTCCCCCTGAACCCAGGCTCCACGAAAGGCCCGTGCGCACCATGAAGACCATCACCCACTGGATCGACGGCAAGCCCGTCGAGGGCACCTCCGGCCGCTTCGGCCCCGTCTACGACCCGGCGACCGGTGCCCAGGAGAAGCAGGTCGCGTTCGCGTCCGTCGACGAGGTCGATGCCGCGGTCGCCTCCGCCAAGGCCGCCTTCGCGAGCTGGGGCGAGTCCTCCCTGGCCAAGCGCACGGCGATCCTGTTCAAGTACCGCGAGCTGCTCGACGCCCACCGCGACGAGATCGCCGAGCTGATCACCGCCGAGCACGGCAAGGTGCACTCCGACGCGCTCGGTGAGGTCGCGCGCGGCATGGAGATCGTGGAGCTGGCCTGCGGGATCTCCGTCCAGCTCAAGGGCGAGCTGTCCACCCAGGTCTCCACCCGGGTCGACGTCGCCTCGATCCGCCAGCCGCTGGGCGTGGTCGCGGGCATCACGCCGTTCAACTTCCCGGCGATGGTGCCGATGTGGATGTTCCCGCTGGCGATCGCCTGCGGCAACACCTTCGTGCTGAAGCCGTCGGAGAAGGACCCGTCGGCCTCCTTCCGGCTGGCCGAGCTGGCCACCGAGGCGGGCCTGCCGGAGGGCGTCCTGAACATCGTGCAGGGCGACAAGACGGCCGTGGACCGCCTCCTGGAGCACCCGGACGTCGAGGCGGTGTCCTTCGTCGGCTCGACGCCGATCGCCAAGTACATCCAGCTCAAGGCCGTCGAGCACGGCAAGCGGGTGCAGGCCCTCGGCGGCGCCAAGAACCACATGCTGGTGCTGCCCGACGCCGATCTCGAACTCGCCGCCGACCAGGCGATCAACGCCGCGTACGGCTCGGCGGGCGAGCGCTGCATGGCCGTGTCGGTGGTCGTGGCCGTCGGCGACATCGGCGACGAGCTGGTCGGCAAGATCGCCGCGCGGGCGAAGAACCTGAAGATCGGCCCCGGCAACGACCCGGCCTCCGAGATGGGCCCGCTGATCACGCGCGAACACCGCGACAAGGTGGCGTCGTACGTGGCGTCGGCCGCCGAGCAGGGCGCCGAGGTCGTGGTCGACGGCACGGGCTTCTCGGTCGACGGCCACGAGGACGGTTTCTTCCTCGGTGTCTCGCTGCTGGACCGGGTGCCGCTCACGGCGGACGCGTACCGGGACGAGATCTTCGGCCCGGTGCTGGCGGTCGTCCGGGCGGAGACGTACGAGGAGGCCATCCAGCTGATCAACTCCTCCCGCTGGGGCAACGGCACCGCGATCTTCACCCGGGACGGCGGCGCGGCCCGGCGCTTCCAGCTGGAGGTCAAGGCCGGCATGGTCGGCGTCAACGTCCCGATCCCGGTCCCCGTCGGCTACCACTCCTTCGGCGGCTGGAAGGACTCCCTCTTCGGCGACCTGCACATCTACGGCAACGACGGCATCGCCTTCTACACGCAGGGCAAGGTCATCACCACCCGCTGGCCGGACCCGTCCGACGGCGGCATCAACCTCGGTTTCCCGAGCAACTCCTGACACCCGAAGGGGGGTTCGTCCATGGCGAAGACAGGTGACCGGGCCCGACCCACGGCCACCGCCGCACTCGGCTCGCTGGACTTCGCCCTGGACCGGGGCAGCCCCGTGCCGCTCTACCACCAGCTCGCGCAGCAGCTGGAGGCGGCGATCGAGCACGGGATCCTCGCCCCGGGGAACCTCCTGGGCAACGAGGTCGACCTGTCCGTGCGCCTCGGCCTGTCCCGCCCCACCGTCCGCCAGGCCATCCAGTCCCTCGTCGACAAGGGGCTGCTGGTCCGGCGGCGCGGGGTGGGCACGCAGGTGGTGCACAGCCAGGTCAGACGACCGCTGGAGCTGAGCAGCCTCTACGACGACCTGGAGACGGCCGGGCAGGCGCCGACCACCGAGGTCGTGCGCAACGAGGTCGTCCCTGCCTCCTGCGACGTGGCCGCCGCGCTCGGTGTGCCGGAGGGCGGCGAGGTGACCGTCCTGGACCGGCTGCGCCGCACCCACGGCCGGCCGGTGGCGCTGCTCCGCAACCACCTGCCGGTGTCCCTGCTGGATCTGGACGGCGCCCGCCTGGAGTCGACCGGCCTGTACCGCATGATGCGCTCGGCGGGCATCACCCTGCACAGCGCCCGCCAGACGATCGGCGCCCGGGCGGCCACCGCCGAGGAGGCGTTCCGCCTGGACGAGCGGGAGGGGGCGGCACTGCTGACGATGCAGCGGACGGCGTACGACGACACGGGGCGCCCGGTCGAGTACGGAACGCACATCTACCGGGCCTCGCTGTACACGTTCGACTTCCAGTTGCTGGTCCGGCCTTGACCGGACTCGAGGGTCGGGTGCAGAGTCGTACATATACACCGTAAACATACGGTGCTTCGACCGCACCCGAAGCGGGAGTCATGGCATGGCCCGCAAGAACCAGTTGCCGACCGCTCGAGGAGGACCCTCATGGGCCCCCTCGACCGTCCTTGTGACCGGCGGAGCCGGTTTCATCGGCAGCCACACCTGCGTGGAACTGCTGGACCACGGTTACGAGGTGATCGTGGTCGACGACTACTCCAACAGCACACCCCAGGTGTTCGCCCGGGTGGAACGGATCGCCGGCCGCTTCGTCGGCGCCGTGTACGAGCTGGACATCCGTGATCGGCACGCCCTCTCGGCCGTCTTCGACCGACACTCTGTGGACGCCGTCGTGCACTTTGCCGCGCACAAGGCGGGGGGCCTGTCGACACGGATGCCCGTTGCGTACTACGACACCAACGTGGGCGGCACCACCGCCCTGCTGCGGACCATGCACGAGCACGGGGTGCACCGGCTGGTCTACCCGTCCTCCTGCTGGGTCTACGGCGACGCGGGCGGGGGACCGCTCGACGAGACCACCCCCGTCCGCCCCGGCACCCCGTACGCGGCCTCCAAGTGGATCTGCGAGCAGATCCTCGCGGACGTCTGCCGCCGTCACCCCGAGTACGCCGTGCTGTGCCTGCGCTATCCCATCCCGGCCGGGGCCCACCCGAGCGGACTCCTCGGCGAGGAGCCGCGCCACACACCGCAGAACCTGATGCCGTACGTCGCCCAGGTGGCGGTCGGCCGGCGCGAGAAGCTCACCGTCCACGGCGACGACTACCCGACCCGCGACGGCACCGGGATCCGGGACTACCTGCATGTGATGGACGTCGTGGAAGCACACCGTGTGGCACTGGACCATCTGATCGACGCGCCGGGCATGCAGGTGTTCAACCTGGGTGCGGGCGCGGGCCGTTCGGTCCTCGACGTGGTCGACTTGTTCTCCCGGGCCTCCGGCAGGCCCATCCCGTACGAGGTCGGGCCCCGCCGCCCCGGGGACGTCGCCGAGCTCGTCGCCGACGCGACGGCCGTGAACCGTGCCTGGGGCTGGCGCCCCACCAGGGATCTCGCAGACGTGTGCCGGGACGCCTGGCGCTTCCAGCGGCACAACCCGCACGGTTACACGGACACCGCGCGGCCGCCGGAGACCGAGGAGTAGGCCGCCGTGCGGCCCCCGCCGAGCGGCAGAGGCGGCCCGGCCCGGCGCCTGGCGGCCGGTTACCTCGCGTCGGCCGGGATCCTGACCGTCGTGTACCTGTCCGTTCCCGTCCTGCGCACGCCGCTGTGGGCCCTCGTCGGGCTGGCGGGAGTCGCGGCCGTCCTGACCGGAGTGCGGGTCCACCACCCCCCTCGGCCCGGCCCGTGGCTGTTCCTCGCCGCCGGGCTGCTGGCCTTCACCGCGGGCGGAACCTTCGCCCAGGCGCAGGAGACGTACTTCTCCGCGCCGCACCCGTTCCCGTCCTGGGCGGACGCCTGCCACCTCGCCGTGTACCCGTTGTTCGCCCTGGGCCTGTCCGGTCTGCTGCACTACCGCTGGACGGGCCGTGACCTGCCCGGACTGCTCGACGGCCTGGTCATCACCGGCGGGCTCGCGCTGCCGGTGTGGGTCTACCTGGTGCAGCCGCTGGCCCGGGCGGAGGGGCTGACCTGGCAGCAGCGCGCGATCAGTGTCGCCTGTCCGCTCGGGAGCATCCTGGTGCTGGCCCTGCTGATCCGGCTGCTCTCGCGGTGCCCCTCCCCGGGCACCAACCGGGCTGCCCGGTTGCTCGTCCTGGGCGCGCTCACCCTGCTCGGCTTCGACATCGCCCTCGGCGTCCTCCGGCTCAACGGCTCCTGGCAGGCGGGCACCCTGCCGGCCATCGGGGGCATCGCCTTCTGCACCGCCTGGGGCCTGGCCGCGCTGCACCCCTCGATGGCCCGGCTGACCGCCCCGGACTCGCCGCCCCAGTCCCTGCTGCCGCCCCGGCGGCGGCTGCTGCTGCTCGCCACCGCGACCCTGGTACCGCCCGTGATCCTCGCTCACGAGGAGAGCGACGGCCTGGACTACGACGCGACGGTGCTGGCCGCGTTCTCCGGCGCGCTGTTCCTGCTGGTGATCTTCCGGCTCGCCCTGATGGTCGTCGCGCATCGCCGGGCCATAACCCGGGAGCTGGCCCTGCGCACCGCGGCCGCCTCCTTGATGGGGGCCGTCTGGCCGGAGGAGATCGCGCGGGCCTGTGACACCGCGGTCACGTCCCTGTTCGGACCGCAGGGCCGGCACGTGACCCTTCTGCTGTCGGCCGGCGAGGCCCGGGAGCTGTACGCCCGGCTGGAGCGCTGCCTCGCCTGGACCGGGGACGGGGGTCCCGCGGGACGCGGGGATCCCGCGGCGGCCCGCGGCCAGACGGTCATCGTCCCGTCCGCCGCGCTGGGACCAGAGCTCGCCGCCCGGCTCGGCAAGCTGCCGGCCGCCCTGCTCTGCCCCATGGTCCACTCCGAGCAGCCGGCCGGCGGCGAGCTTCCGGGAGCACTGCTGGCGGCCGGCTCCGAGCGGCAACTCGCCGAGATGCGCGGTGCTTTGGAGCTGCTCACCTCGCACGCGGGGCTCACGACGGAACGCATCGTGCTGCGGCGGGAGGTCATCCGCAAGGAGAGCGAGGCCTACTTCCGCACCCTGGTGCACAACGCCTCGGACGTCATCCTCATCGTCAACGACGACACCACCGTCCGCTATGCCAGCCCGTCCGCGCCGACCGTGTTCGGCCGCACCGAACTCACGGGGACGCGGCTGCCCGATCTGGTGGACGCCCGGGAGCGGGACCGGGTCGTCCACACGTTGACGGCCCTGCGCGGCGACGGGTGGCAGGAAGCGCACGACCACTGGCGGGTGTCCCGGGACACGGCCGACATCGAGGTGGAGGTGCGCTGCCGGGACCTGCGGCAGGACCCGACCGTGGGCGGCCTGGTCGTCACCCTGCGGGACGTCACCGAGCAACGGCAGCTGGAGCACGAACTCACCCAGCGGGCCTTCCACGACTCCCTGACCGGCCTGCCCAACCGCACGCTGCTGCTGGAGCGGACCGAACGCGCGCTGCGCCGCGGCCACCGGGAGTCGACGACCACCTGCCTGCTCTTCATCGACCTGGACGACTTCAAGATCGTCAACGACACGCTCGGTCACTCGGTGGGCGACCGGCTGCTGTGCGCCGTTGCCGAGCGACTGTCGGGGACGTTGCGGCGCACCGACACCGCCGCCCGGCTCGGCGGCGACGAGTTCGCCGTGCTGATCGAGGACGCGGAGCAGCCCATGGACGCCGAAGTGCTGGCCGCGCACGTGGTCCGGACGCTGAGCCGGCCGTTCCACCTGGCGGTGGAGTCGGTGAGCGTCTCGGCCAGCGTGGGCGTGGCCACCGCCAAGGACAGCACGGACGCGGGGGAACTGCTCGCGCTCGCCGACCTCGCCCTCTACGCCGCGAAGGCGTCCGGCAAGCGCACCTGGCGTCGGTTCCAGCCCCAGCAGCGGATCCGTGTCGTGGAGCGCCACGCCTTGCAGGTGCGGCTGGACCGGGCGGTCAGCAGGGAAGAGTTCGGACTGCGGTACCAGCCGGTCGTGGACATCGCCGCGGGCCGCGTCGTGGGCTTCGAGGCCCTGGCCAGATGGCCCGAGCTGGGGCCCGATCCGGTCCCGCCGGGCCAGTTCATCCCGCTCGCCGAGGAGACCGGGCACATCTCGGCGCTCGGCGCCTGGGTGCTGCGCACGTCCACGGCCGACATCGCCCGGCTCCAGCACCGCACACCGCAGCTCGACCCGCCGTACCTCAGCGTGAACGTGTCCACGCGCCAGTGGCGGGACACGAACTTCCTGGACGAGGTGTGCACCGCTCTGGACGCCACCGGTCTCGCCGCGGGCACGCTGCAGCTGGAGCTCACCGAGTCGGTGCTCATGCAGCGGACCGACCAGATCGACGCACAGCTGCACGCCCTGAAGGAGCGCGGGGTGCGCATCGCGGTCGACGACTTCGGCACCGGGTTCTCCTCGCTGCGCTACCTCCGGGACTTCCCCATCGACGTCCTCAAGATCGACAAGTCCTTCATCGACGGCATCCCGCACGACCCCCAGCAGGTCGCCCTGGTCGAGGGCATCGTGCATCTCGCCGACACGCTCGGCCTCCAGGTGATCGCCGAGGGCATCGAGAACCAGCCGCAGCGGGAACTGCTGGCGGACATCGGCTGCCGGTACGGACAGGGCTTCCTCTTCGCCCGGCCGATGACTCTGGAGCAGGGCGAGGCGGTGCTGTGGGAACGCAACAACGGCGGCCGGAAGAACGGCTGAGGGCCGGCCCGGGCACCGGCCTCAGCGCCGGCCGGCTCCGGGCCCGGGGCGGTTCCAATCGGAGGCCGCCGACAGGCCGAACGCCGTCTCCACCAGCGCGATATGGCTGAACGCCTTGGGCGCGTTGCCCAGCTGGCGGCCCGCGTCCGGGTCCCACTGCTCGGCCAGCAGCCCGACGTCGTTACGGACGGCGAGGACCCGTTCGAAGGCCTCCCGGGCCTGTAGCCGGTGCCCCGTGGCGGCGAGGGCGTCGGCGTACCACAGGGAGCAGGACACGAACGTGCCCTCGGCGCCGTCCGCGGCCTCGGGCCGGGTGTCGTCCGGCGTGAAGCGGCGGACGAACCCGCCGTGCCCGAGGCGGGCCAGGGCCCGCACGGTACCGCGCACCCGCTCGTCGTGGGCGGGCAGGAACCCGACCCGGGGGATGAGGAGCGAGGCGGCGTCGAGGCCGGGCGCACCGTAGGACTGCACGAAGGTGCGCTGGGCGGTGTCCCAGCCCTCCCGGCACACCTGCCGGTGCACCTCGTCCCGCATCGCCCGCCATTCCCCGGAGGAGCCGTTGCGCCCGAGCAGCTCGCCCATGCGCACGGCACGATCGGCGGCCACCCACGTCATGACCTTGGAGTGCACGAACTGCCGCCGTGCCCCGTGCTCCTGCCACAGCCCCTGGTCCGGTTCGCGCCAGTGCCGCAGCAAAAACCCCATGAGCGACTCGACCAGGTCCCACACATGGGCGGGCATCGGGATCCCGGCGCGCAGCGAGAGCCACAGGGTGTCCATGATCTCGCCGTAGACGTCCAGCTGGAAGGTGCTCACCGCCGAGGTGCCGAACCGCACGGGCTGTGAGTCCTCGTAGCCCGGCAGCCAGGGCGCCTCGGTCTCCGGCAGCAGCCGCTGCCCCTTGAGGCCGTAGACCGTCTGGAGATCGGCGGGGTCGCCGGCGACGGCTCGCACCAGCCAGTCCAGCCAGGCGGTGGCCTCGTCGCGGTAGCCGCTGCGCAGCAGACAGGACAGGGTCCGGGAGGAGTCGCGCAGCCAGCAGAAGCGGTAGTCCCAGTTGTTCCCGCCGCCGATGCGGCCGGGCAGGGAGGTGGTGGGGGCGGCGACGATGGCGCCCGTGGGGGCGTAGGTGAGGGCCTTGAGGGTGATGAGGGACCGCGTCACGGCGTCCCGCCACGGCCCCTGGTAGCGGCACCGGGCGGCCCAGCGCCGCCAGAAGTCGGCGGTCTCCTTCACCGCGGTCTCCGCCGGGACGGACATGGGCGAGGGGGGCACGGACCGGTAGGACGGCGTCCACCCGAGGGTGAGGCCCAGTCGGCGCCCCGCCGTCACGGTGAACTCCCAGACGCTGGCATCCTCGTCGCCCCGGTCGCGCACGTGCCCGTCGCAGCCGAGCCAGACGGCGTCCGGGCCGGCGACCGCGACGGTGCAGTGGCCGACCTCCCGGACCCAGGGCACGACGCGGCCCTGATGGAAGCGCAGGCGCAGTTCGCTGCGCAGGTCCACCGTGCCGGACAGACCCTCGACCAGGCGGACGATGCACGGCACGTCGGCACGCGGCGGCATGAGGTCCGTGACCCGCACCGTGCCCGTGGGTGTCTCCCAGACGGAGTCCAGGACCAGCGTGTCGGGCCGGTAGGAGCGGCGGGTGCACCGGCCGCCGGACACGGGGGCGAGAAGCCAGCGCCCGTTGTCCTCGGTGCCCAGCAGGGCCGCCAGGCAGGCGGGGGAGTCGAAACGGGGCAGGCAGAGCCAGTCGACCGACCCGTCCCGGCCGACCATGGCGGCCGTCTCCAGATCGCTGATGAGGGCGTAATCCTCGATGGGTGCATTCATGATCTCGGGACTACGCCGTCATGCACTTTGCCACTTCTCACGATACGCCGGTCGAACCAGGACCACCCTTGACCTCAGGAACAAATGGGGCAAGATGTACGTATACACCGTAAATATATGGCGTCATCCTCAAGGCGCCGCACGCGGAGATATCGGCATCATGAACCACACTCATCAGCTCCCCGAGCTCCCCACCTCCCACGTCAACGGCTCCGTGCACCCCATGCGCCGGGCCGGGGACCGCCCACCGCCCCGCGCCACCGTGAGCCTGGTCGTCCCCGCCCGCAACGAGGCCCGCAACATCCCTTGGGTCTTCGAGCAGATACCGGACTGCGTCGACGAGGTCATCCTGGTCGACGGGGACTCCGTCGACGCCACGGTGCACATGGCGACCCGGTGCCTGCCGACCGTCCGTCATGTCGAGCAGAACGGCCCGGGCAAGGGCAACGCCCTGCGCACCGGCTTCCTTTCGGCGACCGGCGACCACATCGTGATGATGGACGCCGACGGCAGCATGCTTCCCGGGGAAATCCCGCACTACCTGCACTTCCTCGACAACGGCTTCGACTTCGTCAAGGGTTCGAGGTTCATCGCGGGCGGCGGCTCACTGGACATCACCCGCATCCGGCGGCTCGGCAACCAGGTACTGCTGGCCGCCGTGAACCGCCTCTACGACGCCAAGCTGACGGACCTCTGCTACGGGTTCTGCGCCTTCCGCCGCGACTTCCTGGACGACCTCGACCTGCACTCCACGGGGTTCGAGATCGAGACCGAGATGATCGCCCACGCCCTGCGTTCGGGCCTGCGCATCGCCGAGGTCCCGAGCCTCGAACTGCCCCGGCGCAGCGGGCGTTCCAACCTGCACGCCGTCTCCGACGGCCGCCGGGTGCTGCGCACGCTGCTGTCCGAACGGCCCGGGGCCCGCACCGCCGCGCGCACCGGCGGGAGCGCGGCATGAGCGTCACCCGGCGTCCGGCGTTCGCACCCCGCCCTCCGGCGGTGGATCCAGGTCCGGCCGGGCCCGTGTACACACCGATCCGGGTCGTCGACATCGATCTGACGCGGCCGTACGAGTTCCGTCCGCCCGCAGGCCCGGGCCCGGTTCGTCCGGCCGCGCCGGTGCTGGCCCTGGTGCGGCTGCGCGGCCGCCCCGTGGGTCTGGTCACGGCGGGCGGCCGGCCGGACGGCACGCCCGAGGATCTGTGGCGGTCCGTGGCCGGCACGGCCCGGCGGCGGTTCCTGCTTCCGCGCGCGGGAACCCCCGCCCGGGGCACCTCGGTCGTCCCGCCGTCCATCAGCGTGATCATCGCGACGCACAACCGGCCGGACATGCTCCGAAGGTGCCTGGACACCCTGCTGCGGGTGGAGTACCAGGACTTCGAGGTGATCGTCGTGGACAACGCCCCGGCGGACGACACCGCCGAGCGGCTGGTCCGCGACGCGTACGGGGACCGGGTCCGCTACGTCCTCGAGCCGATGGCGGGCCTGGCCCACGCGCACAACCGGGGTCTGGCCGCCGCCCGCGGCGAGATCGCCGCCTTCACCGACGACGACACCCTGGTCGACCCGGGCTGGCTCGCCGCGCTCGCCGAGGGTTTCGCCCAGGACCCCGGCGTCGGCTGTGTGACGGGGCTCATCGTCCCGGCCGAGCTGGAGACCGCGGCCCAGGCGGCACTGGAGCGGCACGGCGGCTTCGCCAAGGGCTTCGCGCCGCGCACCTGGTCCCTGCGCCACCCCCCGCAGGACCCACTGTTCCCCTTCACGGCGGGACGCTTCGGCTCCGGCACCAACATGGCGTTCCGGACCGGCACGCTGCGCGAGCTGGGCGGATTCGACCCGGCCACCGGCACCGGGACACCGGCCCGCGGTGGCGACGACCTGCTCGCCTTCTTCCGGGTCCTGACAACCGGTCACACCCTGGCCTACCAGCCCGGCGCGATCGTCTGGCACCGCCACCGCCGCACCCAGGACGCCCTGGACGCCCAGGCGTTCGGCTATGGGGCAGGGCTGGGTGCCTATCTCACCGGCGCCCTGGCACGCGATCCGCGCATGATCCCGGCCCTGCTGCGCAGGCTGCCCCGGGGCATCCGGTACGCCGTCGCCCAGACCCACCGCAAGGCGCAGGCGGACAGCGCGCGGTCCCGACGGCTCGCGCGCCTGGAGCTGCGCGGGCTGCTGTACGGGCCGTTCGGATATCTGCGCAGCCGCCGCCGGAACCACGCCGTCCGCGGCCCGGGCTGAGGAGAGACCGTGTTCGTGTCCCAGGAAACAGCCGAAGCGCCGCAGGCCACGGGCCCATCCGGCCGGGGTCGTTCGCTGACCGCGGCGGTACGCACCGGGATCGCCCGTGTCCTGCCCAGCGAGCCCCTTGTCCGCAACGGCCATCTGCTGGCGATCAGTTCCCTGGTCAACGCGGGAGTCGGCGCGATCTTCTGGCTGTTCGCCACCCATTGGTACGACGACGAGGTCGTGGGCGTGAGTTACTCCGCCCTGTCCGCGTCCCTGCTGCTGGCCAACATCGGCCAGCTCAACCTCAACGACTTCCTGATCCGGTTCCTGCCGTGCTCGGGGCGCCAGACCCGCAAACTGCTGCTCACCTGCTACGCGGTGACCGCCTCGTGGAGCGCCCTGGTCTGCCTCCTCTTCGTCCTCGTCGTGCCCGCCCTGTCACCCGACCTGGCCTTCCTGCGGGACCCCCTGGTCGCGGCCTGGTTCGTGGCGGCGACGGCCGCGTACACCATCTTCGTCCTCCAGGACGGCGCGCTCACGGCGATGCGCCGCCCGGGCTGGGTGGTGGCGGAGAACATGGTCTTCGCCTTCGTCAAGATCGCGCTGCTGGCCGGCGGTGCCGTCCTGGCCCTGAAGACCGGGATCCTGCTGTCCTGGGCGGGAGCCCTGCTGGTCTCCCTCCTCGTCGCCAACTACCTGCTGCTGAGGCGGGCGGTGCCGCGCCACGAGCGGGAGAACCCCGAGACCGTGCGCCCGCCTCGGCTGAAGAGCTACGCGGCGGCCGACTACACGGGCTCGCTGTTCCGGATGGCCGCCTACACCCTCGTGCCCCTGATGGTGCTGAACGTCCTCGGGGCAAAGCAGAGCGCCTACTTCTCGCTCGCCTGGATCATCGGCTACGTGCTGTTCCTGGTGGTGCGCAACATGGGCAGCTCGCTGGTCGTCGAGGTGGTGCGCCGGCCCGAACGGCTCACCGAGCACGGGGTGCGGGTGCTGCGCCACTCCGGGATGCTGCTGGTCGCGGGTGTCATCGTGATCGTCGCCGGGGCCCCGTGGATCCTGCGGCTCTTCGGACCCGGCTACGCCGAGCACGGCACCACCCTGTTGCGTCTGCTGGCCCTGTCCGCACTGCCCAACCTGGTGTTCAGCGTGGCCGTGGACGTGCTGCGGGCCCGCCGCCGCATGCGCCTGGTGGTCGGGTTGCAGATCGCTCTGTGCGTGCTGGTGCTGGGCCTGGTGCACCTGCTGCTGCCGGTGTTCGGGGTGACGGGCGCGGGAATCGCCTGGCTGGCGGCGGAGTGCCTGATCGCAACGCCCCTGCTGATATGGCGCTCCGGCTGGCTCACTTCCGCTTCCGCGGAGGACGTCACCGGCTCCGGGAGGACCTCATGAACACCACACCGAGCCTGTCGGTCGTCGTGTGTGCCTACACGATGGACCGCTGGGAGGACATCCAGGCCGCCATCACCTCGGTCCACGCCCAGCGCCGTCCGCCCGACGAGGTCGTACTGGTCGTCGACCACTGCCCGGAGCTCCAGCGGCTCGCCCCCCGCCTGCTGCACGGCGTCCGCGTGCTGCCCAACCGCCATCGCAAGGGCCTGTCCGGTGCCCGGAACACCGGAGTAGAGGCGGCCGTCGGGGACGTGGTGGCGTTCCTCGACGACGACGCGACGGCCCATCCGTCGTGGGCGGCCCGCCTCCTGGCCCACTACCGCGACCCGCGGGTCGCCGGTGTCGGCGGGCTCGTCGTCCCCTGGTGGGAAACGGATCGGCCGGCCTGGTTCCCACCGGAGTTCGACTGGGTGGTCGGCTGCTCGTACCGCGGTCTGCCGGAGGAGCTCGCGCCGATCCGCAACTTCATCGGTGCCAACATGTCCTTCCGTAGGGAGGAGCTCCAGGCAGCCGGCGGTTTCCGCACCGACCTGGGGCGGGTGGGCACCCGGCCCCTGGGCTGCGAGGAGACCGAACTGTGCCTGCGCATCAGGTCCCGCCGCCCGGACGCCCTGCTGCTCCACGACCCCTCGGCCGCCGTCCGGCACCACGTCCCCGCCGCGCGCGCCACCTGGTCGTACTTCCGCTCGCGCTGCTACGCCGAGGGACTCTCCAAAGCGCTGGTCGCCCGCTACAGCGAGGGCGCGGCAGCGTTGTCCAGCGAGCGTACGTACCTCACCTCGACCATCCCGCACGCCTACCGCGAGGCCCTGCGGCGCGGCCGTCCCGCCCCGGCTCACACGGTCCTCGCCCTGACCCTCGGGGTCGGCGCCACCGCCGCGGGCTACGCCGTGGGCTCCGTGCGGGCCCGGCGCACCACGTCCCCCGCCGGCACGGCATCGGCCCAGCGCACACCTGCGAGGGAGCGCCCGGCATGACGTACCAGCCCGTCCCCGTGTTCCTGTACCACTCGGTGTCCGCGGACCCGCCCCCCTGGATCGCCCCCTTCACGGTGAGCCCGCGGGTCTTCGCCGAGCAGCTCGACCTGCTCGCGGAGAACGGGCTCGACGTCGTCCCGCTGCGGCGTCTGGTCGCCTCGTTGCGGGGCGGACCGCCGCTGCCGCCCCGGTCGGCGGTGCTGACCTTCGACGACGGTTTCGCCGACTTCCACTCCACCGTGATGCCACTGCTCGCCGCCCGGGGCCTTCCCTCGACCCTCTACGTCACCACGGGCGCGCTGGGCGGCCTGTCCTGGCCACCGGAACACGGCAGCCTCCTCCCTCCCGCCCCGATGCTGACCTGGCGTCAGGTCCGGGAGCTGGACCCGTTCGTCGAGATCGGCGGCCACACCCGGACCCATCCCCAACTGGACGCCCTCCCCCGGCAGTCCGCCCGCGAGGAGATCCGGGGCTGCAAGATCCGTCTGGAGGACGCCCTCGGACACCGGGTCGACGCATTCGCCTATCCCCACGGCTACTCCAGCCGCACGGTCCGCCGGCTGGTGGACGAGGCGGGCTGGACCTCTGCGACGGCCGTACGGTACGGCTTCAGCTCCGGCGCGGACGAGCCTCTGCGCATCGCCCGGCTGATGGTGCGCGCCGACACCACCCGCGGTCGCTTCCTGGCCTGGGCACAGGGCTCGGGCGCACCCGTGGCCCCGTTCCCCGAGCGGGCCAGGACCAGGGCTTGGCGAGGCTACCGGCGGCTGCGGGCCGGCATCGACCACCCCTACCCGTCTCTGCCCACATCCGCCCGCTGACGGCCCGTCACTCCTGCCAGACGCGCACCCAGTCCACCGTCATCCGGGCCGAGTCCACCGACGTGGGCGGCGATTCCGGAACCCCGACGGCCAGATTGACCAGGATCTCCATGGGCACATGCGGCACACGCTCGGGCTCGGTGACCCGGAAGCGCTCGACCCCGTCGACGTACCAGCTCACCTCGTCGGGGGTCCAGAGCATGCCGTAGACGTGCTGTTCCTCGGCGAACGGGACGGGGCCGTAGGTGCCGCGGGCCCGCTGGTCACCGTCCGGGCCACGCCAGTGCGTGTACATGAAGACCCGGTCGGTGCCTCCGAGGAACTCCATGATGTCGAGCTCCGGGGGCGTGAATTTGGACGCCGGCATCATCCAGAACGCCGGGAACATGCCCGCCTGTTCGGGGATGCGGATCGACGCCTCGAAGTATCCGTAGGTGAAGACGTGCCGGGGGTCGCCGTACCAGTCGTCCCGGCCGGTCGAGATCATGCCGGACCGCCAGGGGTAGGTCTTGTCGTCGCTGCCCCGTGTCTCGCGCCGCTCGGCGTTCAGGCTGAGCAGGCCGTCGCGGACGGACACCTGGCCGGGCAGGTACCACTGCTCCTCGTCGTTGCCGCTGTTGGTGCAGCCGTCCTGGTTCCAGTCGTAACAGGTGGCCCATCGGTCGGTGTCGAGTTCCGAGCCGTCGAACTCGTCGTGGAACGTCATCTTCCAGCCCTGCGGCACCGGTCGGGGCGGCGGCCCGTCCGGCTCGGTGGCGCCGCAGCCCACCGCCAGCACCAGTGCCAAGGCGGCCAGGGCGGGGCGCAGCCGTCGCGCGCGCACGGGGCTACCGCCGCTTCCCGGCCGTCACGGCGGCGGTGAGACGGCGGGCGGCGAAGCCGGTGCCGGTGACGAACCGCAGCAGCGGCCCGAAACTCGGGGCGGCCGCGAGCCCGGTGAAGTACAGGCCGGGCGCCGACGACTCGAACCCGGGGGTCAGCACCGGTGCTCCGGCGAAGACCCGCAGCGACTGCCGCAGGCCCGGATCGAGGACGTCCAGGCGACGGATGTCGACCCGGTAGCCGGTGGCGGCCAGGACGTGGTCGACCACGATGTCCTCCGGCCAGCCGTGCTCGTCGAGCAGCCGCAGCCGGACCACCCCGTACCCCGGCTCGGCGGCGACCAGCGTGCGGCCGCACAGCACCGGGAACCGGCCGGCCGCCCTCTCTTTCAGCCACCAGGCGCCGGACGGCCGCGGGACGGCGCGCAGCAACTCCATGCGCAGCGGCGCGGGGAGGCGGTGGCAGGCCGCCCCGCTCCGGCTGACGGCGCCCAGCAGCGGGCGTCCACGCCCGAGCGGCGAGCCGGGTCCCGGCCGCCGGGAGCGCTCACCCGAGCCGTTCGGCGGCGGGGGGTCGAAGAGCACAGCCGAGGTGCGGGCCACCACGGTGGGCCGGGCCCGGGTCTCGTGCAGCAGGGTCGCGCACTCGAGGGCGGACTGCCCGGCCCCGAGGACGGCCACGCGCTCACCGGCGAAACGACGCAGATCCCGGTGACGGCTGGTGTGCGAGGCGAGCCCTTCCTCGACGCACGCCCGCAACGCCCGGGGGACGTAGGCGTAGGGCACCGCACCGGTGGCGAGCACCACGGAGGCGGCGAGGAGTTCCTCACCCGTGTCGAGGAGCAGCCGGAAACCGCCCTCCGCGGAACTGATCCGGCGCACCCGGCACGGCTCCAGTTCGGGCACCAGGTGCTCCTGGAACCAGCGCCCGTAGTCGATGTACTCGGCCAGCGGAACCGGGCGGTGGTCGTCGGCCCCGGCCAGCCCTCGGGCCGCACGGAAGTCCGCGAGGGCGTGACCATGCCGCGGTGTCGCGATCGCCGAGGCGGCCGGGACGGTCTGCAGGAACATGCCCTCGGGCATGTGGGCCCGCCACGACTCCATCGTCTGCCCGAAGACCCGTAGGGGGACTCGGGCTGCTTGCAAGTGGCAGGCGGAGGCCAGGCCGTAGGGCCCGGCTCCGACGACGGCGATGGTGACCCGGTCGCTCGGCGGGCCGGGGCTCCGTGGCCGCGCGTGCGGGGTGCGGGGTGCCGTCCCTGCCCTGGTGCCCGGCTCGTGCCGGATGTCCGTCGTCGGGGCGGGCCGAGTGCCGGGGACCGGCGGCGCGTCGTCGGGGTCGGTGGGCCGCGCGCCGGGCCGGCGACCGCCCGGTGGGGGCAGCAGCGCCAGGAGCGACGTCAAGGCCGCGAGGGTGATGATCACGCGCGTGCTGGTGAAGGTTCCGGTGAGGTAGAACGGCTCCACCGCGAGGACCGCCAGGCACAGGCTGAGCAGCACGGCGAGGAACGCGGTCTCCACGACGAGGGGCCAGCCCTTCCCGTGCCAGGGCGTGGGCTTGGCCCACCGGGTGGCCGCCGCTCCCGGGCACAGCAGCAGGAACACACAGACGACCAGCATGCGCACGACGCCCGCGTCGGGCAGGGCCAGGGTCGCGGCGAGCGCGAGCCAGCCGGACAGCGCGAGCGCGATGCGCGACGGCCATCTCCAGCGTCCGGGGAGGCTCATGGGGAGCGTGGTCATGGCGCCTCTCCCGCGTCGGGGTTCTGGTAGCGGAACACCACGGCGTCCTCGTTGCGGAACACCCGCACGAAGCCCCAGGTCTCCGACATGGCCTTGTCCATGCGCCGCATGGTGTCGGCGGGCAGGGACCCGTTGAGGTAGCACTCGGCGGCCTGGGCGCGGCTCAGCACGATGTAGGCCGGTTCGCGCACGGTGGCACCGTCGATGAACGGGTCCAGCCCTTCGATCGGGTTCTCGACGAGCCGCTGACGGACCTTGAGGTCCTGTTCGTTGAGCTGGATCCGCGGATGCTTGTCGTAGTTCATCTCCAGGCCGGGCACGTCCGACGTGAGGGAGACGATGAGGGACCCGGGAGGCGTGGTGGCCGTGACGAAGTGGGTGGCCGCCACCTCCTCCTTGGTGAAGTAGTTGGCCGACTCCTTGCCGTAGTAGCCGAAGAGCAGCCCGCCGAGCATCGCCAGCAGCAGCGGGGCGACCAGGAACACGCGCAGCCGTGGGTGTCTTCGGGACTCGAACAGCAGGGCCGAGATGAGCAGGGCGGCGGCGGGCAGCGCGAACAGGTAGGCGCGGAAGATCATCTCGCCGCCGTAGGAGTTCGCGATCAGGACCGGCATGGGGGCCAGGACGAGCAGCGGCATGCCGGTACGGCGGGTCCAGCGGCGCCTGACGAAGGCGAGGGCCGCCAGCAGGAACACCGCGGCGGACAGGCCGCGGTCGATCCAGGAGACCATCACCTGCCCGGGCGCGGCCGTACCCAGGGTCGCCAGCCCGGAGACCACGTTGGAGTCCGGCTTCAGCAGCGCGCCGACGAACTCGCTCAGGTTGGCCGAGACGAACGGTCGCGCGACGGTGGCGTCCCAGATCACGGTCAGCAGCACCCCGGCCCCCAGTACCGGCAGCAGCACCCGTCGGTTGCGGCGCGGCAGGGACAGGGCGACCAGGGCGCTGACCATCATCAGCGGAGTCAGCGGGTGCGAGCAGACGATCACGCCCATGATCAGCACGACGAGCAGGAATCTGCCGACGGGCCAGGCTCTGGCCTTGTCGCCCGGTGGCCGCTCGGCGAAGGCCCGCAGCTGTCCCGTCAGGAGGGCGATCAGGGTGACGAAGAGCAGGAACGCGAACGCCTGCGGCGCGAAGTAGTCCTGCCCGACCCACGAGCAGGAGTAGAAGATCCAGACGGCTCCCCAGATCAGCCTCCGGTTCGTGGTCACGGCCCGGTAGATCAGCAGCAGCGGGGCGAGCAGCAGCACGTTGTTGACGGGCGGAGCCCACACCGCGTAGCCGAGTGACGACTCCAGGCCGGTGGCCTGCACCACCAGGGCGTTGAGGTGGAAGAAGCCCGGCCACTGGTCGTAGACGTCGAGTTTCTCCGCACCGGGCACGCTGCCGCCGTTGCGGATCATGGCGTCCACGACGGCGACGTGCTTCCACGCCCATCCGTAGCGCAGGGTCGGGTACAGCAGCGCGGGGGTGGCGTGCAGGATCGCGATCAGACCGAGGACGTAGGCGGCGAACCAGCCGCCCCGGGTCCGCCGGTCGGACAGAGCCACGCAGAAGCCGACGGCGAGCAGCCCGAGGGCGGCCCAGAAGAGCACCGGAAGCACCTGGAGCAGGCCCAGGTCGGTCATGGCGTTCAGATTCACGTGGCGCAGGGAGAGCAGCCACAGGACGAGCGCGACGGGCAGGGCGGCCCGGGCCGCCCACTGCAGTGCCGTCGTGCGCCGCCGGCCCGACGGCCCGACCGTCGTTCCATCGGGTCGCCGCGTCTCCAGGGGAGCACGCGGCGGCCACTGACCGATCGTCAGCGGCGAACGCTTGCCCATGGATATGCCTCCCGCACAGCGGGTGCGACGACCGGGCCAAGAGCGCCATCCGCGGCGCTTCCTCCATCGGCACACACCAGCGATCCATGCCGACCAATATGCGGCATAAGTGCTAAAAATTACGTTACTGCCGTTTGTGGCGACCGGCAGCGCGGCTGAACCGAGCGTCAGGGGAGAGCAGTGACATCACGAGTGAGGACGCCGTTCCGGCCGGTGCACCGCATGCGGAAGTCGCTCGTCGCTGCCTGCGCCGCTCTGGCGGTGCTCCTCCCGCTGGCGGCCTGCAACTCATCGGACCGGGGCGGCGGCGTCCCCCGGCCGGACCACATCGTGATCGTCGTCGAGGAGAACCGGGGCTACGAGGACATCATCGGCTCGCCCGAGGCCCCGTTCCTCAACGAACTGGCCCGCAAGGGCGCCAATCTCACCCAGTTCTTCGCCATCACCTATCCGAGCCAGCCGAACTACCTGGCCCTGTTCTCCGGTTCCACGCAGGGCGTCGACAACGACTGCCCGAACGACTTCTCCTCCCGCAACCTCGCCTCCCAGCTGCTGCAGGCCGACCTGAGGTTCACCGGCTACGCGGAGAGCCTGCCGAGCGTCGGCTTCAAGGGCTGCACGAGCGGCCCCTACGTGCGCCGGCACACACCGTGGGTGAACTTCACCAACCTGCCGAACTCCGTCAACCGCCCGTGGACGGACTTCCCGGAGGACTTCTCGGATCTGCCGGAGGTCTCCTTCGTCATCCCGAACCTCGACAACGACATGCACGACGGCGGTATCAAGCGGGGCGACGCCTGGCTGCGGGAGAACCTCGGGGACTACGCGGACTGGGCGATGACCAACAACAGCCTGCTGGTGGTCACCTGGGACGAGGACGAGGGCGGCGAGGACGAGGACAACCACATCCCGACCGTCGTCGTGGGCGAGCAGGTGGAGCCGGGCGACCACGACCAGCCCAACAACCTGTACGGGCTGTTGCGCACGATCCTGGACGCCTACGACCTCGGTCCGCTCGGCCACAGCTCCGAGGCCGAGCCCCTGGACATCTTCAAGGGCGGCGGCTGACCGGCCCCGTCAGGCGTCCTGGAACCGGATCGCCCGCTTGACGGCCGTGCGCAGGACGCGCTCGACCGTGGAGACGGGCAGCCGTTCCCGCCAGTACCGGGGGGAGGGGCGGCTCTCGGCCCCGAAGCCCGCCTTGAAGTGCTCCAGCGAGGAGCCGGGGGCGGACTCCCCCAAGTCGAAGATCCGGCAGCCCTGCTCGCATGCCTCCTCGATGGCCAGCCGGTACAGCAGCGGGGTCGCCCGGACCGGATGGGCCACGTCGCGGTTCATCGCGGCCCGCCAGAACTTGGCGTGCGGGCCGTGCCGCAGGACGACGATGGACGCGGCGGGCTCCCCGGCGTTCCAGGCCACCCAGACCGCGCAGGACGCGCCGAACCGCGCGGCCACCGCCGCCAGCCGCCCGGTGGGGAACTCCCGTCTCCTGCGCCACCGGGCCAGCGCCAGCGGCTCGTGCTGCTGTGCGGCCCAGCGCTCGATGGACTGCTCGTACAGCTCCTGGAAGACGGGAACGAGCCGGCCGGTGCGGTCCACCTCCACGTCGACGTGCGCCTTCTCGGCACGTCTGACGTCCCGCCGCACCCGGGAGTGGAAACGGTCCTGCCACAGGGTGCCGAAGCCGCCGTCGAGGTCCACCGCCTGTGTCATGTGGGGTTCCAGCCGGAAGGTCGCGGGGGCGGCCCGCTGCCACAACTCGGCGCCCTGCGGCCGGAAGCGCACCCCGACGCGCAGGGCGGGCCGGTGTGCCAGGTCGTCGAAGAGCGCCCGCGCCTGCTCGGGGGTCACATCCCCGGGGGTCAGCGGCCCGCCGATGCCCCAGCCGGCCGGCCAGGACTCCTCCGCGTCCAGTTGCCGGGGGCGCCGCCCCCTGTTGACGAGGGGCAGGACGATCCGGCCGCCGTCGGGGAACACGTAGAGCCGGCTGGCGTCCCGGTACGGCCCGGTCTCGCACAGGCAGTCGAGCCAGGTGGGGGTCTGGGTGACGCTGGTGTCCGGGTCCCGCGCGGCCAGGTCCCACCAGGTCCCGCGGGGGGCCGGGGTGGTGACGTGCGCGGGACCGGCGGCTGTGTCGATCAGCAGTTCAGCGGGTGTGTTCACGACCTTCTCCCACGGGAGCGTGCGCTCTGTGCCGCTTCTCGGGCGGGCTCCTCACCCTCGCGCGCCAGTACCTCCCCGAGCACGGCCACGACGTTGTCGGCGACCCATCGGTGGCTGCGCGCGTAGCGGGCCGACTTCTCCAGGTTCCCCGCGACATGCCACAGCCAGGTCAGCAGCGTCACGGCCGTTTCCGCCCGGCGCCCTGAGGGCAGGGCCCGCACGTCGGCGAGCAGCCGCCGGTCCCCGGGCAGGAGAGAGGCCCGCCGCACCACATCGGCGACGACGCCGCCGAACTCCCGCCCCGCGAGCTGGTGGCGCATGGTCAGCACGAAGGTGTGGCAGTCGAGCAGGGAGGGACCGTCCGGGACCGCGCCCGCCCAGTCGATCACCCCGGACAGGTCCCCCCGGTGCTCCGACAGCAGCACGTTGCCGGGGTGGTAGTCGCCGTGCGTCCACCCCACCAGCAGGTGGCGTCCGGCCAGGTCGCGCTCCACCCGTTCGCGCAGGGCCACCAGGGCCCGCGCACCCTCCCCGTGGCGGCACCAGCCGACCTCCTCGGCGAGGACGGCCAGCCGGGGCTTCACCCATTCGGCCACCCGGCCCGTCGCCTCCTGGGTCCGCCCGGTGGCGCGATGCAGCTCACGGATCGTCTCGAGGGCGGACCGGGTGACCCGGCGGGCCAGCTCCGGCGAGCGCCGCAGCAACACGTCGGCCTCCACGCCGGGCAGGCAGGACTCCACCAGCAGCGGCAGCGGCCCGTCCAGGCGCCGTTCCTCCACCACGGGAAGCAGCCGCCGCCACGCGCCGAGGCGCTCGTCCCGGGCCAGCTGCCGCACGGCCTCGCACTCGTGCGCCAGCGAGGCGGTCGCGCGGGCGCTGCGGGCGTGCTTGACCACGGCGGCCTGCGTGGCGCCGTCGTCGAGCCGGAAGACGAGGAGATCGGAGAAGGTCCGCCGGGGCCGGTGCGGGTCACCGTCTGCGCCGAGGGAGGCCGTGAGCCGGCGTGCCGCCAGCGCGTCTACGGGACGCGTCAGGAGAGGGGCGGGCCGCAGAGGGAGAAGGCCCCTCAGCTCCTCGGTGAACGTCATCCGGCACTCCTTTCCGCCAGATGCGCACGAATGGCCCCATATCATCTCCTTTCATCTTCAGTGCAGCTCGGCTGAGGTGCGACTCGGCGCGGATCGTGTATGTGTACGTCGTACAAGGGCCGGCTTCGCCGGCTCCGTCCTTGCGCACACCGAGGAGGCAGCATGGCGAACGGCCGTGGGCCACGCGAAGCACGCCGCGCCAGCGACCGCGGCCGCTACGGCCGGCTGAACCGGGAGCGGGTGCTGGCCACCGCGCTGGAGCTGGTCGACCGTGAGGGCCTCTCCGCCCTGAGCATGCGCCGTCTCGGCACCGAGCTAGGCGTGGAGGCCATGGCGCTCTACCGGTACGCGGCGAGCAAGGACTCCCTGCTGGACGGGCTGGTCGAGGCGCTGTACCTGGAGCTGGAGGAGCGGCTGGCCGCCGACGGCGACAAGGACTCCGACTGGCGGGCCGGGCTGCACCGGATCGCCCGTGCGACCTACGCCGTGTGCCTCACGCATCCGCAGGCGGTACCGCTGCTCGCCACGCGTCTGCTGGCGGTCCCGCTGGCCCGCAGGCCCGCCGCGGTCCTGCGGGATCACGAAAGGGTGCTGACCCTGCTGCGGAGGGCCGGCTTCGACGAGCCGACCGTGGCCGACGTGTTCCGCGCCTTCACGGCCTGGCTGCTGGGCTATGTGTCCGTGGAACTGCGCCCGATGGTGGACAACCCGGAGGAGACCGACCCGGCCTTCCGCCTCGGACTGCACCGGCTGTCCGCGAAGGAGCTGCCGACATTGCGGGAGACGGCCGCCGCTTTGGCCGAGCAGGGCGGTCCGGAGGGCCTCGCGGCCGGTCTTGACGCCCTGCTCGACAGCTTCACGCGCGGCTCCGGCTCCGCAGCATCCGGCTGAACGGTGTGTCGGGCCGCTCCAGGCGCTCACCGTCCACCGTGATGTCGACGACCTCGTTGAAGAAGGCGACGCGCCCCCGGATCACCGCCACCGCGGGCAGCGGCTCGGGGTAGGTCCACACGAGGTTGGGCGGCACGTCGGCTCCGCCGCGCCACGACCAGTAGGAGGCGGTGCCCTTGTAGGGGCATCCGGTGTGGTGGCCGGTGGGGTCGAACAGGTCGAGGCGGACGTCCTCGCGCGGCAGGTAGTACCGGGTGGGCAGGGAGGTCTCGAAGAGCAGGACCGGTTCGTGGCTGTCCGCGACGACCTGCCCGTCGATCTCGATCCGCACATGGCGGCTGCTCGGCAGCGCGTCGACGCGTTTGTGCGGGTCACGGGGGTGGATGAAGATCTCCTCGTCCTCCTCGTACCAGTGGTCGAGGCCCGTGTCGGTGCGCAGGAACCACTCGAAGGAGATGTGGCCGGCCAGATCGTCGGCGGGGAACGTCCAGGCCGCGTTCTCGCGCACCTCGCCCTCGGCGTCGAGGTCGTAGAAGACCCGGGAGCCGGTGTGGGTGCCCGTGGGCGGGCTCTTGGCCGGGCGCAGGAGGTCGGTGCGGACGTCGGTGCGGGGGAAGGCGTACTGCGGCACGGGCAGGTGGGGCTCCCAGACGAGCACCGGGTGCCGGCTGTCGACGACGGTGACGTCGCCCTTGCGGCCGCGCACCCAGCGCTCACTGGGCTCCCACAGCAGGCCTTCCGGGGTGGTGCGGATCGAGCGGGCGGCGGGGTGGGCCGGGTGGGTGGTCATGGCCGGTGCTCCTTCCGGAGGTCCGGTTGCCGTTCCCCTCCACGGTCCCACGGTCTCAGTGCGCCGCGTCCAGCCGGGCGCGCTGCTCCGGGGTCAGCTCCAGGTCCACCGCCGCCAGGTTCTCCTCCAGCTGGGCCACCGTGGAGACCCCGGCCAGCGGCAGGACGGGCGTTTCGCCGCCGATCTGCCAGGCCAGCACGACCTGGTTGACGGTCGCGCCCGTCTCCCGGGCCACGTCGCGCAGTACCGCCAGCCGGGCCGGGGTGCCGGGGTGGTCGAAGTCCGCGGGCAGCCGCTCCGGCCGGGTGTAGGCGCCCTTGAGCAGCGGCGAGTACGCGACCAGGGTCAGGCCGGGCTCCGCCCTGAGGTAGCCGAGCAGGTCGGGGCCGGCGTGGCCCAGGCTGCCGTCCGGGAAGAGGGCGTCGGGGACGTCGCTGCGGGGGCGCAGGTGGGTGTGCGCGTACTGGAGGACCTCGTAGCCGGGCAGTCCGGCCGCCGCGGCCAGGGCCCGGGCCCGTTCCACGCGCCAGGCCGCGTGGTTGCTCACGCCGAGCAGTCCGACGGTGCCGTCGGCGACCAGGGCGGCGAAGGCCTCGACCGTCTCCTGGAGCGGGACGGCGTGGTCCTCGATGTGCGCGTAGAGCAGGTCCAGTTTCGCGAGGCCGATCCGCTCGCGGCTGCGGTCGGCGGACTCGCGGATCACCTTCGCGGACAGGCCCTCGGGGTGGTCGACGTAGCTGGTGCCGGGGGCCAGGGGGCGGGCGCCGAGCTTGGTGGCGATGACGATCTCGTCGCCGACGCCGCGGCTGCGCCGCCAGCGGCCGAGGAGTTCCTCGCTCTGGCCGCCCTGGCCGCCGTCGGCCCAGAAGGCGTAGTTGTCGGACGTGTCGATGAAGTTCCCGCCGGCTTCGACGTAGCGGTCGAGCAGGGCGAAGGACGTCGCCTCGTCCGTCACCGAACCGAAGAGCATCGCGCCGAGCGCGAGGACGCTCACCTCGCGGCGGGTCGTGGGATTTGTGCCGATCGTGCGGTACTTCATGGGTCGCTCCCCGAAGTCGGTCCCCGGTTCCGGGGCTCGGAGGGAGTCAACGGCTTGGAGCGCTCTCGAGGTCAAGGGCGCACGCACAACGAAAAGGGCCCCGCAGACATCGGCCTGCGAGACCCTTCACACCGTCGGGACGACAGGATTTGAACCTGCGACCCCTTGACCCCCAGTCAAGTGCGCTACCAAGCTGCGCCACGTCCCGGTGCGCGCCACCCGCGGTGAACCGCGTGATCGCGCGAACAGCACCTTACCCCACACCCCTGGCCGCGCCGAAAACAGGCCGGGCGGGACAATCGGCGTATGGGCAGCACTGGAGAGACCTCCCCGGACCGGCCGGGCGACGCACGGGACCGTGACAGTGAGGGGCGGGCGCGCAACGCCCGGCCCCGGGACGGGCTCGGCCGCCCCCTGCCGTACGACGCGGACGGTGTGCCCCGGCAGCCCGAGGGCGTCGTCCGCACCCCGGAGGAGACCCTGGTGGAGGCGCAGCGGCTGCTGGACGAGGGCAAGCCGTTCCACGCGCACGAGGTCTTCGAGGACGCGTGGAAGTCGGGGCCCGACGAGGAGCGCGAGCTGTGGCGCGGCCTCGCCCAGCTCGCGGTGGGGCTCACGCATGCGGCCCGGGGCAATCTGACGGGCGGGGCCCGGCTGCTGCGGCGCGGGGCGGGCGCTGCGGAGGCGTGGGTGTCCGGGTCCGGGCAGCCCCGGCCGCACGGAATCGACGTGGCGAGCGTGGCCGCGTGGGCACGGGATCTGGCCGGGGACGTGGAGCGGGAGGGCAGGGCGGTGGACGCGGAGGCGCGAGCGCCTCGGCTGAAGGGCGGGGTACCCGGGCGCTGAGCCGGGGGTCGATCATCCGGCGGCCGGTCATCCGGGGGCCCGGCCGGTCATCCGGCGGTCGGGCCGGGGGGGGCCGGTGATCCGACCGCGGTGAACCCGGCCGCACCCTCGTGCGGCAGACTCGGGGCGTGCGAAAGATTCATGTCATCGGTATCGGCGCGGGCGACCCCGACCAGCTCACCCTCCAGGCGGTCAGGGCGCTGCGGAGCACGGACGTGTTCTTCATCCTGGAGAAGGGCGAGGTGAAGGCGGACCTCACCGGGCTCCGCCGGGACATGCTCGACGCGCATGTTCCCGAGGGGACGTACCGCGTCGTCGAGGCGCGTGACCCGGAGCGGGACCGGAGCGCCGGCGGCTCGGCCTACTCCCCCGCCGTCGGAGACTGGCGCAGCGCCCGGGCCGACATCTACGAGCGGCTGATCGCCGAGGAGCTCGGCGAGGAGCAGACCGGCGCGTTCCTGGTGTGGGGGGACCCGTCGCTGTACGACAGCACGCTCGGGATCCTGGAGGAGGTGCTGGAGCGGGGCGCGGTGGCGTTCGCGTACGACGTCGTGCCCGGCATCAGCAGCGTCTCGGCGCTCGTCGCCCGGCATCGCACGGGCCTCAACCGCGTCGCGCGGCCCGTGCAGATCACCACCGGCCGTCGGCTGGCGGAGGGCTTCCCGGAGGGCGTGGACGACGTCGTGGTGATGCTCGACGCCCACCAGACCTTCCGGCGGTACGCGCAGGAGGACGTCGACATCTACTGGGGCGCCTACATCGGCACCCCGGACGAGATCCTCGTCTCCGGCCCGATCGCCGAGGCCGCCCCCCGCATCGAGCGGCTGCGCGCCGAGGCCCGCGAGCGCAAGGGCTGGATCATGGACACATATCTGCTGCGCCGCAACCCCCGCGACTGACGGGACACCGGCTGGGGCGGGACATCGGCTGTTCCGCGGACAGCGACCTGCGGGTGGCGGTCGACGCGATCGCGAAACGGCTGCTGGTGGATGACCTGAGCCAGGGGCTGCCGCACAGTCCGGAGAAGTCCCTCACGGCCGGATCGGTGTGAGCGGCCTACCCGAGCCCCAGCCGTTCCAGCACGCCCGCCACGTCCGGTACGGCCGTCACGCCGTCCGGCAGCGGCGGCCGCCGTACGACCACGACCGGCAGTCCGAGGTCCCGGGCCGCGGTCAGTTTGGCCGCCGTCGCCGCTCCCCCGCTGTCCTTGGTCACCAGGACGTCGACGCGGTGCTCGCGCAGCAGGGCCGTCTCGCCGGGGACGGTGAACGGGCCACGGGCGAGCAGCACATGGGTGTCGGTCGGCATCGGCGGCTCGGGGGGATCCACCGACCGCACCACGAAGTGCAGGTGTGAATGGTGGGCGAAGGAGGCCAGGCCGAGGCGCCCGGTGGTGAGCAGCACCCGGCGGCCAAGGCGCGGCAGCAGGTCCGCGGCCGCCTCCAGTGAGGGGACGGAATGCCACTGGTCCCGGGGGCCGGGACGCCACCCGGGGCGGCGGAGCACCACCGCGGGTACGCCGGTCTCGGCCGCGGCGCGGGCCGCGTTGGCCGTGATCGACTCGGCGAAGGGGTGTGTGGCGTCGACGAGCGCGTCCACGCCCTCCTCCCGCAGCCAGCCGGCCAGTCCGGGCACCCCGCCGAAGCCTCCGACGCGCACCTCCCCGTCGAGCGCCCCCGGCTTGGCCACGCGCCCCGCGAGGGACGTCGTGACGCGCACGCCGGGACGCGCGCACAGCGCGGCTGCCAGGGCTCGGGCCTCGGCCGTGCCGCCGAGGATCAGGACGTGAGGGGACACGCCGTCGAGCGTACGAGGTCGGGTGCGGAGGGCGCCGGGACGGGTGCCGACCGGCTGACGGCAGCGGGACGGGTGGCGCCGACCGGAGAACCGGAGCACGACGGTGCCGACCGGCGAAGGCCGCTCCACGTGGTTATCGTCCTGCCATGGAGTCCGTGCGTGCCGTGCTCATCGACATCGACGGGGTGCTCACCGTCTCGTGGCGGCCGTTGCCCGGAACCGTCGAGGCGTTGCGGGAGGTCCGGGAGGCCGGGTTCGGTGTGCTGCTGGTCACCAACACCACCTCCCGTACCCGGGCGTCGATCGCCCGGACGCTGGCGGAGGCGGGGTTCCCGGTGTCCGCCGAGGACATCCTGACCGCGCCCGCCGCCACCGCCGCGTATCTCGCCGAGCACTGTCCCGGCGCCCGGTGCGCACTGCTGAACAGCGGCGACATCGCGGAGGACCTCGACGGTGTCACCGTCGTCGACGCGGGTGACACCGGGGCCGTGCCGGATGTCGTCCTGGTCGGCGGGGCCGGCCCCGAGTTCGGCTACGCGGCGCTCGACCGGGCCTTCGGCCATCTGCAGCGAGGGGCCCGGCTGGTGGCGATGCACCGCAACCTGTACTGGCGTACGGCCGAGGGGCTGCGGCTGGACTCGGGGGCGTTCCTGGCCGGGCTGGAGCGGGCCGCGCGGGTGGAGGCCGAGATCACCGGCAAGCCGGCGCGGGCGTTCTTCGCGTCGGCACTCGCCCGGCTGGGCGTCGGTGCGGAGGAGGCGGTGATGGTCGGGGACGACGTCGAGTCCGACGTGCTGGCGGCCCAGCGGGCCGGGGTCACCGGCGTACTCGTGCGGACCGGGAAGTTCCAGCCGGAGACGCTGCGGAGCGCCGACGGCACGCCCGACCATGTGATCGACTCCTTCGCGGACCTTCCGGCGCTGCTGCGGGGGTCAGCGCAGCAGTAGTTGCAGACCGCCCACGACGGTCGCCGCGATGACGAGCTGCTCGAACAGCCGCTGGTTGATCCTGTGCACGGCCCACTTGCCGAACAGCGCACCGGGCACGACGAACGCCACGAGCGCGAGGTCGAGGAGCAGGGAGCGGCCGTCGATCAGGCCGAGGCCCGCACTGAAGGGCAGCTTGGAGACGTTGACGATCAGGAAGAAGAAGGCCGAGGTGCCGAGGAAGCCGAGCTTGCGGAAGCCCGCGGAGAGCAGGTACATCGACATCACGGGGCCGCCCGCGTTGGCGACCATGGTGGTGAAGCCGCCGAGGACGCCGTAGGAGCGGGCCTTGAGGCGGCCCGAGCGGGTGGTGACCGACTCCGGTCCCTCCTCCTTGTCGGCCGTACGCCGGCGCCACACCGTCACGGCGGCCATCAGCAGCAGGATCACGCCGATCGAGGTCCGTACGATCGCGTCGTCCGCCCAGAGCAGGAACACCGTGCCCACGACGACGCCCGCGGCGACCGCCGGGAACAGCCGCCACAGCGTGGGCCAGTGGGCGTGCCGCCGGTAGGTGGCGACGGCCAGGAGGTCCCCGGCGATCAGGATGGGAAGCAGCACGCCGGTGGAGGCGCGGGCGGGCAGCACGGCGGCGAAGATGGCGAGGCTGACCGTGTTGGCCCCGCTCACGGCGGTCTTGGAGAAGCCGACGAGCAGGGCCGCGAGGGCGAGGGCGGCGAACTCCCAGCCGGTGATGTGCCAGAGCGTCATGGTGTTCATGCGAACACTGATGCTATGTGCAACGAACAGGTGCCCGTAAGCGCTGTCTCGCCTGATGGGCGCGGCCTGTGCCGCGAGGGGCGTGCGACTCCGGCCCGCCCGCCCGCGGGGCGTCGACGACTGCCGCAGCGAGCGTTCGCCTGCCGCTAGGGCCGTTCGACGAGGACCGCGCTCCCCTGTCCCACCCCGACGCACATCGTGGCGAGACCCCGGCCCGCCCCCGTTCGCCGCATCCGGTGGAGCAGCGTCGTCAGGATGCGGGCGCCGGAGCAGCCCAGGGGGTGGCCGAGCGCGATGGCGCCGCCGCTGGGGTTGACCAGGTCGGGGTCGATGCCGAGCTGGTCCACGCAGGCCAGGGCCTGGGCGGCGAAGGCCTCGTTGAACTCGGCCTCCTCCAGGTCTCCGACGCTCCAGCCGGCGCGGGTCAGCACCTTGCGGGTGGCGGGGACGGGGCCGATGCCCATGACGTCGGGGTGGACACCGGCGGAGGCGCCCGCGACATAGCGGCCCAGGGACTCCAGGCCCAGGTCGTTCAGGGCCTCCTCGCTGACGAGGAGGAGGCCGGCGGCGCCGTCGTTCATCGGCGAGGCGTTGCCCGCGGTGACCGTGCCGCCGTCACGGAAGACCGGCTTGAGCCGGGACAGCTTCTCGACCGAGGTGTCCTCGCGGACGCACTCGTCGGTGTCGACGACCACGCCGTCGGGACGCTCCACGGGGAGGAGTTCGTCGTCGAAGTGGCCGTTCTTGCGGGCCAGGGCGGCGCGCTGGTGGCTGCGCAGGGCGAAGTCGTCCTGACGTTCACGCGGGATGCCGTACCGCGCGGCGACCTCCTCGGCGGTCTCGCCCATGGCCAGCAGTCCGTGCAGCTCGCGCATCGCGGGGTTGACCAGGCGCCAGCCGAGGCGGGTGTCGGCGGTCTCCATGCGGTGCGGCAGGGCCTCGTCGGGGCGGGGCAGCACGAAGGGGGCGCGGCTCATCGACTCGGAGCCGCCCGCGATCACGATGTCTGCCTCGCCGGCGGCGATGGTGCGGGCGGCCGTGGTCACGGCCTCCAGGCCCGAGGCGCAGAGGCGGTTGACGGTGGCGCCGGGCACGGAGTCGGGGAGGCCGGCGAGCAGCGCGGCCATGCGGGCCACGTTGCGGTTGTCCTCGCCGGCCTGGTTGGCGGCCCCCCAGTAGACGTCGTCGATCCGGGCTGGGTCCAGCTCGGGCACGCCGGTGACCAGGGCGCGGACGACGGTCGCCGCGAGGTCGTCGGGCCGTACCGAGGACAGGGATCCCCGCAGCTTGCCGATGGGGGTGCGGCGGGCGGCCGCGAAGTGGACGGGACGCACGAGAGGCTCCTCACGCCGCGCGACAACGCGCATTAATTAGCACTGCTAGTTTCGGACTATAGACCCTCACCCCGCCGCCTGTGAAGATTCTGCGCCTCCTTGCCCTCCCCAGGTGGCATATCGCAGGCCGGACGACCCCCATGCGTCGCGTTTGCACCAGGACGCCCGGGGCACCCGCGCGTTCATGGAGTGGTTGCGGAGCGCCGCCTGCGTGGACGAGGACCCCGAGTTGTTCTTTCCCGTCGGCACCGCCGGCCCCGCCCTGCGTGACGCGAGCGCCGCGAAGCGGGTCTGCGCGCGCTGCCCGGTGACCGACCCGTGCCTGAGCTTCGCGCTGGACAGCGGTCGGGCCTCGGGCGTGTGGGGCGGCACCGGCGAGGAGGAGCGCGACGCACTGCTCCGGACGAGGAACGACGCGAGAAGGAGAAGCGCCCTATGACGACTGTGAGGAGCACACTGCCCGACGACGCCCGGAAGGTCGCCTGCGAGGCACTCCAGGACACCTTGGTGGAACTGCTCGGGCTCTCGCTGGTCGGGAAGCAGGCGCACTGGAACGTCGTCGGACCGCGGTTCCGGTCCATTCACCTCCAGCTGGACGAGGTGGTCACGGCGACGCGGGACTTCGCCGACACGGTCGCGGAGCGGTCCGCGGCGCTCGGCGTCCCGCCGGACGGCCGCCCGGAGACCATCGCCAAGGCCTTCACGCTGCCCGCCCCCGCGGAGGGCTGGGTGCGCGACTCGGACGCCGTGCAGGTGATGGTGGAGGCGCTGCAGGAAGCGGTGGGCCGGCTGCGCGAGCGCATCGACGCGACCGAGAAGGCCGACCCGGTCACCCAAGACCTGCTGATCGCCATCACCGCTGAGCTGGAGAAGCAGCGGTGGATGTTCGACGCCGAGAACTTCCCCCGCTGATCCGCGGGGGGGGGAGGCGCAGATCATCCGACGTACGTACGGAAAGGGGCAGGCGATGACCGACGCCCTCGAACTCGACGCGCTGTGGGAGGACTTCCACCGCGTGGTGAACATGACCTCGCAGGAACTCGCGGCCTGGCTGCGGGTCCGCGACGCCGACGAGACCACCGAGCCGCTGCCGGACCAGGCCGGATCCGAGACCGGGCAGCACGTCCTGGCGATCCTCCAGAAACGGCGCACCGACCTGACCGAGGACGACCTGCGCGTGATGCGGAAGGTCGTGGAGACGGTCACCGACCAGGTGGACCTGGAGAACGAACCCGAGCCCGAGGTCACGGCGGAGGACACCCGCCGTCGGCACCGGCTGATGACGGTCGGGCACGATCCGCTGAAGGGGTGACCCGTGGGCCACCAGGAGCGCGTCGTACGGGAACTCGTCGGCGCGCACGGCCGGACCTACGCCGCGGAGGCGGGCATCACGCTGAAGGACACCCCGCAGCCGCTGTACCGGCTGCTGGTGCTGTCCCATCTGCTCAGTGCCCGCATCCGCGGTTCGATCGCGCTGGCCACCGCCCGTGCCCTGCACGAGGCGGGGCTGCGCGATCCGCGGCGCATGGTGCGCGCCTCGTGGCAGGAGCGGGTCGACGCGCTGGGCCGCGGCGGCTACCGGCGCTATGACGAACGGACGGCGACCCAGCTCGGGGAAGCCGCCGAGCTGCTGAACGACCGGTGGGGCGGCGACCTGCGGCGGCTGCGCCGGGAGGCCGACGGCGAGGTACCCGAACTGCGCCGCCTGCTCCAGGAGTTCCCCGGCATGGGCCCGGCCGGTGCCGGCATCTTCCTGCGCGAGGCGCAGGGCGTCTGGCCGGAGACGGCCCCCTTTCTGGACGCCAAGGCCCTCCAGGGCGCCGAGCGGCTGGATCTGCCGAAGGACCCCGAGCGCCTCACCGAACTGGCCGGGGACACCGACCCGGCCGTTCTCGCCGCCGCGCTGGTACGGGCGGCGGTGGACAAGGAGGTCGTGCGGGACACGCTCGGCCGCGCCGGGTGAGCGGCCCCGGCACCCGAGCAGCCGGGCCTCACCCGAACAGCCGGCCTTCCCCCGGGCAACCGGCGCTCAGCCGAGCAACCAGCCCCCGTCCACCGCCAGTTCGACCGCGTTCACCGACCGGTTCCGCAACAGGAAGTCCACCGCGTCCACCACGTCGGCCATCCCGGCGAGCCGCCCCGTGGGTGTCTCGGTGCGCAGCGTGGTGAGGACCTTCTCCGGCTTGGCCTGCCAGTACGGGCTGTCGCCCACGACACCGGGATGCACGGCGTTGACCCGGACGGGAGCGAGCTCCACGGCGAGGGAGTTCATCAGGCCGCGCACCCCCGCGTTGACCGTCGCCACCGTCGTCGCGCCCGGGTAGGGGCGTTCCTTGGCCTGGCCGCCGAAGAGCACGATGGCGCTGTCGTCGTGCAGCCGGCCGCGCAGCGTGTGGACGACCTCCGTGTAGCCGACGAGTTTGAGGGTGACCAGCCGCAGGGCGGCGTCGATGTCGTACTCGGTGACCTTGTTGTCGTCACGCGAGACGCCCGCGATGACCAGGTGGTCGACACGTCCCATGCCGGCCAGGGCCGCCGCGATCTCCAGCGGCCTTTCCAGGTCGACGGCGAGTCCGCGCGCGCCCACCTCCTTCGCAACCACGTCGGCGCGCTGGGCGTCGCGGCTGGTGAGCACCACGTCGTCCCCGCGCTCGGCACATGTGCGGGCGAATTCGAGCCCGATCCCGGACGTTCCGCCGACGACGAGCACACTGCTCATGACTTCTCCTCCAGTGCCGCGCGCAGGTAGTCCCAGTCCCGCGTGAACCGGTACGAGTGCCGCGACGGCGGCTGCGGCGCCTGCGTCTCCAGCCAGCGCAGGGGCCCCTGCCCCGCGTTGACGAATCCGTGTACGCATCCGGTGCCCGCCCATGCCGCATCGCCGGGCTCCAGGCGGTACCGCTCGCCGTCGAGGGTGGCCTCCGCGACGCCCTCCAGGATCAGATACGTCTCCTCGAAGGGGTGGTCGTGGGTGCCGATGATCCCGTCGGACGCGTACTGCACCATGAACATCGTCGAGGCGACCGCGCCCAGGTCGCCGTCGATCATCATCTTCACCGTGATCCCGCTGTATACCAGCAGCGCGGTCCGCATGCTCGCCGTGGCCGCCAGCAGCTCCTGTGACTGCTTGCCCGGGTCCATCTGGGCCGGCTCGAAGTGGCCGAAGGCACGGGTGCGCGGGTCGCGGACGTCGACCCGGGCCGGCTCGCGCGCGGGCAGGTCCGGCACGGCCTGGGTGTCGTGTCCGTAGCGGGCCCGCGGCACGGGGGCCAGCATGTCCGCCCAGCGTCCGCCGGTGCTCCCGGCCCCGCGCCAGGCGTGCGGGACGCCGGTCGGCAGCAGGCCGTAATCGCCCTTCTCCAGCAGGTACGACCCGTCCGGCAGGTCGAGGATCACGGCCCCGTCGAGGACGAAGACGGCCTCCTCGTAGGAGTGCACATGGGCGGGCACCCGGCCGTCGGGCCGCAGTTCGCACAGGCCGAAGCCGGTGTGGACGCTGCCGTCGTCCTCGCCGACCAGCGTCCTGCGCCGGTGGCCGTGGCCGTCGTACGGCGGCTCGGGCAGGTCGGTGGCGTGGCGCACCAGGTGGTTCGTCATGCCGGTGCCTTCGCCCCCTTGGCCTCCTTCGCCGCGAGGAGCCGGTCGCGGGCCTCGCCGACGAGCCGCAGGGCGCGCGCCGTGTCGCCGAGGAGCCGGCCGTCGCGTTTGTGGATCACGCCGTCGACGAGGACGGTGTCCACGTTGGAGACGTCGGCGCACAGCGTCACCGCGGCCACCGCGTCGTGCACCGGGGCGACGTTGGGGGCGGTGGCGTCGACCGCGACGATGTCGGCGCGCTTGCCGGGGGTCAGGGAGCCCGTACGGTCCTCGAGACCGGCGACATGGGCGCCGTTCAGGGTGGCGATCTCCAGCATCTGACGCGCTGTCAGCATGGTGCTGGGGACCGGCATGTTGGACTGCCAGCAGTCGGCGTTGACGCGGGCGCGTTCGGCGCCGAAGGCCGCCCGGATCTGGGTGAACATGTCGCCGGGCACGGTGGTGACGACGTCGATGCTGAGCGCGGGCCGCAGGCCGTACTCGATGGCCTGCATCACGGGCGGCCAGCCGTGCCCCATCTGGAGCTCCACCTGCGGCGCGACCGACACCGTGCCGCCGCTGTCGGCGACCATCCGCCACTCCTCCCCGCTGAGGTGGCAGCTGTGGACGTAGGTGGTGTCCGGGCCGAGCAGCCCCAGGTCGTGGAGCTGCTTCACCATGCCGAAGCGGCCGGCCAGCCGTCCCATGGCCACGTGCACGGTGATCGGGAGGCCCAGCTCGCGCGCCATGGCCCACTCGGCCGCGACGACCTCGTCGACGCAGAAACCGGGGCCTCGGGTGGCGAGGCCCATGGTCAGCAGGCCGTCGTCGGACGCGAAGTGCGTCGACCGGATCCGCCGTACGTCGTCCGCCGGGATGGCGATCCTGCTCTCGAACCAGTACTCCGCGAGGGAGGTGTTGGCGCTGCCGTACGCGTACTGCGCCCGGATGCCGGACTCCGCCAGGCCCTGGATCGCCGCGTCCGGGTGCTCGGGGGTGTTGTTGATGTGCGACCAGTCGACGAGCGTGGTGATGCCGGCGTTGAGGCACTCCAGCGCGCCCGCGAGGTTGCCCGCGTACACGTCCTGCGGGGTGTACAGGGGTGCGAAGGTGTCGAGGATGTCGACGAAGTAGTCGTCGAGGGTGGCGTCGGGGGCGACGCCCCGGATGGGTGCCTCCCAGGTGTGGCGGTGGGTGTCGACGAAGCCGGGGATCACGATGTGTCCGCTCATGTCGAGGACTTCGGCGTCGGCGCTGATCTCGGGCTCGACGGCCGTGATCCTTCCGTCCTCGACGAGGACGTCCCCCTGGGGCAGGTCCCCGATGTCCGGGTCCATCGAGATCACGTGACCGGAGCGCAGCAGTGTCCTTGTGGTCATCGCGCTTCCTCCCATGGGGTGTTCGGTGGCGGATGTGCGGCTCAGTACGCGGCGAGCCTGCGGACCTCCGTGACGACCTTGTCGACGGTCGGGATGACCTGCTGCTCCAGCGTGTCGGCGAACGGCAGCGGGACGCACTCCCCCGCCACCCGCCGTACGGGCGCGTCGAGCAGGCCGAATCCCTCGTCGGCGACGACCGAGACGACGGTGGCGCCCCAGCCGCCCTGGTACGGGTTCTCCTCGACGGTGACGAGCCGGGAGGTCTTGCGCAGCGAGGCCAGGACGGTCGCGGCGTCCAGCGGGACCAGGCAGCGCAGGTCGACGACTTCGGCCTCGATGCCTTCCCCGGCCAGGACGTCGGCGGCCTTCAGGGCCAGGGGAACCATCGAGGCGAGCGCGACGAGTGTGATGTCGTCACCCTCGCGGACGACGGCGGCCCGGCCCAGCTCGACGACGTGACCGGGCGGAGGCGGGGGGCCCTTGGTCGCGAACAGCCCCTTGTGTTCGAAGAAGACCACCGGGTCGTCGCTGCGGATCGCCGCGGCCAGCATGCCGATGACGTCGGCGGGTGTGGCCGGCGCCGCGATCTTCAGCCCGGGGACGGTCAGCGCCCAGTTCTCGGTGGCCTGGGAGTGCTGGGCACCGAAGCCGAGTCCGCCGCCGTTGGCGGTGCGCACGACCAGGGGCACGGTCACCTGGCCGCCGGTCATGTAGCGGACCTTGGGGATCTCGTTGGCGAGGTAGTCCCAGCAGCAGGCCAGGAAGTCGGAGAACATGATCTCCGCGACGGGCCGCATCCCCGTCATGGCGGCGCCCATCGCCGCCCCCACGATGGCCTGTTCGGAGATGGGCGTGTCCCACACCCGCTCAGGTCCGAACTCCTTCAGCAGCCCCGTGGTCGTCTTGAACACCCCGCCGGCCGCGGCGATGTCCTCCCCGAGGCACACCACCGACGCGTCCCGCCGCATCTCCCGGGCGATGCCCTCGGCGACCGCGTCCCGGTAGGTGATCACGTCCGCCATGCGGCACCTCCGTCGGCCCACACGTCGGTCAGTGCCTCGCGCGGATCGGGTGGCGGCGCCGCCTTCGCCGCCTCCACGGCCCGCTCCACGACGGCCCGGGCCCGCTCGTCGGCCTCCGCGACCGTCTCCGCGCCGACCCCCAGCTCGGCCAGGTGCCCCCGCGCGAGGTCCAGCGGGTCGTGCTTCAGCCAGCGTTCGACCTCCTCGGCCGGGCGGTAGGCCGCCGGGTCGGCGCGGCTGTGCCCGAAGTGGCGATAGGTCTCGGCCTCCAGCACGGCGGGCCCTTCTCCGGCCCGAGCCCGCCGCGCGAGCCGTCCCACCGCCTCCTCGACCGCCACGACGTCGTTGCCGTCGACGACCTCGCCCGGGATGCCGTGGGCGGGGGCCCGGTCGGCTGCGGGGCGGGGCACGGCCGTGACGTCGGCGATCGGCGTGTACTCCATGTACAGGTTGTTCTCGCACACGAACAGCACCGGCAGCCTCCACACGGCGGCCAGGTTGAGGGACTCGTGGAAGGCGCCGATGTTGGTCGCACCGTCGCCGAAGAAGGCGACCACGAGCTGCTCGGTGCCGCGCAGCCGGGCCGACCACGCCGCGCCCACCGCCATCGGCAGATGGGAGCCGACGATGGCGTACGAACCGAGCATGCCGGTGGCCGCCTTGGTCAGGTGCATGGAGCCGCCCTTGGCCCCGCACAGCCCGGTCGCCCGGCTCATCAGCTCGGCGAGGCACTCCTCAGGGGTGGCGCCCCGGGCGAGGGCGTGATGGTGGCCCCGGTAGGTGGCGAACACATAGTCGTCCGGGCGCAGGGCGGCGCTCGCCCCCACGGCGATCGCCTCCTGCCCGGCGGCCAGATGCGTGGTGCCTTTCACGAGACCCTGGAGGAACAGGTCGTGGGCGGCCTTCTCCGTCCGGCGGATGACGTCCATCCGCTCGTACCGGTCGAGGAGCGCGCCGGCGTCCATCAGCGGTCCCCGGTGTTGAGATGGGACTGCGCTTCGCGGCGGGTGTTCAGCTCGCCGCCCACCGTCCAGTACTTGCGCCCGGCCACCAGCAGTTCCTCGGCGGGGAACTTGGTGATGACCTCGCAGCCGTCGGCGGTGACGACGAGTTCCTCCTCGATCCGGGCGGCGGACCAGCCGTCGGCGGCCGGCCAGTACGTCTCCAGGGCGAACACCATGCCCTCTTCCAGGACTTCGGGGTGGTCGAGGGAGACCAGGCGGCTGAAGATCGGCTTCTCCCAGATCGACAGGCCGACGCCGTGGCCGTACTGCAGGGCGAAGGCGGCGGTCTCGTCGGCGAAGCCGAACTCCTCGGCGCGCGGCCAGACCCGCACGATGTCGGCGGTGGTGGCGCCCGGCCGGACCAGGGCGATCGCCTCGTCCATGTACTCCCGGCAGCGTACGTACGCGTCCCGCTGCGCCCGTGAGGCACTGCCCACCGCGAACGTGCGGTAGTAGCAGGTGCGGTAGCCGAGGTGGCTGTGCAGGATGTCGAAGAAGGCCGGGTCGCCGGGGCGGACCAACCGGTCGCTGTAGACGTGCGGATGCGGTGAACAGCGCTCTCCCGAGATGGCGTTGACGCCCTCCACGTACTCGCTGCCGAGGTCGTACAGCACCTTGCTGACCACGCCGACGCACTCGTTCTCGCGCACGCCCGGGCGCAGGTACCCGTACAGCTCCTCGTAGGCCGCGTCGACCATGGCGCAGGCCTGGGTGAGCAGGGCGATCTCGTCGCCGGTCTTGATGCGGCGGGCCTCCAGGAAGACCTGCTGCCCGTCGACGACGTCGATGCCCTCGGCGCGCAGCGCGGCGAGGACCGGCATCTCGGCGACGTCGACACCGAGGGGTTCGCCCGCGAGCCCGTGGTCGCGCAGCTCGGTGGCGATCTTGGCGGCCACGTCCTCGGCGATCCCGGCGTCCGGGTGGAAGGCGCCGCGCAGGGTGGAGATGCCGGCCCGGGCGCCGGTGGGCGGGCCACCCTTGCCGTCGCTGTAGTCGAGCCACGGGTTGTACAGCTGGTGGTGACGGGCGGCGGAGCCGAAGTCCCAGACGACCGGTTCGCCGTCGCGCACCAGCAGGGCGAAGCGGATCAGCTTGTCCATCGCCCAGGTGCCGATGTGGGTGGCGGTCATGTAGCGGATGTTGGCGAAGTCGAAGGCGAGCACCGCGCCGAGCCCGGAGCGGTTCAGCGACTCGTGCAGCCGGGCCAGCCGCTGCCCGCGCAGCCGGTCCAGGTCGATGCGCTCTTCCCAGTCGACGGCGTTGGGCCCATATGTGCGGATCGCCATGGCGACCACCCCCACTTCGGAGTGAACGCCCGAGTGCGGTGGGTGTCAAGTGTCACTGAACAAGGCCGTCACCCGACATCGCCGGAGACGAACCAGACGCCCACAGCCGGTACCTCTCCATCGTTGCGGTACCGGTGGGGAGTCGTCGACTCGAAGCAGACGGAGTCGCCCGCCCGCAGCGTGTACTCCTCGAAACCGAGGGTGAGGACCAGCTCGCCGGAGGTCAGATAGCCGTACTCGGTGCCGGCGTGCCGCATCAGACCGCCGGAGCCGGAGGAGGAGCCGCCCGGCCGGTACGTCACCAGCAGGAAGTCGGCCTCCACACCCGGCACCCGCCCGAGACGCTCCCACACGACCCCCGAGTCCAGCTCCAGCGTCTCGCGTGCACCGGAGCCGACCAGGGGCCCGATGCGCCGCCCCGGATCGGCGGCGAAGGCGGCGAGGGCGTGCGGCACGGCGACGGAGACGTGCCGCACGGTGGCGGGGGACGCGGCGAGCGGGCTCGCGACGACACTCTCCCGGGCGTCGAAGAGGGACTCCACGGAGATCCCCAACGCCGTGGTGATCGCGTAGAGGGTGCTGACGGACGGCTGGCTCTTGCCGGTCTCGATCTGCGACACGAGACTCGCCGACACGCCGATCTCCCGGGCCAGCGCGCGCAGGCTCGTACCGCGCTCCAGGCGCGCCTGCCGGATGCGCGCGCCCACGGGCGGCACGACGGCGGGTGACACGGGCGACTCCTCAGCTCGGGAAGACTGTGCAGTTTCATTGAACAGCGCACGCGAGCCCTGACGCCAGGAGTCGAACAGTTCCCTGCGCCAGGAGCCGCGCGGGCCTGCTTCCCCGCCGAGAACACCGGGCGGGATGCCGCGAGGGCGGTGATGCCGGCCCGTTCGCCGACGGGACGGCGGTCGGCGGCCTCCGGCCCGGTGCCGCGCAGGACGCCGACGGTGCGCCGCATGGACGCCGGCGCCTCCGTCGCGGCGCGCTCGATGCCGGCGAGGACGGGGTCCAGGTCCTGCGGCTGCTGCCGCTCCGCCATCACGCGGGCCACCTGCGTCTGCGGTCCGGCTGCCCCAGCACCTTCCCGCCGCGGCACCCGCCGAGACCAGCCCTGGTCGGCGCCCCCGCCCGCGGCCCGCCCG
Source organism: Streptomyces luteogriseus (assembly GCF_014205055.1). NCBI lineage: Bacteria > Bacillati > Actinomycetota > Actinomycetes > Kitasatosporales > Streptomycetaceae > Streptomyces > Streptomyces luteogriseus. The sequence goes on from NZ_JACHMS010000001.1 coordinate 995,700, forward strand.
CGCCCCCGCTGCAGGATCCGCTGACGGAGCGGGAACCGGACGTCGTGCGGCTGGTCGCCCCGGACCGCGCGGCCCGGGCCTGGCAGAACGGGCACGTGCGGCCCACGGCCTGAGCCCGGAACGGCCCCGCGGGTGCTCACCCGAACGGTCCGGCGCCGGTGGTGGCCCGTCGACGGCGGTGGTGCGCTGAGGGCACGCGCCACGTTCTCAGGAGGCACTCCCGATGACCCGTCGTCCGACCCGGCTCGTCCCCGTCCTCTCCTGCGCCCTGGCGGCAGGCACGCTGCTCTCCACCGCCGCCTGCTCGGACGACGACGGCACGGACGGTTCGCGCCTCTCCGGCGTCACCGCGTCCCAGGTCGCCGAAGTGCGGCAGACCCCCTCCCCCACCGCCACCCTCTCCACGAACGGCGCCCGCACCGCGCTGATCACCGAGGCGGACATCGAGGACGACTGGACGCAGGTCAAGGACACGGAGGCCGAGAACTGGCACGACAGCCTGCTCATCGGCACGGTCGACGTCTCCGACTTCCTCACCGCCAAGGCCCAGGCGTCCGACTGCCAGCGCCTCCTGGACTCGCTGTTCGACGACGATCTGCTGGGCAGGCCGTCGGGCGCGTCCGAGCTGCGCGGCTTCGAGGAGGGCGACTCCCGGCTGCTGTACCAGGTCGCCTCCTACGACCGGACCGACCCGCAGGACTCGCTCAACTGGATGGCGACCCTGCCGGAGAAGTGCGACCAGTTCACCGTGACCGACGGCAAGGAGAAGCGCACCGTCCAGGTCATCGAGGTCCCGCTGCCCAAGGTGGGCGACGCCCGTCAGGGCCTGCGCGTGACGGTGCAGGGCTCGGCCGGCGGCGACGACGCCACGCTGACCCTGGGCGTCGCCGCCGTACGCGTCGGCGACGACGCGATCACCGTCACGGCGGGCGGGCTCGACGGGGACGAGAACGACTCCGTGAAGCAGGCGGTGCAGCAGGGAACCCAGCGCCTCAAGGACATCCTGGCCGGGAAGTCGCCCGCCGCGAGCCCCACCGACTAGACCGGCCGGCCCGGCAAGCGGCTCACTCCTGCTCGCCGTCCCTTCCCAACCGCCGTGCCCGCTCCACCGATTCCCGGGACAGCGTGATCATCGGAGCGGCACAATGGCGGCGGCGACCGGTCTCGGTCGTGCGTGCGAGGAGAGGACGAGTCGTGAGTGATGGCCACACCCCTTCGGGAGGGTCGGCGAGGCTGAACACCGGTGTGGCGCACAACGCGCGCGTGTGGAACTACTGGATCGGCGGCAAGGACAACTACGAGGTCGACCAGCAGGTCGGCGAGCACGTCGCCGGAATGTTCCCGATCATCCGGGACATCGCCCGCGCGGACCGGGACTTCCTCGGCCGGGCCGTGTCGTTCCTCGCCGGTGAGCGCGGGGTGCGGCAGTTCCTCGACATCGGCACGGGACTGCCGACGGCGGACAACACCCACGAGATCGCCCAGCGGCTCGCACCCGACTCGCGCATCGTCTACGTCGACAACGACCCGATCGTCCTGGTGCACGCCCGCACCCTGCTCACCGGCACCCAAGACGGCGTCACCGCGTACATCGACGCCGATGTGCACGACCCTGACGCCATCGTGGAACGTGCCGGGGAGACCCTCGACTTCAGCCGCCCGGTCGCCGTGATGATGCTGGGCATCCTCAACTTCGTCCTGGACGTGGAGAAGGCCCGGGACATCGTGCGCCGTGTGATGGCCGCGGTCCCCTCCGGCAGCTTCCTGGTCCTCACGCACCCGACCTTCGACGACGAGCTCGGCGGCGCGGGCCAGATCCCGGCCATGAAGTTCTGGAACGAGAACGCCACTCCCCCGATCACGGCCCGCGGCGGCGCCGACATCGCCGCGTTCTTCGAGGGCCTCGAGGTGCTCGAACCGGGCATGGTGTCGTGCGGGCAGTGGCGCGCCGAGCCCGGATCGGCGGTGCTGGTACCGCAGTACGGCGCGGTGGCCGTGAAACCCTGACGGCGCCGCCAGTCGTCGCACACCGGAGAACCGCGGAGGACGCATGACCACCCTGGCCGATCCCGTGCCCGGTGGCCGCCCCGGCGACGTGGAGCGGGCCACCGCGCTGAGCGGCGAACTCGCCGGGCGGGGTGTGCACGGCGTCGTGCTGGCCTACGTCGACACCGCGGGCATCGGCCGGGTCAAGACCGTCCCGACGGCCCGGCTCGCGTCCGCTGCGGCCTGGGGCGTCGGCATGTCACCGGTGTTCGACACGTTCCTGGCGAACGACTCGATCGTCACCACCGACGTCCTCGGTTCCCCCGACGGCGATCTGCGCCTCTACCCGGACCTCGACCGGCTCGTCGTCCTGGCCGGGCAGCCCGGCTGGGCCTGGGCGCCGGTGGACCGCGTCACCCAGGACGGGGAGCGGCACCCCGGCTGCACCCGCACGTTCCTGCGCCGGATCGTCACCGAGGCCGCCGGGCGGCACGGCCTCACCTTCAAGGCCGCCATCGAGATCGAGTGGACCGTGGCCCGGGGCGATGCCCCCGGCGACGCGTTCGTGCCCGCGACGACCGGACCGGCGTACGGGGCGACCCGGCAGATCGAGCTCGGGGACTACACCGCCGACCTGCTGTCCGCGTGCGCGGCCCAGGGCGTCGACGTCGAGCAGGTCCATCCCGAGTACGCGGCCGGGCAGTTCGAGGTCTCGGTGGGTGCCGTCGATCCGGTGGCGGCGGCCGACCGCAGTGTGCTGGTCCGGCAGACCGTCCGCGCGGTGGCCCAGCGGCACGGGCTGCGGGTCTCGTTCGCCCCGGCCGTCGTGGGCCGGGGTGTCGGGAACGGCGGGCACGTCCACCTGTCCGCCTGGCGTGCCGGGGCGAACCTGCATGCCGGGGGCGAGGGCCGCTACGGCATGACGGCCGAGGCCGAGTCGTTCACGGCCGGCATCCTCGCCCATCTGCCCGCCCTCACGGCCGTCACCGCCCCGAGCCCCGCCAGCCATCTGAGGCTCAGGCCCTCCCAGTGGGCCGGGGTGTTCACCGCCTGGGGCCGCGAGACCCGGGAGACCGCGCTGCGGGTCGTCACCGGCACCACGGGGCTGCGCGACCGGGCGGCCAACCTGGAGATCAAACCCGTCGACCTGGCCGCCAACCCCTACCTCGCGATCGGCTCCCTGATCGCCGCCGGGCTGGATGGCCTGACGTCGGCCGCCGCCCTGCCCGACGAGACCACCGGCGACCCGGCCCACCTGAGCGAGGCGGAGGCGGAGGCCCGGGGCGTGCGACGGCTGCCGGACTCCCTGGAGCGGGCCGTCGAGGAGTTCCGCGACGACGACGTCCTGCGGACGGCGCTGGGCCCGGTCCTGGCCGACGCGGTCATCGCCGTACGGCGGGGCGAGCAGGAGTGTGTCGCCGGGCTGGACGACGACCAGGTGGCGGCGGCGTACCGCTGGACGTACTGACATGGGTGCGGTCCGCGAGACGCTCGACGCCGTACGGCTGGTCGACCACCACTGCCACGGCACGGTCGCTGCCGACCTCGGCCGGGACGCCTTCGAGTCCCTCCTCACCGAGGGCGAGGCGTGGCCGGGGATCTCGCCCTTCGACAGTCCGGCGGGCGTGGCCGTGCGCCGCCACTGCGCTCCCCTGCTCGACCTGCCCCGGCACACGCCCGCCGAGGAGTACCTCGCCCGCCGCTCGGAACTCGGCCGGCGCGAGGTGCAGCGCCGCTTCCTGCGCGCCGCGGGCACGGACGTCTTCTGCGTCGACACCGGCTACGCCCCCGACCCCCTCACCACGCCGCGGGAGATCGCCGAGGCCGCGGGCGGGACCTCGTACGAGGTCGTTCGGCTGGAGGGCGTCGCGGAGTCGGTGCAGACCGCGGGGGTCGAACCGGACGCGTACGCGGACACCTTCCGCACGGCGGCGCTGGAGGCCGTGCGGCGGCCCGGCGTGGTGGCCGTGAAGTCGGTGGCGGCCTACCGCACCGGCTTCGACCTGGACCCGGCCCGCCCGTCGGAGGTGGAGGTCACCGAAGCGGCCCGGCGCTGGTTCGCCAGGGGCGGACGTCTGGACGACCCGGTCCTCGTACGGCACCTGCTGTGGACCGCCGTCGACCTGGGTCTGCCGCTCCAGCTGCACACCGGGTTCGGCGACAGCGACATCCGGCTGCACCGCGCCGACCCGGCCCGCCTCACGGACTGGCTGCACCTCACCGCCGGGACGATCCCGGTCCTGCTCCTGCATTGCTGGCCCTACCAGCGGCAGGCGGCCTACCTCGCCGCGGTCTTCGAGCGGGTGTACCTCGACGTCGGACTCACCCTCCACCATGTCGGCCCCGCCCGGGCCGGTGGGGTCCTCGCGGAGGCCCTGGAGATCACGCCGTTCCGCAAACTGCTGTACAGCTCGGACGCGTACGGTGTGGCCGAGTTCTTCCACCTCGGGGCGCTCGCCTTCCGGCAGGGGCTCGCGGAACTGCTCCAGGGTCGCGTGGACGCCGACGAGCTCTCCTTGCCGGACGCGCTGCGGATCGCGCGGTGGACCGGGCGGGACAACGCCCTGCGGGTCTACCGGCTGGAGGCCGACGGGCCGGAGGACGATTGAACAGGCGTGTGGCCGGTCACAGTTCTCCTGGAGCGGCTACCCAGGAAGTCCGAACGGCTGAAAGTATGATCAAACAATGTCTGACATGACCGAAACCACGCCCGGCTGGCTGTCCTCCGACGAGCTGGAGATGACACGCGCCCGCCTGCCGATCCTCTACGTCGAGGCCGTCCCGGTCCGCGTCGACGACAGCGGCGAGGTGACCAGCGTCGGCCTGCTGCTGCGCATCGGCCCCGACGGTACGGTCAGCCGGACGCTGGTCTCCGGCCGCGTACTGCACCACGAGCGCGTCCGTGACGCCCTCCTGCGCCACCTGGAGAAGGACCTCGGCCCGGTCGCGCTGCCCCGCGTCCCGGCGTCGCTCCAGCCGTTCACGGTCGCGGAGTACTTCCCGACGCAGGGCATCACGCCGTACCACGACCCGCGCCAGCACGCGGTGTCCCTCGCCTACATCGTGCCGGTGACGGGCGACTGCCGGCCCCGGCAGGACGCGCTGGACCTGGTCTGGTTCAGCCCCCAGGATGCCGTCTCGGAAGCCGTGCAGAGCGAGATGCCGGGCGGGCACGGGGTGCTGCTGAAGCAGGCGCTGGCGCATGCGGGCTGCGCGATCTGAGGCCTGAGCTCTCTCACGTCGGAGAACGACAAGAGGCCGTATCCGTGGAATCCGATACGGCCTCTGAGTGACTGCTTCACAGTCGGGACGACAGGATTTGAACCTGCGACCCCTTGACCCCCAGTCAAGTGCGCTACCAAGCTGCGCCACGTCCCGATGCCCGCCTGACCTGGGAGTTCCCCCGGCCGAACGCGCAGGGAAACAATACCGCACTCGTACCGGTGATCGCGCATCCGTTTCCGTGCGGCAGCCGCTTGACCTCAAGTTCGGTTGAGGTTGCACGCTCGTCGTCATGACCGACGCGACACGGACATCCACGTACACGCATGCCGATCTGCCGGGCCTGATGGGCCTGATGACCGGCGACGAGAAGCACGGCCCGGCCGCCACGTCCACGCTGGACGTGGTGTGGGTGCTGTACGACCGGGTGCTGCGGGTGAGCCCGGAGGGCAGGGACGCCCCGGGGCGGGACCGGTTCCTGCTGTCCAAGGGGCACGGGCCGATGGCGTACTACGCCGTGCTGGCCGCCAAGGGGTTCGTGCCGGTGGAATGGCTGCCGGGCTTCGGCTCGTACGACTCCCCGCTCGGCCACCATCCCGACCGGACGCTCGTGCCGGGGGCCGAGATCGGCAGCGGATCGCTGGGCCACGGACTGCCGATCGCCGTCGGTACCGCGCTGGGGCTGCGTGCCCAGGGGCTCGACGAGCCGCGGGTGTGGACGCTGGTCGGGGACGCGGAGCTGGACGAGGGCAGCAACCACGAGGCGATCGCGTTCGCCGGGCCCGCCGGGCTCGACCGGCTGCACACCGTCGTCGTCGACAACTCCTCCGCCCGATACGCCCGCCCCGGCGGGATCGCCGCACGCTTCGAGGCGGCTGGCTGGTCCGCGCTGACCGTCGACGGCCGTGACCACGAGGCCCTGTACACCGCCTTCACCGCGCCGCACCCGGGCCGCCCGCACGTGGTCGTGGCCCGGGTCGAGCCGAAGTCCGCCTGATCTTCCGCCACCGAGACCGAGGAGTCTCCCTTCCATGGACACCATGCGTGACCGTTTCGCCCCTGTCGTCTCCCGTCTGCTCGACGAGGATCCCCGGGTGGCCGTGGTCCTCGCCGCGATCGGCACGGACGGCTTCGCCGGGGCCACCCGCCGCCATCCCGACCGCGTCGTCGACGTCGGCATCCGGGAGCAGCTCCTGATCGGGGCGGCGGCCGGGCTGGCGCTGACCGGGCTGCGGCCCGTCGTGCACACCTTCGCCAGCTTCCTCGTGGAGCGGCCCTTCGAGCAGGTGAAGCTGGACCTCGGACACCAGGAGGCGGGCGCGGTGCTGGTGAGTGCCGCCGCCTCCTTCGACTGGCCGGCCGGGGGCTACACGCACATGGCACCGGGCGACGTGGCGCTGCTCGACACGCTGGACGGCTGGACCGTGCATGTGCCGGGGCACCCGGACGAGGCCGAGACACTGCTGCGGCACGCGGTCGCCGCGGGCGACGACAAGGTGTACGTACGGCTGTCCGTGCAGGCCAACGGGCAGGCGCTGCCGGTCGACGGGGAGCGCTTCCGTACGGTCCGCGAGGGACGCTCCGGCGTGGTGGTCGCCGTCGGGCCGATGCTCGACGCCGTACTCGCCGCCACCGAGGGGCTGGACGTCACCGTCCTGTACGCGACCACCGTCCGCCCCTTCGACGGGGCCGCCCTGCGCCGGGCCACCGAGGCGGGCGGGACGGACGTCGTCCTCGTCGAGCCCTACCTGGCGGGCACGTCGACGGCCGCCGCGAACGACGCGCTGTCGGATGTGCCGCACCGGCTCCTCGGACTGGGCGTCGGCCGCCGCGAACTGCGGCGGTACGGGCGGCTGGAGGAGCATGTCGCCGCCCACGGTCTCGACGCCCGGTCGCTGCGGGAGCGCATCGCGGGGTTCCTCGGGGCGGCGGTCCGCGTCTGAGATCAGGAGGGCGTCACTGCGCGGGCAGGCCGAGCCGGGGGTGGGCCTCCAGGAGCCGGGTCGGGGCCGCCTGGCGCCAGGAGTCGGCGAGGACGTCCCGCAGCTCGCCCTCGTCCTCGATGGCGTCGAGCCGGGCCCGCACCCAGGCGAACTGGGACTCGTGGTCGGCGATCCAGAACTTCCCCGGCTCGGCGAGCACCAGTTCGTCGCGCTCCTCCTTGGGGCAGCGCACGGCGATGGAGGTCTCGTCCTCCGGCAGCGTGGCGAACATCTTTCCCGCCACCCGGAACGTGGGCATGCTCCAGGCGATCTTTTCCGTCGTGTCCGGCAGGGACAGGGCGATCCGTCGTACGTCTTCGGCATCCGGCATGGCAGGCACCGTATCGGCTCGCACTGACAATCACCTGGTGAGAGCGGTTGCCGGTAGGCGCTTGTAGTAGATCGTCGTCGGCCGGAGCACGCCGCCGGGGTCGGCCGCGTAGTCGGGAATGGCGCCGATCGGGGACCAGCCGCTGGACCGGTACAGAGGTTCGGCGGGGCTGCCGGTCTCGGTGTCCAGGTGCAGAAGGCTGACACCGGCCGCCGTGGCCGCGGCCTCCGCCGTGGCCAGGAGCCTCCGGCCGAGGCCGCGCCCACGGGCCTCCGGGTGCACCATCAGCTTCACGAGCTCGGCGCGGTGACGGCTGTTGGGCTTGTCGGGGAAGGCCAGGCTGACGGTGCCGAGCACCCGCTCCCCGTCGCACGCCACCCACACGGCGAGCCGGCCCGCGGCCACGTCGGCGGCCCGGCCCTCCCACCAGGCAAGGGCCTCCGCCCGGCTCAGCGGGGCGAGGAAGCCGACGGAGGCACCCCCGTTCACGGTGCCGGTCAGCAGCTCCGCCAACTCCGCCGCCCTGTGCAGCAGTTGCCTCTCGTCCAGTCGGTTCACGGTCGCACCACCGCCAGCAGATAGCGGACGCCCTCGGGATCCGCGCACCGGAACCGGGTCGGGCCCCACACCCGCATCCGCAGGCAGTCACCGGCGCCCAGGCGGTGTTCGGTGTCCTGCGCGGTCACGTCCAGGGCGCCTTCCAGGATCCAGAGGTGCTGCTCCAGTCCGGCCACGGGCGGGCGGTCGTAGGCGAGGTCGGCGCCGGGGGCGAGGCGGGCCTCGACCAGTTCGCCGCGCAGGGCGGCATGCGGGGGTGAGACGGACCGCCGTACGAACCCGGAGGCGCGGTCTCGCCACACGGGCTGGGCGGCGGAGCGGACGACGGTCTCCGGTTCGGCCTCGACCTCGCTGAGGAGCTGGGACATGGTGCGTCCGTAGACGGCGCACAGGCGGTTCAGGAGGGAGGCCGTGGGGCTGGTCTCGGCCCGCTCGGCCCGGGACAGGGTGGACCGGCTCACCCCGCTGCGGTCGGCCAACTCCCCCAGGGACCAGCCGTGTTCGGCCCGCAACTCGGCCAGGCGTGCACCCAGCCGGGCATCGACGGGATCCGTCTCATCGCTTCTCACATTCGGGACGCTATCCCGGATGTGAGACAGCGGTGTTACGAGCCGCTCACAGCCGGGCCGCCGCGCCGAGTGCGTCCAGCACGGGGCGGATCAAGGGGTGCTCCTCGGCTCCCCTGCGCACGGCGGCGAAGACCCGGCGGGTGGGGGGCGTCGCGTCGACGGGGCGTACGACCACCCCGGTGAGGTCCATGCCGCGCAGCGCCGAGCGCGGCACCAGGGCGACGCCCGCGTCGGACGAGGCCAGGGCGACGACCGCGCGGAAGTCGTCCGAGGAGTGCTCCATGCGGGGCTGGAAACCGGCGTTCTCGCAGGCCAGGATCACCACGTCATGGCAGGGGTTGCCGGGGTACGGGCCGATCCACGCGTCCTTGGCCAGTTGGGCGAGCGGCACCTCGGCCGCGCCGGCCAGGCGGTGGGTGACCGGGACGACCGCGTCGAAGGGCTCGGCGTACAGCGGTACGTGGGTCAGTCGCGGGTCGTCGGCGGGCGGGGCCCCGCGGTACTCGACGGCGACGGCGACGTCGACCTGCCGGTCCAGCACCATCGGCAGGCTGGCGTCGCCCTCGGCGTCCTGGACGCGGATGCGGATCCCGGGCGCCGAGCGGGCGAGAGCGGCCACGGCGGGCGCGACGACGAGGGCGATGCCGGTGGCGAAGGAGGCGACCGTGACGGTGCCGGCCTCGCCGGAGCTGTACGCGGCGAGCTCGGCCTCGGCCCGCTCCAGCTGGGCGAGGACCGCGTTGGTGTGGTTGAGCAGGATCTCGCCGGCGGGGGTGAGCCGTACGCCCTTGGCGCCGCGCTCGACGAGCCGGTGGCCGGTCTCCTGCTCCAGGGCGGCAAGCTGCTGGGAGACGGCCGACGGGGTGAGATACAGCGCGGCGGCAGCCGCCGTCACCGTACGGTGGTCGGCCACCGCCCGGAGGATGTGGAGCCGCCGCGCTTCGATCATGCGATCGATTGTCTCAAATACGCCCCGTGCCGGCGGTCAGCCCTCCAGCTCGGCCCGCGCCGCCACGAAGGCGTCGACCGCCCGGTTGACGTCGTCCGTGGAGTGCGCGGCCGACAGCTGGACGCGGATCCGGGCCTGGCCCTGCGGCACCACCGGGTACGAGAAGCCGATGACGTAGACGCCGCGCTCCAGCAGCAGCTCGGCCATGCGTCCGGCGACCGCCGCGTCGCCGATCATCACCGGGGCGATGGCGTGGTCGCCGGGGAGGACGTCGAAGCCCTCCTCGGTCATCCGGCCGCGGAACAGGGCCGTGTTCTCCGCCAGCCGGATCCGCAGGTCGTCCGCGGCCTCCAGCAGGTCGAGGACCTTCAGGGAGGCCGCCGCGATGACCGGGGCGAGGGTGTTGGAGAACAGGTACGGCCGGGAACGCTGGCGCAGCAGGGCGACGATCTCGGCGCGGGCGGCGACGTAACCGCCGGAGGCGCCGCCGAGGGCCTTGCCGAGGGTGCCGGTGATGATGTCGACGCGGTCCATGACGCCGTGCAGCTCGGGCGTGCCGCGGCCGCCGGGGCCGACGAAGCCGACCGCGTGCGAGTCGTCGACCATGACCATCGCGTCGTAGCGGTCGGCGAGGTCGCAGATCTCGCGCAGCGGGGCGACGTAGCCGTCCATGGAGAAGACGCCGTCGGTGACGATCAGACGGCGGCGCGCGTCGGAGGCCTCCTTGAGCCGGGCCTCCAGCTCGGCCAGGTCGCGGTTGGCGTAGCGCAGCCGACGGGCCTTGGACAAGCGGATGCCGTCGATGATCGACGCGTGGTTGAGGGCGTCGGAGATGACCGCGTCCTCCGGACCGAGCAGCGTCTCGAACACGCCGCCGTTGGCGTCGAAGCAGGAGGAGTAGAGGATCGTGTCCTCCTGGCCCAGGAAGGCGGACAGCCGCGCCTCCAGCTCCTTGTGCACCTCCTGGGTGCCGCAGATGAACCGGACGGAGGCCATGCCGTAGCCCCAGCGGTCCAGGGCCTCGTGGGCGGCGGCGACGACCTCGGGGTGGTCGGCGAGGCCGAGGTAGTTGTTGGCACAGAAGTTGAGGACCTCGCCGGGGCGGCCGCCCGCTGTGACGTTCACGGTGGCGGACTGCGGGCTGCCGATCACGCGCTCGGGCTTGTGCAGGCCGGCGGCGCGGATCTCGTCGAGGGTGGCGCGCAGGTCGTCGCGCACGGAGTCGAACATGGGGGAAGCTCCTAAGGTGCTCGCGGAGAGGGGGAGTTACACGGTCCAGTCGAGGATGACCTTGCCGCCGCGGCCGCTCGCCGCGTCCTCGAACGCCGCCTCGAAGTCGCGGTGGCCGTAGCGGCCGGTGATGACGGGTGCGAGGTCCAGGCCGGCCTCCAGCAGGACCGACATGGCGTACCAGGTCTCGAACATCTCGCGGCCGTAGATGCCCTTGATGGTGATCATCGAGGTGACGACGCGGGCCCAGTCGACGGGGAACTCCTGTGCGGGCAGGCCGAGCATCGCGATCCGGCCACCGTGCGTCATGTTGGCGATCATGTCGCGCATGGCCTCGGGGCGGCCGGACATCTCCAGGCCGATGTCGAAGCCCTCGCGCAGTCCGAGGGTGCGCTGCCCGTCGGCGATGGTGGAGCCGGAGACGTCGAGCGCGAGGCTGACACCGATCTTGCGGGCCAGCTCCAGCCGCTCCGGGCTGACGTCGGTGATCACGACGTTGCGGGCGCCGGCGTGCTTGGCCACGGCGGCGGCCATCAGGCCGATCGGGCCCGCGCCGGTGATCAGGACGTCCTCGCCGACGAGCGGGAACGACAGGGCGGTGTGCACGGCGTTGCCGAACGGGTCGAAGATCGCGGCCACGTCGAGGTCGACGGGCACCCGGTGCACCCAGACGTTGGCGGCGGGCAGGGCGACGTACTCGGCGAACGCCCCGTCCCGGCCCACCCCGAGCCCCACGGTCGCCCGGCACAGGTGCCGGCGCCCGGCCAGGCAGTTGCGGCACTTGCCGCACACCAGATGGCCCTCGCCGCTGACCCGGTCGCCGATACCGATGTCGGTGACGTCCCGCCCGGTCTCGACGACCTCGCCGACGAACTCGTGCCCGAGCACGAGCGGGGTGCTGATCGCCTGCTGGGCCCAGCCGTCCCAGGCCCGGATGTGCAGGTCGGTACCGCAGATTCCGGTGCGCAGCACCTTGATGAGGACGTCGCCGGGCCCGACGGCGGGCTCGGGGACGTCCGCGAGCCACAGCCCGGGTTCCGCCTTCTGCTTGACCAGCGCCTTCACCGCTACGGCTCCTGAGGGTGAGTCCCGGCTCCGGGCATGCCGAAGGAACCCCTGGACCGGGAGAGGAGTGGGATCGCACTGCAATCTGCCGTACGGCGGGCGCGCCGGTCCATCGAGGTTTTCTTAAGCGCCGCCTCAGCTTTCCTTCACACCCCGGGGGCCCCGCGGGAAACGGGCTTCAGTAGGGCGGCAGGCCGTCCCGGCTCTCCAGTTCCACGACGAGCCGCGCGGCGTGTTCCTTGATCGCCGTCAGGCCCGGCTTCCCCCACGGCCTCGGCTCGACGTCCGCGACGCTGATGGTGCCCAGCACCAGGCCCGTGCCGTCGATGAGCGGCGCCCCCAGATAGGAGCGGATGCCGAACTCGTCGACCACCGGATTGCCCGCGAACCGCGGATAGTCGCCGACGTCCTCCAGGGCGAGGGCCTTGCGGCGCGCCACCACATGGGGGCAGAAGCCGTGGTCGCGGGGCAGGGCACGGCTGAGGCGCGGGCTGGTGCCGTCGCTGCGCACCACCGGCGCGACGGCCGGCACGTGCAGACCCGCGAAGAACTGTCCCTGCTCGTCGGGGAGGTTGACCATGGCGTACGGCGCACCGGTGAGCCCGGCGAGGCGGTACGCGAAGGAGTCGAGTGCGGGTTCGGGGCGCTCCCCCAGCCCCAGTCTGCGTAGTCGGCGGGTGCGGGCGGGGGCCTCCTTGTCCTCGGGTGTGAGCAGCAGACGACCGGCCGGGCGCGGCGGGTCGTAGGTCATGGGCATGCTCCTGGGTCGTGGACTTGCGTCATATATGGCCTCCGTGGTGGGTGTGAGGGGGTCACATGTGGGCGCCATACCCCGTCGCGGGGGCCGGTGTATGGGCGATGAGGTGGCGCACCAGGGTCAACAGGGTCTGGACCCCGGAGCTGGAGATCCGCGCGTCGCAGCACACGACGGGCACGTCCTCGGACAGGTCCAGGGCGCCGCGCACCTCCTCGGGGTCGTAGCGGTGGGCGCCGTCGAACTCGTTCACGGCGATGATGAAGCCGAGGCCGCGCTGTTCGAAGAAATCCACGGCGGCGAAGCACTCCTGCAGCCGGCGGGTGTCGGCGAGGATGACCGCGCCGAGCGCGCCCTCGCACAACTCGTCCCACATGAACCAGAACCGCTCCTGTCCTGGTGTGCCGAACAGGTACAGCACGTGCCGCGGGTCGAGGGTGATGCGGCCGAAGTCCATGGCCACGGTCGTCTCGACCTTGTTCTCGATGCCGTCGAGGTTGTCGGTTGCGGCGCTGACGGTGGTGAGCAGTTCCTCCGTGCTGAGCGGCGCGATCTCGCTGACCGCGCCGACGAAGGTCGTCTTGCCCACGCCGAACCCGCCCGCCACCAGGATCTTCAGCGCGGTGGGGAACGGGTCGGCGCCGTGGCGGTGGCCCGGTCCGTCGGTGTAGTCAGAGCTGTCGTCGTAGTCCATCGAGCACTGCCTCCAGAAGGGCCCGGTCCGTCGGGTTGTGGTGGAACGCGGGGGGCTTGGTGGTCAACGCCCCGCAGTCGACGAGGTCCGCCAGCAGCACCTTGGTGACGGCCACCGGCAGTGTGAGATGGGCGGCGACCTCGGCGACGGCGACGGGCACCCGGCACCGTTCGAGCGCCTGCGTGTGTTCGGGGCCGAGATAGCCGAGGGGGGTCGCCCCGGTGGCCATCACCTGTGACACGAGGTCGAGCGCGACGGTCGGACGGGTGCGGCCGTTGCTGACCGTGAACGGCCGCACCAGCCGCCCGGCCGCGTCGTCGAGCCAGGGCCCGTCACCGGCCGCCGTCACGCTCAAGGCCTCATCGCCGGGGATTCGACGGACTGCCGGGGAGCGGTCACCAGGTAAGGGCGGACGCTCTTGACCAGCATCGCCATCTCGTAGCCCAGCACGGCCGCGTCGGCCTCGCGGCCGGCCAGCACGGCCAGGCAGGTGCCGGAGCCGGCGGTGGTGACGAACAGCAGGGTGGAGGCGAGTTCGACGACGACCTGCCGCACGTCGCCGCCGTCGCCGAAGCGGACACCGGCGCTGCGGCCGAGTGAGTACAGGCCGGAGGCCAGCGCTGCCATGTGGTCGGCGCTGTCCGGGTCGAGTCCGTGCACGGACTTCACGAGCCCGTCGCAGGACAGGAGCACCGCGGCGGTCGTGTGCGGTACGCGCTGCACGAGGCCGCTCATCAGCCAGTCGAGATCGGATACATGGGCGGTCGGCGCATCGCTCGCCATGGTGGATCGACTCCTTGGGGTACGAAGGTCTGCGGGAGCGCTGGAGGTGGGGGTGGGAAGGGGGGTGGGAAGGGGGGTGGTCATCCGGCGGGGGCGCTCCCGTCCTGCCGGGTGGTGGTCGTGCGGTAGTCGGAACGGGACCCGGGCGCCGGCCTGCTCGAGGGGGACGGCTCCGTGGGGAGCGCCTCGAGGTGGACCGGCCGGACGGGCATCGGGTCCCTGTGGGTGGAACCCGCGGATGCCGGGTCCGTGTGGGCGGAGTCCGCGTAGGAGGAGTCCATGTGGGCGGCCTCCATGTGGGCGGAGTCCGGGTAGGAGGAGTCCACGTGGGCGGACCCCGTGTGCGCGGACGACGTGTCGCCCCAGCCCGTGTCGCCGGCCTCCATGCTCTGCTGGGCCTCCGCGAGGCTGATGCCGCGCTGGAAGGCCGCCATCAGACCGGGGTCGTGGCCCACGAGGTACTCGGGGTCCTGGCGTGGCGCCGGGCCGTCGCGCAGCTGGGGCACGATGTGCTCCTGGGCGCGGCGACGGGGCAGTTGGGGTTTGCCCATGGTGCCGCGGACGGCGCCGTTGCGAGGGGTGGGCGGCTCGGTGCCGTTCTCGGCGAGGATCCGCCGGTCGTCGGGACTGATACCGGGCCGTGCCTCGGCCGGGGTGGGACGCTCCCGGCGGGCCCCGCGCATGGGCAGGGGCGCGGGCCGGCTCTCCGGTGCGCTCCCGCCCGGGGCCGGTTCGGCTTGCTGCTCGTGCCCCCGGGGTACGGCGGGTGCGGCGAGCGGGAGCGACGGCCTCGCTCCGGACGCGGTCAGCGCCCCGGCCGAGGTCACGGCCTCAGCGCCGTCGACGGCACGGGATCGCCCCCTGGACGCGCCACCGTCACCGGCACCAACCTGCCCCGGCCTGCCGTCCTGCCCGTTCTGCCCATGCCGCCCGGCCGTCCGTACCGGCACCCCCGGACGATCCGCACCGGGCGCGCCTGCCTCCGGCTGCCCCGCTCCCCCGGGCGTTCCCGCCCCCGCCTCCGCTCCCAGCAGCGCCTGCGGTACGACGAGCACCGCCTGCACTCCGCCGTAGATGTTGGTCTGGAGGCGGACGGTGATGCCGTGCCGCCGGGCGAGCTGGGAGACGACGAACAGGCCGATACGGCCGTCGGCCAGGAGCCGGGCGACGTTCACCTGGTCGGGGTCGGCGAGCAGCGCGTTCATCCGCGTCTGCTCCTCCAGGGGCATGCCGAGCCCGCGGTCCTCGACCTCGACGGCGAGCCCGGAGGTGACGAGGTTGGCGCGCAGCAGGACCTGGGTGTGCGGGGCGGAGAACACCGTGGCGTTCTCGACGAGTTCGGCCAGGAGGTGGATGACGTCGGCGACGGCGTGGCCACGCAGCTGCCCGTCGATCGGCGGCACGAGCTTGACCCGTGAGTACTGCTCGACCTCGGCGATGGCCGAGCGCAGCACCTCGGTCATGGAGACCGGGTTGCTCCACTGGCGCCGGGACACCGCGCCACCGAGCACGGCGAGGTTCTCGGCGTGGCGGCGGATGCGGGTGGCGAGGTGGTCGACGTGGAAGAGCCCCTTGAGCAGGTCGGGGTCCTCCATCTCGTTCTCCAGCTCGTCGAGGATGGAGATCTCGCGGTGCACCAGGGACTGCAGGCGGCGGGCGAGGTTGACGAACACCTCGAGCTTCTGTTCGCTGCCGGTCTGGCTGGAGAGCTGGGAGGCCTGCACGACGGCGGTGACGGCGCCGTCGTGCGCGCGGGACAGGTCGGCGCCGAGGAGGTCGAAGTCGTCGCCGTCCTCGGGGCTCCCGTGGCGGCTCTGCGGGGCGAGCTGCGGCGGGCCGTCGCCGCGGCGCAGTGTCTCCACGAGGGTGCGCAGGTCGGCCTCGCGCCGAGCGGTGGCACGGCGCAGGACGCCGAGGCGGTCGTGCACGGACCGGGCGGCCCGGTTGGCGGCGATCGCGGCGACGGCGATGCCGACGAGGGCCACGAAGACCGCGCCGCCGAGCACGGCCCAGAGGGTGGGACCCGGCCGCGTGCCGGTGGACCGGACGGTGAAGAGAACGGCGGCGCAGCCGCTGAGGGCGACGGCGACGGGGGGAAGCACCGCGAGACGCAGCAGCTGGGACCGTATGTGGGTCTCGGGCAGCGCGGGCGCGGTGCGGACGGCGGGCCGTCCGTGCCGCCCGCCCTCACGGCGGTCTGCGCGTGTGGCCGGAGCGCGGAGGTGAGACATCGGTGTCCTCGTCCTGGTCCGTCGGGCAGGGGTGCCGGGGGAGCTCGTGGGGGTGCGAACGGGTTCGCGCGGCCGCTTGCGCGCGCCCCGGGCCGTGCGCCCGGCCTCCCCCCGCTTCCGCACGCCTCCGGCACCGCCGGCACCACTGACGCCTCGGGGGCCGGTGTGCCGTCCCGGGCCGGAGGGCCCTACGGTTCCCGCACCGGGCGGGGCCGCACCCGCGTCGGCGGCGGAGGTGCCCGCGCCACCGACGGAGGCGCCCACGCCACCGAGAGCGCCGCCCGCGCGGTCGGCCGCGGTGCCCGCGCGGTCGGCACCGGCACCCGGGTCCTCGACCGCGCCGGCACCGGCGTCGGTGGCGCGTGGGCAGCGGGGATCCCCGCCGCGTCGACTTCCTCGTCCGCCCTGCGCCTGCACGTGCCGGCCCCCGTTCCCTGATCCGCCCTGTTTCCCGACGGCCACTGACAGTAGTCGCCAGCGCATCATGTGCGGTGGGCAGTTGACAAACTCATACGGTGAGCGTCCTGCTCTGGTATGAGGTCTCGCACGACAGACCGAAAACACCTCAGTACATCCGGCCATGAACGAAAAGAGTTCGATCCGACCTGGTCAGAAGCGGTCACACACAGACGGCGAGGGCCGGGGAGCCTCTCGCTCCCCGGCCCTCGCCGTCGGTCTGCCGTACGCCCCGGGTCAGCCCGCCGGGAGCGTCTCGGGGTCCTCGGTGCCCTTGCCGGCCTCGCGAGAACCGTCACTCACCGTGTCGGCCTGGGCCACGGCTGCCGCGTCCGACGCGGCCTTGATACCGGCTCCCGCGAGGACCTCCCCAGCCGCGCGACCGCCCGCCGGGGCGAGCGCCACCCCACGCCACCACGGCTCCGACGGCACCGTCTCGGCCGTGGGCTCGAAGGGCTCGCCCGGCCGGGGCAGGGCGACACCGGCGCCCACCGCCCGGGCGGCCGCGAGGGTCCCCTCGCCCGGGTCCGCCCACGGGTGGGTCGCCAGGTTGAAGGTGGCCCAGTGGATCGGCAGCATCGGACCGTGCTCCGGCCCGCCCTGGAGGTCGAGGTGGGCACGCATGCCCTCCTCGGGAGTCATGTGGATGTCGGGCCAGAAGTCGGAGTAGGCGCCGATCTGGATCATCGTGGCGTCGAACGGCCCGTGCTCGGCGCCGATCTCCTGGAAGCCGTCGAAGTAGCCGGTGTCGCCGCTGTGGTAGATCCGGTGCTCGTCCCCGGCGACGACCCAGGAGGCCCACAGGGTGTGCTGGGTGTTGCGCAGCCCGCGGCCGCAGAAGTGCCGGGCCGGGGTGGCGGTCAGGGTGAGGCCGCCGATCTTGGCGGTCTCGTGCCAGTCCAGCTCGCGCAGCCGGTCGGCGGACACGCCCCAGTGCTCCAGGTGCGCCCCGACGCCGAGGGGCACGGCGAACAGCGTGTCCGTGCCGGCGAGCGCCTTGATGGTGGGCATGTCCAGGTGGTCGTAGTGGTCGTGCGAGATCACCACGACGTCGACCGGGCCGAGCGCGGCGAGCGGGAGGGGCACGGGATGCAGTCGCTTGGGCCCGGCGAAGGAGAAGGGGGAGCAGCGCTCCCCCCACACCGGGTCGAACAGCACGCGCCGGCCGTCGATCTCCGCGAGCACGCTGGAGTGCCCCATCCAGGTCAGCCGCAGCCCGGTGGCCGGGGGCCGGGCGATGTCGGCGAGGGTGGTGGAGTGCACCGGGACGGTGCCCTTCGGGGTGCGGCGGGGCCGGGTGTCCTTGTCGAAGAAGACCTTCGCGAAGTCCAGGGTCGAACCCGAGGGCCGGGTCCGCGCGGGGCCGCCGGGGTTCTGGAAGACCCCGTCCTCGAAGTGGGGCGATCTGCGGATGCGTGCCATGCGCTCGCCGCGCGGATCCGCGCCGAACGCCCCGGGCTGCAGCGCGCGGAGCCCGGAGCTCAGGGTACGGAAACCGGCCACGGTACCTCCAGGTGGAGTCGGTCAGGCTTTCCATTATGGTCGGCCCCTCCGACAGCACCGGATCACAGGGGTCCCACCGGAGAGGATCCGGAGCGATCCGCGGGAGATACTGACCAGCGATTCAGTATCCCGGCGGCGAAGGAGCCCGTATGGCCACCCCCCTGCTGTCCCTGACCTGGACCGATCACCTCACGGGCCGGCAGGGCTTCCTGGTCGTCGACCGGCTGGTGCGCGGAGTCTCCAGCGGCGGTCTGCGGATGCGCGCCGGCTGCACCCTCGACGAGGTCGCGGGTCTCGCCCGCGGGATGACCGTGAAGGAGGCCCTGCACTACGACCCGGCGAACCGCTACGTCCCGCTCGGCGGTGCCAAGGGCGGCATCGACTGCGATCCCCGGGATCCGGAGGCGTACCCGCTGCTGGTGCGCTACCTGCGCGCGATGCGGCCGTACATAGAGAGCTGCTGGACGACGGGCGAGGACCTGGGGCTGACCCAGGACCTGGTCGACCGGGCCGCGGCCGAGGCGGGGCTGGTCTCCTCGATCCAGGCCGTCTATCCGCTGCTGGACGACGAGGCCGAGGCCCGGCGGCGGCTGCGGGACGCGTTCGCGGTCGAGGTCGACGGCATCGGCCTGGACGAACTGGTCGGCGGCTGCGGTGTGGCGGAGGCGGCCCTGGCCGCCCTGGACCGGGCCGGTGTGCCGTACACCGGGACGCGGGTCGCCCTCCAGGGGCTTGGCACCATGGGCGGGGCCACGGCGCGCTTCCTCACGCGCGCGGGCCTCACGGTCGTGGCCGTCGCCGACCTCAGGGGCACGATCACCAACCCGATGGGCCTCGACGTCGAGGCGCTGCTCGCGGCGCGGGACGCCCACGGCACGGTGGACCGCTCCGCGCTGCGCCCCGGCGATCGCGAACTGGCGGGCGACGCCTGGCTGTCGGCCGACGCGGACGTGCTGGTGCCGGCGGCCGTGTCGTACGCGATCGACGCCGGGAACCAGGAGCGGATCACCGCCCGGTGGGTCGTGGAGGCGGCCAACATGCCCGTACGGCCGGAAGCGGAGCCGCTGCTGGCCGCGCGCGGGGTGACCGTACTGCCGGACGTCGTGGTCAACTCGGGGACGAACGCCTGGTGGTGGTGGACGCTGTTCGGGGACATCGGTGCCGACGCCGAGGAGGCGTTCGTGTACACCCGCCGCTCGATGCGGGCGCTGGTCGAGCGGATGCTGGACCGCGCGCGGGCCGACGGGACGACACCGCGCGCCGCCGCCCACGCCATCGCCGCGGACCGGCTGCCGGTGATCGCGGAGCGTTTCGGCTGGTTCCGCTGAGGCGCCCGCCCCTCCTCGACGGCGGTCGTCGCGGGCCCGGCCGGACAGGCCGAAACACCCCGTCGAGGGCCGCACGCGCGTGGGTAGGGTGACGGCGTGACGAGAGTCCGGTTGAGTGTGGCTCAGCGGCGCGGGGATCTGTTGCGGGCCGCCATCGAGCAGATCGAGGCGAGGGGTGTGGCGGCGGTCAGGATCGCCGACGTGGCCTCGGCGCTCGGCGTGAGCAACGCGCTGGTCCTCTATCACTTCTCGTCGAAGGAGCAGTTGGTCGCCGCCGCGTTCCGGCACGCGGCGGAGGGCGACCTGGCGCATCTGCGCAAGCTGCTCGGCCGCCGTTCGCCGGCGCTGCGCCGGCTGCGGTCGGCCGTACGGTGGTACGCCCCCACCGGGCAGGCCAAGGGCTGGCGGCTGTGGATCGAGGGCTGGGCGGCGGCGCTGCGCGACCCCGTGCTGCGGGAGGTCGCCCAGGACCTCGACCGGCAGTGGAAGGCGGCCCTCGCCGAGGTCATCGCGGAGGGCGTGGCGGCGGGCGAGTTCCGCTGTCCGGACCCGGCCGGCACGGCCTTCCGGCTCACCGCCCTCCTCGACGGTCTCGCCGTGCAGCTGACGTCCTACGCCGGCGCGGTGCCGCGAACGCGCGCCCAGGAGTGGGTGGAGGAGGCACTGGCCCGCGAGTTGGGGCCGGCACAGGAGCGGCCGGCGCCCTGAGGGTGCTCCGAAAGCGGCGCCCGTCCCGGTGCGCCCCGGACACTCCGGAAGCCCGGGCCACGACGCGTGCGGGCCGTGCCGGGGTCCCACCCGGCACGGCCCGCACGGGAGCCGACCCCGACACGCGGAAGCCGCTCCCTCACGCCACCGCTGCGATCCGCATCCTGATGTCGTCCGGCGACAGCGCCCCCTTGGCCGTCACATGGTCGCCCGACGACTCGCCGCGCAGCCGGCGCCCGATCCACGGCACCAGGAACTCCCGCGCCCAGGCGACGTTGTCCCGCCGCATGTCGAGAGCGCCGCGCGGGGGCAGCGGGGGCCACGGCTGCTCGGGGTCGGCGGGCACGTCGAGGCCGAGCACCTGGCCCGCGCGGAGCGCCACGCGTGTGTGCCCCTCGGGCGAGAGGTGCAGCCGGTCGGCGTCCCAGGCCCTGCGGTCCTGCACACTGCGCAGGGACCACAGGTCCAGGACCGGGCAGCCGTACCGGTCGGCGATGGCCCGGACGTGTCCGTTGTACGTGGCGATCTTGCCGCGCAGGTGCTTGAGGACGGGCACGCCACGGGTGTCGAAACCGGTCGTCACCATGACCGTGCCGGACACGGCGGTGAGCTGGGCCAGGGCCCGTTCGAAGCGCTCGGCCACCTCGTCCGGGTCGGTGCCGGGCCGGATGATGTCGTTGCCCCCGGCGCAGAACGAGACGAGGTCCGGGGCCATCTCGACGGCCCGCGGCACCTGGTCCGCCACGATCTGGTCGAGGAGCTTTCCGCGTACGGCGAGATTGGTGTACTGGAAGTCGCCCTCGGGCCTGCGGTCGGCGAGCAGGACGGCGAACCGGTCGGCCCAGCCGACGAACGCCCCGTCGGGGCCGGGGTCGCCGACGCCCTCGGTGAAGCTGTCCCCCACCGACACGTACGACCCGATCACTGCTCTGCTGTCACTCTTCGAATCGTCTGCCACAGCGGTCCATGATTCACCTTCGAATGTGACCTACGCGACCGTAGGAAAGGGTTGACGGGCGGTGAGATAAGCCACTCCTAAAGTGTTCACCAACTCCGGAATACACCGCTTGTCAGGGATGTTTCGGGGTGAGCCGCCAGACCCGGAATCCGCTGATCCGGAAATGGCTCCACACGGTCCGGAAGGCGAAGTGCCCACCTGTGTACGGCTGCGGGTCGGTGTGGTCGAAGACGAGCCGGCCGTTGTTCCACCACCGGACCGTGGAGCCGTCGGAGACGATCCGGACGCGGTTCGGCTCGCCCGGGACCAGCAGCGGCTCGGTGTAGTCGAAGACCAGGGGGCGGACACCGGGTTGGCCGACGTAGCGGCGCAGCCGGGTCGTGGTGTTGTGGTTGGCGCCGTAGCCGGCGTAGTACGTCGTGAGGTGGTCGTACTCGTCGAGCGCCCCGCCGCGCGGCGTCGCGAAGAGGTCATCCGGGGAGCGGACGTCGGTCGCGTTCCAGAAGTTGTTGAGGTCGGAGACGCGGTCGTTGGCTCCCCCCTCGGACACCGGCGTGGCGGTGTACTCGAGGACGTACGGGCCGTCGAGACGCCGTGTGAACCAGACGGTCGCCCCGCTCGGTACGTCGATCTCCAGGACGCCGCGCGAGGCGGTGACCGTACCGCCGTCCTGGAGTTCGGTCACCCACTGGGTGAGGCCGTGACGGAAGTCGTCGTGAGCGATGAGCCGTCGGCGCCCGGGGACGGCACTCGCGCTCCCCGTCGGGGCGATGGCCGCCAGGGCGGCTCCTGCTGCCAGGGCTGCGAACGTTCTGCGGGTGGTCGGCACGGGACACAGCTCCTTCAGAAAGCGCTTGCACTCACGATGCGATCACTGTGTCTCAACTGCCGCCCCCTGTCGATCCCTTGAGGCGGTCGACGCAGACACACCGAAGGCCGGACCCGGGGATCGGGGTCCGGCCTTCGGAGGCGTGTCAGGCAGGCGGTCGTGCGGTCGGTCAGCCGACAGAGACGCCGTGCGAGCGCAGGAACGCGACCGGGTCGACGTCGGAGCCGTAGTCCGGCGTGGTGCGGATCTCGAAGTGCAGGTGCGGTCCGGTCACGTTGCCGGTCGCGCCCGACAGGCCGACCTGCTGCCCGGCCGTCACGGTCTGGCCGGCCGAGACGGAGAGCTGGGACAGGTGGGCGTACTGGGCGTAGTGGCCGTCGTTCAGCTTGATGACGACCTGGTTGCCGTAGGCGCCGCCCCAGCCGGCGGAGACGACCTCGCCCGGGCCGACGGCCTTGAGGGACGTGCCGGTCGGTACGACGAAGTCGACACCGGTGTGGTAGCCGCTGGACCACATGCTGCCGGACATGCGGTACGGCGTGCCGACGGTGGCACCGTCCACCGGGAGGGTGTAGCCGCTGGAGTTGCTCTCGGCGGCGGGCTTGGCCGCGGCCGGCTCGGCAGCGGTCTGCGCCTTCGGGGCCGACTCGGCGGCGGACGGCTTCGGGGCCGAGGCCTTCGGCGCGTCCGGGGCGGCGGCCTTCGGCGCGCTCGCGGCCTTCTTGCCGATCGACAGCTTCAGGCCCGGGTGGATCAGCGACGGGTCGGAGCCGACGGCGTCACGGTTGTCCGCGTAGAGCTTCTTCCAGCCGCCGCTGACGTTCTGGTCGTCGGCGATCCTCGCGAGATAGTCGCCGGCCTTCACGGTGTACGTGCGGGGGCCATTGGCCTTTTCGGCGGCCTTCTTCTCGGCGGCCGGAGCGGACTGGACGGCCTTTTCCGGAGCCGTCTCCGGGGTGGCGGCATGAGCGCCGGCGGCCCCCATGAGCGGCAGGGCGAGGGCGGCCCCGCCGGTTCCGGCGACGGCGATGGAGCGGGTGAAACGCTGGGACTTGGGGCGGCGGTGCTTACCCTTCGCGGGCATGGCGAATTCCTCTCCGTCGCCTGCGAGGTGAGCTGTCGGGTGCGGGCTGGAGATGCCCGGCCGCGCCGTGGCGCGGCTTAACCCCAAGCCGTTCCGGGAACCGGAACAGGCGTCTTACCTGTGGGTCCCCCGCTCCTGCCGTACGTCGGGTCAGTGTGTGGGGCTCCGGGCGGCGGCAGGATTAGGCGTCCGTCCGGATTGGTGTGGAACGTAAGCGACCAAGACGCAATAGGACAAGCTTGCGGTTGCCCGTGACGGTGTTTCCCTTGATGCCTCGGCAGATGCGGCGTCACCGAGCGTGGATTACGGATCTCCCGCTTTCCTCAATACCCCTGAATAACGCCAGAATTACGTGAACATGGCAACAACACATCGTCACGAATATGACGATGGTCACGCACCCCGACCTCATCTCCTTTACGATCGGGGCACGTTACCCCTTAGCGGCCGAAGCTCCCTATTCGGACAGAACGACTACTTCCGCTTAAGCCGGACGACTGCGGCGTCCAGGTCTCCACGCAGACCGACCCCCAGTCCGTGATGAAGCAGCACGGCCCCTCGGTGTACTTCGCCGGTTTCGAGGCATTCGTACTCTGCTGCCGGGTCGAGACCGCGCAGCCGGAGTGCCGGTACGCGCTCGCCGTAACGCTGCGCCTGGAGCCAGGCGAGGACGACGGTCTCGTCGCCGAGGACGTACTGCACGGCACTCGATCCACCCTCCGGGGGACGCAGCCGGTAGAGGTCGCCGCGCTGCACCACGGGCCGGATCTCCTTGTAGAGCCCCACCCACTCCCGCGCCTCGGCGAGCTCCTCGCGCGTCCACTTCGTGAGGTCGCCGCCGACGCCCAGCACGCCGGCCATGGCACTGACGAAGCGGAACCGCAGGGAGCTGGCCCGCCGGTTGAGCATGGCGTTCGGACTGTCGGTGACCCAGGCGGCCATGACCCGGGCCGGATGGATCTGACTGAAGCCGTCCTGGATCGCGAGCCGGTCGAGCGGGTCGGTGTTGTCCGAGGTCCACACCTGGTCCGTGCGGCTCAGCACGCCGAGGTCGATCCGGCCACCGCCGCCCGAGCAGGACTCGAAGGCGACTCCCGGGTGGGCGGCCCGCAGCCGGTCCAGCAGGGCGTACAAGCCGTGCACGTGGTCGATCCACAGCCGCTGCGGGTAAGGGTCGTCCGGCCAGCCGGCGTCGGTGAAGCAGCGGTTGAAGTCCCACTTGACGTAGTCGATCGGAGCACTGGAGAGGAGCGCGTCGAGCTGCTCCCACAGGTACTCCCGGACGTCCTCGCGGGCCAGGTTCAGTACGAGCTGATTGCGGAACTCCGTCCGCTTTCGTCCTGGTTGGTACTGCACCCAGTCCGGGTGCGCGCGGTACAGGTCGCTGTCAGGGTTGACCATCTCGGGCTCGACCCAGATCCCGAACTGCATGCCGAGGCCGTGCACGTGGTCGGCGAGCGGCTTCAGTCCGCCCGGGAAGCGGTCGGGGTTCGGGGTCCAGTCGCCCAGTCCGGCCCGGTCGCTGGTACGTGCCCCGAACCAGCCGTCGTCGACCACGAACAGCTCCACGCCCATGGCGGCGGCCCGCTCGGCGAGCGCCCGCTGCTGCTCCTCGGAGATGTCGAACTCGGTCGCCTCCCAGGAGTTGAACAGCACCGGCCGGTCCCGGCCGACGTCCGGGATCACGTACGCCCGCTGGTACGCGTGCCAGGCGCGGCTCGCCCCGCCGAAGCCGCCGTCGCTCCAGAGCCCGGCGAAGACAGGGGTCGTGTACGACTCCCCCGTGCCCAGCATCAGCAGGCCCGAGTCGTCGTGGCCGGCGCCGCCGGTGATCTGCACCCGCGCGTCCGGCAGCTGGGCCACGGCGATGCGCCACGACCCGGACCAGCCCAGGGCACAGCTGTAGACCTCGCCGCGCTCCTCGGTGGCGTCGGTGTCGAGGGCGACCCACGGCAGGTGCTGGTGGGAGGTGTGCCCGCGGCGGCTGCCGATGACCTTCTCGCCATGCGTGAGGGCCGAGCGTGCCAGCCGGGACTCGGCGCCCCAGCGACCGTGCAGCTGGGACAGCCGCCAGGCGTCGCGGTCGGGCAGGGTCCAGGTGGCGGAGTCGGCGCGCAGCAGCTCGACGGCCGGTCCCCGGTTGTCCAGGGTCACCCAGCGCTCGACGACATCCGTCGAGGGGCGCATCCGGTAGTGCAGCGTGACGGTGAGGTCGCCGTCACGGAACCGGAGCCGCAGCTCGCCGTCCTCGGTGTCGTGTCCCACGTGGACCCACTCGGTGCCGCGCCGCCCGGCCGTGCGCACGGACAGGGCGGGGCGGACGAAACGGGGGCCGCCCTCGACCGGGTACTCCTCGCGTCCGTCGAGCGGGGACTCGAAGGGCCAGTAGTCCGGCAGCGGCCGGACGGCGAGGGCCTCGGCGTCGGCGAGGCCGATCCGGGGGCCCCAGTGCAGGTGCAGCAGCTCGTCCCGCTCGGTGACATGGACGGCGTAGCTGCTGGCCGGCCCGGAGAGCACCCACGTACGACCGTCTTCGGAGATGTCCAGCATCGCGCCCTCACAGATTCGAACAAGCCCGACCAGGTGCGACCAGGCGGCAACATCATCAAGGGCCGCGGGGGCTCCGGGCAACGCCTGTGGACAACTCATTGCCCCAGGCAGGCATGTCGTATCGTCGAGTCGTGCCCGCCGACGAGCCGCGGCGGCGGCGCCGAAGGGGAGGAGCCCTCGTGACACAGCAGGTCCCGTCGACCGAGCCCGAGCTGGCCGGAGTGCGCAACTTCCGTGATGTGGGAGGACTTCCGACCGTGGACGGACGGCGCGTGCGCCAGGGAGTGCTGTTCCGCAGCGGCCACCTCGCCCATGCGACCGGGGAGGACGCCGCCTTCCTGACCACGCTGGGCCTGCACACGATCTTCGATTTCCGCAACGCCGCCGACCAGAAGCTCGAGGGGCCGGACGTCGAGCTGCCCGGCGTGCGCAATGTGAACCTGCCGCTGAGCGACCCCGCCGACGGCGCCGAGTTCTGGAAGATGGTCCGCGACGGCGACCTGGACCAGCTGCGCGAGATCCTCTCGGACGGCAAGGGCGCCGGTCGCATGATCGCCTCCTACCGCACGATCATCAAACACCGCACCGACGAGCACTCCCGGGTGCTGCACGCGCTGGCGCAGGACAGCGTCCCCGCGCTGATGCACTGCGCGGCGGGCAAGGACCGCGCTGGTCTGTCCGTGGCGGTGACGCTGCTGGCGGTGGGCGTCGAGCGCGAGGCGATCGTCGAGGACTACCTGAAGTCGAACGCCAAGCACCGCCGTTACAAGGTGCACCGCAGCAGCTCCGCCGCCTCGGCCTACTCCCCCGAGGTCATGGAGCTGCTCAGCCCCCTCTTCGACGCGCGCTCCGAGTACCTGACGGCGGCCTTCGACACCATCGAGGAGACCTGGGGCGGCGTCGACGCCTACCTGGAGAAGGGGCTGAACCTCACCCCGGAGACCCGGGAGCGGCTGCGCGAGCGGCTCGTCGACTGAGACGCCGGGACGGGGCTACTTCGCGCCGAGCGCGAAGAGCAGGTACACGAACGCGGCGAAGATGTGGCCGGCGATGAGGTAGACGAACAGTCTCACCCACAGGGCACGGGGGAACTTCTCCTCCATGTCGCTCATGACGCGTCTCCAGGGGTGGGGCCCAGGCACAGGGCGGCCGTGGGGCTCTGCAGCAGGGTATGGACGAAGAGCAGGTCGACACCGTCGTGGTCCTCGGCGGCGATCCGGTGCGGGGTGAGCGAGTCGAAGTGGGCACTGTCGCCGGCCGCCAGCCGGTGCGTGCTGTCCCCGAGGCGCAGCCGCAGCCGGCCGCGCAGCACATGGAGCCACTCCTCGCCCGGGTGGACGCGCACGACGTCGCCCTGGGAGCCGTACGGGACGTGGACCCGCAGGGCCTGCATCCCGCGGCCCGGGGCACCGGCCTGCCAGTAGGTCCAGCCGCCGGCCGCCGTGGGTTCCATGTCGGCCGCGCGGACGACGGCGTCCCGTCCGGCGACCGTCTCGCCGAGCAGCTCGGCGACGGTCGTACCGTAGACACGGGCGAGCGCGAGCAGCATCGGCAGCGAGGGCTGGCGCTGCCCGGTCTCCAGACGGGAGAGGTGGGCGGGCGACAGCCCGGCGGCGCGGGCCGCGGCCTCCAGGGTGAGGGAGGCCTGGCGCCGCAGGGCCCGCAGCTGGGGCGCGACGGCGGGGAGCGCAGCGGCCGCGGGTTCGGCCGGCGAGTCGGCCCCGGAGGGCCGCTCGGTCTCGGAGGGGCTCATGCCTCCATTCAGCCGGACCTTTGCCTCACCGGCAAATTTCTTGCCCCACAGGCAAACTCGCCGCCTATCGGTTGGCCACCGCCTGCTTGACCAGGGTCTTCCCGAAGTCCCACACCAGCCCGCCATTGTGCGCGTCGTCCATCACCGCCGTGAAGGCGTCGACGAACCGGTCCACCTCGCGTTCGCCGATGATCAGCGGCGGGATCAGCTTGATCACCTCCATGTGATCGCCGGAGACCTGGGTGAGGATCCGGTGCCGCTGCAGCAGCGGCACGACGACCATCTGCGCGAAGAGCCCCTTGCGGGCGGCCTGGAGCATGGCCCAGCGGCTGCGCAGCTTCAGCGACCTGGGGCGTCCGAACTCGATGCCGATCATCAGGCCCCGGCCCCGGACCTCGGCGAGCATCTCGTAGCGGTCCGTGAGCGCGGCCAGCCGGGATCTGAGCCGCTCCCCGGTGGCCCGGACGTTCGCGACGATCTGCTCGTTCTCCATCACCGACAGCACCGCGAGGCCCGCCGCCATGGCCTGCGCGTTGGATCCGAAGCTCGCCGAGTGGACGAGGACGCGGTCCATGGACGAGTAGACCTTCTTGAAGATCCAGTCCTTGCCGATCGTGGCGCCGACCGGGACATATCCGCCGGAGAGCGCCTTGGCTACGCACACCAGGTCGGGCTCCACGCCGTCCTCGTGCTGGTAGGCGTAGAAGTCGCCGGTCCGGCCGAGGCCGGTCTGCACCTCGTCGGCGATGAGCAGCGCCTTGTGCCGGTGCAGCAGCTCCTGGGCGGCCCTCAGCCAGCCGGGCGGGCCCGTGAGGACGCCCTTGCCCTGGATCGGCTCGACGATCAGCGCGGCGACGTCGCCCTTCCTCAGCTCCCTCTCCAGCGCGTCGAGGTCGCCGAGCGGGACGGCCGTGTCGGGCAGCAGCGGGGCGAAGCCGTCACGGAAGCCGGACTCGCCGTTCACGGAGAGGGAGCCGGTGGTCAGGCCGTGGAAGGCGTGCGCGCAGTACAGGACCCTGGGCCTGCCGGTGACGAACCGGGCGAACTTCAGGGCGCCCTCGACGGCCTCGGTGCCGCTGTTGCCGAAGAACACCCGGTCCAGGTGCGGGCTGTGCGCGAGGAGCTTCTCCGCCAGCAGGCCCGGCAGCGGCTGGCAGTCGAAGCGGGTGAGGTCGGCGAGCTGCGCGTCCAGGACGTCGTGCACCGCCTTGCGCACCACGGGGTGGTGGCGGCCGAGGCCCATCACCCCGAACCCGGCGAGCATGTCCAGGTAGTCGTTGCCGTCCGCGTCGTAGAAGTAGGCGCCCTCGGCGCGCTCGTAGACCTTGTCGAAGCCGATGGTGTGCAGCATGCGCGGGAGCTGGTGGTTGAGGTACCGGGTGTGCAGCTCGTAGCGCTCGGCCCCGCGCTCGGCCAGCAGCTTGCCGAGGTCGAACTCCCCGGCCTGCGACGACTCCGACGCGGACTCGGCGGTTGTCATTCCTGGGGCTCCTTGGACAGCTCTTCCTTGACGGCCAGGCTTGCGCCGATCCGTCCGGCGACCTCGACGGGTGTCAGGCCGATGTCGGCGAGCACCTCACCGCGCTTGGCGTGTGCGAGGAACTGCTCGGGGATGCCGAACCGCCGTACCGGCACGTCGACGTCGGCGTCGCCCAGGGCCAGCGCCACGGCCGAACCGACCCCGGCCGCACGGCTGTTGTCCTCGACGACGGCGACCAGGCGGTGCTCGGCGGCAAGGCCCGGGAGCGCCGGGTCGACGGGCTTGACCCAGCGGGGGTCGACGACGGTGCAGCCGATGCCGCGCGCTTCGAGCAGCTCGGCGGCCTGGAGACAGACCGGCGCCATCACGCCGACGGCCACCAGGAGAGCCTGCGGCTGGGCGGAACGGTGAAGCACGTCCAGTCCGCCCACCCGGTCCACGGCCGGGATCGCCGGGCCGACGGACTCCTTCGGGAACCGCAGCAGCGTCGGCGCGTCGTCGACGGCGACCGCCTCGCGCAGCTGGGCCCGCAGCTGGTCGGCGTCCCGTGGCGCGGCGATCCTGAGCCCGGGCACGACCTGGAGGACGGACATGTCCCACATGCCGTTGTGGGAGGCCCCGTCGACACCGGTGATCCCGGCCCGGTCCAGGACGAAGGTCACCCCGCAGCGGTGCAGGGCCACGTCCATGAGCAGCTGGTCGAAGGCGCGGTTGAGGAAGGTGGCGTAGACGGCGACGACCGGGTGCAGTCCGCCCGTCGCCAAGCCGGCCGCGGACACGGCCGCGTGCTGCTCGGCGATGCCGACGTCCCACACCCGGTCCGGGAACCGCTCGGCGAAGGCGCCCAGGCCGACGGGATGCAGCATGGCGGCGGTGATCGCCACCACGTCCTCGCGCTCCTCGCCGATCCTGACGATCTCCTCGCCGAACACCGAGGTCCAGGAGGGGCCGCCCGCCGGGGAGAGCGGTGCGCAGGTCAGCGGGTCCATCACGCCGACGGTGTGGAAGTGGTCCTCCTCGTGGGCGAGGGCGGGCTGGTAGCCGCGGCCCTTCTCCGTGAGACAGTGCACCAGCACCGGCCCGTGGAAGCGTTTCGCGCGCCGCAGCGCGGACTCCACGGCCCCGGTGTCGTGCCCGTCGATCGGCCCCACGTACTTCAGGCCCAGGTCCTCGAAGAGACCCTGCGGGGCGAAGGCGTCTTTGAAGCCCTTCTTCGCGCCGTGCAGGGCCTCGTAGAGGGTGTTGCCGACCAGGGGCGTGCCCTGGAGCAGGTCCTTGCCCCAGGCCAGGACCCGCTCGTAGCCGTCGGTGGTGCGCAGTGTGGCGAGGTGGTTGGCGAGGCCGCCGATGGTGGGGGCGTAGGAACGTTCGTTGTCGTTGACGACGATGATCAGCGGGCGGTTCTTGGCGGCCGCGATGTTGTTCAGGGCCTCCCAGGCCATGCCGCCGGTGAGGGCCCCGTCGCCGATGACCGCGACGACATGGCCCTTCTCGCCCTGCACCTGGCGGGCCTTGGCGAGCCCGTCGGCCCAGCCGAGGGCGGTGGAGGCGTGGCTGTTCTCGATGACGTCGTGCTCGGACTCCTCGCGCGAGGGGTAGCCGGACAGGCCGCCCTTGCCGCGCAGCTTGGAGAAGTCCTGACGGCCGGTCAGCAGTTTGTGGACGTAGCTCTGGTGGCCGGTGTCCCACAGGATGCGGTCGGCCGGCGACTCGAAGACCCGGTGCAGGGCGATGGTCAGTTCCACCACGCCCAGGTTGGGTCCGAGATGGCCGCCGGTCCTGGCGACCGCATGCACCAGGAACTCCCGGATCTCCTCCGACAGTTCCCCTACTTCCGCCTCGGACAGCGCCTTCAGGTCGTGTGGTCCCCGGATGCTCTCCAGAATCGTCACGCTCGGGCCCCCTTCGCATTCCGCGGTGCTCAGCTCACGGTGACGGCCGGCTCCCCCGACCCCACGCCGTCCTGCTCCATCTGCTCGGCGATCTTCATCGCCTCTTCGATCAGCGTCTCGACGATCTTGGACTCGGGGACGGTCTTGATGACCTCGCCCTTGACGAAGATCTGCCCCTTGCCGTTGCCGGAGGCGACCCCCAGATCGGCCTCCCGTGCCTCGCCGGGCCCGTTGACCACACACCCCATGACGGCGACCCGCAGCGGCACCTCCATGCCGTCGAGCCCGGCCGTGACCTCCTCGGCCAGCTTGTAGACGTCGACCTGGGCGCGCCCGCAGGACGGGCACGACACGATCTCCAGCCGGCGCTCCTTGAGCCCGAGGGACTGGAGGATCTGGATGCCGACCTTGACCTCCTCGGCCGGCGGCGCGGACAGCGACACCCGGATCGTGTCGCCGATGCCCCGCGACAGCAGCGCCCCGAACGCCACCGCCGACTTGATCGTGCCCTGGAAGGCGGGCCCGGCCTCCGTCACGCCCAGGTGCAACGGGTAGTCGCACTGCTCGGCCAGCTGGCTGTACGCCTCGATCATGACGACCGGGTCGTTGTGCTTGACGGAGATCTTGATGTCCCGGAAGCCGTGCTCCTCGAACAGGGAGGCCTCCCACAGCGCGCTCTCCACGAGCGCCTCCGGGGTGGCCCTGCCGTACTTCTGGAGCAGGCGCCGGTCCAGCGACCCGGCGTTGACGCCGATGCGGATCGGCGTGCCGTGGTCCTTCGCCGCCTGGGCGATCTCCTTGATCCGGTCGTCGAACTGCTTGATGTTGCCCGGGTTGACGCGGACCGCGGCGCAGCCCGCCTCGATGGCCGCGAACACGTACTTCGGCTGGAAGTGGATGTCCGCGATCACCGGGATCTGCGACTTGCGCGCGATGGTCGCCAGCGCGTCCGCGTCGTCCTGCGTGGGGCAGGCGACCCGGACGATCTGGCAGCCGGACGCGGTCAGCTCGGCGATCTGCTGCAGGGTGGCGCCGATGTCCGACGTACGGGTCGTCGTCATCGACTGCACCGACACCAGGGCCCCTCCCCCGACCGCCACCGGACCGACCTGGATCCGGCGCGAGACGCGCCGCTCGGCGATCGGCCGGAGCGGCACCTCGGGGACGCCCAGCTCAATGGCGGTCATGGCCTCACTCCCGGTTCCCGGAGACCGTCTCACGCATGGCGCGCAGAGATTCCTTGAGCGATCCCATGGTGGCGAGGACGGCGGTGGGCTCGTAGCCGCAGTGCGCCATGCAGTTGGCGCAGCGCGGGTCCTTGCCGCGGCCGTACTTGTCCCAGTCGGTGTCCTCGACCAGCTCCCGGTACGTCGGCACGTATCCGTCGCTCATCAGGTAGCAGGGGCGCTGCCAGCCGAAGAGCGAGTAGTTCGGGATCGCCCACGCCGTGCACGGGAAGTCGACCTTGCCCTCCAGGAAGTCCAGGAAGAGCGGGGAGTGGTTGAGCCGCCAGCGCCGCCGGTTGCCGCCGGAGAAGGCCTTCTTGAACAGCTCGCGGGTCTGCTCCACGCCGAGGAAGTGCTCCTGGTCGGGGGCCTTCTCGTAGGCGTAGGCGGGCGAGATCATCATCTCGTCGACCTGGAGGTCGTCGTTGAGGAAGTTCAGCACCTCGATGATGGTCTGGGGGGTGTCGGTGTTGAAGAAGGTCGAGTTGGTGGTGACCCGGAAGCCGCGCCGCTTGGCCTCCTTGATCGCCTCCACGGCCTCGTCGAACACGCCCTCCTTGGCGACCGACTCGTCGTGCCGCTCGCGCAGGCCATCGATGTGCACCGCGAAGGCGAAGTAGGGCGACGGCGTGAACTTGTCCATCTTCTTGCGCAGCAGCATCGCGTTGGTGCAGAGGAAGACGTACTTGCGCTTGGCCACCAGCTGGCGGACGATCTCGTCGATCTGCGGGTGCATCAGGGGCTCGCCGCCGGCGATGGACACCATCGGGGCGCCGGACTCCACGACCGCCCCCACGGCCTGGGCGACCGGCATCCGCTGCTTGAGCACCCCGGCCGGATGCTGGATCTTGCCGCACCCCTCGCACTTGAGGTTGCAGGCGAACAGCGGCTCCAGCTCGACGATCAGCGGGAACTTGTCCCGTCGGCGGATCTTCTGTTCAGCCAAGTACGTAGCGACCTTGATGGACTGTCGGAGCGGCATGGCCATCTGGCTCACCTCCTGGGGAGCAGCAAGGAACGGTGCCATTCGAAGAAAGCGGGAAGTACGGAACGAAGAACACGGAAAGCTGATATTCCACCGCGCACCGTGCCGATCCGGACGAGTTCATGTTCAGGAGCGTCCACGACCACCCGGACGGCCGCAACCGGGCGCTCGCCCGCCCGTACGGCGCTCAGGAGCGTGACGGCGGACTCCATGTCGACCGCGATCGCGCCGGTCGCGCGCAGAGCGGACCGTTCCGAGCCCCGCACGACGTGGTCGGAGCAGGTCAGCGGCCCGGTGTGCACCGTGCGCCCGGGCAGCGCCCGGGCCAGCTCCTTGACCAGCAGCTCGGTCCCCACGCAGGGGGTCGTGCCGCGCGGGTCGCGGGTCTCCTCGGCGACGACGAGATCACCGGGGTGCATGCCCGGCGCGAGGCCGGCGCAGAAGCCGGTGGCCAGGACGGCGGCGTCACACAGGGCCGGGTCGGCCAGCATGCGGGTGACGGCCCGCTCGGCGGCGGCCGGACCCATGCCCGTCCGCAGCACCGTGACCGGCCCGCCGGCCCCGCTCCGGCCGCCCGCGCGCAGGGCGAACTGCTCGATGCCGAGCGCGCAGGCGATCAGCAGCGGGGCCGGGGCGGGCTGTGCGCTCATCTGCTCCCCTTGGCCTCGGTGAGCGGACTGCCGGTCCCGCTCCCCCGGAGCTGCTCGGTTTTCCCGGCCACCCGGCGCTCCTCGGCGCTCCCGGTTCCCCGCGGCATGTCGGTGAAGGGTTCGCCGTGCAGGTAGCGGCCGAGCGCGGTGAGCGGGAACACCTGCCGGTAGAGGTGGTAGTTGATCGAGAAGTCCCACGGGAAGCCCGTCCCCGTGAAGTACGGCTCGTCCCAGGAGCCGTCCGCCCGCTGGGTCGCGGCGAGCCACTCGATGCCGCGTTCGACGGCCTTGGAGTCCCGCTCCCCCGCCGCGAGCAGGGCCATCAGCGCCCACGCCGTCTGCGAGGCGGTCGAGGCGCCGCGGCCGCTCCATTCCCTGACGTGCTGGTAGGAGCGCAGGTCCTCGCCCCAGCCGCCGTCGTCGTTCTGGACCGACTCCAGCCAGGCCACGGCCCGCCGGATCGCCGGGTGCGCGGCGGGGATGCCGGCGGCGGTCAGGGCGGGCACGACGGACCCGGTGCCGTAGATGTAGTTGACGCCCCAGCGCCCGAACCACGAGCCGTCCGGCTCCTGCTCGGCCAGCAGCCACTCGATGCCGCGGCGGGTGCGCGGGTCGTGGGCGAGTCCCTCCACGGCGAGCATCTCGACGACGTGCGCGGTGACGTCGGCGGAGGGCGGGTCGATGACCTCGCCGAAGTCGCAGAACGGCAGCCGGTTGGGGAAGGGGCTGGTGTTGTCCACGTCGAAGGCGGCCCAGGCGCCGTTTTTCGACTGCATGCCGAGCGTCCAGCGCATGCCGCGCGCGGCGGCCCGGTCGAGCCGCTCCGGGTCGGGGTGGGCGATCCGGCGCAGCGCGAGGATCACCTCGGCGGTGTCGTCGATGTCGGGGTAGTTGTCGTTGTGGAACTCGAACGCCCAGCCCCCGGGCGGCAGTCCGGGCCGCTTCACGGACCAGTCGCCGGGCCGGACGATCTCCTCGCCCAGCATCCAGTCGGCCGCCTTCACCAACTGCGGGTGATCGGCGGGCAGTCCGGCGTCGGCGAGGGCGATAGCGGCCAGGCAGGTGTCCCACACCGGCGACTGGCAGGCCTCGATCATCCGGGCCCCGTCCTCGCGCCACACGGCGAACCGGTCCAGGGACGCCAGCCCCTCACGCATCACGGGGTGTTCGAGGTCGTAGCCGAGCAGGTGCAGGGCGATGATCGAGTACACGGCGGGGGGCTGGATGCCGCCCCAGCAGCCGTCGTTCTCCTGCCGCTCGATGATCCAGCGGGCGGCGCTGTTCATGGCCGCTCTGCGCAGTCTGCGCGGGGCGACCTTCCGCAGGGCGTGCAGGCCCTTGTCCATCCGCTGGAACGCGCCGTCCCAACTGAACGGCCGAGCCAGAGGCTTCGGCGGGTTGGGAAGGTCCGGGTCGGTGTGCAGCTCGTCGAGCGGGAAGGGCGCGGGGCGTACCGGCCGCTTCGCGGAGACGATCGTCAGCGGGACGATGGTCTGCCGCGCCCAGCAGCCGAAGTCGTAGATGTTGAGCGGCACCCACTTCGGGAAGAAGACGAGCTCCGGCGGGAGTTCGGGCAGGTCCTCCCACTTCCACCAGCCGAACAGGGCCAGCCAGATCCGGGTGAAGACCCGGGCGGCGGCGATGCCGCCCTGCGCGCGGATCCATGCGGAGGCCTTGGCCATGTGCGGGGCGTCGGGGGCGTCACCGGCCAGGCGGAGGGCCACGTACGCCTCGATCGTGGCGGACAGTTCGCTCGGTCCGCCGTAGAACGTGGCCCAGGTGCCGTCCTCGCCCTGCTCACCGCGGATGAAGAGGGCGGCTGCCTGTGTGGTCTTCTCGTCGCGGATACCGAGGAACTGACGGAGCAGCAGATCCTCGGCGTCCATCGTGACGTTGGTCTCGAGGTCGCCCTTCCACCAGCCCTCGGCGTCCTGGAGGGAGAGCAGGAAGTCGGTGGCACGCCGGGCGGCGTGTGCGGCGGCTTCCGGTACCCCGGCCGCCCCGGGGGTGTGCGTGTCGGTGTCGCTGGCCGCGGCGGCGCGGGGTGGCAGGGCCCCGGTGCTTCCGTCGGTCGTCGCTGTCATGGCTTCCCCTTCGTGCAGTGGTGCAAGGTGTGCAGCTGCTGTGGGTCCGCCGTCGGCCGGTGCTCCGTGATGACTCACGGCACCGGCCGGCGACTACGCGAGGGTTATTCGGCCGATAGTGATCATCTCTTTCGTACGACGACGAAGTCCGCGAGGGCCGTGAACTGTGCCCGCACCCGTTCGGGCATGTCGACGGCGTCGAGGGCTTCGATGGCGATGGTGTGCTGGCGGCGTGCCTCGTCGGCGGTCCATTCGCGACCGCCGGCCTCCTCGATGAGGGCGGCGCGGGCCGCGAACTCCTCCTCGGAGAAGTTCTCGACGTCGCTGCTCTTGGCATCGGCGGCAAGGATCTCGCCGAGCCGCTCGGAGGCCGGGCCGCCCGCCGCGAGGGCGGCCACGACCGGCAGGGACTTCTTGCGCTGGCGCAGGTCGCTCCAGGTCTGCTTGCCGGTGGAGACCGGGTCGCCCCAGATGCCGAGCAGGTCGTCGACGGCCTGGAAGGCGAGGCCCAGGTGGTAGCCGTACTTCTCGAGGGTGTCGGCGGTGCGGTCGTCGGCGCCGCCGAGGACCGCACCGATGGAGCTGGCGCAGGCGAGCAGGGCGCCGGTCTTGTTGCCCTCCATCTCCAGGCATTCCTCGACGCTGACGCGGTCGCGGTGTTCGTAGGAGATGTCCTGGGCCTGGCCGTCGATCAGGGCGCGGGTGGCGGTGGTCAGGCGGCGGGTGGCGCGGCCCGCCTCGACGGTGCCGAGTTCGAGGAGCACCTCGTTGGCGAGGGCGAACAGGGCGTCGCCGACCAGGATGGCCTGGGCGGGTCCGTGCACCTTCCAGACCGTGTCGCGGTGACGGCGCTGCTCGTCGCCGTCCATGAGGTCGTCGTGGAGGAGGGAGAAGTTGTGGACGAGCTCCACGGCGACGGCGCCGGGGATGCCGGTCTCGGGGACAGCCGACATGACCTCGGCGGACAGCACCGCGAGGGCGGGGCGCACAGCCTTGCCGCCGTCACCCTCCGCGGGCCTGCCCTGGGCGTCGATCCAGCCGAAGTGGTAGGCGGCAACAGTGTCCATGGGAGGTGCCAGGCGGTCGACGGCCGCCCGCAGTACCGGTGTGGCCAGGGTCCGGCCGCGCTCCAGCAGCGCGGTCACGTCCACCGCCTCGGCAGTCTTCGAGGCCGGGGGCACAGTGGGCACAGTCTCTCCTCTTGTCGCGGTACCGGGGGTGCGGGGGCCGCCTGCCGCGCCGGCCTGGGCCGGCATCATGCCGCCTCCTCGAAGTCGAAGAGGGCGTGCGGACGGGGCCGGCCCAGGGCGCCCAGCACGGCGTCCGCCGCGCTCACACCACTGCGGACCGCACTCTCCATGGTCGCGGGCCACCCGGTGGCGGTCCACGCTCCGGCCAGGTAGAGGCCGGATGCCTTGGTGCGGGCGCCGGGCCTGAGGCGCCCGACGCCGGGGGCGGGAGCGAACGTCGCGGTGCGCTCCCGGGTGACGAAGAAGTCCCTCACCGCGGCGCCGCGGGTCAGCGGCAGCAGCCGTTCCAGCTCGGGCAGGTACCGTTCGCGCAGCACGGCCACGGGCTCGTCGATCTCGTCCTGGGCGACCGACTGCGACAGAGCGAGGTACTGGCCCTCGCGCAGCCCGGACGCGTCGGTCCGGTCGAAGACCCACTGCACGGGGCTGCCCAGGGCGGCGAAGAACGGCCGGCCCAGGACCGTGCGGTCGTACACCACATGGACGTTGAGGATCGGCGCGGTGCCGATCTCCAGGAGCCGCTCGGGCGCGTCGAGGGCGCCCGCCGGCAGCAGGTCGTGCGCCTCGCGCTGCGGTACGGCGAGGACCACCGCGTCGGCCTCCAGCGTCTCGCCGGGGACCTGGACGGTCCACTGTCCGGCCGCGGCCGCTGAAACGGAGGTGACGCGGGTGCGGACCTCGGTGCGGACGCCCGCGGAGTCGAGGGCCTTGCGGGCCAGCCCGTCGTGCAGGTCGCCCAGCGGGACCCGCGCCCAGCCGATGTCCGCCGCGCCCGGGTCGGACAGCAGACCGGTCTTGAAGACCATCGCGGCGAGTGCCAGGGAGGCGTCGGAGGCGACCGCGTTGAGGGTGGCGATCCCGACCAGGTCCCACAGGGCCTCGACGGCGCGTGCCGACTGGCCGTGCGCGGCCAGCCAGCTTCCGAAGTCCTGGGTGTCCAGCGCCGGGTCGGCGAGGTCGAGTCCCTTGAGCGCGAGCGCGGCCCGGCCCACTCTGGCGCGGTCGGCGAGCGACAGGTGCGGGTAGGAGGCGAGGCTGCGCCCCAGGTGCAGCGGGACGGGCAGGGCGTCCCTGCGCAGCCGGCCGAGGCGCCGCCCCTCGGGCCGGGCGAGGTCCAGGACGGGTACGTCGAGCCGGTCCTGCAGCGGGGCCAGCGCCGCGCCCTCGATGCGGTCGAGGAACCAGCGGTAGGCGGTGCAGCAGCGCAGGTAGACGTGCTGGCCGTTGTCGACGGTGAGGTCGCCGCGCCGGAAGGAGAAGGCCAGACCACCCAGGCGCGGCCTGCCCTCCAGCAGGGTGACGCGCACCCCGGCGTCGGCGAGCGCGAGCGCGGTGGTGACACCGGCGAGCCCGCCGCCGACCACGACGACGTGCCGCGACGGTGCCGTCGGCCCCCCGGGCCGTGTGCCGTGGCTCATCGCGCGCCCTCCCCCATGGCCGGAGCGTGCCGCTCGAACGGTGCACGACCGGCCGTCTCCGTCAGGGACGCGGCCCCGCGCCGGAGGGTTGCCCGCCGGTTGTCTCCGACGGCTCGGCCGAGAGGCGCGTCGCACCCGCGCCCGGCCTCCCGGGCCGCACCACCGACGGCTGACTCTGCGCTGTTCACGCACGCCTCCTGACGGTCCGCCGGGTCACGTGCCGGGCGTCGAGACCGGACAGGCCGCGCACGGCGACGTAGGCCTTCTCCCGTCCGGGCAGGGAGACCCGGCCGCGCAGCACGGCCTCCGGGTCGCGCTCGATACGGTCGAGGAGGCGTCGGTAGATGCCGGCCATGGCGGCGACACAGGCGCCGCTGCGCCGGTCGAGCATGGGGAGCAGGCGGTAGCCCTCGGCGAACAGAGCGCGGGCCCGTCGCACTTCGAAGTGCACGAGGCCCGCGAAGTCGGAGCCCTCCGGCGGCCGCGGCCCGCTGAAGCCGGTCGAGCAGCCGAACTTGGCGAGATCGTCGGCGGGGAGATAGGTCCGCCCGTCCACGGCGTCCTCGCGGACGTCTCTGAGGATGTTGGTGAGCTGGAGCGCGAGCCCGAGCGTGTCGGCGTACTCCGGGGCGCGGTCCGCGCCGCGCGCCCCCGGTTCCGTGCCGAACACGCCGAGCGAGAGACGCCCGATGGCGCCCGCCACGCAACGGCAGTAGACCTTCAGGTCGTCCCAGGTCTCGTAGGTCTCCCCGCGGACGTCCATGAGGACGCCGTCGATGAGCTCGTCCAGACCGCCGAGCGGGATCGGGAAGTGCCCGGCCGCGTGCGCGAGGGCGACGGCGACCGGGTCGGTGTCGTCCTCGTCGACCTCGTCCTCGCGGATCCGGGTGAGCAGCGTCCGGGTCTCCTCCAGCCGGGCCGTCTTGACGTCGTGGGCGAGCGCGCCGTCCCCGATGTCGTCGACCCGCCGCGAGAACGCGTACAGCGCCGACATCGCGCGGCGCTGGGGCGTCGGCAGCAGCCGGATGCCGTAGGCGAAGTTGCGGGCCTGCCGTCCGGTGACGGCCTCGCAGTAGCTGTAGGCGGCGAGTACCGGTGGGGACGCGTGTGGTTCCGACTCCACGGTCCGGATCACCCCTCTCCTCGCAGAGTCACGCCCACCTCACGCAGCAGCCGGAGCTTGCCGGGCTTGGGCGGGCCGGGAAGTACGTCGTATTCGGCGGCGGCGATCGCGTGGACCGCCGCCCTTCCCCCCGCCACGAACCCCGCGAGCAGCAGTTTCAGCCTGCCGTGGACGCTACCCACCAGGGGGGCGCCTTCATTCAGGAGGTCCCGGGCCCTTTGCGCTTCGTACGCAATCAGCGCACGGACCGACGCACCGGCGGATTTCGTGGCGAGATCAGCTTCCTGGACGTGGAAGCGTTTCATGTCGGTCGCGGGCAGGTAGACGCGGTCGCGGCCGAGGTCCTCGGCGACGTCCTGGAGGTGCTCGACGATCTGGAGGGCCGTGCAGATCATGTCGGAACGGCGGATCCGCTCGGGCGTCGAGGTTCCGGTGACGGCGAGGACGAGGCGGCCGACGGGGTTGGCGGAGAGCTCGCAGTAGGCGAGCAGGTCGTCGTAGGTCTCGTAGCGGCTGACCAGCTGGTCCTGGCGGTTGGCGGCGATGAGGCCGAGGAACGGCTCGGGGGTCAGCGAGCGACGGCGCACGGTCGGCTGGAGGCGGCGCAGCAGGGGGTGGCGGGGGGTCGCGTCGAAGACGCGGCGCAGGTCGGCCTCGAAGGCGTCCAGCAGGACCAGCCGGTCCTCCGCCTCCCGCGGGGACACACCGAGCAGGCGGGCGTCGGCGCCGCCGGGGGCCAGATCGCCGTCGCCGATGTCGTCGACCAGACGGGCGAAGCCGTAGACGGCCATGAGGTCGGTGCGCCAGGCCCGGGGCAGGAAGAAGGGGGCCACCGGGAAGTTCTCGCCGGCGGCCTTGTCGAGCGTGCCGCGCTCCGGATCGAGGGCGCGCGCCGTGCCGGTTCCCGTCACCGCCGGCTGCCCGGCGCGGGGACGGCACGTGCTGCGTGGAGCTGGGGAGTTTCCGTAG
The DNA here is from genome assembly GCF_014205055.1 of Streptomyces luteogriseus. Classification (NCBI taxonomy): domain Bacteria; kingdom Bacillati; phylum Actinomycetota; class Actinomycetes; order Kitasatosporales; family Streptomycetaceae; genus Streptomyces; species Streptomyces luteogriseus. Next base: position 1,036,300 of record NZ_JACHMS010000001.1, read on the forward strand.
CCATCGCCGTCACATCTCCCGTTCTACACTGCCGACCCAATACACACTATTTCGGACACGCCGCCCGGCCGTCCGCACGGTGGCCCGACGGGCGGTGTCGCGCAGTATCGCCCTGATTGCCGTGTTTCGGGACCGGTACAGCTTACGTTGTACAACGCGACATGGTTCGCCAGGGTGTCCCGCGCATCACGAGAACACACCGATTGGCCCCAAGATTCCCGAGATGGGCCGGAGTTGACGTTTCCTTTGCAGACGCCGGGCCCCGCCGGAACAGTTCCGTCGGGGCCCTGTCCGAATCCGGGCTACTTGCCCGTGAACTTCTCGTACTCCTTGAGCACCTCGTCGGTGGGGCCGTCCATGCGCAGCTCGCCGCGCTCCAGCCACAGGACGCGGTCGCAGGTGTCGCGGATGGACTTGTTGTTGTGGCTGACCAGGAACACCGTGCCGGCTTCCTTGCGCAGCTCCCGGATGCGGTCCTCGGAGCGCTTCTGGAACTTGCGGTCGCCCGTCGCCAGCGCCTCGTCGATCATCAGGACGTCGTGGTCCTTGGCCGCGGCGATGGAGAAGCGGAGCCGGGCCGCCATGCCGGAGGAATACGTGCGCATGGGCAGGGTGATGAAGTCGCCCTTCTCGTTGATGCCGGAGAAGTCGACGATCTCCTGGTAGCGCTCCTTGATCTCCTCGCGGGACATGCCCATGGCGAGCCCGCCCAATATGACGTTCCGTTCGCCGGTGAGATCGTTCATCAGGGCCGCGTTGACACCGAGCAGCGACGGCTGGCCGTCGGTGTAGACCTTGCCCTGCTCGGCGGGCAACAGGCCGGCGATGGCGCGCAGCAGGGTCGACTTGCCGGAGCCGTTGGAGCCGATCAGGCCGATGGCCTCACCGCGGTACGCCACGAAGGAGACGCCGCGCACGGCGTGCACCTTGCGCACGCCGCGCTCCTCACCGCGCTTGATGATGCGGCTGAGGGCGGCGGTTGCGCTGCCCTTGCCGGTCTTGGCGCCGTTGACGCGGTAGACGATGTGGAGGTCGTCCGCGACGACGGTGGGGATGCGTGCGTCCTGCTGCTGCTCAGCCACGGCCGTACCTCTCCTCCGCCTTCCAGAAGTACACGAAGCCGCCCACGGCGAACAGCACGGCCCAGCCGCCCGCGGCCGCCCAGACGTGGTCGGGCATGTACGTCGAGTCGTACTCGTCGATGAGCGCGAAGCGCATCAGGTCCATGTAGATCGCGGCGGGGTTCCACTGCAGGACGTTCGCGATCCACTGGGGCTTGCCCTCCAGGAAGATCGGGATGGAGAACATCACCCCGGACGCGTACATCCACGTCCGCATCACGAAGGGCATCAGCTGGGCGAGGTCGGGGGTCTTGGCGCCCGCCCGGGCCATGATCAGCGCGAGGCCGGTGTTGAAGCAGAACTGCAGGACCAGCACCGGCACGATCAGCAGCCAGGACAGATCCGGGTAGTGGCCGAAGCCGACCGCGACGGCGAACAGCACGATCATCGAGAACAGCAGCTGCTGGAGCTGCTGCAGCGCGAAGGAGATCGGCAGCGAGGCACGCGGGAAGTGCAGGGCGCGGACCAGGCCGAGGTTGCCGGAGATCGCGCGCACGCCCGCCATCACCGAGCTCTGCGTGAAGGTGAACACGAACACGCCCGTGACCAGGAACGGGATGTACACCTCGCGGGGCAGGCCGCGGTCCGCCTCCAGGAGCAGGCCGAAGATGAAGAAGTACACGGCCGCGTTGAGCAGCGGCGTGGCCACCTGCCACAGCTGGCCGAGCTTGGCCTGGCTGTACTGGGCGGTCAGCTTCGCCCGGGAGAAGGCGAGGATGAAATGCCGCCGGTCCCAGAGCTGACGGACGTACTCGATGAGGGTCGGCCGGGCGCCGCTCACGGTGAGCCCGTGCTTGGCGGCGAGTTCACTCGCCGTGAGGCCCTCGTCGGGCGCCGCGGGCGCGCTCACCGCGACCGTGGCGTCGTGCGTTGTCTCACTCACTAGTGGAAACTTTCGTCTTCGAGATGCTCGGCCTGTGCCGGGTCCGGCATGAGCCGGGGCCAGGGTACGGCCCGGGGACTCCCGGGTTTTCCCGGATACGAGCTTGTCAGATGACGGGGGGCCGGCCCAGCCGGGTCAGCCGCCACACCGTACGCCACTTCATGGGCCGGCGGGGGCCGCACGAGGTGGCCCAGCCCTCACGGAATCCGCCGAACCAGGCCCGCAGCGCACTGCGGGAGGGACGGCGCAGGAGAGTGAGCAGCAGCCACACGCCGAGGTAGACGGGGACGAGCGGGGCGGGGAGGTTGCGGCGGGCCAGCCAGACCCGGTTGCGGGCGACCATGCGGTGGTAGACCGCGTGCCGTGAGGGCGCGGTCGTCGGGTGGTAGAGCACCATGTCGGACCGGTAGTCGATCATCCAGCCCGCGTCGAGGGCCCGCCAGGCCAGGTCGGTTTCCTCGTGGGCGTAGAAGAACTCGTCCGGGAGCCCGCCGACGTCGGCGAAGACGCGGGTGCGGACGGCGTTGGCGCCGCCGAGGAAGGTGGTCACACGCGAGGAGCGCATGGGGTCGGCGGCGCGCAGCCGGGGGACGTGGCGGCGCTGGGTGACGCCGGTCTCCGGGTCGGCTATGCGAAAGCTCACGATGCCGAGCTTCGGGTCGGCCTCGAACGCCTTGCGGCACAGCTCGGCGGTGTCGTGGCTCGCGAGCAGTCCGTCGTCGTCCAGGAAGAGCAGGACGTCGACGTCCCGGCCGGCGGGGCCGAACGCCTCGATGCCGACGTTGCGGCCACCCGGGATGCCGAGGTTCTCGGGCAGCTCGATCGTGCGGACGCCCTCGGGGACGTCCGGGACGGGCGAGCCGTTGCCGACGACGACCACTTCGACCCGGTCGCCGTCCTGCTTGGCGACGGAGTCGAGCAGGGCGCGCAGCTCCTCGGGCCGGTTGCCCATGGTGATGATGACGGCGCCGACCTTCATGCCGCTCACTTCAGCCTGCTCGAGGCGAGGATGGACACGAGGTGCAGCAGGGTCTGCACCAGCGCGATGCCGGCGAGCACGGCGACGCCGAGCCGGGAGAAGAACAGGTCGCCGCGGACCTGGTCGACGATCGCCAGCGCGAGGATCAGCAGGGACGCCTCGATGCCGAGGATGAGGCGGTGGAAGTTCAGGGCGGCGGCGGCCTTGCGGGCCAGCGCCATGCCGGAGGAGCGCATCTCGGCGGCGGCCTCCTTGACCGGGGGCTTGCCGGCCTGGTGCCGGGCGACGCCGACGAGGTCGGTCTCCGCCTTGATCAGGATGGCGCCGAGGGCGGCCAGGGTGCCGAGGAAGGCCCACAGCCAGTCGATGCGCCCGCTGCCCCACACGTCGGCGGCGCGCAGGCCGAAGCCGGTGAGGACCGCCGCGTCGGTGAGGTAGGCGCCGACCCGGTCCAGGTAGACGCCGTTGAGGGAGTACTGCTTCTTCCAGCGCGCGATCTCGCCGTCGACGCAGTCCAGCAGCAGGTACATCTGGACGCACACCACGCCGAGGACGGCGCCCGCGATCCCCGGCACGAGCAGTGCCGGGGCCGCGAGCACACCGAAGACGGTCATCAGGTAGGTGAGCTGGTTGGGCGTCACCCTGGTGTTGACCAGGTAACGGTCGACCCGCAGGGACACCTCACGCATGTAGAGGCGTCCCATCCAGTGCTCACCGCTGCGCCGGTCCTTCACCCCCGGGGGGTGAACGACGGGGCGGAGTTCAGCTACCGATGGCCTTGACATAGTCGGCGTAGATGTCCTTGATCTGTTCGGTGTTCAGGTCGAGGTGTTCGAGGATGGTGTAGCGGCCGGGGCGGGTCTCCGGGGCGAACTCGACGGCCTTGACGAACTCGTCCGTCGTGAAGCCGATCTCGTCCGGCAGCACGGGCAGGCCGTGCCGGCGCAGCACCTCGGCCATGTACGCGGACTCCTCGTGCGCACCGCGCAGCCACATCGCGAAGGCCGCGCCGAGACCGCACTGCTCGCCGTGGGAGGCGGCGCGCTTGGGGAAGAGCAGGTCGAAGGCGTGGTTGATCTCGTGGCACGACCCGGAGGCCGGCCGCGAGTCGCCCGAGATCGACATGGCGACGCCGGTGAGGACGAGCGCCTCGGCGAGCACCTGGAGGAAGCCGTTGTCGCCGACCCCGGCCGGGTGCCGGAGCACCGCCTCGCCCGCCTGGCGGGCCATGGCGGCGGCGAGTCCGTCGATCTTCTCGCCCTTGACGCGGTTGGCCAGTTCCCAGTCGGCGATCGCGTTGATGTTGGAGATCGCGTCACCGATGCCCGCGCGCACGAAACGCACCGGGGCCTCACGGATGACGTCCAGGTCGATGACGACCGCGATCGGGTTCGGCACACCGTAGGAGCCGCGGCCCGCGTCGTTGTCGAGGGTGGCGACCGGCGAGCACAGACCGTCGTGCGCGAGGTTCGTCGGCACGGCGACCAGGGGCAGGCCGACCCGTGCCGCGGCGAACTTGGCGCAGTCGATGATCTTGCCGCCGCCGAGGCCGACGACCGCGTCGAAGTGGCCGGCCTTTATGTCGCCCGCCAGCCGGACCGCGTCGTCGAGGGTGCCGCCGCCGACCTCGTACCAGGTGGCGCCGGGCATGCTCGGCGAGATGCGCTCGCGCAGCCTGGCGCCCGAGCCGCCGCTGACGGCGACGGCGAGACGGCCGGAGTGCGAGATGCGCTCGTCGGCGAGGACGCACGCGAGGTCGTCGAGGGCACCCGGGCGGATGTCGACGACGAGCGGCGAGGGGATGAGCCGGGTCAGTACTGGCACGCGATCTCCCGTCCACGGGCGAGATCGTCGTGGTTGTCGATCTCCACCCACTTGACGTCGCCGATCGGCGCCACGTCGATGCGGAAGCCGCGGTTGACCAGCTCCTGGTAGCCGTGCTCGTAGAACTGCTGCGGGTCGGTCTCCCAGACGGCCTTGAGGGCGTCGGCCAGCTCGGGGGCGGCGTCGCCCTCGATCAGCGTGACGCCGATGTACTCGCCGGTGGCCTCGGCGGGGTCCATCAGCTTGGTGATCTTCGTCATGCCCTTCTCGGGGTCGACGACGACCTTCATCTCCTCGTCGGCGAGCTGCTTGACCGTGTCGAGGGCGAGGATGATCTTCTTGCCGTCGCCGCGGGCGGCGAGCAGCGTCTTCTCGACGGAGACCGGGTGGACGGTGTCGCCGTTGGCGAGGATCACGCCGTCCTTGAGCGCGTCACGGCCGCACCACAGGGAGTAGGCGTTGTTCCACTCCTCGGCCTTGTCGTTGTCGATGAGGGTGAGCTTGAGGCCGTACTTCTGCTCCAGGGCCTCCTTGCGCGCGTACACGGCCTCCTTGCGGTAGCCGACGATGATCGCGACCTCGGTGAGACCGATCTCGGCGAAATTGCCGAGGGTCAGGTCGAGGACCGTGGGCTCGCCTTCTATGCCCGCGGGGCCCACCGGCACCAGTGCCTTGGGGAGGCTGTCGGTGTAGGGGCGCAGACGCCGGCCGGCGCCGGCCGCAAGCACGAGGCCGATCATGCGGTTTCTCCTTCATCGTGTACGGCGGGTGCGCCGCCCTGGTGGGCGCCGACCCAGAAGCGGATGCTCTCGACGAGCACCACGAGAGCCACGGCCACGGCCAGTGCCGTGAGCGCGACCTTGAACTGCGAGGCGGTGAGCAGCGCGGCGAGGACGGTGACGAGCAGCGTCCGTCCTTCGTGCCCTCCGATGGAGCGCACCAGCCAGGCCGGGGGCGCTCCGGCGTCGCCGCGGATGCGGTAGACGGTGTCGTAGTGATGGTAGGCGACCGCGGCCACCAGCCCGAAGGCGGCGGGAAGGGCCCCGTTCACGTCCGCCTCGGCCGCCAGGACCAGGACGGTGCCGTACTCTGCGGCGCGCAGGAACGGGGGGACCAGCCAGTCGAGGGCGCCCTTGAGCGGGCGGGCGACGGCGAGGCCCGAGGTCAGGGCGTAGCCGAGGGCCGCGACGACCGGCCAGGGGCCCCCGAAGTCCGTCAGCGCCGCGGTGAGGACGACGGCGAGACCGCCGAGCAGGGCCACGGCGGGGGCGGTGAAGCCCGGCAGCCCGCGGGCGGGCTTCCTGAGCGCCCCCGCGAGGCCCTGCGCGAGCGGGCCGCTGTCGGCGAGGTCGGCCAGGGCGCCGGCCGCCCGGTCGGTCCGCCTGGCCTTGCGGGTCAGGGAGCGCAGCACCCGGCCGGCCGTGGTGTACGTCGCGGCGAAGGCGCAGCCGATGAGCAGCGCGTAGAAGGTGATGCGGGGGGTGGTGACCGCCGTGAGCACGGCGATCATCGCCCAGCGCTCGCCGATGGGCAGGACGATCATCCGCCGCACCCAGACCGTCCAGCCGACGCTGTCGAGCTTGTCGGAGAGGGCGGCGGTGGGGCTGGTGTTGGCGGTGGCGTCGTGGTTGGCCTCGTTGAAGGAGAAGTCCACGACGTGCCGGCTGGTCTGCAGGACCATGGCGCCGAGCGCCAGGGCCCATACGTCGTCGCCGCCCCGCGCGGCTCCGAGCGCGAGGCCCGCGTAGTAGGCGTACTCCTTGGCCCGGTCGAAGGTGGCGTCCAGCCAGGCACCGAGCGTGGAGTACTGCAGGGAGTAGCGGGCGAGCTGGCCGTCGGTGCAGTCCAGCACGAAGGACGCGATCAGCAGGACGCCGGCCGCGACGAAACCGCCGCGGGTTCCGGTGGCCGCGCAGGCCGCCGCTATGAGGGCGGTGATCAGCGAGGCGGTGGTGACCTGGTTGGGGGTCAGGCCGCGGCGGGCGCACCAGCGGGCGATGTAGCGGGAGTAAGGGCTGATGCAGTAGGTGGTGAAGAACCCGTCGCGGGCCTTCACCGCCGACTTCAGGCGTACGGCCTCGTCGTCGACGTCCGCCACCGCCTGGCGTGCCTCGTTGCGGGCCTGCGGGTCGGCGGGGACGGCGGCGACGAGGCTGCCCAGCTCGGGGTGGTGCACGCCGGTGCCGTCGGCGTCGAGGGCGGTGAGGATGCGGTCGGCGAGGCTGTCGACCAGGGTGGTGCCGCCGCCGGCGGAGTTCTCGCGGGCCATCGCCCGGGTCAGGGCCTGGCGCCCGGCGGGCTGGGCCGTGACGGCCCCGGGGATCCCGGCGAGCGGGAAGCGGGGGTCGGTGAGGCCGAGGCGCAGCGCGTGCACGTGCCCCACGAAGCGGGCGTCGACCAGGGCGACCCGTTCGTCGCCCGGCACCTCGGCGAGGAGGGTCTCTGCCTCGGCGGCGTCGGCCGCGGTCCGGAGGTCGAACCCGAGGGATCGCAGGTCGGCCTCGATCGACGATCCGGGGACCGGCTGGCCGGTGAGGATGGCGGTCGACAACCGAATTCACTCCCTGGGTACCGACGTGTCCGCGCCGGTGATGTGCATGGTGGGGGCGCCTTCTCCGGTGGCTCCCGGGCGGCATGTCGGCAGAGGCTATCGGATGCCGGGAGGGCCACGTTCACCGCCCGTTCGGCGGCTGGATCGACGTGGTTCGCACAAGCCCCTGCCGCGATCATCATCGTGGATCCGGGGGCCGCCCCACAAACCGTGCCCCTCCTATGCGGACAACGGGGACATTGCGCAGGCGGCCACCGCGTCCGCATAGGGTGGGCGACCATGACATGGCTGATCACCGGCGGTGCCGGCTATATCGGAGCACACGTGGCCAGGGCCATGACCGAGGCCGGGGAGCGCGTCCTCGCCCTGGACGACCTCTCGGCCGGGGTGCCCGCGCGGCTCCCGGCGGAGGTCCCGCTCGTGCGGGGTTCCTCCCTGGACGGGGAGCTGCTGGGGCGGATCTTCGCCGAGCACGGCGTGACGGGTGTGGTGCACCTCGCGGCGCGCAAGCAGGTCGCCGAGTCCGTCGCTCAGCCGACGCGCTACTACCGGGAGAACGTCGGCGGTCTGGTGACCCTGCTGGACGCGGTCGCCGGGGCCGGGATCGAGCGCTTCGTGTTCTCCTCGTCGGCGGCCGTCTACGGCGACCCGGGTGTGGACCTCATCACGGAGGACACGCCCTGCGCGCCGGTGAACCCCTATGGCGAGACCAAGCTCGCCGGGGAGTGGCTGGTGCGGGCGGCGGGAAAGGCGCACGGGATCTCCACCGTATGTCTGCGCTATTTCAACGTGGCGGGCGCCGCCGCGCCGGAGCTCGCGGACACCGGTGTCTTCAACATCGTCCCGATGGTCTTCGACCGGCTGACGCGTGACGAGGCGCCCCGGATCTTCGGCGACGACTACCCGACCCCGGACGGCACCTGTATCCGTGACTACATTCACGTCGCCGACCTGGCCGAGGCCCATCTGGCGGCGGCCCGGCGGCTGGCCGACGGCGGCATCACGGGTGACCTGACGGTCAACATCGGCCGCGGCGAGGGCGTCTCGGTCCGCGAGCTCATCACGGTCGTCGGCGAGGTCACGGGCGACCGCCGCCCTCCGCTCGTCGAGGACCGCCGTCCCGGAGACGCCCCGCGTGCGGTCGCGTCGGCCGCCCGGGCTGCCGGGGAGCTCGGCTGGACCGCCCGGCGCGGGGTGCGCGAGATGACCGAGTCGGCCTGGCGCGGCTGGCTGCTGCACCACGGCTCCCGACCCCTGGAAGCGCCCTGACCTGCATATCGTTTCCGCAGGTCAGGGCACATGACAACGGTGTTCAGTGCCGCGTTGCACATACCCCCTCCCCGTAGTTCACTGGGGTGCCCGAGCACGATCGGGCGAACACAGGGAGGCTGACTTCTCATGGGGGCTGGGCACGATCACGGGCACGCGCACGGCGCGGCCGGCGGTACGGCGACCTCGGCGTACCGCGGCAGGCTGCGGGCCGCGCTGGCGATCACGCTCGGCATCGTGGTCGTGCAGATCGTCGGTGGCGCCCTGGCCGACTCGCTCGCGCTCGTCGCGGACTCGGCCCACATGGCGACGGACGCCCTGGGACTGGGCATGGCGCTGCTCGCGATCCACTTCGCGAACCGTCCGCCCAGCGAGCGGGCCACCTTCGGTTACGCCCGGGCGGAGATCCTCGCCGCCCTGGCCAACTGTCTGCTGCTGCTCGGGGCCGGCGGGTACGTCGTGTACGAGTCGGTCCAGCGCTTCATCACGCCCGCGGAGACCGAGGGCCGGCTGGCTCTGCTGTTCGGTGTGATCGGCCTGGTCGCGAATCTGGTGTCGCTGTCGCTGCTGATGCGCGGGCAGAAGGAGAGCCTGAACGTGCGCGGCGCGTTCCTGGAGGTCGCGGCGGACGCCCTCGGTTCGGTCACGGTGATCGTCTCGTCCGTGGTGATCATGCTCACGGGCTGGCAGCCCGCCGACCCGATCGCCTCGCTCGTGATCGCACTGATGATCGCGCCCCGCACGTGGAAGCTGCTGCGCGAGACGCTGTCGGTGCTGCTGGAGGCCGCTCCCCAGGGCGTCGACATGGCGGAGGTGCGCTCGCACATCCTGGCGACGGACGGCGTGGAGGACGTCCACGACCTGCACGCCTGGACGATCACTTCCGGCATGCCGGTGCTGTCGGCGCACGTGGTCGTCAGCTCGGAGGCCCTGAACGCGATAGGCCACGAGAAGATGCTCCACGAGCTCCAGGGCTGCCTCGGCGACCACTTCGACGTGGAGCACTGCACTTTCCAGCTGGAACCGGTCGGGCACGCGCAGCACGAGGCGCGGCTCTGTCACTGACACGGCGGCTTCCGGGAGGTGCGGGGCAGGCGGGGCGCACACCTCTGAGAGTGCGCCGGGGAACGCAACCCTCCGCCGTACGCCCGCGTCCTGAGCCCCACAGCTCCGGTGGGGACGATTTTCCGCCTGCCTGGCCGGGCACGATCAGCTACCGGGTCCCTTTCCCGGCGTCGGACCGGTGCCGACCGCGGTCCGCGTCACCGCGCGGGACATGCGGGCGTGCCGCGAAGTGCCGGGAGTGCCGGATTCGTACGGCAGACTTGGGGCGCGAAGACCGATGTGAAGGATGGGTATGCCGATCACACCTGCCACCGCGACGCACAACCCGTCGAACGGCACCGCAGACGCGATTTTGCTGGAACTGGTCGACGAGGACGGCGTGACGATCGGCACCGCGGAGAAGCTCGCCGCCCACCAGCCGCCCGGACAGCTGCACCGCGCGTTCTCCGTGTTCCTCTTCGACGAATACGGCCGGCTGCTGCTCCAGCAGCGCGCGCTGGGCAAGTACCACTCCCCCGGTGTGTGGTCCAACACCTGCTGCGGCCACCCCTACCCCGGCGAGGCGCCCTTCGCGGCGGCGGCACGGCGCACGTTCGAGGAACTCGGCGCCTCCCCGTCCCTGCTGGCCGAGGCGGGCACGGTCCGCTACAACCACCCGGACCCGGAGTCCGGTCTGGTGGAGCAGGAGTACAACCACCTCTTCGTCGGCATGGTGCAGGCCGTGGTGCGGCCGGACCCGGAGGAGGTGGCGTCGACGGTGTTCGTGACCCCGCCGGAGCTGGCGGAGCGGCACGCCAAGGACACCTTCTCGGCCTGGTTCATGACCGTCCTGGACGCGGCCCGGCCGGCGATCCGGGAGCTGACGGGCCCGTCCGCCGGCTGGTGATCCCGGCCCCGGCGCGGCGGGGGCTCAGGCGAAGCGCGCGGGTTTGAGCGGCAGGGCGGCCCAGATCACCTTGCCGCCGCTCGCGGTGTACTCGACCTCGCAGAGGCCGCCCGCCTCCCGGGTGATCTCGCGCACCAGGAGCAGTCCGCGCCCGCCGGTCCGGCCGTGGTCGGTCTCCAGGGCGGTGGGCCGGTACGGATGGTTGTCCTCCACGGACACCCGGAGCCACTCGGCGCCGACGGCCAGCTCGACGGCGATCGTCGGCGACAGCACCGCCGCGTGCTTCACGGCGTTCGTCACCAGCTCCGAGACGATCAGCAGCAGTCCCTGGGCCAGGTCGTCCGAGACCGGCACTCCCTGACGCAGCAGCAGGTCCCGTACGGCGTGCCGCGCCTGGGGGACCGAGGACTCGACCGCCGGTGCGGTGAACCGCCAGACCCCTTCGTACGGCAGCGGATCCGCGGGCCCGGGTCCGAGGGGCGCCGCGCCGCCCTCTGGGCGCGCACCGAACCCACGCCCGTCGTCGTCCATCGTCCGGTCGCCACCCTCGCGCTCGATTGTCGCCACACCTCTGAGTGTTGGTAACGATGCGCCTCGCACCCCGGGACTGAACAGAAGTCAGCAAGTATCGAGCACTTCTGACCGTTGGCGTATGACACGGTCAGTTGTGGGACTGGTCCTGTCCCTGTTGTGCCGTCTCGGCGAACTATTCGGGTTGTACGGGTTTGGCATGCGGATAGCATCCGGCACATGGAGCCGCAGCTGGAGCACCGCGTGACCGACTCGGTCGCGACGGTCGTCATACGTCATCCCGAGAAGCGCAACGCCATGACGGCCGCGATGTGGCGCTCCGTGCCCACCCTGCTGGAGGAGTTCGCGGGGGATCCGGCGGTACGGGCGCTGGTGCTGACCGGCGAGGGCCGGACGTTCTGCGCCGGAGCCGACATCTCGACGCTGCGGGGCTCTCCGGAGGAGGCGCAGGGCCTGGCCGTGCGGGCCGAGGAGGCGCTGGCGGCGTTCCCGAAGCCGACACTGGCGGCGATCCGGGGTCACTGCGTGGGCGGCGGGGCGCAACTGGCGGCGGCCTGTGATCTGCGGTTCGCCGAGGAGGGGGCGTTGTTCGGTGTGACGCCCGCGAAGCTCGGCATCGTGTACCCGGCGTCCTCGACCCGGCGGCTGGTGTCCCTGGTGGGACCGGCCACCGCCAAGTACCTGTTGTTCTCGGCAGAGTTGATCGACGCCCAGCGGGCACTGCGCGCCGGGCTGGTGGACGAGGTGCTGCCCGAGGGCGAACTCGGCAAGCGGGTCGCAGAGTTCACCCGGGTGCTGGTGTCGCGTTCGCAGCTGACCCAGGCGGCGGCCAAGGAGTTCGCGGACGGTCGTACAGACCGGGACGCGCACTGGGCCGGGCAGGCACGCGCGAGCGGCGACACCGCGGAGGGTGTCGCCGCGTTCCTGGAGCGCCGGCAGCCGCGCTTCGGCTGGAGCGTGCCTACGTCAGGATGACGCCGGAGTGGGTGCGGACGAGTTCGACGAGGTGGGCGGGGGCCTTCTCGGGCGATCCGGCGTCGTAGGGCGGCTGCGGGTCGTACTCGGTGGCGAGCTGGACGATCTGCGCGTGGTCGTCGCCCGCGATCCGGCCGAGCAGGGTGAGTCCCATGTCGATGCCGGAGGAGACGCCGGCCGCGGTGACGTACTTGCCGTCGGTGACGACCCGCTCCCCCGTCGGTTCGGCGCCGTGGCGCTTCAGCTCCTCCAGGGCCAGCCAGTGGGAGGTCGCGCGGCGGCCTCGCAGGAGTCCGGCGGCGGCGAGCAGCAGGGAGCCGGTGCACACGGACGTCGTCCACGTGCTGGTGGCGTCGGCGCTGCGCAGCCAGGTGAGCAGGGGCCCGTCCGGCGCCAGCGGGAGCGGGCCGGGGCCGCCGGGCACCACGATGATGTCGGGGTGCGGTACGTCGGCCAGGGTCCGGTCGGCGATGAGCGCGAGGTTCCCGGAGTCGTTCCGTACGGGGCCGGCCTCCTCGGCGACGAAGACGGTCTCGGCGTCCGGGAGCCGGCCGAGCGTTTCGTAGGGGCCGATGGCGTCGAGGGCGGTGAAGCGGTCGTAGAGGGCGATGGCGATCTGCATGGTGTCCTTCCGTCGGCTGGTGTCGATGGGGTTCAGGGCGTGGTCGCGGGGCGGAAGCGGCGGCGGTACTCGGCCGGGGGCGTTCCGAGGGTCCGGACGAAGGCCCGGCGCATGGCCTCGGGCGTGCCGTAGCCGCTGGTGCGGGCGATCTCCTCGACCCCGCCGGTGGTGTCCTCCAGGAGGCGCCGGGCGTGTTCGAGGCGGACGCGGTCCACGTAGCGGCCCGGTGTCATGCCGGTCTCGGCGCGGAAGGCGCGGGCGAAGTGGCGGGGCGAGAGACGGGCGCGGTCGGCGAGGGTGTCGACGCTGAGGTCCGCGTCGGGGTGGTCGGTGATCCACCGCTGGACGTCCCGCAGGGGCTCTCGTTGCGCGGTCTGGGCCGCGAGCTGGGCGCTGAACTGGGCCTGGTTGCCCGGGCGGCGCAGGAACACCACCAGGTGACGGGCGATCGTCAGGGCGGCGTCCCGGCCCAGGTCGTCCTCGACCAGGGCGAGGGCCAGGTCGATGCCGGCGGTGACACCGGCCGAGGTGGAGATGTGCCCGTCGCGTACGTAGACGGGGTCGGGGTCGATCTCGACGGCCGGGTACTCGCGGGCGAGCCGGTCGCAGTACGCCCAGTGGGTGGTCGCGCGGCGGCCGTCCAGAAGGCCCGCCCCGGCGAGCACGGCCGCGCCGGTGCACACGGAGACCAGACGGGCGGCGCGCGGCCCGCGTTCGCGCACCCAGTCCACCAGGCGCGGGTCGGGCCGCAGGCTGCCCGGTCCGCCGGGGACGAGGAGGATGTCCGGGTCTTTCGCGCCGGTCAGGGACTCGTCGGGGACGAGGGTCAGACCACTGGTGGTCCGCACGGGCGCGCCGTCCAGGGAGGCGGTGCGGATCCGGTACGCGCCCGGGGAGAGCAGGTCCGCGCCCGCGAAGACCTCCAGGGGGCCGGAGACGTCGAGACTCTGCAGGCCGTCGAAGAGGACGGCGAGAACCGTGCGTGGGGCCATACCGTCGATTCTTCGTGGGTCCCGGGCATGGCCGCAAGGACGGGTATCCCGCCTTTCCTGCCATGCGGTACGCGACCGTGGAGGGCATACCAAGCGGTTGGTAACCTGCCGGGCATGACGACTGCCGCCCTGGAGCCGCGCGCCGGCCGACGCTGCCACAACATGCTCAACTCCCTGCACTCGACGCACTACTTCTCCCCCGACCTCGGGCGGGAGCTGGGCGCCCTCGGGGTCACCGACCCGCGCGCCGTGAACTTCGCCGTGCGGGCCGCCGCCTTCGGTCCGGTCGGCGCAGGCCCGGTGGCCGCGGCCTTCTACCACTACACGTACGAGCTCGTGGCCCGGCACGTGCCGGCGGTGTGGGAGACCGCGGCGCCCGAACAGGTCCTCGCGGCACGCGCGCGTGCGGTCGACGCGACCCTGCGCCGCCTGCTCGGCGAGGAGACCCTGGCCTCGGCCGAGATGGCCGAGGCCGCGCGGCTCGCACTGCGCGCCGCCGAGGCCTGCTCACGCTCGGCGCGTCCGCTGTACGCCGCCCACGCCGACCTGCCCGTCCCCGAGAATCCGCACCTCGCCTACTGGCACGCGGCGACCCTGCTGCGCGAGCACCGGGGTGACGGGCACCTGGCCGCCCTGATGTCCGCGGGTCTCGACGGTCTGGAGGCGATGGTCACCCACACGGCGACGGGCAAGGGCATGAACCCGAGGTGGGTGTGCGCCACCCGCGGCTGGAGCCGGGAGGACTGGGACGCGGCGACGGAGCGGCTGCGGGAGCGCGGGCTGCTGGACGCGTCCGGCGACCTCACCGAACGGGGCGTCGCCCTGCGCCGGGATATCGAGGACGAGACGGACCGCCTGGACCGTGCCCCGTACGAGCACCTGGGCGCCGAGGGCGTGGCCCGGCTGACCGAGCTGGGCGGGGCGTTCGCGCACGCCGCGCTCGCGGCCGGGGCGTTCCCGGCGGATCTGATCGGCAAGGGTGACGCATAGTGACGCGTGGGTGAGGTACCCGCTCTCCACCGGCCGTCGCGGCCGGGAGTGGAGAAAGGGGAATTTCGTGTTCCGTGCTATCGCAGATGTGCTGCGCCAGATCGGCGGCGCCATCGCCACCGTCGTCACACTGCCCTTCCGGGCCCTGGCCCGGCTGTTCGGCGGGGCCTCGTCCTCCACCCGCAGCCGCAGGGCCTGATCCGGATCCCGACCTGCCGGGAGCCGCCCTGATCCCCGACTGTCGCCACCACCTGCCACAATTGCCGCGCAACCTCAGCGGAGAAGGCGGTAGGGGATCGTGACGACACCCGGGTCCATCGGGTCCATCAACGCAGTGTCCATCGAAGGCAGGATCGCCGAGGAGCTCGGCGTACGGGAGCGGCAGGTCAGGGCCGCCGTGGAACTGCTCGACGGCGGTTCTACGGTGCCCTTCATCGCCCGCTACCGCAAGGAAGCGACGGAGATGCTCGACGACGCGCAGCTGCGCACCGTCGAGGAGCGGCTGCGCTACCTGCGGGAGCTGGAGGAGCGGCGGGCGGCGATCCTGGAGTCGGTGCGCGAGCAGGGCAAGCTCACCGACGAGCTGGAGGCGAGCATCCGGGGCGCCGAGACGAAGGCGCGCCTGGAGGACATCTACCTCCCGTACAAGCCCAAGCGGCGCACCAAGGCGCAGATCGCCCGCGAGGCCGGACTCGAGCCGCTGGCGGAGGGGCTGCTCGGCGATCCGTCCGTCGATCCCCTCGCCGCGGCCGCCGCGTTCGTCGACGCCGACAAGGGCGTCGCCGATCCACAGGCCGCCCTGGACGGGGCCCGGGCGATCCTCACCGAGCGGTTCTCGGAGGACGCCGACCTGATCGGCGAGCTGCGCGAGCGCATGTGGGTGCGCGGGCGGCTGGCCGCCAAGGTGCGGGAGGGCAAGGAGGAGGCGGGGGCGAAGTTCTCCGACTACTTCGACTTCGCCGAGCCGTTCACGGAGCTGCCCTCGCACCGCATCCTCGCGATGCTGCGCGGCGAGAAGGAAGAGGTCCTCGACCTCGTCCTGGAGCCCGAGGAGCAGACCGACGGCCCCTCCTCGTACGAGGGGATCGTCGCCCACAAGTTCGGCATCGCCGACCGGGGCCGCCCCGGTGACAAGTGGCTGAAGGACACGGTCCGCTGGGCGTGGCGCACCCGCATCCTCGTCCACCTCGGCCTCGACCTGCGGCTGCGGCTGCGTACGGCCGCCGAGGACGAGGCGGTGCGGGTCTTCGCCGCGAACCTGCGCGACCTGCTGCTGGCCGCCCCGGCGGGCACGCGCGCGACGCTCGGCCTGGACCCCGGTTTCCGTACGGGAGTGAAGGTCGCCGTGGTCGACGCGACCGGCAAGGTCGTCGCCACGGACGTCATCCACCCGCACGTCCCGGCCAACCGCTGGGACGAGGCCATCGCCAAGCTGGCCCGGCTCGCGAAGGAGCACGCGGTCGAGCTGGTCGCCATCGGCAACGGCACCGCCTCCCGCGAGACCGACAAGCTCGCCGGGGAACTGATCACCAAGCACCCCGAGTTGAAGCTCACGAAGGTGATGGTGTCCGAGGCCGGCGCGTCCGTGTACTCGGCGTCCGCGTTCGCCTCGCAGGAGCTGCCCGACATGGACGTGTCGCTGCGCGGCGCCGTGTCGATCGCCCGCCGGCTCCAGGACCCGCTGGCCGAGCTGGTGAAGATCGACCCGAAGTCGATCGGTGTCGGCCAGTACCAGCACGACCTGTCCGAGGTGAAGCTGTCGCGTTCGCTGGACGCGGTGGTGGAGGACTGTGTGAACGGCGTGGGTGTGGACGTCAACACGGCGTCGGCCCCGCTGCTCGCCCGGGTCTCCGGCATCACCTCGGGGCTCGCCGAGAACATCGTGGCGCACCGGGACCAGAACGGACCGTTCAAGGCCCGCGGTGAGCTGAAGAAGGTGGCACGGCTCGGCCCGAAGGCGTACGAGCAGTGCGCGGGCTTCCTGCGGATCCGCGGCGGCGACGACCCGCTGGACGCGTCGAGCGTGCACCCCGAGGCGTACCCGGTGGTGCGGCGCATGGTGAAGACCGCCGGGCAGGAGGTCGCCTCGCTCGTCGGCAACACCGGGGTGCTGCGCTCGCTCAGGCCGGAGGACTTCGTGGACGAGACGTTCGGTCTGCCCACCGTCACCGACATCCTGAAGGAGCTGGAGAAGCCCGGCCGCGACCCGCGCCCGGCCTTCAAGACGGCCGCCTTCAAGGAGGGCGTGGAGAAGATCTCCGACCTGTCGTCCGGGATGATCCTGGAGGGCGTCGTGACGAACGTCGCCGCGTTCGGGGCGTTCGTCGACATCGGCGTCCACCAGGACGGTCTGGTGCATGTCTCCGCGATGTCGAAGACGTTCGTGAAGGACCCGCGGGACGTCGTGAAGCCCGGGGACATCGTCAAGGTGAAGGTGCTCGACGTCGACATCCCGCGCAAGCGGATCTCGCTGACGCTGCGGCTTGAGGACGAGGCGGCGGCCTCGCAGGGCCAGGGCGGCGGCTCCGGTGAGCGTCGGCAGCGGGGTGGGCGTCCGCCGCAGCAGCGGCAGGGCGGGCGTGGTGGTGGCGGTGGCCGTGGTGGCGGTTCGCGTCAGGCGCCTCCGCCGGCCAACAGCGCGATGGCCGATGCGCTGCGCCGCGCGGGACTGGCGGATCCCAAGGGCGGCAAGCGCTGACTGTTCCGTCGGGGAGGCCGTGGGGAGCTGCGGGCCCGTTGTGGCTGGTCGCGCAGTTCCCCGCGCCCCTGGCAAAGAGGCGTTTCGCGCCCTTTCCGTTCTAGGGTTGCTGAATGCGTGCCATCACCTGGGAAGTGTCCGGAAGCCATGGGTTCGAGACCGCCTGGGTCCAGCGCGGAGAAGGCGTGCTGCGGGCGCGCGGGCGGGCCGTCGGTACCGTTCCGGAGCCGTACTGGATCTCCTATGAGCTGGAGACCGCAGAAGGATTCGTGACCAGGCGGTTGACTGTCACGGCGGAGGCCGAGGCCGGGACCCGCGCGCTCGATCTGCTCCACGACGGGCAGGGTCGCTGGACCGCGAACGGCGAGCCACTGCCCGCTGTCGACGGGGCGCTCGACTGCGACCTCGGGCTGTGCCCGCTCACCAACACCATGCCGGTGCTGCGGCACGGGTTCCATCGGGAGCCCGGCGAGCGGGAGTTCCTGATGGCCTGGGTGTCGGTGCCGGATCTGGCGGTGCGGCCGTCGCGGCAGACGTACACGCATCTCGCACCCGGACGGGTCCGTTACGTCTCCGGTGACTTCCGCAGCGACCTGGAGTTCGACGACGAGGGGTACGTCGTCGACTACCCGCGGTTGGCCACGCGCCTGACGGCCCGTTAGCGCTCCGTCACCTTGCCGTCCGCCACCTCCAGGCGGCGGGTGACGTGCACCGCGTCCAGCATCCGGCGGTCGTGGGTGACCAGCAGGAGCGTGCCCTCGTAGGCGTCGAGGGCGGACTCCAGTTGCTCGATGGCGGGCAGGTCGAGGTGGTTGGTCGGCTCGTCGAGGACCAGGAGGTTGACGCCCCGGCCCTGGAGCAGCGCCAGGGCGGCCCGGGTGCGCTCGCCCGGGGAGAGGCTTCCCGCGGGGCGCAGGACGTGGTCCGTCTTGAGACCGAACTTGGCCAGGAGGGTGCGGATCTCGACCGGTTCGGTGTCCGGGACGGCCGCGCGGAAGGCGTCGAGCAGGGACTCCTCGCCGTGGAACAGCTTGCGGGCCTGGTCGACCTCGCCGAGCAGGACGCCCGAGCCGAGCACGGCGTGCCCGGCGTCCAGCGGGACGCGGCCGAGGAGGGCGGCGAGCAGCGTGGACTTGCCGGCGCCGTTCGCGCCGGTCACCGCCACCCGGTCCGCCCAGTCGATCTGCAGGGAGACGGGGCCGAGGACGAAGCCGTCGCGGCGCACCTCGGCGTCCCGCAGGGTCGCGACGACGGCGCCCGAGCGCGGGGCCGACGCGATCTCCATGCGCAGCTCCCACTCCTTGCGGGGCTCGTCGACGACGTCGAGGCGCTCGATCATGCGCTGGGTCTGGCGCGCCTTCGCCGCCTGCTTCTCGCTGGCCTCGCTGCGGAACTTGCGGCCGATCTTGTCGTTGTCGTTGTTCGCCTTGCGGCGGGCGTTCTTCACGCCCTTGTCCATCCAGGAGCGCTGCATCTGCGCCCGGTCCTGGAGGGCCGTCTTCTTGTCGGCGTACTCCTCGAACTCGTCGCGGGCGTGCCGGCGTGCGACCTCCCGCTCCTCCAGGTACGCCTCGTAGCCGCCGCCGAAGAGGTTGATCTGCCGCTGGGCCAGGTCGAGTTCGAGGACCTTGGTGACGGTGCGGGTGAGGAACTCACGGTCGTGGCTGACGACCACCGTGCCGGCGCGCAGACCGCTCACGAAGCGTTCGAGGCGCTCCAGGCCGTCGAGGTCGAGGTCGTTGGTGGGCTCGTCGAGGAGGAAGACGTCGTAGCGGGACAGGAGCAGGGAGGCGAGACCCGCGCGGGCCGCCTGGCCGCCGGACAGGGACGTCATCGGCTGGTCCAGGCCTACGGCGAGACCGAGGCCGTCGGCCACCTCCTCGGCGCGTTCGTCGAGATCGGCGCCGCCGAGGCCGAGCCAGCGCTCAAGGCTGGTGGCGTAGGCGTCGTCGGCACCGGGTGCCCCGTCGACCAGGGCCTGGGTGGCCTCGTCCATGGCCCGCTGGGCCTCTTCGACACCGGTGCGGCGGGCCAGGAACGCCCGGACGGTCTCACCCGGGCGACGGTCCGGCTCCTGCGGGAGGTGGCCGACGGCGGCGGCCGGCGGGGACAGGCGCAGATCGCCCTGCTCGGGCGCGGTGAGTCCGGCGAGCATCCTGAGCAGGGTGGACTTGCCCGCGCCGTTGGCCCCGACCAGGCCGATCACGTCGCCGGGCGCGACGACGAGGTCGAGTCCGGTGAACAGGGAGCGGTCACCGTGGCCGGCGGCGAGGTTCTTGGCGACGAGGGTGGCAGTCATCAGAGCGCCGATCCTAACGGCCGGGCCGTTCAGTGGTTCACGGCAGTCACCAGGACGCTTCCGGAGGTGCGTGCCACGACGTACGACCGGCCCCTGATGGCCTTCGCGTCGAGGGCGACGCGGTGGCGGCCCGTGTCGAGGACGCCGTCGAAGATCTCGTGGCTGTGGGGGCGGGAGAGCCGGTCGAGACGGTACGCGGTGAGGGTGACGCGGCAGGCGGAGGTGACCTCGACGTCCGCGCCGGCGTCGGTCGCGGTGAGGCCGGTGAGGCGGCGCCGGTCGGCCGGGCTCCGGTCCAGGGCGTGTTCGATCTGGGCGACGAGGAGCGGGACGATCGGGGCGAGGCCGTCGACGTGGGCGACCGGGACCCCGGCGCGTTCGAAGGCGCGGCGGACGGCGGCACGTTCCCGCTCGCCGGCCGCGTGGCCGAAGGCGACGGCGCCGTAGCCGCGGAGTTCCTCGGCGGGTACGCCGTCGGCGTCATGGGCGATGTCGGCGCCGACTCCGATGGTGCGCAGGGCCGCGGCGAGCTTGGCGAGGACGGCGACGCGGGCGCCGATCAGCAGGACGCGGCGCCGCGGGTCGGGCGCGGAGCCGTTCAGCAGGGCGCTCAGTGCCGTCCGGTACTCGGCGCCGCGGAAGCGGAAGGGGCCGATGCCGTGATAGCCGTTGCGCTCCAGGTCGGCGTGGTCGTCGGTCTGCCAGGCGAAGTCCCGCCAGATGACGTCCTCACCGTCGCCCTGGATGACGGCGGTGACGGCGCCGCAGGCCAGGTCCTCGCACTCGGGGCAGCCGTAGACGACGTACCGGCCGCCCGGTAATGGGGCCGGGCTCTCCAGGAGCAGACTGCGGACCTGCGCGGTGAAGATCGCGGGCGGGACGTCGGACGCGAGCGGGGAGACCGCGTCGAGGTCGGAGAGCTGGAACAGCAGCGGACGTCCGTCGACGATGAAGTCCACGAAGTCCCGGTGGACCTGGTAACCACCGTCATGGAGGACTCCCCCGGCCCGCATCGCGGGAGCCAGGCCGAAGGTCGCGTACTCGGCACACATACGGTGAGTATTCCCACACTGCGCGTGATGTGAGCACGGCATGACACATTCCGCTACGGTCCGGGCATGGCGAGTGAGTCGAGTGGCGAGATCGTGGTGGTCGGCGGCGGGGTGGTCGGGCTGACGACGGCCTTGGTCCTCGCGGAGCGGGGCCGGTCGGTGCGGGTGTGGACGCGGGACGCCGTCGAGGCGACCACCTCCGCCGTCGCGGGCGCTCTGTGGTGGCCGTACCGGATCGAGCCGGTCGCGACGGCGCGCGCGTGGGCGCTGCGGTCCCTGCAGGTGTACGAGGACCTGGCGGCGCGGGCCGAACCGGCCGGCGTACGCATGGTCGAAGGGGTACTGGGCGAGACCGGCCTCGACGAGGTCGACGGGTGGCTGGCGGGCCGGGTGCCGGGGCTGCGGGCGTCCACGGCCGGCGAGTACGCGGGTGCGGGCGTCCGGGCACGGCTGCCGCTCCTCGACATGCCGGCCCATCTGCCGTGGCTGCGGGAGCGGTTCGTCGCCGCGGGCGGCGTGGTCGAGACGCGTACGGTGTCCGCCTTCGCGGAGGTGGACGCGCCGGTCGTGGTCAACTGCACGGGGCTCGCCGCGCGGGAACTCGTGCCGGACCCCTCCGTGCGGCCCGTGCGCGGTCAGTTGGTCGTCGTGGAGAACCCGGGGATCGACACCTGGCTGGTCACCACCGACGCGGCGGGAGAGCACGCGTATCTGTTCCCGCAGCCGGGCGGGCTCGTCCTCGGCGGTACGTCCGAGGAGGACGCGTGGTCGCCGGAGCCCGACCCCGCGACGGCCGAGGCGATCATCCGCCGCTGTGCGGCGCTCAGGCCGGAGATCGCCGGGGCCCGTGTGCTGGGGCACCGGGTGGGGCTGCGGCCCACCCGGCCGGCGGTCCGGCTGGAGCGCGACACGCTGCCGGACGGGCGGCTCCTGGTGCACAACTACGGCCACGGCGGCGCGGGCGTCACCGTGGCCTGGGGGTGCGCGGAGGAGGCCGCGCGGCTGGTCTCGGGCTGAGGCGGGCGACGCGGGCCGAGCGCGGGGCGCCGGCCGAGGCGGGGCGCCGGCCGAGACCCGGGGGGCGGCCGGGAAACGGGCCGCAGACCCGGGCGGTAGCCACAGGCCGAGACGCGAGCCTCTGGCTCGGGCGCAAGCCGCCGACCCGGGCCCGAGCCTCTGGATCAAGCACGAGCCCCAGACCAAGAAGGCCGAGACACGAGCCGCAGGCCCAGCCGCGAGCCGCCGACCGAGGCGCGAGGGCGGCCCGGGTTCCTGGAACCCGGGCCGCCCCACGCCGTTCGGATCAGTGCTTGCCGATCGGGTCTCCCTCGACGTCCGGGCCGCGGCCCGGGCCGACGCGGAACTCGAACTCGCCGTCGTACTTCTTGTGGCCTTCCATGACGGCCATCTCGACGGCCTCGGAACCCATCTGCTCGCGCACGATCACCGGGTCACGGCGAAGGTCGCGCATCAGGGCGACGCACATGAAGATCATCACGATGACGAACGGGGCTGCCGCGAGGATCGTGAGGTTCTGCAGACCGGTCAGGGCGTCGCCCTGGCCGCTGCCGACGAGCAGCATGATCGCGGCCACCGCGCCGGTGACCACACCCCAGAACACCACGACGAACCGGCCCGGTTCGAGCGCGCCCTTCTGCGACAGGGTGCCCATGACGATCGAGGCCGCGTCGGCGCCCGAGACGAAGAAGATGCCGACGAGGACCATCACGAGCAGGCTCGTGGCGGTGGCGACGGGGAACTGCTGGAGCACGCCGAAGAGCTGGCCCTCCGGGGTCGCCTCCTTGCCGAGCTGCCCCTCCTCCTGCATCTTCATGGCCGAGCCGCCGAAGATCGCGAACCAGATCAGGCTGACCGTGCTGGGCACGAGGATGACACCGCCGACGAACTGCCGGATCGTGCGGCCCCGGCTGATGCGGGCGATGAACATGCCCACGAACGGCGTCCAGGAGATCCACCACGCCCAGTAGAAGACCGTCCAGCTGCTCAGCCAGTCGGCCACGCCCTCGCCGCCGCTCGCCTCGGTGCGGCCGGCCAGCTGGGGCAGGTCGCCGAGGTAGGCGAAGACGGAGGTGGGCAGCAGGTCGAGGACGATGATGGTCGGGCCCGCCACGAACACGAACAGGGCGAGGATCAGCGCCAGCACCATGTTGGTGTTGGACAGCCACTGGATGCCCTTCTCCACACCGGAGATGGCGGACGCGACGAAGGCCAGGGTCAGCACCGCGATGATCGTGACGAGCAGCCCGGTGCTCACCTCGTCCATCCACTTCAGCTCCTGGACACCGGAGCCGATCTGGAGCGCGCCGAGGCCGAGGGAGGCGGCGGAGCCGAAGACGGTCGCGATGATCGCGAGGATGTCGATGGCCCGGCCGATGCCGCCGTTGGCGTTCTTCCTGCCGATGAGCGGGGTGAAGACGGCACTGATGGTCTGCCGGCGCCGCCTGCGGAAGGTGCTGTAGGCGATGGCGAGGCCGACCACCGCGTAGATCGCCCAGGGGTGGAGCGTCCAGTGGAACAGGGTGGTGGCCATGGCCGTCTCCATGCGTTCGCCGGAGTCGGCCGGGTCGGATCCCGGCGGGGGCGTGCCGTAGTGCGAGAGCGGCTCGCTCACGCCGTAGAACATCAGGCCGATGCCCATGCCGGCGCTGAACATCATCGCCACCCAGGACACGGTGCGGAACTCGGGCTCCTCACCCTCCGCGCCGAGGTGGATACGTCCGTAGCGGCTGATCGCGAGCCAGAGGGCGAAGACGACGAAACCGGAGGCGGCGAGCATGAACGCCCAGCCGCCGTTGTGCATCAGCCCGCCGAGCATCGTGGTGGAGACGTCTTCGAGCGAGTCGGTCGCGGTGGCGCCCCAGACCACGAAGGCGAGGGTGAGCACCGCCGTGACGCCGAAGACGATGCGGTCGGTCTGCGGCCGGTCCTGACCGGGCAGGCCCGCTTCCGACCCCGGCAGCGCAGCTCCCTCCGGGGAGTCCTTGTCGCTTGGTCGTTCTTGCGTCACAGGCGGAACCTTTCATCGGGACAGCGGAGGAGGATGCAGGTCCTCCGTAAACGCTGCTACCACGTGTGGCGGAATTTCACCCCTCTCAACATGCGGTTTCGTATGAACCTCCTGTCAGGTGGTACTCGGCCCGGTCGTCCAGCAGCAGTGGCACGAGTGCCCGCAGGGGCTGGCGCAGGGGCACGAGCACGCCTTCGCCGTCCTCGCGCGCGCGTATTCCGTGCAGTGCGAGTTCATCGCCCACCTCGGCGTACTGGGCGGCGGTGAGCCGGTAGCCGCAGGGCGGGTTGGGGATGATTTCGGACGATTCGGGCGGGTCGTTGTCGGCGCCGCCGGTGTAGACCGGGCCGGAGGCGGCCCAGCCCGCGAGACGGGCCCGGGCCGTCGCCGACTCGATCCGGGCGCGGCGCCGGTCGGTGTAGCCGAACATGCCCTTGAGGGCATCGAGTTGAGAGGTCACCCGGCGCCGGTTGTTCAGGGCCGGGTCCGCCTTCTCCGCGTCGGTGAGCGGGTCCACCCGGCTCTCGATGAGCAGTCCGACGGAGTGCTTCACCCCGGACATGTTGCGCAGAATGCGCTCCTGTCCGTCTCCGGCGACCTGCTTGACCGGCTCACCGGTCTCCGGGTCGGTCCAGATGCCGTAGGTGCCGGTCGAGTGGCCGGCCCGCTCGGCGGCGGGGCGGACGTACGCCTCGGACAGGGTCCGCGCCTCGTCGTGGACCGCCTCGTGGGTGTTGAGGTTGCGCGGCCACAGGTCGAAGAGGTCCTTGTCGTAGTACTTGGGGGTGGAGCCGTACTCGTGCAGGTCGTAGACGATGTCGGGGCGCTGGTCGCGGATGACGGCGGCCAGGGCGCGCCCCTCGGCGGTCTTCAGGGCGAGGTGGTCGCGGTTGATGTCGACGCCGTCGCTGTTGCCGCGCGTGTTCGCGGCCCGGCCGTCCGGGTTGGCGGTGGGCACGACCAGGACCGTGGTGCGGTCCAGGAAGCGCCGGGTGCGGCTGTCGCGGGCGTACGCGAGGTCGCGGACGGTGGTCAGGCAGGCCTCGCGGCCGGAGGGTTCGTCGCCGTGCTGGCTGCACACGAGCAGCACCTTGTTGTGGCTCGGGCGGTTGCCGATCCGCACGAGCCGGAGCGGGCGGTCCTGCTCGGTCGTGCCGAAGCGGGCCAGGGAGACGCGGCCACTGGCCCGGTCGACGGCATCGAGGAAGTCCTGCTCCTCGGGCTGGGTGGTCCAGCGGGCGCCGTTCGACTGCTCGAAGCCGGTGCGGGGCGGGGTGTCGCCGGCCGCTTGGGCCGGTGCGGCGACCAGGGAGGCCGTGAGGGCCGCGGTGGTCGCTATCAGGGCGCCTGCACGGATCACTGGCTCGCCTCCGGGACACGGTGGGTGGTGCGCGGTTCCCGAACGCCGTCCAGGAGCGTGGCGTCGGGGGTGGCGGTGGCGGCGCCCGTGGTGGCGCGGGCGAAGGCGGCGGCTCCGCCGGTGAACGGGACGCGCGCCGAGGTGCGGGAGAGGTCGAGCGTGAGCCTCGGCTTGTCGGCGGGAGGGTCGATGAGGCCCTGGTCGGTGCCCGCGACGATCAGCGCCAGGCGGTGGCCCTTGGGGACGACATGGTCGGTCGCCGCCAGGTCGAGAGTGATCGTGTAGCGCTTGCCCGGGGTGAGCGGGGAGCCCTTGTGGTCGGAGGCGTGGTTGCCGAGGTCGGCCCAGCCGCGGCTGACGACCGTGTAGTCGACGTCGGCGGTCTTCGCCTTCGTCTCCTTGAAGCAGGAGCTGTCCGCGGGGGTGCTCGGGCCCCAGCAGGTGCGGTCGGTGAGGGTGGTGATGCCTTCGCCCGCGTCGGCGTAGTCGCGGATGGTGGCGGGGCCGAGGTCCACGAGGACGGCGGAGAGGTGGGCCGTCGGGGTGGAGGACGTCGCGGTGACGGTGACCTCGGAGGAGCCGGACAGGCGCAGGTCGCGGGTGAGCGTCCGGGTGGTGAATCCGGCCTTCTCGGGTGTGGGCCGGTCGATCCGCGCGGCCCAGTCGGTCTCGCTCCGCTCCGGGTCGTCGGTGAAGCTCGCGGTGCCGTGACCGCGGTGCAGGCCGAGGGTGCCGACGCCGTCCTGGGTGCCGCGGTCGGGGCGCAGGGTGGCGGTGCGGGTGCCGCTCGGCGGCCAGACCCGGGAGGTGTCCCACCGGCCGGGCGCGCGCTCGATGTCGGCCATGGGCTCGCGGTCGATGCCGTTGTCGATGCCCATGAGTTCGTGGTCGAACCAGCGGTGCAGCGTCTCGACCCATGCGCCGCGCCGGAAGTCGAAGGGGTCGACGTGGCCGGTCTGGGACAGCCAGATCTTGCGCTCGACGCCGTTCTTCGCGAGGGCGTCCCACCACGGGCCGACGTGCTTCATACGGACGTTGAGGTCCTGCATGCCGTGGATCAGGAAGACGCTCGCCCTGACCTTGCGCGCGGCCTTCACGTAGTCGCGCTCGGTCCACAGCGGGGTCCAGTCGCCGGTGCGCGGCGCGCCGTCGACGAGCTTGCGCTGAACGGCCGCGCACTTGGCGCGGGCGTCGGGGCTGTCGACGTAGTCCGACAGCCACTCGGGCCCGGAGTCGTAGAGGGGGGCGCCCTGCTGGAAGTAGTAGTCGTACCAGGAGGAGATGGCGCTGATCGGGACGATGGTCTTCAGGCCCTTGACGCCGGTCGCGGCGACGCCGTTGGCGATGGTGCCGTCCCAGCTCTTGCCGATCATGCCGGTGCGGCCGTTGGTCCAGCCGGCCTGGGCGCGGGTGGTGCCGGTGCGGCTGGTGTAGGCCTTCGCGCGGCCGTTCAGCCAGTCGACCACGGCCTTCGCCGACTGGACGTCGGAGCGGCCGCCGACGTCGACACAGCCGTCGGAGCGATTGGTTCCGGCCAGGTCCACGCCGACGAAGGCGTAACCGCGCGGGACGAAGTAGTTGTCGTAGTAGAGCGGCATCTGTGCGACACGGCCCTGCACGTCGTAGGTCTTCTTCTGGCTCTCGTTGCCGCGCCCGCAACACGAGTAGTACGGGCTGGCGTCCATGATGACGGGGACTTTGCGGCCCTGCCGGGCGGTTTCGCGGGGGCGGACGATGTCGACGGCGACCCGGTCGGTCCTTCCGTCCCGGTCGCCGTCGAGACCGGTGTCCACCCAGACGGCCTCGCGGATGGCGTCCTCGTAGGAGTGGACGGGTTCGCTCCCGCGCGGCGCGGCCTGTGCGGCCACGGGGGTGAGCAGGGTGGCCAAGAGGGCGGCCGTGGCCGCCGTCGCGAGCGGTCTCCAGGTCGTGAAGCGCGTGCGTTTCGGCATGCGCCGGACGGTACATCGGTGAACTCCTGTTCAGAAGAGGGCAGCTGACGGACCGGCGTGTCCGGGGCGGGTCTTCGGGGCGGGTGTCGCATGTCGGCCGAATGGCGATCGTGTGACAGCGGGGGCCATGGACATGATCAGGGGCACAGGGAGTCAATAGGCTCCGGACAGACCCCGGAAGACCTCGGGACCCCTACGACTTGGAGCCTTGCGTGCACCGCAGAATCATCGCGCCGGGAGCCCTGGCAGCGGCCTCTCTCCTGCTGGCGATCCCGGCATCGGCCGCCCCCCTCTCCCCCGGCGCGCCGGGTATCGGCGACCCCTACTACCCGGCCTACGGCAACGGCGGATACGACGTCTCCCACTACGACCTCCGGCTGAAGTACCAGCCGGCCACGGACGAACTGGAGGGCACCGCGACCCTCGTGGCCCGCGCCACGCAGGACCTGACGAGCTTCAACCTGGACTTCCTGCTGGACGTCGGCGAGGTGCGGGTCAACGGGGCGAAGGCGACGTTCCGGGCCTCAGGCGAGCAGGAGCTGGAGATCACGCCGAAGACCCCGTTGGCCGAGGGCGCGCCCGTCACGGTCGTCGTGCGCTACCGCGGGGTGCCCTCGTCGAAGCAGGTCTCCGGCTTCACCAGCTGGCACCGCACCCCGGACGGGGGTGTCGCGGCGAACGAGCCCGAGGCGGCGGCGTGGTGGTTCCCCGGCAACGACCATCCGCTCGACAAGGCGACCTACGACGTCTCCGTGCTGGTCCCGGACGGCACCCAGGCCATCTCCAACGGCACGCTCCGGTCGACGAGTTCGAAGCTCGGCTGGACCCGCTGGAACTGGCGGTCCGACAAGCCGCAGGCCACGTACCTCGCCACGCTCGCGGTCGGGAAGTTCGACATCACGACCGGCACGACCGAGAGCGGCATCCCGGTCCTCAACGCCTACAGCAAGGATCTCGGCGCGAACGCCGGGGCGGCGCGGGCGAGCATCGAACGGACCGGGGAGATCGCGGACTGGCTGGCCGGGTACTTCGGGCCCTATCCCTACAGCGCACTCGGCGGGTACGTGCCGAACACGAACACCGGGTACGCGCTGGAGACCCAGACGCGGCCGTTCTACAGCCCGCGGCAGTTCGCCAATGGGTCGAACGTGTCGATCGTCGTCCATGAGCTGGCCCACCAGTGGTACGGCGACGCGGTGTCGCTCAAGGGCTGGAAGGACATCTGGATCAACGAGGGGTTCTCCCGGTACGCGCAGTGGCTGTGGTCCGAGCACGAGGGCGAGGGCACGGCGCAGGAACTCGCCGACCACGTCTACGCCTCGCACCCCGCCGACGACCCGTTCTGGACGGTGAAGCCCGGCGATCCCGGCCCGGAGAACCAGTTCGACATCGCGGTCTACGACCGTGGCGCCCTGGCCGTCCAGGCGCTGCGCAACAAGATCGGCGACGAGTCGTTCTTCGCGATCCTCAAGGGCTGGCCGGCGAAGTACGCCCACGGCAACGCCTCCGTGGCGGACTTCCAGCGGTACGCGGAGGAGGTCTCGGGCAAGCCGCTGGCCGCGCTCTTCGACACGTGGCTGTTCCAGCCGTCGAAGCCGGGGGTGTCGGCGGCCCGGGCCGCGGCGGTGGCGAAGGGGGCCAAGGGGGCCGAGAGCGTGTCCCAGCCCAGGTCGTGGAAGCGGATCGCGGCAACCAACGGGGTGCACGGGCACTGACATCCGCGGACCGTGCGCGCCCCGCCGACGGGGAGCCCGCCGCAGGGGGCGGTCCGGCGCGCCCCTGCTGCGGGCGGTCTCCAGCGCGAAGACGGCGTCGATGTGCTGCCCCGTCAGGGTGACGCCCGGCCTGCCGAACGCGACCCCGCCCTCTACGGTGGGCCCATACGCCGTGGCGTGTGAGGGCGAGGCCGCTGACGAGGGAGCC
This sequence comes from Streptomyces luteogriseus, assembly GCF_014205055.1. Lineage (NCBI taxonomy): Bacteria > Bacillati > Actinomycetota > Actinomycetes > Kitasatosporales > Streptomycetaceae > Streptomyces > Streptomyces luteogriseus. The sequence goes on from NZ_JACHMS010000001.1 coordinate 1,065,300, forward strand.
GGACGTGCGGAAGCTGGCGGTCGTCGAGGCACCCTCCGTGCTCGGGCTGCGCCCCACGGGGGTCGAGGACCTGCCCGCGGCGCTCCTCGGGGCAGGGCTGGCCGAGGGGCTCGGGGCGCGGCGCGCGGGCCGGGTCGAGCCGCCCCCGTACGACTCCGAGCGGGACCCGGCGACGGGGCTGCTGAACCCGGGCGGCATCGCCGGGTACTCCGTCGCGCTGGCCGACACCGTGGGCGATGTCCTCGACCACGGCCGGTTCCCCGTCGTCCTGGGCGGTGACTGCAGCGTGCTGCTCGGCACCCTGCTGGCACTGCGCCGCCGGGACCGGCACGGTCTGCTGTTCCTGGACGGGCACACCGACTTCTACCAGCCGTCGGCGGAGCCCGCCGGCGAGGTGGCCTCCATGGAGCTCGCCCTGGCCACCGGGCGCGGCCCGCGGGTGCTGGCCGACCTGGAGGGCCGGGGCCCGCTCGTGCGGGACGAGGACGTCGTCGCCCTGGGGTTCCGCGACGCGGAGGAGTCCGCGGGGTACGGGATGCAGCCGCTGCCGCCCGCGCTGCACGCGATGGAACTGCACACGGTGCGCGCCCTGGGGGCTGCCGAGGCGGCCCGGCGCGCCGTCCGGGTGCTGACCGGTGACGGCACGGGCGCCGGGTACTGGATCCATCTCGACGTCGACGTGCTGGACGACGCGGTCATGCCGGCCGTCGACCACCGGCAGCCGGACGGCCTGACCTGGCAGGAGCTGGAGACCGTCCTGCGCGCGGCGCTGACGGGCGGCGGGGCGGCGGGCCTCACCGTGGCGATCTTCAACCCCAGCCTGGACCCCGACGGCACCCTCGCGCAGCGCCTCGTCGACTGCCTGGTCAGGGCGTTCGACAGCCAGGGCTGAGCCGCCGCTGTTCCGCGTCGGGACCCGACAGGCCGCGATCCGCTACTTCGTCAGCCGCGACAGCTCCTGGTCCGCCGTCCGGGAGACCCGGCGCCGGACGCCGAACCAGCCCGCGACCAGCATGGCCGCGATCAGCGGGATGAGGAGGAGGGTCTTGCGGCCGACCTCGGGGTCGTTCCACATCATGCCGAGGCAGGCCAGCAGGAAGGCGATCGTGGTGATCTCCGTGACCGGGCTGAAGGGGAGGCGGAAGGAGGGGCGGGTGACCTCGCCGGCCTTGGCGCGGCGGACGAAGACCAGGTGGCAGACCATGATGATCACCCAGGTGCTGATGATGCCGAGGGAGGCCACGTTCAGCACGATCTCGAAGGCCTGGGCCGGAACGAGGAAGTTCAGGCCGACGCCGAGCACACACACCCCGCAGGTCAGCAGGATGCCGCCGTAGGGGACCTGGCTGCGGTTCATGCGCGCGGTGAACTTCGGGGCGGAGCCCGCCATCGCCATGGACCGCAGGATGCGGCCCGTGGAGTAGAGGCCGGAGTTGAGGGAGGACATGGCGGCCGTCAGGACCACCAGGTTCATCACGTCGCCCGCGGCCGGGACGCCGATCTTCGACAGGACCGTGACGAAGGGGCTCTGGTCGGCCGAGTAGACCGAGCCGGGGAGAAGGAGGGCGAGCAGGACGACCGAGCCCACGTAGAAGAGGCCCACCCGCCACATGATCGAGTTCACCGCGCGCGGGACGACCTTCTCCGGCTCGGCGGTCTCGCCCGCGGCGACACCGACCAGCTCCAGCGCGGCGTAGGCGAAGATCACGCCCTGCATGACCAGGACGACGGGCATCATGCCGTGCGGGAAGACGCCGCCGTTGTCGGTGATGACGCCCAGGCCCGGCGTCTGGCCGCCCACCTCGTGCTGCGTGGCGAGCAGGAAGATGCCGATGAGCATGAACCCGACGAGCGTGGCGACCTTGATGATCGCGAACCAGAACTCCATCTCGCCGAAGATCTTCACCGAGATCAGGTTCACGGCCAGGACCACCGCGAGGGCGACCAGGGCCAGCACCCACTGCGGGATGTCGGTGAACAGGCTCCAGTAGTGCGTGTAGAGCGCGATCGCGGTGATGTCGGCGATGCCGGTGGTCGACCAGTTCAGGAAGTACATCCAGCCGGCGATGTACGCGCCCTTCTCGCCGAGGAACTCGCGCGCGTACGACACGAAGGAGCCCGAGGAGGGGCGGTAGAGCACGAGCTCGCCGAGGGCCCGGACCACGAAGAAGGCGAAGATGCCGCAGACCAGGTAGGCGATCGCCAGCGCCGGGCCCGCGTTGTGGAGGCGGCCGCCCGCGCCCAGGAAGAGTCCGGTGCCGATCGCGCCTCCGATGGCGATCATGTTGACGTGGCGGGCCTTGAGGTCCTTGCTGTAGCCGGCGTCGCCCGCGTCCGCGGGCACTGCGGCCGCATCGGTACGCGGCGTGGCCGCAGCCGTGTTCACGGCGTCCTTGCTCACGGTGGATCCACTTCTTTGGTGCGCCCGAGCGGGTCGCGCTCGGCTTCCGGACGTACATAAGGTCTGGGCCCTCTGTCAGGGCACAGACCAAGGGGCCACCTTCCCCCGCCCTGCGCGGCTCACGCGATGGCACACGTCACAGAGCGCTACTTCTCACAGGGCCTTCACGTTCGGCGCCGGAGGTTTCACAGCACTGGTGAGACAGCGATACTGCTGCACATGACGACCGACGCCGAGGAGCCGACCCTCACGATCGACGAGCTGGCCGCCCGGACCGGCGTCACGGTGCGCACGGTCCGCTTCTACGGCACCAAGGGGCTGCTGCCGCCGCCCGTGCTCGGTCCGCGGCGCGTGGGGCACTACGGGCGTGAGCATCTCGCCCGGCTCGCGCTGATCGAGGAGTTGCAGCAGCAGGGCATGACGCTGGCCGGCATCGAGCGCTACCTGCGGCAGCTGCCGCCGGACCTGAGCGCGCACGACCTAGCCATCCACCGGGCGGTGGTGGCCTCCTGGGCGCCGGAGACCGTCGAGACGGTCACCCGGGCGGAGCTGGAGCGGCGGGCCGGACGGCCGCTGGGCGAGGAGGACGTCGAGCGGCTCGTCGCGATGGGCGTGGTCCGGCCCGCGGACGACGGGTACCAGGCCGACCTCGGTCTGCTCCGGCTCGGCGCCGGGCTGCTGGACGTGCCGCTCTCCCAGGAGGCGATCTTCGCGGCGCGCAAGGTCCTCATCGAACACGCGCACGCCGCGGCCCGGGAGCTGTCCCAGCTCTTCCGCGGCGAGGTGGCGGAGCGCGACGCGCAGGACGTGCGCTCCTTGTCCGCGCACATGCACCCTCTGGTGGTGCAGGCGCTCCTCACCGCGTTTCAGCGGTCGCTGAAGGAAGAGCTGGGCGAGTGGCTCACCGGGCCGTCGGGCTCCGGCGGGTCAGCCGCGGGCTGAGTCGCTGAACCGCTCCCCCTTCTCCGCCTTCTCCACCAGCAGCGCGGGCGGCGCGAAGCGCTCCCCGTACTGCTCGGCGAGTTCACGCGCGCGTGCCACGAAGCCGGGCAGGCCACCTTCGTAGCCGTTGATGTACTGGAGCACGCCGCCGGTCCAGCCCGGGAAGCCGATGCCGAAGATGGAGCCGATGTTGGCGTCGGCGACGGACGTCAGCACGCCCTCCTCCAGCAGCCGGACGGTGTCCAGCGCCTCGGAGAACAGCATGCGCTCCTGCATGTCCCGGAACGGGATCCGATACCCCGGCTTGGTGTAGTGCTCGCGCAGTCCGGGCCACAGACCGGTGCGCTTGCCGTCGTCGCCGTAGTCGTAGAAGCCGCCGCCTCCGCTGCGGCCGGTGCGGCCGAACTCGTCGACCATGCGGTCGATGACGGCTTCCGCCGGGTGGGCCGTCCAGGTGCCGCCCGCCTCCTCGACCGCGCGCTTCGTCTCGGCCCGGATCTTGCGGGGCAGGGTCAGCGTCAGTTCGTCCATCAGGGACAGCACCTTGGCCGGGTAGCCGGCCTGGGCCGCGGCCTGCTCGACCGAGGCGGGCTCGATGCCCTCGCCGACCATGGCGACGCCCTCGTTGATGAAGTGGCCGATGACGCGCGAGGTGAAGAAGCCGCGCGAGTCGTTGACGACGATGGGGGTCTTGTTGATCTGACGGACCAGGTCGAAGGCGCGGGCCAGGGCCTCCTCGCCGGTGCGCTCGCCCTTGATGATCTCGACGAGCGGCATCCTGTCGACGGGCGAGAAGAAGTGCAGGCCGATGAAGTCGCCCTGGCGCTCCACGCCTTCGGCGAGGGCGGTGATGGGCAGGGTGGAGGTGTTGGAGCAGAGCAGCGCGTCGGGCTCCACGACGTGCTGGATCTCCTGGAAGACCTTGTGCTTGAGCGACGTGTCCTCGAAGACGGCCTCGATGACGGCGTCGCAGCCGGCCAGGTCCTGCGCCTCGGCGGTGGGGGTGATGCGGGCGAGCAGCGCGTCGGCCTTCTCCTGGGTCGTACGGCCCTTGGAGACGGCCTTGGCGCACAGCTTCTCGGAGTAGCCCTTGCCCTTGAGGGCCGCCTCCAGCGAGACGTCCTTCAGGACGACGTCGATGCCGGCGCGGGCGCAGGAGTAGGCGATGCCGGCGCCCATCATCCCGGCGCCGAGGACGGCGACCTTGCGGACCTTGCGGGGCTCGATGCCCTGGGGGCGGTTGGCGCCGGAGTTGACGGCCTGGAGGTCGAAGAAGAAGGCCTGGATCATGTTCTTCGAGGTCTGGCCGGCCGCGAGGTCCACGAAGTAGCGGGCCTCGATGACCTGGGCGGTCTCGAAGTCGACCTGGGAGCCCTCGACGGCGGCGGCGAGGATGTTGCGCGGGGCCGGGTAGGGCGCGCCGTTCGTCTGCTTGCGCAGGCTGGCGGGGAAGGCGGGCAGGTTCGCGGCGAACTTGGGGTTGGCCGGCGTGCCGCCCGGGATGCGGTAGCCGGGCTTGTCCCAGGGCTGCTGGGACTCGGGGTTGGCGTCGATGAAGGCGCGGGCCTTGGCGAGCATGTCCTCCCGGCTGTCGGCCACCTCGTCGACGAGGCCGTTCTCCAGGGCGCGGCGCGGGCTGTACTGGGTGCCCTGGAGGAGGACCTTCAGCAGGGCGTCGGCGATGCCGAGCATGCGGACGGTGCGGACGACGCCGCCGCCTCCGGGGAGCAGACCGAGGGTGACCTCGGGGCAGCCGACCTTGGAGCCGGGCGCGTCGAGCGCGACGCGGTGGTGGCAGGCGAGGGCGATCTCGTAGCCGCCGCCGAGGGCCGCGCCGTTGAGGGCGGCGACGACGGGCTTGCCGAGGGTCTCGATGCGGCGCAGGTTCCGCTTGATGGCCATGCCGCCGTCGAACAGCTCCTGGGCCGTCTCGGGCGTGACGCGGATGAGGTCGCGCAGGTCGCCGCCGGCGAAGAAGGTCTTCTTCGCGGAGGTGATGATGACGCCCCGGATGGAGTCCTTCTCGGCCTCCAGACGGTCGGTGACGGCGGCGAGGGAGTCGCGGAACGCCTGGTTCATGGTGTTCGCGGACTGGTTCGGGTCGTCGATGACGAGGGTGACGAGGCCGGTGCGGTCCTGTTCCCAGCGGATGGTGGTGGACTCAGTGCTCATGTGGAGGTGCTCCGTGTGATCCGTCGGGAGGGGGTCAGATGCGCTCGACGATCGTGGCGACGCCCATGCCGCCGCCGACGCACAGCGTGGCGAGGCCGTAGCGCTTGTCCTGGCGCTCGAGTTCGTCGACGAGGGTGCCGAGGATCATCGCGCCGGTCGCGCCGAGGGGATGGCCGAGCGCGATCGCGCCGCCGTTGACGTTGACCTTGTCCAGGGACAGGCCCATGTCCTTCACGAAGCGCAGCACGACCGCCGCGAACGCCTCGTTGATCTCGACGAGGTCGATGTCGTCGATGGTCAGTCCGGCCTTGGCGAGGGCCTTGCGGGTGGCGGGGGCGGGGCCGGTGAGCATGATGGTCGGCTCGGAGCCGGAGACGGCGGCGGAGACGATCCGCGCGCGGGGCGTGAGGCCGTAGCGCTCGCCGACCTCCTTGGAGCCGATCGCGACGAGTGAGGCGCCGTCGACGATGCCGGAGGAGTTGCCCGCGTGGTGGACGTGGTCGATCTTCTCCACCCAGTGGTACTGCTGGAGGGCCACCGCGTCGAAACCGCCGAGTTCGCCGATGTCCGCGAAGGACGGCTTGAGCTTGGCCAGGGAGTCGGCGGTGGTACCGGGGCGCGGGAACTCGTCGTGGTCGAGGACGACGAGACCGCTGCGGTCCTTGACCGGGACCACGGACCTCTCGAAGCGGCCGTCCTTCATCGCGGTGGCGGCCCGCTCCTGGGAGAGGGCCGCGTACTCGTCGACGTCGCGCCGGGAGAAGCCCTCGATGGTGGCGATGAGGTCGGCGCCGATGCCCTGCGGCACGAAGTTGACCTCCAGGTTGGTCATCGGGTCGTTGAACCAGGCGCCGCCGTCGGAGGCCATCGGCACCCGGGACATCGACTCGACACCGCCCGCGAGAACGAGGTCCTCCCAGCCGGAACGCACCTTGGCGGCGGCCAGGTTGACGGCCTCCAGACCCGAGGCACAGAAGCGGTTCTCCTGCACACCGGCGACCGTGTCGGGCAGGCCCGCGGCGATGGCTGCGATCCGGGCGATGTCGGAGCCCTGGTCGCCGACCGGCCCGACGACGCCGAGGACGATGTCGTCGACGGCGGCCGGGTCGAGGTCCGGGAACCGGGCGCGGATCTCGTGGATGAGCCCGACGACCAGGTCGATGGGCTTGGTGCCGTGCAGGGCGCCGTTGGCCTTGCCGCGGCCGCGCGGGGTGCGGATCGCGTCGTAGACGTACGCTTCGGTGCTCACGAGGAGGCCTTTCACTGAGGGTTGCGGGACGACGGGAGCAGCCCGGGGACGTCCCAGTCCCGGGCGACGTCCGCCGTGTCGGCGCCCGGCCTGGCCGGACCGGTGCGGACGGAGGTCGGGGTAGCGGAGAAGCGGGGGGCCGGGGCGGGCTGGGTGATGCCGCCGTGGTCGGTGAAGGTGCCGCGGGCGGCCAGGTGCGGGTGGTGCGGGGCCTCGCGCAGTGACAGCACGGGCGCCACGCAGGCGTCGGAGCCGTCGAAGACGGCCGTCCACTCGTCCCTCGTCCGCGCTTTGAAGCGGACGGCGATCTCTTCGCGCAGTTCGTCCCAGCGGGTGACGTCCTTGCGCGCGTCGGCTCGGTCCTCGACGCCGAGGAGGGCGAGGAACTCCGCGTAGAACTGCGGCTCCAGGGCGCCGACTGCCATGTACCGGCCGTCGGCCGTCTCGTAGGTGCCGTAGTAGGGGCAGCCGCCGTCCAGGAGGTTGGCGCCGCGGCGATCCTGCCAGCCGCCGGCGGCGAGCATGCCGTGGATCATCGTGGCGAGATGGGCGGTGCCGTCCACGATGGCGGCGTCGACGACCTGGCCGGTGCCGGTCGCGCGGGCGTGGTGCAGGGCGGCGAGGACGCCGACGACGAGGTAGAGGGAGCCGCCGGCGTAGTCGCCGAGCAGGTTCGCGGGGACCGGCGGCGGTTCGTCCGGGCGGCCGATCATGCCGAGGGCGCCGGTGGGGGCGATGTAGGCGATGTCGTGCCCGGCGCGCTGGGCGAGCGGGCCGTCCTGGCCCCAGCCGGTCATCCGGCCGTAGACGAGGCGCGGGTTGCGGGCGTGACAGTCCCCGGGGCCGACCCCGAGGCGCTCCGCGACGCCGGGGCGGTAGCCCTCGACCAGGACGTCGGCGCGGGCCACGAGGTCGAGCACCCGGTCCGGGCCGTCCGGGGCCTTCAGGTCGATGACGACCGAGCGCTTGTTGCGGTTGGTGACGTCGTACGCCGGGTCGATCGCGAGACCGGGGCCACCGGGCCGGTCCACGCGCACGACGTCGGCCCCGAGGTCGGCCAGGAGCATGGCGGCGAACGGGCCGGGCCCGATGCCGGCCAGCTCGACGACGCGCACGCCGGTGAGCGGACCGTGTCCTGGCGTCCTTGCCGTGGTCATCCAGCCCCCATGCTGTGACACAACTGATGTAACACCAGTGATGCTAAGAACGTGTTCCACTCGGCACAAGACCTGAACGAGCAAGCGCTTAGCAATCTGCCGGACGGGGTCAGCTTCCGTCCAGCTCGACTATCAGCCGCTTCGGCGCGATCACCCGGTAGCTCTCCTCCACCCAGTCGCAGAGCACCTCGGCGGCCGGGGCGCCCTGCTGCTCCAGGGGGACGCTCACCCAGCCCGCCTTGCCCAGGCCGTATCCGGCGGGCTCGGCGCCGGGACAGGCCAGCGCATGCGCGTGCGCCGTCTCGTCCTTGAGCTTCACCGTCACCCCCAGGGGGTAACTGCCGTCCTGGACGCCGAGGAAGACGAACACCTTCTTGTTGACCTTCGCGACGGACTCGCCCCAGGGGAACTCCTCGACGGCGTCCGGCAGCCCCAGTGCGAACACGCGCACTTTCTCCCACTTCTTCAGGGCATTCCTGGGCACGGCCATCGTGGTCCTCCGGGCTCGTCGTCGGGCTCCGCACTCCTCACGCTAGCCTCGGCCACCGACAGCGGCACGGGCTGCACGACCGAGGGGTGTCATGAGCAGGCAAAGCAGGACGGACCGTCCGTACGACATCGTGCTCTTCGGAGCGACCAGTTTCGCCGGCGCGCTCACCGCGGAGTACCTGGCCGCCCACGCGCCCGAGGGGCTGCGCTGGGCGATCGCGGGCCGCAACGCCGGGAAGCTGGAGCGGCTGCGGGAGCGGCTGCCCGCCGACGCGAAGGTCGGGGTGGAGCGGGCGGACGTCTCCGACCCCGCCTCGCTGCGCGACCTCGCCGAGAAGGCGCGCGTGCTGGCCACGACGGTCGGCCCGTACGTGACGTACGGCGAGGAACTCGTCGCCGCCTGCGCGGACTCCGGGACCGACTACCTCGACCTCTGTGGCGAGCCGGAGTTCGTGGACCTGATGTACGTCCGGCACGACGCCCGCGCGCGGGAGACCGGGGCACGGCTGGTGCACGCCGCCGGGTTCGACTCGATCCCGCACGACCTGGGCGTGTACTTCACCGTGCAGCAGCTGCCCGAGGACGTGCCGCTGACCGTGGAGGGCTTCGTCACCGCGGACGCGGCGTTCTCGGGCGGCACCTTCGCCTCCGCGTTGGGCCAGTTCGCGCGGCAGCGGGAGATGGCGGCGGCCGCCCGGGACCGGCGGCGGCACGAGCCGCGGCTGGTGGGCCGGCGGGCGACGGCGCCGCTGGGCGGGCCGCGGTTCGCCAAGGAGGTCGGGGCGTGGGCACTGCCGATGCCGACCATCGACCCGCAGATCGTGCGGCGCTCGGCGTCGGCCCTCGACCGGTACGGGCCCGACTTCCGCTACCGGCAGTACGCGGCCGTCCGGCATCTGCCGGTCGCGGTCGGCGGGGCCGCGGCGGTCGGCGCGCTGATCGCGGCGGCCCAGGTGCCGCCGGCGCGGCGCTGGCTGTCGGACCGGCTCAAGCCCGGGGACGGGCCGAGCCCCGAGAAGCGGGCGAAGAGCTGGTTCTCCGTGCGCTTCGTGGGTGAGGGCGGCGGTCAGCGGGTGTACACGGAGGTCTCGGGCGGCGATCCCGGCTACGACGAGACGGCCAAGATGTTCGCCGAGTCGGCGCTCTGTCTGGCCTTCGACGAGCTTCCGGAGACGGCGGGCCAGGTCACCACGGCGGTGGCGATGGGCAACGCGCTGATCGACCGGCTGCGCGCGGCGGGCATCCGCTTCCGCGTCGCCTCGGCACGCTGAGGGCCCGTCGGGGGCCTACAGCGGCCACTCGGCGAGGGTGTAGATCATCCCGGCGATCCAGCCGAGCCCGGCCAGGACGGCGAGGATCAGCCCTATGGTGACGGCCCGCTCGACGGTCTGGGTCGGGGCGGCGACAGGCTTGGGGGCGCGGTGCGTTGTCATGCGCCCCAGCCTGTCGGCCCGGCCGGCGCCGGGCATCCGTACGGGTACTCAGGCCCGGTACTCAGATTCGCTCGCCCCGCCCGGCCCCTGCCTGTCCCCCCTGCTTGAGACTTTCGCTGTTCTCCCCCCGGCAAACGCCCGGAAAGTCCCAACGAGGAGTTCAATGAAACCCTTGAAGGCATGCGATTCCTTCTGGAAGTTTCCCTGGACGACGCGGCGTTGACGAAGGACCCGGCGGGCGAACTGGGCCGGATCCTCAGGTACTGGGCCGGCAATCTGCGCCACTACGAACTCGTCCCCGGAGACGAGTCGGCCGTTTACGACTCGGAATACCGTGAGGTGGGCCGCTGGCGGGTGGAGGGTCAGGCCGAGTAGGTCTTCCGAAGCGCCTCGCGGCACAGCGCGTCCGCCCTGCGGGTCGTCTCCGGGATGCGGTAGGCGGGGGTCAGCGCGAGGGTGTGCGCGCAAGCCTGGTCCAGGGTCACCCGATGGCCCACGGAGACGAAGACCGGCTTGACGCCGTCCCGGGTGCGCAGGGCCCGGCCGACCTCCTCGGAGCCGGCGAGCAGCGCGGAGGAGCTGCCGCGCGCGGTGCCCGGGTCGTCGTAGGAGAAGGTGAAGGGGTTCTTCGCGACGCCGATCGTGGGCAGACCGGTCAGGACGCCGAGGTGGCTGGCCAGGCCGAAGCGGCGGGGGTGGGCGAGGCCATAGCCGTCGCAGACGACCAGGCCGGGCGGACAGGGCAGGGCCTCCAGGGCGGCGAGGACCGTGGGGATCTCACGGAAGGCGAGCAGCCCCGGCACGTAGGGGAAGGAGACCCGGCCCACCGCGGTGGCCTCCGCGACCACGCCGAGACTCGACGCGTCCAGGACGACCGCCGCCGCCGCGACGACGTCCCGTTCGTCGTCGTACGCCACATCGACCCCCGTCACATGTCCCTGGCCGGGCGGCGGTCCGGGTTCGTCGAGGATCACACGAGCGCGCAGTGCGTCCTGGACGGCGTGTGCCTGTTCCTCGGTGGCGGGCCAGTCCTCGGGGATGGGTACGGTCGTCATGGTGTCCAGAGCCTACGGGCTGCCCGGCGGCCGGGCGGGTGCCCGGGGGTAGGCTCCCGCTCATGTTCGTGCTGGAACTGACCTACACCGCCCCGCTGGAAGCCGTCGACGCCGTGCTGGAGGAGCATGTGGTGTGGCTCGACGAGCAGTACCGGCAGGGGGTCTTCCTCGCGTCCGGACGCAAGAACCCCCGCGACGGCGGGGTGATCATCGCCGTCGCGGGGGGCCGCACGCGGATCGAGGAGATCATCGCGGAGGACCCGTTCGTCACCGCGGGCGTGTGCGCGTACCGCGTCACGGAGTTCGTGGCGACGAAGACCGCGCCCGCGCTGGAGGCCTACCGGGAGACCCCCTGAGGTATCCGCTGAGGTATCCGCCTCACTTGTCCAGCGCGCGCTGCAACTGGCTCTTGTTCATGCTGGAACGGCCCTCGACGCCCTTGCGCTTGGCCTCCTGGTACAGCTGGTCGTAGGTGGGCCCCTGGGAACCCTGCCCCGAGCGCTGACCGCCCCGCTTGCCGGAGGACATGTCCTGGGTGGAGGTGCGGCTGGCGGTCTTCGACTCGCCGGAGCGGGCGCGTTCCTTGTTCACCGTCCGCGCGGCGATCTCCTTGGCGCGGCCGGTGCTCTCGCCCCGGTCCTCCGCACTCTCCTTGATGTGCTCGTACTGGCGCTCCCGCTTGGAGCTCGAACCGCGTGGCATGTCCGCTCACTTCCTTTCACGATCAGTGAACGAGTACCCACACTGCCGACGATCAGGGCACCTCGCATTCTCAGTGCTCCAAGCGGGCAACCCGGCCCTTCTCGCCGGCGGCCCAGCACCCGTGGTCCGGGGTGCAGTCCACGGTGTCGTACGAGCCCGTGTCGACGGTCCGCCAGGTGCGGCCGGCGTCCGTGGTGAGGTCGGTGCCGGTGGGCCCGACGGCGAGGGCCGCGGTGCGGCTGTGCGGGAGCCAGGCGACGCCGGAGCGGTAGGCGGGCGGTGCGGTGCCGGCCGGGCGCCAGGTGCGGCCGCCGTCGGAGGTACGGGCGGCGGCGCTCGGTGAGGGCTGGTCGGGGCGGAAGTCGCCGCCGACGGCGAGGCCGTGGGCGCGGTCGCGGAAGGCCAGTGCGAAGACGCCCCGGGCCGGGTCGCCCGCCGGGAGGGGCGTGTCGGTGGCCGTCCAGGTACGTCCCCGGTCGGCGGAGTGCAGCACACGCGCGCGTGGCGCCCCGCCGGTGGCCAGCCAGACGTCCTTCGGCCCGGACGTCACCAGGCACTGACCGCTCGCCGCGAATCCGGCCTCGCCCTCCTGCGCGGCCGGCATGCCCCGGTCCGGCAGCACCTTCCAGCTGCGGCCGCCGTCGCCGGTCGACAGGATGCGGAACTTCCCGTCCACCGGGTCGCTCATCGCGAGACCGTGGCGGTGGTCGAAGAACGTGAGGCAGTCGTAGAACGCCTTGGGTTCGGTGTTGCGGAAGGACTCCGTCCAGGTCGCTCCGCCGTCGTCGGTGCGGTAGACGCGGGAGGCCTCGCCCTCGCCGATGGCCAGGACCACGGCCCGGCGCGCGTCGAACGCCTCGACGTCCCGGAACTGCAACTCCCCCGCCCCCGGGGGCGAGACGTTCCGCCAGGTCGCTCCGCCGTCGGTGGTGCGCAGCACGGTGCCACCGGTGCCGGCGACCCATGCGGTGGTCCGGCTGACGGCGGCGAGGCCCCGGAACCGTGCCTCCGGGGCGCCGGTGTCCTTGAGTTGCCAGTGCGGCAGCCGGCCCTCCGGTTCGTGCGCTTGTGCCGGTACGGCGGTCAGGGCTGCCAGTGCCGCCGCGCAGGCCGCCATCGCGGTCGCCCTGCTGCGTGTTCGTCCCGTCCGTCGCGTGCTCCCCATGCGCCTCATGGCCGGGGAAGCTAGCCCACCGCCCGGGTGCCGTCCAGATGGCCTCGCGGGTGCTCCGCGTGGTGGGGCGGGCGCCACACGTGCCCTTGGAGACACACGAGGAGAGTCACGTCACTCTGGTGCATGAACGCGGTGACGGAGGTCACTCGCATTTCGTGTGCACGGATTGGCTGATTCCGTCGTCTCTTCCCATGCCCGGCCTCATCCGCCCGGAAGTGTCCGTCCAGCCGTCACAAGGGAGCAAGGCGTTGTCCATCGTCATCGAGCAGCCCGTGGAGGCCCGCCTCGTCGCCGCCGCGCCGCGTATGCCGAGCATTCCCGCGACGCTGCACTACGACCGGCGTGACCCTTTCGCCGTCTGCATGACCTTCCCCGCACCGGCCACGCTGGAGGGCGTCGAGGTCTGCTGGACCTTCTCCCGCGAGCTGCTCGCCGCGGGCCAGAAGAGCGCCGAGGGGCAGGGCGACGTGCGCGTGCGGCCCTACGGCTACGACCGCACCGTGCTGGAGTTCCACGCCCCGGAGGGCACCGCCGTGGTGCACGTCCGCTCGAGCGAGATCCGCCGGTTCCTGGAGGCCACGAGCGAACTCGTGCCCGTGGGGCTGGAGCATCTCCAGCTGGATCTGGACCACGGCCTCGCCGAGCTGATGCGGGACGCGTGCTGAGCTGACGGGCCCGCACCGGGAAGGCGCCGGCCTCGGTGCGGCCCAGCGCGTGTCCGTCAGCGCCCGGCGGGTCCCGGCGGGTCCCCGCCCGGAGTCTCAGGGCGACGTCGCCACCGCGTGTCCCGCTGCCACCGCCGCGCTCACCTCGCGCACGATCGCTCCCAGCCCGGGCGTCGACGCGCCCGCCCGTTCCGCCAGCTGCTCGATGCGCCGGTCAGGGGTGGTCTCGTCGAGGAGGTCCGCCGCGGCGGCGAGGACGGCGACCGCCGCGTCCCGTTCGGAGAGCCCGGCGACCGGCAGCATGCCTCGGAGGATCTGCCGTGTCTCCTCCCGCAGCGCCTCCACGACGGCCACGCGCTCCAGCGCGTACTCCACGGTCGGGAACACGCCGAGGACCCGTCTCTTCTCCGCCCGCAGAAGACCCTCGGCCACCAGCTGCTCCCGCACGGCGTCGAACGTCACCCGTGCCCGCAGCGCCACCCACGTCCGCCAGGGGTGCGGGCGCGACTCGCGGACGAGTTCGAGCAGCCCGTCGAGGGCCGCGTCACCCGCGCTCGCGTCCAGGTCGACCGGCGTGGCGATGCCGTCCTCGTCGGTGAGCAGGCCGCGCCGGGCCAGCTCGACGAGGGCGGCGGCCCGCACCGGGCCGGGCCGGTGCGCGGTGGCGCCGGCCGCCGGTCCCCCGGCGTCCCAGGCCAGCAGGCAGAGCCGGGCCGGCGGCGTGAGCGGACCGTTGGACACGGGGGCCTCCTCGGAGCGGGAAGATCGGGTCGCACGTTAATGCGTTGACAGGCTCAGGACGCCCTCCTACGGTGTAGAGCGTCCCTGTTGCCGCCGATTGGAGAAGGACGTTGCTCGTCTGAGGTCCTGAGACACCGCGTCACACCCCCTCCGTGGTGTGCGCTGCGTGCGACCTCGGCGTTCGAGCCGTCCCTCCGGTGCAGGGCATTTCTCATGTCCGTGATGTGCCCATGGAACCTCACCCCCTGGTCGCAGGTGTCTCGACACGCGTTTGCCCCCGACCGCTTCGAGCAACCGCGAGTGAGGCCCCATGTCCACCTCCATCACCGTCACGTCCCTTGCGTTCACCTGGCCCGACGGCAGCCCCGTCTTCGAGGGCCTGGACGTCGCGTTCGGCCCCGGCCGGACCGGCCTGGTCGGCGTCAACGGATCAGGAAAATCGACCCTGTTGAAGCTGATCGCGGGTGAACTCGCACCCGTCGACGGCACCGTCCGCGTGGCCGGCGAGGTCGGCTATCTGCCGCAGAACGTCACGCTCGACACCACCCTGCGCGTCGACGAGGCCCTCGGCATCGCCGCACAGCGGACCGCCCTGCACGCCATCGAAACCGGCGACGTCTCCGAGACGCACTTCGAGATTGTCGGCGACGACTGGGACGTCGAGGAGCGCGCCCTCGCCACGCTCGGCGAACTGGGGCTCGGGCACGTCGAGTTGGACCGCACCATCGGCGAGGTGTCCGGCGGCGAGTCGGTTCTGCTGCGGCTGGCCGCGCTGCTGTTGCGCCGGCCCGACGTGCTGCTGCTGGACGAGCCGACCAACAACCTCGACCTGTACGCCCGTCGGCGGCTGTACGCGGCCGTGCAGTCCTGGCCGGGCGTGATGGTCGTCGTCAGTCACGACCGTGAACTGCTGGAGCTCGTCGACCAGATCGCCGATCTCCGCTCCGGAGAGATCACCTGGTACGGCGGCAACTACTCAGCGTACGAGGAGGCGCTGGAGATCGAGCAGGAAGCGGCCGAGCGCATGGTGCGCGTCGCCGAGTCCGACTTCCGCAAGCAGAAGCGCGAGCTGGCCGACGCGCAGGTCAAGCTGGCCCGCCGCAAGCGGTACGGGCAGAAGATGTGGGATCAGAAGCGCGAGCCGAAGATCGTCATGGGGGCGCGCAAGCGCGCGGCGCAGGAGTCCGCGGGCAAACACCGCATCATGCACGAGGAGAAGCTCGCCGAGGCCAGGGAGCGGCTCGACGAGGCGGTGGAGGCCGTACGGGACGACGACGAGATCCGCGTCGACCTGCCGTACACGGCGGTGCCGCCGGGACGTACGGTCCTCACCCTCCAGGATCTCGGGCTCCGGTACGGCGCCCGGGTGAAGGGCGGCCTCGACCTGCGCGGGCCCGAGCGGGTCGCGTTGATCGGACGCAACGGCGCGGGCAAGACCACGCTGCTGCGCACGATCACCGGCGAGCTCGCCCCCGAGGCCGGCGAGGTGGTGGCGCACGTCCCGCTGCGGTTCCTGCCGCAGCGGCTCGACGTCCTCGACGGGGAGCTGTCGGTCGCCGAGAACGTGGCCCGGTTCGCGCCGGACGCCACCAACAACCGGATCCGGGCGCGGCTGGCGCGCTTCCTGTTCCGGGGTGCCCGCGCCGACCAGAAGGCGGCGACGCTGTCCGGCGGCGAACGCTTCCGGGCCGCACTGGCCGCTCTGATGCTGGCCGAGCCCGCACCGCAGTTGCTCCTGCTGGACGAGCCGACCAACAACCTCGACATGGCGAGCGTCCGGCAGCTCACGACGGCCCTGGAGTCGTACGAGGGAGCGCTGATCGTGGCCGCCCACGACCTGCCGTTCCTGGAGTCGATCGGCATCACGCGCTGGCTGCTGCTGGAGGAAGGAGAACTGAGGGAAATCACGCCAGAGGCTGTCGGGATTTACTCCTAGCGTCGGTGGCATGACCGACTTCGCACACGATGCCATCACCCTGACCGGAGCACGCGAGAACAACCTCAAGGACGTCACCCTCCGCATCCCGAAGGGCCGGCTGACCGTGTTCACCGGCGTTTCGGGGTCGGGGAAGTCGTCCGTCGTCTTCGACACGATCGCGGTGGAGTCGCAGCGCCAGCTGAACGAGACGTATCCGTGGTTCGTCCGCAACCGGCTGCCCAAATTCGAGCGGCCGCACGCGGACGGCCTGGAGGACCTCACCCCGGCGATCGTCGTCGACCAGCGGCAGGTCGGCGGCCACTCCCGGTCGACGGTCGGCACCATGACGGACGTCTACTCGGTGATGCGGGTGCTGTTCTCGCGGCACGGCACCCCGAGCGCCGGGCCGGCGACGGCCTACTCGTTCAACGACCCGTCGGGCATGTGCCCCGAGTGCGACGGCCTCGGCCGGACGGTACGGCCCGACTGGGACCGCATCCTGGATCCGGGCCGCTCCCTCGCGGAGGGGGCGGTCCGCTTCCCGCCGTTCGCCGCCGGGACCTGGCAGGGCCAGGCGTACACGAACAGCGCCGATCTCGACCCGCACAAGCCGGTGGGACGGTTCACGGCCGCCGAGCGGGAGTTCCTGATGCGCGGACGGCCCGGCAGCAAGGTCACCGTCAACGGCAGCGGCGGCACCTGGACCACCGACTACGAGGGGCTGGCCGTCCGCTTCGAGCGGCTGTACCTGAAGCGGGACCTGTCGGCCATGAGCCAGAAGACCCGGGACCTGGTCCGTGCGTTCCTGGTGGAGGGCACCTGCCCGGGCTGCCGCGGAGCCCGTCTGAACGCGGCGGCGCTCGCGACCCGCATCAACGGCCGGTCGATCGCCGACTGCACCCGGATGCAGGTCACGGACCTGATCGCCGTGCTGAAGGAGATCGACGACCCGGTGGCCGGTCCGATCGCCTCGGCCGCCGTGGCCGCGCTGGAGCGCATCGAGGCGATCGGCCTCGGCTATCTGAGCCTCGACCGGGAGACCGCCACGCTCAGCGGCGGGGAGGGGCAGCGGCTGAAGACGGTGCGGCACCTCGGCTCCAGTCTGACCGGGATGACGTACATCTTCGACGAGCCGAGCGTCGGTCTGCACCCGCGGGACGTGGGCCGCCTCGGCGACCTGCTGCTGCGGCTGCGGGACAAGGGCAACACGGTGCTGGTCGTCGAGCACGACCCGGACGTCATCGCCCTCGCCGACCATGTCGTCGACATGGGTCCGGGCGCCGGTGCCGGCGGCGGCACGGTGGTCTTCGAGGGGACACCGCGGGAACTGGCCTCCTCCGGCACACTCACCGGCCGCTGCCTGCGCACCCGTACGGCGGTCAAGGACGAGGTGCGGGAGCCCACCGGCGAGCTGTGGGTCAAGGGCGCCGACCGGCACAACCTGCGGGACGTGACCGTACGGTTCCCGGCCGGTGTGCTCACCGCCGTGACCGGGGTCGCCGGGTCGGGGAAGAGCACCCTGGCCGGGGAGCTCACCGCCGCGCACGAGGAGGCCGTGGTCGTCGACCAGTCGTCGATCGGCATCTCGGGCCGTTCCACCCCGGCGACCTACCTGGGGATCATGGACACGGTCCGGAAGATCTTCGCCCGCGAGACGGGGGCCGAGGCGGGCCTGTTCAGCTTCAACTCCGGTGGTGCCTGCGGCACCTGCGAGGGCCGGGGCGTCATCTACACCGACCTCGCCTTCATGGACCCGGTGACGACGACCTGCCACGACTGCGAGGGTCGGCGCTTCAAGGAGGAGGTGCTGCGGCTGACCGTGCGGGGCAGTTCCGTCGCGGACGTCCTGGAGATGACGGCCGAGCAGGCCCTCGGCTTCTTCGGCGACCCGGGCGTACAACGCCGGCTGCGCGCCCTGCGGGACGTCGGACTCACCTACCTGACCCTCGGCCAGCCCCTCTCCACGCTCTCCGGCGGCGAGCGGCAGCGCATCAAGCTGGCCACGCGACTGCACCGGACGGGCGCGGTCTACGTGCTCGACGAACCGACGACCGGCCTGCACATGGCGGACGTGGAGGGCCTCGTCGCCCTGCTGGACCAACTGGTCGACGCGGGCAACACGGTCGTCGTGGTCGAGCACAACCTCGACGTGATCGCCCGGGCCGACTGGGTGATCGACCTCGGCCCGGACGGCGGCCGGGCCGGCGGCGAGATCGTCTTCGAGGGGACGCCTCGACAACTCCTCGAGGCGCAGGTGTCGTTCACCGGCGAGCACCTGCGACGGGCGGTGCGGCACCGCCCGTGAGCCGGGGTGTACAGACGTCAAAGCGCGATCCGCTCATTGAACCGATGGGGTGGTTTGGGCCGCCGCCGACCGATCATGCGTGCGGGGCCCGCGAACACTGGAAGGGGGTGGCGCGGGCCACCGGGGAGGGGAACGGCATGACCGACGGCACGGTTCTCGTGGCGGTGGCGGAGCATCCGGACGACGGGGGCGCCACCGCCGGGCAGTTGACGCGCATCGCCGAGGGGATCCGGACGCGCGGCTTACAGGTGCGATGGGTGGTGAGCGTCGCCGACGCCGAGGCGGTGCTCAGGACCGAGGCCGGGCTGGCCGCCGCGGTGGTCGCCTGGGACCTCCCGCCCGGAGCCGGAGACGGGCCGGGCGGTGCGACGGTGCTGCGCCGGATCGGCCGCCGGTTCCAGAACCTGCCGGTGTTCCTGGTCATGGCGGACGAAGGGCTGCGCGAGCTGCCGCTGTGGGTGTCGCAGTCGGTGGTGGGCTATGTGTGGCCGCTGGAGGACACGCCGGCGTTCATCGCCGGGCGGATCACCACCGCCGCGCGCGCCTACCAGGACGCGCTGCTCCCACCGTTCTTCAAGGCCCTGCGGCGCTTCGACGACGCACACGAGTACTCGTGGCACACCCCCGCCCACTCCGGCGGTGTCGCCTTCCTCAAGTCGCCCGTGGGCCGGGCGTTCCACGAGTACTTCGGGGAGCGGCTGCTGCGCAGCGACCTGTCGATCTCGGTGGAGGAGCTCGGCTCGCTGTTCGAGCACACCGGGCCGATCGGCGAGGCGGAGCGCAACGCCGCGCGGGTCTTCGGATCCGGCCACACATACTTCGTGCTGCACGGCGATTCCACCTGCAACCGTCTGGTCGGCCACTTCAGCGTGACCCGCGACGAGATCGCCCTGGTGGACCGCAACTGCCACAAGTCCGTCCTGCACGGCCTGGTCGTCTCGGGCGCGCGACCGGTGTACCTGGTCCCCACCCGCAACGGCTACGGCCTCGCCGGGCCCCTGCCGCCGGCCGAGATCGCGGCGGATTCGGTGGCGGCACGGATCGCCGCGAATCCGCTGACCGCGGACGCCGTCTCCTCGCGCGCCCAGTACGCGGTGTTCACCAACTCGACGTACGACGGGCTGTGTTACGACGCGGTGGCGGCGGCCCGGGCGTTCGCCACCGGCACGCCCCGGCTGCACTTCGACGAGGCGTGGTTCGCGTACGCCCGCTTCCATCCGCTCTACGCCGGGCGTTACGGCATGTCGGTGGACGAGGAGGCCTTCCCCGGCCCCGACCGGCCGACGGTCTTCGCGACGCAGTCCACCCACAAACTGCTGGCGGCCCTGTCGCAGGGCGCCATGGTGCACGTCAGGCCCGCGCCGCGGGCGCCGGTGGAACACGACCGGTTCAACGAGGCCCTGATGATGCACGGCACCACGTCGCCGCTGTACCCGATGATCGCTTCGCTGGACGTGGCCACGGCGATGATGGACGGCCCGCAGGGGCAGTGGCTGGTCGACGAGGCGGTGACCGAGGCGATCCGGTTCCGCCAGGAGATGGTGCGGATCGGGCGCCGGATCGAGGCCGCGGGTGACCGGCCGCCGTGGTTCTTCGGGGTGTGGCAGCCGGACGAGGTGACGGACCCCGCGAGCGGGCAACGCCTGCCCTTCGACGAGGCACCGGCGGACCTGCTGCGGACCGAGCCGTCCTGCTGGCACCTGGCGCCCGACGCGGACTGGCACGGCTTCCCCGGACTGACCGACGGCTACTGCATGCTCGACCCGATCAAGGTCACCCTGACCTGCCCGGGGCTCGGCGCGACCGGAGTGATGTCCGACCAGGGCATCCCCGCACGGGTGCTCACCGCGTATCTGACGACGCGCGGCATCGTCGTCGAGAAGACCGACAGCTACACCACGCTGGTGCTGTTCTCCATGGGCATCACGAAGGGCAAGTGGGGCACACTGCTGGACGCCCTCATGGACTTCAAGGACCTCTACGACGGCGACGCCCCTCTCGACCGCGTGCTGCCCGCGCTGGTCGCGGAGCACCCGCGGCGCTACGCCGGGCTGACGCTGCGCGACCTGTGCCAGGAGATGCACGGCCATCTGCGCGAGGCCCGCTTGGTCGAACTCCTGGACACCGCCTTCCAGCAACTGCCCGAGCCCGTCGCCCCGCCCCAGCTGTGCTACCAGCGTCTGATCCGCGGCGGCACGGAACGGATCCGCCTGACGGACGCGCCGGGCCGGGTCGCCGCGGCGATGGTCACGGTGACGCCGCCCGGCATCCCGGTCCTCATGCCGGGCGAGAGCGTCGGAGAGACGGACGGCCCCCTCCTGCGCTACCTCGGCGCCCTGGAGTCCTTCGACCGCCACTTCCCCGGCTTCGGCAGCGAGACCCACGGGGTGACCCGTGACCCGGACACGGGCGACTACCTGATCGAGTGCCTGCGTGCGGACGAACGGGAGGAGACCGCCGCCGGTGCGGTGACGCCGGCGCAGCGGCGGGGGCTGGAGGGGGCCGGGCCGGTGGGTTGAGTTCGAAGGGACGCGGACGGGGTACCTGGCGGGCGGTGGCGCAGCCCCTCCACCCCCTCCGCCGCTCCCCAGGGCTGTCCTCTCCCCCGTTCGCCCTGCATGATGGCGGCCGACGCCCGATGGGTTCCGGTCGATCCCGGAGGCTCTGTCGGTGCGGCCCCGACACGTCCCATCCGATACGGAGTCACGCTCGTGCCCAGCAAGAAGGCCCTCGTCCGCCGCCCCAGCCCGCGCCTCGCCGAAGGGCTGGTGACGCACATCGAGCGGGAGAAGGTCGACGCCGGCCTCGCCGTCGAGCAGTGGGAGGCGTATGTGGAGGCCCTGCGCACACACGGCTGGGAGACCATCGAGGTGGACCCCGCGGACGACTGCCCGGACTCGGTGTTCGTCGAGGACACGGTCGTGATGTACAAGAACGTGGCCCTGATCGCGCGCCCGGGCGCGGACTCCCGGCGTGACGAGACCGCCGCGGTCGAGGAGGCCGTGGCCGGTCTGGGCTGCTCGGTGAACTGGATCTGGGACCCGGGCACGCTGGAAGGCGGAGACGTCCTGAAGATCGGCGACACCGTCTACGTGGGCCGGGGCGGCCGTACCAACGCCGACGGCGTCCGGCAGCTGCGCGCCGCGTTCGAGCCGCTCGGCGCACGGGTCGTCTCCGCGCCGGTGAGCAAGGTGCTGCACCTGAAGTCGGCGGTCACGGCGCTGCCGGACGGCACGGTCATCGGGCACATCCCCAAGATGGACACGCCGTCGCTGTTCGCGCGCTTCCTGCCGGTCCCCGAGGAGGCCGGGTCGCACGTCGTCCTGCTCGGCGGCGACAAGCTGCTGATGGCGGCGAGCGCGCCGAAGACCGCCGAGCTGTTCGCCGATCTCGGGTACGAACCGGTCGTCGTGGACATCAGCGAGTTCGAGAAGCTCGAGGGATGTGTGACGTGCCTCTCGGTGCGGCTGCGGGAGCTGTACGTCTGACCGGAGGCACACGTTCCCCGTCCGGCTTCCCGACCTGCGGGTCCGGGAGGCCCGACGCGCCGTCGGGTGGCCCCGCTGATCAGCGGCCTTTACAGCACTCTTAACCTACGGCCTCGTAACCTACGGAAACGTAGCCTACGATGCCGTAGGTTCACCGCTCACCGCTCATACGCTTGTCCCCCTGGAGAGTCCATGACGATCACCACTCCGCACCTCGGCAGCCCCGCCGGCGCCTGGACCGACGCCCAGCTGCTGTACGCCCTGGAGGAAGTGGTCGAGAAGGAACTCAACCGGCATCTGCAGGTCGCCAAGGACTGGATGCCGCACGAGTACGTGCCCTGGAGCGACGGGCGCAACTTCCCCGGTCTCTTCGAGGACGGCGAGGCCTGGGAGAAGGGGCAGTCCAAGGTCACCGAGATCGGCCGGATCGCGCTCGTCGTCAACCTTCTCACCGAGGACAACCTGCCCAGCTACCACCACGAGATCGCCTCGCTGTTCGGCCGCGACGGCGCCTGGGGCACCTGGGTGCACCGCTGGACCGCGGAGGAGGGCCGGCACGGCATCGTGATGCGCGACTACCTGCTCACGTCGCGCGCGGTGGACCCGGACAAGCTGGAGGAGTTCCGGATGTCCCACATGAGCGAGGGCTTCGAGTCGGACAACCGGCACTCGATGCTGCACTCGGTCGCCTACGTGGCCTTCCAGGAGCTCGCGACCCGCGTCTCGCACCGCAACACCGGCCACCAGTCCGGGGACCCGGTCTGCGACCGCATGCTGGCGCGCATCGCCACCGACGAGAACCTGCACATGGTCTTCTACCGGAACCTGCTGAAGGCGGCCTTCGAGCTGGCGCCCGACCTGACGATGATGGCGGTGCGCGACGTCATCGTGAACTTCCGGATGCCCGGCCACGGCATGCCCGGCTTCGAGCGGGCCGCCGCGCAGATGGCGATCGGCGAGATCTACAACATGCGCATCCACCACGACGACGTGCTCCAGCCCGTGCTTCGCTTCCTGAAGATCATGGAGATCGACGGCCTGGGCCCCGAGGGTCGCAAGGCGCAGGAGGAGCTCGGCCTGTTCCTGGGCGGTCTGGACTCCGAGGCGTCGAAGTTCGACGAGAAGCTGGCCGCCCGCAAGGCCCGTATGGCGGCCCGGGCCGGCGCCTGACGCCGACCGGCACACACGGACGCAGGGCCCCGGCCGCGACGAGCGGCCGGGGCCCTGCGGGGTCCGGCCGCGGACAGAGCGGGGCCGTCCCCCGCTCCCGACGCGGGCCCCACTCCCGCGCCAGGCCCCACTCCCGCGACGGCTACCGCGACACGCGCCGAAGCTCCAGCCGCTCCTTCTCCGAAAGACCGCCCCAGACGCCGAAGCGCTCGTCGTGGTCCAGCGCGTACTCCAGGCAGGCCGCGCGGATCGGGCACATACCGCAGATCCGCTTCGCCTCCCGCACCGAACTGCCCGGCTCGGGGAAGAAGAAGTCCGCCCCCGTCTGCGCGCACAACGCCTCTTGCTGCCATTCGAGTTCGGGCGAGGTGATCGTGTCGATGTGCATGTCCGAAAGCGTTGCGGGCGGCGAAAAACGTTCGATCAACGCGGGATCAACGCCGCGTTCACGGGCCCCCGGCCGCTTCGATGGTGGCCCGCCCGACGGGGTCGGCGCACGGCGGCGCGCGGAGACATCCGAAACCACGCCTCGGCGGCGCTCCGGCGGCGGTCGGCACCGCGCGGTGAAAGACTCGGCAGTACAGACGACGGGCCCCTGTGCGAGGAGGGCGACGATGCTCACCACCCGTTACGTCACCGGCGCGCCGAACTGGATCGATCTCGGCACCCCCGACATCGACGGCGCCGCCGCCTTCTACGGCGGGCTGTTCGGCTGGCGGTTCCAGCCCGGCGGCCCGAAGGTCGGAGGGTACGGCCTGTTCCGGCTCGGGGACAGGACGGCAGCCGGGGGCATGCAGACCACGCCGGAGCAGGGCCCGCCGTCCTGGACGGTGTACTTCCAGACGCCGGACGCGGACGCCACGGCCCGGGCGGCCGAGCAGGCGCACGGCTCGGTGGCGGTGCAGCCGATGGACGTCCAGGACCTGGGCCGGATGGCGATCCTCGCCGACCAGGCCGGGGTGCCCTTCGGCCTGTGGCAGCCGGGCCGCAACAAGGGCCTGGAGGTCGTCCGGGAGCACGGCTCGCTGTGCTGGGTCGAGCTGTACACGGCGGACGTCCCGGCCACGGCGGCCTTCTACCACTCCGTGCTCGGTCTGGAGACCTTCGGCGCGGACTTCGCCGGCGGCACGTACACCACGTTCAACCCCGCCGGTGAGAGCGAGGACGCCATGTTCGGCGGTGTCGTCCCGCTGGCCGACGACCCGGGCGAGGAGGAAGCGTACTGGCTGCCGTACTTCGAGGTCGCCGACCCGGACGCCCTCGTGGCCAGGGCCGAGGAGCTGGGCGGCACGGTCCGCCTCCCCGCGACGGACCTCCCGTCCGTCGGCCGCCTCGCCAAACTCGCCGACCCGTACGGCGCCCGCTTCGCGGTGATCCACAGCGAGCCGCGGCAGGGCTGAGGCGGGCGGAGACCTGTCACGCCTCCCGCCGGAGCAACTCTAGGCCGACCCCCGCCGCACCAGCGTCGTCGGCAGCACCACGCTCGACGGGGTCGCCCCGACGCCCTCCCGCGGGGCGTCCCGGTCCAGGCCGCGCAGCAGCAGGCGGGCCATCAGGCGGCCCATCTCCTCTATGTCCTGACGGACCGTGGTGAGGGGCGGGTCGGTCTGCTCCGCGACGGGCCGCATGTCGTCGAAGCCGATCACGGCCACGTCGTCGGGGACCCGGCGGCCGGCCCCGCGCAGGACGCGCAACGCCCCGGAGGCCATGAGGTCGTTGGCGGCGAACACCGCGTCCACGTCCGGGCAGCGCTCCAGGAGCTCGCGCATCGCCCGCTCACCCCCGGCGGGAGTGAAGTCGGCTTCGGCGATCAGCCGCGGGTCGGCGTCCACCATGACGTCCCGGTAGCCGTCGAGGCGGTCGGCGGCGGACGTCTGGTCGAGGGCGCCGGTGATGTGCGCGATCCGGGTGCGGCCGAGACCGGCCAGGTGGCGGACGGCGTCGCGGGCACCGCCGCGGTTGTCGCTGTCGACGTAGACCACCTCGCGCCGGTCACCGCTCCAGCCGGGCCGCCCGCCGAAGACGGTGGGGATGCCGGCCCGCTGGATGAGCTCCGGCAGCGGATCGTCGAGGTGCAGGGAGAAGACGAGGGCCCCGTCGACATGTCCGCCGGCGAGGTAGCGGCCGACGCGGGCGTGGTCGTCCCGGCCCTCCGTGAGCAGCAGCACGAGCTGGTTGTCGTGAGCGGTGAGCTCCTTGCTGATGCCGCGCAGCTGGAGCGCGAAGAACGGGTCGGCGAAGACCCGGGTCTCCGGCTCGGCGACGACGACCGCGATCGCGTCGTGCCGCCGTGTCACCAGGGAACGGGCGGCCTGGTTGGGCACGTACCCGAGCTCGTCGACGGCCCTGCGGACCCGCTCCACGAGGATGTCCCGCACCCCGTCTCCGCCGTTGACCACACGGGACACGGTGGCCCGCGAGACACCGGCCCGGGCGGCCACGGCCTCCAGGGTGGGACGCGGCGCTGTGTCGGTCACTTCAGGGCTCCTCACCTGCGGCTGCGGATCAGGATAGCCCCGGACACACGGCGTGGTGAGAGCGCTCTCGCGTGCCGACCGGCACGGACGGGGAGAGCAGCCGCCCGTCAGTGCTCGTGGCCGCCGCCCGCCGGCTCCTCCCCGTGCTCGTGCCCGCCGCCCGCCGGCTCGCCGTGCTCGTGCGGGTCGTACCCCGGAATGGTGCCGTCCGGCTTCTTCACCAGGAACAGTCCGACCATCCCCATGTCGGAGTGGCTCTGGACGTGGCAGTGGTACATCCAGGCGCCGGCGCCGACCCCCTCCCCCGCGATCACCTGGAAGCCGAAGGAGTCGGCCGGACCCGTGATCTTGTTGTCGATGACCTGACTGGGGTCGTCGGGGCCGGTCAGCATGCCGGTGCGGTTGTCCGCCCAGCGGTGACCGTGCATGTGGAACGTGTGGTAGAACTCGCCGTGCGTGATCACGACGAACTCCACGCGATCCCCCACCGTGGCCTCGAAGTCCGGCCCGGAGTGCGGCGGCTTGTTGTTGATGCGCATGTCGTTGAAGACGACCGTGTGGGTCCGGTCGGGCAGGACGTCGCCCTTGCGGCGGACGATCACCGGGCCGAAGAGGCCCTTCTGCAGCCCCACAGTGCCGTGTTCCGTGCCGACGACGTGGTCGTGGTAGTGCCAGTAGCCCGCGCTGCCCGAGCGCCAGGTGCCGTCCTTGCGGCGGCCGGGGGCGTGGGTGCGCCAGGTGTAGGTGCGGGTGCCGCCCGGCTCGACATGACTGCGGTTCAGTTTCGTGCCGTCGCTGGTGATCTCGTAGTCCAGACCGTGGACGTGCAGGCTGACCTCCACGTCCATCGTGTTCTCGAACTCGACGTGCAGCGTGTCGCCTTCGTTGAGTTCGATCAGCGGGCCGGGGATGCTCGCCTTGCCCTTCTCCAGGCCGTAGCCCATCTGTCCGTCGGGGAGCTTCTCGGCGTAGAGCTTGATGCGCTTCACCTCACCCCCGGCCGGCGCCGTCTTCACCGGTCCGGCGGCGCTCACGGCCTCCGGCGCCACGGACAACGATGTCGCGACGGCCGCGCCGCCCAGCAGGACCCGCCGGTTGAAGCTGCGTCTGTCCATGCGGAACTCCCCACCCTGGTAAGGCATTTACGGAGGCGTACCTGTGATGAACCTGTGCGACGGTACCGGCCGCACTCCCGTTTATCCACACTCAAGACAAAGTTGGTGCCATCTCGGTCATAGGTATTGGCGAGACGCGCAAAGCGGTTTAGCTTCCTTGGCGGTGTTGCTGTGACCGAGGAGGTGCCCATGCACTTACGAGGGTTGAGCAAGTCAAGACGCGTCTGGGCGGCGTCCGTTGCCGCCGGGGTCGTGACCGCCGGGCTGCTGTCGGGCCCGGCCGCGAACGCGCGCCCTTTCCCCGAACCCCCGCTGACAACGATGTCGATCAAGTCGCCGCCGGGCGGCGCGAACGTACGGGTGCTGATCTTCCACGGTTCCGCGGCGGCCGGGGAGGAGTCGCCGGTGGTGAACGCCGGGATCGAGGCCATCGAGGACATCGGCCTGACCGGCCCGGCGAACCGCCGCTTCAAGGTGCAGGCCACCGGCGACGCCTCGGTGTTCACCGACGAGACGAGGCTCGGCCGCTTCAACGCGATCGTGTTCCTGACCGGCGGGGGCGACGTCCTCGACGCGGAGCAGGAGGCGGGCCTGGAGGCGTACATGGAGGCCGGCGGCGGGTTCGTCGGCATTCATGACGCGGCGCGCGCGGAGCCGTACTCGGACTGGTTCACCGGCCTGGTGGGTGCCCGTCCGGCCGCCTCCAGCCCGACGGCCGTCCAGCGCGCGACCGTCGAGGTCGGCGACCGCGGGCACCCCGCCACCAAGGACCTGCCGGTGCAGTGGAAGCGCCCGGACCAGTGGCTGAACTGGGTGAAGAACCCGTCGGGCGACGTGCACACGGTGGCCCGGGTCCGCGAGTCGACGTACCAGCCGGGCTCGGGCTCCAACGGCTGGGACCATCCGGTCAGCTGGTGCCGTGACTACGACGGCGGACGGTCCTTCTACACGGGCATGGGCGGCACGGTGTCGTCGTACGACGAGACCGACTTCCGCGATCATCTGCGCGGCGCGCTGATGTGGACGACCCGGCTGGAGCAGGCCGACTGCAAGGCGACCATCAACGCCAACTACGCGGCGGAGCGGCTGACCAAGCCTAACCAGCCCGGGCAGAACGACCAGATCGGCGAGCCGCACGGGATGGTCACCGCGCCCGACGGCCGGGTGTTCTACATCGGCCGGGGCGGCGCGGACTCCTCGCAGCCCGTGATCACGGACTGGAACAACCCCGACATCGGCAAGGGCAAGGGCGAGATCCACGTCTACGACCCGAAGACCAAGCAGGTCACCCTGGCCGGGGCGCTCACCGTCTTCGGCAACAAGGGCGGCGGCGACGAGCTGGTCAAGGTCGAGGAGGGGCTGCTCGGCATCGAGCTGGACCCGCGGTTCGCGCAGAACGGCTGGGTGTATCTGCACTACACACCGCACGAGCGGATCGACCGCGAGACGCGGATGGCGGAGCGGAGGGTCTCCCGGTTCACGCTCGATCGGGCCACGAACAAGCTGGACCTCGCCAGTGAGAAGGTCCTGCTGAAATGGCCGGTGCAGATCCACAGTTGCTGCCACGCGGGCGGCGGGATGGCCTGGGACTCCAAGGGCAACCTGTACATCGCCACCGGTGACAACAACTCCAGTGGCTTCAGCTCCGGTTACTCGGGCAACAACCCGGAGCCGAACTACAAGGGCGTCTCCTTCGCGGACGCGCGCCGCACCGCGGGCAACACCAACAACCTCAACGGCAAGATCCTGCGCATCCACCCGGAGCCGGACGGGACGTACACGCTCCCCGCGGGCAATCTCTTCACCGGGAAGGAGCCCGACGAGGGCGGCGGCAAGACGCGCGGCGAGATCTATGTGATGGGCGTCCGCAACCCCGCGCGCATCTCCGTCGACAAGTCGACCGACGTGCTCTACGCGGGCTGGGTCGGCCCCGACGCGAGTGCGCCGTCGACGACCTGGGGCCCGGCCAAGTACGACACGTTCGCCGCGATCACCGAGGCGGGCAACCGCGGCTGGCCGTACTGCATGGGCAACAAGCAGCCCTACCGGGACCGGAATCTGCCGGATCCGTCCAAGCCGCTGGGCTGGTACGACTGCGACCACCCGAAGAACGAGTCGCCGAACAACGACGGCCTGGTCAATCTGCCGCCGGTGACCGGCAACAACATCTGGTACTCGCCCTCGGGCGGCGGCCCGGACTACCCGCGCGACGCGAACGGCGTCCCGTCGTACAAGCCGGCGGAGGCCACCTACCGGCTGCCCTGGCTGAAGGGCGGCGGGCAGGCCGCGATGAACGGGCCGGTCTACCGCTACGGCACGGTCGCGGCCGACAGCGCCGTGAAGTGGCCGGCGTACTGGGACGGCAAGTGGTTCGTCGGTGACTTCTACGACGCCGACCAGCCGCGCAACGCGGTGCTCATGGACCCGAAGACGCAAGGAGACGGCGGTCTGCCGGTGCACGCGGAGTCGCTGAAGAAGATCGTGCCGATCGGCAACGACGGCATCAAGAACCTCATGGACTGGAAGTTCGGTCCGGACGGCGCGCTGTACGTCCTCGACTACGGGCGCGGCTTCTTCACCTCGGACTCCAAGTCGGCCCTGTGGCGGGTCACCTACAAGGGCGGCGGGCCCACCCCGGCCGTCGGCCAGTTGGCGAGGGGGACCGAGTGATCCGGCACCGAAGAGTCTGGGCCGCCCTGCTGGCCGCCCTGCTAATGATGCTCGGCGTGCAGGCGCTGCCCGCCGCCGGGCAGCCCGGGAAGGAGGCCGCCGACCAGGTGCTCACCTGGACGGCCGGCAACGACATCGACAAGTACCTCTCGGCGCCGAAGACGGCCGTCGCCGGGACGGCCACGATCGTCTTCGAGAACAGCGCGGCCACCGGCAACACCACGGGCATGCCGCACACACTGACGTTCGTGACCAGCGACCCCGAGTTCAACAGCGACGTGCAGCTCAACATCCTGGCCAACCCCAACGACGCCCAGGGCGGCAAGCACACCGCCCAGGTCACGCTCACGCCCGGCCGGTACTTCTACCACTGCACCATCCCCGGCCACGGCCAGATGCAGGGCATCCTGACGGTGACCGAGGGCACCGGCGAGGACACCACGGCGCCCGAGGCGTCGGCGCAGGTGAGCGGCACGCAGAACGCGCAGGGCGAGTACGTCGGTTCGGCGAGCGTGGCACTGCACGCCACCGACGAGGGCGGCTCCGGTGTGGAGAGGATCGAGTACGCGATCGGTGAGGCGGGTGCCTGGCAGCCGTACACCACGCCGGTCGTCGTCGACCAGGTCGGCAGCCACACGGTCCGCTATCGCGCGTTCGACAAGGCGGGGAACGTCTCAACCGACAAGAGCGCCGCGTTCACGGTCGTCGCTCCCCAGTCGGACGACACCACCGCGCCGGAGACCTCGGCGACGGTGAGCGGTGAGCGCGACGCCGACGGGGCGTACATCGACATGGCGACGGTCACCGTCTCGGCCTCCGACACGGGGACCGGGGTCAACACCATCGAGTACGCGATCGGCTCCGGTGCCTGGCAGCCGTACACAGCGCCCGTGATGGTGCACCAGGTGGGTGCGCACACGGTCCGCTACCGCGCCACCGACAAGGCGGGCAACGTGGCGGCCGAGAAGAACGTGCGGTTCACGGTCGTCGCGGCGCCGCCCGCGGACACCACCGCGCCGGTGACGGGCGTGACCGTGGAGGGCACGAAGAACTCCGCCGGGGCGTACGTCAACAGCGCCCGGGTGACGGTCACGGCGACCGACGAGCACGGCTCGGGCGTCGAGCGGATCGAGTACTCGCTGGACGGCGGCCCCTACCTGGCGTACTCGGCGCCGGTGGTGGTCGACCGGGCGGGCGCTCATACGGTGGCGTACCGGGCGACGGACAAGGCGGGCAACACCGCCGCGGCCCGCACGGTGGCCTTCACGGTGGTCTCCGGGCAGGTCCCGGCGCCCGACTGCCCCGAGTATGACGAGCGGTTGACGGTGATCGTCGGCACGGTCGACTCGGGCGTGCGCAACCGTGTCACGGACAACCGCTGCCGGATCGGCGAGCTGATCGAGGACGAGAAGGAGTGGACGTCCCAGGCGCTGTTCCTCAAGCACGTGGACTCCGTCCTCGCCGCGCTGCTGAAGGAAGGCGTGATCGACCAGCGGGAGTCCAGGGCGATCCGGAAGGCGGCCCGGCAGTCCGGGATCGGCAAGCCGGGGCAGACCGAGGGCTACCGGGCGCTGTTCGACGGCACCGCGGAGTCCCTCGCCAAGTGGCAGCAGGTGGGCGGCGGTTCGTTCGGGCTGAACCAGGACGGGACGATCACGTCCAGCACCACGACGCCCGGGATGGGCATGCTGTGGTTCCCGCAGCGCAAGTACGGCGACTTCTCGCTGAAGCTCCAGTGGCGGGACGACGCCCCGGGCACGGGCAACGCCAACTCCGGTGTGTTCGTGCGCTTCCCGTGGGTCCACGACCATCCGGAGGAGTCCCGCCCCGAGTGGGTCGCCATCAAGTACGGGCACGAGGTGCAGGTGCTCGACCGGCCCGACGGCGACATCTACAAGACGGGATCGGTCTACGGCTTCGACCGGGTGGGCCTGGCCGGCGCGGGCGTGACGCAGAAGGGCACCTGGAACGACTACGAGGTCCGTGTGGAAGGCCAGCACTACTCGGTGTTCCGCAACGGCGTGCTGATCAACGAGTTCGACAACACCGGCGGCCAGGAGTTCAGCCCGCCCCGCTCGGACGACCCCGGCACGGACGGTCGGCGGTTCTCCTCCGGCTACATCGGGCTCCAGGTGCACGGCACGACGGATGTGGTCTCGTACCGCGACATCCGGATCAGGGAGCTGTAGGAGGCTCCTTCTCCTTGCGGGCCCTGCTCGGCTGTACCCGTCTGGGCTCCCCCGGCATCTTCGGATACTCGGGCGGGTACGGCAGGTCGCCCAGTCCGTGGTCGTGTTCGTCGCGGCGGGCGAGGTCGAGCAGGGCCTCCAGGGAGTAACGCGTGTCGTCCATGTCCGCGTGCACGTCGCCGAGTTCGGCGAAGCGCGCGGGCATGGTCGCGAGGTCGAAGTCCTGGGGGTGCGCGACGCCGACCTCGTCCCAGCGCAGGGGTGCGGAGACGGGGGCGTGCGGGCGGGGGCGTACGGAGTAGGCGGAGGCGATCGTGCGGTCGCGTGCGGTCTGGTTGTAGTCCAGGAAGATGCGCTCGCCCCGCTCCTCCTTCCACCACTTGATGGTCACGCGCTCGGGCATCCGCCGTTCCATCTCCCGGCCGACGGCGATGGCGGCGCGGCGGACCTGGGTGAAGGTCCAGCGCGGTTCGATGGGCACGAAGACGTGCAGTCCCCGGCCGCCGGACGTCTTGGGGAAGCCTCGCAGTCCGCCGAACTCGTCGAGCACCGCGCGCAGTTCGTGGGCGGCGCGGGCGGCGTCGTCGTAGTCGGTGCCGGGCTGCGGATCGAGGTCGATGCGGAGTTCGTCGGGGTGGTCGACGTCGTCGCGGCGTACCGGCCAGGGGTGGAAGGTGAGGGTGCCGAACTGGGCGGCCCACACCACCGCCCCGGCCTCGGTGGGGCACATCTCGTCGGCACTGCGGCCGCTGGGGAAGGTGATGTGTGCGGTCGGGATCCAGTCGGGCATGTTCTTCGGCGCCCGCTTCTGGAAGAAGTTCTCGCCGTTCACGCCTTCCGGGTAGCGCTCCAGGGTGGTCGGCCGGTCGCGCAGGGCGCGCAGGATGCCGGGGCCGACGGCGATGTAGTAACGGGCGAGGTCCAGCTTGGTGAAGCCGCGCTCCGGGAAGAACATCTTGTCCGGGCTGGACAGCCGTACGGTCCGGCCGGCCACCTCCAGTTCCACCGCGTCACCCATGCCCGCCACGGTAGGCGTAGCCCGCACACCTCGCATATCGGGCACCTCGGGGCGTATCAGAGCAGAATCGGTCCATGGATCTGCGGAGAACCGAATAGCCACAGTTCAGACGGCATGCCGCCCTCCGCGCAGATGCTTTTCTCTCACAATTTCTCACCCCAACCCGTGGAGACCGTCGAGTGCCGCCGCAGCCTCACGGAGATCCTCGGCGTCCGGAGCGACGTACTTCGCCTTGGTGAAGGCGGCGTTCGTGTGCCCCGCCCAGGCGGCCAACACGACGTCGGACACCCCGTTGACGGCGAGGTACTTGAGAACGGCGTGCCGAGCGTCGTAGAGGCGCACCCGGCGCAGGTGCAGCTCCTCCATCAGCTCGCAGGCGCGCTCTCGTAGGCGGCGCGTGTTCAGGGGCACGCCGAGCTCGTCGACGAGCACGTAGCCGGACTGGGTGTACCCCTCGCCCGCCGCGAGGCGTTCACGGGCTTGGAGCGTCTTGAAGCGGCTCAGGGCATCCCACACCAGCCTCGGCAGCGGAAGTGTCCGCTCCCCGCTGGTGGTCTTGGTGTCCTTCTCCACGGTGTAGTGGTTGCGGACCATGGTCCTGGTGTTGAGCACCGACACGGTGCCGCGCGTGAGGTCGACGTCCTGCTCCCAGCGCTGGCCGGCCACCTCGGCCGGTCGCATGCCGATCAGCGATTCCATGAGCGGGGCGCAGAGGCGGTCGTCACGGATGCCGGTGACGAACTGCTGGACCTCGGTGACGGCCCACGGCTTGCTGACGGGGTTGCGGCGCCTGTCCTGCTTACGGGCCTGTCGGGGGACGTGCACGTACTCGGCGACGTTCGCCCGGACCATCTGCCTGACGAACGCCCGCCCCAGAATCTCCTTCAGCCTGGCGAGGACCGTGTCCACGCTGCTGGGGCGCAGACCGGTGACCGTCTCCACCGGCCGCTCCGGGTCCCCAGTGAGCACCGTGACGGGGCGCCTGCGGCCGTTGGTCAACAGCCACTGGACGAACGCCTCGCAGTGGTCCTCGGTGAGCTCCTGGAGCCGGATGCTGCCCAGGCGATCCTTGATGTAGCTGAGCTGTGTCTCGTAGTTGGGGACCGTGGTGGGCTCCAGGTCCTCCTTCTTCTTGGCGAACCACTCGTCAGCCCACTCCCCCACGGTGATCTTGTCGGGGACGATCAGCGTGCCGGCTTCCCGCTGGTGCAGGATTCGGGCGCGTTCCTTGAGTGCTTCTGCCTTGGTGTCCTTGGTGACCGTGAGCTGCTTACGTCTGCCGTTCTCGTCCCGGCCGAGGTCGATGACGAACCGGTACCGGGTCTTGCCGTTCTTGAGAGTGACCTTCTTGATCTCGGCCACACCCCCTCCTCTCAGTCAGTGGTGCCCCGACCTCAGCGCGCCGGTCGCCTCACTCCTCTGCCTTGACCTGCTTGGCAGTCCATTCGGTGCGCTCGACAAGGCGCCCCTCGGTGTCGTACACGGAGATGCCGTCGCGGCTGATGTCCATGCGACCCTGCCCACCGAACTTCGCCAGTTTCGTCACGGACGCCGTGAGCATCTCGTTGTAGCGGTCGTCGAGCACAGTCCGCGCCCATGCTGGCGTCGAGTCGACCCGGAAGCGCAGCAACTCCCCGTAACGGTCCTCTTCATTCCAGACGGTCAACGGCTTCTGTCCGTTCGCCCACTCCCAAGCCGCCCGGGCCTCGACCGTGCCAGCGGCGGTGACTTCCGCGGGGGTGTTCGGGGTCTCCGTCCAGGGCAGTAGCAGGGACATCGGGGAGACGCGGAGAGCCTGCGCGAGCGCCATGAGTTCATCGACGTCAACGCGGCGAACCTGCTTGGGCTCCTCAGTCCCCGGCGCCGGCGTCCGCCCGTTCTCGATCTTGTTGAGGGCGTCAGAGCTCAGCGGGTGACCGATCTCCTTCAGCTCGGCCGCCAAGGCGCGCAGGCTCATGCCTCGCGCGGTGCGCAACCGCCTGACGTTGTCGGCCACTGTGCGCGCCGTAGCGCTCATTCGATCCACCTGTCTCACAGGCCCCGCATTCGTCGAGATTTTCCAGATGTTGTCTGGATAGTTGCGACGGGGGCGTCCGGTCCGCTACTGTCGCCACTATCCCGGAGGTTACCGGGATATCGCAAGTCTTGCATGGAAAATCAAGACAAGGAGCGGCTGTGTCCACGACCAGAACCGCTGTCTGCACGGACCAGCAGGATGAGTGGCTGACCCCGCGAGAGACGTCGGCGCTCACCAAGCTCAGCGTGCAGACGTTGGCGAACCACCGGTCCCAGCGGGTCGGCATCCCCTTCACGAAGCTCGGTCCCGGAAGGGCTGGACGCGTCCGGTACCGCCGCAGCGACGTCGAGCGCTACCTGAACGCTCGGGCGGTCGTCTGATGCCCACGAAGAAGGCCGAGGCGCCGACGCTCGCTGATGTGAAGAAGTGGCCGGCCACCGTGAACGTGCCGCAGGCCGCGCGCGCTCTCGGCTGTAGCCGGTCGCAGCTTTACGAGCTGATCAAGCGCGGCGAGGCGCCCGTACGAACCCTCTCGTTCGGCAGCCGCCACGTCGTCATCACCGCGTCTCTCGTGGCCGTACTCGAAGCCGCGTGAGAGCGGCTCCTGCGCAAGCGCCGGAGGTGCGAACTCCGACGACGCGCAGGAGCCAGAACGCCCACCCACAGCAAAGCCCCGGGTCGCTGCCAGGCGACTGATCCCGGGGCCCGCCATTCATCCGACTGGAGAGGACGTCATGAACCACCTTACGACCATCGCTGCCCAGGACACCACGCCGACGAGCCGCGCCCTGCCGTTCCTCGCCGACGAGCCGCGCCAGCACCCCACCGGCGACGCCGTGGAGATCCTCGGCGCCCTGGCCCGCGAGTGCCAGCTGCGCGGCATCACCCCGGAGATCACCGAAGACGGAAGCGTCGACCTGACCGTCCCGCACGTCGACGGGCACCGCGTGTTCGTCGGCCCATACGACAGCGCGGCCGACGCCCTCGACGACATCCGCAAGCTCGGTTGCTGCCACGGATGCCGCAGCGAGGTGGACGACACCGCCGCTCTGTACGCGGACAAGTGGCTTCACATCGACGGCTCGCCGATCCGCATCTGCCCGGCGTGCCGAGGCGAGCAGGCGACCGTGGCCAACGGGCAGATCACCGCCGTCGGCAAGCAGGCGTTCGCCGAGATGGCGCGCGACATCCACGCCAGTACGGCGGCGGCGAAGAACCCGGCGCTTGCGCTGGAGCGGGTCCTCGCCGCGCTGCCGGAGATCCTGCCGGGCGTGCTGAAGCGGACGGTGCCGTCGGCGAGCGACGAGACGGCCGGCCTGCTCGTCGCCGACATCAGCGCCCGGCTCCGGGCCCTGAGCGCGTGACCAGCGGCCCGGCCCTCGTCGGCTCCGCCCGGCTCGTGGCCGGGCGGAGCCCGGGACGGCCCTCGCCTGACCGGTGGGCCCGCATGATCGCGGCCCGCTACGGACTGACCTTGGCTGAAGCCCGCGCCGAACTCCGACGCCTCGCCGCACACGGCTGGCAGACGTGGGAGTTCCACGCCCGCTTCGACAACGATCGCAAGGACGACGTCGAGTGACCCAGCACGATGGCAGCGGAGCGCGGTCGAAGCCCGGCCGCCTCGAATTCGAGCGCGCGATCAGGCGGAGTGATCTGCCGCCGCCGTCGCGGCACCTCGCGCTGACCATCGCCACGTGGGCGGACATGGACAGCGGCGTCATCGCGGACCGCTTCCAGCCTTCGCTCAGCACCCTCGCCGAGGCGACGGGGCTGAACCGCGCCACGGTTCAGCGTCACCTCGACCGCCTTGAAACGGATGGGTGGATCGGCCGTGACCGTCCTGAGCAGAAGAGGGCTCGGGTGGAGCACGCACGGACGCACTACTCCTTGACGCTCCCGCCCGGAGCTAGGCGCACAGAGCACCTAGGTGCAGAGAGCGCCCAGCCCCTAGTTGCAGAGAGCACCCAGGGCAAGGCGCAGAGTGCGCCTAGGGCTAGGCGCACAGAGCACCCCAAGAGTCCCTATGAGTCCCAGGAGTCCCCAAAGACATCTACGGCGCGCGACTCCAGTACCGGCGACTCCGGTAGCAAGCCGAAGCGCAAGCCGCAGAAGACCGCAACCCAGGCCGGGCCCATCCCCGGAGACAAGCCCCACCTCGGCGACGTCGAAGCGATCTGCGCCCATCTCGCCGACGTTCTGGAGAAGACCGGCAGCAAACGCCCCACCGTCACCGCTCAGTGGCGAAACGCCGCCCGACTCATGCTCGACAAGGACGGCATCACGCCCGAGCAGGCCATCGCCGCCATCAACTGGGCCCACGCAGACGGCTTCTGGCAGGCGGTCATCCTCACGCCCATGAAGCTCCGCGAGAAGTACGACCAGCTGCGTCGCCAGGCCCTCCGGCAGCAGCAGAACAAGCCCTATCAGAACCCCGACGACCAATCCGTCTACGACGAGGACCTCATCTGATGAACCAGCGCTCGAAGCTCACCGTCGACTTCGCCGGCCTCGGTATTCCGCCTGGCCGCTACGCCCTCCCCACCCCTGGCGCCTACGACGGATACGACCGGCTTGAGCGGCACTTCACGGGCCACCTCTGTCTGTCTGACCTGACCCCCGACGACGTCCAGTTCCTCCGCGACCACTTCGCCGAGCAGGTCACAGAGCACCGTCGGCAGGCCATGGACTACTTCGAGGCGAGGGTGCCTCGCCGCTTCAATGGGGTGTGCCCCGACGAGCAGGCCACCGCGTGGGCCGAGCAGTTCGCCGCCAACCAGCACGCTGTGAAATCGCTGCTGCTGGTCGGCCCGACAGGCACCGGCAAGACCCACTACGCCTGGTCGTTGCTCGGCGCGGTCGCCGAGACCGGCACCCAAGTGCGGTGGCAGATGCACACCGCCGCGGACCTGTACGCCAGCCTGCGCCCCCGTGACGGCGAGGACTCCGAGAGCACGTTCGAGCGGATCGCCAACGCGCACCTCCTCGTCCTCGACGACCTGGGCGCGTCTAAGTGGACCGAGTGGGTGGAGGAGATCACCTACCGGCTGATCAACCACCGGTACGAGGAGTGCCTCCCGAGCATCTTCACGAGCAACCTGCCACCGACGGAACTGCGTGACGCGCTGGGCGGCCGGGTCGCGTCCCGGCTGACGGAGATGTGCGACCGGATCACCCTCAAGGGCGACGACCGCCGGAAGGGGGCCCGTTCGTGAACGAGGAGACCTACGAGCGGCCCCTGCCGCACGACTCGGCTGCGGAGCAGGCCGTGCTCGGCGCGATGCTCCTGTCCACGGACGCGATCACCGATGTCGTGGAGATCCTCGACGGCGCGAGCGACTTCCACGAGCCTCACCACGAGCTGGTGTACGGCGCGATCCTCGCCCTCTACACCGGCGGCCGGCCGGTCGACCCGATCACCGTGTCCAACCACCTGCGGGAGCAGGGCGTCCTCGCCAAGGCCGGTGGTGCGGCCGCCGTACACAACCTGGTCAACCAGGTCCCGACGGCCGCACACGCCCAGCATCACGCGGAGATCGTGCACGACTGTGCGCTGCGCCGCCGCATGATCCTGGCGGGCACGAAGATCGTGCGGCTCGGCTACGGAGGGGCCGATGCCGCCGCCTCCCTGGACGCCGCCCAGGCGGAGCTGAACGCGGCCGCGCAGGTTCGCGAGGATCCCGACTCGGCGCTGATCGGCGAAGACCTCGGCGAGATGGTCAGTGAACTGGAAGCGCTCCAGCGGGACGGGCGCGCCATGGGCGTACCGACCGGGTTCGCCGACCTCGACGCGCTGACGAACGGACTGCACCCCGGGCAGATGGTCATCGTCGCGGGGCGGCCGGCGCTCGGGAAGTCGACGCTCGGAGTCGACGTGGTCCGCTCGTGCTCGATCCGGCACGGCCGCCCGTCGGTGTTCTTCAGCCTGGAGATGTCCCGCCGAGAGGTACAGCACCGCATCGCCTCGGCGGAGGCCCGCATCGGGCTGCACCACATCCGCAGCGGCACCATGACCGACACCGACTGGCTTCGGCTCGCGGACAACTCGGCGCGGATCGCGAAGGCACCGCTCACGATCGACGCCACCCCGAACCAGACGGTGATGCAGATCAAGGCCCGCTGCCGCCAGTTGAAGCACCGCGCCGGCCTCGACCTGGTCGTCATCGACTACCTCCAGCTCCTCACCTCCGGCATGTCGCGGCGGCAGGAGAACCGGCAGCAGGAGGTCTCCGACATGAGCCGGTCGATCAAGCTCATGGCGAAGGAGCTGGAAGTGCCCGTCATCGTGCTCTGCCAGTTGAACCGCGGGCCGGAGCAGCGCAGCGACAAGAAGCCCCAGGTCGCTGACCTCCGAGAGTCCGGGTCGCTGGAGCAGGACGCCGACATGGTGATCCTGCTGCACCGCGAGGACGCCTACGAGAAGGAAGGGCCGCGCGCCGGCGAGGCCGACCTGATCGTGGGCAAGCACCGCAACGGCCCGACGGCGACCATCACCGTCGCTGCGCAGCTGCACTACTCCCGCTTCGTCGACATGGCGCTGTCGTGAACGGCATCAGCGAGCAGGACATCGCGGCGGCGCGAGAGCAGGGCGACCTCGCCGCGCTGGTCCTCATGTCGAGCGGCCTGACGATCAAGGCTCCCAAGCCGCGCACCGCGCCGAGGGTGCTGTCGACTCCCCGTGCGCGGCCGGGGGCGTGGCCCGACGGCACACGCTCGCCTGGGCTCACCCCGGAGGTCGCCGAGCACCTGGCCCAGCTCTGGCCCGGCCGCTTCTCGCCTGGTGCGGCCATTGCGAACGACCGACCGCACAGATGAGCAGTGCCTTCGTGCCCGACTCGCGGGCGAGTGATCCGCGCGGGCCATACCGTCATATTGAAGACCATCCGTACCTCACTCAGGAGACCGCATGGCAGACCTCCACCTCATCTGCGACACCTGCAGAAAGCCGATCGACGGCGCTACCGGATACCTCTGGGTCGACAACAGCCAGATCAACGCCGTGGTCAAGGCCGTGGCTGAGTGGAACCGCGCCCACACCATTCCGGAGGGCGAGCCCCTCGCCGGCGGTCGGATGTGCAGCGCCACTGATCTCTTCAGCTACCCCGAGGCCGTCCAGTGGCAGGCCCATCACCACGCCTGCGACCCCAGCCAGGACGCCAGCGCCTACAGCATCCAGGCCGACCGCATCAGCACCTGGCGCGAACTCCTCGACTGGACCGCCCACCTCATGGAGAAGGAGTGGCTCACTCACACCGACTGGGATGACGTCCTGCGCGGTATCCACGGGGGCCAGAGTCGCCTGGTCCTCGCCGCGACCAACTAACAGTCGGGACACCAGTAGCCGGCGCGTCCGCTACTCGACGGCTGGCCCCGCATCCCGGGGCCAGCCCACCTCGGCCTCAGAGAGGACTACCTCATGACCCTGAACACGATCTCCATCAGTCTCCTCAGCGTGGCCGCTGTCTTGTGGACGGTGGGCGCGGTGAAGGGTTGGCGCTGCTCGCCCGCGGCCCGGGCGCGCGCGGCGAGGCGGGCCCGAGCCGCAGCCCGAGCCCGAGCTTGACCCCGGCGGGTGGGGCGTTGGCTCCGGCGGGCACGGCGGCTGGTCTGTGGGCAGGGCCTTGTGGGTTTGGAAACTGGACTGGGTTGGCTCCGCTGTGGGTGTTGGCGGGTGCGGCGACAACAAGGAGGTGGACGGTGAACGGATGGAGCTTCGCGGCGGTGGCCGTGATGTGTGTGACGGCTCTAGGGATCGCGCTGCTGTGGGCGGCTGTGAGGGCCGGTCAGGTGTCGGGGCGGGCTCGGGGTGGCTCCGGGCTGTCTGCGGCGGCCGAGAGGGTACGCAGAGAGCGTGAGGGCCGACTGTGAAGGCGAGGGCCCGGCGGGCTGGTGAGGTGCTGCTGCGGGTGCGGTCGGAGCTCATGGACGCGGCGGGCCTCGGTCTGCTGGCGACGGGTGTCTTCACCTGGTCGACGACCGCGGGCTTCCTGGCCGCCGGCCTGGCGGTCCTCGGGCTCAACTGGCGGCTGAACGAGGGCGCCGAGTGAGCGGCGGCCACAACCTCGCGGGTGCCCGGCCGGCGTTGGCGCTCGGGATCCCCGACTTCGTGGTCGAGGCGCGGGAGCCGGTGCAGTGCCGTGTGGATCCGGACGCCTACTTCGTCGAGGGTCTGCGGCAGTCGGACGCCGAAGCGTTGTGCGACGGGTGCAGCTTCCTCGACGTGTGCGAGGCGTTCGCGTTGGACCGGCCCGAACTGTTCGGGGTGTGGGGTGGGACGACGCGGCGTGAGCGTGAGCGGCGGCGCCGTGGGGGCCCGGCAGTGGGGGTAGGGGCAGCGGCCTCGTAGCGGGGCCCTGGTGGTGGTGAATGACCCGGGCGGACGTGTGTCCACTCGGTTACCGGTAGGACGGATCAAGGAGTAACGGCATGAGGATCACCGAGCAGCAGGTTGTGCAGGCGGAGTCGCGGGCGGTCGAGCAGGAGGGGCTGCGGGATGCGGCGGCGGAGGCGTTGGGTGCGAATCCGTACAGCGACATGGCGGCGCTGCGGTTGACGGAGGTGTCGCAGTTGGCGGCGCAGCTCCGTGCCAACGCCCGTGAGCTGCGGGCGGCGTACACGGCGCAGGTGGAGGAGGAGCGGCGGCGGGCGTCGCGTCCGGTGTTGGAGAAGGCTGCGGCGGCGGAGATCGGGGCGGCCGGGGTGGAGATGGCGGAGCGGGAGCGGGACCTCGTGGGGGCGTTGGAGGGGGCGCAGGCGGCCCTCGTGCAGCTGGTGGCGGCGACGGCGGCGTGGAACGTGGCGGTGGAGGCTCACGCCGACGTGCTGGGCGGGGCGGGCCTCGACATCCGCGGCGGTGACGCGGGCGGGGACCGCACTGCGCTTGGTCAGGCGCGGCTGAAGCTCGATGGCCGGGTGTTGGAGCCGGTGAACGAGGGGGCAGTGGCCGCCTGGGTGACGCGGCGGGTGGTGGAGTCGCGGGTGTCGGAGCGGCATCACCTGCTTGGTGCGCTGATGGGGGCGGCGATCGCGGTGGAGCAGGGGGTGCCGGGTGTGGTGGCGAAGGTGTCGGCGCCGGACCGGGTGAAGGCGCCGGCGCGCCTGCAGTTGGCGGACGTGTTGCGCGGGTCGAAGTGAAGTCGGGTTCGAGGGCGGAGAGGAACACCATGGTGATGGTCACGGCGGATGAGCTGGAGCAGGCGGAGACGGATGCCGAGGAGGCACAGCAGAGCCTGAGGGATGCGGAGCGGAGGTACAGCCGCAGCCCGGGGAGTGCCGATGCGTACGAGCGTCATCAGGAGGCGATCGGGCGGGCTGAGCACGCGAAGGTGCGGGCGAAGGTACTGCGTGAGGAGTGGGAGCAGCAGAAGGTCGTGCGGGAGGCGCGTGCGGCTGCTGGGGAGGCGGCGGCGCGGGAGATGGCCGGGACGGTCGCCGAGCTCGGGTCGTCGCGGCTGGCGGCGGTGAGGGCTGTCGTTGAGGCCGAGCGGGCGATGGGGCGGGCGCTGGCCGCGCTGGACGCGCACGACCGTGCTGTGCGGGCGGCGGGGGCGGAGTTGGAGCGGCGGGGTCTGCGGCACCAGGACGACGAGGAGACGGGCGCCAACCTGGACGGGTCGGCCTGGATCGCGGGGGTGAAGTGGCCGCTCGTGGATGCGGGTGGGGTGTTGGGGCGGTGTCTGTCGGAGCGGGTGACGGAGGTGTGGCCGCGGCATCCGCTTGCGCGGGCTGTGTGGCCTCCATACGGCGGGCTGTCGGCGGTTGAGGGCCGCGATGTCCTGCTCGGGCTGGTGCGGGCGGAGAGACGTCGCTGACGGTTCCGTAGGGCGTGGCGCCCGGTGCTCCCTGGTGAGGGTGCCGGGCGCTTCCGCGTTTGTATGAATACACCAATACAGCGCCGGTGTCTCTGCATGTCGACTTGCATGCCCCCGTACGATCTTTGTAGGAGGTGGACAGCTATGGCCACGAGTGAACATGAGGAACTCCCGCCGCAAGTTCGGGCGGCGGTGTTGCTGGCGATGGGCCGGGTGCCGGAGGAGATAGGCCCCGAGATTGGGGTGTCGGGCAGGACGGTGCGCCGGTGGCGTCAACGCCCGGAGGTGCGGGCCGACATCAGACGGGTGCGTCTGCGGCTGCTGGATGGCGCTGTGGCGTCGCTGCGGGCGGGAGAGGAGGGGTGAGTGCGGGAGGCGATGTCTATCTCGCCTGGTGCGCTCCCTCCCACGTCACCACGATGTTCCTGGAGTCCGTCGTCTGCCTCTACCAGGACGACCGGACCCGGCCGCGCATACGTGACCACGTGACCTACCTGAGCAGTCCTCACCTCGCCGTCTCCCGCCACGGCATCACCGAGATGTTCCTCGCCTCGGGCGCGCCCTGGCTGCTTCAGATCGACAGCGACATGGTGTTCACCCCTGACCACGTCCTCACGCTGCTTCAGGCGGCGGACGCTGCGGAGCGGCCCATCGTCGCGGGCCATTGCAAGGGCTTCGACCAGCACGACGGGCAGGAGGTAGGGGAAGCCTTCAGGACCGTGGGAGGCCGGCTCGAACCGGTGCTGCACCCGCCCGCGAACTGCCTCATGGAGGTCGCCCTCGTCGGCACGGGCTTCCTCCTGGTGCACCGGGATGTGTTCCTGCGGATGCGAACCGACCGGCCCACGGCGCGCCTGCCCTGGTGGGAC
Source organism: Streptomyces luteogriseus (assembly GCF_014205055.1). Classification (NCBI taxonomy): domain Bacteria; kingdom Bacillati; phylum Actinomycetota; class Actinomycetes; order Kitasatosporales; family Streptomycetaceae; genus Streptomyces; species Streptomyces luteogriseus. The sequence goes on from NZ_JACHMS010000001.1 coordinate 1,108,524, forward strand.
TACTCGGTCGTGGACGGCGACCCGTACGCCGAGGACTACACATTCTGCGAGCGCGCTCGGCAGGCCGGATACCGCATCTGGGTCCACACCGGCGTGCGGATCGGCCACGTCAAGGCGGCGGTAGTGCGGCCCTGATGGCCCGGCACTGGCCAGGAACTCCAAGGCGGTAACCCGCCCGCCCTCTCGCCACGAGGGCGGGGGTGCTGAGGGCGGACGGGCATCTGTGGGGCGGCGCCGGGCGGGTGGTCAGCCGGGGGTCGGTCCGCCGGTCGCTGCCGGCGTGGCGTGCAGCCGGGTCAGCCGGGCCGCTTCGTCGTCGCGGAAGGTCGCCACCTCGCGGCAGCGCTGGCTCATCACGAACTCGCCGAGCGGCACGCACAGGTCCATGCGCTGGATGCACACGCCGACCATGAACGGGCCGTCCGCAGCGCGGTACAGGCGGACGCCGTAGTACCCCTCCTGGCAGTCGTCGGGGTTGTTGAAGCGGCAGTCCGTGCACGTCTCGGGGAGGCGCACGGGCCGGATGCTCTTCGCGTACAGCGTGCGCCCGTCGGGCAGGCGGTACCGCACCCGCTGATCCGATGCCCCGGCCGTGATGATGCGGCGGACCGGCACGGCGCCCAGGTGGTCGACGACGTCCTGCATGGCGGCCAGGGAGGCGCCTCCGTCCTCCAGAGAGACGAGCATCCGGACCACGACGGAGCGGCCGTGCTGCTCGATGATGCGTAGGACGCGGTCGACATGGCCGCGGTCGGGGATCACGATGTTGGCGGAGACCTTGATGCCGTGTGCGGTCGCGGTCTCGATGGTCGCGTCGAGGGCGGCCAGCTTGCGCTCGGCGAGCTTGGGTGAGGCAAGGCGCGGGGCCTGGACGGCGGCGAGTTCGGCTGGGGTGGTGCCGAACACGGACAGGTTGATGCGGTCGAGGCCGGCTGCTGCGGCGGCGGGCAGGACCGCGGCGCCGTTCTCGCCGTTCGAGGTGAGCCCGACGGTGAGTCCGAGGCGCCGGGCGATGGTGATCAGGCCGGGCAGGTCGGGGTGCAGTGTCGGCTCGCCGCCGGTGAAGTGCACTTCGTTCGTCGGGAGGCTGCCGCGCACGGCGGCGAGGGCCAGGGCGAAGTCCGTGTCGGCGGCGATCCGGGCGGGCAGGAAGTCGGCGCCGTTGGTGCGGAGGTAGATGGACACACGTCCGGTGCTGCCCGGTGCGGCGACGGGTGTTCCTTCGTTGTGGCAGAACGAGCAGGCGAGACCGCATGCGTCGATGATTTTCACGCGCAGGGTGCGGTCGGGCTTCACTTCCACCGGCACGTCGCTCAGGTCGTGCATGGTGCCCCCTTCTCCGGGCCGGTCGGGGCGCGGTACCCCGGCTGGTGTCGCAGGCGCCGGCCTACTCGAAGCGCAGGTCGGCGATGGAGTCCAGGTCGATGCCGTACAGGCCGTAGACCTTGGTGGTGTTGATCGATGTGAGCTGGTCACGGTCGATGCCCAGCGCGGCGGCGGCCGTCCACACCTGCGCTTCGTCGTCGGCCTCGATCTCCAGATACGGCGGGATGCGTGGCCACTCGTCGACCTCCAGGCGGACAGTGCCGAGGGTGTACGAGGTGCGCCGGTTCTCCTGGTAGCCGTGGGGTGTCAGGCCCATGAGGCGCAGCAGCGTGGCGGCTTCCTCGAAGCTGTCGACGGTCACCTCGGTCTCGTGGGTCCCGTCGACGGCGTCCGTGCTGATCTGCTTCACGCAGAGCGTGACGTCGCCTCCCGTGTCGCGTAGCCGCGCCCACCGGCCAGGGACGGCCGGGATGGTGTCGTACACGTACCGCCGCATAAGGCGGGTGCCGGTCGTGCAGGTGCCGCCGGCCTCGGTGATGAGCCGTGCGATCTTCGCGGGGTCGACGTCGAGGGCCTTCGCTTCGAACTCAATGCCTGCCATGGAGTCTCCGATCGCTGGGTTGCTGCTGGTGTCCAACGACCGTGCAGCGTAGGGGGCGGCAGCCCGGCAACGCCCCTCACGGGGCCCGGGCTACAGGCGGGTGCCCACGGCGATCGTCTCGTTCCCGGAGAGCCGCAGGATGGCGCGGAGGAGGATCGGCAGTCGGCGGTCATCGAGGTCCTGCACGGCGGCGAGGGTGGTGATGCCGATGCCGAACATCGACAGGACCAGGCCGAGGAACGAGAGCTGTTGTGCGTCCAAGCCGAGGCCGTACTGGCGTCCGGACAGTGACTCCAAGCTGACCTTGGCGCCTCGGCTGGTGTCGACGATCAGGGCGCGCTGGACGGCCGGGAGCTCCAGGATGGTCCGCTCCTCGACCAGCGCCTGAACGGCCGCTTTGTCGCGCGACGACTTCGCGGTGCGCGCCAGCTGCTTGCAGAGCCTCGACAGCTCGTCAGTGACCTCGGGCGTCTCGGTCTGAGTCTCGGTGATGGTCATGCCGGTGCCTCCGTTGGGCGTCGGTACCCGCCAGGGCCGAAGGCGGCGGCGAGTACGGCAGGGTCAGTGAGTTCGCCCGATCCGTCAGGGCGCGTGAGCCAGAAGCGGCCGCAGACAGGCCAGCCCGTCGGCGGGCAGTGGAGTGGCCAACCAGCCGGATGCACGGTCACGGTCCGCAGGTCGGCCAGTTCGTCGGCGGCATCGAGCGGCACGAGCCACCAGGCGGTGTCCAAGGTCGGATCGGCGACGACTGGCCCTCGGCGCTCGGAAGGGATCCGGTCGTGCGCCTGCATGCTCGCGACGAGCGGAGCTTCAGCCGCCAGCCACGCCCTGCCGGACGGGATCGGTGCCAGGGCCTCAAGGCTCCACGCCTCGCGCACGAGGGCGGGGTGCGTGGAGCAGCCAGCGAGCCACGAGTCCCCCGCCAGGTACCGCTCGGTGTACTTCGGAAGGGCCATGAGCGGGACGCTACGGAGGCCGATTGCGCCTCTGGGCGGCGATTGCGCGCGATTGCGCGCACGGGCAGGAGGCTTGCGCCCGGTTGCTTAGGTGAGGTCGAGAGAGGCCCTTGCACGGCCGATCAGGCGCCGCGCCGGCGTCCCGTACTCGGCGGCCTCGGCGAGCCAGTCCCACGCCCGCTCGTACAGCTGGACGTCGTCGTCACCAGTCAGCCACAGTTCCTCGCTGATGGTCTCGACGATGACGAGTCGCCAGTCGTAGATCCAGAAGGCGTGCGGCGCGGTGCGGCGCAGCTGGGTGCCGAACGGCAGGATGCCGAGCTCGATCCGGCGTTGCCCGACGAGGTTGTACAGCCGGTCGAGTTGCTCGGCCATCACCTCGACCGGGCACGAGCGGTGGTACAGGGCCGCTTCGCAGACGAGGAACCGGAACGTCTTCGCGGGGTCGTACAGCGCTTCCTGACGGCGCATGCGCGTCTCAACGGCCGCCTCGGTGGTGGGCGGGATCCCGCGGAACTCGGCGTTGCTGTCGAAGATGACCCGCGCGTACTCGGGAGTCTGGAACAGGCCCGGTATGCGGGAGACCTCGAGGCCCCGGATCAGCGTCGTGTTCTCGGTCTGCCGGACGGCGATCTCCTGCCGGCCGCGGTGCCCGCCCGCGAGTTGCCGACGCCACGAGCGGTGCCGCTGCTTCATGTCCAGGCCGGCGAGCAGGCCGTGCAGTTCAGGCTCGGCGTCCGGGCGGCCGACCGCGTTCGTCCACGCGGTCAGATCGGCGCGGGTAGGGGTCTGCTTGCCGTTCTGCAGCCGGGAGACCTTCGACGTCTGCCATCCCAGCTTGCTGGCGATGTCCTTACCTTCCAGACCGGCCTCGGTGCGCAGCTCCCGCAGGCGCGCGCCGAGGGCCTCGCGTGCGGTCTGGAAGTCGGTGGTCACACGGTTGAAGCTACCCGCTTCGCGAACTCGGCTGTAGGTACCGCGTGATGCCAGGCAGCGTCCCGGGCCTGGCAGGCTGCGAGCACCTCGGCGGGGTCTTCGGTGACGTACACGCCGAGGGTGGTGTCGTCCTCGTCGAACGCGAACCGGGCCACGATCTTGGAGTCGAACAGCCAGAAGTCATGGTCCGGCAGCCGCAGGGCGTGAGCCTCGCTGCGCGGGAGATGGCGGATGTCCTCCCCGGCCTCGACGTTGCTCGGGGCGCGGGCCAGCAGGAACTCCTGCCCCTGGGTGAGTGGCTCGTCGGCCAGGCGCACACGCTCGAACCGCTTGCCCTGCTCGACCTGGGCGCGGACGTTCTGCCGCCAGGCGTTGGCCGGCTCGGCGGCGACGTCCTCGCCGGCGAGCCACTTCGGCCAGAGCGGGGACTGGCGGTCGGAGGCGTAGCCGCGGCGGGTCTCCAGGCGGAACGCGGTGTGCCGGAACTCGCGGAACAGGTGCGAGATCGAGGCGAACGGCCGGAGCTCGGGTGCAGCGGTGCGGGGCGCGTACCGGGTGAGCAGGCTGCGGGGGACGCGGACGAACGTCTCGGACGGCTTGACGTCGCGCAGCTGCACGAGGTGCTGCGGGTCGGTCTCGCGGTCACCCTGCACGAGGATCTCGTCTGTCTCCGGAATCTCGTACAGGGTGGGGCAGTCACCGTCATCGCTGGTGGTGCCGAGGAACCTGAGCGCCATGTCGCCTCCGAGTCCTGGTCGGTTGGAGATCCCAGGATGCGCGGTGGTTGCGCGGTGGCGCTCACGGATTGCAGCAGATTGCTGGCCGAGGACGTCAGCCGCGGATTGCGCGCAACACGGAGAAGCCCCCAGACGGCCCGTAACGGGACCGCTGGGGGCTTCTTCTCACGCCTTCGGGACGGTCCACTCTGCCGGGGTATCCAGCGACTCCGGTGTGTACAGCACTTGCTCGGGCCGCTGCTTGGCTGGCACGGCGAAGACGGTCTTGCCGCGGACGCAGTCGCCGGCCTTCATCTTCGCTTCGTATGGGTACTCGGGCTTGGGGAAGTCCCCATAGGTCGCGCTGCTCGGCTCGATCCGTGCCCCGTCCGCGTAGGCCAGGGCCCAGGGGTATCGGGTGACCCCGCTTGTGCCCTTCTTCAGGCAGGCCTTGATCTCTACCGCGGCCCAGGTGTAGCCGGTGGTGCCGAACTCCGCGTCAGCTGAGGTCTGCGGGTGGAAGGTGTCCTGCTCGTAGCCGAGCACCGTGATGCCCATCGTGATGCCGTCGTCGGTGAACGTGAGCTCCTGTCCGAAGGCCCGGGGTTTGTCGGGGCTGGGCTTCGGATCCGCCGTGCTCTTCTCTGCCGCCGGCTTGTTGGCCTTCGGCGTGGTGCGCGGCTCAGTGCTACTGCTGCAGGCGCTCAGAGCGAGCAGCAGGACGGCAGTAGTGGTGATGGCGCGGGTGCGCATGATCCCCCCGAGGTGCTGTTTTTCCGAATGGGCATCATGCGCCCCGTGAAGGCCGCGTGTGAGGCATGTAGCCGTCTTGTGACCATGTTGGCCGGCCAGAGGGGGGATATGTCCACCCCGCCCCGCCAATCCCGATTGCGGTGACTGCACGGCACCGGCAGCGGCAACCTTCACCGAGCTGGTCTATCTCCACAGGTGTCCATGTTCACGGGCGCTTAGCGTGACGTGTAGGCACGTCGGTGCTGCCTAGGAGGCCGTTTTCATGTCATTGACGATCGCGGAGCAGCGAGCGGCGGCGAACCTCGCCAGTACATGCATTTATGTCGTGAGCTTGGACAACACTTGGACAGTGCAGTTGGGGACAGAGATCCCGGCCATGGACTCGGACGCCCACCGCGAGCTCATTGATGTTGGCATTGAGATGGCTACGGCGCTGACTTTTCTGCATGAGCAGAAGCCATTCCTGTGTCGCTTTGCGGACGATTTCGAGGAGAGTATTACGAGCCACGGCGACTTCGCCGAGTGGGGCGTAGCCAGCCCAGAAGCTGTTTCAGGGCTCCTCCGTGAGGCGATCGAGCATCTGGACAGTCAGGCCCCAGAAGAGATCAAGGGACTCCTATACAAGGTCGAAGCCCTTCGATCGGGTGAAGCGACTGTAGGGGATTTGGGTCCCAAGACGCGTGGCTCCCTGAAGATGATCAGTGGCGCATTGACGTATGGCGCAGGCCTGGCGGCTCTTCTACTTGGCGATGACATGGTGGGCGGCGTAATTCAGCACACATGTAAGAAGCTCGGCGGCACACTGTTCAGCCAAGGGCTCAAGGAATGGCGTTCCAGCGACGCGAGCCAGACCCCGAGCGCCCCCGAGGGGCAAGTCCAAGGCCAGACCGACGGCGGCACCGCGGACGGCGGGACTGCCGACGGAGACACCGCCCCGGATGGCGGAGCGACGGGCCAGCAGCCGGTCGGATCATCGGGTGATAGACCTGATTGAGCCGGGATTCTCGACGACGCCGAAGGCGAGCGCGCTGGGCGAGGGTCTGTCGGTGCGTCAGCGACTGCCTGCCTCGTGGGTGCGGCGCCACGCGTTGTGCGCTCGCTGCGGCGCGTGTCACGGCTTGCAGGACCTCGCCGCGCCTCCACAGCCCCTACCCTCGACGACCCTTGTATCTCGTACTCGACACATGGTCTACTGGGGATATGACGACCATTCGGCTGACCAAGCCGACCATCGCCGTGCTCGAAGTTCTCCTGGAAGCAACCGGCGACGCTCCCGCGTGGGGGCTGAGCATCTGCCGAGACGCAGACCTCGGCTCCGGCACCGTGTACCCGATCCTCGACCGGCTGACAGAACGCGGCTGGGTCAGAAGCTGGGATGAAACGGCTCCGCACCCGGGACGCCCCGCGCGCCGCTACTACGAGTTGACCGGCACCGGCAGGGCGCAGGCCCACGCAGTCCTGGAAGACCGCAGAGCTCGACGGCGTCGATTCGGCCTTGGCCTGGCCGGAGGCGCCGGATGACCCGCCGATCATCGTCAGCGAGGCTGCAGGACAAGATCCCCGGGCCCTTGGTCTTGGCATTGATCTTCGCCATGCTGGGCGCACTCTTCGAGGTCTTCAAAGACCCTGGCCTGCTCAAGCACTGGGACTCTGGGCTTACGGCCGCGGGCGCGCTTGCGAACACGATCCTCTTGACTAATCTCGTCTACCTGGAGCGCTGGAAGCACAGCGAGCGCGCCGGATCGGGCGCTGCTTCGCTCGCTGCTCGGCTCGCCGGACGCCGGCGGAACATGCGGCCCGTATGGCTGGCGGATCTCGCAGGGGACCCTGACACCGGCCTGGTACTGACGGCACGGCAGAAGCGTCGGCTTGCCCGCGGCTACGTCCTCGCGGCACTTCGCATGCGGGTCCATGACATGGCCGCCCCCGCCTGGCGTCCTGTGGACTGGCTGCTGGCCGCTGAGTCCCGGACGCGGACTGCCACGGTCCTGACCGTTGGCGCGCAGATCGTCTACATCCAGGCCACGGACGGCCTGCACATGCTGCTCACGGAAGGCTGGGCGTGGTGCGGCGCATGCGCCCTCGCGGTCACAGGCCTCTTCCGCTGGCTGCGCCGCCTCCGCGGCATCGAACTCGCAGCGAGCAGCACGCCTGAGGAGTAGGACACTCGGCGTCCTGGCCGTGGACCCGGGCTCAGCGCTCAGAGCCAGGCATGGGGTGCTCCAGCGGGACGGGGAGACCTCCCCCTCTATGGCCACTACTTCGCAGGTCAGCGGCCACTACACCCCCCCTATACGCGGATAGCGGCCCCCCTCTAGATCCACTGGTGTGGGTAGAGGGGGGCCGCGGGGCGTTCCGGGGCCGGTTGTAGAGGGGTGGGGGTCTACCGGGCGTCGAGCAGCTCGGGCGGCACAGCTGCCTCAAGGTCCTCGCGGCGGTAGCCGGCGAGGTTCTTCCCGCCGATGTTCACCTGCTTCGTGGTGCGCTTCACGCCCGCGTCCTCGAGCTCCCGGGCGAGGCGTTCGGCGTCCCAGTCGCCGTAGTCCTCGTCGAGGTTCTCCAGGCGCTGCAGCAGGTCGACGGTGTGCATGCGGGCGGCGTGCCGCATCACGGTGAGGCAGTCGGACAGGACGGGAGCGATGGTGAAGCCGGCCTGGTCGGCTGCGGCGGTGACGTCCTGGACGGCGTCGCCGGTCAGCTGGTTGTGCTTCTGCCGCAGGGCGCGGCCGCGCTGGCAGATCTCGGCGAACGCCGGCCCGTCGAGGAAGTCGGCCCGCACGGTGACGAACGAGGCGGGGCCGGTGACCAGCACGCCCGTGCCCTTGTGCTCTTCGGACAGCACGGAGGCGTCGGCACCCTGGGCGGCCTTGCCCTTGCCGAGCACCATGTCGCTGGACGTCTGGTCGACGACCTGCGTCGAGTACCGCAGGGTGATGATCTCCCGCAGCTTGGTGGGCACCGAGTCGGCGTCGGGCCGCTGGGAGGCGAAGTTGGAGATGAACCCGGCTGCCGGGCCTCGCCGGGCGATGCGGCACAGGTCGTTGATGACCTGGTCGCGGTCGTCCTTCTCCATGGCGGTGAAGTACTCCTGCAGTTCGTCGATGGTGACGAAGATGACCGGCAGGTTGTACTTCTCGACGATCGTCGGCGTCAGCTTGCCCTCGGGGCACACAGAGACGGGCAAGCCGCGCAGCAGCACGAAGCGGCGCTCCATCTCCGCCAGCAGCTCCTTCAGCATGGCCTTCAGCGCCTCGACCGCGTCGTCCTCGGCGCCCATCACCAGCCGGTGCGCTACGGCCTTCATGGGCATCCAGTCGGCGCCGCCCTTGCCGTCGGCGACGTAGTGCCGCACGTAGGGGTCGAGCAGGCCGGCCGCGGTCATGAGGCGCTGCGTGAACGTCTTGCCGCGGCGGGGGAGGCCGCCGAAGAACAGCGACTGCCACATGACCGGCACGGTGATGCGGGTACCGCGGGCGTCCTGTCCGAACGGGATCGGGTCCCACACGGAGAACGTCTCGGCCTTGACCAGCGGCGACGGGTTCGGCGTGCCGAGGTAGGGGTCGTCGTCGGCCACCCACATCGACACCCGCCCGGCGTTGCCGCCGGCCGCAGCGCGGACGCGGGAGGCGATGACCTGAATCTCGTCGACACCCAGCTCGGCGGCGATCGCCGTGCGCTTCGCCAGCACGTCAGCGGCCGTCTTCCCCCCGCCCTTGGGCAGGTCGAAGATGACCGCCCAGCCGCGGCCGTCGCGGACCGGTCCCATCACGCAGGTGACCCGGGGCCCGTCGCCGTCGCCCTTGCCCTGCTTGAGCAGGCCCGCCGCGCGGAGCGCGTCGTTGAGCTGCTGCGCGGTCATGTCGACGCGCAGCGGCGGCGTCGCGTTGTCGAGCAGCTGCACGTCATCGCCCCGGCCCAGGAAGACGAGGGGGATCGTCACGGCGGCGGCCATGCCGGCCTGTAGGGGCGTCGGCGCCAGCGGCCAGCCCGCGGCAGCGCCCGCAACAGCGATCGCAGCGGCGCCGAACCGCCACCGGCGGGCGAGGGTGCGCTCGCGGTGCAGCAGCGCGTACCGGACGGCGAGGTCGACGTCGTCGGGCTTGACCTTCAACTGCGCGCGCAGGGCCTTCACGGCTGCGCTCTGATCGTGCGCTGTGAGCGTCGGCCACAGTCCGCGGGATGCCCGCCACAGGCCCTTTGAGGCGAGCCACGTCATGCGGAACGCGTACTTGGGGACGCGCAGCAGGTGGTAACGGGAGTGCCACCAGGACAGCCGGCAGAACGCCGCCGTGTTGGCCTTCAGGGACGCCACGGACCGCGCCCAGGGCGGGAGGATCGGCACGTCGGGCACGGTCAGCCAGTCGGCCAACGGGTTGTTCGGGCGGTCGACCGCCTCTACCCCGGGCGTCTCCTCGACGACCGGTTCGGGGGCGAACTTGAGCAGGCTCACCTGCGGCTTGTCGTGGCCGTTGACTACGGGCGGGGTAAGGGTGTCCGTCATGATGTGGGTCTCCGGTCGTTCTGTAGCGGTCCGGGGCCCGGGGCGGCCGGTTTCGCCTGGCAGCTGACGGCCGCCCCGGGGTGTAGCTACGGCTTCTGCTTGCGGCGCAGGGCCTGCTGCTCGATGCGCTCGGCCTTGCGCTTCAGGTCGGAGAGGTCGACGTCCATACCGGCCAGGCCGCGCTTCGCCATCCGGGCCGTCAGCAGGCTCAGCTTCGCGAGCTCGCCGGGGGTGTAGTCGCTGAGGCTCAGGTCGTCAGCCATGGGTGGGCTCCTCGGCGGTCTCGGGCAGGGCGGCGCCGATGGCGGCGTAGGCCTGGGCGGTGTTCGCCCAGACGGTGCCGGCTGCGGCGAACGCGGGTGCCTTGGGCCGGAAGTCCTCGTGCCGGGCGAGGCGCTCGGCCTCGGTCGCCAGGTCGTGGGCGCGAAGCGCGGCGTATCGGGCCTGCTGCAAGGCCTGGTCGCGGGTCATGGTTCCTCCTGGTTGTGGGCCGGGCTGTCCGGCCCCACCGCTCCCCCACGGTCGGGCCGTGGGGGACGGAAGGGCCAGGTCAGCGGCGGGGGTAGCCGTGGCCGGGCGGCGGGTAGTCGACACCGGGCGGCGCAACGGCTCCGCCGAGGACGGTCTGTTCGAACTCGTCGAGCGGGCCGCCGTCGACGGGGTCTCCGGTGCGGGCGGCGTAGGCGTCCTCGACGCCCTGAAGGATGCGGGTGGTGCGGTCCGCGGCGTCCGATGCCGTTTCGGTGCGGCGGAAGATGCCCATGGTCAGCGGCCCCTCTTGTGGCTGGCCTTGTGCTGGCGCAGGGCCCTCGCGCAGGCCGGGCACTTGCGCTCCGGGCCGTTGCCGGCGATGGGCAGGGGGATGGTCGCGCCGCAGATCGCCGGGGTGACACCGCGCTGTAGCTGCGGGTGGCAATCGGGGCAGTGGAAGTGCATGTCAGCGGCCCTTCTGGTAGTCGCGCCACATGGAGCGCAGGACGAGGGCGAGGATCGCGACGGAGATGCCGCCGATGGCGATGGCGATCGAGGCGAACGCGATACCGACGCCACCGATGCAGATGGCGCAGCTGATGCCGAGCCACTCGCCGGTGCTACGACCGGGCTTGCGCTCGTGCTGGCAAGTGGAGTGCGCGGGCTGCTGCTGGGCGGTAGCGGCCTTGGCCAGTTCGACGGCCGCGAGCGCGATCTGTACGGCGGCCGTGTCCACGGCGGCCTCTCGGGCGGCGGCCTCGGCCTTCTCCAGGGCGTCGCTCATCGCGTCCACCTCCTCGGCAGGGGCAGGTGCGGGCGGGCTACGGCACCGAGGGCGAACGCGACGAGCAGGGGCTTCGACGCCAGTCCGTCGACGGCGGAGGTGGTCAGGTCGAGGGCCTGCGGGACGGTGAGCAGTACACCGAGCAGGGCGCCGAGGAACAGCCACTTCATGACCGGGCCTCCCCCGTGAAGAGCGCCGTGGTGACCACTTCGCGGCGAAGGTCGGTCGCCTCTCGACGCGACAGGCCGAGTTCCTCCTGAAGCGTCTTGATGGTCACCGACCGGCCGTTCGACCTGACCGCTTCCTTGTTCAGGGCGCGGGCCTTGCGGCGCAGCTCAGCGGGGGTGAGGGTGATGACCTCGGTGACCACCTGGCGGCCGGTCTCGGCGGGCACCGAGTTGGTCACCTGCGGAGGCTGGCCGATGGTCGTCTGAAAGGGGAACTTGTCCGCCCACGGGTCCACTGCCGCGACGTCCGGCATGACCACTTCGGCGGGCTCCTCGACGTCCACCAGGCGCCCCTTGATGCGGTCCCACCGGTACGGCACCCGCGGTTGGTTAGTGGTCACCTCGACCGGCTCGGGCCGGGCCACGATCGGCAGCAGGCTCACCCCTGCGGGCACCACGTCCGGCCGCGCGGGCGGGAGCTCGGGCCGCTCCTCGGGCACCCGCTCCACCGTGATCTCCTCGCCCGTCTCCCACGGCGACGCCAGGTCGATCGTCGCCAGAGACGAGGCGTGCCGGCGGGCCGCGAGCAGCTCCAGCAGCTTCGCGCGCTGCTCCTCGGACGCGCCGGCCTGCGCCTTGCCCACAGCCACGGACAGCCGCCGGGCGACGCGGGCGCGGCCCCGGGCGCCGGGCTTCATGTCGGCGAGCTTCGCGGCCAGGCCCACGGCCTTGACCGTCCACCGGTCACGGGTGATCTGCTCGGCGGTGCGGTCGCGGGTTGCGAGACCGAGGCGGGACAGCAGCCGCTCACGCAGCTCGCGGGCGAGCAGGGCGGGCAGGCTGCCCGAGCCAGTGCCGGGCCTGGCGTGCCGGAGCTCGATCCCCATGGCGAGGTGCCACAGCAGCGCGGCGAGGACCGGGCCGACGACGGCGCGCACGGTGCCGCCGACGATGCCGGACTCGGCGTATGCGGGGATGACCTGCACGCCGGTGATGAACCAGACGAGGGCGCCGGGGACGCCGGGTGCTCCCTGGGTGCGGAGGTTCTGGCGGGCCATCAGGGCGCAGGCGAACAGGGCGAGCTCGGCGGCGGCGAACATCGCGCCGCGCTCGGTGGTCGACACCATGTTGAGGCTGTGCTCGGCGAACCGCCACGAGGTGTCTGCGCTGTAGGCGGTGCAGGCGAGGGCGGCGAGCGCGGCGACCAGGACGGCGGCCGGTACTCGGCGCGTGGCCCTGCGGCCGGCCACGGCGAGCGCGACGACAGCGGCCAGGACCGTGACGGCCACGAGGACCGCGGGCAGGGGGTGGGCCTGGGCCCACATCAGTACGGAGTTCATTCGCCCACCTCCGGGGCGGCGGCGCGCACGGCACGGTGCGCGGCGAGGCAGACGCCTTCACGGTCGCGGCGCTCGTTCGCGTCGAGCAGCGCGGCCATCAGGGCGGGGACAGGGGGGAGGCGCCGGGCGGACCGGGCCGCCGCGCGCAGGGCGGCGGCCTCGGTCGGGCGGCGCACCAGGGCGGTGCCGCTCACTGGTCACCTCGGGCGAGGATCGCGGCCAGCTCACGGCTGAGGGCGCGCAGGCGGGCGGCGGCTTCGACGAGGGCGTCGGCCAGCTCCTCGACCTCGTCGGGCGTGTACGACCCGGTGAGGTCCTGCTGCTCGACGTACAGGACGACGTCAGTGGTGGCGCGCTCGGCGAACGGGGCCTGGGCGAGCATGGCGCGAAGCAGGTTGAAGTCGCCTGCTCCGATGGCGTGCTCGAGACCGTAGTGGGTGACGTCGACCTTGGACTCGGCGTGGCCGCCGTGACGGCCGGCGCACCAGTCAGGCTCCTCGATCTCCAGGGACCTGGTGACCAGGACGGGCACGGTCACCGTGCGGGGCAGGTGCTGAGTCACTCGGCCTCACCCCTCGCGCGGTTCTCGGCGTGGCTGCGCTGCTCCGGGCGGGTGCGCGGCGCGGACTCCAGCCAGGGGAAGGGGTGGATGTAGGCGGAGGCCTTGAACACGCGGATGGCCGCGCCGTCGGGGGCATCGGGCAGGGCGTAGACGCGGCCACCGGTGATGGAGGCGAGGAAGCGGGCGCCGTGGTGCTCGCAGCCCTTGGCGCCGGCGTTCGTCGAGTCGAGGAAGGTGACGACCGGAGGCCCGTCGCACGGGGTGGGGTCCTCGGGGTGCGCGGCCGGGCAGCGTTCTCCCAGGTCGGCGGGGTTACGCGATCCCGTAACCGCCTCGTCCGGCTCGACTCCCACAGCGCGCAGCACGATCCGCAGGGCTTCGCGGATGGCGCCGTGCGCCTGGTTGAGGGCGAACAGGTCACCGTGGTCGACGTGCGCGTAGTCGGTGAGCATCTGCTGCGCGACCTGGGCCGCGACGGCGAGGTCGCTGGGGAGGGCCGGGGGCAGGGCGCCCGCCGTGGTGGTGGGCGCCTGCTCGGCCGGGGTCCGGCTCATCGGTCGTCTCGCTTCTGCTGGGGCAGAGGCTGCTGGGCGAGGTGCTTGGCGAGCTCTCGGCCCTGCTTGGCGGTGGCCGGGTGGCGCAGCGAGCCGCAGAGCTGGCAGGCGCGCGGGTTGTGGGAGGCGGTCATCGGGCACCGCCGGCGAGGGCGGCGATGCGGGCGACGGCGGCCTTGTACTCGGGCTTGCGCGGCTTGTACGCCCGGATGAGCACCCGGACCTGGCCGAGGGTGTAGCGGGAGACGCCGTGGGTGCGGTGGGCGCGGCCACCGGCGACGGTGCGGCGGGTGCGGGCGGTCGCGGCGGGGGTGAGGCCGATCCGCTTGGCGACGGTGCGCAGACCGTTGGCGCAGCCGGCGGCGGTGGTGCGGTCGACCCCGGCGGCGATCGCCACGGTGGCGAGGCTGCGGGGGCGGCGCCGGCACGAGGCGGCGAGGCGGGTGGCGGCGGCGCGGCGGCGGAGCTCGGCACGCAGGGTGCGGCGGTTGGTGCGGCGCTCGCGGCGGATGGAAGGATGCGTCATAGCGATCTCCTGGTGTCTCAGGTGGTCGTGAGGCCCCGGGCCGGTGGGACTTGGCGGAAACACCGGCTTGGGGCCGCCCCCGTTTCCGGGGGGCTTAACCTTGTAGATACACAGTATCGGGAACCTTGTAGATACACAAGCCCCCATGCGAGGATTCCGTGTATCTACGAGAGGGAGAGCGATGGCTGAGCAGTCCAGCGAGGCGCCGAAGAGGCACACGACCCCGCGGCCGATTCGAGTGCCGGACCCGCTGTGGCAGGCGTACGGACGGGTGTGCGAGCGACTGGGTACCGACCGGACGAACGACGTCCTGGACCACATGAAGGCCCGGGTCCTGGAGCACGGCACCGACGAGGATCAAGCCGACCTCCAAAGGGCCGAACAGGAACTCGCCGAGCGCCGTGCCCGCAAGGGCGGCAGGCCGAAGCAGGAGCCGTCAGCTTCCGCCTGAGGATCCCGCCGGGCGTCGTCTCACACTCGTCTCACACACCTGCTCTGAGACCGCGTCGAATCCGCAGGTGACATGGGCTTTTGCGGACGCCACGCATAACAGGCGGACACCATGGACGGCTCGTAGAGTCGGTCCATGGATCTGCCGGTGATGCCCCCTGTCCTGCCGATGCTCGCCAAGTCCGTGGCGGCGATCCCCGCCGGCATGCAGTACGAGGCGAAGTGGGACGGGTTCCGGGCCATCGTGTTCCGCGACGGGGACGAGGTCGAGTTGGGCAGCCGCACCGGGAAGCCTCTGACCAGGTACTTTCCCGAGCTCGTGACGGCTGTGCGGGAGCGGTTGCCGGAGCGGTGCGTGGTGGACGGGGAGATCGTGATCGCGCGCGAGGGGCATCTGGACTTCGACGCGCTGACGGAGCGGATCCATCCGGCGGACTCGCGGGTGCGGATGCTGGCGGAGCGGACCCCGGCGTCACTCGTCGTGTTCGACGTGCTGGCGCTGGGGGACGAGTCGCTGATGGACGCGCCGCTGACCGAGCGGCGGGAGCGGCTGACCGGGGTGCTGTCCGGGGTGCGGGCGCCGGTGTACCTGGCACCGGCGACCACCGACATCGAGGTGGCGCGGCAGTGGTTCGAGGAGTACGAGGGGGCGGGACTGGACGGGGTCATCGCCAAGCCGCTGACCGTGCGCTACCGGCCGGACGCCCGCGCCATGTTCAAGATCAAGCACGAGCGGACGGCGGACGTCGTGGTCGCCGGGTACCGGCTGCACAAGAGCGGTCCGGTCGTCGGGTCACTGCTGCTGGGCCTGTACGACGACCGGGGGGCCCTCCAGCACGTGGGGGTGTCCGCCGCCTTCACGATGAAGCGGCGCGCCGAACTGGTGGAGGAGCTGGAGCCGCTGCGCCTGGACGACGTGACGGGGCACCCGTGGGCGGCCTGGTCCGAGGAGGCCGCGCACGAGAAGGCCCGGCTGCCGGGGGCGCCGAGCCGCTGGTCGGGCCGCAAGGACCTGTCGTGGGTGCCGCTCAGGCCGGACCGGGTGGCCGAGGTGGCGTACGACCACATGGAGAACGGGCAGCGCTTCCGGCACACGGCCCGTTTCCGCCGCTGGCGCCCGGACCGGACCCCCGAGAGCTGCACCTACGCGCAGCTGGAGGAACCGGTCCGCTACGACCTGGCGGAGATCCTCGGCTCCTAGCGTCTGTCGGGGTGGCGCCGGTCAGGGCTGCATCAGGACCTTGACCGCGCCGTCCTGCTTGCGCTGGAACATCTCGTACGCATGCGGGGCCTCCGACAGCGGCACCCGGTGGGTGGCGAAGTCGTCCACACCGAGGGGGTCCTCGTCGGTGAGGTACGGGATGATGTCGTCGCTCCAGCGGCGGACGTTGGCCTGGCCCATCCGCATCTGGATCTGCTTGTCGAACAGGGTGAGCAGCGGCAGCGGGTCGGCCATGCCGCCGTAGACGCCGGACAGCGAGATGGTGCCACCGCGGCGCACCAGCTCGATGGCGGTGTGGAGCGCGGCGAGGCGGTCGACGCTGAAGCGCTCGGCGATGGGGGCGCCGATCTTGCGGGGCAGGACGGCCGCGGCGTTCTGCACCAGGCGCGCGGCCGCGCTGCCGTGGGCCTCGGTGCCGACGGCGTCGATCACCGCGTCGGGTCCGCGGCCGTCGGTCTGGTCGCGGATCGCTTCGACGAGTTCCTTCTCGTCGTCGAAGGACCGCAGGTCGAAGGTCTCCACGCCCCGTGCCTTCGCCCGGCGCAGCCGCTCCGGCACCAGATCCACGCCGAACACCTGCCCGGCGCCCTGCACCTGCGCGACGCGGCAGGCCATGTCGCCGATGGGGCCGAGACCGAGCACGGCGATGCTGCCGCCCTTCGGGACGTCGGCGTAGGCGACGGCCTGCCAGGCGGTGGGCAGGACGTCGGAGAGGTAGACGAAGCGGTCGTCGGGCGGGCCCTCGGGGACCTTGATCGGGCCGAACTGCGCCTGCGGAACACGCAGGTACTCGGCCTGGGCGCCCGGCACCGCGCCGTACAGGCGGGTGTAGCCGAACAGGGCGGCGCCCATGCCCTCGCCCTGGACCTGGGTGGTCTCGCACTGGGTGGGCAAGCCGGTCAGGCACATCCAGCAGTTGCCGCAGGCGATCTGGAACGGCACCACGACCCGATCCCCCACCTGGAGGTCCGGGACACCGGCTCCGACCTCCTCGACGATGCCCATGGGCTCATGGCCGAGGATGTCGCCCGGCGTCATGAACGGGGTGAGCACTTCGTACAGATGCAGGTCGGATCCGCACAGTCCGGTGGAAGTGATGCGGATGACCGCGTCCGTCGGCTCCTGGATCGTCGGATCGGGCACGTTCTCCACCCGCACGTCCCGCTTGCCCTGCCAGGTCACTGCCCTCATCGCCTCGCGCTCCCTCCGTAGCGTGCGCGTCGGTCGTACGGCGACGTCCGGGTACCCGGACGCCCCGCGCCGAACCTTGCGCCGATCGACGGACGCGGCGGAGACACTTCCTCGTCAAGAACGATCGACTATGGGCATTGATGTTCAGATAAGCGCACAATCAAGTCAGATCGATGACATGAGGCGCGGTGGCGACGGTGGGCATGGGACGAGGAGCGCGCGGACGGCGCGCCGCGACGACGGCGGCGCTGCTGGCCGCCACGGTGACGGCCGCCCTGGCGGCGGGCTGCACGGGCGGGGGCGGCGGACCGGGCGACGACGGACGCGGATCGCCGAAGGAGTCGGGGCAGGGGGAATCACCCTCGGCGAGAGGCCCCTCCGCCCTCGTCGTCAAGATCGACAACGCCTCCCCGGCCCGCCCGCACACGGGCGTCGACGCCGCGGACGTGGTCTACGCGGAGCAGGTCGAGGGCGGACTGAGCCGGCTGATGGCGGTGTACGCGACCCGGCTGCCGGAGACGGTCGGACCGGTGCGCAGCGCACGCGAGTCGGATCTGGAGCTGCTGCGCCAGTACGGTCGGCCCACGCTCGCCTTCTCCGGCGCGCAGAAGAAGCTCCTGCCGCTGATCGGCGAGGCGCCGCTGCGGGCGGAGACGCCGGGCAACGCCGCCGACGCCTTCTTCCGCGACTCCGGCAGACCCACCCCGCACAACCTCTACCTGCGGCCCGAGCGGCTCGTGCCCGAGGCCCCGGGCACGAGCGCCCTGACCACCGGCTTCCACTACGGGGCGGCACCCGCGGGCGGCACGGCGACGGCGTCCCGGACGGTGCGCTACCCGGCGGCCGGTTTCACCTTCACCTGGTCGGACTCCCGCGACCGCTGGCTGGTCGGCATGGACGGCATGCCCGCGACGACGGCCGACGGTCAGCGGATGGCCGCCGCGACGGTCGTCGTGCAGTACGTGAAGGTGCGCGAGTCCGCCTTCCGGGACTTCCTCGGCAACAACACGCCGTACACGGAGACGGTCGGCTCGGGGAAGGCGACGGTGCTGCGCGACGGGCGGGCCTGGGACGTGCGCTGGAAGCGGGAGAAGGCCGTGGACGGCACGACGTTCACCACCGGTGACGGCACGCCGGTGAACTTCGCGAAGGGCCAGGTGTGGGTGGTGTTCGCCAAGACGCCCTGACCGGCCCGCCTTCCGGTCCGCTCCGACGGGCCCGCCCTGGCCGGCCGGCCTGCCCGGACCGCGGTCGTCAGCCGGGCGCCACCAGGGGCTCCTCCGGATTGCGGAGCCCCTCGGCCGCGTCCGCGACCCGCCGGATGAGGTCGAAGAAGACCGTCCGCTCGTCGGCGGTCAGCGGGGCGAGGAACACCTGGTTCATGCGGGCTGTGCGCACGGTCAGCTTGCGATGCGTGCGCGCCCCCTCGTCCGTGAGGTGCAGCAGGGAGCGGCGGCCGTCCTGGGGATCGCGGACCTTGTCGAGCAGTCCGCGCCGGCTGAGCCGGTTGATCACCTCGGCGATGGTGGACCGGTCGAGCCCCACCCGCTCCCCCACCGTGCGCTGGTCCACGCCGGGCTCGTCGACGAGGGCGTTGAGGACGGCGAACTGCGGCGAGGTGATCTCCTCGGAGACCATCGTGTTCCACAGCAGGTAGTGCGCCTGCTGGAGCCGCCGGGCCAGGTGCCCGGGGTGGGTGGTGAGGTCCGCGGCCGCCATGTGCACCCCTCGGTCGTCTTCGTCGGTGCACTGAACAATACTCAACGCATCGGCGGCTGTCTGCCGCCTCTGCAGAGAGTCACAGGCCTATTTACCTAGGTCTTGACGCCCCACCGCACCGATGGCAGCGTGAGGGACAGCTTACCGAAATACTCAGTGCCCTGATTAATCTGGTCGGGTCGCTCGGAAGAGATGGGGCTTCTCGGATGGACAAGGTGGTCGCCACAGCCCTGGAGGCGGTGGCCGACGTGCCGGACGGCTCGTCGCTCGCGGTGGGTGGTTTCGGGCTGAGCGGTGTGCCGAACGTGCTGATCCAGGCGCTGTACGAGCGCGGGGTGGCCGGGCTGTCGGTGGTCTCCAACAACTGCGGGGCGATGGAGTCGGGCCTGGCGGTGCTGCTGGCCGCCGGCCGGATCGCCCGGGTCACGGGCTCCTACATCGGCGCCAACAAGGAGTTCGCCCGGCAGTACCTGGCCGGGGAGCTGGAGGTCGAGCTGATCCCGCAGGGCACCCTGGCCGAGCGGCTGCGGGCAGGCGGCGCCGGGATCCCCGCCTTCTACACCCCGGCCGGCGTCGGCACCCAGGTCGCCGACGGCGGGCTGCCCTGGCGCTACGACGGTGCGGGCGGGGTCGCCCTCGCCTCACCGCCGAAGGAGGTCCGGGAGTTCGACGGCACCGAGTACGTAATGGAGCGAGGCATCCGCACCGACTTCGCCCTGATCCGGGCCTGGAAGGGCGACCGGCACGGCAACCTGGTGTTCAACAAGTCCTCCCGGAACTTCAACCCGCTGGCCGCGATGGCCGGGCGGATCACGATCGCCGAGGTGGAGGAGCTGGTGGAGCCCGGCGCGATCGACCCGGACACGGTGCACCTGCCGGGCATCTTCGTGCAGCGAGTGCTCGCGCTCACCCCGGAGCAGGCCGCGGACAAGAAGATCGAGCAGCGGACGGTGAGGTCCTGATGGCCTGGACGCGCGAGGAGATGGCCGCACGGGCGGCGCGGGAGCTGCGGGACGGCCAGTACGTCAATCTCGGCATCGGCCTGCCCACGCTCATCCCCAACTACCTCCCCGAGGGCGTCGAGGTCGTCCTCGAATCCGAGAACGGCATCCTGGGCACCGGCCCCTACCCCACCGAGGACGCCGTCGACCCGGATCTGATCAACGCCGGGAAAGAGACGGTGACGGTCCTGCCGGGCGCCTCCTTCTTCGACTCGGCTCTGTCGTTCTCGATGATCCGGGGCGGGCACATCGATGTCGCCGTGCTCGGCGCCATGCAGGTGTCCGAGCGGGGCGACCTGGCCAACTGGGCCGTCCCCGGCAAGCTGATCACCGGCATCGGCGGGGCGATGGACCTGGTGCACGGGGCCCGCACGGTCGTCGTCGTCATGACGCACACCGCCAAGGACGGCTCGCCGAAGATCCTCGCCGAGTGCGCCCTGCCGCTGACCGGCAAGGAGTGCGTGAACCGGATCATCACCGACCTCGGCGTCCTCGACGTCACCGACGACGGACTGGTCCTGGTCGAGACCGCGCCGGGTGTGACCGCCGCCGAGATCGTCGCCAGGACGGACGCCGAACTGACCGTGCCGGAGGGACTGAAGTGAAGGACGTCTACATCGTCGACGCGGTCCGCACGCCGATCGGCCGCTACAACGGCGGCCTCGCGAGCGTGCGCCCCGACGACCTGGCCGCGCACGCCGTCCGCGAACTCCTCGGCCGTACGCCGGAGCTGGACCCGGCCCGGGTCGAGGACGTGTACTTCGGCAACGCGAACGGGGCCGGTGAGGAGAACCGCAACGTCGGCCGGATGGCCGCGCTGCTCGCCGGTCTGCCCACGTCCGTGCCGGGCGTGACGGTCAACCGGCTGTGCGCGTCCGGCCTGGAGGCCGTGATCCAGGCGGCCCGGGCCATCGCGCTCGGCGACGCCTCCGTCGTGCTGGCCGGTGGCGTCGAGTCCATGACCCGGGCGCCGTACGTGCTGCCGAAGAGCGACAAGCCCTTCCCGGCCGGGCACACCGAGCTGTACTCGACGACCCTCGGCTGGCGGATGGTCAACCCGCGTATGGAACCGCAGTGGACGATCCCGCTGGGCGAGTCGGCCGAACTCATCGCGGACAAGCACAAGATCGGCCGGGAGCAGCAGGACGAGTTCGCCCTGCGCAGCCACGAGAAGGCGGCCGGGGCGCAGTCCGAGGGTTTGTTCGACGGCGAGCTGGCGTCCGTGGCGATTCCTCAGCGCAAGGGTGAGCCGGTGGTCTTCGCCGCCGACGAGTGCGTCCGCCCGGACGCCTCGCTGGCGGCGATGGCCAGGCTGAAGCCGTCCTTCCGCACGGAGGGCGGCACGGTGACGGCGGGCAACGCCTCCCCGCTGAACGACGGTGCGGCGGCGCTGCTGCTCGTCGACGAGGAGGGGCTCAGGGCGACGGGCCGGGAGCCGCTCGCCCGCGTCCGTGCGACGGGTGTCTCGGCGACCGACCCGCACTACTTCGGGCTGGCGCCCGTGGAAGCGGTCAATCGGGCGCTGGCCAGGGCGGGCAGGGGGTTCGACGACCTGTCCGTGCTGGAGCTGAACGAGGCGTTCGCCGCGCAGGTGCTGGGGTGTGTGGCCGAGTGGCCCGAGTTCGATCCCGCGATCCTCAATCCGCAGGGCGGCGCGATCGCGCTGGGGCATCCGCTGGGGGCGTCCGGGGCGCGTCTGGCCGGGACGGTGGCCCATCAACTGGCCCGGCGTGGCAGCGGCGTCGGAGTGGCCACGTTGTGCATCGGGGTGGGGCAAGGGCTCGCACTCGTCCTCGAACGGTAGCCCTTCCTCCGGCTGCGGGCCGCCTGTGCGGTCGCGCCCGCGCGGCGGAGCCGCACATCGTTCCAGCCCCGCGCCCCTTCAGGGCGCGTTCCTCGCCCCGTTGACGACAACCGTAAGAACCTTCAGGGACCCCTCATGACTCTCACCCAGCACGACATCGACCAGGAGATCGCGGCCAAGCGCGCCGCCTACGAGAAGCACCTCGCCGACGGCGGGCCCGTCGAGCACCAGCCGCGCCGTGACTACGCTCCGTACCGGTCCTCGCTGCTGCGGCACCCCAAGCAGCCACCGGTCACCATCGACGTCGGCAAGGACCCGGAGATGGTGGAGCTGTCCTCCCCCGCCTTCGGGGAGCGGGACATCACCGAGATCGACAACGACCTCACCCGGCAGCACGCCGGCGAGCCGATCGGTGAGCGCATCACCGTCTCCGGGCGGCTGCTCGACCGAGACGGACGGCCGGTGCGCGGCCAGCTCGTGGAGATCTGGCAGGCCAACTCGGCGGGCCGCTACGCCCACCAGCGCGAGCAGCACGACGCACCCCTCGACCCCAACTTCACCGGCGTGGGCCGCACCCTCACCGACGCCGACGGCCGCTACCGCTTCACCACCGTCCAGCCGGGCCCGTACCCGTGGCGCCAGCACGTCAACGCCTGGCGGCCGGCGCACATCCACTTCTCGCTCTTCGGCTCGGCGTTCACCCAGCGGCTCGTGACGCAGATGTACTTCCCGAGCGACCCGCTGTTCCCCTACGACCCGATCATCCAGTCCGTGACGGACGACGCGGCCCGGCAGCGGCTGGTCGCGACGTACGACCACAGCCTGTCGGTGCCCGAGTTCTCGATGGGCTACCACTGGGACATCGTGCTGGACGGCCCGCGGGCCACCTGGATCGAAGAAGGGCGCTGACAGCCATGACGAAGATCGACACCAGCCGTCCGGACAGCGTGCTGCCCACCCCCTCGCACACCGTCGGCCCGTTCTACGGCCACGCCCTGCCCTTCCGCGGCGGCGAGGACATCGCCCCCCTCGGGCACCCGGACACCGTCACCGTGCACGGCTACGTCACCGACGGCGAGGGCGACCCGCTGCCGGACGCCCTGATCGAACTGTGGGGCCCCGACCCCGAGGGCAATCTGCCGACCGTCGACGGCTCGATGCGGCGCGACCCGGCCTCCGGCGGCTTCCTCGGGCGCAGCGGCGTGGAGTTCACCGGCTGGGGACGCATCCAGACCGACGCGAACGGCCACTGGTACGCGCGGACGCTACGGCCCGGTGCCCGGGGGCGCAGCGCCCCGTATCTCAGCGTGTGCGTCTTCGCGCGCGGGCTACTCGTGCACCTGTACACCCGGATCTACCTGCCGGAGGACACGGCGGCGCTCGCCGCCGATCCGCTGCTGTCCGGGCTGGAGGACGCTCGCCGCGACACGCTGATCGCCGCCGAGGACGGCGACGGCACGTACCGTTTCGACATCCGCCTTCAGGGCGAAGGCGAAACGGTCTTCCTGGAGTTCCAGTGACAGCTCACCCCGGCGACACCGGCCTGCTCGCGCCCGGGTGGGCCGGCTCCGCGGCCGCCTCCGCCACCGGTGACCACGCGTTCCTGCGGGCCCTGCTCGACGCGGAGGCCGCGCTGACCCGGGCCCAGGCGGCCACGGGGATCGCCCCGGCCGAAGCGGCGACAGCGGTGACCGCGGCGGCCGGCGCCGGCGCCTTCGACGTGCGGTCCCTCGCCGAGCGGGCACGCACGGGCGGCAACCCCGTCATCCCCCTGGTCGCCGATCTGACGAAGGCCGTGGGCGACACCCACGGTCCCTACGTCCACCGGGGCGCGACCAGCCAGGACATCATGGACACGGCGATGATGCTGGTGGCCGCGCGGACCCTCGACCCGGTCCTCGCCGACCTCGGCCGTACCGAACGGGCCCTGTCCCGGCTGGCCGCCGAGCACCGCGACACCGCGATGCCCGGGCGGACGCTCACCCAGCACGCCGTACCGACCACGTTCGGGCTGAAGGCGGCCGGATGGCGGTCGCTGGTGCTGGACGCGCGGGAGCGGATGCGGGCCGTACGGGAGTCACTGCCCGCGCAACTCGGGGGTGCGGCGGGCACGTTGGCGGCCTTCGGGGCGTACGGCGCGAGTGATCCGGCCGGGCTGCCGGAGGCGTACGCCCGCGAACTCGGGCTGCGGGCACCCGATCTGCCCTGGCACACCCTGAGGACGCCGATCGGCGATCTCGCCGGGTGCCTGGCCTTCGCGGCGGGCGCGCTCGGCAAGCTCGGCGTGGACGTCCTGACCCTGTCGCGCACCGAGATCGCCGAGGTCGCGGAGGGCAGTGGCGGTGGATCGTCCGCCATGCCGCACAAGTCCAATCCCGTACGGTCCACCCTGATCGCCTCCGCCGCACGGCGGGCACCGCAGCTCGCGGCCACGCTGTACGGGTCCATGGCCGCCGAGGACGAACGCCCGGCCGGGGCCTGGCACGCCGAATGGGAGCCGCTGCGGGACCTCCTGCGACTGGTCGGCGGGGCCGCCCGGGACGCCGCCGAACTGGCGGAGGGACTGCGGGTCAGGCCCGAGGCCATGCGCGCACACCTGGATCTCACGCACGGGTTGATCGTTTCCGAGCGGCTGTCCGCCGAGCTGGCCCCGGTGCTGGGCCGCGCCCGCGCCAAGGAGCTCCTAACCCGGCTGGCCTCCTCGGGACAACCGCTCGCGCAGGCACCGGAGTTGGCGGACGCCGACCTTGATCCCACCCACTACACGGGCTCCGCCGGGGCCCTCACCGACCGTGCTCTGGAGCGACGTTGACACTCCTGAACCACCACGCCGAAGGGTCCGCCTCCGCTCCCCCGCTGCTGCTCGGCCCCTCGCTCGGCACGTCGTACGCGCTGTGGGACGCCGTGGCGCCCGAGTTGTCGATCAGCCACCGGGTGGTGCGCTGGGACCTGCCGGGGCACGGCGGTTCGGCGGCCGGTCTCATCGAGGCGGGCGCGACGGTCGCCGACCTCGCCGCCCTGGTGTTGGCGCTCGCCGACTCGCTCGGCATCGAGCGGTTCGCGTACGCCGGTGTGTCGCTGGGCGGGGCCGTCGGGCTGCATCTCGCGGTGCACCGCCCCGAGCGGCTGTCGTCGCTCGCCGTGATCTGCTCGTCGGCGCACTTCAACGGATCCACGCCCTGGGAGGAGCGGGCCGCGCTGGTGCGGCGCGAGGGGCTCGCCGGGCTGGCGGAGAACGCCGACGCGCGCTGGTTCGCCGGTGACTTCACCGTGCCGCGCCTGGTCCGGGACCACCGGGACGCCGACCCGGAGGCGTACGCCGCCTGCTGTGACGCGCTCGCCGCGTTCGATCTGCGGGACCGGCTCGCGGAGATCGCCGTACCGACCCTGCTGGTCGCGGGCCGCGAGGATGCGGCGACGCCCCCCGCGCATCTGCGGGAGATCGCCGACGCCGTGCCGCGCGCGACGCTCGTGGAGCTGCCGGGCGCCTCCCACCTGGCGCCCGCGCAGTGCCCGGAGGCGGTGCTGACCGCTCTGCGCGCCCACCTCGGCCCAGGGGCCCCACGGGGCATGGCCGTACGGCGGGAGGTGCTCGGCGACGCGCACGTCGACCGGGCGCAGGCCCGGCAGACACCGTTCACGGCCCGCTTCCAGGACTTCATCTCGCGCTACGCCTGGGGCGAGATCTGGACCGACCCGACTCTGTCCCGCCGCGAGCGCAGCATGATCACACTCACCGCGCTGGTCGCGCACGGCCACTACGACGAGCTGGCCATGCACGTCCGCGCGGCCCGCCGGGGCGGCCTCACCCCGGAGGAGATCGGCGCGGTGCTGCTCCAGACGGCGGTGTACTGCGGGGTGCCGGCGGCGAACTCGGCGTTCGCGACGGCCCAGCGGGTGCTGGCCGAGGAGGAGGACACCGTCTGACTCCTCGCCCGGGCTACACCGGTCCGACGCCGGACGTGAGCGCCGCCCGCGCCCGGTCCGCCAGTCCGTCGGCCCCGCACGAGATCGCCAGGTCCAGGCCGCGCTCGAGGTCGCTCACCGAGCGGGCGGCGATGCCGAACTCGATGCGGGCCGCCGCGTACTCGTACTGGCAGGGCGAGGCCTCCAGGTAGGTGACGGCCTGGGCGTACAGCCGGACCGCGCGCTGACCGGTCTCCAGGTCGGCGGCGCAGCGCAGGGCCTCCCCTATCGCCGTGTCCGTCCCGAAGCGCTCCGCCTGGCGGCGGACGTCGACGGCGAGCCGGGCGGCCCGGGCCGGGTCCTCGGCGCTGAGGGCACGGGCCAGGTCGGCCGCCCAGGGGACGAGCACGGGGTTGTGGTGACCGCGGGCCGCCGCGGCCTTCTCCGCCGCCTCGAGTTCGTTGATGCCGTCCTTGGTGCGGCCGACGGCCAGCAGCAGCCGGCCCCGCACCGAGCGGGGGTCCGGCAGGACGATGGTGGACGGGTAGGGCGGGGCGAAGCCGTGCCGTTCGGCGACCTCCCAGGCCTGCTCGACATGGCCGCGGGCCAGCAGGGTGTCGACCAGGCTGCAGGTCGCGGACCAGTACAGGGGCAGGCCCCGGCCGACGCGCTCGGCAAGGCGCAGCGCCTCGCGCAGGGACGCCTCGGCCTCCTTCAGCCGGCCCCGCCTGCGGTGGCCGATCCCCACGTAGGCGTGGGCCAGGGCGAGGTGGCCGCCGCTCCAGCCGGCCGTCTCGTAGGCGCGCAGCGCTTCGTTGTAGAGGGTCTCGGCGCGGTCGAGGCGGTCGGTGAAGCCGTAGGCGTTGGCCAGCATCAGCAGCAGTTCGATGCCCCACTCGGTGTCGGTCCAGCCGAGTCCGGGGGCGAGCCGGCCGTTGACGAGGGCGCGGTCGCACAGTTCGGCGACCTCCTCGGCGTTCTCGCCGTGCATGAGGGCGTCGAAGCCGCGCAGGATGAGCAGGGCGCGTTCGGAGTTGTTCCGGCCGGTGCAGGTGCTCGCGAGTTCGGCGAGCCGCTGGGAGCGGTCGGGTGAGGTGGCCTCGCCGGCGTGCAGGCCCTCCCACATGAAGTGCACGGCCTGGAGCCGCATCCGGGCGGGCCCGGGCCGGAGCCGGGCGGCCTCCGCCTCGACCGTGCGGACGGCCTCCTCCAGCTGGTCGTTGTGCAGGAGCGCCTGGGAGAGCCGGAAGACGGCGTCCACCCGCTGGTCGCCGTCGAGACCGGGCATGCCGAGCGCGGTCCGCAGATGGTTGATGGTGCGGGCCGGGGCGGTGAGGAAGGTGGCCCCGGCGAGTTCGTAGAGCACGTGCGGGTGGGAGTCGGGCCGGGGCGGTTCCCTCAGGGCGCGCTCCAGGCAGCGGCGGGCGGCGTCGGGGGCGCCGACGGCGAGGTGTTCGCGGGCGGCCTCGCGGAGCTGTCCGACGAGCTCCTCGTCGTCGTCCGGGTGCACTTCCAGGAGGTGGCGGGCGGCGGCCGCGGCGCCGTGTCCCTCATCGGCGACGATCCGGGCGGCGATGCCGTGCATGGCGGTGCGCAGGGCGTCGGGGATGGAGTTGTACACGGCGGTCGCGATCAGCGGGTGGACGAACTCCAGGTCGCCGTCGGCGCTGCGGCCGGTCGCGGGGTCGGGTGCGGTGAGGATGCGGGCGGTGCGCAGCAGTTCGGCGCAGCGGCGGGCGTCGTCCGGCCGCAGGGTGGCGAGTTTGGCGACCAGGCCGACGGAGATGCCGGTGCCGAGGATGGCGGCGGCCCAGGCGAACCGGGTGGCGTCGATGCCCAGTTCCTCCAGGCGGGCGACGAGGCCGCCGCCGCGGGCCGAGCGGTTCAGCTCGCGCAGTTCACCGGCCCGGGCCTCGACCGGTTCGAGCTCGCTGTCCTGCACCTTGGCGAGGAGTTCGACGGTCTCGTAGGGATTGCCGGCGGTGACGGCCCAGACCTCGCGGCAGAACGCGGCGTCGGCGTGCCGGCCCAGGGTGGCGCGGGTGAGCCCGGCCGTGGCGTCCGGGGTGAGGGCGCTCAGGGTCGTGACGGGGCCGTCCGCGGCGGCGGCGACGGTGTCGAGGTGGCGGGCGCTCGGGCCGGAGACCTCCTCGGAGCGGCGGGTGACGACGACCAGGACGGACATCTCCTCGATGCGCTCGGCGAGTCCCGCGAGCCAGTGCAGGGTCTCCTGGTCCGCCCAGTGGGCGTCGTCGATCAGCAGCACCAGCGGCCAGTCCCGGCGGGCGAGCCGCCGTACGGCCGCCACCAGGCCGTCGCACACGCCCTGCGGGTCGGCCCTCCGGTCGCCGGGCTCCACTATGCCGAGGGCGGGGCCGGCGATGTCGTACCAGTCGCCGAGGTACTCGCGGGCCTCCTCCGGCAGCATCGACACCAGGGCCGGCTGCACCAACTGCCGTACCACGTTGAAGGGGACCGACCTGAGGGTCTCGCCGCCGCGCGCGGACCAGACCGTGCAGCCGCGGGCCTCCGCGATGCGGCGGGTTTCGGCCAGCAGCGCGGTCTTGCCGAGTCCGGCCTCGCCGCGGAAGACCAGCAGCCCGCCGGACGAGGAACGGTCCGTGCACAGGCTGTCGACCGCTCGCACGACGGCGGCGACCTCCTCTTCGCGCTCCCACAGGGAAGCCGAGGCGGCGGCCGTGGGCCGTACCTCCGTCATCCCGCTACCTCCCCAAGTCGCCCGAACGACGTACAGACGTCGAGCGTAGCCGTCCGATTGCCTGAGTGGAGGATGGTCGGGGCACCTCTTGCCCGTGATGGGTGACACCGAGTGCGGCGGGGCGACGCACCTGGCCCGCCACCAGCCGCCTTCGGGTCAACGGCCCGCAAAATAACGGGAGGTGACGTTCATTCAGCAGCAAGGGGACACACGACGCGGCCGCCGGGCGCTGGTCGCGGGGTCGGTGGGCAATCTCATCGAGTGGTACGAGTTCGGCGTCTACGGCTACTTCGCGACGATCATCGCGGCGCGGTTCTTCACACCGGAGGGCGGCAGCGAGGCCGAGGCCCTGGTGAGGACGTACGCGTCCTTCGCGCTCGCGTTCTTCTTCCGCCCCGTCGGAGCGGCGCTTTTCGGCCGACTCGGCGACCGGGTCGGGCGGCGTCCGGTGCTGGTCCTGGTGATCACGCTGATGACGGTGGCGACGGCGCTGATCGGCGTGTTGCCGACGTACGCGCAGGCGGGTGCCCTGGCGCCCTGGCTGCTGACGTTCCTGCGGGCGCTCCAAGGGCTTTCGGCAGGTGGGGAGTTCGGCGGTGCGGTGTCGGTGATGACGGAGTTCGCGCCGCCGGGCCGGCGTGGGCTGTACGGGTCGTGGCAGTCGTTCACGGTGGCGCTGGGGCTGCTGGCCGGAGCGGGTGCGGCGGCGCTGCTCGCCACCGTGCTGACGGAGGAGCAGCTCGGCGCGTGGGGCTGGCGGCTGCCGTTCCTGCTGACGTTGCCCTTGGGGCTGGGCGCGTTGTGGCTGCGGCTGCGGCTGGACGAGACGCCGGTGTTCGTGGCGGAGCGGACCGAGGAGACGCCGCCCCCGCGCGAGGTGGTCCGGGCCGTCGCGCTGGGCGCGGGGCGGATCATGGGCTGGGCCGCGGCGGGATACACGTTCCTCGTCGTACTGCCGTCGTATCTGCAGAGCTCGCTGGGCGCGACGTTCCAGCAGGCACTGGTGGCGACCGTGCTGGCCAATCTCGGTTTCGCGGCGACGATCGTGCCCGCGGGGCTGCTCAGCGACCGGCTCGGGCGGCGGGCGGTGATGGTGACGGGAGCGGTGCTGGTGGTGGTCCTGGCGGTGCCGCTGCTCAACCTTCTGCAGGATTCCGGCGTTTCGAACACCGTAAAGGGTGTGGCGGTGTGCGGTGCGGGTGCCGTGGTGGGGCTGATGGCGGGGCCGGGGCCCGCGATGCTGTCGGAGATGTTCCCCACCCGGGTGCGCTACACGGGCCTGGGGCTCGCCTACGCGCTGTCCAATGCGGTGTTCTCGGGGTGTGCCGGGCTCATCATCACGGAGACGATCGAGCGGACGGGCAGCGTGGACATCCCCGCGTACTATGCGGCCGTCGCGTGCGCGGTGAGCGTGCCGGCGCTTCTCACGCTGCCGTCCGCGCGGCGGGCCGTGGTGTCGAAACCGGGGGTGGAGAGGGCTGGTTGAGCGAATGCGGGTGATCGGATGCGGGTGATCGGTCTCATGTCGGGCACGTCGTACGACGCGATCGACGCGGCGGCGGCCGAGCTGGACCTCGTCGGCGACAGCCTGGTGCTGAAGCCGCTCGGCAACGTGAGCGAACCGTACGACGGAGAACTGCGCGAGGCCCTGGCCGCCGCGTTGCCGCCGGGGACCACCACCCTGGGCGAGGTGTGCCGGCTGGACACCCGGATCGGGCAGGCCCTCGCGGCGACGGCGGTCCGGGCCGACCGCGAACTGTGCGAGGGCCGAGCGGAGTTGGTCGCCTCGCACGGGCAGACCGTCTACCACTGGGTGGTCGGCGCCGAGGTCCACGGCACGCTCCAGCTGGGGCAGCCGGCGTGGATCGCCGAGGCGACCGGGCTGCCCGTGGTCGCCGACTTCCGGCCGCGCGACATCGCCGCCGGTGGGCAGGGCGCGCCACTGGTCAGCCTGGTCGACCTGATGTGGCTGCGCGGCCGGCCGGGCAGGCCCGTCGCGCTCAACATCGGCGGGATCGCCAACCTCACCGCGCCCGGCGGGACGGCCTTCGACACCGGGCCGGGCTGCGCGCTGATCGACGCGGCGGCCCGGGGGTTCAGCGGCGGAGCACTGGCCTACGACACGGACGGGATGCTGGCCGCGCGGGGCCGGGTGCACGGGCCGTTGCTGGACCGGCTGCTCCGGGAGCCGTACTACGCGCTGCCCGCGCCGAAGACGACGGGCAAGGAGCTGTTCCACCTCGGTCATCTGCGGGACGCGCTGGCCGGGTTCGGGACGCTGCCGGCCGAGGACGTCGTCGCGACGCTCACGATGCTCACGGCCCGGACCGTGGCCGACGCCGTGGGGACGGTGGGTGCGACGGAGGTGGTCGCCTCGGGCGGCGGGACGCGCAACCCGGTGCTGATGGCGATGCTCGCGGACCTGTTGCGGGGGGTGGCCCTGCGCACCTCGGACGACCTGGGTCTGCCGTCGGACGCCAAGGAGGCGTACGCCTTCGCGGTGCTGGGGTTCCTGACCCTGCACGGGCTGCCGGGCACGGACCCGGCGAGCACGGGGGCCCGGCATCCCAGCGTGCTGGGGTCGGTGACCCCGGGCCGGGACGGGCTGCGGCTTCCCCCGCGGGCGGCTCGGCAGCCGGTGCGGCTGCTCCTGGAATAGCCGGTTCCGACTCCTCTCATGCCTCTTTCACCGACGCCTCATACGGTGGGGGCATGACGCAGGAGACTCCTCCCGGGTGGTACGCCGATCCCGGACAGACAAGTGACGGGCCCGCCACCGAGCGCTGGTGGGACGGCAAGGCCTGGACGGACCGCATCCGCCCGGCGCAGCCGCCCGCGACCTGGGGTCCCCCGACGGGCCAGGCGCCGGCCGGCCCCCCAGCGGCGGATCAGGCACCCCCGGCCGGGGCTCCGACGGCACCGGCGGGCCCACCGGCCGGGGCCGGGGAACCGGCCGGGAGCGGATTGCCGGGAGCCGGTGAGCAGGCCGGGGCCGAAACGCCGGGAGCCGGTGAGCAGGCCGGGAGCGAGATACCGGGAGCGGGGCGGCCGAGTGCCGCCGAGGCGGCGGGAATCGGGCCGTCTGCCGAGTCCGGGGGTCCGGGATCCGCCGGGGCCCCGGGACCCACCGCTGGCCCGGGATCCGCCGGGGCCCCGGGACCCACCGCTGGCCCGGGATCCGCCGGGGTCCCGGGACCCACCGCTGGCCCGGGATCCGCCGGGCAGCCCTTCGGGGCCGGGCAACCCCCGGGCGCCTGGGGCTCCGGTGCCGCCGCGTATTCAGGAGCCGCGGCGTTTCCAGCAGCCGCCGGGCAACCGGGAGTCGGCGGGCAGCCCGGCAGCGGTGCGTACCCGGGGGCTGCCGGGTATCCCGCCTACCCCGCCCATCCCGCCGCGTCCGGTGGCGGCAAGGGGCGGCGGCTTCGGACCGGCGCCGCCGTCGCCGCGGCCGTGGTCGTCCTCACCTGCATCGGAGTGGGCGTGTACGCGCTGACGGACGACGGCGGCGGCTCTCCCACCTCGCAGGGCCCCGGCGGGCCGGGTGCGCCCGGCGGCCAGGGCGGTCCGTTCGGCGGACCGGGCGGGTCCGGAGGGTCGGGGGGATCCGGCGGCGACGGCGGCGACGGCGGGTCGGGGGGATCCGGCGGTTCGGGCGGGCAGAGTCCGCGGCCCGAGCAGTCCGAGCCGCCGAAGATCAGGAGCGGGTCGGTGACCGATCCGGTCAGCGGGATCAGCCTGCCGATCCCGAAGGGCTGGTACGGCCAGCAGGCCAAGGTCGGCGCCCAGGTGACGTCCGACGACTCCTACAAGTGCCCCGGCGACACCTCCTCGACCTGTACGAAGGGCGGCGCCTACTCGGCCCCGGCCCTGCTCCTCGGCGCCAAGGGCGCCACCGCCGAGGAGATCGCGAAGGCGGACATCGCGGCGAATGCCAAGGAGTCCTACGGCGGCAAGTCCTATGGCGGCATCACCTCTCACGACGTGCTGGACTCCAAGGCCGTGACCGTCGCCGGGCAGAAGGGCTACCTGGTCCGCTGGAAGGCCGTCACGAGCAAGGGCGCCGACGGCATCGTGGAGTCGCTCGCGTTCCCCTCCCCCGCGAACGCCAAGCAGATGGTGGTCGTGCGGTTCGGTGTCGACGCGGACCAGAAGGAGACCGTGCTCGACGAGATCACCAAGGGCATCAGGGTGTCGACGGGCAGCGGCAACGGTCAGGACGTCTGACGGCGGGCGGGCGCCCCGCACACACCGGTCGGCCGGGTGGGGCGCCCCTGCCGCTCACAGGGGAACCCCACCCGGCCGGGGGGTGCGCGCCGCCCCCGTCCCCACGGGTCGGCGCGGTCGGGTCACCGTCCGGTCATCCGGCGGACGGCGGCCCGGGTCTCAGGTCAGGCCCAGTGCCGGCAGCACGGCGGCCTCCACGAAGCGGACCAGGTAGTCCGGGTCGGCGTACTTGCCCTCCAGGACGGGCCGGATGCGCAGAACGCCGAACATCTGCGCGGGGACGTACTCCAGCGCCGGGTGGTCGGCGGGCACTTCTCCCCGCTCGACCCCGCGCCGGATGATCTCCTTCAGCGCGGCGATCTCCGGCTCGACCAGCGCCTCGCGCAAGGCGCGCTGCAACTCCGGGTCCTGAGGGGCCGCGTGCACGAGCGCCTGGAGGAGCTTGGTGTCCCGGCCCGACAGCTCTCCCGCCGCCCGGGCCGCCTCCCGCAGGTCGTCCGCGAGCGAGCCGGTGTCGATACAGCGGGTCCGCCGGTGCGAGCGCAGCGCCGCCGCCACGAGCTGGGGCTTGGTCTTCCACTGGCGGTAGAGCGTGGACTTGCTGCACCGGGTGCTGGCGGCGATCCCCTCCATGGTGACGGAGTCGTAGCCGCACTCCCGGAGCTGCTCCAGCACGGCGTCGTAGAACTCCTGCTCACGCTCGGGCGTGATCTTGGAGCGGCGCGTGACACCGACCGGCTCGGGCCGGTCCGCAGCCTGCGACGTCATGGGCGGTGCTCCTGGCTTCCGTCGGGCGGCCGGAAAATTCCCGGCTCGCGATGTGTTCCTCGTCTATCGATACGCCAGTGTACCGGTACGCAGCCGTATCGGTACACTGGCGTATCGGTACGCTCTCGTACCGATAACAGCACCACCGTCACCGAAGGGGCCGGGGGATGAATGCCCGCACCGAGCCTGCACCGGCGGGGTCCGACGCGATAGCGCGACCGCCGCTCGTCCGGGAGCTCCTGCTCGTCGCAGGGCTCTTCCTCGTCTACAAGTTCGGCCGTCAGCTGGCCACGGGCCACACCGGCGAGGCCTTCCACCACGCACACCGCGTGTGGGACTTCGAGCGAGCGGTCCATCTGCCCGGCGAGGGGGCGGTGCAGTCCCTGCTGCTGCACGGCGACGGCCTGGTGCAGCTCGCGAACACCTACTACGCGGCCGTCCACTTCCCCGCCACCGCCGCCTTCCTGATCTGGCTCTACCTGCGCCGACCGGTCCACTACGTCTGGGCCCGCCGGGTCCTGGCCGCGGTCACGGCCGCCGCGCTGGCGCTGCACCTGCTGTTCCCGCTCGCCCCGCCGCGCATGCCGGCGGCGACCGGTCTGGTCGACACGGCACGGGTGTACGGGCCGTCGGTGTACGGCGATCCCGCGACCGACTCCCTGTCGAACCAGTTCGCGGCGATGCCGTCGCTGCACTTCGGCTGGGCGCTGATGGTGGCGATCGGCCTGATCGCCGCGACCCGCTCCCGGTGGCGGTGGCTCTGGCCGGCGCATCCGCTGCTGACGCTGCTGGTGATCGTCGGTACGGCGAACCACTACTGGCTCGACGCGATCGTCGCGGCGGCTTTGCTCGGTCTCGCCCTGGCGGCGATCCCCGTGCCCCACCGCACGGCGACGACGGCCGGCCGGGTGCGGGGCAGCCTCGTACCGGCTCAGCAGGACGAGCGGACACTCGTGGGAGCGGGCCGATGAACGCCGTCCTGATCGCGGTCGCCCTGTCCCTCGTCTCCGCCGTCGCCTACGCAGGCGCCGCCGTCGCCCAGGAGCGGCTCGCGTCCCGCTTCCCCGGCGCCGGCACGCTGCGGCTGCTCGGCAGCGGCGCCTGGTGGTGGTCGGTCGGGCTGAACACGTCCGCCGCGCTGCTGCACGTCGTGGCCCTGCGCTACGGTCCGCTGACCGTCGTCCAGCCGCTCGGCGCGCTCACCCTGGTCGCGGCGGTGCCCATGGGGGCGCGGATCGCGGGACGGCGGGTGAGCGCGGCCGAGTGGAAGGGCACCGCCCTGACGCTGCTGGGCCTGGGCGCGATCCTCGTCACGGCGTCGGGTCCGGCGCCGGACGACGTGCTGAGCGTTCCCGAGGCACTGGCGGTGGCCGGCGCCACCGCGACCCTCATCGGAGTGCTGTCCCGGCCGGGCGCCCGCCCCGGGCTGCGGCACGCCTCCGCGTCGGGCCTCGCCTCCGGCGTCGCCTCGGCCCTCACGCAGACGGTGACGGTGGCCGCGACGGACCGGTCCGGTCCGGTGCTGAGCGTCCAGGTGGTCGGCGTGGCCCTGCTCGTGGCGGCCTTCGCGGCCGGCGGACTGCTGCTGTCGCAGACGGCGTACCGGGGCGGTCTGGGCGGGCCGCTCGCGATGGTGACGCTGGCCAATCCGCTGGCCGCCGCGGTGATCGGCCTGTCGCTGCTGGGCGAACGCCTCCAGGGCGGCGCGGCGGGTGTGCTGCTCGCGCTCGCCGGGGCGGGTCTGGCGTCCTGGGGCGTGGTGCTGCTCAGCCGGGCGGCGCCCGCGGCAGCCCCGGTGGACGACGACCACCCGGTGGCCGCCGTCCTGGCGCTGGAACCCGGTACGGCGACGGCCGAACCGGCGCTGGTGCCCCGTCCGCACGATCCGGGGCACCTCACTCCCGCTACGCGGTGATGATCGCCGGGTCGCTGACCCCCGGCCTGCCGTTCTCCACGTGCCCCGCGAACCGCCGCAGGAACGCCTTGTCGCCCTCGGCGGTGACGGTCAGGTCGTACCAGCGGCGGCCGGCGGTGAGATCCACGGTCCGGCACACCGTGGCGCCCGGACGGACCGTGACGGTGGCGGGCCGTCCGCCGTAGCCGTCGGTGAGCTTGAGGCGGGCCGTGCCGGAGCCCTTGTTGGTGAAGGTCAGCTCGAGGTCGTCACCGGTGTGGCGGGCGGTGACCTCGCAGCCGGCCGTCTTGTTCGCGCCCTTGAAGACACGCACGAAGCCGTTGGGGCCGTGCACGGTCAGGTCGTAGGAGCCCCCGGAGTACGCCGAGTTCCAGGTGTCGGAGAGCGTCTTGCCGGCCTCGGTGGTGTACATCCAGGGGCCGTCGGCGCGGTTGCCGGAGGTGATGTGGAAGGCGGCGCCGGCCTTCGCGCCCGAGGCGAAGGTGAGAGTGAGCTTCCCGGCCGCCGCGTCGACCGAGGCGTCCACGCGCGGGGCGTACTTCAGCGGCCGGGAGCGGCGCAGGCCGCGTTCCTGCCGGGGCATACGCGGGTCGGCGGGCGGGACCGGCTTGTAGTCCGGGTGACGCTCGCGGTCCTGGGGCTCGTACCCGTCGGTGCCGGGCAGCGGGGCCGGGCGGGCGTCCTTGCGGGAGAAGTCGAACGCGGCGGTCAGGTCACCGCAGATGGCCCGGCGCCACGGCGAGATGTTGGTCTCGCGCACACCGAAGCGGCGCTCCATGAACCGCAGGATCGAGGTGTGGTCGAGGGTCTCGGAGCAGACGTAGCCGCCCTTGCTCCACGGGGAGACGACCAGCATCGGGACCCGGGGGCCGAGTCCGTAGGGGCCGGCCGTGTTCTTGCCGTCCCCCGGGAAGAGGTCGAGGGAGACGTCGACGGTGGACAGGCCGCGGGAGGCGTCCTTCGGCGGCAGCGGCGGGACCACGTGGTCGAAGAAGCCGTCGTTCTCGTCGTAGGTGATGAACAGGGCCGTCTTGGACCAGACCTCCGGGTTGGAGGTGAGGGCGTCCAGGACCTGGGCGATGTACCAGGCGCCGTAGTTCGACGGCCAGTTGGAGTGCTCAGAGAAGGCCTCGGGGGCGGCGATCCAGGAGATCTGCGGCAGCTTGCCGGCCTTGACGTCCGCCTTCAGCCGGTCGAAGTAGCCCTCGCCCGCCTTGGCGTTCGTGCCGGTGCGGGCCTTGTCGTACCAGGGGTCGCCGGGCTTGGCGTCGCGGTACTTGTCGAAGTAGAGCAGCGAGTTGTCACCGTAGTTGCCGCGGTAGGCGTCCTGGATCCAGCCCCAGGAGCCCTGGGCGTCGAGGCCGTCGCCGATGTCCTGGTAGATCTTCCAGGAGATGCCGGCCTGCTCCAGGCGCTCGGGGTAGGTCGTCCAGCCGTAGCCGAGTTCGTCGTTGCCGAGGACCGGACCGCCGCCGGTGCCGTCGTTGCCGGTGTACCCGGACCACATGTAGTAGCGGTTCGGGTCGGTCGAGCCGATGAACGAGCAGTGGTAGGCGTCGCAGACGGTGAAGGAGTCGGCGAGGGCGTAGTGGAACGGGATGTCCTCGCGGGTCAGGTACGCCATGGTCGTGGTGCCCTTCGCGGGCACCCACCGGTCGTACTTGCCGCCGTCGTAGGCCTGATGGCCGTCCGGCCAGGAGTGCGGCAGGCCCTCCAGGAACTGCATGCCGAGGTCGTCGGCGTCCGGGTGGAACGGCAGGATCTCCTTGCCGTCCTTCTCCTGGTGCCAGACCGGTTTGCCGTTGTCGAGGGTGACCGGGCGGGGGTCGCCGAAGCCGCGGACGCCTCTCAGGGTGCCGAAGTAGTGGTCGAAGGAACGGTTCTCCTGCATGAGGACGACGATGTGCTCGACGTCCTCGATCGACCCGGTGCGGTGGTTCGCCGGAAGGGCGGCGGCGCGCTGGATGCTGGCCGACAGCGCACTGAAGGCCGTGGTGGCACCCGCGAGTTGGAGGAAGCGGCGCCGGTTGACTTCGGACATGAAGGACAGACCTCTCATCCTGATGTGCTGGATGGCCGGAGCGTGACGGAATCTGCGCGGAAGGAGTGTTTCAGGGACACCAAACGCCAAGGAAGGGGCGCGTGACACTCGTGTGAAAGTCGCCGGTACGGAAGGTGTGCCGTGGCGTTGTCAGGGGAGGGTGAGGGGCGTGACAGCGACGAAGACGGTTTCCCCGCCGACGAAACGGCCCGTTCGCCAGCTCCTCGCCGCCTCCGTGGGCAACGCGGTGGAGTGGTACGACTGGTACGCCTACACGTTTCTGGCCACCTACATAGCCGCCCAGGTCTTCCCGAAGAGCGCGGACAACTCGCTGGTGCCGCTGCTGTCCACGTTCGCGGTGTTCGCGGTCGGCTTCTTCATGCGGCCGGTGGGCGGGCTGCTGATGGGCGCCGTCGCGGACCGGCACGGGCGGCGGGCCGCCCTCACGGTCACGATCCTGCTCATGGGCGGCAGCAGTCTGCTGGTCGGACTGACCCCGACGTACGCAGCGGTGGGCGTGCTCGCGCCGGTGATCCTGGTGCTCGCACGGCTGCTCCAGGGCCTGTCCGTGGGCGGCGAGTTCGCGGCCTCGACGACGTTCCTGGTGGAGTCGGCGGGCCCGGGCCGGCGCGGGCTGTTCTCCAGCTTCCAGTACGTGTCCACGACC
Source organism: Streptomyces luteogriseus (assembly GCF_014205055.1). Lineage (NCBI taxonomy): Bacteria > Bacillati > Actinomycetota > Actinomycetes > Kitasatosporales > Streptomycetaceae > Streptomyces > Streptomyces luteogriseus. The sequence continues at coordinate 1,146,344 of NZ_JACHMS010000001.1, forward strand.
GTGGGACAGCTGGTCGCCTCCGGCATCGCGACGCTGCTGGTGGACACGCTGAACGACGGGCAGATGAACGGCTGGGGCTGGCGGGTGCCGTTCGTGCTCGGGGCCGTACTGAGCCTGGTCGGCTTCTGGATCCGGCAGGGCGCGCAGGAGACCCGCAGCGCCGAGCAGCAGGAGGGACCGCGGCCGGGCCTGTTCGAGGCGCTGCGCCGGCACCCGCGCGAGTCGCTCCTCATCGGCGGCATCACGGCGGGCGGCACCATCGCCTACTACACGTGGACGTCGTACCTGCCGACGTACGCCGAACTCAACGCGGGCATCGAGAAGTCGGACGCGCTGCTCGCGGGCACGATCTCACTGGCCTTCTTCGCGCTGCTGCAACCGCTCGGCGGCCTGCTCTCGGACCGCTTCGGGCGCCGCCCCCTGCTGCTCTTCTTCGGTCTGGGCTTCGCGCTGCTCGCGGTGCCCCTGCTGCACACCCTGAGCGACTCGTTCGCCGTGCTGCTGCTCGTGCAGTGCGCGGGCATGGTGCTGCTGACCGGGTTCACCTCGATCAGCGCGGCCGTGAACGCGGAGATCTTCCCGCCCCGGGTCCGCGCGGCGGGCATCGGCTTCCCCTACTCCCTGACGGTGGCGCTCTTCGGCGGCACGGCCCCCTACGTCGGCACCCTGTTCAAGGAGTTGGGGCACGCGGGGCTGTTCCCCTGGTACGTGGCGGTGCTCTGCCTGGTGTCGTCGGTGGTGTACCTGCGGCTTCCGGAGACGGCTCACGCACCGCTGCGGCGGTGAGCGGGGGCGCCGTCGGGGGTCTGCTCGCCGTCTTCGCCGCTCCCGCGCGCTCCCCCGTCCGGTTCGTCGTGCGGTCCCGCCCCGTTGGGCGACCCGGCGGCGGCAGGTGCCGGTGGCCCTTCCCTGACGGCGACCCGCTCGGGGTCGATCGCGGCGTCGGTGGTCCTGCCCACCTCCGACAGCGTCATCTGGGCGCGGTCGTCGACGAGCCGGGTCACCAGGTGCTGTGCGGCGCCGAAGGCGGCGGCCCAGGCGAGGACCTGTGCCCTGCTGTCGAGGTCACTGAGCCCGGGGACGAACGCGCCCCGGATCAGCAGCAGTCCGAGGAAGGCCGACAGGGCCCCGGTCGGGAGCTTCAGCACCGCCGACGCCAGGGGCAGCATGTAGGGGGCATCGGTGCCGCGGATGCGGCGCAGCGAGGCGATGACGGTGAGGGCGGCACCGGCGAGCCCGGCGATCTCGACGGTCAGGATGTCCGTCGCGCCGGCCAGTCTGCTCGGGTCGGTGTCGGCGGGCTGGTTGTGATGCTCGGCGGTGGGGCACACGACGGTGACCGTGCGGCCCGAGCCGCCCTGCGGTGAGAAGCACAGGCTCAGCGAGCTGGGCGAGAGCCATCCGTAGAGCGCCAGGTTGATCACGCCGATGAGCACCAGGACCGTCGCGGCCCACAGGATGTTGCGCAGGCTGCGTACCCGCGCCAGTTCGTCGTCCAGGGTGCTGTAGGCGGCGTCGAGCGCCCGGGCCATGAGGTCCCGGTCGCCCGGCTCGAGGTCCCCGGAGATGATGGGACGGATCCGCAGGGCGAGCCGGACCCGGCGTGGGTCGTCGGCGTCCAGATGATCCTTGACCAGCGCCATGACCTCACTGGCGCGGCCCGCCACTTCTTCGTCCGAGACCAGTTGAATGAGCAATACCTCGGCACTGCGGATATTCGAGCACACACCTTCGCGGGCGGCCGATCCCGACCACAGCTTCCGCCATCCGAAATCCTCGTCGGCGGCCGCACGGGCCTTTTCGAGATGCCCCCGCATTCCCTCGATGAGCGCCGACCGGTCTCCGCGAACCCGTCTGGCGCTCTCGTGTCGCAGCTCCGTTTCGAGATAGGTGATACGAGCCCGGGCCCGTGCGCGCCAGGCCGTCCGCGGAGGCCGGCCCGACGCGATGCCGATCACTCGAAGACGGCGGGTACGTGAAGCCTCTCCCAGGACTTCCGGCCCGGCGTGCCGTCGGCGTCGTGGCCTGTGAATCCGAGCTTGCGCTGCCACATGGCGTACGACTTCCGGTCCGCCTCGCTCCACTGGGAGTCGGGTCCGGCGGCGTACGCCGAGCACTCCTCCTCGATGAGGCGGAATCCCATGGCCTCGATGACCGGGCTCGTCACGGAGGACTGGAAGAAATCGGAGCCCGGGAACGGTTCGAACTCCCCGTGCGTCGCGGGTGCGGCCACACGGATCCGCTGACCGGGATGGATGATGTCCGGATTCTCGATCTCGGGATTCCACTCGAGAATCTGGTGGAGCGTCACATGATGCATGGACGCGATCTTGTTGAGGGTGTCACCGTGCTTGACCACATAGAACTGTGCGTTTTCCATATGTCCAGATTAGGCGGATTCTCCATGATGAAAAAGTCGGGAATTCCGTTGCGCTTTCACTTTTTGATGCGGCAACCGCTTCCGCCTGACGGAAGGGCCGTTGCGGGTCCGGGAGAGCCGCCCCGACGATGACGGCACGACCAGAGACGGGAGCCAGCGCCCATGCCTCACATGACCGCCTTCGCCAGGAACCAGTGGTACGTCGCCGCCTACAGTCACGAGGTCGGTCGGGAACTGCTCGGCCGGACGATCCTCGGTGAGACGCTCGTGCTGTACCGGACCGAGGAGGACGGGACGCCGGTCGTCCTGCACGACCGGTGCGTGCACCGCCGTTACCCGCTGTCGGAGGCGCCGACGCGGCTGGACGGGGACCGGATCGTGTGCGGGTACCACGGGTTCACGTACGACACGTCCGGTACGTGCGTGTATGTGCCCGGGCAGAAGCGCGTGCCGCGCACGGCCCGGGTCGCCTCCTACCCGGTCGTCGAGCAGGACTCGCTGATCTGGGTGTGGATCGGCGATCCGGCCCTCGCCGACCCGCAGGTCATTCCCCGGGCGCGGCACCTCGACTCCCCCGGCTGGGTCACCGTGCGCGGTATGGAACCCATCGCCTGCGACTACGGGTTGCTCGTCGACAACCTCCTGGACCTGTCCCACGAGACGTATCTGCACGGCGGTTACATCGGCACCCCCGAGGTCGCCGAGACGCCGATCACCACCGAGGTCGACGAGGGCGCCGGGATCGTCCGGGTGAGCCGGCACATGGACGACGCCGAGTGCCCGCCGTTCTACGCCAGGTCGACCGGCATCGAGGGCCGGATCACCCGCTGGCAGGACATCGAGTACCACGCCCCCTGTCTGTATCTGCTGCACAGCCGCATCGCCCCGGCCGGGGTGCTGCCCGAGGCGGACGGCAGCGACCCGAACGGCTTCCACACCGAGATCACGTACGCGATCACGCCGTCCGGCGACGGCACGGTGTACGACTTCTGGGCCGTGTCCCGGGACTGGGCGACGGACGACGCCGAGGTCACCGAGTTCCTGCGGGGCAACAACCACACGGTCGTGATGCAGGACGTCACCGCGCTCAACCTGCTGCAGAAGACGCTCGGCACGGAACGCACCGGCTACCAGGAGCTGAGCATCAACATCGACACCGGTGGTCTGGCCGCCCGCCGTATCCTCGCCCGGCTGGTGGAGCAGGGCGAGAAGCCCGTGGAGAAGGTCCGGTGACCGCCCCGACCGGCGAGATCTACCGCATCGCCTGGCTGCCCGGCACCGACACCCTGCACGGCACCTGCCACTGCGGCCGTGAGCACACCGCGCAGGACCCGGTCGAGATGTGGGAGTGGATGCTCGCCCATCCGCAGGGGCACTGTGTCGACGAGCCGCGAGGAAACAGCTCATGAGTGCGTACGAGACCGAACTCGTCGTCGGGCGGAAGGAGTTGGTGGCCGAGGGCGTGCTCGCCCTGACCCTGCGCCATCCGCTGGGCGAGCCGCTTCCGGCCTGGGAGCCGGGCGCCCACGTGGACGTCCTGCTGGAGCCCGGTCTGGAGCGGCAGTACTCGCTGTGCGGCGATCCGGCGGACCGGTCGGCCTGGCGGATCGCGGTGCTGCGTGAGAGCGCCGGGCGGGGCGGTTCGGCCCATGTGCACGAGCGATTGGGCGAGGGGGCCACGGTGCGGGTGCGCGGTCCCCGGAACAACTTCGGCCTGGAGCCCGCTCCCCGGTACCGCTTCGTCGCGGGCGGCATCGGCATCACGCCGATCCTGCCGATGCTGGCGGCGGCCGAGGCGGCGGGCGCCGAGTGGACGCTGCTGTACGGCGGGCGCACCCGCGACTCCATGGCGTTCGGTGAGGAACTGGGCCGCTACGGGGACCGTGTGACCGTCGCGCCCGAGGACGAGACGGGCCTGCTGGACCTGCCCTCGGTGCTGGACGACGTTCCCGAGGGCACGCTCGTCTACTGCTGTGGCCCGGGGCCGCTGCTGGACGCGGTCGAGGCCCGGTGCCCGTCCGGGATCCTGCGCGTCGAACGGTTCCGGCCGAAGGAGCAGGAGACCGGCGGCGACACCGAGTTCGAGGTGGAGCTGGCGCGCAGCGGCAGGACGCTCACCGTCGCGCCGGACGTGTCCGTGCTCGACGCCGTGCGCGAGGCCGGGATCGAGGTGCTGTACTCCTGCACCGAGGGCACCTGCGGCACGTGTGAGACCGACGTCCTCGACGGTGAGCCCGACCACCGTGACTCGGTGCTGACGGAGGACGAGCGCGCGGCCGGCGAGACCATGCTGATCTGCGTGTCCCGCTGCCGCGGGAAGCGGCTCGTGCTGGATCTGTGACCCGGCCGCCCGATCCGCCGTCCCGGGCCCGGACCGCCGGCTGCCGGGACGGCGACCGGCCTCGCACGGTCAGGCGCTCACCTCGTGGAGGTCAGGGCGCGGCCCACATGCCCCGGACATGCCCGAGGTGCCGGGCCATCACGGCCCGTACGGCCTCCTCGTCCCGGGTGAGCAGTGCGTCCAGGATCTCCAGGTGCTCCTCGGCCGACGCCTCCAGCCGTCCCTGTTCCACCAGCGCCGTCAGGCCGTAGAGCCGGGAGCGGCGTCTGAGGTCGCGTACGACGTCGACGAGATGGCCGTTGCCCGCGAGGGCCAGCAGGCCGAGGTGGAAGCGCAGATCGGCCTCGACGTAGGCGATGAGGTCGCCGGCCGCGGCGGAGCTGACGATCTCCCGGGCGACCGGGCGGAGCGCCTCCAGGGCGACCGGGTCGGCGGTGCGGGCCAGCTCCGCCGTGGTGGGGATCTCGATCAGCGCCCGGATGTGCGTGTACTCGTCGAGCTGTCGCTCGGAGACGGCGGTGACCCGGAAGCCCTTGTTGGGCACGGTGTCGACCAGGCCTTCCTTGGCGAGGTCGAGCATGGCCTCGCGCACGGGCGTGGCGGAGACGCCGAAGCGGGCGGCCAGGCCCGGGGCCGAGTAGACCTCGCCGGGCCGCAGTTCGCCGGCGATCAGGGCGGCCCGCAGCGCGTCCGCGACCCGCTCCCGGTGGCTGGGCTTCCTGCTGCCCAGCACGGGCAGGGCGGGGGTGTGCTGCGGGGCCATGGCGGTCGGGTTTCCTCTCGTGGTCTTACTCGGGCCGGCTTACAGGACGAACCCGGCCGGGAACGGGTCCTCGGGGTCCAGCAGGTACTGGGCGGTGCCGGTGATCCAGGCTCGTCCGGTGAAGCTGGGCAGCACGGCGGGGCGTCCGGCGACCTCGGTCGTGCCGAGCAGTCTGCCGGTGAAGCGGGTGCCGATGAAGGACTCGTTCACGAACTCGGTGTGCAGCGGGAGTTCGCCGCGTGCGTGCAGCTGCGCCATGCGGGCGCTGGTGCCGGTGCCGCAGGGCGAGCGGTCGAACCAGCCGGGGTGGATGGCCATCGCATGCCGGGAGCGGTGGGCGGTCGAACCGGGGGCGGCCAGGTAGACGTGGTGGAGACCGTGGATGGACGGGTCCTCCGGGTGGACGGGCGGGTCCTCGGCGTTGACGGCCGCCATCAGGGACAGGCCGGCCGCGAGGATCTCGTCCTTGCGTTCCCGGTCGAAGGGCAGGCCGAACTGCTCCAGCGGCAGGATCGCGTAGAAGTTGCCGCCGAAGGCGAGGTCGTACGTCACCGTCCGGCCGTCGGCCAGAGTGGCCTTGCGGTCGAGGCCGACGGCGAAGGAGGGCACGTTCCGCAACGTGACCGCCTTGGCCGCCCCGCCCTCGACGGCCACCTCGGCGACGACCGGTCCGGCCGGGGTGTCGAGCCGGATGGTGGTGACCGGCTCGACGACCTCGACCATGCCGGTCTCGACGAGCACGGTCGCCACGCCGATGGTGCCGTGCCCGCACATCGGCAGGTAGCCGGAGACCTCGATGTAGACGACACCCCAGTCGCAGTCGGGGCGGGTCGGCGGCTGGAGGATCGCGCCGCTCATGGCGGAGTGGCCACGCGGCTCGTTCATGAGCAACTGCTTGACGTCGTCGCGGTGTTCACGGAACCACAGCCGCCGTTCGTTCATGGTGGCGCCGGGGATGGTGCCGATGCCGCCGGTGATCACGCGGGTCGGCATGCCCTCGGTGTGCGAGTCGACGGCGTGCAGGACGAGTTTGCTGCGCATGTCGGTCCCCAGACTCTCGTGCGGGCTAGACGAGTCCGGCCGCGACGGCCTTCTCCGTGGCGGCGCGGACCGCCGCCTCCTGCCCGGGCAGCAGCGTCGCGCGGGGCGGACGGCAGGGCCCGCCGTGACGGCCGACGATGTCCATGGACAGCTTGATGGCCTGGACGAACTCCACCTGGGAGTCCCAGCGCAGCAACGGATGCAGCTGCCGGTACAGGGGCAGCGCGGTGTCGAGGTCGCCGTCGGCCGCCGCGCGGTACAGCTCCACCGACGCCCGGGGCAGCGCGTTCGGGTATCCCGCGACCCAGCCCTTGGCGCCCGCGACGCCCAGCTCCAGCAGGACGTCGTCCGCGCCGATCAGCAGGTCCAGTTCCGGGGCGAGTTCGGCGATCCGGTAGGCCCGGCGGACATCGCCCGAGAACTCCTTCACCGCCTGGATGTGCCCTTCGCCGTGCAGCCGGGCGAGCAGCTCGGGCACGAGGTCGACCTTGGTGTCGATCGGGTTGTTGTACGCGACGACCGGCAGGCCCGACCGGGCGACCTCGGCGTAGTGGGCGAGGACGGCACGCTCGTCGGCGCGGTAGGCGTTGGGCGGCAGCAGCATCACCGCCCCGCACCCGGCCTCGCCGGCCTGTTCCGCCCAGCGACGGGACTCGGCGGATCCGTACGCGGCGACGCCGGGCATCACACGCTCGCCGCCGATCGCGGTGACGGCCGTCTCGACGACCCGGGCCCGCTCCTCGGGCGTGAGCACCTGGTACTCGCCGAGGGATCCGTTGGGCACGACACCGTCGCAGCCGTTCTCGACCAGCCAGGCGCAGTGCTCGGCGTAGCGGTCGTAGTTCACCGAGAGGTCGTCGTTCAGCGGGAGCGCGGTGGCGACGAGGACGCCGCGCCAGGGGCGGTGTTCGGTCATGACAGTCCCTCCTGGGGGTGTTGCCGGGCGAGGACGCCGAGCGGTACGGGCCGGGCGAAGGGGCGCTTGGCCGGGGTGGGGGCGCGGCCGGCGAGACCGGCGATCGCGGTGCCGCACATCCGGCCCTGGCACCAGCCCATCCCGGCCCGGGTGAGCAGCTTCACGGTGCGTTCGTCGCCCGCTCCGAGGTCCAGGGCCTCACGCACGGCCCCTGCGGTGACTTCTTCGCAGCGGCAGACCACGGTGTCGTCGGTGAGGTGCTCGGGCCAGTGGGCGGGCGGCGCGCAGGCGGAGTCGAGGGCGGCGGCGGATCGCCTGAGCCTCGCACGGGCCTTGAGGGCGGCGGGGGCCGGCGCTGGGGCGGTGCCGAGCAGACGGGCGGCGGCGGAGCGGCCGGCGATGTGCCCCTCGGCGAGGGCGAGGGCGGCGCCGCCGATGCCGGTGGCCTCGCCGGCCGCCCACACGCCGGGCACGTCGGTGCGCTGCTCGGTGTCGACGGCCACGGTGACGCCGTCGAGCCGGCAGCCGAGGCTCTCGGCGAGGTCGGTGTGCGGGAGCATGCCGTGGCCGACGGCGAGGGTGTCACAGAGCAGGTGCCGTGCGGTGCCGGGCCGCACGCGCCCGTCTGCGTCGAGCGCGGCGACGGTGACGCCGGTCAGCCGGTCGTCGCCGTGGGCGCGGACGACGGTGTGCCGGGCGAGGACCGGGACGCGGTGGCGCAACAACCCGGCGGCGTATCCGGCGCCCTCCGGGAGCTTGTCCGCCAGGGCGGGGGTGTGCCGGGCGAGGCGCCCGGGGTCGGTGGACTCGACGAGTGCGGCGACCTCGACGCCGGCCGCCGCGAGCCCGGTCGCCACGGGCAGCAGCAGCGGCCCGGTCCCGGCCACCACGGCTCGGTGCCCCGGCACCACGAGCCCGCCCTTGAGCATGGCCTGGGCTCCCCCGGCCGTCACCACACCCGGGAGGGTCCATCCGGGGAAGGGCAGCACGTGCTCGTAGCCGCCGGTCGCCAGGAGCACGGCGCGCGCGTGCACCTCGACGGGCTCCTCCTGCTCCGGGCCGAGCAGGGCGTGCACGGTGAAGCCGTCCGGTGCGCGCTCCACGCACCACACGTGATGTTCCGTCAGGACGCCTACGGCACTGGCGGCGAGCCCGTCCCGCAGCCGTTCCCAGGTCCGCCACCGGTGGTGCAGCGCCTCGGGCCGCCCGGCGCCGAGCCCGGCGGCGGGCTGCCGGTAGAACTGCCCGCCGGGCTGCGCGGCGGCATCGACGAGCGTGACCCGGACGCCGCGTGCGGAGGCCGCCAGGGCGGCAGCGAGCCCGGCCGGTCCGGCGCCGATCACGGCGAGGTCAGTCCGCACGACGCGCCTCCTCGTGGCCGGTGCCGTCCTGTGCGCTGTCTTCCTCGTGGCCGATGCCCTCCCGGGTGCCGGACTCCTCGTGGCCGATGCCCTCCCGGGTGCCGGACTCCTCATGGCCCGTGCCCTCCCGGGTGCCGGACTCCTCATGGCCCGTGCCCTCCCGGGTGCCGGACTCCCCATGGCCCGTGCCCTCCCGGGTGCCGGACTCCCCATGGCCCGTGCCCTCCCGGGTGCCGGACTCCTCATGGCCCGTGCCCTCCCGGGTGCCGGACTCCCCATGGCCCGTGCCCTCCCGGATGCCGGTGTCCCCATGGCCCGTGCCCTCCTGGGTGCCGATCTCGTCGCCCGGTCGCACCGGCATCAGACAGGCGCGTTGGTTGGGGCGGCCGTTGACGGTCACCAGGCAGTCGAAGCAGACGCCGATCCCGCAGAACACCCCGCGCGGACGGCCCTCGCCACGAGTGGAGCGCCACGACGTCACCCCTGCCGACCACAGCACGGCGGCGACCGTCTGCCCGGGCAGTGCCTCGACCGGCCGCCCGTCGAACATGACCGTGAAGGCGGGGCCGGGCCTGGCCCCCGCCAGCTCCAGCGGGTTCACTCGGCCTCCTCGGTGAAGCGGTCGGGCCGGAACGGGCCGAGGTCGAGGTCGGGTGTCCGCCCGGTCAGCGCCTGGGCGATCAGATGCCCGGTGCCGGTGGCGAGTCCGATGCCCGCGCCCTCGTGCCCGCAGGCGTGGAAGAGCCCGGGCGCCCGCGGATCGGGGCCGATCGCGGGCAGATGGTCCGGCAGATACGGCCGGAAGCCGGCGTACGTCCGCATGGCCCGGACTCCGGCGAGGAACGGGAAGAGCCCGGTCGCGCCGGCCGCCAGCGCGCGCAGCGCCGGGAGCGACAGGGACCGGTCGAAGCCGACCCGTTCACGGCTGGCGCCGATGAGGACCGGCCCGGCCGGGGTGCCCTCCACCACGGGGGAGGTCTGCAGCGCCGCCGAGTCGCTGGCGACGTCGGCCACGTAGTCGGCGGCGTACACCTTGTGCCGGATGCGGGGCGGCAGCGGTTCGGTGACGATCACGAAACCGCGCCGGGGCCGCACCGGCAGACGGACTCCGGCGCGGGCCGCCACCTCGCCGCCCCAGGTGCCGGCCGCGTTGACGACCGCGGGCGCGTGCAGGTCGCCCCGGTCGGTGCGCACGCCGCGCACCGCGCCGTCCGGGCCGCACAGGACCCCGGTCACCTCCCGGCCGGTGCGCACCCGGGCCTTGGAGGCGCGCAGCAGATGGGCCGCGGCGAGGGCGGGCATCACCTGGGCGTCCTGCGGGTAGAGCATGCCGCCCGCGAGGCCCGGGGCCAGGTACGGCTCCAGGTCGGTGAGCCGGTCGGGCGGCACCGGGACGGCCTCGACCCCGGCGGCGCGCTGCTCGGCGGCGAGCTTCTCCAGCCCGGTCAGGGCCCGGTCCGTACCGGCGACGACGACACCGCCCTTGGCCTCGTACTCGACGGCCCGGCCCAGTCCCTCCCGGGCCAGTCCGGCCCAGAGCCGGGCGGACAGCAGGGCCAGTTCGAGCTCCGGTCCGGGTTCCTTGTCGGAGACGAGGAGGTTCCCCTCCCCCGCTCCGGTCGTGCCGCCGGCCACCGGGCCCCGGTCCACCACGACGGTGTCCAGCCCGGCGCGGGCCGCGTACAGGGCGGTGGCGGCGCCGACCACTCCGGCTCCCACCACCACGACATCGCAGGTCAGCGACTCGCTCACGTCTGTACTATGTCACACACCACATGCTCTGAGAAGAGTACGGACAGGGCGGGTGAACGGGCGGGAGCGGTCAGTCGGCCGCGGGGACGACCCTCAGGTGGGACACGGTCGCGGTGCGGCGCGTGCGGCGTTCCCGGGTCGCGGAGCGGCGGGCCTCGCGCAGGACGAACGTGACCCGGGCGCAGCCCAGTTCCTCGAGCGTCCTGGACGTCTCGACGACGACCCGGCACTCGGTGGCGCCCCGGCGCGGATCCGGGTGCAGCAGCGGCCGTACGGCGCCGTCCTGCTCGACGGCGTCCTCGCCGACGGCGCGGATCCAGTGCGGCAGGCCGTGCCGGTAGGCGGCCTCCATGATCGGGTCCTGGGCGATGTCGCGGCGGATGGCGTGCAGACCGTGGTCGGGGCCGTGGCCCTCCACGGTCCGCGCGAAGTGCGCGAGCATCGGCAGGCACCAGCTCGCCTCGTGGTCGCCGAGCACGCCGGGAGCGTCGGGGTGGAACAGCACGAACCTGAGGAAGTTGTCGCCCGGCATCGCCGTCGGGTGCGGGCCGACCTCACGGAAAAGTGACCGGAAGGCGCTGTTGGTCAGCACCACGTCCCAGCAGTGGTCGACTACGAGGGAGGGGAAGGAGACACCCTCCAGGAGCCCGGCGTAGTCCTCCAGGTAGGCCTGGGCCTCGGGAGTCTCGGGGACGGGCCGCGGTGCCGGCCGCTGCCCTCCTGCCTGATATGCCATCGGGAGGTCACCCCTCTTGCCTGTGCGGCCTTGACGCGGCGCCCCGATCCTGCTGCCCGGAGCTGAGGCGTGTCAACTATCGTGGCATTCCGTGCCTGTTGACGGCTGAAATTGGCCACAGTTGTGGCGAGACCTGGATGTGAGTTCGAAGCACCGGCTACGCTCCGGGAAGTTCACGCCGGGGTAGGTCACGGCATCCACGTGTGAGAAGCCTGTGAGATACGTAGGAGATCTGTCGGTGACGGGTGGCTTCGTCGAGGGTCCGGGCGTCATGCCGACGGCCGTGCTACCGGCTGTCGTCTCCCGTGTCGGCGCGCTCGCCGACCGGCTCGGCGTGCCGCACGCCGAGGTCTTCGACATCGGCCGGCTGTCCGTCGCCTCCGGGGTCCCGGATCCCGTGGTCAAGGCCCTGCTCTGCGGCCGGCCGGCGGGCGAGCCCGATGTCCAGGCCCGGTTCCTGCAGCGCCTGGACCTGCTGCGCCGGACCCGGCTCAAGCCCAACGGCCGCAAGTACACCCAGCAGGAGATCGCCGACGGCGCGGGCATGTCCCGCCAGCAGGCCGGCGCCCTCATCAACGGCGACCGGCGGCCGACCATGGAGCACTGCGACGCCCTCCAGAGGTTCTTCCGGGTGCACGCCGGCTTCCTGACGGCCGAGGACCCCGAGGCGCTCGTGAGCGCCCTCCAGCACACCGAGCAGGAGCTGCTGCAGAAGCTCGCCGACCGGGAGCGGGAGGCGGCCGCGGCGACGGACGACCCGCTGGAGCGGCTGCTGCAGGACCACGGCGTGCGCGGCATCGCCTGGCGGGCCGCGCAACTGCCCACCGACCAGCACCGCGACAAGGTCGCCGAGTGGCTGGACATGCTCCTGGAGAGCGTCAAGCGGCCCGAGTCGTGACCGTGGGGAGAACTGTGGGCATCGGTAAGGAAATGCGCCGTCTGTGCGGCGAGCTGGTCGCGGAGCTGACCCTCCCCGCGCCGGCCCGGCCCGAGGAGCTGTACGCCGCCCTGTGCGACGGCATGAGCAGACGCCGTGGCCGCCCCGTCCTCTTCCGCACGGCCGCGTTCCCGCCCGGGACCGCCAGCGGGCTCTGGCTCGACATGGCCGAGCAGGACCTCGTCGTGATCGAGGAACGCACCGCTCCCGATCACCAGTTGGTGATCCTGGGCCACGAGCTGTGGCACATGAAGGCCGGGCACTGCTCCCACCACGTCGAGGGCGCGGCCGTGGCGGCCCGGCTGCTCGACGACGGCGCCGACCTCCAGGCGACGGTGCTGAAGGTGGCCGCGCGCACCCGTTTCGACCTCGACGACGAGAAGGAAGCCGAGAGCTTCGGCCTGCTGCTGGCGAGCAAGTGCCGGGCCTGGCTCGCGGGTTCGTCGTCGCGGGGGCCGGTGCAGCGGGACCACCTGGCGGGGCGGATCGAGGCGTCGCTGGGGTATCGCGGCCCGCAGGGCTGAACGGCCGCGTGGCACGGCAACGGGGTGCGGTCCGCCTCCGCCGAGCGGGCGAACCGGAGGGCGACGGAACCGGATTGTCAGTGGTGGACGGCAAGCTGGAGGGGCGCCACCGCTGTGCGGGGCGTGCGCGCCGCGAGGGCGCGGGACCGACGACGCCGACACGGGGAGAAACGACCGATGCCCACCGCCGTCCTGACCGATCGTGAACGCACCGCCGTCCAGGCCTATCTGCGGCTGCTGCACACGGTCCGCGCCGCTTTCGACCTGGAGGGCGGCCCGCCGCTCGTCCCGCCCGCGGTGCTCGCCGAGGCGGAGCAGGCCCTGGAGCGCGCCGGACTGACGGGCAACGAGGAGGCGTTCTTCCGCCTCCTGGAGAACTGGTGCCCTGAGCCGGGTCCCTGACCCGGAGCGGCCCCGGTCGGATCGGGCGGGGAGGGGTCAGGTGTGCGGCAGCGCGATCGCCGTCGCGACCAGGCCCCGCCCCGCCGTCCAGCGGCCGTCGAAGTGGCCGACCCGGCGGCCGCCCACCCAGGGGCCGGGGACGAGCAGCGCCGCACGGAAGGTGCCGCCGGGGTTGAGCTCGATGTCGGCCTCCATGAAGTCCAGCCACTTCCCGGTGAGGGGGAACCACGTTTTGTAGACGGATTCCTTCGCACTGAACAGCAGCCGGTCCCAGTGGATGTCGGGGCGTTCGGCCGCGAGCCTGCGCAGCCGGACCTCCTCGGCCGGCAGGGCCACGGACGCCAGGACCCCGTCGGGCAACGGTCCGTGGACCTCGGCGTCGATGCCGAGGGAGGCGAGATCGGTGGCCCGGACCAGGGCCGCGGCGCCAAAGCCGTCGCAGTGGGTCATGCTGCCGGCCAGCCCGGCCGGCCAGCGGGGGGCGCCGCGCTCGCCGCTCAGGACCGGCTGCGGCGGCACACCGAGCTTCTCCATGGCGCGGCGGGCGCAGGAGCGCACGACGGCGAACTCCCTGCGTCGCTTGGCGACGGCCCGTGCCACGAGCGCCGCCTCCTCGGGGTAGAGCGGGGTGTCCGCGTCCTCGTGGCCGTAGGCCTCCACGGTGACCACGGCGTCCGGCAGGAGTTCCTCGATCACCGCTTCTCGCCCTCCCTCGGCAGGATGCGCCGCAGCCGTCCCGGCGGCCGGGCCCGCTTGCTCCACTCGCGCGGATAGCCCACCGACACCTCTTCGAAGGGCACGCCCTCGTGGAAGGTGGTGCGGGGGATGTGCAGATGGCCGTAGACCATGGTGTGCACGGGGAACCTGCGGTGCCAGTCGGCGGTCAGGTCCGTGCCGCACCACATGGCGAACTCGGGGTGCCACAGCACGTCCATCGGATGCCGGTGCAGTGGGTAGTGGTTGACGGGGATCACCGGCAGGCCCTCGGGCAGTCCGGCGAGTCTGCGTTCGGTCTCGGCGACCCGGGCCCGGCACCAGGCCTCCCGGCTCGGGTAGGGGTCGGGGTGCAGCAGGTGCTCGTCGGTGCACACGATCCCGGTGCCCCGCGCGTACTCCATGCCCTGCGCCTTGGTCGTGCAGCCGGGCGGCAGGAAGGAGTAGTCGTACAGGAGGAACAACGGGGCGACGGCCACCGGGCCGCCGGGGCCGTCCCAGACGGGGTAGGGGTCCTCGGGGGTCGTCACGCCGAGTTCGCGGCACAGCTCGACCAGGTACGTGTAGCGCGCGACGCCGCGCAGGGTGACGGCATCGCTCGGATGGGTCCACAGCTCGTGGTTGCCGGGCACCCAGACGACCTTCCGGAAGCGGCCCGCGAGCGTCTCCAGGGCCCAGCGGATGTCCGCGACGGTCTCCGCGACGTCACCGGCGACGAGCAGCCAGTCGTCGTCCGTCCCGGGCCGCATGCCCTCGACCAGGGCGCGGTTCTCCGGGTACCCGATGTGCAGATCGCTGATGGCCAGCAGTTGTGCGGCGCCACCGGCCGTCGACGTCACCTCTCGCCCCCTCCGCGCGCACCCGGACGTGACCAAGAGATCACATCCGCGCGGCGGGGAGCAAGAGCGGCCCGGGGGCCGTGGCGGGAGAATTCCTTCACACGCGCGTTGCACGACAGGGCTCGCGGAAGCCGTATGATCTGGCCCAACACCACCGCTACGAACTTCCCTTTCACAGGGGCGGTTTGGTGTCCCTCCATTTTTCTGCCCGGGCACGGGCTGCTCAGCCCTGCCCGCGAACCGTGAAAGGCGGCCTGCATGGTCTCTCGCGTACGCGTCTGGCTCAACCGCACGTACGCGGAGAACGTGTTCTTCATGGATCAGCTGCGGAGAAATCCCAGCGACCGGGCCGTCGCGATCCACGCCACCCACGGCGACCCCGACTCGCCGGTGCTGGCCGCCGCCGACACCGCCGAGCTGGAGCCCGAGAACCTGTCCCCCGCCGGGTACGTCGAGTACGCACTGGACCAGTGCGGGCGGCGCGGCATCGACGTGTTCGTGCCCCGGCTGCACCAGTCGGCGATCGTGGCACACCGCGCCGAGTTCGAGGCGGCCGGCACCGCGGTGCTGGCGCCACCGCCGGAGGCCGTGGCCGTCTTCCACGACAAGGTGATCGCCTACGAGGCCGTCCAGGCGATCGGCGTGCCCGTTCCTCCGTGGTACCGGGTCCGCTCGGAGGACGAACTCGTCGCAGCGGTAGAGGAGTTGGAGGCCGGAGGGCACAAGGCCTGCTTCAAGCCGGCGTCCGGGGCCGGCGGGGTGGGCTTCCGGATCATCACGCGTACGCCCTTCTCCCTGACGCAGCTGAGCGGGTTCCCGAGCCCGTATGTGCCGCTGGACCTGGTGCTGGAGGCGCTGCGGCAGGCCGAGGAGCCGGTCGACTGGCTGGTGATGCCGCGTCTGGAGCAGCCCGAGGTGTCGGTGGACTGCCTGACCGGTCCGGACAACCGGGTCCGGCTGGCGGTGGGCCGCACCAAGAACGGCCGCCGCCGGGGCTTCACCCTGCACGAGCAGTGGCTGGACCCGGCCCGGCGGATCGCGGAGGGCTTCGGTCTGCACTACCTGTCCAACATCCAGTTCCGGATGTTCGGCGACCGGCCCGTCCTCATGGACGTCAACACCCGCCCGGCCGGCGGGCTGCACCAGCTGTCGCTGTGCGGGGTCAACGCCCCTTGGGCCGCTGTGCAGTTGGCCCTCGGTGAGGATCCGGGCGAGGTGGTTCCGCCGTTCCTGGGCCAGGACTACACGGTGGTGTCGGGGCTGCGTCCGCTGCGGCCGGTGTCGCTGCCGCAGCGGCAGCCGGAGACGACGGACCCGCTGCCGGCGGTACCGGCGCCCCCGTCGGCCCAACCGGTCGACTCCGTCGGGGCGGCGGCCCAGGTGCTGCCCCTCTAGGTGGTCCTCACGGCCTGGCTGCGAGGGCCTCGCGCCACACGGGGCTGTCGACATAGTGGTTGTCGAAGCGTTCCGAGGAGTCCTTGATCTCCCGCGGGTCGGCCTCGCCGCGCATCACCCGGCCCAGCAGCCGGAGGTAGTCGAAGCGCCCCGCGCCCGGGGTGAAGACGAACAGCACGTCGGCTGTCGCACCGGGCGCGGCGGCGAAGGCGTGCGGGGTGTTCGGCGGTACGAGAAGGAAGTCGCCGGCTAGCAGCACGGTGACCTCCTCACCGACCAGTACCTGGAGCGCGCCGTCGATGACGTAGAACATCTCGGACGCCTCGGTGTGCAGGTGGGCGGGCGCGCCGACCGCGCCCTCGGCGAACGTCGAGCGGTAGCTGGTGAGCCGTCCGCCGGTGTTCGCGGAGTCGGCGAGGAGGGTCATCACGCTGCTGGGGTCGCGTGTCGTCTCGGCCTCGGTGGCGCGGGTGAGGACCGGTGCGAAGCCGCTGCTGTTTCCCGTTTCGTTCTGTGTCGTCGTCATGACATCGACTCTAGGTAGCCGGGCGACCCATGACAGGGGGCATTCCGGTGCCGCGATCGTGGGTCAATTCGCCGGTCGGAAACGCCCCGCCCCGGTACAGGCCCAGTGGACGAGGACGCCGAGCTCGGCGTCCTCGAACCACGGCTGCACGGCAATGGCGTCAGCCCCTCCGCAGGCGCAGGGTGAGGATCTGGAAGGGGCGCAGCGCGAGGGCGACGGCTCCGTCGGTGATCTCCGCGTCCTGGAGCGGGCGCTCCAGCAGGTCGGTGATCTGGGCGCCGGCGAGCGGGAACCCGGTGCGCAGGGTGCCGGTGGCCCGGCCGCCGCGGGACTCGTAGAGCCGTACGACGACGTCGCCGGAGGCGTCGTCGGCGAGCTTGACCGCCTCCACGGTCACGCCCTCGCCCTCGGCCGAGACGACCGGCTCGGGGGCGCCGGCCGCGTCGGCCACCCGGAGGGGGAGGTTGAGGGCGTAGCCCTCGGCCACGGCGTCCTCGATGGTCGCGCCGGGCAGCAGCGCGTAGGTGAAGCGGTGGCGGCCCTGGTCGGCCTCGGGGTCCGGGATGCGCGGGGCGCGGACCAGACTGAGGCGGACGGTGGTCGTGGTGCCACCGTCCTCGCGGACGGTGCGGGAGACGTCGTGGCCGTACGTCGAGTCGTTGATGACGGCGACGCCGTAGCCGGGCTCGGCGAGGTGCACCCAGCGGTGGCCGGAGACCTCGAAGCGGGCCGCCTCCCAGCTGGTGTTGGTGTGGGTGGGGCGCTGGATGTGGCCGAACTGGATCTCGGCGGAGGAGTGCGGGGCGCGGATGTCGACCGGGAAGGCCGCCTTGAGGATCTTCTCCGTCTCGTGCCAGTCGATGTCCGTCTCGATGTCGATGCGGGGGCTGCCGGCGCGGACGGTGATCGTCTGGGTGATCGTGGAGCCCTTGCCGAAGGACCGCTCGACGCGGATCGCGCCGATCAGCGGGTCCTGCTCGACGACCGTGACGGACGACGCGTCCAGGAGGTCCGTGTAGCGGTTCTTGTAGTGCTTGTCGATGTCCCAGGCGTCCCAGTAGTTGGGCAGGTCCGTGTGCAGGCGGAGCAGGTTGCCCGGCTCGGCGAGCACCTCGCGGGCGGCGCGCAGGTCGCGGACGGAGGACAGGGTGCCGTCCTCGGCCACCTCCACGCGGACCAGTCCGTTGTCGAGGACCCGGCCGTCGACCGTGACCGGCTGCGGGGGCGCGGTGTCGGCCACGGGCGCGGAGCCGCTCGCGGGCACCCGCACGTACACCGGTGTGCCGTCGGCGGTGCGGACCACTTCGGCGCGGTCGTAGGGGCCGGCGTTGAAGACACGGGTGCCGCCGGCGCCCAGCGCGGCCACCGCCTCGGCGGTCAGCGCGTGCAGTTCCTGTGCGACGCGGGCGTACTCGGCCTCGGCCTCGCGGTGCACCCAGGCGATGGAGGAGCCGGGCAGGATGTCGTGGAACTGGTGCAGCAGCACCGTCTTCCAGAGCCGGTCCAGCTTCTCGTGCGGGTAGGTGTAGCCCGGCGCGTGCAGCGCGGCCGTGGTGGCCCAGAGTTCCGCCTCGCGCAGGAGGTGCTCGGAGCGGCGGTTGCCCTGCTTGGTGCGGGCCTGGGAGGTGTAGGTGGCGCGGTGCAGCTCCAGGTAGAGCTCACCGACCCACACCGGCGCGTCCGGGTACTCCTCGCGGGCCTTGGCGAAGAACTCGTCGGGGTGTTCGACGACGACCTTCGCGGAGCCCTCCAGGTCGGCCAGCCGACGGGCCCGTTCCATGATCTCGCGGGTGGGGCCGCCGCCGCCGTCGCCCCAGCCGAAGGGGGCCAGGGAGCGGGAGGCGCCGCCTTTCTCGGAGTAGTTCCGGACCGCGCGGGACATCTCCTCGCCGCTGAAACGGGCGTTGTAGGTGTCGACCGGCGGGAAGTGGGTGAAGATGCGGGTGCCGTCGATGCCCTCCCACCAGAAGGTGTGGTGGGGGAACTTGTTGGTCTGGTTCCAGGAGATCTTCTGGGTGAGGAACCATTCGTTCCCGGCGAGCTTGGCGATCTGCGGATAGGCCGCGTTGTAGCCGAAGGAGTCCGGCAGCCACACGCCCTTGGTCTCGATGCCGAAGTGGTCCATGAAGAACCGCTTGCCGTGGATGAACTGGCGGGCGACGGCCTCGCCGCCGGGCAGGTTGCCGTCGGACTCGACCCACATGCCGCCGACCGGCGCCCACTGGCCGTTCTTGACCGACTCCTGGATGCGGGCCCAGACCTTCGGATGGTTGTCGCGCACCCACTCGTACTGCTGGGCCTGGGAACAGGCGAAGATGAAGTCGTCGTACTCGTCGGCGAGCGAGGTGACGTTGGAGAAGGTGCGGGACGTCTTGCGCTTGGTCTCGCGGATCGGCCAGAGCCAGGCGGAGTCGATGTGGGCGTGGCCCACGCCGGAGATCGTGTGCGCGCTGGCGTGCGCGGGCTTGGACAGCACCGGCTTCAGCGCCTCGCGGACCGCGGTGGCCGAGCCGGAGACGTCGTCCAGGTCGAGCAGGTCCATCGCCCGGTCGAGGGCGTGCGCGATCTCGTGCCGGCGCGGGTCGTGCTCGCCGAGCTCCAGCATCAGCTCGCGCAGCACCTGCACATCGAGGTCGAGGTGCCAGACCTCCTCGTCGAGGATGGCGATGTCGGCGGCGCGGAAGGTGTAGAGGGGCTTGTCGCCCGCGGTCAGCTTGTCGCCGAGCGGGGTGGGCTTCGAGAAGTTGTCCGCCAGGATGTCCGGGTTGGAGGCGGCCTCGACCAGGTAGTCGACCGTCTCGCCGCCCTGTGCGGGGTTGGCGATCGCCACGTACTGGTTGAGCGGGTTGACGGCCTTCAGCGGGGTGCCGTCCGTGAGATGGACGAGGGCCTCGGCCTGGTTGCCGGGCCAGTCGCCGGTGAAGCCGAGGTCGATGACGGCCTCGACGCGCCTGCCGGCCCACTCCGAGGGCACCTGTCCGCGCATGCGGAACCAGGTGGTGCCCCAGGGCGGGCCCCACGGGGTGCCCATCGCGAACGGCTCGTAGGAAGCGGCGGCGGCCTCCTCGAACGGGACCGGCTCCCCCGGGGCCTGCCAGGCCTCCACCTCGAAGGGGACCGTGGCCGCGTAGACCGCGGTCTTGATGCGCTGGTCGTGAAGGCGCTGCACGCGCTCCTCGATGCGGCGGCTTTCGTCGTGCATGGGATGTCTCCAGGAAGCGGGAAGAGCGAGCAGGCGGGAAGCGGTGGGGGAAAGCGCTTACCGGACGGCGTTCACCTAAGGTACGCCAACCCCGGGTGGACGTCGGTGTAGCCCTCGAGGAGCCTGCGGGCCACGTTGACGGAGTCCACGAGCGGGTGCAGGGCGAAGGCCTTCACGGCCGTCGCGCGGGAGCCGGAGCCGGCGGCGGCCAGCACCTCGCGCTCGACCGCCTTGACCGCGCAGACCAGGCCGGTGGCGTGGCCGGGCAGCGGGTCGACGGTGACGGGGTGGGCGCCGTTGGCGTCGACGAGGCAGGGGACCTCGATGACGGCCTCCGCGTCCAGGACGGACAGGGTGCGCCGGTTGCGGACGTTGAGGATCAGGGTGGTGCGTTCGTCCCGGGCGATCGCCCGCATCAGGGCGAGGGCCACCTTCTCGTAACCGCCGGACAGATCGTCCTCGTCGCGTTCGCCGGCGCCCGCGGTCTCGCGGTTCTCGGCCATGTATGTGGCCTCGCGCTCGGCGCGGGTGCGGTCCCAGACCGTGAGGGCGGGGGCGTGCGGGTTCTTCATCTCGGCGTAGAAGCGGGCCTGCTGGTCGTGCAGGAACGCGCCGCGGGTCTTCTCGGCCTGCTGGTAGGCGCGTACGGCTTCCCGGTTGAAGTAGTAGTAGTGCAGGTATTCGTTGGGGATGGCGCCGAGCGACCGGAGCCAGTCCGGACCGAAGAGCTTGCCCTCCTCGAACGAGCCGAGCAGGTCGGGGTCGGCCAGCAGGCGCGGCAGCTCGTCGCGGCCGGCGACGCGCAGGCCGCGCACCCAGCCGAGGTGGTTGAGGCCGACGTAGTCGATCCACGCCTCGGCCGGGTTCTTCACGCCGAGCACCCGGGCGATGCGGCGGCCGAGGCCGACCGGGGAGTCGCAGATGCCGATGACGCGGTCGCCGAGGTGGCGGGACATGGCCTCGGTGACCAGGCCGGCCGGGTTGGTGAAGTTGATGACCCAGGCGCCGGGCGCGAGGCGGGCCACCCGCCGGGCGATGTCGACGGCGACCGGGACCGTGCGCAGGCCGTAGGCGATGCCGCCCGCGCCCACCGTCTCCTGGCCCAGCACGCCCTCGGCCAGGGCCACGCGTTCGTCGTTCGCGCGTCCCTCCAGACCGCCGACGCGGATCGCGGAGAACACGAAGTCGGCGCCGCGCAGGGCCTCGTCGAGGTCGGTCGTGGCGCTCACCTCGGGCGCGTCCGGGACGTCGGCCGCCTGCTCGGCGAGGACCCGTGTCACCGCCGACAGCCGTCCGGCGTCCAGGTCGTGCAGGACGACACGGGTCACCCGGCCCTCGGCGTGGTCCTGGAGGAGTGCTCCGTACACCAGCGGCACGCGGAATCCTCCGCCGCCCAGAATCGTCAGCTTCACCGGGTTCCTCCGATTCGGCGGGCTGTGCGCGGCACGTCGTGAGAACCGGGCACGCGCCACCTCCTTGACCTCGCTTCACGACCTCGGGCCGGTTCCGGCGCGGCCGGTGTCGTGGGTGTGTGACCTCGGTGTTCACCGAAGGGCGGGGCCGCCTGGGCCGGGAGTCCGCCCGCCTCGGCCGGGTTCGCGCTCATGTCTGCACCTTTCCCGTGACGACGACCTCGACGCCCGCCTCCTGGAAGGAGGCCCGCGTCGCCGCGTCGACCGGCTCGTCGGTCACGACCGCGTCCAGGTCCTCGGGCCCGCAGACCTTCGCCATCCCGTGCCCGGGGAACTTCGCGGCGTCGGCGAGCAGCACCACCTTCTCGCCGGCCTTGATCATGGCGCGTTTGACCGGCACTTCCACGACCGTCGTGTCCATGACCTGCCCGCCGGGCCGCACGCCGCTGGTGCCCAGGAAGAGCCAGTCGGCGTGCAGCTGGCGCAGGTTGTCCTCGGTGAGGAAGCCGACCAGGGAGCGGTATTCGCGGCGGACCATGCCGCCGAGCAGGACCAGCTCGATGCCCTCGTCGTCGGCGAGTTCCTCGTAGACCACCAGGTTGCTGGTGATCACGGTGAGCCGGCGTCCGTGCAGCTGCCGGGCGAGCCGGTAGGCCGTCGTCCCGATGTCCAGCAGCACCGACTGGCCGTCCTCGATCATCGCGGCGGCGCGTTCGGCTATGGCGTCCTTCTCGTTGACGCGCACCTCGGCGACCTCGGCGAAGGGCTGGTCGCCCTCCTCCACGACGGCGCCGCCGTGCACACGCGTGAGCAGTCCGTCTTCTTCCAGTTTGACCAGGTCACGCCGGATGGTGGCGGGACTCACCCCCAGTTGCTCCGAGAGGTCGGTCACGGCCGCGGGCCCGCCGGCGCGCAGGGCCCGCAGGATGAGTTGGTGTCGTCGTTCTGCCAGCACGGCCGGAACACTACTCGTCATCTTCAATCAAATCCATGCTCAGTTCTGCTCGGGTATTGACCAATCTCTCTGGGCAGCGCACGATTCCGGCCAGAGAAATGACGCGTTTTGACGATCTCCGTCGAAGCCGCGACCGAGAGGACACGTCCGTGGACGCTGACCGGCCCGATGTGCTGCTGACGGGGCTGCTCTTCTACGACCTCGTCCTCACGGGTCTCGGCAAGCCGCCCACCCCGGGCGAGGAGATCTGGACCGGGGGCATGGGCTGCGGCCCGGGCGGCATCGCGAACCTCGCCGTGGCCGCCTCCCGCTTCGGCCTCGGCACCTCCCTGGCCACGGTCTTCGGCGACGACTTCTACGGCGCGTACTGCCGGGACGTCCTGCGCGGCCAGGAAGGCGTCGACCTCTCGCTCTCCCGTACGGCGGACGGCTGGCCGACCCCGGTCACCGTCTCCGTCGCGTACGGCCACGACCGGGCCCTGCTCACCCACGGACAGGAACCGCCGTACTCGCAGGACGCGCTGATGGGCGACCCGCCCGACGCGCGGACCGCCCTGGTGCACCTCGAGGCCGAGCCGCGCGAGTGGCTCGCCAAGGCCGCCGCGAACGGCACGCGGATCTACGCCGACGTCGGCTGGGATCCCACCCAGGAGTGGTCCGCGGCCCTGCTGGAGCAACTGGCCCTGTGCCACGCCTTCCTCCCCAACGAGACCGAGGCGATGGCCTACACCCGCACCGACAGCGCGGTGGCCGCGCTCGGCGCGCTCTCCGAGCTGGTGCCCGTCGCCGTGGTGACGCGGGGCGGGGACGGCGCCCTCGCCGTCGACCAGATCACCGGCGAGTACGCCGAGGTCCCGGCCCTGGACACCGACGTCCTGGACGCGACGGGCGCCGGGGACGTCTTCGGCGCGAGCTTCGTCGCGGCCTCCCTCGGCGGCTGGCCGCTGGCGGAGCGGCTGCGGTTCGCGGTACTCGCGGCCGGGCTGTCCGTCCGCCACCACGGCGGCGCCCTCGCGGCTCCCGGCTGGCACGGCGTCGCACGCTGGTGGCACTCCCTGACCGACCCCGCCCTGCGGCGCGCCTACGGGTTCCTCGCCGAGCGCATCCCGGCCGACCCCGGCCCGCCCCCGCATCACGCGCCCGTCACCCCGCCGAGCCCGCACACCCCCGCCGGTCGGTGCGGCTCCGGAACCGGGCCGCACTGACGCTCTCCCCCTCCGCATTCCTCCGCACGTCGAACAGGAACAACAGGAGCACCCCGTGGACCTTTCCCGAAGAGGCTTCCTCCAGGCCGCCGCACTGACCGCGGCCGCCTCCGGTCTGACCGTCGCCTGTGGCGGCGGCTCGGGATCGGCCGGCAGCAAGAACGGCAAGAACCTCACCCTGTGGTACTGGGGAGGCGCACTCAGCGACAAGGTGGTCGCCGAGGCGAGGACGCACTTCAGCGGCCAGGTGAAGCTCACCGCCGCCTCCATCGGCGGCGACTTCAAGCAGAAGCTCACCACCACCCTCGCCGCGGGCGCCTCCGTGCCCGACATCACCGGCATCAAGGGCGAGGACATGGCGTCCTTCCTGCCCAACGCGGGCCGCTTCCTGGACCTGAACGACCTGGGCTTCAAGAAGATCGCGTCCCAGTACCTCGACTGGAAGACCAAGCTGGCGCAGACCGAGGACGGCAAGCAGATCGGCTTCCCGATCGACATCGGCCCGACCGCCCTCTTCTACCGCGCGGACCTCTTCGACAAGGCCGGACTGCCCACCGACCCCGACAAGGTCGCCGCCCGGGCCGGAACCTGGGAGGAGTACTTCGCGCTCGGCACCGAGCTGCGCGAGAAGGTGCCCGGCACCTACCTGGTCAACAACATCGGCTCGGTCTTCACCATGGCGGTCGGGCAGGGCACCGAGCGGTTCATCGACAAGGACAACCACTTCATCGGCGACCAGGGCCACATCCGCAAGGCGTGGACCACGGCGGTGCGCCCCTACACCCTCGGCCTCGACGCCAAGATCAACGACAACACCTGGAACGCCGCCGTCGGCAAGACCCTGAGCACCGAACTCGGAGCCGCCTGGCACGCCCTGGACATCGAGCAGGCGGCCCCGAAGACCAAGGGCAAGTGGCGGGTCTGCGCGATGCCCGGCGGACCGGCCAACCAGGGCGGTTCCTACCTGGCCCTGCCCAAGCAGTGCCGCAATCCCGAAGAGGCGTTCAAGATCATCAGCTGGATCCTCAGCCCCGAGAACGACGCCCGCGGCTTCACCGACGCCGCGATCTTTCCCGCAGCGCCGGCGGCGTACGCCATGCCGGCCATGACGGGCGGCGACCCCTTCTTCGGCGGGCAGAAGGTCATCGACGTGTTCGGCCCGGCCGCCAAGGCCATACCGGCCGCCTACGAGGCACCGGCCGACGCCGCCGTCATGGCTCCGTTCATGACCGAGCTGTCCAGCATCGAGGCCAAGGGCAAGAAGCCCGAGGACGCCTGGAAGGACGCGGTCGCCCAGGCCAGGCAGATCGCCCGGCGACAGGGGGTGAACTGAGGTGTCGTCGCCTCCGGTCACCGGGTCCGCCACGGTGCCACGGCACCACGGCCGCCCCGGCCCGGCCCGCTTCCGCCCGCGCCGCACGGTGCCCGCGGGCGCCGTGCGGCCGGAGCGTCGCGGTGTGCTGTCCCACTGGCGGCAGTACCTCGCGATCTCGCCGTTCTTCCTGATCTTCGGCGTCTTCTCGTTCTTCCCGGTCTTCTACTCGCTGTACCTCGCCTTCCAGCGCTGGGACGGCCTGGGCACCGTGCAGTTCGTGGGACTGCAGCAGTTCCGGTTCCTGTGGGACGACCCCGTCTTCTGGCTGTCGATCCGCAACACCCTGGTGATCTGGGTGCTGTCCACCGTCCCCACGCTGTTCGGCGCGCTGGTGCTGGCGACGCTGCTGCACTCGGTGCGCCGCTTCAAGGGCTTCTACCGCATCGCCCTGTACGTACCGAACGTCACCTCGATCGTCGCCGTGTCGATCTTCTTCGGCGCGGTGTTCAGCAACAACTTCGGTCTGGTGAACGCGATCCTGGGCACGGTCGGGATCTCGCCCGTCCCGTGGCTGAGCAATCCGTGGCTGATCAAACTGGTCATCGCGCTGCTGATGACCTGGATGTGGACCGGCTACAACATGATCATCTATCTTGCCGGTCTCCAGGCCATCCCCGCCCAGATCTACGAGGCGGCCAGGCTGGACGGCGCCGGGCCCATCCGCACGTTCTTCCAGATCACCATGCCGATCATGCGGCCCATCATCCTGTTCACCGTCATCATCTCGACGATCAACGGCCTGCAGAGCTTCAGCGAACCCCAGGTCCTGTTCGGCAGCAACGCCGCCAACCCGAACCTCGGCGGCCCCGGCCAGGCGGGCCTGACCACGCTCCTCTACTTCTACCAGTCGGCCTTCGTCAACAACGACTACGGCTACGGCGCCGCCATCGTGTGGGCCTTCTTCGTACTGATCATGGTGCTGGTCGTCGTCAACTGGCGGCTGGTCCAGCGCGGGAGGAAGTCATGACCGCAGTGGTCCCCAGGCGGTCCAGCAGGCAAGGCGGTGGTGGCGGCCGGGCACGGCGTCCCAAGGGCCTGACCGCGCACATCGTCCTCGTCCTGGCCGTCCTGATCTCGGTCTTCCCGTTCGTGTGGACGATCGTCATGGCGACGAACACCACCGAGGACATCTACAAGAGCCCGCCGAAGCTGACCTTCGGCTCCCATCTGCTGGAGAACATCCGGCACGTGCTCGACACCATCGACTTCTTCGGATCGATGCTGAACACGCTCGTCGTCGCGACCGTCACCACCGTCCTGGTCCTGTTCGTCGACTCCCTGGCGGCGTTCGTCTTCGCCAAGTTCGACTTCCCCGGGCGCAAGGTGCTGTTCGCGATGCTGGTGGGGTTCATGATGCTGCCGCTCCAGCTGGCCGTCCTCCCGCAGTTCATCCTCATGTCCGACATCGGCTGGGTCGGCACGCTCAAGGCGCTGATCCTGCCCGCCCTCGCCAACGCCTTCGGCATCTTCTGGCTGCGCCAGTACATCGAGAACGGCGTCCCGGACGAGCTGCTCGACGCCGCGCGCATCGACGGCGCGGGATTCTTCCGCCAGTACTGGAACATCGTGCTGCCGATGATCAAGCCGGCGCTGTCCTTCCTCGCCATCTACGCCTTCGTCGGGGCCTGGAACGACTACATCTGGCCGCTCGTCGTACTCAACGACCCCACCCACCTCACGCTCCAGGTGGCGCTGGCCCAGCTCCACGTCGGCCACACCACCGACTACAGCATGGTCATGGCCGGCGTGCTCATGGCGTCCGTGCCACTGGTCCTGGTCTTCACGCTCTTCGCCCGCGGGTTCATCGCGGGGGCCACGGAGGGGGCGGTGCAGGGGAGTTGACGCGCCCCCAAAGGGGCGCGGGGAACTGCGCGATCAGCCACGACGGGCGCGCGGCCGGGAACGGGCAGCAGTCCTCCCCGAGCTCTCGGCAGCCACACGAGAGAGGCACCCTGTGACGGACGTCAACACCGAGGCCCGACGCCCCAAGGTCCTCGTCGTCGGCATGGACGGCCTGCGCTACGACCGCCTGACCCGGTCCCCCGCCACCGCACCCGTGCTGCACGCCCTGATGGCCACAGGCGCCGTCGGCACGAGCCTGCTGCCCTACGGCCGAGCGGACGACGAGCCCTCGCCCGGCACGGCCTACACCGACTCCGGACCCGGCTGGTCGAGCATCCTCACCGGGGTGTGGCCCGACCGCCACGGGGTCACCGGCAACGACTTCAAAGGCGCCGACTACGCCCGCTACCCCGACTTCCTGACCCGCGCCGCCCGCGCCCGGCCCGGTCTGCGCACGGCGGCCGCGGTGTCCTGGCCCGCCCTGGTCCGCCGCGGCACCCTCGGCCGGGCCATCGGCCGGCGGGTGCGCCACAACGGCGAATCCAGGGGCTACGAGACCGCGGACCGCCGCGTCGCCCGCACCGCCCTGCGCTGGCTCACCACGTCCGACCCGGACGTGCTGTTCGTGTACTTCGGTGCCACCGACGAGGCGGGCCACCGAACGGGCCCCCTCTCCTCCGCCTACGACCGGGCCCTCCTCACCCAGGACGCCCATCTCGGGCGGCTCCTGGAGGCCATCGACGCCCGGGCATCGGCCCCCCGGCGCGCCGAGGAGCACTGGACCGTGCTGATCACCACGGACCACGGGCACCTCGACTCCGGTGGCCACGGCGGCGACTCGCGTGCCGAGCGCGAGGTGTTCGTCGTCCTCGCCGAACCGGGTGGACCCGCCCGGCCCGGAGGCACCCGGCTCGACACACCCCGCCTCATCGACATCGCCTCCACCGTCCTGGACCGTCTCGGCATCCCCGTGAACCCCGCCTGGGGCCTGCAAGGCCGGGTCCTGCCCGGGACCACCGCACCGACTTCGGAATGGTCATGAACGACGCACCCCTCGATCCCCTGACAGCCCTGCGCCCCTGGGCGGCCCCCGAGGTGACCTCCTGGCGCCGGCTGCCGATGAACGCCGTCGACCGGCGCCCCGGAGCCGTCCCGCTCGACGGCGACTGGCACTTTCAGCTGCTGCCCGCACCGGACGCCCCGCTCGGGGAGGTCTGGTCGTCGTCGTACGTGCCCGGCGCGTGGACCATGCAGGGCACCGACGACCTCCCGCGGTACCTGAACATCCGCATGCCGTTCGCCGAGTTCCCGCCCGACGTGCCCGCCGCCAACCCGACCGGGGTGTACGAGCGTGGGGTGGACGTGCCCGCCGAGTGGGCCGGGCGGCGGATCGTGCTCCAGGTCGGCGCCGCCGAGAGCGTGCTGCTGGTGCACGTGGACGGGCGGCCTGTCGGGATCTCCAAGGACTCGCACCTGGCCGCCGAGTTCGATCTGACGGGCCTGGTGCGCCCCGGCGAGCGGGCCACCGTGCGCCTGACCGTGGTGAAGTGGTCGGACGCCTCGCACATCGAGGACCAGGACCAGTGGTGGCACGGCGGGATCACCCGCTCGGTGCTGCTGTACGCCGTCGACCCCCTGCATCTCGCGGACGTGACCGTGCGGGCCCGGCGGGACGGCGATCTGCTGGTGGAGTGCCGGGTGCGGGACGCGGGCGGGCCGCTGCCCGAGGGCTGGTACGTCAGCGGGGAGCTGGACGGGCAGCCGCTCACGCAGGACGCGGAGTTCGACCGGGCCAACGCCGAGGACGAGCGCGTCTCGGACTTCCTCGGGGAGGCGCGGCTGCGTGCCGCCGTAGCGGACGTGCGCACCTGGAACGCCGAGACGCCCGAGCTGTACGACCTGACCGTCCGCCTCCACCGCGCCGACGGCACGGTCGCCGACACTTCCCGGCACCGCGTCGGCTTCCGCGACGTCGAGATCGTCGGCCGGGACCTGCTGGTGAACGGCGAGCGGGTGTTCATCCGGGGCGTCAACCGGCACGACTTCCATCCGCTCACCGGGCGGACGGTGACGTACGACGACATGCGCGCGGACCTGGTCCTGCTGAAGCGGTTCGGCTTCAACGCGATCCGCACCGCGCACTACCCGAACGACCCGGCCCTGTACGACCTGGCGGACGAGCTCGGCTTCTACGTCGTCGACGAGGCCGACATCGAGTCCCACGACCACGCGCACGAGATCGCCGACGACCCGCGCTACCTGGGCGCGTTCGTGGACCGGGTCGCGCGGATGGTGCTGCGGGACAAGAACCACCCGTCCGTCATCATCTGGTCGCTGGGCAACGAGTCCGACTACGGGGCGAACCACGACGCGGCGGCGGGCTGGGTCCGCAGGCACGACCCGACCCGGCCGGTGCAGTACGAGGGCGCGGCCAAGCGCGGCTGGGCGGATCCGGGCCTGGCCTCCGACATCGCCTGCCCGATGTACGCCCCGCTGGAGGAGTGTCTTGCACACGCCCTGTCCGGCACGCAGACCAAGCCGCTCGTCCAGTGCGAGTACTCGCACGCCATGGGCAACAGCAACGGCACGCTGGCGGACCATTGGGCGGCCATCGAGGCCACCCCGGGTCTTCAGGGCGGGTTCATCTGGGAGTTCTGGGACCACGGCATCCTCCAGCGTGTGAACGACGGCAGACCGGCCGGGCGTGGGGGCGCCGGCCTCCATGACAACGGTGTCGCCGCGCCCGGGCACCGCTGGGCGTACGGCGGCGACTTCGGCGAGACGGACCACGACGGCGCCTTCATCGCCGACGGGGTCGTCTTCCCCGACCGCACCCCCAAGCCGGTGATGTTCGAGCACCGAGAGATCGCCGCGCCGGTGCGGATCGAGGCCTTCCGGCACGAGGGCGTCGTCCTGGGCAACCACCAGCACTTCCGGGGCCTGGAGTGGCTGTCCGGCGAGTGGGAGCTGTCCCTCGCCGAGGGCACCACCCTGACGGCGCCCGCCGAACTGCCCGTTCTGCGGCCCGGTGAGACGGCCGCGGTGCCGCTGCCGTTCGTGGTGCCGGAGGACGGCGGCGAGGCGTGGCTGACCCTGCGGGTCACGACGGCCGGGGACGAGCCGTGGGCACCGCGCGGCACGGTGGTGTGCCTGCCGCAGGTCCGGCTGCGGGCGGCGTGCCCGCCGGCGCACACCCGGGTGCCGGACGGCACGGTCGAGGTCGACGAGGACGGGCTGCTGGTCCATCCGCTGCTGACGTCCGCGCCCACCCTGTCGCTGTGGCGGGCGCCGACCGACAACGACGTACTGGGCGGCATGGCGGACCGCTGGCGGGACTGGGGTCTGGAGGCGCCCACCCGCGAGGTCGTCTCCGTACGGCGGTCCCCCGGCCGGGTCGCCGTGGTGTCCGACTACCTCTGCGCGGGCGGGACCGTCCGGCACGAGCAGGTGCTGACGGCCGTGGACGGCGGGCTGATCGTCGACGAGAGCGCCGAACTGCCCGAGGCGCTGCACGACGTGGCCCGGGTCGGAACCGTGTTCGAGACGGTCGCCGGGCTGAACCTGCTGGAGTGGTTCGGGCAGGGCCCCTGGGAGTCGTATCCGGACCGGGCCGCGGGCGCGCCCGTCGGCCACCACCGCCTCCCGGTGGACGAGCTGTTCACGCCCTATCTGCGGCCGCAGGAGAGCGGCGGGCGGCACGGCGTACGGCGGTTCACGCTGTCCGCGCCCGACACCACCGGCCTCGCGGTGCGGCTGGACCGGGCCCGCCAGGTCTCCGTGACCCGGCATCGCGCAGCCGATCTCGCCGACGTCGCGCACCATGACGAACTGGTGCCGCGGGCCGGGTGCGTGGTGCACATCGACGCGGCGCACCGGGGACTGGGCACGGCCTCGTGCGGCCCCGACACCTTCGCCTCCTACCTCGTCGCGGCGGGCGTCCACCGCTGGAGCTGGACACTGCGCGTTCTCTGACTTCCTCCCCCTCTCAGTCACCCCATGGAGCACCTGTGTGCACTTCGCATGACCACGACCCGGGCGAGGCGCCCCAGGCCGGTGCCGGACGACGCGGTTTCCTTCGTGCGACGGCGCTGCTCGGCGCGACCGCCGCGGCGGTGACCGCGGTGCCGGCCGTCACCGCCCAGGCGGCGGCCTCGACGTGGCGCCCCGACCCGCACAGCCGCCGCTTCACGCTCGCGGTGATGCCGGACACGCAGTACCTGTTCGACGGGCCGAGCATCGACAAGGCGCCGGTCGAGGCTTCGCTGCGCTATCTGCTGGAGCACGGCCGGGAGGAGAACATCGTCTTCCTGTCCCACCTCGGTGACCTCACGCAGAACGGCGCGCAGGAGGAGTTCGCCGCGATCGGGGCGGCGTTCCGGCTGCTGGACCGGCGGGGCGTCGGCTACAGCGTCCTGGCCGGCAACCACGACGTGAAATCGTCGACGACCGACCAGCGCGGCAGCACCCCGTACCTGGACGCCTTCGGGCCTCGGCGGTTCGAGAAGCAGCGGACGTTCGGCGGGGCCTCCCCGGACGGCTACAACTCCTTCCACCGGTTCCAGGCGGGCGGCCGGGAGTGGCTGGTGCTTGCCCTGGACTGGCGGCTGTCGCCGCAGGGTTACGCGTGGGCCAAGGGCGTACTGGCGAAGCACCCGAAGACGCCGGTGATCCTCACGACGCACGAACTGGTCGTCGAGGACGACACGTTGTCGGACTACGGGCAGCAGCTGTGGGACCAGCTCGTCGAGGACCACGACCAGATCTTCCTGGCCCTGGGCGGGCACTACTGGCCCGCCGCCCGCGCGACCCGGAAGAACGCGGCCGGGCACGACGTCCATCTGCATCTGACGAACTACCAGAACCGCTATTTCGGCGGCGCGGCGATGATCCGCCTCTACCGCTTCGACCTGGACCGGGGCGTCATCGACGTGGAGACGGTCTCGCCCTGGATCCTCGGCCGGGCCGGGAAGGGGCTCAACGAGCTGGAGCGGCAGGAGATGGAGCTGAGCGGCGACGCCGACCGGTTCTCCGTCGAGATCGACTTCGAGCGGCGCTTCTCCGGTTTCGTGCCCGTGCCCGCCCGTCCGGCACGGCCCGCCGCGAAATTGCTCGTCCCCGGCACGGTGGCGTACTGGCGTTTCGAGAAGCCGGTCGACGGCACGGTCCGTGACCTGTCCGGGCGGGGCAACGACCTCTCCCTCGTCACGGTCGGCGGCGGCGCGCTGAGCTGGTCCGCGGACCACCACCCCGACCAGCCGGGCCACGGCAGCCTGGAGTTCGAGGGCTTCAAGTCGCCGCTGAAGGGCGCGTATCTGAGGACGGTCGACGGCGCCCCGCTCAACGCGGCGACGTTCAAGGACGGTTACACCGTCGAGGCGTTCTACCGGCTGCCCGCGGACTGGGACCCGGACCACAACGCCTGGTCGGGTCTGGTCTCCCGTACGGGCACCGGCGGCGCCGCCGGGAAGACCGGCGACGACCCGGACGAGCCGCTGGCCACGCTGTCCCTGTCCAACGACCGTGAACCGCAGTGGGCGATGCGGCCGCTCAACCAGCAGGGCATCGCCACCAACTGGGGCCAGGAGACGCCCCTGGAGACCTGGTGGCACCTCGCGGTCGTCAACGACGGCAGGTACACCACGCTGTACGTCGAGGGCTGTCCGGTGCTCCGCAACCCCAAGGCGCCCTCCGTCGGCATCACCTCCGTGGGACTGCCGTGGCTGCTGGGCGGCTACGAGTACGGCGGCAAGATCGACCAGATCTTCCACGGCCGGCTCGGCGACGTCCGGTTCGTCGCCCGGGCGCTGCCCGTCACCTCCTTCATGAACCACTGAGATCCCGAAGGGCCCCCGATCATGACCGAGCAGCAACTGCCCACCTGGGCCGATCCGTCCGTCTCCCCCGCCGCCCTCGACCCGCAGGGCGTGTCCCGCCGCGGCCTCCTGCGCCGCGCGGGCCTGTTCGGCGCCGCGTTCGCCCTGGGCTCGGCGGCGACCAACCGGACTCCCGCCCTGGCCGCCGGTGACAGACGGCCGGGCGGCGAGGACCCGCGCCTCGCCTACCTCGTCGGCGACCACCACATCCACTCCGTGTACAGCCACGACGCCAAGTACACGTTCTCCCAACTGGCCGCCGCGGGCGCCGAGTACGGCCTGGACTGGATGGTGTTCACCGAGCACTCCAACATCGGGCACGCCGACTTCGGGGCCGCGCTGGAGCACAAGGAGATCCTGAAGGCGCGTGCCGAGAACCCGCGTCAGCTGATCTTCCAAGGCCTGGAGTGGTACATACCGGCCGCCGAGCACTGCACGGTGTTCACCGCGCCCGGCCGGCACGAGGTCGACCTGCTCACCCGCTTCGAGAGCGCCTACGACGGCAAGCTCCTCGCCTACGACAAGGGCGGACCGGCCGACGCGGACACCGCCCGCAACGAGGCCCACGCGGTCAAGGCGATCAAGTGGCTGGCCGCGCAGCGCCGTTCGGGCTACGTCGACGACGTGCTGGTGCTCGCCAACCACCCCATGCGCCTGGGCATCGACTCGCCGCACGAGATGCGCGCCTGGCGGGACGCGGCGCCCGAGATCATGATCGGCATGGAGGGCGCGCCCGGTGCCCAGGGCGCGGCCATCCCCGGCTGGAGGGGTGCCACATCGATCCGGGGTGAGTACGAGAACAAGCCGTCCGCGCAGTCCTGGCCCGGCTACCCGGCGGACGCCTACCTCACGTACGGCGGCTTCGACTGGGCGACGGCGACCGTCGGCGGCCTGTGGGACTCGATGCTGGCCGAGGGCCGGATGTTCTCCGTCACCACCAACTCCGACGCCCACCGCATCGTCTTCGACACCTGGAAGAACGGCGACTGGCAGCCCGGCCGGAGCTTCGACACCACCGGCAGGCTGCCCGACCCGGTGAACACGGACACCCCACAGCCGGGCAGCGACTTCTGGCCAGGTCAGTTCAGCCGCACCCACGTGGGCGTGACCCGCTACGGCTACCGCGCGGTGATGGCGGGGATGCGCGCCGGCCGGGTCTGGCTGGACCACGGGCATCTGCTCGACGGGCTCGACGTCCGCCTGACCCGGGACCGCGACCGGGGCCTGGGCGTGACGCTCGGCGGCCGGCTGCGGGTGCGCAAGGGCGAGAAGCTCACTCTGAACGTCACGGTGACGACCGCCTCGCGGCCCAACCCGCAGGGGATCCTGCCCGAGTTGGCGCACGTGGACGTCGTCCGCGGCGCGGTGCGCGGCCCGGTCGCCGACCGCGACACCTGGAAGGCACCGGACACCCGGGTCGCCGCGTCGAAGGACGTCTCGGGCCGCAAGGGCACCTACACCCTGCGGATCCCGCTGACCGCGGGCGAGGAGTCCTTCTACGTCCGGTTGCGCGGCAGCGACGGCAACCGCAACGGCCCCGGCTACCTCGGCGCGTCGGTCGACCCGCACGGTCCGGTGCCGCACGCGCCCGGGGACGGTGACCCGTGGGCGGACACGTGGTTCTACTCGAACCCCGTCTTCGTCGACGTCGAAGGGTCCTGAGCCCCGGGTACCAGCAGGTCACGGACCGATCGAGCGGACGGGGCGAGCGGAGGTACGGTGGGCCGCGTGACCGGTGAAGAGTCGCTGCGGCCCCAGTCCCTCATGCTGACGTTCCTGGGCGACCAGGTGCTCGGCCGCGACGTGTGCGTGTACTCGGGCAGCGTCATCGACGTGTTCGCCCGCGCCGGGATCGGCGAGCAGGCCACGCGCTCCACACTGAGCCGCATGGTGGGCCGTGACCTGCTGCGCCGGCAGCGCGAGGGCCGCCGCATGTACTTCGGGCTGACCGAACGCTCGGAGGCGGTGCTGCGCGACGGCGAGCAGCGCATCTGGCAGACGGGCGCCGTCAACCGGCACTGGGACGGCACCTGGACGCTGCTCGGCTTCTCCCTGCCGGAGTCCTGGCAGCGCCGGCGCCACGACCTGCGCTCCCGGCTGGCCTGGAGCGGTTTCGGCCCGCTGTTCAACGGCCTGTGGATCGCCCCCGGCGAGGTCGACGTGTCGGCCCTGGTGGCCGAACTCGGCCTGTCCGCCCACGTCAAAGTCTTCCGGGCGCACGCGGACACCGGCACGGACATCGGCCGGATGATCGAGGAGACCTGGGAGCTGTCCGACCTCGCCGGCCGCTACGAGGGGTTCGTGGGGCGCTGGCAGCACTGGGAGGACGACCTGCCCGACCCCGCTGACGCCCTCGTGCTGCGCCTGCGCCTGCAGACGGAGTGGCTGCAGATCGTCCGCCGCGACCCACGGCTGCCCGTCGGACACCTGCCGGACGACTGGCCGGCCGAACAGGCCGAGAAGACGTTCCGGACCGTGCACGAACGGCTCTCACCACTCGCCCACGAGGCCTCGGCCCGCCTTCTGGACCTGGTGCCCGCGCGGCCTCAGGCGTAGAACCGCGACAGGCTCTGCAGCACCGCGGCCGGCTTGGAGGCGCCCTCGATCTCGATGGCGCCCTCGACGGTGATCTGCACGCCGCCCGGCACCTCCTCGACCTCGGCGAGGTTCGCCGTCAGGCGGATGCGGGAGCCCACCTTCACGGGGGACGGGAAACGCACCTTGTTGAGGCCGTAGTTGACCTTCGTCGTCACGCCCTGGACGTCCAGCAGCTCGGTGAAGAGGGGGATGAAGAGGGAGAGGGTGAGGTAGCCGTGCGCGATGGGGCCGCCGAAGGGGCCCTCCTTGGCGCGCTCGGGGTCCACGTGGATCCACTGGTGGTCGCCCGTGGCGTCGGCGAAGGTGTCGATGCGCTCCTGCGTCACCTCGATCCACTCACTGGTGCCGAGGTCGCTGCCGGCGAGCTTCTTGAGTTCGTCGAGGCCGTTGACGGTGATGCTCATGCGGATCCTTACTGGTTGCCGTAGCGGGTACGGACGCGGGATTTGAGGAGCTTTCCGGAGGCGGTGCGCGGGAGTTCGTCCGCGAGGACCACCGACTTGGGGATCTTGTACTTGGCGAGGTGGCCCGCGAGGGAGGCGAGCACCTCGTCGGGGTCGAGGGCGGCGCCCTCGCGGGGCACGACGACCGCGCGGGGCACCTCGCCCCACTTGTCGTCCGGCACCCCGATCACCGCGCACTCGACGATGTCCGGGTGGGTGAGGAGGCGGTCCTCGATCTCGGCGGGGTAAATGTTCTCGCCGCCCGAGATGATCATGTCCTTGATGCGGTCGACGATGTGGACGTAGCCGTCCTCGTCGATCTGGGCGGCGTCGCCGCTGCGGAACCAGCCGTCCGCGAAGGACGCGGCCGTCTCCTCGGGCAGACCCCAATAGCCGGGCATGACGTGCGGGCCGCGCACCACGACCTCGCCCACCTCGCCGGCGTCGACCGGCGACAGGTCCGGCCGCACGACGCGGACGTCGCTGAAGAAGTGCGGCACGCCCGCCGATCCGGCCTTGCTCACGGCGTGTTCGGCGTCGAGGAAGAGAGTGCCGGGGGCGGCCTCCGTCATGCCGTAGCCCTGGAGGAAGGTCAGGCCGCGCTCCTGGTACGCGGCGATCAGCGGGGTGGGGACCGGGGAGCCGCCGCAGGTGAGGATGCGCAGCGAGGACAGGTCCGCCTCCGGCCAGCGCGGGTGGCGGGCCACCTGGTCGAACATCGTCGGCACGCCGAACATGAAGGTGATGCGGTGGCGTTCGACGAGGTCGAAGGTGGCGTCCGCGTCGAAGGCGTCGACCAGGACGCAGGTGCCGCCCTTGAGCAGGACCGGCAGGGTCAGCATGTTCAGACCCGCCGTGTGGAACAGCGGGGCGGAGACCAGGGCGCGTTCGTCGGCGATCAGGTCGGTGTCGACGAGGACGTTGACCGCGTTCCAGGTGAGATTGCCGTGGGTGAGCATGGCGCCCTTGGGGCGGCCGGTCGTGCCCGAGGTGTACATGATGATGCAGGTGTCGTCGGCGCCGACCGGCTCGTCGATCGGCTCCGCGGGCGCCTCGGCGACGGCCGCCTCGTACTCGGGGCCGGCCTCCAGGTAGACGCGGACGTCCGTGCTGCCGGGCAGGCCGGCGACCAGACCGGCGTAGGACGGGCCGTAGACGAGGGCCCGGGCGCCGGAGTCGGCGAGCTGGTAGGCGATCTCGGGGCCGGCGAGGCGGATGTTGAGCGGGACGAAGACCGCGCCGAGCGTGCCGGCCGCGAACAGGGTCTCCAGGTAGGAGGGGTGGTTCGGGCCGAGGTAGGCGATGCGGTCGCCGCGACGCACGCCCCGGGCGCGCAGGGCGTGGGCGAGGCGGGTGGTCCGGTCGTACAGCGTGGCGTAGTCGGCGGACGTGTCGCCGTGGATCAGGGCGGTGCGGTGCGGGGTCTTGCGGGCCCGGCGTGCGGGCCATGACCCCAGTCCCTCGTTGCGCATGTCACGCCCCTTACGGTTTCGTCAGCCCGAGCAGGCGGGCCGCGTTCTCCTTGAGGATCTTCGGCCGTACCTCGTCCTTGATCGTCAGCTTGCCGAAGTCGGCGAGCCAGCGGTCCGGGGTGAGGACGGGGAAGTCCGAGCCGAAGAGGACCTTGTCCTTCAGCAGCGTGTTCGCGTACTGCACGAGCTGCGGCGGGAAGTACTTCGGCGACCAGCCGGAAAGGTCGATGTGCACGCCCGGCTTGTGGGTGGCGACGGCCAGGGCCTCGTCCTGCCAGGGGAAGGACGGGTGCGCCAGGATGATCTTCAGGTGCGGGAAGTCGGCCGCCACGTCGTCCACGTGGAGCGGGTTGGAATATTTCAGCCGGATCCCGCCCCCGCCGGGGACTCCGGCGCCGATGCCCGTCTGGCCGGTGTGGAAGAGGGCGATCGCGCCCGTCTCCTCGATCACCTCGTACAGCTCGTACGCCACCGCGCGGTCGTTGGGGAAGAAGCCCTGGATGCTGGGGTGGAACTTGAACCCCTTCACCCCGTACTCCTCGACCAGCCGCCGGGCCTGCTTGACGCCCGCCTTCCCCCGGAAGGGGTCGATGGAGGCGAAGGGGATGAGGACGTCGGCGTTGGCGGCGGCCGCCTCGGCGACCTCCTCGTTGGGGACGGGCGGGGTGCCGGTGGCGGACTCGGCGTCGACCGTGAAGATCACGGCGGCCATGTTCCGCTCGCGGTAGTACGCGGCGGTCTCCTCCAAGGTCGGCTTCCGCTTGCCCTCGACCTTGAAGTAGGCCGAGGAGGCGTCGTGCAGGTCGTCGTCGAGGGAGGAGTGTCCCTTGGAGGACACCTCGGCGTGCGTGTGGACGTCGATCGCGACCAGGTCGTCGACGTTCATCGAGGGGTCCATCACGCCTCCGGGAACTTCGGCGCCGGGATGCCGACCGACTGCGGCTCGGCACCGACCGAGGTGGGCCAGGCGTCGGCCAGCGTCTCCGGGGTCCAGCCGCCGTCGGCGTAGGCCGCCCTGATCTCCTGCGGATGCGACCAGAGTGCCACCTTGTCGCCGCCGATGCCGACGCACTGACCGGTGACGCCCCGGGCGGCCTCGGAGGCGAGGAACGGGACGAGGGCCGCGCAGTCCTCGGGGGTGCCGAAGCCCTCGCCCTTGCGCAGGAAGTCCGGGAGCGGCTCGCCGTTCCTCATGGCCTCGATGTACGGCGCGAAGGCCGGGATGGTCTCGGTCATCGCGGTGGCGGCGACCGGCACGATCGCGTTGACCGTGATGCCCGCCCGGCCCAGCTCCATCGACCAGGTGCGGGCCATCGCCGCGATGCCGGCCTTGGCCGCGGCGTAGTTCGTCTGGCCGAAGTTGCCGCGCTGGCCGGCCGGGGAGCCGACCAGGATCAGCGAGCCGCCCTCACCCTGCTCGCGCATCCGGACGGCGGCGGCTCGGGCGCAGGTGAAGGTGCCCTTGAGGTGGGTGGTGAGGACCGCGTCGAAGTCCTCGTCGGTCATCTTCCACAGGACCTTGTCCCGCAGAATGCCCGCGTTGGTGACGAGGACGTCGAGCCGGCCGAACTCCTCGACCGCGCGGTTCACCAGCCGCTCGGCGGCCTCGGAGGTGCCGACCGGAACGACCTCGGCGACGGCCTTGCCGCCCGCTTCCGCGATGGACTTCACGGCCGCCTCGGCCACCGCCTCGTCGACGTCGTTGACGACCACGGACGCGCCGTGGGCGGCCAGGGCGTGGGCGTAGGCGAGGCCGAGGCCGCGACCGCTGCCGGTGACGACGGCGGCCTTGCCGGAGAGATCGATGCTGGGCACGAGCGGGTCCCTTCACACGGAGTCGACTGCGAGTCGCTGGGGTTCGACTGCATGTCGCACGGGTTCGACTGCGAGATCGAAGCTAAGAGCAATAATTGTTGACGTCAATAGTTGTTGCCAACCCATGGGTGCGGGATGCTGGAATCAGCAGGAAGCAGGACCGAGCACAGGGAGCCCGCCATCACACGCGAGAACGTCACCGCGAAGCCCATCGACGCCCACGAGCCGTGGATGCGCGGCCTGCACGCCGACACGGGCTACCTGCTGTACCGCCTGGGCCTGCGCTCGGGGCAGCTCTTCAACGCCTGCCTCCAGGAGTCGGGGCTGCGCCTGCGCCACTACGCGGTACTGCGCTTCCTCGCCGGCACCGACGGCGCCCTGCAGCGCGAACTGAGCACGCGGCTCGGCTACGACCCGAGCGCGATCGTCGGACTGGTCGACGACCTGGAGAAGCTGGGCTTCGCCGAGCGCCGCCCCTCCCCGGACGACCGCCGCAGCCGGATCGTCGTCCTGACCGGCAGCGGCCGCGACTTCCTCCGGGACACCGACGAGGCCGGCCTGCGGGTGACCGGCGAGCTGCTGGGCCCGCTGGACCCGGCCGAGCGGGAGTCCCTGCACGCGCTGCTGCTGCGGATCGCGGAGGACGGCCTGAACTGATGTTGTGCAAATGATTGACGGCTGCACGATGGATGCATAACTTCACGGACCATCCGCGCCCCGTCCCCAGGGAGCCCACCGTGCAGCCATCCCCGCCTTCCCTCCAACCCACCCCCGATTCAAGGCAGTTGCGCCGCGTCGCCATGTCCGGCCTGCTCGGCACGACCGTCGAGTTCTACGACTTCCTCGTCTACGGCACCGTCGCCGCGCTCGTCTTCGGCGAACTGTTCTTCCCCCGGGCCGACCCGGCGGTCGGCACCATCGCCGCGTTCGGCACCTTCGCCGCGGGCTATCTCGCCCGGCCGCTCGGCGGCATCCTCTTCGGCCACTTCGGCGACCGGCTCGGCCGCAAGTCGATGCTGCTGCTGACCATGGTCCTGATGGGATCCGGCAGCTTCCTCATCGGCCTGCTGCCCACGTACGACACGATCGGCGTCTGGGCGCCGGTGCTGCTGGTCGCCCTGCGCGTGGTGCAGGGCATCGCCATCGGCGGTGAGTGGGGCGGCGCGATGCTGATGGTCGTCGAGCACGCCGAGCACGCGCGGGGGTCCCGGCGCGGCCTGTGGTCCAGCTTCACCCAGCTCGGCGCCCCGCTCGGTTCCGTGCTGTCGGCCGGTGTGGTCACCGTCGTCGCCACCCTGCCGGACGACGAGTTCCGCTCCTGGGGCTGGCGGGTGCCGTTCCTGCTCAGCATCGTGCTGCTCGGCGTCGGCCTGTTCGTGCGTCTGAAGGTCGCCGAGAGCCCGCTGTTCGCACAGGTGAAGCGGGAGCCGGTGGACCGGCCGCCGATCGTGGAGGTGCTGCGCCGCCCGAAGCCCGTGCTGCTGGCCGCCTGCGTCGGCATCGGCGCCTTCACCGCCCAGTCCCTGCTGACCAGTTTCATGATCTCCTACGCCGTCGACGAGGGGTACACCCGCCCGCAGGTGCTGACCGCCGTCACCGTCGCCTCCTGCGTGGCCCTCGTCGTCCTGCCCACGGCGTCGGCGCTGTCGGACCGCGTCGGCCGCAGGCCCGTCGTCCTGGCCGGGGCCGTCGCCTCGGCGGCGCTCGCCTTCCCGGTGCTGGCCCTGGTCGACTCCGGCTCCCCCGGCCTGCTGATCCTCGCCCTGGCGCTCGGCCACGGCGTCGCCCAGTCCACGATGTACGGGCCGCTGGGCGCCCTCCTCACCGAGATGTTCGGCACCCGCGTCCGCTACACCGGCGCCTCCCTCGGCTACCAGGGCGCGACCCTCATCGGCGCCGGCTTCTCCCCGCTGATCGCCGGCAGCCTGCTGGCCTCCTACGGCGGCGGCAGCACCCCGGTGTCCCTCCTGCTGTGCGCGGGCGCCGCGATCACCGCGATCACCGTGTGGCGGCTGCGCGAGACCCACACGGACGCCCTCGACTCCCCCGCCGCGACCCCCGCCGCCCTGGAAGGAACCCCGCGTTGAGGATCCGCCTCGCCCTGGTGACCGCCTGCCTGTCCCTGGCCGCCACCGCCCTGCCCGCGCAGGCCGCCGCCCCCGGCACCCACCTGGAGGGCCGGCTCCCCTCCGGCGCCGCGTACGTGATGGACGTCCCCGCGTCCTGGAACGGCACGGTCCTGCTCTACAGCCACGGCTACACCCCCGCCGGGGCCCCCAACCCGGCCCAGAACACGCCCGGTCCGGACGCCCGCGACAAGCTGCTGGCCGAGGGCTACGCCCTGATCGGCTCCTCGTACGCCACGAACGGCTGGGCGGTCGGCGAGGCGGTGCCCGACCAACTCGCCACCCTGGACCTGTTCACGGACAAGTTCGGCCCGTCCGGGCGGACGCTGGCCTGGGGAACCTCCTACGGCGGCTTCGTCACGAGCATGCTCGCCGAGCGGCACGCCGACCGGTTCGACGGTTCGCTGTCGATGTGCGGGCTGGTGCAGGGCGGTGTCGCCAACTGGAACAGCACCCTGGACCCGGTGTTCGCGCTGCGCACCCTGCTCGCCCCGGACTCCGGTGTCCGGCTCACGGGGTTCGCGGACCAGGCCGAGGCGGTCGCCGCCTCCAAGGCCCTCACCTCGAAGGTCGACGCGGCCCAGCAGACCCCCGGAGGCAGGGCCCGGATCGCCCTCGCCGCGGCCCTGCACAACATCCCCGGATACAACGACCCGTCGCAGACCGAGCCGGGCCCCGCCGACTGGCGGACCGCGCAGTCCAACCAGTACTCCGCGGTCCGGGGCCTGCTCCAACTGCCCGCGTTCAGCTGGCGGCAGGAGGCCGAGAGCCGGGCCGGAGGCAACCCGTCCTCGAACACGGGCGTCGACTACCGCTCGATGCTTGTCCGGTCCCCGCTGTACAAAGAGGTGACGGAGCTCTACAAGGAGGCGGGACTGTCCTTGCGCACCGACCTCTCGGCACTGGGCCGAGCACCCCGGATCTCCGCCGACCCGACGGCGGTGCGGTGGATGCGCGGCACCAGCGTGCTCTCCGGCCGCCTCACCGACCCCCAGCTGAACATCCACACCACCGGCGACGCCCTCATCCCGGTGCAGGCGGAGAGCGCCTACCGGCGGGCCGCGACGGCTGCGGGCTCCGCCGGGCTCCTGCGCCAGGCGTACGTCGACGCCCCGGGCCACTGCACCTTCACCCAGGGCGAGACACTGGCCGCCCTGCACACCCTGGAGCACCGCCTGGACACCGGCCGCTGGGACGCCTCGCCCGGCGCCCTCAACTCCCGCGCGAGGGCCGAGGACCCGAGGGCCGAACCCCGCTACCTCCCCTACCGCCCGAGCACCTACCCCCGTCCCTACGATCTCGCCCACCCGGGAGACGCCCGGCCATGACCGCCCCCACCGCGCCCGACCGACTGCTGTCCGTGCTCGCCGCCTTCGACCACGAGCATCCGGCACTGTGCCTGACGGACATCAGCCGGCGGGCCGGGCTGAGCCTGACCACCGCGCACCGGCTGGTGGGCGCGCTCACCGAGTGGGGCGCCCTGGAGCGGGACGAGTCCGGCGTCTACCACGTCGGGCTGCGGCTGTGGGAGCTCGCCGCCCTGGCCCCGCGCGGCCTCGCCCTGCGGCAGATCGCGCTGCCGTATCTGGAGGACCTGTACGAGGCGACGCACGAGAACGTGCAGCTGGCCGTGCGGGACGGCCGGGACGTCGTCTACATCGAGTGGCTGTCGGGGCGGTCGGCGGTCGGTGTGCACATCCGCGTCGGCGCCCGCTGGCCGCTGCACGCCACCGGGGTCGGACTCGCCCTGCTCGCCCACGGCGAACCGGTGTTCCGGAAGGAGTACTGCGAGGGCGACCTCACGTCCTTCACCCCGTACACGATCACCGAACCGGAGCGGCTGCGGCGGGTGCTGGCCGACGTGCGCAGGTCGGGCGTGGCGGTGAGCGACCGTCAGGTCACCGAGGACGCCCTGTCGGTGGCCGCGCCCGTGCGCGGCGCGGACGGCACGGTGACCGCCGCCGTGTCGATCGTGGTGCCCCATGCGGACGCCCAGGTGCCGGTCCTCGGACCGGCGGTGCGGGTGGCGGCGCGTGGGATCTCGCGGGCACTGGGGTGGCAGCCCTGAGCCCTCCCGGTCGCCGCCGTCAGGTCTCGCGAGCCGGGGCCATGGCCCAGCGGATGGTCCGGGTCAGGGCGCGGCCGGTGGGGTGTACGGCGAGGTCCTCGACGACCGGGACCCGGGGCAGCCGGAGCATGCCGCGTGCCCAGGGCGGGAGCAAGGTCACGGCGTTCGCGGCCAGCCCGCCGTAGAAGGGCCGTACGGGGAGGGGCAGGGGAGGCCGGAACAGCAGGAAGCGGGCGGCTGACCGGGCCTCGGGAGTGGCCCGCAGTTCGGGACGGTAGGCGGTCAGGCGCTCGGCCAGTTCGCTGCGGCTGCGCGGCGGGTCGACCGCTCCCAGTGCCTCGGCGACGCGTGCGGTGTCGGCGACGTAGGCGTCGTAGCCCGCGGCGTCCAGGGGCCGGGCCCCGTAGCGTTCGTGGGCGCGCAGGAAGCTGTCCGTCTCGGCGGCGTGCACCCAGCCGAGCAGATGCGGGTCGGCCGCGTGGTACGGCACTCCCTCGGCGGTCGTGCCGCGGATCCGTCGGTGGATGCCGCGCACGTGGTCGACCGCCTCCTGGGCGTCCGCGGCGGTGCCGTACGTCGTCACGGCCAGGAAGGTGCTGGTGCGCTGCAAGCGGCCCCACGGGTCGCCGCGGAAGCCGGAGTGCCCGGCGACCGCCGCCATCGCGAGCGGATGCAGCGATTGCAGGAGCAGGGCGGTCAGCCCGCCGATGAACATCGAGGCGTCGCCGTGGACCGTGCGGATGGGCCGGTCCGGCCCGAACCAGCGCGG
Source organism: Streptomyces luteogriseus (assembly GCF_014205055.1). Classification (NCBI taxonomy): domain Bacteria; kingdom Bacillati; phylum Actinomycetota; class Actinomycetes; order Kitasatosporales; family Streptomycetaceae; genus Streptomyces; species Streptomyces luteogriseus. The sequence goes on from NZ_JACHMS010000001.1 coordinate 1,190,126, forward strand.
GCCGGGCGTGTGGTGGATACGGGCACGGGTCGCGGGCCCGCCGGGTCCCGCGACGCGGCGGAACAGGGCCTGGCCCAGCTGTTCACGGACTCCGGTCGGCACGGCCGGCCTCCCTTCTCCTGCTGACCAGTGTCCGGCATGCCCCGCCCGTGCGGGCGTTCCGGGCCGGAGTGCTTCAGGAACCCGGTCCGGCCGCCGCGCGGTCGGCCCGGCCCCCGGCGCCGAGCGGCCCGGTGTAGCGGACCGGGCCCGAGGCCTCCAGGCGGGGCAGTGCGCGGCGGGCGACGCGCAGGACCACCGGGGGCATGGCCGGGCGGATGGGCTGGGCGAGACGCAGCCACGCCGGTGCGTAGACGGCCGTACGGCGGCGCTCCATGCCGTCGACCAGGCGGGTGGCGACGCTCTCCGCGGAGTACACGCGGCGGGCCGGCGGGGGCATGTGCAGGCGCAGTTCGCGCAGGACGTCGTACCGGTCGGCGTCGCGGATCATGTCGGTGTCCGTCCAGTTGAGGTAGGCGATGCCCACCCCGACCCCGCGGTGCGCCACCTCCGCGCGCAGGGAGTGCGCGAAGGCCTCGACCCCCGCCTTGGAGGCGCAGTAGGCGCTCATCAGCGGGGCGGCACCGATCGAGGCCAGGGAGGCGACCTGGAGGAAGTAGCCGGCCGTGGCGAGCAGGTCCGGCAGAAACGCCCGGGCCGTCTGGGCGCTGCCGGTGAGGTTGACGTCGATCACACGGCGCCAGGCGGCCGGGTCGGAGGCGAGGAGTGCGCCGCCCTCGGCGATGCCGGCGTTCGCCACCACGGCCGAGGGACGGCCGAGACGGTCCCGCACGGTGTCCGCCGCAGCTTCCAGCGCGGGGAGGTCGGTGACGTCGGCCTCCAGGGCGAGGGCCGGGCCCGGCAGGGCGGCGGCGACCGCGTCCAGGGCGGTCTTCTCGTGGCCGACGAGCGCCACCCGGGCGCCGCGCCGGGCGACCTCGCGGGCCAGGGCCGCGCCCACGCCGCGGGCGGCTCCGGTGACGACGATCGTGCGCTCGGCGAGCGGACTGCTTGCCATGGGCGGCCCTTCTTTCCGGCGCCGGCCATGCCCTGGGGGCAGGGTCAGCGCCTGGCTCCGGTGCGGTCGCGGTGGGCGAGGAGCCGCTGGGCACCGGCGAGGCCGGGAGGCCGGTTGCGGCGCAGGGCGGCCCGGGCGGCGTTGGCTCCGGGCGCGCCGTGCACGCCGCCGCCGGGATGGGCTCCGGCGGAGGCGAGGTACAGGCCCGGTACCGGGGTCTCCGGGCGGCCGGTGCCGGGCAGGGGGCGGAAGACGAGTTGCTGGTGCAGCGCGGTGGTGCCGCCGTTGATGGCGCCGCCCGCGAGATTGCCGTCGAGCGCCTCCAGGGTCGGGGGCGCCAGGATGCGGCGGCCCCGGATCAGGGAGCGGAAGCCGGGTGCGAAGCGCTCCACCTGGCGTTCGACGCGGTCGGCCATGAGTTCCTGGTCCTTGGTGTCCCAGCGGCCGGTGATGCCCTCGTCGGCGGCGTCGGCGCGGATCTCGTGGGGGATGTGGGTGTAGGCCCAGGCCGATTCGGTGCCCTGGGGGGAGCGGGTGGCGTCGGAGGTGGTCATCTGGCCGAAGATCGTGAACGGCCGGTCCGGGACCTGCCGCATGGCGATCTGCGCGGTGAAGCGGGTCAGCTCGTCCATGCCGTCGGCGAGGTGCACGGTGCCGGCCCGGGACGCCTGCTCGGCCTGCCAGGGCACCGGCCCGTCGAGCGCCCAGTCGACCTTGAAGGTGGCGAAGTCCCACTGGAAGCGCCGCAGGTCGTCGAGGAGTTGCGCGGGCAGGTGCGCGGGGTCGACCAGCCCGCCGTACAGGGCGGGCACCGACACGTCCGCGAGCACCGCCCGGCGGGCCTGCACCGCGTCACCGCCCGCCGTGCGCACGCCGACGGCCCGCCCGCTGCGGACCACGACGTGCTCGACGCGCTGCCCGCAGCGGACCCGTCCGCCCCGGGTCTCCAGACGCCGGACCAGGGCCGAGGTCAGCGCGCCGGAGCCGCCGGCCGGGACCGGGAAGCCATAGGTCTGGCCCAGCATGGCCATCAGCCAGCCGAAGCCGCCGCTGCCGGCCGACTCGGGGGCGAGGTCGGCGTGCAGGGCGTTGCCGGCCAGCAGCAGCCGGCCGCCCTGGCCGCGGAACTCCTCCTCACCCAGGCGCCGCACCGGCAGCACCAGGGAGCGGGCCATGCGCAGCCCGCCCGCGGCCCGCAGCCTCAGCGCGAGCCGTGCAGTGGCGCGGACGGGCGGGAACGGGGTGAACAGGGCGTCCAGGAGACCGGGGCGCAAGCCCTGCCACACCTGGTGCAACCGCTGCCAGGCGGCTCCGTCGCCCGGCTCGAAGGTGTCGAGGGACGTGGCGGTGATGTCGAGGTTCCGGTCCAGGACGGCGCAGCCGCCGTCGGTGAGGGGGTGGGCCAGCACGCTCGGCGCATGGCTCCAGCGCAGTCCGTGGTCCTCCAGGCGCAGCGCGGCCAGGACGGGCGAGGCGGCGGCGAGGGGGTAGAAGGAGCTGAACAGGTCGTTGACGAAGGCGGGGTCGACGCCCCGGTCGTGGCGTACGGCGCCGCCCGGTTCGGGCTGTTCCTCCAGCACTTCGACGCTCCACCCGGCGTCGGCGAGGACGTTGGCGGCCACCAGGCCGTTGGGGCCCGCGCCGATCACCACGGCGTCAGGCATGGCCGGCTCCGTCCGCGTCGGACCCCGCGGTCACCTGGCCCAGGCCGCGGCGGGTGCCTCCCGGGACCTTCGCCTCGGCCTCGCACAGTCTGGCCAGCCGGGCCAGCATGGCGCGGTGGCGGAGCTGTATCAGTGCCTCGAAGCCGACGTTGTGCAGCCGGCCGCCCGCGCCCCGCAGGGGATGCTCGTCCACGATCACCAGGCAGTGCTCGCCCCAGGGCCGCAGCTCGATCGCGATGCGTGCCGTGCCGAGCACTCCGGCGTGGGCCTCCAGCTCCAGCAGCCTGCCTTCCTCGCAGTGGCGGACGACCGTCTCGTTGTCGAGCCGCACCGGGCCGAGCCGGACCTCGTAGCCGATCGCCGCGCCGGTGCGCGGCCACTGTCCGCGCACCGGGTGGGACTCGGAGGTTCCCACCACCCACTCCGCGTAGCGGTGGCCGTCGGCGAGGACGTCCCACACGGCGCCCGGACCGACTCGGATCACGTGATGGCGTACGGCCACGGATGCCTCCTGCTGCCTCGACCGGCGGTTGCGTGCACCCCGAGTGCCCCCGGAACCCGCGGTTCAACAGTGCGGCGCACGGGAGGACGGGAACCGGGAGGCCAGATGCTCTGAGAGCGCTCTCGAAGTGCCGCAGCAGGCTGACCGGCCCCGGCTCGCCTCATGCTCGGGACTTCCCCTTCGGAAGAGGCTGTTCAAGCTGTGCACTCACCCCCCGCCTCCGCATCAATCCCGGCTTTACCTCTTGACGGCCGGAACCGCCAGGAGCACATTGGCGGCACTTTGAGAGCGCTCTCATCCTCCCGCATCCGATCCGAGAGGCATCCCCACATGAGCGACACCACCGGCACCTGGCGCAGACGGCGCCCGCTGCGGCGGGCGTTCGTCGCCGTCGTCAGCACGCTCGGCCTAGCGGCCGCCGCCTCCGCGGTCGCCACCCCGTCCGCGACCGCCTCCGCGCCGACGCCCCCATCGGGCTGGACGCAGCTGTTCGTGGACGACTTCAACGGCGCCGCCGGCACCGGCGTCAACACCTCCGACTGGCAGTACGCGACCGGCAGGGGTTATCCGGGCGGCCCCACGGGCTGGGGCACCGGCGAGATCGAGACGATGACGAACAGCACGGACAACGTCGCGCTCGACGGCAACGGCAACCTGCGCATCACGCCCCGGCGGGACGCCGCCGGCAACTGGACCTCCGGCCGGATCGAGACCAACCGCACCGACTTCCGGCCCCCGGCCGGCGGCAAGCTCCGCGTCGAGTCGCGCATCCAGGTGCCGAACGTCACCGGCGCCGCCGCCAAGGGCTACTGGCCGGCGTTCTGGATGCTGGGCGCCCCGTACCGCGGCAACTACTGGAACTGGCCGGCGGTCGGCGAGCTGGACATCATGGAGAACACCCAGGGCATGAACACGGTGTTCGCGACGATGCACTGCGGCACTTCCCCGGGCGGCCCCTGCAACGAGACCAGCGGCATCGGCGGTTCGACCACCTGTCAGGGCACCTCCTGCCAGGCCGGCTTCCACACGTACCGGATGGAGTGGGACCGCTCCACGAGCGTCGAGGAGATCCGCTTCTACCTCGACGGCGTCAATTACCACACCGTGCGCGCCGATCAGGTCGACGCGACGACCTGGAAGAACGCCACCGACCACGGCTTCTTCGTCATCCTGAACGTCGCGATGGGCGGCGGCTTCCCCGACGCGTTCGGCGGCGGCCCGGACGCCGGGACGCAGCCGGGCCACGCCATGGTCGTCGACTACGTGCAGGTGCTGTCGTCCGGCGGCGGCACCACACCCCCGCCGACCGGGAACCGCGACGCCTACTCCGCCGTCCAGGCCGAGTCCTTCGACGGCCAGTCCGGCGTGATCACCGAGACGACGGCCGACTCCGGCGGCGGGCAGAACGTCGGCGCGCTCGCAAACGGCGACTGGCTGCACTTCAAGGGCGTGAACTTCGGCTCCTCGGCGGCCCGGCAGTTCAGCGCCCGGGTCGCGAGCGGAGCGGCCGGCGGCGTCAGCGGGCTGGTCGAGGTGCGGCTGGACAGCCGCGGCAACGCGCCCGTCGGGAGCTTCGCGGTCGGCAACACCGGGGGCTGGCAGTCATGGAAGACCGTCCCGGCGAACATCAGCGCCGTGACGGGCACGCACGACGTGTATCTGACCTTCACCAGCGGTCAGCCGGCGGACTTCGTGAACGTCAACTGGTTCACCTTCGGGCACTGACGGCTCTCGCGAGGGGCTCCACGCGTGCGTGGGGCCCCTTTTACGCTTTCCGCGCGCGAGGGGAGCCCCTTTCGCCGCTGCCCGCCGCCGTCAGCGCAGTTCCGCCCGGAACGCCGCCGGTGTCTGGTCGGTGTGCTGGTGGAAGAACTTGGAGAAGTTCGCGGCGTCGGGGAAGCCGACCGCCACGCCGACCCGGCCGATGGGCAGTTCGGTGTGGGCGAGGAGCCGTTTGGCCTCGAGGACCACGCGCTTGTCGATGAAGGCCTTGGGGGTCTCACCGGTCGCGGCGCGCACCGCCCGGACCAGGGTGCGGCGGGAGTAGCCGAGCGCGTCGGCGTAGGCGCTGACGCTGTGGTTGGTGGCGAAGTCCCGCTCCACCGCGTCCCGGAAGAGGGTGAAGGTGGAGTCGGACCGCTGCCGCAGGGCCTGCGCCGAACTCGCCGCGAGGTGGGCGAGCCGCAGCAGGAACGCCGTCAGCGTGTGGCGCAGGACGGCGGTGTGCAGGCTCAGCGGGAGCGTGGAGTTGTCCTCGTACTCGCGCAGCAGCTGGGCCAGCGCGGCCCGGAGACCGGCGAGTTGGGGCGCGTCGGGGCGCAGCAGGGGCGGCAGGTCGTAGCGGTAGAGGCCGGTGGCCTCCACGGTCGAGCGGGGCAGGAAGCCGGGCTGCATGGTCAGCACGGTTCCGCGGTACTCGCTGCTGCGCGAGAAGCGGTGGACCTGCCCCGGGCGGATCCACAGCAGGTCCCCGGCCATGGCCTCGTACTCGGTGAAGTCGACCATGTGCCGGACCGGGCCCGCGCCGAACAGCATCACGACGTGGAAGTCGATGCGGTGCACACGCTCCAGGGGCGCGTCGGCGTGCCAGGTGCGGCCGGTCCCCATCGGGCCGATCTGCATGCCGACGCCACCGACGCTGAGCTCGACCGGGAAGGGGAAGGTATCGATCCCGTCGCCGCCTTGGATGCTTCTGTCCACGATGTCCACCAAGTACCCCTCGTCCCGCCCCGCTCGCGTGCCCTGCTGCCGGCGGGTGTCCCACTTTCACCACAGGCTGGCACACGCCGACCTTCCGCCATAAAAGTCAGACTTTTAATTTTGAACACGTCAGACCAGCAACTTCGCTCCCACCGAGGACTTCTTGAAGATGAGCACGCAGACAGCGGACCGCTTCGAATGGACCGAACTCGACCGGCGTGCCGTCGACACCGCCCGTCTTCTGGCGGCGGATGCCGTCCAGCGGGTCGGCAACGGCCACCCCGGTACCGCGATGAGCCTGGCTCCGGCCGCCTACACGATCTTTCAGAAGGTGATGCGGCACGACCCGGCCGATCCCGAGTGGACCGGTCGTGACCGCTTCGTCCTGTCCCCCGGCCACACCTCGCTGACCCTCTACACGCAGCTCTACCTCGCGGGCTACGAGCTGGAGCTGGACGACCTCAAGGCGTTCCGCACGCACGGCTCCAAGACGCCCGGCCACCCCGAGTACGGGCACACCGCCGGTGTGGAGACCACCACCGGCCCGCTGGGCCAGGGCGTCGCGAACGCCGTCGGCATGGCGATGGCCGCCCGGTACGAGCGCGGTCTGTTCGACCCGGACGCCCGGGAGGGCGACTCCCCCTTCGACCACACGATCTGGGCGATCGTCTCCGACGGCGACCTCCAGGAGGGCGTCTCCGCCGAGGCGTCCTCGCTCGCCGGCCACCAGAAGCTCGGCAACCTGGTCTTCCTCTACGACGACAACCACATCTCCATCGAGGGCGACACCGCGACCGCCTTCTCCGAGGACGTGCTGAAGCGCTACGAGGCCTACGGCTGGCACGTGCAGCGGATCGAGCCGCAGGAGGACGGCGACATCGATCCGCGGGCGCTGTACACGGCACTGGAGGCGGCTCGGGACGAGACCGCACGGCCGTCCCTCATCGCCATGCGCACCATCATCGCCTGGCCCGCCCCGAACGCGCGCGACACCGAGGCCTCCCACGGCTCGGCGCTCGGCGAGGACGAGGTCGCGGCCACCAAGCGCCTCCTCGGCTTCGACCCCGGGCAGACCTTCGAGGTCGCCGACGAGGTGCTGGCCCACACCCGCCGGGCCCTGGACCGGGGCGCCGAGGCGCGCACCGCCTGGGACAAGCGGATCGCCGCCTGGCGGTCCGACAACCCGGAGCGGGCCGCCACGTTCGACCGGGTCAGCAAGGGCGAGCTGCCCGAGGGCTGGGAGGACGCCCTGCCGGTGTTCGAGCCGGGCAAGGCGGTCGCCACCCGGGCCGCGTCCGGGAAGGTCCTCCAGGCGCTCGGCCCGGTGGTCCCCGAGCTGTGGGGCGGTTCGGCCGACCTCGCCGGTTCCAACAACACCACCATCGACAAGACCAGCTCCTTCCTCCCGGCGGACAACCCGCTGCCGGAGGCCGACCCGTACGGCCGCACCGTGCACTTCGGCATCCGCGAGTTCTCCATGGCCGCGGAGATGAACGGCATCGCGCTGCACGGCAACACCCGCGTCTACGGGGGCACGTTCCTGGTGTTCTCCGACTACATGCGCAACGCGGTGCGGATGTCGGCCCTGATGCAGCTGCCGGTGACGTACGTGTGGACGCACGACTCCATCGGCCTCGGCGAGGACGGCCCGACACACCAGCCGGTCGAGCACCTGGCGGCGCTGCGGGCGATCCCCGGCCTGAACGTCGTACGCCCCGCCGACGCCAACGAGACCGCGGTCGTCTGGGCCGAGATCCTGAAGCGGCACGGCACCGCACCGGCCCCGCACGGCCTCGCGCTCACCCGCCAGGGCGTGCCCACGTACGAGCCGGACCCGGACGCGGCGCGCGGCGGCTACGTGAGGTTCGAGGCGGAGGGCGGCGCACCGCAGGTGGTCCTGATCGCCACCGGCTCCGAGGTGCACGTCGCCGCCGCGGCACGCGAGCTGCTCCAGGGCGCCGGTGTGCCCACCCGCGTGGTGTCGATGCCGTCCGTGGAGTGGTTCGAGGAGCAGCCGCGCTCCTACCGCGACAGCGTGCTGCCGCCGTCCGTGAAGGCCCGGGTCGCCGTGGAGGCGGGGATCGGGCTGACCTGGCACCGGTTCGTCGGGGACGCCGGACGCATCGTCTCCCTGGAGCACTTCGGTGCCTCCGCCGACGCCGAGACCCTGTTCGCCGAGTACGGCTTCACCCCCGAGAACGTCGTCGCCGCCGCGCGGGAATCCCTCACCGCCGCCCGTGGCTGATCCGACCGCCCGAAAGAAGATGATCACTGTGACCGAAGCGACCGCGAGCGCGGGAGCACTGAAGCGCCTGTCCGACGAGGGCGTGTCGATCTGGCTCGACGACCTGTCGCGCCGGCGGATCGAGTCCGGCGACCTGGCCGAGCTCGTCGCCACGAGGAACGTCGTCGGCGTCACCACCAACCCGTCCATCTTCCAGGCCGCCATCGGCTCGGGCGCGGGCTACGAGGAGCAGCTCGCCGACCTGGCGGTGCGCGGGGTGACCGTGGACGAGGCCGTGCGGATGATGACGACCGCCGACGTCCGCGCCGCCGCCGACGTCCTGCGGCCGGTGTACGAGGCGACCGGCGGCCGGGACGGCCGGGTCTCCATCGAGGTCGACCCGCGCCTGGCCTACGACACGACGGCGACCGTCGCCGAGGCCCGCCAGCTGGCCTGGCTGGTGGACCGTCCCAACGTGATGATCAAGATCCCGGCGACGAAGGCGGGCCTGCCGGCGATCACCGAGGTGATCGGCGCGGGCATCAGCGTGAACGTGACGCTGATCTTCTCCCTGGAGCGCTACCGCGAGGTGATGGACGCCTATGTCGCCGGCCTGGAGAAGGCCCGGGCGGCCGGTCTCGACCTGTCGGGCATTCACTCGGTCGCGTCGTTCTTCGTCTCCCGTGTGGACTCCGAGATCGACAAGCGGCTGACGCTGCTGGGCACCGACGAGGCCCTCGCCCTGAAGGGCCGGGCGGCCCTCGCCAACGCGCGGCTCGCCTACGAGGCGTACGAGCACGTCTTCTCCGGGGCGCGCTGGCAGGCCCTGGGCGGGGCCCGTGCGAACCGGCAGCGCCCCCTTTGGGCCTCCACCGGTGTGAAGGACCCCGCATACAAGGACACCCTGTACGTGGACGAACTGGTCGCCCCCGGCACGGTCAACACCATGCCGGAGGCCACGCTGAAGGCCGTCGCCGACCACGGTGACGTCCAGGGCGACACGGTCACCGGCGGTTATGCCCAGGCCCGCGCCGACCTGGCGGCCGTCGAACGGCTCGGCATTGCATACGACGAGGTGGTGCGGCAACTGGAGGACGAGGGCGTGGCCAAGTTCGCGGTGGCCTGGCAGGACCTGCTGGACGCGGTCACCAAGTCCTTGAACAGCGAGGGAGTTGACGCGGAATGAGCGAGGGCATCCCCCAGACGGCCGAACAGGAGACCAAGGGCACCAAGGAGGAGAAGGAGGCCCGGGCCGCACAGGAGGCGGCCGGGGTCGAGCAGACCGGGGTGAGCGGCACGGCGGAGGCCGCCCCGGCCCCGTACCGCGCCGACACCGACACCGACTTCAGTAACCCGCTGCGCGACCCGCGCGATCGCCGCCTGCCCATGATCGCGGGTCCCTCCGGGCTCGTCATCTTCGGCGTCACCGGCGACCTGTCCCGCAAGAAGCTGATGCCGGCCGTGTACGACCTGGCCAACCGCGGGCTGCTGCCGCCGGGCTTCTCCCTGGTGGGGTTCGCCCGCCGGGACTGGGAGGACCAGGACTTCGCGCAGGTGGTGCACGACGCGGTCCGCGAGCACGCCCGGACGCCGTTCCGGGAGGAGGTCTGGCAGCAGCTCGCCGAGGGCATGCGGTTCATCCCCGGCGACTTCGACGACGACACGGCGTTCAAGCAGCTGCGCTCCGCCGTGGAGGAGCTGGACGCCTCCCGGGGCACCAGCGGCAACTACGCCTTCTACCTGTCGGTGCCGCCGAAGTTCTTCCCGAAGGTCGTCCAGCAGCTGAAGAAGCACAAGCTGGCCGACGCCCCCGAGGGCTCCTGGCGCCGGGCGGTCATCGAGAAGCCGTTCGGGCACGACCTGGGGTCGGCCGAGGAGCTCAACCGGATCGTGCACGACGTGTTCGACCCGGACCAGGTCTTCCGGATCGACCACTACCTCGGCAAGGAGACCGTCCAGAACCTCCTGGCCCTGCGCTTCGCCAACCAGATGTTCGAGCCGATCTGGAACCGGTCGTACGTCGACCACGTGCAGATCACCATGGCCGAGGACATCGGCATCGGCGGCCGGGCCGGCTACTACGACGGCATCGGCGCCGCCCGTGACGTCATCCAGAACCATCTGCTCCAGCTCATGGCGCTCACCGCGATGGAGGAACCGGCCGCCTTCGACGCCTCCTCGCTGCTCACCGAGAAGCTGAAGGTCCTCAAGGCGGTGCGGCTGCCGCAGGACCTGGGGCAGGGCACCGTGCGCGGCCAGTACGCGGCGGCCTGGCAGGGCGGCACGAAGGTGCGCGGGTACCTGGAGGAGGACGGCATCGACCAGTCCTCCACGACCGACACGTACGCCGCGGTCCGGCTTCAGGTGGACAACCGCCGCTGGGCGGGCGTCCCGTTCTACCTGCGCACCGGCAAGCGGCTGGGCCGCCGGGTGACGGAGATCGCCGTGGTGTTCCAGCGGGCGCCGCACTCCCCGTTCGACTCGACCGCGACCGAGGAGCTGGGCTCCAACGCGATCGTCATCCGCGTCCAGCCGGACGAGGGCATGACCGTCCGCTTCGGCTCGAAGGTGCCGGGCACGTCGATGGAGATCCGGGACGTCACGATGGACTTCGCCTACGGCGAGTCGTTCACCGAATCGAGCCCCGAGGCGTACGAACGGCTGATCCTTGACGTCCTCCTGGGCGACGCCAACCTGTTCCCCCGTCCCCAGGAAGTGGAAGAGTCCTGGAAGATCCTCGACCCGATCGAGCAGTACTGGGCCACGCACGGCCGGCCCGCGCAGTACGCCTCGGGCAGCTGGGGACCCGAGGAGGCAGACGAGATGCTCGCACGAGACGGACGGAGCTGGCGCAGGCCATGAAGATCGACCTGACCGACACCACGGCAAGCAAGATCAACAAGGCGCTGGTACAGGGGCGCCGCGCCATCGGCACCCCCGCGGTGGGCATGGTCCTGACGATGGTGATCGTCACGGACGAGGAGAACGCCTACGACGCGATCAAGGCGGCCGAGGAGGCCTCGCACGAGCACCCCTCGCGCACCCTGGTCGTCATCAAGCGCCATGCCCGCACCCCGCGCGACCGCCAGTCCTCCCGGCTGGACGCCGAGGTCCGCGTGGGCGCCGACGCGGGCACCGGCGAGACCGTGATCCTCAGGACCTACGGCGAGGTGTCCGACCACGCCGACTCGGTGGTGCTGCCGTTGCTGCTGCCGGACGCGCCGGTGGTGGTGTGGTGGCCGGTGGACGCCCCCGAGGTGCCCTCCAAGGACCCGCTCGGGGCGCTGGCCCAACGGCGGATCACCGACCTGTACGCCGTGGAGAACCCGCTGGAGACGCTCCAGGCCCGGGTCCGTGCCTACGCGCCCGGTGACACCGACCTCGCCTGGACCCGGCTGACGCCCTGGCGTTCGATGCTGGCCGCGGCGCTGGACCAGGCCCGGGTGCGGATCGTCTCGGCGGCGGTGGAGGCCGAGGCCGAGAACCCGGCCGCCGAGCTGCTGGCCCGCTGGCTGGAGGCGCGGCTGCACGTCCGGGTCGACCGGGTGGTCACCGCCGGGCCGGTCGTCACGGCCGTACGCCTGGGCACCGAGAACGGCGAGATCGTCATCGACCGCCCCGAGGGGCCGCTGGCCACGCTGAGCCTGCCGGGCCAGCCGTCGCGCACCCTCGCCCTGAAGGTCCGTGCCACCTCCGAACTCATCGCCGAGGAGCTGCGGCGCCTCGACGCGGACGAGATGTACGCCATCGCCCTGAACGGCGAGGCAACCGAGGAGACCCCCGCTCATGTCTGACTCCCCCTCCGGTTCCCCGAGGCTCGACCGGCGTCCCGAGTGGACCGCCCTGGAGGACCACCGCACGGACGCCCTGCCGCAGCCCGATCTGCGGGAGCTGTTCGCGGCGGACCCGGGACGCGCCGAACGTTACGTCGTGCGCGTGGGCGACCTGCGCATCGACTACTCCAAGCACCTGGTCACCGACGAGACGCTGGCCCTGCTCCAGGAGCTGGCCACGGCCACCGATGTCTTCGGGCTCCGGGACGCGATGTTCCGCGGCGAGAGGATCAACACCACCGAGGACCGGGCCGTGCTGCACACCGCGCTGCGCGCCCCGCGGGACGCCGTCATCGAGGTCGACGGCGAGAACGTCGTCCCGGGTGTGCACGCCGTGCTCGACAAGATGGCCGCATTCGCCGACCGGGTGCGCTCCGGCGAGTGGACCGGCCACACCGGCAGGCGCATCCGCAACGTCGTCAACATCGGCATCGGCGGCTCGGACCTCGGCCCGGCGATGGCCTACGAGGCACTGCGGCCCTTCACCGACCGGGATCTGACGTTCCGTTTCGTGTCGAACGTGGACGGCGCCGACCTGCACGAGGCGGTGCGCGACCTGGACCCGGCGGAGACCCTGTTCATCGTCGCGTCCAAGACCTTCACCACGATCGAGACGATCACGAACGCCACCTCGGCGCGCTCCTGGCTGCTCAAGGGGCTGGGCGGCGACGAGAAGGCGGTGGCGAAGCACTTCGTCGCGCTGTCGACCAACGCGGAGAAGGTCGCCGGCTTCGGTATCGACGTCGACAACATGTTCGAGTTCTGGGACTGGGTCGGCGGCCGCTACTCGTACGACTCCGCGATCGGCCTGTCCCTGATGATCGCGATCGGCCCGGACCGCTTCCGGGAGATGCTCGACGGCTTCCGCATCGTCGACGAGCACTTCCGCAACGCCCCGGCCGAGGCCAACGCCCCCCTGCTGCTGGGCCTGCTGGGCATCTGGTACGGCAACTTCCACGACGCCCAGTCGCACGCCGTCCTGCCCTACAGCCACTACCTGTCCAAGTTCACCGCCTACCTCCAGCAGCTCGACATGGAGTCCAACGGCAAGTCGGTGGACCGCGACGGAAAGCCGGTGGAGTGGCAGACCGGGCCGGTGGTGTGGGGCACGCCCGGCACCAACGGGCAGCACGCCTACTACCAGTTGATCCACCAGGGCACCAAGCTCATCCCGGCCGACCTGATCGGCTTCGCCCGGCCCGTCGCCGAGCTGAGCGGCGAACTGAAGGCCCAGCACGACCTGCTGATGGCCAACCTGTTCGCGCAGGGGCAGGCGCTCGCCTTCGGCAAGACCGCCGAGGAGGTACGCGCGGAGGGCGTGCCCGAAGAGCAGGTTCCGCACCGCACATTCCGGGGCAACCACCCGACCACGACGATCCTGGCCACCGAACTGAGCCCGTCGGTCCTCGGCCAGCTGATCGCCCTCTACGAGCACAAGGTGTTCGTGCAGGGCGCCGTCTGGAACATCGACTCCTTCGACCAGTGGGGCGTCGAGCTCGGCAAGGTCCTCGCCAAGCGCGTCGAGCCCGCCCTGACCGAGGGCGCGGACGTCCCCGGTCTCGACCCGTCCACGGCCGCGCTGGTGGCCGCCTACCGCACACTTCGGGAAGTGAACTGACATGCAGATCGGTCTTGTGGGTCTCGGCAAGATGGGCGGCAACATGCGCGAGCGCCTGCGCAACGCCGGCCACACCGTCATCGGCTACGACACCGACCCCGAGAAGTCCGACGTCGCCAGCCTGGCCGACCTCGTCAACCAGTTGGAGGCGCCGCGCACGGTCTGGGTCATGGTCCCGGCCGGCGACCCCACCCAGCACGTCATCGACCGTCTGGCGGACCTCCTCAAGCCGTACGACACGGTGGTCGACGGCGGCAACTCGCGCTGGACGGACGACGAGAAGCACGCCGAGGAGCTGAGCAAGCGCGGCATCGGCTTCGTCGACGCCGGCGTCTCCGGCGGCGTGTGGGGCCTGAAGAACGGCTACGCCCTGATGGTCGGCGGCGAGAAGGAGTACGTCGACCGGCTGCGGCCGATCTTCGAGGCGCTCAAGCCGGAGGGCCCGTACGGCTTCGTCCACGCGGGCAAGGTGGGCGCCGGGCACTTCGCGAAGATGGTCCACAACGGCATCGAGTACGCGATGATGCAGGCCTACGCCGAGGGCTGGGAGCTGCTGGAGGCCGTGGACTCGGTGGACAACGTCCGCGAGGTGTTCCGCTCCTGGCAGGACGGCACCGTCATCCGCTCCTGGCTGCTCGACCTGGCGGTGGACGCCCTGGACGAGGACGAGCACCTGGAGGAGCTCCGGGGCTACGCCCAGGACTCCGGTGAGGGACGCTGGACGGTGGAGGCCGCGATCGACAACTCCGTACCGCTGCCCGCGATCACCGCCTCCCTCTACTCCCGGTTCGCCTCCCGGCAGGACGACTCGCCGCAGATGAAGATGATCGCGGCGCTGCGCAACCAGTTCGGCGGCCACGCCGTCGAGTCCGCGAAGAAGGCGTAGGACGTGGGTGATCTGCTGCTGGTCCGCCACGGCGAGACGGAGTGGAGCCGGAGCGGACAGCACACCAGCTTCACCGACCTGCCCCTCACCGCGCACGGTGAGGAGCAGGCCGCCTCGCTCGCCCCGCTCCTCGCGGGCCGCTCCTTCGCACTGGTCCTCACCAGCCCGCTCGGCCGCGCGGTGCGCACCGCCGAACTCGCGGGCCTGACGGGGGCAGTGCGGGACGCGGACCTGCACGAATGGCGCTACGGCGCCTACGAGGGCGTCACCACCGAGGAGATACACCGCACCCGCCCCGACTGGGACCTGTGGACCGACGGCGGGCCGCCCGGCCCCGACGGCGAGCCCGGCGAGTCCCCCGAGGAGGTCGGAGAACGCGCCGACCGGGTGCTGGCCCGGGCGGAGAAGTCGCTGCCCGAGGGCGATGTGATGCTGGTGGCGCACGGCCACTTCCTCCGCGTCCTGACGGCCCGCCGGCTGGGGCTGCCCCCGGCGCGGGGGCAGTTGTTCCGGCTGGAGACCGGCACGGTCAGCCGACTGTCGACCGAGCACGGCCGGCCCGTGATCGCGGAGTGGAACTCCAGGGCGTAACGAGCCCCGGCCGGAGGTGAGTTGACAGCCTCCGGCCGGGCGCGTCAGAGTCCCCGCTGATGGAGATCGACGACATGACACCCGCCGAGGAGCGGGTGTGGCGCGCCTTCCCGCGCGGGCAGGACGTGGACTTCCGGGGTCCGGCCGACGAGGACCCGGCACGGGGCGCGCACTGGGGGCCCGAGCGGACGGTGCGGGCGGCCGTGGTGCGGGCCCTGCTGCTGAGCGCACCACAGGAGGACGGGGAGACCGCCGCCCTCCGACTGGCCGGCGCGCGCATCACCGGGGTGCTGAACCTCCAGTACGCCGACATCGACCACGCCGTGCGCCTCAGCGACTGCTTCTTCGAGAACGTGCCCGTGCTGTACGCGGCGCGGCTGCGCCAGCTGAATCTGCGCGGCTCGGCCCTGCTCGGTGTGGACGCGGCCACCCTGCGTGTGGACGGCGTCCTGCGCATGTCGGACTGTCTCTTCGACGGGCCCGTGCGGCTCGGCGGGGCGCAGATCTCCGGCGCGCTGTTCATGGACGGGGCCGAGATCGACGAGCCGCCGACCGGTCAGCCGGCACTCCAGCTCAACCATGTGACCGTCGGGGACGGCCTGTCGGCGCCGGGCCTGCGCACGCGCGGCGAGGTGCGGCTGACGGGCGCCTCGGTCGCCGGCTCGATCGACCTCAACGGGGCGCGGTTGCACGCCGGTACGGGCGAGGTCGCCCTGGACGCGGAGACGCTGACGGTGCAGGGCGACGCCCTGCTGCGCGAAGCGGACGTGCTGGGCTGGATCGGCCTGCGCGGCGCCCGGATCGCCGGCCGGCTCGACCTGTCGCACGCGCGGCTGGCGAACCCGGGTGACGCGGCGCTGCGGGCCAGCAGCTGCACCATCGGAGAACTCTGGGTGCGCAAGGGCCCTCCCATGGAGGGCACCCTCAATCTGCGGCGCGCCCAGGTGGACGTGCTCTTCCTGGAGCCGGAGACGGTCCCGGGCGAGGTCCTGCTCAACAGCCTCGTCTACACCTCCCTCACCCCGCACGAGCCCGCCGAGCGACGCCTGGCGATGCTGGAGCGCGACGGCGAGGGCTATGTCCCGCACGCCTACGAGCAGTTGACCGCCGCCTACCGCAGGATCGGCGACGACCCCGCGGCCCGCCTCGTCCAGCTCGCCAAGCAGCGCCGCCGCCGCGGCACCCTGCCCTGGTACGGCCGGCTCTGGGGCCATGTGCAGGACGCCACCGTCGGCTACGGCTTCCGCCCCCTGCGGGCCGCGGGCTGGCTGGCGTCACTGCTGGTGATCGGCTCCCTCGCCTACACGCTGCACCACCCCGCGCCGCTGAAGGCGGACGAGGCACCGCAGTTCAACCCGGTGTTCTACACCCTCGACCTGCTGCTGCCGGTGATCTCCTTCGGGCAGGAGGCGGCGTTCGCCCCCACCGACGGCTACCAGTGGCTCTCCTACGCCCTGGTGCTCACGGGCTGGATCCTCGCCACCACCGTCGTCACCGGCATCACCCGGACCGTCAGCCGCCAGTGAGCGCCCGTGCCGTGTGCTGCGCGGCCAGCCGCACCGGGGTGTTGGCCGCGCCGTAGCCCCGGTAGCCGCCGTCGCGCTGGACCAGTTCGAAGAAGACCCGGCCGACGGTGCGGGTGTAGCAGTGGCGGAAGACACCGTGGTCGTCGCGGTCGTAGAGGATGCCGAGGTCGCGGTAGGTCTCCAGCTCGCCGTCCGCGAAATCGAAGCGGGCCGCGAGGTCGTCGAAGTAGTTCGCGGGCACCGGCAGCAGGCTGCCGCCCGCCTCGCGGAACCTGCGGGCCGCGGCGACCACGTCGTCGGCGGCCAGGGCGATGTGCTGGGCGTGGACGGTGTCGTCCGTGGGCGCGGCGCCGACGGTGAGGGCGATCCGGACGCTGCCGTCGGCGTTCGTCACGGCGCGGCTGCGCATCAGACCGTAGGGGTCGGCCACGTCCACGCTCTCCTGGGCGTGCAGGCCGAGCACGCCCCGGTGGAAGAGGGCCGCCTCGTCGAAGTGGTGCCAGGGCTGGGTGAGGGCGAGGTGGTCGATGCCCCGGATGCCGGCCTGCGCCGGGGCCACGCCCGTGTTCTCGAAGTCGGCCCGCCAGTCGGGCAGTTCCGGGCGGCCGGTGGCGCAGAAGAACAGCTCCGTGCCGTCGGGGGCGGCGACCGCGTCCAGCGGGACGTCCTGCGGTGCGCGGCGGCGCGGCAGCACGGGCGCGAGCAGGGCCTCGGCCCGCCGGGCGGCTCCGGCCGGATCCGGTGACTCCAGCCCGATCGCGGCGAGCCGGGTGCCGTCGCGGCGGACGGCCGTCCCGGTGTTGACCAGGATCCGGGCCTCGCCCTGCTCCCACAGGGCGACGGGCTTGCCGCGATGGCGGGCGGTGCGGGTGAAGCCCAGGGCGCCGAGCAGCGCGGCGAGGGGTTCGGTGTCGGGTGTGACCAGCTCGGCGAAGGCGACGCCGGTGGGGACGACGGGGTCGGGCAGGGGTGCCTTGCCCACCGTCTCCTGGAGGACGAGCAGGGAGCGCCGGGCGTCGACGGCGGTCGGACCGGCGTCGGCCTGCCGGAAGACGTCGTTGAAGACCTCCAGGGAGAGCGGGCCGTCGTAGCCGGCGGCCAGCACGTGACGCACCAGTCCGGCGACGTCGAAGCCGCCCTGGCCGGGGAAGCAGCGGTAGTGGCGGCTCCACTGCAGGACGTCCATGGCCAGCAGCGGGGCGTCGGCGAGCTGGAGGAAGAAGATCTTCTCGCCGGGGATGTCCTCGATCCACTTGGGGTCCGTGCCGCGCGAGAGGATGTGGAAGCTGTCCAGACAGGTGCCGAGCGCCGGATGACCGGCCGTCTCGACGATGCGCCAGGCATGGTCGTACGTACTGACGTGCCGGCCCCATGCGAGCGCCTCGTAGGCGACCCGGACACCGGACTCCGCCGCCAGGTCGGCGAGCCGGCTCAGCTGCTCGGCGGCGAGGGCGTCGTCGTCCACCGCCTGCGGGGAGACGCTGGAGCAGACGAGAACCGTGTCGGCGCCGAGCCGGCGCATCAGCTCGAACTTGTGCCGGGCCCGCCGCAGGTTCCGGGCGAACTCCGCCTCGGGAACGGCCTCGATGTCCCGCATCGGCTGGTAGAGGTCGATGCGCAGGCCCAGGTCGGCGCACCGGGCACGGATGTCCTCGGGGGTGAGGGGGCAGGCCAGCAGGTCGTTCTCGAAGATCTCCACCCCGTCGAAGCCGGCCCGGGCGGCGGCGTCGAGTTTCCCGGTGAGGGAGCCGCTGAGGGAGACGGTGGCGATGGACGTACGCACGTCGGTACCTCTCTCTAGTTCGGAGCTCCGACGGCCCCGGCCAGTTCGGTCAGGTCCGCGAGCATCCGCGCCGCGTCGGGTTCCCGGCCGGTGAACAGGCGGAACGCGTCGGCGGCCTGGAAGGCGGCCATGCCGCCGCCGTCGAGAGTGGCGCAGCCCAGGGCGCGGGCGGTCCGCAGCAGCTCGGTCTCCAGCGGGCGGTAGACCACCTCGGCCACCCACAGCCCGGAGTGGAGCAGCTCGGCGGGCAGCGGCAGGCCGGGGTGGGCGGCCATGCCGGTGGGGGTGGCGTGCACGATGCCGTCGGCCCGGGCGAGCAGCCCGGCCTGCCGGTCCGGGGCGGCGGCGGTGGCCCGGCCCTCTCCGAAGGTCCGGTTCAGGGAGCCGGCCAGTGCCTCGGCCCGCTCGGGCAGGGCGTCGACGACGGTGACCCGCCCGGCGCCGAGGGTGAGCGCGGCGTGGGCGACGGCGGCCCCCGCGCCGCCGGCGCCCAGCTGCACGACCCGCTCCAGCGGCACGTCGGGCAACCCGCGCGCGAACGAGGCGACGAATCCGGTGACGTCCGTGTTGTGGCCGACCGCGCGTCCGTCCTCGAAGACGACGGTGTTGACCGCGCCCAGCGCCTCGGCCTGCGGGGCGAGCGCGTCCAGGTGCTCCATGACGAGTTGCTTGCAGGGGTGCGTGATGTTGAGCCCGTCGAAGCCCAGGTCGCGGGCGGCCCGCACCAGGTCCCCGACCGCCTCGGGCGGCACCCCGAGGGTGTCGATGTCGATCAGCCGGTACACCAGGCGCAGGCCCTGCCGGCCGGCCTCCCGCTCGTGCAGCGCCGGGCTGAGTGACGGACCGATGCCGGAACCGATCAGTCCGACGAGATACGACTCCTTGGGCACGCGCGCCTCCCGAGCGGCTCACTAATGTACGAACTAGTACGTTAGCTATATCAGCCGAGCGCGGGCTCGGGAAGACCCCACGGGCGGACGGGCCCCTGCTTCTAGAATCACCGGCACCGGACCCTCCGCCCGAAGGAACCTGATGACCAGCGTCGAAGAACCGGCACGATCCGGCGAGCGCATCCGTGACGCCGCCCGTACCCAGGCCGAGATCCTCGACGTCGCCACCCAGGAGTTCGCCCGGGCCGGCTACGACGGCGCCCGGGTGGACGAGATCGCCGCCCGCACCCGCACCACCAAGCGGATGATCTACTACTACTTCGGCGGCAAGGAACAGCTGTTCACGGCCGTCCTGGAGCGCGCGTACGGCGTGATCCGGGAGGCCGAGCAGGAACTCGACGTCGACCACCTGGACCCGGTGGCGGCGATCCGGCGCCTGGCCGAGCTCACCTTCGACCACCACGAGCAGCACCCGGACTTCATCCGGCTGGTCAGCATCGAGAACATCCACGAGGCGCAGCACATCGCCGGCTCCGAGAAGCTCGGGAAGATCGGCTCCCCCGCCCTGGACGTGATCCGCCGGATCCTGGCGTCGGGCCAGGACTCCGGCCTGTTCACGGCCGACGTCGACGCCGTCGACCTGCACGCGATGATTTCCTCCTTCTGCTTCTTCCGGGTCTCCAACCGGCACACCTTCGGCGCGCTGTTCGGACGCGACCTGCTCGACGGCGCGCAGCGCGCGCACTACCGGGCGATGCTGGGCGACATGGTGATCGCGTACCTGACGGCGGAGCGCTCGGCGCACTGAACCCCCCACGCACCACCTCTTGACATGGGTGGCACGCGGGCGCAGCATCTCTGGCCATCCCCTACTAACTACCCAGTGCGTTAATTAGCCGCGATCCGGCACGTCCCCTCTGCTCGTCCGTCGCCCCGCTCCGCTTTGGTGTGGAGCCCCCCGAAGGAGCCGCCGTGTCCGTCCCCGCCGTGCCCTCAGGATCCGCCGCCCCGCCCGGTCAGCCCAGGAAGGCCGCCACCGCCGCCTGGATCGGCAGCGCCCTGGAGTACTACGACTTCTTCATCTACGGCAGCGCCGCCGCGCTGATCTTCCCCGAGGTGTTCTTCGACGATTCCGACCCGGCGACCGCGACCCTGCTGTCGCTGGCCACGTTCGGCGTCGCGTACGCCGCGCGCCCGGTCGGCGCGCTGGTGCTCGGGCACTTCGGGGACAAGCTCGGCCGTAAGAAGATCATGGTCTTCACGCTGATGCTGATGGGCCTGTCGACGTTCCTCATCGGCTGTCTGCCGACCCGGGACCAGGTCGGCTCTCTCGCCCCGGTCCTGCTGGTGCTGTGCCGGGTGCTGCAGGGCATCTCGGCTGCGGGCGAGCAGGCCAGCGCCAACTCCATGACGCTGGAGCACGCGCCGCCGGACCGGCGCGGCTTCTTCACCAGCTTCACCCTCAGCGGCACCCAGGGCGGTCAGCTGCTGGCCACGCTGGTCTTCATCCCGGTCGCCGCGCTGCCCGAGGACCAGTTGCTGTCGTGGGGCTGGCGACTGCCGTTCTGGCTGAGCGTCGGGGTCGCCGTCGTCGGCTGGGTCATCCGCCGCAAGCTGGACGAGACGCCTGCCTTCGCCCAGCAGGCCGCCGAGGAGGGTGTGGTCAAGCTGCCCCTGGTGATCCTGCTCCGCGAGCACTGGGCGGATGTGCTGCGGGTGATCGCGGGCGCGCTGATCGCCTCGGTCAGCACGATCTTCACGGTGTGGGCGCTGGCGTACGCCACGAGCGACGCGGTCGGCATGTCGCGTACGGCCGTGCTGTGGGTGGGCGCCCTGGCCAATGTCGTCGCGCTCGCAGCGATCCCGCTGTGGGCGACGCTGTCCGACCGGATCGGGCGCCGCCCGGTGTTCCTGATCGGCGCGGCCGGCAGCGCGGTGACGATGTTCCTCTACCTGTGGGCGGTCTCCACCGGCTCCTACCCGCTGACGTTCCTGACGGGCATCTTCTGCTTCGGCGTCGTCTACAGCGCGGCGAACGGTGTGTGGCCCGCGTTCTACGGCGAGATGTTCGCGACCCGGGTCCGGTTGTCCGGCGTGGCCATCGGCACGCAGATCGGTTTCGCGGCGGCCGGGTTCGCGGTGACGTTCGCGGCGCAGATCGCGGGACCGGGGGGTGACGACTGGTCGGCGGTGGCGCTGTTCACGGCGGCGTTGTGCGTGCCGCCGGTGATCGCGGCGGTGTCGGCCCGGGAGACCCACCGGGTTCCGACGGAGATGCTGGGCGAACGCACCGGGCCCGGGGCCGTGCGGCCGGAGAAGGTGACGGCCTGACGCTCGTCGTGCGCCGCCGTCAGCTGTTGGACCAGGCCCGGCGGCACAGGACCAGGCGGTAGCCGTCCGGGTCCTCCACGGTGACCCCCCACTCGTTCCAGTACGGGTTGGGGGACGTGACCCTCTTGCCGCCGTGCTCCTCCAGGCGGGCGACCAGGTCGCCGGGGACGGGGCCGTCGACGTAGACGACCAGCAGGTCCTCCTTCGTGGGGCGGGGCTCGACCGGCCGGGCGGGCTCGTGCACGAACTCCAGGTGCCAGTCGGCGTCGGGCCAGCCGAGCATCAGCAGGTCGTGCTCCCCCGGTTCGTCCCCGCCCTCGGCCCGCCACAGCACTCCGAGCCCGAGTCCTGTCACCCAGAACCGCTCGGCCGCCGCCAGGTCCTTCGACGGACGGGCGATACGGATGTGACTGCGACCGTTCACGGGCATCGTGACCTCTTCTCCTGGCGTCCCGGCCTGGGCGACGACCCGAGCCTAGGGAACCGGCTCCCACCGGACCATCGGCCATCGGCCCTGCGTCCCGGGCCCCAGGGCTCTCTCTCACCGGTTCCTGCGCGATCATGAACCGTTCCTGCACCCCGATGGGGTCTGAGGCGGCCCGGGCGGGGTATGCCGGATCTCACCTCGACGAGCGCGACGGGAGACGAGCCATGGCACAGCTGCGACAAGAGGTCGATCCGGGTGAGGCCGGGCTGGATCCGCAGGTGCTGGCCCGTCTGGACCGGCACTTCGCCCGGCTGGTGGACGAGGGGCGTCTGCCCGGCTTCCTGGTCTCCGTCGCCCGGGCCGGGCGCGTCGCCCACCTCGCGACACACGGCCGGCGCGACATCGCGGCCGGGCTCCCGGTCGAGCCCGACACCCTGTGGCGGGTCTACTCCATGACGAAGCCGGTCACCGCGGTCGCCGCGCTGCTGCTCGTGGAGGAGGGCCTGCTGTCCCTGGACGACCCGGTCGCCGGACACCTGCCCGCGTTCGCCGAACCCCGGGTCTACGTCGGCGGCTCCGGGGCGGACCTCGAGACCCGCCCGGCCGACGGCCCCATACGTGTCCGGCACCTGATGACCCACACCTCGGGCCTGACCTTCGGCTTCTACCACGCCCACCCGGTCGACGCCCTGTACCGCGAGGCCGGCCTGGAGTCATCGGTGCCGCCGGGTGCGGACCTGGCCGAGACCGTCGAGGTGTACGCGAGCCTGCCGCTGCAGTTCGAACCGGGCACCGAGTGGAACTACTCGGTGGCCGCCAACGTCCTGGGCCGGATCATCGAGGTCGTGTCCGGGCAGCCGCTCGACGTGTTCTGCGCCGAGCGGATCTTCGGGCCGCTCGGCATGACGGACGCGGGCTTCCACGTCACGGACGCGCAGGCGCCGCGGCTCTCCGAGATGTACGGGGAGAAGGAGGGCGGCGGCATCGAACCGATCCCGGGGCTGCCGCTGCGCGGCCGGCCACGGTTCCTGTCGGGCAGCGGCGGCATGGTGTGCTCGGCC
This sequence comes from Streptomyces luteogriseus, assembly GCF_014205055.1. Taxonomy (NCBI): domain Bacteria; kingdom Bacillati; phylum Actinomycetota; class Actinomycetes; order Kitasatosporales; family Streptomycetaceae; genus Streptomyces; species Streptomyces luteogriseus. The sequence goes on from NZ_JACHMS010000001.1 coordinate 1,213,219, forward strand.
CACGACTACCACCGCTTCATGGAGATGCTGCGCCGCCGGGGCGAACTCGACGGCGTGCGGCTGCTCGCCCCGGCGACCGTGGACCTGATGACCCGTAACCACCTGCCCGGCGGAG